>JAKVCX010000001.1 GCA_022448525.1 Tenacibaculum sp.
TGTGAAACTATCAGTTCCGTTAAAGTCAGTATTTGGCGAGTATACAAATACTCCGTCTGAAGTCTCTGTTACTGTACCATTAGATGGACCACTTGTTAAACTGTAGTCTTCTCCATCGCCACCGTCTCCACCAATAGCATCATTAGTGCTTACGGTAATCGTTGTAGAAGCATCCTCATTTACTGTAGCTGTATCATCTACTGCATCTGGTGCGTCGTCTATGCTTGTTACTGTAATAGTAACCGTAGCTGTATCTGTATCTCCGTCTGCATCTGTGATCGTATATGTAAATGAATCCGTTCCATTAAAGTCAGCATTTGGTGTGTAGACAAATACTCCGTCTGAAGTCTCTGTTACCGTACCATTAGATGGACCACTTGTTAAACTGTAGTCTTCTCCATCGCCACCATCTCCACCAATATCATCATTAGTGCTTACGGTAATCGTTGTGGTTGCATCCTCATTTACTGTAGCTGTATCATCTACTGCATCTGGTGCGTCATCTACTGAGCTTACTGTAATTACAACTGTAGCTGTATCTGTGTCTCCGTCTGCATCTGTAATTGTATATGTAAAGCTATCGCTACCGTTAAAGTCAGCGTTTGGTGTGTAAACAAATACTCCGTCTGAAGTCTCTGTTACTGTACCATTTGATGGACCAGAAGTTAAACTGTAGTCTTCTCCGTCGCCGCCATCTCCACCAATAGCGTCATTAGTGCTTACGGTAATGGTTGTACTAGCATCCTCATTTACAGTGGCCGTATCGTCATTTGCTGTTGGAGCAGAATCAACATTTAAAGTTGCATTATTAACAATTTCAGTACAAACATTATTATCATGAGTAACTAACAAATAATATACTGTACCATCTAACCCAGTAACATCGTTAACAGTTAATGTATTAGAAGATTCTCCAGAGTAATTTGAATCAGCTGCACCGATTGCAATACCTCCAGAACTTGGATCTCCGATGTACCATTGATAATTTATCCCTGATGAAGTGTCAGTACCTGTTGTATAATCTGGTGTTGTGGTTGGAGCAGCACCTGTATAGGAACTTGTTGTGGTTGCATTTGCCGATGTAATTGTAAAAGTAGCAGAATCTCCATCCACAGTATTTTGATCAACCAAAGCTGTAGCATCAACAACGACAATAGTTGGTAATATTTCATCATCAGCTGCAGTAGTTCCGTTATAACCTCCTGTTCCACCAACAACTAATCCATCACCATCGAATCCTGTCCCATCTAAAACACCATCACTATTTCCATCTACTCCACCTGATTCACGTGCATCATTACATCCATCATTGTCAGAGTCTAAATCTAAATAGTTAGGAGTACCATCTCCATCAGTATCGGGACAACTTAAACCGAATGGATCTACAAATAAATATGTAGGCCCGACTGGAAGTTGACTTACGGTAATTGTATTGGAACCTGAAGTATTCCATGTGATATTATTAAATTGAGAATCGGAAGGATCAATTATCATTTCTTCCAAAGCAGAACTCGTAGTTCTTCTAGCCTTTAAAGAAACATTACCTAACTCATCTACAATTAATTTCATTTGTAAAAATGAAGGATCAGCATTATTAGAATTTAATGTCCAAACGTTCGGATTTCCAGATTGTCCATAAGCAGTATTATCCGAAGCAAAAACTGCTAAAGATTGACCAGCTGTAAGAGCTGAATTATCAAATTGTATTTGCTCTGGTACTAAACTAACTCCGTTAATCTCAATATTGAAACTATTATCTAAAGATGAAATATCAAATACAACTCCATTTGCTGATGTTATGTTGAAAGTATTACTAGCTCCACTTGAAATAGAAAAAGCAGGAACATCCACAATTGTACATTCCTCTGAATCTAAAATACCATCGTTATCATCATCTAAATCAGCAGTATCAACAATTCCATCTTCATCTGTATCAGGCACTACTGTAATTGTAACTGTAGCAACATCTGTATCTCCATCAGCATCCGTAATAGTATAAGTAAAAGTGTCAACACCACTAAAATTAGGATCAGGTGTGTAAACAAAAACTCCGTCTGAAGTTTCAGCAACTGCACCATTTGACGGACCAGAAGTTAAACTATAATCTTCACCATCTCCTCCGTCGTCACCAATAATATCATTAGAACTTACTGTAATTGTAACACTTGTATCTTCATTTGTCAATACTGAATCGTCAATTGCATCTGGTGTACCACACAAGTCAACAGTATTATTTGTTACATTACTATTTAACGCTAAACCATAATCAACACCTGTTTCTGTAACCTGCCCGTTTGCATCAACAGTTGATGGATCACCCGAACCAAATTGAGCACCATCACCACCATCAGCATTTCTATCATTATATTGTTCATTAGCATCAGAACAGCCATCTCCATCAGAATCACCATCTAAATGATTTGGAGTACCATCGCCGTCTGTATCTAAAGCACAAAACATATTTGCAAAAGGAATATTTTGTCTTGAAATAGTCCCAGGTAATTCATATTCAAGAGCTACAGATTCAGCGCCAAAATTTTCATAAAAAAGCACCACAAATTTGTGTAAACCTGGAGAAAGATATTGAGTTCCTGTTCTAGTAACAACTCCATGATCACCATCATTATCAATTATCTCAACATCGTCGATAAATAATTTAGAACCATCATCTGACGAAAGATAAAAATTATACCTTCCCTCTGTTGCAATATTGAAATACCCAGTAAATCTAAAGCCATAAGTATCATTAGTTTGACCTAAAGAAGCAATAATAGCATCTACATCAAAAGAAGCAAAAGTTCCTGTTGCATTTGCACCTGTCGTTGGAATATTATCAACAGTATTTCCAGAAGGAGTACCATCATAATACTCATAGGAAATTACTCCTGAACAATTTAACTCAACTGTATCTAATATCCCATCATTATCGTCATCCAAATCACAACCATCCGGAACTCCATCTCCATCTTCATCTACTGAATCATCAGAACCATTACATACATCGACTCCATTTAAAACTCCATCACCATCATCATCACATTGAGCATCGGTAGCTGTAGCATCAAGAGCTGATCCAATTGACTGACCTGCAGTCGCTAAGTTTGGTATACCATTTCCATCAACAGCTCCATTAATTACACCAGAACCGTTAATTTGAGTTGCTAAAATATTTTCTCCTCCTTCTAAAGCATCAAAACAACCATCATCATCAGAATCTAAATCTAAATGGTTTGGAGTACCGTCGTTATCTGTATCATCATATGTACAGTATTCGAAATTATCAAAAACAAAAGTTACATTTCCATTGTTTGCAACATTTCCATCTTGTCTTTCTTTTCTTGTAGAAATTTGGAACGAAGAAACTAAACCATTAATAACAACATCAGAATAACTTCTCGTCGCATCACCTCCATTGATAAATGAAGTTATTGTAGCTGAAGTAGAATTATTCCCTGAAATTTCATACAACAATCCACTTGTATTAGGATCGCCAGCACCTGTTCCATCATAATCAGAATTCGGTGTAGTCGAAACTGGATCAGTAAGATTACCTAAAAATACAGTATTGGCTCCCGAAGGTCCATTAGAACTAATAGTAACTTTATCACCTTGATCTATTCCTGACCATCTAAACTCAACATTTGCAACTGGTTCACTAAACGTGAAAGTATATACTACAGAATCACCCGCTCCGTCATCCGCATTTTGTGCTTGAACTCTAACACCTGTAACTCCTTCTGCTTGTAATTGTGTTAATGTAGCTCCCGTTACTGTTGTTGTTAAATCAACATTTACTCCATCCTGAGTATAAATATTATTTATTTGTCCAGCTCCTAAAGAACTACCTGTTGTTCCAGAATTGATAGCTCCTGTAGAACAATTTAAACCTTCATTTACATCAGTTATACCATCATTATCATTATCCGAATCACAACGATCAGGCACACTATCTCCATCTTGATCTGCTGTATCATCGTATCCATTACATTGATCACTAACATTAGGAACACCATCTCCATCATCGTCACATTGATCGTCTCTTGTGCTAAAATCAGTAGAAGTACCAATAGCCTGACCAGCACCTACTAACGTAGGAATTCCGTTACCGTCTTGACCTCCAGTAATTCTACCTGCCCCATCAACCTGAGCTGTTGTTATCCCTGCAGCTCCTTCTAAAGCATCAAAACACCCGTCATTATCAGAATCTAAATCTAAATAATCTGGTGTACCATCACCATCAGTGTCTTGTGCCGTACAAAAAGTAAAATCACCTAATGCAAACCCCTGATTAGCACTTGGTGAAGTTCCTATATTTCTATATCTAATTTCTAAACTTATAACCCATTCTTGAATACCATCTATAACAAAATTAACATCAGTACCTCCTCCAGTTACAGTATTTCCTGAAACTGTTTGTCCATTTGTAGTATATTCCGATGGATCTAACGTGTGTATTGAACCATCCGCAAGAGTAAAAATAAAATCTATATTATCAGTAAAATTACCTCCTGTATCAACATCAAATGCTGTAAAAGCCAAATCAAAAACAGGTTGATCAAATGTAAATGTATGTATTGACTCTCCCGTACCAGGAGTTAAAGAACTTTGAAAAAGAGTATATGCCCCAGTACTAAAATTATCATTTATTCTATATTGTTGGTTTGGAAAGCCAGTTGTAACCTCTCTTTGTAATGTTATACCAACACCGTTTGAACTTGTAAAAGTAGGACTTGCTATTGGGTCATCTCCAAGAGTTTCGTCTGCACCACCAGCAGTATATTCACTACTCCAATCGACACTAATTCCACTACCTGCACAACTTCCTAATTCAATAAGATCTAAAATTCCATCATTATCATCATCGGCATCTGCTGAGTTGTCAAAGGCGTCACCGTCTGAATTAGGAAAAGTAGGGTCAGAAGGTGATGGGTAAACAGTTGCCACCCAACCTGCTTGCACTACACTACCGTCTGAAATAAATTCAAAATGTAATTGTGTTCCAATTGAACTTACAAATCCCCCTGGAGGGAAATCATCACAATATTGAGCTAATAATGTTCCGGTATTATTGTTACCATCATAAATGGATAACAAATCGAAACACCCTCCAAAACCCGTTCCCTCTACCGAGAAAGAACTAAAGTCAACGATTAATGGACCACCTGTAGTTGAAGTAAGCGTTATTGATTGATTCTCACCATTTCCATAATTACCACCAGCACCACCACTATCAGTAAA
Source organism: Tenacibaculum sp. (assembly GCA_022448525.1). GTDB lineage: Bacteria > Bacteroidota > Bacteroidia > Flavobacteriales > Flavobacteriaceae > Polaribacter. The sequence goes on from JAKVCX010000001.1 coordinate 5,239, forward strand.
CGTTATGGTTCCAGAGACATTTTGATCTGGATCGGAAATAGCAACTTGTGAGAAAGCTTGTGAAATAAACACAAGAAAAAACAATGCAAAGATTACCTTTACATTAGGGGATTTTAACGAGTAAAAGTTCCTCATAATGACAACTTCTATTTGAAAACTTACATTAACATTCAATTATTAGTTGTCAAGAAGTAGACACATGAAGTTAATTTAAACTCATGAACTCTTTTCAAGATAAAATCTTATTGCTATAAAAAATCAGTGAAGAATTATTAGTGAAATAACTACATCCCTCCGTCTCAGACATTTAAAAAGCTAAAGATCCCATCTCAGTCAGTTTCATCAACTTCCTGACAACGGGGGAACGTAACGGGTGCAAATATATAAAATATTTTATTTCGCACGAACAATTATTCGACACGAATTTTGGTGAACAGTCACTTTTTTTTAGAAAAATTTAACAAATCAGCAAAAACAATAGGTAGTGAAATTACTATAACAAAAACAAATCATAACTAACCGGTTTAAAGTTAATTTAAGAGGTTTTAATTTCATATTAACCCAAACTATCAACCCGCAATGAAAAACCTCATTAAAACAACTTAATTACAGAAAAAGCAAAAATCAAGATTTAAAAATAAGAAAAATTTATATTTTCAAAGAATTGAATTTAAAGAATCTATTACGTGATCTAACTCATCAAAACTTACAGAATCACTAAAGGAAAATCTTATCGACGTCTTTTTAAGTTCTTCTTCACTTAAAAACTCTTTAAGAACGTGAGACACTTTTACTCCTCCACTCTGACATGCACTTCCTGAAGAAGCAGCAACACCTTTTAAATCTAAACTAAACAACAACATTTTGTTCTGCTTCGGAAAACGAACACTTAATATCTTAGAAACTCCATATTCACCTCCTTTAGAATTCCCATTGTATTGTATTCCATCAAAATTATCTGTCAACTTTTGAACGAAATAACTCTTCAGCTCCCCCATCTTTTCTGTACTTTTTACCATAGTACTCACACTAAGATTCAAGGCTTTTTCCATACCAATAATCGAGTGAACATTTTCAGTACTAGATCGAACTCCTTTCTCTTGATTCCCTCCAAGAATCATTGGCTTTACAACATAATCTTTTTTAACAAACACGAAACCAACTCCTTTCGGCCCATGAAACTTATGACCGCTAGCTACTAGAAAATCGACATTAAATTCATTTAAGTTAATTGGAATACACCCGACAGCCTGAACTGCATCCGTATGAAAAAGCGCGTCATACTTAGAACACAAAGCCCCTACTTTTTGAAACTCTAAAATATTTCCTATTTCATTATTCACCATCATCAAAGACACCATTACTTTACCATCAATTTCAGACAGTAATGATTCTAAATCTCCCAAATCAACATTTCCCGACTCATCTAAACCAACAAACCTAACTTCAATCCTATCTTTTACCCTTAAGTTTTCCACTACATTCAATACAGCGTGATGTTCAATTTTTGAAGTGATAATGGTTTTAACTCCCAAATTTTCGACTGCATTGTTCAAAATAAGATTATTACCTTCAGTTCCACTTGATGTAAAAATAATCTCAGAAGAACTACAACCTATTATTTTCGCTATATTCTTCCTTGCAGTTTCAACAGCTACTTTCGCCTTTCTTCCAAATTGATGAATCGATGATGGATTCCCGTAATTACTTTTCATACTCTCCATCATTACCTCAACAACCTCATCATATATATATGTAGTTGCCGCGTGATCTAAATACACCTGCTTCATTTTAACCTAAATTTTAAACAAAAATACAACATTACTAATTCTGAAAAACATAGACTTCCGTTGCTCCTAAACCATATTCTTTGTACGAAGCATCATAATATTTTACATTATACCGATTTAAGAGATAATGTAATTCTGACTTCAACACACCCTCTCCTACACCGTGAATAAAAATTATTTTGGAAATTCTCTTTTGAATACAATATTCAACCTTTCTTTTCGCAGTATCCATTTGAATAGATAAAATATCATAGTTATCCATTCCTCTTTTAGATTTGACAAGCTTCTCAATATGCAAATCGACCTCCATCACAACTTCATTCTTTGTTTTCTTAAAAGGAGAATTCTTTTTCTTTTCTAATCCTTTTACTTTTTGACTCAACATAGAACGGTCAACAGACACTTTTTTCGACAACTCTTTTTGACTCACACCTATCTTTACCAATTCAGACCTATCAAACCACAATTCAAGCCCATCATTAGTCTTAATTAAAATTTCGTTTTTTATGATTTTCGTTACGATTCCTTCAATAACATCATCTAAAACAGCAACTTTATTACCGATTTCTAAACACATACTTAACCTTAACTTAAATATAGAAGCCTCTTATCTTTCTTAATTTTGTACTCAATAATCAAGATACAAAAATACATTATCCCCGAGATAAAAGAGTAATAAATAATGATTAACACCACTAAGAAAACCATTATTGAGTTTTTCGAAAATGCAGAGAAAGATTTAGAGCTTTCCGAAGAAAGAAAAGACTTACTATTTTCAATCGCCGATAAAATTATAGAAGAGCTAGAAGACAGAGATAAAGTAAACTTAAATTTTATCTGCACACACAATTCTCGCAGAAGTCAAATGGCTCAAGTTTGGTCCTTTTTTGCTAGTGATTATTTTAACTTAGACAACATATATCATTTTTCAGGAGGCACAGAAACAACTGCCTTCCATAGAAACACAGTTAAATGTCTTCAAAAAAATGGTTTTATATTTAATGTTGATGACTTTTCACATCAAAACCCTCGTTATTTAATCTCATATCCAGGAACTAAAAAATCTGTACTAGGATTTTCAAAGCTGTACGACGATAATAGCAATAATTACCCATATTTAGCGATAACAACTTGCGACAGTGCAGATGAGAATTGCCCTTTTATTCCAGACGCAATTCAACGTTTCCATTTACCTTATACAGATCCAAAAATAGCCGACAACACAGATAATCAAAACGAAAAATACATGGAAACCAGCAAACAGATTGCAGGTGAAATGCATTTTATTTTTGAAGAAGTTTATAAAGCATTTAACGAAAACGAGACTCCAGTTTAAATCTCGGTATTCTTATCATATGGAATACTCTCAAGAATATGCTCAATACATGCAATTCTTGCGTGAGTCTTTCTATTGGCTTTAATGATCTTCCATGGAGATAATTCTGTATTTGTTTTTTTAAACATTTTCTTTTTATACTCCGTGTAATTATCCCATAAATCCTGAGCTCTTTCATCAACAGGCGTCATTTTCCACTGTTTTAAAGGATCGTTCTTTATTTCATCGAATCGTTTCTGTTGCTCCTTTTTTGAGATAGACATATAAATTTTAACCAACCTTATACCAGATTGCAAAATCATCTTTTCGAAACCATTCACCTGCTTCATAAAAACCTTATACTGATCCTCAGTACAAAATCCATTTACAGGCTCCACAACAGCACGATTATACCAACTTCGATCAAACAATACTAATTCCCCTGCTTTAGGAAGCTGCTCTACATATCTCTGAAAATACCATTGTGTATTTTGTTCTTCTGTTGGTTTTGGTAAGGCAACAATGCGCATATGACGAGGATTAATTCTTTCTGTAATTCTTCGAATAGCACCACCTTTTCCAGCTGCATCTCTACCTTCAAACAAAATAATTATTCGTTCTCCTTTTTGAATTGCCCAGGTTTGCAAACGAATTAATTCAACCTGAAGCTCTTCTAATTTATTTAGATAGTTAACATATCGTAACGCTCTTTCTATATTATAAGGTTCTTTTGATAAAATAGTAATCAAACCCTCTTTTGAATTGAGCCTTTCAGCCCCCTCTTCTGTTAATTTAAAAGGAACTTTATTAACGTTATTTTCTTTATTCATACTAATCGTTTTGTATTACAGACCTGTAATAACGCATTACTACATTTGGATCTGGATTTAAATTTGTCATCGCATCTTCTTTACCATCATAATCAAACTTCGATAACACATGTCTAATTGCCTCTAACCTTGCAACCTTTTTTGTATTTGTTTTTATAATCGTCCAAGGACAATAAGTGGTATGAGTATTCGTAAACATTTCCTCCTTATAATGTGTATAACGATCCCAAAGCTCCTGACCTTTTTTATCTACTGGACTGAATTTCCAATGTTTCAAAGGATTCCCCATTCTAGCGTCAAATCTTTTTTGCTGTTCCTTTTTTGTAATTGACAACCAAAACTTAATTACCACTACTCCATCTTCATACAACATATGTTCAAACTCAGGAACCTGAACCAAAAACTTTCTATATTGCGCTTCAGAACAGAAGCCCATTACAGGCTCCACAACTGCACGATTATACCAACTTCTATCGAAAAAAACGATTTCTCCAGGATTTGGCAACTCTTTAATATACCTTTGAAAATACCACTGACCTCTTTCAACTTCCGTAGGCTTATTCAAAGCAACCAATCTAGAAGACCTTGGACTCAAATGCTCCATAAACCTCCTGATATTACCACCTTTTCCTGCAGCATCTCGTCCTTCGAAAATAACCGCAACACGTTTATTATTTTTAGCTATCCATTGTTGCAATTTCACCAACTCTATCTGCAAACATCTCAATTCATTCTCATAATTCAGTTCTCTTTTCACTTTAGCAAAAGGAACCCCTTTATCAGAAATTAATTTAAGTAACTCTTCATTGCTTTTGATGCTTTGAAAGTCTTCAACGGTTAATTTTGGGTTATTTTCCATAAAACATTAATGAATTACTAAAGTATAAATTATCACTAAGATTCTAATCAATTTTTCATTATTTCACTACCTTTAATGCGGAACATATATTTTATGAAAAAAACAATTTTAAGCACTCTACTGCTTTTGGTAGCTTTAACGACCTACGCACAAGCAAAATACAAGAGTGTTTTCAGCATAACAAATGACAACGACCTTTATATTTCAACCACACAAGATCGCTACTATACAAATGGTGTATTCTTAAATTATAGTTTTGCGACAGATAGTATTTCAAACAAACTAATCAAAAAGATTTATTCTTTCGAACTAGGCCAGAAATTATACTCTCCTTTCAGAGCAAATGTTAGAGATATTTCTGAGCACGATAGACCTTTTGCTGGGTATTTATATGCTGGAGCTGGATTCAAAAATTTTTATGAGAATAATTCATTTTTCGGTTTGTCTGGAGAAATTGGAGTAATCGGTCCATCAGCTTTCGGAGAACAATCAATGAATTTTGTTCATAGCATATATGGCTTCAATCCTGCTGATGGATGGAAATATCAAATTAAGGATGCTTTTGCTTTGAACTTTAGAGCTGATTTTGTTCAACCACTAATAAAAAGAAGCAACTATTTCGACTTAAACTGGAAAAATTCAGCAAACTTAGGAACTGTTTTCACAGATATATCTACTGGAATTTTTAGTAGAATCGGAACCAAAAAACTACAAAGCATAGCTAACTCTATAGGTTTTGGCAGTAATTTGAACAACAAAAAATCTAAATTCAATAATGAAATTGAAACTTTCTTTTACATCAATCCTATGATTCGCTTCACATTATATGACGCAACAATACAAGGAAGCTTTCTTACTAGCAACAACACTGTAACCTACGAATTAAGACCTTTGGTACTAACGACTGAATTCGGATTTTGGTTTACAGCAAATCGATTTAATTTCAAATACATGATTGTGCACCACACGAAGAAATTAGAAAGCGAAAGAGTTCCAGGAGGAAATCTTTACGGTGGAATTCAAATTAACTACCTATTTAACTAATCAACAATAAAAACAAAAGTGTTGATAAATTAATTTTTAATATTAATTGAATAGAATATCTTTGTAAATCAAACTACTTTAATAAGAAAAATGAAATTTATTGTATCTAGCTCACATTTATTAAAGCAATTACAAGTTTTAGGTGGGGTAATTAATAGTAATAACACATTACCAATTTTAGATAATTTTTTATTTGAACTATCTGAAAACCAATTAACTGCTTCAGCTTCTGATTTAGAAACTACAATGAGCGCAGTTATCAATGTGGAAAGCACTGATTCAGGATCAATAGCTATTAATGCTCGTTTATTATTAGACACATTAAAAACGTTCCCTGACCAACCTTTAACTTTTAAGACTCAAGGAGAGAACACAATTGAAATAAGTTCTGAACAAGGAAAATACGACATGGCATTTTATAGCGGTGAAGAATTTCCAAAAGCTATTGAGTTACCTTCTCCTACAAGTACAGAAATCCCTGCTCATGTGTTAGCTACTGCAATTTCGAAAACTATTTTCGCTGCTGGTAATGACGATTTAAGACCTGTAATGAGCGGAGTATTTTTTCAATTCAACTCAAAAGAATTAACATTTGTTGCAACTGACGCACACAAATTGGTAAAATACACAAGAACTGATGTTTCTGCTGATAAATCTGCAGAATTTATCATGCCAAAAAAACCTTTAAACTTATTAAAAGGAATTTTAGGAGGAGCTGATGAAAATGTTATAGTAGAATACAATGACACAAATGCTAAATTTACTTTCGACAATGTAGTTTTAGTTTGTCGTTTAATAGACGGGAAATATCCTAATTATGAAGCGGTAATTCCTAAAGAGAACCCAAACAAACTAACAGTTGATAGAGCTTCGTTTTTAAATTCAGTAAAACGTGTTTCTATTTTCTCTAGTAAAACGACTCATCAAATCAGATTAAAAATGGCAGGAACTGAATTAAACATTTCTGCTGAAGATTTAGATTACGCAAACAAAGCTGATGAACGCTTGAGCTGTGATTATCAAGGAGATGATATGCAAATAGGTTTTAACTCTCGTTTCTTAAGCGAAATGTTAAACAACTTAAATGCTAATGATGTTCAATTAGAAATGAGTTTACCAAACAGAGCTGGAATCTTAACTCCAATTGACGGAACAGAAGACGGTGAACATGTTACAATGTTAGTAATGCCTGTAATGTTAAACGGATAGTTTTACATTTATTATAAATAATAAAAAAGTCCTGAGAAAATTCTCAGGACTTTTTCTATATATCAGTTTTGTTAACTTCTAATTTTAGTATTGTAAAGTAACTGAAACAGTATTTGGATTTGTTGTATACCAATGTGCCCAATGTCTAGATTGCCCTTCTAAAGGAATGTATCTTTCTGGAGCCCAAGGAAAACCAACTGACCATGCAAATGTTCTTTGTGCGTTATTACAGTTACAATATCTTGATCCAGATGCTGAAGTAACAAAGTTTACCGGAGGAAACCCTGGAGTAGATCTTACTTCAAAAGCCATATCATATTCTAGTCTGTTATCTGTTTTAGCAGTTTTCCACCAAGACCACCATAAGAACTTTTTACGTTCTTCAACTTTAGTACTTGCTCCGATAGAACTATAGAATCCCCAAAAACCATCAAACTGACGTGCCTTCATACGATAGTTACTACTAAAATACTGGTAATTAGTTTGTGATTTTGTAACAAACTCTTCATTCTCTTGAGTATTCTCGTGCATAAATACAGTTAAAGATTTACTAAACTCTAACGTTTCTCCTCTTCTAATCTTTAATTTCCCAGATTGATATTGCTCAATAAAGTTATTTATATCTCCTGAACCTGAAGAAGCAGTGTAAGTGTAAACGAATTCTCCATCAATTCTATAGATTTTATCTTCGATACCAATTTCTCCATTTTCGTTTAACATCAACAATAACATATCATCATTTGAAGCAACCGTAGGAATAGATTTCTCCTCAACACCTAAAGCTTCCGCTTCTCTTTGATCTAAATTGTAAACCAACAATAATGGATTATAAGTACCTCTTTCGGAAAATACTTTAGCTTCCTCTAAATAATCAGTTTCCGACGCTACACGTTCTTTTATAAAAGATTGTAACTCTTCTACTCTATCGAAATGAAGCATTGGCTTTCCTTCATGTTTCTTTACCGTTTCAACGGTTTCTTCATTTGGGTTAGAAACAATCTCCTCTTCTTTACAACTAATAGCTACTAAAGCTACTACAATTAGCATTAAAATTTTTTTCATGATAGTTTTATTAATAGTTTTTAAAATTTACCTACTCGTTCGCTTTTCGGTTTACGCGTTAGTTAAGGTTGATCAATCCTTTTACTTTTCTTTTTTGTAAAACAACACTGCAAACATACTAGCCTATCCAAATAAGTTTCACATGATATCTCCTAGTTTACCAAAGGGAAAAACCCTGATAAAAAAACAGGGAACAATTTTATGCAGAAGTTTAACTTTTTTTGTTAATATCTTCCACTTTTAAAAGTCATAAATAATTGTATTTTTACGTTCTGTAAATACATATAACAGTATGGGCAAAATCATTGCAATAGCAAATCAAAAAGGAGGTGTAGGTAAAACTACTACATCGGTAAACCTAGCAGCTGCTTTAGGTGTTCTAGAAAAAAAGGTATTATTAATTGATGCGGATCCACAGGCAAATGCCACTTCTGGATTAGGTATTGATGTAGAAAGTGTAGACCTTGGAACATATCAAGTTTTAGAACATACAGCAAGTGCAAAGGAAACCATAATTAAAACAGAATCTCCTAATGTAGATTTGATTCCTGCTCATATTGATTTAGTAGCCATTGAAATTGAGCTAGTTGATAAAATTGAGCGTGAATACATGCTTAAAAAAGCATTAAACGAATTAGCAGATGAATATGATTATATCTTAATTGATTGTGCTCCTTCATTAGGTTTAATTACGTTAAACTCTCTTGTAGCTTCAAATTCTGTTATTATTCCAATTCAATGTGAATATTTCGCATTAGAAGGATTAGGAAAATTACTTAACACCATTAAAAGTGTTCAGAAAATTCATAACAAAGAATTAGAGATTGAAGGGTTATTATTAACAATGTATGATGCTCGTTTACGTTTATCAAACCAAGTAGTTGACGAAGTAAGAAAGCATTTTAGTTCAATGGTTTTTGATACCGTAGTTCACCGAAACATTCGTTTAAGTGAAGCTCCAAGTTATGGAGAGAGTATTATTTCATATGACGCAACAAGTAAAGGAGCTGTTAATTATATTAACTTAGCAAACGAAATTATAAACAAGAACTAACACATGGCAAAAGCAACAAGGAAGCAAGCTTTAGGAAGAGGATTATCTGCTTTGTTAAAAGAAACTGCAGAAGTAAATTCAGCATCAGATGAAAATGCTGATAAAGTAGTTGGAAGTATTATTGAAATTGATTTGAACTTAATTGAAGTTAATCCATTTCAGCCAAGAACATACTTCGATGAAGAAGCTTTAAACGAATTAGCAGCTTCTATTAGAGAATTAGGTGTAATTCAACCTATTACAGTAAGAAAACTTTCTGAAGAAAAGTTTCAGTTAGTTTCAGGAGAGAGAAGATTTAGAGCTTCAAAATTAATTGGTAACACAACTGTACCTGCATACATTCGTATTGCAAACGATCAAGAAATGCTAGAAATGGCATTAGTTGAAAATATTCAACGTAAAAACCTTGATCCAATTGAAGTTGCTTTATCTTACCAAAGATTAATAGACGAAATTAAACTCACACAAGAACAATTAAGTGTAAGAGTAGGAAAAAAACGATCTACAGTAACTAATTACCTAAGATTATTAAAATTAGATCCAATTATTCAAACTGGAATGAGGGATGGTTTTATTTCTATGGGACATGGTAGAGCGTTAATTAATATTGACAGTGAAAAAGATCAAATTGATATTTACGAGAAAATTCTTCGTGATAAATTATCGGTGAGACAAACAGAAGACTTAGTTAGAGCTTTAAAAACTGGCGTTGAAAAAAAGCCAGAGGCAAAGAAAAACGCTTTACCTTCAGAAATTTCAAGTAGTTTAAAAAGTTTTAGTGAATTTTTTAGTGCAAAAATTGATGTTTCAGTAAATAATAAAGGAAAAGGTAAAATTTCAATTCCGTTTGATTCTATTGAAGACTTTAATCGTATTAAAAAATTATTGAAGTAATTGAAATACGCTAAATACATATTTGTTGTAATCTTTTTTTGTAGCGTAACTATTTTTGCCCAAGCAAAAGATTCTACGAAAACGCAAACAAGATCACTACAATATACACAAATAAAGCAACCGGATTACGATCCGTTAAACCCGTCTCGCGCCGCGTTTTACTCGGCAATTTTTCCAGGAGCAGGGCAAATTTATAACAATAGATACTGGTGGCAACTTCCTCTAATCTATGGTGGAATGGCAACCAGTATTTATTTCTACATTGATAATAATAACGAGTACAAACGTTTTAGAACGGCTTTTCGACAAAGAAAAGCGGGATTACCTGACGAATTTTCAGATGAAAATGGAATTCCATTAATTTCTGATGCAGGTTTAGAAAGCGCGCAGAGACAACTACGTCAAAACAGAGATCTTTCCTTGTTAACAACAGTACTTATATATGTTTTGCAAATCGTAGAAGCTAGTGTTACAGCGCACCTTATTCAGTTTGATGACACGGACAGCTTAACTTTAACACCTTCTGCATTACCAAACATTAACTATAACGAAGAAACTACTCACAAACTAGGGTTAACCCTAAAATATTCCTTTTAATTATGAAATTAGCCTTATTAGGTTATGGTAGAATGGGTAAAGAAATTGAAAAAATTGCCCTAGAACGTGGACATGAAATTGTCATAAAAACAAATGGTGATGAAGCATACGACATTTCAAAAGCAGATGTAGCCATTGATTTTAGTGTTCCATCTTCTGCTTTCAACAATATTTCCAATTGTATTAATAATAATGTACCGGTTGTTTCAGGAACTACCGGATGGTTAGATAAATATGATGAAGCTACAAATCTTTGTAAAGAAAAAAAAGGTGCGTTTATTTATGCCTCTAACTTTAGTCTAGGTGTAAATATATTCTTTGCTTTAAATGAAAGATTAGCAGACATGATGAAAACACAGAATCAATATTCACTTGATATTGAAGAAATTCATCATACTAAAAAATTGGATGCTCCAAGTGGAACAGCAATTACATTGGCTGAAGGAATAATTGAAAACTCAAGCAAAGATTCTTGGGATTTAGATGGTGAAAAAACAGAGAAAAACATTCCAATAAAAGCTGTTAGAACACCTGATGTTCCTGGAACGCATACAATAAATTATGAATCTGAAGTAGATTCTATAGAGATTAAACACACAGCGCATAATAGAAAAGGATTTGCTCTAGGAGCAGTAGTTGCGGCTGAATGGCTTATTGGTAAAGAGGGTGTTTACTCAATGAGAGATGTGTTAAACATAGGTTAAAAGAAAAAGAAATTGATAACGAATAAGACCATATAGCGTCTTATTGATTTTATAAAACAAAACGAAATAATATGTCATTTACAGGTTGGTTTATTTTATTCTTGGTAGTACAATTTATTCACTTTATTGGTACTTGCAAGCTTTATGAAAAAGCAGGCAGACAAGCTTGGGAAGCTGCAATACCTGTTTACAATGCTGTTGTATTATTAGGAATCATTAAAAGACCTAAATGGTGGGTAATCTTACTTTTTATCCCAATTGTGAATTTAATTATGTTTCCGGTTTTTTGGATTGAAACATGTAGAAGTTTTGGGTTTAGAAGTACGAAAGACACACTGCTTGTGATATTGACTCTAGGATTTTATATTTTTTATATAAACTACGGAACAGAAGCAACATATAGAAAAGATAGAAGTTTAGAACCACCAAAAGGAGTTGGTGAATGGATTAGTTCTATTGCTTTTGCAGTTATTGCGGCTACAATTGTCCACAACTATTTTATCCGTCCTTACGTAATTCCATCTTCCTCTTTAGAAAAAACATTATTAATTGGAGATTATTTATTCGTTAGTAAATTTCATTATGGAGCTCGTGTACCGATGTCAACAGTAGCTTTACCAATGATTCACGATACAATTCCTCTAGTTAAATCAAAATCATACGTTTTTAGCGATAATTACGAAGAAAGAAACACATCTTTTGCAAATAAATTTCAATTGCCTTATTTGCGTCTTCCTGGGCTTACTTCGATTAAAAGAAATGACATTGTTGTATTTGGTCAGCCAGCGGATACGCTTAGGGATATGAACGACTTAAAACCAGATAGAACATATTACAAACCAATTGACAAAAAATTAAATTTAGTTAAACGTTGTGTTGGAATTGCTGGTGATAGTTTAGAGATTAGAGATGGGTACATCTTCATCAACGGAAAAAGATCAATTTTACCTCCTAACGCAAAACCTCAGTGGTATCATATAGTAGATACAGAAGGACAAAAGTTTAGCGATGCAGCTCTTTTAAGATATAATGTTCGTTTTGCAGAAGCTTATACTACAAGAGATGGCAAATATCTTTTAAATTTGACCGATGCGGAAGCTGCTACAATTGCTAAAAACCCAATTGTAAGAAGTGTTACCAAAAAACTTGCACCAAATCACGAGTACGATTCAGATTTATTTCCTCAAAGTCCTTTACATAGATGGAATATCGACAATTTTGGTCCAATTTATATTCCGAAACAAGGAGCAACTGTTGAATTAAACAAAGAAACCTTACCTCTTTACAAACGCATCATTAGAGAATACGAAAAAAATGATTTAACTTTTGTTAACGACGATATTTATATCAACGGTAAAAAAACAAATACTTATACTTTTAAGCAGGATTATTATTGGATGATGGGAGATAACCGTCAGAACTCTTTAGATGCCAGAAGATGGGGATATGTTCCTTTTGACCACGTTATAGGAAAACCAATTATGGTTTGGTTTAGTAAAGATAACGAAACAGGAAGAATACGTTGGGAAAGAATGTTTATGACAGTAACCAATGGTGAATCTAAATCTTACTTCTGGATTGGAATCTTATGTGCTGGATTAGTATTATTCTTTGTTTTAAAACCTAAAAAGAAAAAAGCTTAATCCTTGGGACTATTTATACCAACATATTTTTCTCCAATTAGTCAGTACGCCTTTATTAATAAAACTAATGAAGTCATATTTGAGTTAGAAGATAATTTTCAAAAACAAACGTATCGAAACAGATGTTATATATATGGCGCTAATGGAAAATTATCCTTAAATATTCCAGTAAAACATACCAAAACTGACGGTAGAAAAAAAACAAAGGATACACTTGTAGAAAACAACTTTCCTTGGCAGGACCAACACTATAAATCGTTAAAAAGCGCCTATCAATCTTCGCCATTTTTTGAATTCTTTGAAGATGACTTAGCAGTACTATTTAACAAAAAATACGTATATTTAGTTGATTTAAATATTGATACGTACTTATTTGTTACCGATGCTTTACAACTTTCGCAAAGCTATTCTAAAACTAAAGAGTACGAAATATCACCGGTAGTAAACGATTATAGGGATTTTTCAGTTGCTAAAAATGGTAATATATCAATAGAAATGGACAAATACACTCAAATGTTTGACGACAAATTTGGGTTTATTGGTAATTTATCAATTCTTGATCTTTTATTTATGGAAGGTCCAAATGCGATAACTTATTTAGAGAGTGTAAAATTATTATAATTAGCAATTAAAAAAGCTTATACTTATGCTAGAATCTGCTTTAATGAGCGAGTTCTGTCGTTTTTATATGAGCAATATTTCTGACGATTCAATTGATTCTTTTGCGAAGATTGTACGTCTTAAAAAACATAAAAACGGGGAGGTTTTAATAAACAAGGGGACTTCAAAATTTTATATTATTGTTGAGGGAATTGTGGCAAGTTTTTCAAAAAACTCAACGCACGACAGAGAATATATTCGTACGATACATATACAGAATTACGCATTTACCGACTTATTTTACTTAATTGATGATTTACAATTAGCTCACATCGATTTAGATAATAAAATGCCCGAAGATTATTACAAGTGTTTAACCAATTGCACCTTATTAGAAGGAAATTTTAAGGACTTTATGGAACTGAGTACTTCTAACCACGAGATATCTCTTCTTTATAACAAAATTCAGCAAACCTTAATATTGCAAGTTTTAAAGCGTTTAGACAGACTTTCTCTTCTCGATGCTACTGAGAGATATAAAATATTAAAAGAACGCATACCGCAGATAGAAAACCTAATTCCTCAATATCAAATAGCAAGTTATTTGAACATAACACCTGTACAATTGAGTAGAATTAGAAAAAAAATGTACTCAGAGTAGATTTATAAACATAGGTTTAGCTGTCTAACAAGTCTTTTCATATAAATTTGTGAAAGAAATATCCCTATTTCGTTTCCCCTTAAAAAGACTTGTTCACCCCCTCATAGCAAGTCTTTTTATCTTTTAAACTTACTTACTAATCCGTTAATTTGTTTTGACACTTTAAATTTAAGCATCAATAGGACGTAAATAACTATTATTATAACACTTTTCAATCCTATATTGATGAATGGATCTACTGGAAAGTTAAAAACTTTGAATTCAGGAATACTGAAATTCCAAAAATAAAAACCGAAGAACATTAATGTAATTACACTTAATGCCACTCCTGTTTGTTTTGTTATCGGATTCATTTTAAACTTATAATACACAAACAAAAGCTTGATAGTATTAAAGATAAAGATCGTGATCAATGTAGCTAACGCCAAACCATCGGTACTCATATTTATCTTTTTGTAAAACAAAACATTCAAGAAATATACCGTTACAGCCGTACCAACTCCTAAAGGAAACGTAATTTTATAATATCTTGAATTGGAAATAATTGGACCATTATTTCCAAGAAACATATTATACATTTTTGCAACGGATATTAAAAGAACAGCTAAAACCCCATTCTCATATCCTTTCGGCATAATTCGAAACAATTCTTCTATATTACAATTAATCAGCAGAAAAAACAATCCTCCAACTACCAATAAATTAATACTACTCTTTTTGTATAAATTATGTACTTCTGTAGAATTATTTTCATTTAATGACTTTGAAGTTAATGGTTGTAATATTTGACTTAAAGCTCTACTGGGTGCTTCAATAAATGAGCCAATAAAAACTGCTACGGTATAATATGCAGCTGCACTAAATGCTTCTTTCCCTGTTACCATAACTTTATCAATATCTAAAATAACAGCTCCTGCACTTCCAGCAAAAATTATAAATACAGAATATGCTAAAATCTCCTTGTAGTTTTTTGGTAAACTAACAGTGTACTTAGGGAAATAAACTTTAAACGCATACACCATCATAATCAAAGTTCTGATGATATAAAAACCTGTTAGCACAAAAGCAAATTCCGTTTTTGTTATCAATCCAAAAGAAACAGCTAATAAAGAAATTAATACTGCCGCTCTGTTATAAAATTCCTTTAAAAAGTTTCCTACTACAGTTTTTAAATGCACTTTAGACCATGCATAAAACACTTCAAAATAAGCACAGCAAACGGCTACCACATATATAACAATAGTATAATCTGCAATAATCTCGTTTTCTTTAGTTAAAAAATTTTCTACAATAAAATTTTGAATATTATCCCATAGAAAACCAATTGGCACGGCAACAAATAAAGGTAATATTAACGCCAAAGAAAGAAACTTATCCTTTTCTAATTTATCCTGATAAACAGAAAAAAACTTTATAATCGTGTAATGTACACCTAATGCCATTAATGGCATTATTAAATTAGAATATGATAATAATACTGTTACAATTCCATAAAAATCTTCTCCTAAAATTCCAGGATAGAAAAAAATTGTATTCAGGCCTCCTATTAAGAATCCTAAATAAATTACAATAGTATTTTTAAATGATTGTTTAAATATAATCCCCAATTCCTTATTTTTTACCTAGTTCTTTTATAATCTGTGATAAATCCTTTGTAAGTTCTCTTCTATGATACTTTTCAATATTAGATGACTCTATTTTTAACTCTCCTAATTTATATTTTCTATAAAGAAATCGAATCTCTTTTTTTAAACCATCTCGATTATCATAATGAAACGTACTTCCAGATTTAGTTTCATTAAGCACATCGGACAAATCTCCATCTTCAGGCCCAATTGCAATTATTGGTCGTTTAGCTTGTAAATACTCAAACACTTTTCCCGTTACAATTTCTTTAGCATTTGGAGTATCGTTCACCACTAATAATAGAACTTGAGATTGTTTTTGATATTGCTTCGCTTCTTTATGAGGAATATAGTCACGATGTAATATATTCTTAAATTTATATGGATCAATATCTTCGTTTACAACTTTCTCATCCAATTTTCCTATTAATTGAATTTGTAAATCGTTACTGAATTCTTCATCTTCTTTACACAATTCAGCTAATACTTTCCACAACATTTTTGGGTTCCTCGCAGCATTCATAGAACCGATATGTGAAATTGTAAACTTCTCATCTAGAACAATACTTTCTTCTTCTATTGAATCTGTATCATAACCATTTGTAATTACTTCCATTGAATTCGCTTGATTCTTATATTTTTCTTTAGAAGTTTTACTTACCATAATTACTTTATCAGAATTTTTAAACACCTTGTCTTCCTGACGGAAGTGCTTTTTTCTGGCAAGCTTTGTTAATGGTAATAAATGAAAGTAATCAATCCCCGTCCAAGGATCTCTAAAATCAGCAATCCATTTGATACCAGTTTTCTTTTTCACATGGTATCCAATCATATGTAAACTATGTGGTGGTCCAGTAGTAATTAGAACATCTATATTATTTTGCGATAAATACTTCTTAATCTTCTTAACAGAAGGTCTAATCCAAAACATTCTCGCGTCTGGAATAAACAAGTTGGCTCTTATATAAATTAATAACCTTGAAAGTAATGACGGATTTTCCTCTAAAAAACCAGCACTATTTTTCACCTTTCTCTTTTTTAATCGAGAAAGTAAACCATTAGGTTCAAAAATTGGACATTTAATCACTTCTACTCCATCAGGAATATCACTTTGTAAACTATCATCCAAAATTGGATAATGTGGATTGTCTGCAGTAAAAATTACAGGCTCGATACCAAAATCACGTAAATATTTTGTGAACTTTAACCATCGCTGCACACCAGCACCTCCAGCAGGCGGCCAATAATATGTAACAATTAAAACCTTCAAATGATTGTTTTATATATTTCTTTTAATTGATTTGACGTTTTATCCCAAGTGAATTCTTCTCTCACAAATTTTTCTCCCTTTTTCCCCATTTCATTTCTTAACTCATCATCATTATACAATTCCAATAGTTTATTCGCAAAATCCTCAGCATCTTGCTCTTTATGAACTAATCCTGCTCCCACTCTTTCCAAAAGTTCTTTTTGAGCTAAAACATCGCTTAACAATAATGCTTTACCCAAACTCATATACTGAAACAACTTGTTTGCATAAGTTGTATCGTGGTGCAGATTTTTATGCAACGGAGAAACACAAACATCCGCATTTGAAATCCAACACGGAAACGTTTCTTGATTTTGCCAACCTACAAATTTAACATGATTCTGCAAATTATATTTATCAACTAAATATACTAGCTTACTATCATTAATTTTACCAATTACTAAAAAAATTATATTCTGAATTTTATCTTGACTTTTGAGTAGATGTAGTGCCTTTATTACAGTTCTTAATCCTCTTCTCTCTCCTGTATCTCCAAGATATAAAACATTAAACTCATTTTCTCTCTTTTCATAAGGAATAGAAACATCCTTTTTATTGTTATAAAAGGATTTTCGAATTGTATTTGGAACGACAATTATATCACTTGTTTTTGAAGGAACACGACTTGACAGTTCATTCTTTGCTTCATCTGTAACAACAACAATTTTATCGGATTTTTTTACGAACTCTTCCTCTTTTTTCTTCCATCGTTTTACAGAAACCAATAACTTTCCGTACAGTTTTTGCATGTACGGATAAAACTTTAAAATCTCAGGTCTATTTTCATGCAAATCTAAAACAGTCGGAAGTTGATATTTTTTATTTGCTAAAAAACAAGCTTCTGCAATAATCATATCATGAATATGAATTGCTTCAACGTTATTAGTTTTTATAAAGTGGTTAATTTTATTTTTCATCCTATAACTATACACGGGTACTGTGTACGCCAATGCAGAAAACTTATAAATCAAAGTTGTGTTACTGTATCTACGAACATTAATTTCGTTAATTAACTCCTCTGATTTTTCATTAGAATAAGTAAGACAAAATAAAAAGACTTCATGACCTTCCTTAATAAGTTCAATAGCCTCATTTTCCACTCTTGGATCAGGAGGGAAAACTTTATCCAAAATCATTCCTATTCTCATTTCACAGATTTTTCAGCATAAACTGCGTAATATCTTGGAGTAAATCTTCTCAAGATAGGTCTTATTCCAATTTGTTTCGTCGGGCTAATCCATTTTTCGCTTTGCTTTTTATCCCAACCCGATTTTTCTAACAACCAATCAAACTGCCAATCTTCAAATTCATGATAATGTCTATCCCACATATCAGTTTTACTTCTATAAGCTGAAGCAAACCATAATTTTAGTGGAACTGTAGTAATCAATTTATCACATTCAATCTCTCTCAAGATATTAAATGGAGCTATTAAATGTTCAAATACTTCAAAAGATGTTACAGCGTCAACTTTATACTCTTTCACTATTTCTGGCACCATATCAAAATCCTCTCCATTTGTATTAAAAACGGTATAACCTTCGTTCTCCATAATTTCACTAAAAGGATTTCTCACACCTAAATCTAAAATTGTTGCAGGTGGAGGTAACATCTCTTTTAAAAAATTTAAAGTTTTTGTATATCTGTAGGTAGGTAATTTTGAATACATTCTTTGAACATTATCGACAAACAAATCTATACATTCAATTAAGATTATCTAAGTAAATTTTAAGAAAAATAAAAAAGGAACAATAAAATTGTTCCTTTTTTATATAGAAGTTCTTTATCAATGCGCTTTCCCGAACTGAATTTTCAGTTGTTCCTGTACGTTACTACAAATCTAATTTTTAAAAGTCTCTTTAAAAAACTTTATATTGCACATTTTATAAAATGCACATACAAAAAGCCCGTTATTGCATTAAACTTTTCTAAAATCCGCCAATAGAATTGAAACTTAAGATTTTTATATTTTCTCTATTTATCTTCAACTTGTGTTTTTCTCAAGCTGAAGAAGAATTTCTCAAAAAATTTGAGAAAGTTAGAAATAGCAATTTGGATAGTTTATTAATCTATTCTTTAGAAGCACAAAAATCAAATTCACTTTGCCATAGACTAATTGGAAAAAATCAAGAGTCATATTACTATTATAAACTCGAGAATTATATAAAGACTAAAGAAATTATAAACGAATGTTTAACCGAAGTTAATGCACTTCCTTTGAAGAATCAAAAAGACTTGTGCATGATCAAAATGAAAATTAGTTGTTACAATCGTTTATTTTGGGTTCACAAAAATTTAAGTGAGTATGAAATCGCCTATCAACAATTGATGAAAATTACTGATTTCATAAATACCATAAACCACAAAGATTTTGACGGCTTTAATACCTTATTGACTATTTCTATTTGTAAAGCATTAATTAAAAAAGAACTTCGACTTGAAGAAGACGCTGTGGAAATATTACATGACTTAAGAAATAAAATTTCTCTTAGAAAAGAGGAATTAAAAGACACCATAGCGTATAATCGACTACTAAAAATTAAAGCTCATACTTATAATCTTCTGGGTAAAACCTATATCACACTCAACCAAAAAAACAATAATCCTATTTTACTTGATTCTTCTGATCTTTATTTTAGAAAAGCTTATGAAACTAGTAAAGGATTTATTCCACAACATTCTGACTCAGAATTAATGTATGCTTTAAGAAAAACTGAAGTTTTAATAGCTAAAAAGAATTATAGTGAAGCATTAAACTTAATTAATACTTATGCTGACTTTGGTAAAAATAGTAGTACTGATAAATATGAACATCGAAATAAAGCAATTTGCTTTGATCAATTAAATGAATCTGACTCTGCTATTTTCTATTCATCTAAGTTACTACAGAATAGTTCTCTACAAAAAAGCTCATTAATTTCAGCTTATAATATTCTTTCTCAACAGTATTTGAATAAAAGTCAGTTAGACAGTGCTTTTAAATACTCAAAGCTCACTTTAAAAGAGTTCAATTTAGCCAAGGAAAATCGACAAAAGACTTATCAATTATTATATGATAATGACATTGAAAAAATAAAGGAACTCAATGCATCAATTCTTAAAAAAGAACAAAATAGAAATAGAACTACAACTGTTTTTTATGGCATTATTCTCTTGGGAATTTCTTCATTCTTTTTAGTAAAAAGAAAAAAATATCTGAAAGAAATTTCCGAGAAAAATGTTGAATTAGAAAAACAACTATCAATTCCGGAGGAAAAAGAAGAAAAAACTAAAAACTACAATATAGAGCCAGAATTAGAAAAGAAAATATTGAGTACTATAGAAGAAATTGAAGCGAATCATGATTATACCGCTCATGATTTTTCTATCAATACAATTGCAAAGATGGCGAAAACAAATTCTACCTATATTTCGTTTGTTTTTAATAAGCATCATGAAGCAACTTTTAAACAGTATTACACAAAGAAAAAAATCGCTTATGCTGTTGATTTATTAAAGAACGATAATGCCTATGCAAAATTTTCAATTGAAGGTTTAGCTAATGAAGTAGGTTATACAAGCGCATCTTCTTTTACACGAGCTTTTAAGAAAGAAATGAACGTAACACCTTCCATTTACATAAAAGAATTACAAGATTAATTAAAATAAAATTCAAGACATAAAAAAAGGAACCTTAAGTTCCCTTTTTAAAGCTTTCCTTTTATAGAAATATTCTCCCGTCCTTATTTCCCCATAGCCTTACAAAGCTATAAATGCTTTGGCTGTAAAAAAAACTTTATATTCGACATTTTATAAAAAGCAAAGTAATTTAATCTTACAATTCGTAATCCCTAAGTAATTTTGAGAATAATAGTTCTTATAGTACTACTTTCTGTTCGATGTGTTTTCTCCCAAACAGATATTGAACTTTATGAAGCTAAGTCTGACATTTTAAAAATGGTAGCGTTTAAAGACACTAACCTAGATAGTTTATTATATTATTCAAAAAAGGTACAAAACTCCAATAATATTTGCGACCAAGTTTCTGGATTAAATTCTGAGGCTTACTATTACTACAAGACTAAAGATTTTAAGAAATCTGTAAAAATTGTAAACTCAACGATTTCTAAAATAAACTTGCAACTAACTTCAACAGGCAATTCTTTATGTTTGATTAAAATAAAACTGAGTTTATTAAACCGTCTCTTTTGGGTTTATAAAAATGAAGGAGAATATGATAAAGCATATGAACAGCTCATTCAAACATCAAAATTAATTAACCAAATTAAGAACGATAATTTTGATGAATTCTACTATGCAATTAATAACGAACTTTCAAAAGCTCAAATAAAATATGAGCTTCAACTAGCCGAAGAATCAAAAAGTATTTTGAATGATTTAATTCAAACAATTGAAGCAAAAAGATCTAATTCCCAGAATTTCTTTCAGCACAAAGCATTTTACAGAAAAAAAGCAGATATTTATAACTCTCTAGGAAAAGTATGCATTGCCATAAGTAAAAAAAACAATCAACTGCAATTGTTAGACTCAGCTTCGTTTTATTATAAAAAAGCCTATGATGCTGCACTAAACTTCTCTCCTCCTCACCCTGATTCTAAATTAATCTATCAATTACGACAATTAGATGTGTTAATTGCCAGAAAACAATTCAATGAAGGATTGGAAATAATCAACCAAATCAATTATCAAAAAAATACGATCAAGGTAGATTACAGTAGTGAAATTAGTTTTTATAAAACCATCTGTCATCATCATTTAAACAATCCAGACTCTTCAGTTTATCATGCCAAAAATGTATTAACAAAGAGTAAACTCCCTAGTAACCGAATTATCACAGTTTATGACATTTTATCCAATCAATACTTAAATCAACATAAAACGGACAGCGCTTATAAATACTCCCAACTCACAATAAAAGAATTTAACTTAGCAAAGAATCATGAGCAGAAAACATATCAATTATTATATGATAATGATATCCAAAAGATAAATCAATTAAACGAAACCATTATTGAAAATGAAAAACGAAAGAAAATAAAAATATTGGTTTCTGTATTTCTTGTGGCAATACTGATTTCTTCATATTTCATTTTCAAAAGCAAAAAATATAAAAATGAAATTTTAGAAAAGACCTCTGAAATCGAAAAATCTAAGAACAAAACGATAATTACTAAACAAAAAGTAAATTATAATATTGAAAATGAACTAGAAAATAAAATTCTTCATTTAATAAAAAAAACTGAAAACAATCTCGAGTATTTAACTACAGATTTTTCAATAAATACAATAGCTGAACTGGCTCAAACTAATAGCACCTATGTTTCCTTCATTTTCAATAAGCACTTTGATATTCCCTTTCAAAGGTATTTCACAAAGAAGAAAATTGAACATGCCATCAATTTAATCAACGATCATAATATTCATGAAAAGTACTCCATTGAAGGACTTGCCAATCAAGTTGGATATAAAAGTGCTTCCGCATTTAGCCGAGCTTTTAAGAAAGAAATGAATATTTCTCCCTCAGAATTTATTAAAAATCTACGCCAGTAATTTCTTCTTATTTAAGAAGTATAATCCAATCGGGACAAGTATCAATAAAATGTAAAAATACATTGCTAATTGAGCTCCTTGCCTTACAATAGTTGGTTCAAATTTAAAAACAATATCATGTTCCCCAGCAGGAATATTCATTCCTCGCAATACGTAATTTATTTGATAATGAGGAACAAGTTTTCCATCTAAATAAGCATTCCAACCTTCGGCATAAAATATCTCAGAAAACACAGCAAAACTCTCATTATTACTATAACTCTTATACTCCATCTTATCAAGTTCATGTTTAATTAACTTTATGCTTGATAATGAATCTTTCTGAAACTCTATTTTATCGCCTTTATACTTGTCGCCTCTTATTACTGCTTGTTTCTTAGTTTTAATATTTGTTAAGGCCATTATCTCCTCATTAGCAGATTTAACAGGAATTAATTGCTCTACAAACCATACATTTCCATTTGCCTCTTTATTTAATTCAAAATTCTCAGCATCAGCAATAAAGTACTTTGTATTTAACATGTTTAATATTTCCATGTTATTTTTTGCAACTTGATATTCTACCAATTCTTGATATCGTTTCAACTTAGCTGCGTGATATCCACCAACTGATCTATGGAAAAAAGATGTTCGGTTTTCATTCATAAAATTACCTGAGAAGTTTGCTACTCTATAATATCCTTTATCCTTAAGAATCTCAAGATCCGCTTTTGTAGGGACGAATGGTTTATCAATTACTCTTCTACTTACAAAGTTTTCTGTATTAACATAATTCCAGTTCACCGAAACAAGATCAAATAAAACGATACTGATTATTGCTCCATAAACAAATAATAGTTTGGCCTTATTTTTCAAAAACTGATAAATAAACCCTGCCGTAATAACTATTAGAAATATTGAACGTAAACTATCCTTTAATAATAAACTCTTACGATCGCTAATTAAAGCATCAATTAATGAAGGATATTGTTGATACTGGCCATCTCTAATTCCTTCAAAACTTCCGGTCAAATGAGCTAAAACAAATCCTCCAACAATTAAACCTAATGAGATATAAACCGCCTTTTTAAGGTATTCTAATTTCTCTTCATTTGTTTTATTATTCTTAAATAACTCGTTTAACCCTAATATTGCCATTAAAGGAATACACAATTCTGCAATCACCTGAATAGACGAAACTGCCCTAAACTTATCGTATAAAGGAACAAAATCAATAAAGAAATTTGTAACAAAAGCTAGATTTTTACCCCAGCTCAAAACTATTGAAAATATGGTTGCTGAAACTAACCAATATTTAATCTTCCTATCAACTAAAAATATTCCGAGGAAAAATAAAAACACAATAACAGCTCCAATATATGCAGGAGCTTCAACAATTGGTTGATCTCCCCAATAAGTTAAAACTTCTTTAGAGTATTCTTTTGCAGCTTTAGAACCTGCAATTGCTTCAAACTCTTGATAAAAATTAGAATTTTCACTTAAAGCATCAACAGTTCCACCTCCCATAAATCTAGGAACCATTAAATTCATTGTTTCTAATTTCCCATAACTATACTGAGTGATATAGTCATAATCCAAACCAATAAATTTCTTTCGCTTTGGTTTTCCTTCAGTATCAATCGTTAATTCCGACTTTCCTCTAATAC
Organism: Tenacibaculum sp.; assembly: GCA_022448525.1. GTDB lineage: Bacteria > Bacteroidota > Bacteroidia > Flavobacteriales > Flavobacteriaceae > Polaribacter. The sequence continues at coordinate 29,631 of JAKVCX010000001.1, forward strand.
TATAATCAGCATATTCCTTAGTTGCCATTAAACGAGAAGAGTTTACTCCTACACCGATAATAAAAGCAACTGCTATAATCGCTACTTGTTTAAAAAACAATACTAGCTTTTTATTTTTAATCGCTTCTATAAACTCAACAATACCGAGAATCACAATACAAAAACCTAAGTAATAAGTCATTTGAATATGTCCAGCACCAATTTCCATGGTCATTCCAATAGCTGCCAATAGAAAACCAAGTAAAAATCGTTTTTGAAAAATAAGTAGTACTCCAGAAATTATAATCGGCATGTAAGCAATTGCATGGGCTTTTGCATTATGTCCAGCTCCAATAATAATGATAAGATAGGTTGAAAAACCAAATGCCAAACCTCCTAAAATCGACAATTTCCAATCTACTTTTAAAGTCATTAATAAAATAAAGAATCCAAAGAAATAAAGGAAAAGATAATCGGCTGGTCTAGGTAAAAAACGTAAGGCTCTATCTACTTCTTTTAAAAAGTCATTCTCATAGTTTGCACTTACTAAATAACCAGGCATTCCACTGAAAGCATTACTCAGCCAATAAGCCTCTTTGTCATTCTTTTCTCTATACTCACGTAACTCTTTAGAAATTCCTTTAAACTGATCAATATCGGATTGCTTTATTTGTTTTCCAGATAATACAGGATTAAAATATAATATTGATACAACAACAAATACTAGGATAGCTCCTATGTAAGGTAATAACTTATTAATCTTCATAGTTAGTCGATTTCTTCAAAATCAATATATTCTCCTACTGATTTATCACTTTCTTTTGATTGATTTGGTTTTTTGTCTATTATGGTCTCACCTACTTTAACGTCATTATCTTTTTTGGCACCACCATATTGTTTTTCTGCACGTTCTTGCATTTTCTGAACGGCTTTTTTCATTAAATATGGAGCGAAAAGTCGAGCTAAAAACTTTAGTGTATAATACACTAAAGCGATGATAAGTAGTGTTCTTATAAAATTCATTGGTCCTGCTTGATGGATCTCTATCATTCTAATATTAGTAAAAAAGCAATCAAAAATAACAATTTGAACTAAAACCTTACGTTAATAATCCTGTAAACTTATTAGATTGATAATTTTACTGTATGTTTGTATTACGTGTAAATGTTTGCGTTGAATATGATGAAAAAAAAATTTAGTGTTTTATTGTTGTTCTTATGTACAACAATTACAGCACAATACACGGAAGTGATAAATTCGAATAAACCTGGTTTTTCTGAGAGCCCCTACAGTGTTGGTACAGGAGTTTATCAGTTTGAAAGTAGTATCTTTCATATAAATGCTTCTGCCATTCCAACGTTTAGTAACCCAAGAGCAACTGGACTAGAATTACACTATAGAATGGGATTGTTAGATGAGTTTTTAGAACTAAATGTAACAACTGCTCTTCAACAAAATGAATTTGCATTTTTAAATGTTTTTGAATCAAGTAGATCCGAATTTGGTTTTGGTCAATTTACAATTGGTGCTAAATATTTAGTTTACAAACCAAAATACGAAGACAAATCAAAAGAAATAAGAAGTTGGAAAAAAAGACATTCTTTCGATTGGTCTCGATGGATTCCTCATGTTGCTGTTTATGGAGGAATCAACTTCGGTTCTTTCTTAAGTGATTACCATGCTCGAGGAGGAATTACTCCAAAAATTGGTGTTTTATTACAAAATGAATTTTCTCACAAACTGAATGTTATAACAAACATACATTATAACTATATCGGAGGATATTTACCTGAATTTTCATATGTGGTTACAGGAACATATAATTTCACGGATAAATGGTCTGGGTTTGCAGAACATCAAGCTTTATTTAACAAACAAGAATCACAGAGTAACTTAGGTTTAGGAGTTGCTTATTTATTCAATAATAACTTACAAATTAACTCATCATTAAGAGGAACATTTCAAGATAATAGTACCGGAATTTATACCAGTATTGGGGTTTCTTACAGAATTAACAAACATGTAGACAAATATGTTGAACTGGATGAGTTTGGTAATAAAATAGAGGGAGAAGATATTCAAACTTATAACAAAGGTTTCTTTGGACGTATAATTGACAAAATCAAAAATTTATTCAAGAAGAAAGACAAAAACGGTCCTCAACTTGAAACTGAAAAAACTGAAGAAGAACTTGAAAAAGAGAAAGAAGGAAGAGTAAGAGTTCGTCAAAAATCAGTTTTAGACGATATTACTAAAAAAGATAAAAAAGCTAAGAAAAAGACAACTAAAGAAAAAGAAAAAGCAGCTAAGAAGAAGAAAAAAGCTGAGGAGAAAGCTAAAAGAAAACTAGAAAAAGAAAAGCTAAAAGAAGAAAAAAGAAAAAAGAAAGAGCAAGAAAAACTCGAGAAGGAGATTAAAAAGCTCGAGGAAGAGTTGAAAAAAGAAGAAGAACAAGAAAAAAAGGAAAAAGAGGAAAAGGAGAAGGAAAAGAATGAAAAAGAAAAAGAAGAAAAGGATAATGAATAGATTTTATAATTATACATTTGTTGTATGATTCAACTAAAAGAAATACACTCTAAAAAGGAAATAAAACAATTTGTTTTATTTCCTTTTTCCTTATATAAGAATAACAAATACTGGGTTCCGCCAATTATTAATGATGAAGTTGCCAACTTTGATAAAACAAAAAATCCAGTATTCGAAAATGCCGATGCACGATTTTTTGTAGCAATTAAAGACAATGAAATTGTTGGACGTGTAATTGCGATTATTAATCGGTATGAAGTTGAACAACAAGGAATCAAAAAAATGAGATTTGGTTGGTTTGATGTTATTGATGACATCGAAGTAACCAAAGTATTATTGAACAAAGTTAAAGAGATTGCTCAGGAGAATAACTTAGAATATATCGAAGGTCCTGTTGGGTTTAACAACTTAGATAAAACCGGTGTTCTTATTGAAGGATTTGATGAATTAGGAACAATGATTACCTGGTACAATCATCCATATTATAAAGATCATTTAGAACAACTTGGATATCGCAAAGAAAAAGAATATCTAGAAAATAGATTCCTTTATGAAGATATTAAAATTGAAAGACACGTTAAAGCAGGACGTATTCTTAAAAAGAGATACAATCTAAAGGAATTAAACTTTACTAAAACTAAAGACATAATGCCATATGTTGATGAAATGTTTGAGTTGTTTAGTAAGAGCTATTCAAAATTATCAACCTACGTTCCTATTTCAGATGCGCAAATAGAATATTTTAAAAAGAAATATATCAGCTTTATAAACCCAGAATTTATAAAATTTGTAATGCATAAAGAAACGAATAAGTTAGTTGCTTTTGCTATAACTATGCCTTCGTTTTCTAGAGCTTTACAAAAGGCGAAAGGTAAATTGTTCCCATTTGGAATATTCCATCTTTTAAACGCTAGAAAAAACTCCAAAGACGTAACTTTTTACCTAATTGGTGTAGATCCAGCGTATCAAAACAAAGGAGTTACAGCTATTTTATTTGAAGAATTCCATAAATCTTTTGGTGAACGAAATATTAAAAATTGTATCCGAACTCCAGAACTTGAAGATAATACTGCTATACATAAGTTATGGTCGCAATTTAATCCAAGAACTCACAAAAGAAGAAGAACGTATCGATTAGATTTATAATGCAACTTTTTTTTAATCCACATATTAATCCCGAAACAAAGGAAATTCTTTTTAGCAAAGAAGAAAGTCGTCACATTATTAAAGTCTTAAGGAAGAAACAAGGTGATATTCTCCATATAACTAATGGAAATGGATACTTATTTTCTGCCGAAATTATAATTGAAAGTGATAAAAAATGTGTTGCTAAAATTATTGGAGCTGAATTCAAAGAAAAAGATTGGAATTATTATTTACATGTTGCTATTGCTCCAACAAAAAACATTGATCGATTAGAGTGGTTTATTGAAAAAGCAACCGAAATAGGAATTGATGAAATAACACCACTGCTTTGCGATAATTCCGAAAGGAAGGTGATTAAATTTGAACGTTTAGAAAAAATCATGCTCTCCGCAGCAAAGCAATCCTTAAAATTTAATGCTCCTAAGTTAAATGGACTTACTAAGTTCAAAGACTTTTTACACAGCAATAAAGAAGGTAATTTACTTATTGCACATTGCTATGACGGAGTAAAAACACCACTAAAGTCTTTTGAATTTAAAGAAGATAGAATTACAATTTTAATTGGACCTGAAGGAGATTTCTCGCAAAAAGAAGTTGAAGAAGCTGTACAGGCTAAATTTATTCCAATTACCTTAGGAAAAAGTCGGTTAAGAACTGAAACCGCTGGGCTCGTAGCTGTTCATAGCATCAATTTCTTAAACTAAATCTCTAGGAAACTTTTGTAAGTTCGGTCTATTTTATTTACATTTAGATATAAATTTGATAATTTTAGCATCGTAAAATTCATTTTTTTACACCTCCTTTTCATAAAAAATTTGCTAAATTTAAGAGCCTAAAAACCTATTACTGAACAACCTTGAGCACTGCAGACTTTTTTAACGTGTTTTTGCTTTTAAGTGCGTTGCACGGATTTGCATTATGTCTTATCATGTTTTTTTCAAAATATGGTAAAGACAGAAGTTTGTTGTTTTTAAACCTAATGATTCTTACGTTTTCTTTAAACAACTTTCAATCATGGGCTTTAGAAAGAAACTTAATCCAACATAAATTTATGTTGGATTATATTCAAATACCTTGGCATTTTTTAAGTGCTCCGTTTTTTTATGCATTTCTAGTCAACTACCTTAATATCTCAAATCAATCAAGAAAACTTCTTAAATATTTTTTGGGGATTTTTGTAGTATTATGCGTTGCCCAATTAACATTCGTGATTACCTATTCTTTAGGAGGTGGAACAAAAGAAGAATTGGATTATATATATGAACGATATACCTCTATTGAAGAACTCATAAGTTTAGTTGGATCACTTTCTGTTTTTGGATATTCTTATTATATCTTAAAAGGAAAGAAAAAGCTATTCACAAAAATTTTAACTTATGATAATTTAAAGTGGATTTACGACTTTTTTAAATTAACCTTGATTGTATATGTTCTTTGGATATTCGCCTTAGTGATTAAGTTTAGTTTAAACTTTTCTGGTTTTATTTATTCATATTATCCATTAAGAATTTCTACAACGGTAATCATCTTTATTTTAGGATATCAAGGATTGCGTTATTTACGTTTATTAAAAGAACGTAAAAATATCCGAGAAAATATTAATGTAGAAGAATTAGAAGTTATTAATTCTCTAAAAACATCAAGAGAAAATATTATTGATTCAACAGAATCGAATTTGAAAGAACCTACTAATGAATCTCAGTTTTTAGAGATTGATTCTTTCATTCGCTCCAAGAATATTCACCTTCAACCGAAATATACGTTACAAAATTTGTCGAATGATCTAAACATTGGCTCTAGTACATTATCAGCTTGTATTAATAAAAACGCCAAAAAGAGTTTTGTGGACTATATTAATGAAATGAGAGTAAAACAAGCAAAAAAATTTTTACTTGATCAGAAATACGAAGGCTATACGATTGCATCTATTGGATTGGAATCTGGGTTTAACTCTAAATCTGCATTTTATGATGTTTTCAAAAAACACACTGGGATGACTCCTTTGGCTTTCAAGAATAATAACATTAAAAAGAATAGCTTCGCTTAATTTTTGAATTTAGACCTATCCTAAAACATCCAATTTGGACGTTTTCGGACTCTCAATTTCATACAAAATCTATATTTGATATGTTTTTATAAATATTACATTATTCTGATTTTAATAATGTTTTTGAATTAACAAGTCAATTTAAGGCATATAGAGAGATTACATATCTCTCTATGAAGAGGAGAAAGCACAAACACTGTTTAATAACAGTGTTTTTTTATTTAAATTTTAAAAAAGTTGTCCTAATTCATCCAAATTAGACGTTTTAGGAGTCGTAACCCTCTTGTTATCACTATCTTTGAAGTGAAACTTACATAAACCAGTAAATATATTTTAGGGATTATTATTTACTACTTTACTTCACGAACAAGGAGGCACCATTGAGAAGGGAATGGTGCTTTTTTTTATTTCTAAATTATCCTATCTTGCATATAAAATATATTCCATGAAAAAATTACTATTTCTATTATGCTTAAGTATATACTCTACATACGGACAAGAAATAGGAATTTTAAAATATCAAGGTGGTGGTGATTGGTATTCAAATCCGACCTCATTACCTAATCTTGTAAAGTTTACAAATCAGTATTGTAAAACATCTATTAATTCAAATATAGCAACCGTATCTCCAAGTAATATAGATGTATTTAACTACCCTATATTATTTCTTACAGGACATGGAAACGTTTTCTTTGATAATGATGATGTAGAAAATCTTAGAAATTATTTAATTTCTGGAGGATTTATACATATTTCAGACAATTACGGACTTGATAAGTACATAAGAAAAGAACTAAAAAAAATCTTTCCTAAATTAACATTACAAGAAATTCCAAAAAACCACCCTATTTATAATCAGACTTTCAAATTCCCTAACGGTCTTCCTAAAATTCATGAACATGATAAAAAAACACCACAGGGATTAGGTTTGTTTTACGAGGGAAGATTAGTTATTTTTTATGATTATGAAAGTGATTTGAGTGATGGTTGGGAAGATCAAACAGTTCACAACAATCCTCAGGAGATAAGAATTAAGGCACTCAAAATGGGAGCTAATATTATTGAATATGCTTTTAAAAATTAAAGTTCTTTTCCATAATAATTCAAATCAACTAATTCTCCTTTTGTAGTTCTGTAGTCTTTTACAATTGTTCCTTCTAACTTGAAACCACAACGAAGTGCTAATTGTATACTTCTATGATTCTCTTCCGCTATTCGGCAATACAGTTTCTTGAATTCGTGTTCCTGAATTACGCTTTCTAACAAATAATTAAAGGTTTTTGTTACAAAACCTTTTCCTTCAAAGTTTGCATCAATAAAAGCACCTAGTTCAGCCTTAGGAATTGTCCAATCAATATTTTTAAAATCAATAAATCCAATAACTTCATTACTTCCATTTAAAATAAAATATGGTAAGTACTCTTTGTTCTTAATTTTATCCTCGATTACCAAACAATAATCAACTGTATCCCTCAACGTATTTGTATGCTTTACTGTTCCAGCAAAAAAATCAACCAAACGATTTCTATTCTTTTGTATTAAATCGAAAAGTAAATTAGCATCATTCCTATTGATTAAACGAATATTAAAATCTTTCATTTTTTATAAAATTTCATTCTTACAAATGAAGGAAATCAATTTAACCTAAATATTGATTGAAATCATGATTTTTTTAAACGACTAAGAGTTTCTGGGGCCATTCTTAAATAGGAAGCAATATGTTTATTCGGAATCTTTTGAAAAATATCAGGATTTCTTTCTAAAGCTCTTGAAAACCTTTCTTCAGGTGAGTTTAATAACAACTCTTGTTCTCTTTGAAACTGATATAAAATAATATCGCCTAACACCTGATTCCATAACTTTAAATAAGCCATATTTGAGTTTAAGAATATTTCAAAGTCTTCCTTAGCTAAACAGTAAACCTCTGTCTTCTTAATTGCCTTAATTTCAATTTTAGAATTGCTATTTGAAATAAAACTATCTAAAGCTGTTATAATAGATTCGTCGTATCCGAAATAAAGAATTCTTTCTTCATCATTATTTATAAAATATACTTTAACACTTCCTGAGATAATGAAGTAAACATTCGTATCACGAGTTCCAGCTACTTTAACCAAGTCACCTCTTCGAAAAGTCTTTTTATTAATTAAAATTCCTTCGTTGATAATTGCTTCTCTAAGTAACTTATAAGATTTCAAGTTTAGATACTAATTAATGATGGCGTCCTGAATTACTTTTTGAATTTTGGTTCTTACATTACTCTTAACCAGCTTTCTATTTTTCATTGTTGGATAAACTCTGTTAGATAAAAACACAAATAAAATTCCAGAATCTGGATCTGCCCAAGTATATGTTCCTGTAAATCCACTATGACCAAAACTATTATCCGAAACACAGCCACAAGTTGGTTTTTCTTTAGGATTAATTTGAGGTTTATCAAAACCTAAACCTCTTCTATTTCTCACATGAGAATAATATCTTTTATTGAATTTCTCAATAGTTTCAGGCTGTAAATATTGTACTCCGCCATAATAACCATCTTGAAGATACATTTGCATGATTTTAGCAACATCATTTGCATTTGCAAATAAACCTGCATGACCTCCTACTCCACCTTGCATTGCAGCACCCATGTCGTGTACATATCCGCGTAATAATTGATTTCTATAATAGTCATCTTCCTCTGTCGGCACAACTTCTGTCCAATGAAACTTTTTCAATGGTAAATATGATGTTCTATTAAGACCTAACGATCTATAAAACTCTTCTTCAACCACTTTGTTTAAAGGTTTCTTATACTTCTCTTCTACAATCTCTTTCATTATGTAATAACCTAGATCACTATACTTATAACCGGTTCTTTCTCGTAAATCAGAGTCTTTTATAAAAGTTTTAATAGAATCTTTATAAGAGCTTCTTAGGTATAAATTTTTAGCCACTTTGATACTGTAAGCACTAGACTTTTTCTTTCGATATAAATCTTTAGAAATTTTTCCAGTTACTGAATCTAGAGTTTGAATATAAAATGGAATCCATGCTTTTAACTGACCATAGTGAGAAAGAATTTTCTTTAAATTTAAACCTTCTTTATTACTTTCTTTATAATGCGGTAAAAGATTATCTAAATCAGAAAACAAAGAAAGTTTTTTATCTTCCTCTAACTTCATTACTACAGGTAATGTTGCAAGAATTTTGGTTAAAGATGCTAAATCATAAATATCAGAATTTTTAATCTTTCTTCGCTTCGAATCTGTTTGATAACCAAAACTTCTTTGGTAAACTACCTTTCCATGACGAGCAACAAGCACTTGACCTCCTGGAGCCATTTTTTGATTTAAGATAGTGTCAATATAACGATCTATAGATTCTAGTTTTTCTGATGACAATCCCACCTCTTCTGGAATTGAATATTCTAATCTTTTTAAAGACTTTAAACTCATTCCGTCTCCAGCATCAAAATCCTCATTAATTGAAACTGGCAATTTACCTTTAATATCAAAAGCTCCGAACAAAGCTTGGGCAGATAACTCCTGAGATAATTTACTATTTTGATAAGAAACAATTACACCATCAATATTTTTAAAAGTTTTAATTTGAAGTAAGCTATATGGACTCGCAAATACATCTAAAACAACTTCATTATTCCTAGCTATTTCTTGTAACCAAACTAAGTCTTTATTAGAAAACTTATATCCTTTCCATGGATTTTTATTTGATTTATGAAAACCAACTATTACTAAATTGTACTTCTTGAGTTTCTCTAACAATCCTCCTAAATTCTGATCAGAAACTACGTCAACCTTCATGTATTTTTTAAGAGTAGCAGCAAAATGTTCTCCTTTATCATCTCCTAAATGAACATAAGCAACCTTCTTTTGCTCCAAATGTTTTAAAGGAAGTGTATTGAAATTATTTTTAACTACGGTTATCGAATTTCTAATAAGCTTACGATGTAAAATATCATCATAAATAGAATTTAAATCTTCTAATAAATTTTCTTCTTTTATTGGCTCAAAACTTTTCAATCCAGCTAAATATTTAGCCTTTAAAATTTTTCGTACGGAAAAATCTAATCGCTCTTCTGTTAATTCTCCGTTTTCTAAAGAAGACTTAAATAGTTCAATTGTAGCTGGAACATCTTGAGGAATTAATAAAATATCGTTTCCTGCCTTAAAAGCAGCTAGATTAATCTCTGCCGGAGTTGCATAATTCGCGGCTCCTTTCATGTTTAATCCATCTGTAAAAATCAATCCTTGGAATCCTAACTTTCCTTTTAATAAATCTGTAACCACTTTTTCCGATAATGAAGAAGGTAATTCAGGATTTGTTTCTAATGAAGGAATACTTAAATGTGCTGTCATCACACTCGCTACCCCCGCATTAAACTGTTTCTTAAAAGGATACAACTCAATAGAATCTATTCTTTTCTCAGAAAAGTTTATCGTTGGTAATGTTAAATGTGAATCTGTAGCTGTATCTCCGTGACCAGGGAAATGCTTAGCATTGGCAAGTACTCCAGCTTTTTGCATACCTTTTGTAAAAGCGATTGATTTGTCTGCAACACTTTCTTTTGATTCTCCAAAAGATCTATTTCCAATAATTGGATTATTAGGATTTGTATTAATATCCACTACTGGGGCAAAATTCACATGAATTCCAACTCGTTTACATTGTTCTCCAATGCGTTTACCCACTTCTTCTAATAATTTATTATCCTGAATAGCTCCCAAGGTCATATTCCAAGGAAAACGGTAGGTATTTTTCAAGCGCATGTCTAACCCCCATTCTCCATCAAAACCAATCATTAATGGAACTTTTGAGGTTAAATACTGATATTTATTTGTAAGCTGAACCTGTTTCTTAGGAGTTCCTTTCATAAAAATTAAATTACCAACGTGGTATTTGGTAATCATTTCTGAAATAAATTTTTCGTGTGAAGCATCTTTATTAGAATATGCTTGAATCATGAATAACTGTCCGATTTTTTCTTCAGTACTCATAGAGTCGATCATACTATCTACCCATTCATTTTGCAGTATGTATTGCTCCGCTTTTAATGGATCAACTTGTTGAGCATTTGCAATTACAACAAATAACGAAGCAAACAACAATAGTATTCTTTTATTCATAAAAATTTTACACACGTTTTTCGAGAGAAACTTTCTCCAGTTATTAAATTAAAGTAGTAGGGATTATAATTTAAAAAACAATAGTTATACCAAAAAGCGGTTATGCCAACTTTCTTTTGCAGAAACTTCCCATTTGTTTTCAAAATCATCTTTGGTATTTACCATATTATTGAAAACAATAGTTTCTGGATTAATTTTTTCAGCCTTTGCAAACTCTTGGAAATCGGATAACTTTACGATATTAATTCTTTCTCCATCTTTAAACGATACGTTCATTTTATCCATTAAATCAATAGAAAGTTCCTCTTCTAAAGACTTAATAAAACGAACAGATGCATCAATTGAACATCCTGAAGCATTATTGAAACTTTCATCTAAAGCAATTACGAGAAACTGATTATATTTAATCATAAAAGACCCTTTCAAGTCATCTCCATGTCTTGTCCACTGATCAATAAATAAAATAGCTTTTGCCGATATAGATTCTACCTCTTCTTGAGTAAATTCTCTATCAGACTGATATATCCAAACTCTAGAAGAATTTGGTAATTCATTATATGATACGTACATATTATCTTAAATTAAATTTTTGTTGTAAAGCTTTTAGCTTTTCCTCATCTGTCATGTTATCTGCAACACTTTTTGCTCCAGACATTCTTTCTTTAATTTGGCGTAATACTTTTTTAGTATACAACGGAAAGTCTGCTTGTTGAATCCATGAATTATAACCAGGATTTTCTTTTAAAACCTCTTCTACTTTACGCCCTTTATACTTTCCAAAAGAGAAAATCTCATTTTGCTCATCATCGAATAAAATGAACCCTGCAAAATCAGCTCTTTTTGTATGTGCTGAATATTCACTTAACGCATCAACTGAATTTTCAATATCATCGTATTTGTCTAATTGCGCTTTTAAAATTTCATAAGTCGCCATGGTATCAGCTTCAGCAGAATGCGCATCTTCTAAATCTTTTCCACAGTAAAATTTATAACCAGCACTTAACGTTCTCTGTTCTTTCTTATGGAAAATTACTTGCACATCAACGGCTTTTCTATTTTCCATATCAAAATCAATACCCGCTCTTAATAACTCCTCAGCTAAAAGTGGAATATCGAACCTATTAGAATTAAAACCAGCTAAATCAGCATCACCAATCATATTATTAATAGTTGTAGCTAATTCTTTAAAAGTTGGTTCATTCACTACTTTTTCATTTGTAATTCCATGCACTGCAGTTACATGTGGTGGAATTTCAATTTCAGGATTCACCAACCAAGTTTTACTTTCTTGCGTTCCGTTAGGAAATATTTTTAAAATTGAGATCTCTACAATACGATCGTTTGCTATATTGATTCCCGTAGTTTCAAGATCAAAAAACACTAAAGGTTTCGTTAGGTTTAATTCCATTTAGGTAATTTATTCATTATTTAATTGAGCCTTAAACTCATCTATTTTCGCCATCAATTTTGGTTCTAAAACCGGCTCTTCAAAATTATACTTTTTGAATTCCTCAAAAATGGTATTTGCTACAATAAATCGGGCAGTCGGTTTATCATCTGCCGGTACAACATACCAAGGTGCATGTTCTGTAGAAGTTCTATTAATTGCATCTTCGTAACATTTTTGATATTCATCCCAAAGTTTACGTTCTTTTAAATCTCCTGCCGAAAACTTCCAGTTTTTCTCTGGAATATTTAATCTTCTCAACAATCTATTCTTTTGTTCATCTTTTGAAAGGTGTAAAAAGAACTTTAGGATGATCATTCCATTCGTTGCCAAATGTTTTTCAAACTGATTAATTCTATCCATTCTGTCATGATAAAACCCGTCATTTAAGTCTTCCAAACTCCTAACACTAGGAATATTTTCTGAAAAAACATATTCTGGATGAACTCTAGTTACAAGAACATTTTCATAATGCGTTCTATTGAAAACTCCAACTTTTCCTTTCGCTGGAAGAGCAATATAATGCCTCCACAAAAAATCATGACTTAATTCCAGTTCAGTTGGAACCTTAAAACTATGAACCTCTACTCCACGAGCGTTGAATTGTTTAAATACCTCTCGAATTAAACTATCTTTACCGGAAGTATCCATTCCCTGTAAACAGATTAATGCACTGTATTTACCCTCAGCATACATAGTATTTTGTAAATCAGCGATTTTCTTTCTAACCTTCTTTAATTTCTTCTCTGCGTCTGCAATTGGTTCTTGCGTAGGAATTTTATGAAGTTCAACAGGTTGAGTAACCTTGTAATTATGTTTATCCATCTGCATTTTCAAATTATAGCACTAATGTAACAAAAATATTACTGAATTTCGAGAGTTTTGTAAGTCTTTAACAAGCATTCCTACTTACTATAAAAATAAATACTTTATAGTTTTGAATCGCTTATTATTAATCACCTTATTCTCATCGTTTTCATTATTTTCTCAACATAAATCTGTTGTTGTTTTAGAACTATTTACCTCTCAAGGATGTTCTAGTTGTCCGCCAGCTGATAAAGTTCTTAAAGAAATAAACGACAATATGGATTCTGAATATGTAATCCCTATTGCCTATCATGTTGATTATTGGAATTATATTGGTTGGAAGGATCCTTTTTCAACTAAAGAGTTTACAGATATTCAGCGTTATTATGGTCAAAAGTTTAGAAGCAACTCTATTTATACTCCTCAATTAATTATTAATGGGAACGAACACGTAGTAGGATCAAATGAAGTAACCATTCACAAAAAAATTAAAAGATACTTGAAGAAATCTTCAAAATTAAAATTAGATATTTCTGAAACAATCAAGGAAGAGAATGGTATTACTATTTCATTTAACATCAATGGTAAAGTAAACAATTCCATCTTGGAAGCATTAATAGTGGTAGACGAAAAAACAACCAATGTTACACGTGGAGAAAATAGAAATAGAACTATCGTCAATTCGAATATTGTTGTTGCACGAACTGTTGGAAACATCAATAAAAACAGTGGAAATATTCATATAAAAACACCTAAAATCATTAATCAAGAAGATAAACTTAGATTAGTTTTAGTTTTAAAAGATGAAGATTTATATGTTCAGACTGCCGCACAAATTAAATTATAAACCAAGAAAAATTCATTGTTTTTTTCTTGTGCTTAATCGACTTTTAAAATGATTATTTGAAATCTTAACATAATTATCGACGTAACTTACCGTGTAAAACATAACAAATGAAATCTACCGTAATTATAAAAGGAAGTTCTAATAAAGTTGGAAACACACAAAAAGTAATCGATTTTATAAACGAAAATAATCCGTTTGATGTGATAGACTTATTGGATTATAACATTGGTCATTTCGACTATAATTTCAAAAATGCAGAAGACGATTTTCTTCCATTAATGGAAAGAATAATTGAAACTTACGATACCATAATTTTTGTAACGCCAGTTTATTGGTATACTATGAGTGGTTTAATGAAAGTTTTTTTTGATCGAATGTCAGACTTGCTACATTACAGGAAAGAATTAGGAAGGAAATTAAGAGGTAAAAATATGGCCATGATGAGCAATTCTGGTGAAAATGATCGTAGAATCGGATTTGAAATGCCCTTTGTAGAAAGTGCAAAGTATTTAAGCATGAATTATCTTGGAGATTCACACGCTTTTTTCTCTGGAAATGAACTAGCTGAAGATGCTAAAATCAAAATAAATGAATTTAAAAATAGTTTGATTTAATTATTAATCGTAATATTGCAATATATAAATTATTAGATGGGATTAACAAAGTCTGAAATATTTACAACAGAGCAGAATGAAATTGCAAGTATCGCTAAGGTTCTTGGTCATCCTGCTCGTATTGCAATTTTAGAATATTTAGCTGCCGCTAAAACTTGTATATGTGGTGAATTAGTAAATGAAATTGGTTTAGCTCAACCAACAATATCACAACACTTAAAAGAGCTTAAAAAAATGGAAATTATAAAAGGAACCATTGAAGGAACAAGTATTTGTTACTGTTTAAATGAAGAAAAATGGAGTGAAATCAATTCCGTTTTAAAACAATTCCTTTCAATATTCTCCGATGCAAAGAGTAATTGCTGCTAAAAAAATTTAAATTATTCAATCGTAATATTACAATGAATCAAAGATTAGAACAAACCATAAAAAATATTTCATCCTTACATATTTCGGAAGAAAGAAAAGAAGTCTTGAAACCACTTCTCTCCTATTTACAAAAAAAGAGGAATAACAATGAGTCTATTCGTATCAATTATATATGCACGCATAATTCCAGAAGAAGTCATTTGGGACAAATTTGGATGCAAACACTTGCTAAGCATTTCAACATTGATAATATTACAACTTATTCAGGAGGAACGGAAGCTACTGCAATGGCAAAACCTATTGTTGAAACTTTAAAAAATCAAGGATTCGAAATTCAACAATTAAGTCAAGAACAAAATCCGGTTTACGCTATTAAATACGATCTTAAATCATTACCGGTAATTGGTTTTTCAAAAAAATATGATAACGAATTCAATCCAAATTACGGTTTTGCTGCAATAATGACTTGTTCTGAAGCTGACGGAGGTTGTCCTTTTGTGGCTGGTTCAGAAATTAGAGTTCCTATTACGTATGAAGATCCAAAAATATCAGATAACACAGATAAACAAAGCGAAGTTTATTTAACAAGAAGTAATCAAATCGCATCAGAAATGTATTACGTTTTATCTCAATTAAATTAATTCATCATGAAATTATCAGAAATAAAAAAACATCTTACACAACTTAAGACTATTGAATTTAAATTGCCTAATGGTGATTTAGTTCCAGAACATTTCCATGTAACAGAAGTAGGTAAAGTTACCAAACACTTCATTGATTGTGGAGGCGTTTTAAGAAAAGAAGAAAGAATCAACTTTCAATTGTGGAATGCAAATGATTACAATCATAGATTACATCCTGAAAAATTAGTTCATATAATTGAACTTTCGGAGAAAACGTTAAATCTTAAAGATGCTGAAATTGAAGTCGAATACCAAGGTGAAACCATTGGAAAATATAATTTAGATTTCGACGGAACATCTTTTTTACTTGTAAATACAGCTACGGCTTGTTTAGCAATGGATCAATGCGGAGTTACACCTCAAGAAAAACCAAAAATCCGTCTTTCCAATTTACAAAGCCAAGGAACATCTTGTGAGCCGGGCTCTGGATGTTGCTAATTAACATCTAGATGAGCGCGTTAAAATTAATGATTCCATAAAAAATTACTTAAAAAACAACTATATTCGCGCTCAAATAACCCCTAAACAATACATATGAAAATGTATAAAAAGTTCTTTTTCTTTTTATGTTTAATCTCATCCACCCTATTTTTCTCTTGTGACGAATGTGATAACGAAAATCCAAGAGCACGAGTTTCAAATATGGGCTCTGAAGACGTAAGTGTTCAAGTTAAGACAACTGGAGGAAACACAGAAAACATCAACAATATAGAACCTGGAAAAGCATCAGAATTTAAAAGTTACGCACCAGGAGAAGTAACATATACCATTGTTTTAAAAAGCAACGATGAAGTTACAGAAACTGTTGAAATGGGATTCTGTGCTGATTATGAGATTATCATAACTGAAGACAATGAAATTATAACGACTTCCACGAATCGAGATTAATCCTTGTGTTAGTCAATAAAATAAAAAGCGCCAATTATGGCGCTTTTTTTATACCTCATTCTCAAATGAATATTCATTCTTTTTCTTAAACGGACGAATAATCAAACGAGTTTCTCTATCAAAACGAATATAATTATACACCCAATTTAAAAACACGACAGCTTTATTTCTAAAACCGATTAGTGAAAACAAGTGTACGAACATCCAAACAAACCAAGCAAACACTCCTTGAAATTTGAACTTTGGTAAGTCAACCACCGCCTTGTTTCTTCCTATTGTTGCCATAGAACCTTTATCATTATAAACAAAAGCCTTCATCATCTTTCCTTTTAGCTCAGCTAAAATATTCTTTGCTAATAACTTTCCTTGTTGAATAGCTGGTTGCGCCATCATCGGATGACCATAAGGATACTTCTCATTATTCATACAAGCAACATCACCAATTGCAAAAATATTTTCATGAGGTAAAATTCTATTGAAATCATCAACTTTATAACGAGCTGCTCTTTCAATAATACACTCTTGCTCTAATCCATTAATAGCTTCTCCTTTTACACCAGCAGCCCAAATAACCGTGGATGATTGAAAATTATCTTCTCCATTTGTCGAAACCGTTTCTCCATCATAATCTAGAACACGAAGATTTTTCCATACATCAACTCCCAATTTTATCAAAAAATCTTCAGCTTTTTTTGAAGCCTCTTCACTCATTCCTTTCAATATACAATCCGCACTTTGAATCAAATTAATTTTCATTAATCTAATATCTAAATCTGGATAATCTTTTGGTAAAATTTCCTTTTTCATTTCTGCCAAAGCACCAGCGAGTTCAACTCCCGTTGGCCCACCTCCAACAATCACAAAATTCATTAACTTCTTTCTTTCTTCTAGATCAGAAGTCAATAAAGCTTCTTCAAAATTTTCTAAAATAAGACTTCTAATATTTAACGATTGAGGAATGGATTTCATTTCCATTGTATGTTTTTCGATATTGGTATTACCGAAAAAATTTGTTGTGGACCCTGTAGCAATAACTAAATAATCATAACATAAACTTCCAATAGAAGAATGAATCTCCTTATTATCAGCATCAATATTTGTTACTTCAGCCAAACGAAAATAAAAGTTATCAATATCATTAAATCGTTTTCGTAATGGAAAAGCAATACTATCAGGTTCTAAACCTCCGGTAGCAACTTGATATAATAAAGGTTGAAATGTATGATAATTGTGTTTATCTAAAAGAACTACTTGAAGATCTTCGTTCTCGAGTCCTTTAGCCGCAGCTAATCCAGCAAAACCTCCTCCAATAATTACAACTCTTGGAAAACTGGTTTGAGGTATATTCATAGACCTAAAATTTTAGATTCACAAATTTACGAAAGTGTTTAAACATTTATGTTCTAAACTTTATTTATTCTGAACGAGACATATAACGTTGTAGTAACTTTTTCTGTTAAAAAAAACATGTTTTTCCTGTTTTTAAAAACATTTAATTTTATAGTTTTACTTCTGAAAAAAGATTTTTTTAAAACATTATGCTTAAGTTTTTTAAGAAAAAGAAACAGAAAGAATTCAACATTCAATGTGCTACTGATTATTTAAAAATAAATGAGCACATGTTAGATTTTCCTTGTACGCATGAAGATTTGACTAAAATTTTTGGTGAACCAACAAGAAAAATTAGTTCAAGCAATGAGTATCTTATCTGGGATGAATTCGGTTTTTTGTGCAGCGTAAATGATAATGATCAAATTTTATCACTTAGCGTTTATCAAGGAAACAATAATCCTAGCGAATATGTTCCTCAAACTAGTTTCTACGGAAAACTTTTTTTTGAAGAAGATGATATTACTTATAATGAGTTTAGCAAAATTGGTTTAGGAAAGATTGCTATTCACCGATTAGGAAGTGAAACAGAAACTCGTTTCGGTTTTAGTATAGGTGTAAACAATGACTTTAAGAGTTAACTATTACTCTTAAGTTTCAACAATTCTCTTTCTAAGAATAATAGTTTATTTTCAACATCATCGCCCACTTCAGGTAATCGGCGAATGAAAGAATATTTTGACTGCCATAGTTCCTTAATTTCCGCTTTTTCAAAAACTTTTTCCTCTATATTTTTGTGAGCAGCCTTTAATATAACTTTATCAGCAATAAAGTAAATTTTCCTTAACACAACCTCCTTTTCCAAAACAACTAGAACAACTTCTCCATTTCCAAAAGAATCATATTCTTCTTCATTAATTTTTTCAGCAATAACTACATCCTTCGGATACAAACCTTTATCATGGTCTGTCATTTCTAAATTTGTAACAGTAAACGCTCTTAGCAATACATCCGATTCAATAGGAAGACTAATTTCTGGTAAATCATTTAAAAAAGAGACATTATCGTAATATTCCGAATATGATTTTATATTTCTTTCAGATACATATTTAATGGACAACATCGATTCTTTTTCTTCTAACTCATCACTTAAAAGTAATTCATCTTTAAAACGAAGCAATTCATTTACCGTTAAATCCGATGTTAGCAAACTATCTATAGTAATGCTAAAATAATTAGCAATCTTTATAATGGTTTCTATTCGAGGTTCACTTCTACCTTCCTCATAAGCCCCTAAAGTCGCTCTTTTCAAGTCAAATAACTCTGCGAACGCTTTTTGACTTAAACCTTTAACTCCTCTAATTTTCTTTATATTTCTACCAAAAAAAGACATGTTTGCTAATTTTATTTGCAATTTTAATTTTTATTCGTATATTTACACTAACAATATTAGCTAATAAAAATGAATATTGCTAATTTTTCTAGAAAAAGTACCACTAACTAATTAAACTAAATTATTATGATTCTATTAACTTTACATTGTGCAGTAATGATTACACAAACTATTTTTGCATAATTCAACAATCGAAACAACTATTAAACTATACTAATTGCTAATGAACATTCATTTTGAAAAAACCAAGAATTATTTATTAGAACTAAACTTTACTATCCGTAAAGAAATCGAATCTGAGGGGATTTTTGTTATTGAAAAAGAGAATTTTGGAATTAAAAACCTGATTATAGGTGTAGCTTACCCGATTTTGATTGTAGAGCAATTTATATTCAAAGTAAAAAAGCCAAACGAAGCAATGTTTAAAGCATTACTTCAAAAAAATAGAGATATAATTCATGGCGCTTTTGTGCTGGATGAAACAGGAGAACGTGTCATTTTTAGAGACACTTTACAATTAGAAAACTTAGACATTAATGAATTGGAAGCTACCTTAAATTCTTTGAGTTTATTGCTTAGTGAATATTCAAATGAAATTATAGAATTTTCAAAATATTAAAATACTATGAACTTTTTTAAAAGACTTTTTAAAATAGGACAAGCGGAAGCGAATGCTGCACTAGATAGCATGGAGGATCCTATTAAAATGACCGAACAAGGTATTCGGGATTTAAAAATTGATTTGGAAAAATCTTTAGAATCATTAGCTCAAGTAAAAGCATTAGCAATTAGAGCAAAAAATGATGTAGAAGAATACACTTCTAAAGCAAATGATTATCAGCAAAAAGCAATGCTAATTCTTACCAAAGCTAAAAATGGGGAATTAGATATAGAAGAAGCTGACAAACTTGCAAAACAAGCTTTAGTTCGTAAAGAAGAGACAAATCAGCAGTTAGAAAACGCTAAAAGTGAATCTGAAAACTTTGATGAATCTGTAGCGAAACTTGAAAGCTCAGTTCAAGAAATTAAAAACTCATTAAAAAAATGGGAGAATGAACTTAGAACTTTAAAAGCTAGACATAAAGTTGCTAAAGCCACTAAAAACTTGAACAAAGAAATGGCTGAAATCGATAGTTCTAGCACAGTTTCTATGTTAGAAAGAATGAAAAATAAAATTGAACAAGAAGAAGCTCTAGCGGATGCATATGGAGATATGGCTAAAGAAAATAAAACATTAGAACAAAAATTAGAAGAGCTCACAAATACCACTGAGCAATCTGCTGAAGATGATTTAGCAGCGCTGAAAAAGGAAATGGGATTAAATGATTAATCAATAATGAATTACGAATTGTTAATTATTACCCTTAAATTTTTAATTAAAATTCGTAATTCATAATTTGCACCCTTAATAATAAACTAGCTATGACATTAACCGATATTGTATTTTCTGATGTTAACATCACTCTGACAATACTTCTAATTATTCTTTTAACTTATTGGCTTGTTACCATGATATCTGGAATCGATTTTGATCTTGATATGGATATTGATGTTGATATAGATGTGGATGTCGATGCGGATGTTGATATAGATGCGGATGTTGATATAGATGTAGATTCTAATGTAGGTACTGGATTAGAAGGAAGTGATATGGATTTCCATGATGTCGCAAACACCGAAGTTAATAAAGAAGATATTGTTGGAAAAAGAAGAAAACCTTTAAAATGGTGGCAAGTCCTACTTATATATTTCAATTTTGTTGGACTTCCATTTATGTTCACTTTCACATCTTGGATCTTCATATGGTGGCTTATAACAACAATCGCCACTACCATGACACATAGCTACAATAATACATTTGGATTTATTTTAATGCTTGCTGGATTTTTTCCGTCACTTATCGTGACAAAAATATTTACAACTCCATTTAAAAATTTCTTTAAAAATTTAAATCAAGATGGGGATTCTGCAACAGAAATTATTGGAAGAAAAGGAGTAAGTCTATCAACTATATCAGAAGATAAGTTAGGTAGAGCCGAAGTCAAAGCAGATGGAAATATTCTAAACATAAATATTAAATCCCTAGATGGAAAAAAAATAGATTATAAATCACAAATATTAATCATTAAACAAAGTAAAAATAAACTTTATTACTATGCGCAAGAATACTTAACAGATAGCATAGATATAAATTTTTAACAATTAAATTTACAAAATATAAAATCACTAAAAACTAATTAATTACTATGACAGATTCTATTATTCAATTATTAAGTGTAGGCCTTGGTATTGTCTTATTTATCGTTATCATATATTTTGCAATTATTGCAATGTTCTACAAAAAAGTTCCTCAAGGAGAAGCTTTGGTAAGAACAGGATTTAAAGGAACAAAAGTTGCAACCGACAGAGGTATGTACGTTGTACCTGTTTTTCATCGAGTAGAAATTATGGATATTTCTGTTAAGAAAATCCAGATTGAGCGTATTGGAGACGATGGTCTTGTATGTAAAGACAATATGAGAGCTGATATAAAAGTTGCTTTTTTCGTAAGGGTAAATAACGAAGTAGAGTTCATAAAAATGGTAGCACAAACTATTGGATGCGAAAGAGCTTCTGATATTCAAACTCTTGAAGAATTATTCGAAGCTAAATTCTCCGAAGCTTTAAAAACAGTTGGTAAAAAGTTTGACTTTACAGAATTGTACGAGGCAAGACGTGAATTTAGAGATGAAATTGTTGATATTATTGGAACAGACCTTAATGGATATACTTTAGAAGATTGTGCTATTGATTACTTAGAGCAAACTCCTGTAACATTTTTAAAACCTGATAATATTCTTGATGCCGAAGGAATCAAAAAAATTACGGAATTAACCGCAGCTCAAAATATTCAAGCGAATTTGATTAAAAGAGATGAGGAAAAAGTTATACGCAAGCAAGATGTTGAAGCTCGTGAAGCAATTTTAGAGCTTGATAAACAATTAGCTGAAAAACAAGAACAGCAAAGACGTGAAATTGCCAACATTAAAGCTCGCGAAGAGGCTGAAATCTTAAAAGTAGCTGAAGAAGAGCGTTTAAAATCAGAAAGTGCAAGAATTGTAACTGAAGAAAAGGTACAAGTTGCTGAAGAAAACAAACAACGCCAAGTAATTGTTGCTGAGAAAAATAAATTACGTACTGAAGCTGTTGAAATCGAAAGAGTTGAAAAAGACAGAATGTTAGAGGCTACAGAACGTGAAAGAATTGTAACATTAGCGCAAATAGAAAAAGATAAAGTTGTTGAAGTAGAAAAGAAGAACATTCAAGATGTTATTCGTGATCGCGTTATGTTAGAAAAAGGTGTGGTTGAAGAGCGTGAAAATATGAAAGATATTGAAGCGTTTAAAACTGCTGATCGTCAGAAGCAAGTAAAAATTACTGTTGCTGAGGCGGAAGCTGAAGAATCTTTAATCAAAAGAATCAAGCAAGCAGAAGCAGAAAAAGAAGCAGCGAAGCAAAAAGCAGAAGAAATTAACATAGAAGCACAAGCTCAAAAAGAAGCAAGTGAAAAAGAAGCTGAGGCTCGTAAAACTTTAGCAGAAGCAAAAGCAAAAGAAGAAGCTACAATTGGTATGTCTGAAGCACAAGTTATGCACGCAAAAGCTGATGCTAACGAACGTCAAGGATTAGTTGAAGCAACTATTATCGAGAAAAAAGCAAAAGCAGAAGCTGCTGGAATCTTAGCGAAGGCTGAAGCTGTTAAGGAAGAAGGATTAGCAGAAGCTCAAGTAATCAAAGAAAAAGCGATTGCAGATGCTGCTGGTATTGAAGAAAAAGCTGAAGCAATGAAGAAACTTGATGGTGTTGGAAAAGAGCACGAAGAATTCAAGTTACGTTTAGAGAAAGAATTACAAGTTGATTTAGCTCAAATTCAAATTCAAAAAGACATTGCAGATGCACAAGCACAAGTTATTGGTGACGCATTAAGAGCTGCCAATATTGATATCGTAGGAGGTGAAACAATGTTCTTTGATCAAATTATTGGACAAATTACTAAGGCGAAAGGAATCGATAGATTAGTTCAACATAGTGATAACATTCAAGATGTAAAAGATGCTATTTTAGGAAGTGATGACGTGAAAGGAAATTTACTTGAAAAGGTAAAAGAATTTGCTACTAAATACGGAATCTCTACCGAAGACATCAAGAACTTAACTGTAGCTAACCTTTTAATGGATTTAAAAGACAGAGCTAACAATTCAGATGAAGAAGGATTATTCAGCAATCTTTTCAACCTTGCTAAAGGATTAGGATTATCTGATAAGAAATTATCTTAATACTCATAAAGAGCCTAGACAAATTGCTCTAGGCTTTTTTTCTTTTTCTTAATTATACTATCCAAAATGCATATGAAAAGTAAATTCTTTAAAGTATTACTTATTATAAATGGTATACTCATCCCAATATTTATCATATACGTACTTGGAAATGCTTTAGACCATTATTTAAAGTACAATAACTTTGGCTCTAACCCTAATGATAGTGTTGATATGACCGAACTTACAGAAATTAGACAAAGTTCTTTAATCAAAATACCGAATTCTGAAAATTATATTACAGCAGAATATTATTTAAATTATCATAGAGGCTTTGGCACTGAGGGTGAAGATGAATTGAATCTACCCTACCAAGTTCCAAAGAATACATTTAATATCATTTTTTTGGATTCTAAATTTAACCAAATCAGAAAATTATTAAAAAAGAAAGGCTCTATCAAAAGTGTTTTTATCTCAAATACTTTTTACTCACACAATAAAGACACTGTAGAAAAATTACCTTATCTCTCTTTCTACATTGCTGAAAAAGATTCTAATAATGACGGTAAGATTAACAATCTTGATCAACATTACGTTTACATATCAGATCTAGATGGAGATAATTTAACCAAGATTTCTGATAGAAAAGTTAGAACATATGAGTGGGTTAATGATAATAAAGAAATATTATTAACTTTTGTTTCTGATAAAGATTCAAAATTAAGCTTTGGACTTTACAACGTTAAAACCAAAACTATGACTATTCCAAAAACAATAAAAGATTAAATCATTCTTTTATTTAATAAAATATGTCTTATTAATTCAAGTATATAGCTAACCATATTGATTTAAACAATACATGGAAAACCAAAACAATCAACAATTAGACGGAGGAACCTATGAAATCATTCAAGGTAGATTGCAAAAACAAAAGCATGAACTACAAGATCGATTACATAAGCTAAATGATGCAAGAAAACATGTTTTTGGTAACATAGAAACCAAACTAATTGCTAACGATAGAATCAATACTGAAAATAACTGTATTGCCAGAGATATTGTATCCTTTGGAAATACTTCAATTTTCGGATATAACGTACACTTTGGATTACGAACAGACATTAAATTATCGGATGTATTTAGTGTTTATGAATTCAAAGAAAATCACTTTCATTTACAAACGCTCGACCTAATAAATGACGACCTTTTTATAAATGATTTCACCAACCTTTACAAATACTATCGTAACACCATATTCTCCAAGTTCGCCATTGTTGGAAACTACCTTCACATGGTATTTCAACTTAGCGAAAACACCAACGACATAAAAACCTTTAAATGGTTAATCAACGATAATTCACTTCAATATGTTGACAACAGAAGTGAACATGAATATAAATTTCCAACACAACACGAATTCCAGTGGCAAGAAGTTACTAGAGATATGCATCGTTATGGAACACATTCGCATATTTCAGTTCTTGATAAAGTTTTTGTTGAAACCATTGGAGGTGATTTAACCATTAAAATTGAAGACAACACAGACGATGGAAAAGGAATTTTATCTGAACCTGTTGAACATTATGACCAAACTTTAGATGATGGTCAGTTTAGATATGGAGATTTAGGTAATTTAACGACTTTAGAGATTAAACCTTTCCAGGAAGATCCTCGTTATTTTGTGTATAATCATAAACTGCAAGAAGTCCAAAGAATTGACAGTATTAAAGATACTGCTGTTCAACTTCCGGACGGACATGGAATAATTTTCCCAAATGGTTATTATTTACAAACAGGAGAATACAAAATCTTTGAAAGTGATGTAAAGGAAGTTAAATTTCAAAAGAAAGTTAGCTCTCCAAATGGTGAAGACTTTTTGTATGTATTTTATGCTACCATTCGTGGTTTATACATTTTAATGTCATACAACATCATTGAACAAGAAGTAAAAACTCCAATAATTTGTAATGGTTTCACCTTACTTGAAAATGGTGAATTATGTTACTTCCGTACAGAAAACGAACAAACAAAACATCATGTAGTGCAAATTTGGCAAACTCCTTATTTAAAAGGAAGTTTTATGCCATCACAACACACTGATACTTTATTATATAAAATCGGGAATAAAGACATTGTAAGAGCCATGGCTGAATGTCATGAGTTAATTAACCTCTTAAACAAAGAGGATAATTATACTGGCTTATACAATGATATTGCAAAAATATCGAAAGATATAAACGATACTTACTATTGGCTTCCTGAAGAAGAAACACATCAATTAAACGAACCAATTCTTCAAATTAATGAAGCTGCTAATGCTGCTATTGAGGAATTTGAAAAAGTAGTTCAACTAAAGAAGCAAGCGGAAAAAGCTACTCAAGAAATCAATAAGAAATCTGATGAGCTTTTTAGTAAAATAAGAAGTACTTCTTTTAAATCTATTGATGATTTTGTTGGATTGTTAAGTCAGCTTAGAAGTTTACGTGGTGAAGTAATTAGTTTATACGACGTTCGATATATTCAAAAAGAACATTTAGAAGCATTAGAAGAACAAGTTGCAGAACAAAACAACTTAATTTCGAAACGCTGTGTTCAATTTTTATTAAATGATAAGGCCTTAGCCCCATATCATAAAAGAGTTTCAGAAAAAGAAAAAGCTTTACCTGAAATCAAAAAAGTGGTTGATGCAAAAGCTTTAGAAAAAGAAGTAAATCAAATTACTGCTGATTTGGAAATGTTAATTGATATCGTTTCAAATCTTGAAATTGAAGACACTTCTCAATCAACAAAAATAATTGATAACATTTCGTTGATTTTTGCTACATTAAATCAATTAAAAGCAGGAATTAAAAACTCAATTAAAAATCTTGGTAGTTCTGAAGCGAAAGCAGATTTTGTTGCTCAATTAAAATTAATTGATCAAAGTATCATCAACTATATTGACATGGCTACAACGCCAGAAAAATGTGATGAATTCTTAACTAAAACTGCGATTCAACTAGAAGAATTAGAAGGTAAATTTGCTGATTTTGAAGAATTCATTGGTCAAATTATTGAAAAACGTGAAGAAATACACGCTGCTTTTGACACTAGAAAGAATAACTTAATTGAAAAAAGAAATAAAAAAGCCGTTGCTCTCCAAACTGCATCAGAAAGAATTTTAAAAGGAGTTGCAAAAAAAGCCCAGAGCTTCGATACGGTAGAAGACATTAACGGTTATTTTGCTGCCGACTTAATGATTAACAAAGTAAGAGATATTGTTAATCAATTAAAAGAATTAGATGATGCCGGAAAAGCTGAAGCAATAGAAACTCAACTAAAAGTTGCTAAAGAAGATGCTTTAAGAAAGTTAAAAGACAAGCAAGAATTATATGAGGATGGTGAGAACATCATTAAACTAGGAAAACATAAATTCGGGGTAAACAAACAAGTATTAGACTTAACCATTGTTTATAAAAACGAGGAGCTATATTATCATTTAACGGGTACTGATTTTTATGATACCATTGATAATAAAATCTTACTACAATCGAAAAAATATTGGAATCAAGAGTTAGTTTCAGAAAACGGTGATGTTTACAGAGCAGCTTATTTAGCTTATAAAATTTTCAAGAGCAAACCCGAATCTGAATTATTAAATAAAACGGTAGAACAATTACTTGAAGTTGTACAAAAAGAAAGTAGTAATTTATATTCTGAAGGATATGTAAAAGGAGTTCATGACGTGGATGCTAGCCAAATATTACATAAACTTGCTCATAAACATCATGAGTTAGGATTACTTACCTTCTCTCCTACTATTAGAGGACATGCACAGTATTTTTGGAATTCTTTGGAAGAAGAACAACAAACATTACTTAATTCTAACATAAAAGCTTCTGGAGAAGTTTTAAGTGTTTTTCCAGACAGTGAATCGTATTCATTTATCATTGAAAACCTGAGTGAAACTATTGAGATTTTTGCAGAGAAATCTAAACTTTTTAGATCTGAAAGTTGTACTGAAATCGCACACTATTTATTTGATGAACTAAAAGCGAATAACACGTTTCAATTAAGCACTGATGCCGTTAGTTTAAAAGAAGATTTTATCAAAACTTTGAAAAAACAAGACGCTTATCATAAGTTTAAAAGCGGGATTGATAAAATTGAAAGCTATACAGATAAAATAAACTTAGTTAAACAATGGATCGCTTCTTTTCTTTCTACTAAAGATGAGAGCACACTATCATATATCGATGAAATGGTTTGTATTTCATTATTTGAGCACGAATCAAATTCTGAAATTAAAGCGGTTCATCCTATAGAAAATATTGAAAACCTAAAAGGAGATCACAACTCGATTACTGATGGAATTCTTGAGTTTAATTATCATGAATTTATTCAAAAACTTGAACATTTTGTTTCTGTAGAAGTTCCAAATTATATTCAATATAAAGAAGCGAAACAAGAAGTTACAAATCAGCTAAAAGAAGATTTAAAGTTAGAAGAATTTAAACCTAGAGTTCTATCTTCTTTTGTTAGAAATAAATTAATTGATCAAGTTTACTTTCCTTTAATCGGAGATAATTTAGCGAAACAACTTGGAACAGTTGGTGACAATAAGCGTACCGACAGAATGGGAATGTTATTGTTAATTTCTCCTCCAGGTTATGGTAAAACCACTTTAATGGAATACATATCAAATCGATTAGGTTTGGTATTCATGAAAATTAATGGTCCTGCTATTGGTCATGAAGTAACTTCGGTCGATCCAATGTCCGCTAATAATTCAGCTTCTAGAGAAGAATTAAAAAAGTTGAACTTGGCTTTTGAAATGGGCGATAATGTGATGTTATATTTAGACGATATACAACATTGTAATCCTGAATTTTTACAAAAGTTTATTTCATTATCTGATGGAACTCGTAAAGTTGAAGGTGTTTTTAACGGTAAACCGAAAACCTACGACTTACGTGGAAAGAAATTCTGCGTAATCATGGCTGGAAATCCATATACAGAAAGTGGAGATCGTTTCCAAATTCCTGATATGTTAGCTAACCGTGCTGATATTTACAATTTAGGAGACATAATTGGAGATACAGCGCATTTATTCAAATTGAGTTTAATAGAAAACTCATTAACATCAAACCCTGTTTTACACCAATTAAGTAGTAAATATTTTGAAGATGTATATTCTTTAATTGATAAAGTTGAAAACAATACAGGTGATGTTGATTTGAAAGGAAATCACACGAAGCAGGAAATTCAAGATTACACATCTGTTTTAGAGAAAGTAATTACGGTTCGCGACACAGTTTTAAAAGTAAATCAAGCTTATATTCAATCTGCCGCAATGGAAGATCAATATAGAACCGAACCTTCTTTTAAATTACAAGGATCGTATCGTGATATGAATAAACTAGTTGCGAAAATTGTTCCTATTATGAACAATGATGAATTGCAACGATTGTTATTATCTCATTACGAAAGTGAATCACAAACTTTAACCTCAGCAGCCGAAGGAAACTTATTGAAATATAAAGAGCTTATAAATAAACTTTCAGAAGAGGAAAGCGCTCGTTGGAATAGTATTAAAGAAATTTTCTTGAAAAACAATAAACTGAAAGGCTTTGGAGACAAGAATGAAATGGCCCAAATATTAAGTCAAATGATGGCATTCTCTGAAAACTTAGAGGGCATTAAAGAAGCACTTCAAAAAGGATTAGAAAAATAAAATATGGTTTCAGAAAACAAAAAAAAGCAATTGTTATACAATTGCTTTTTCCTTCTTATAGGATTTTTAATTATTTATGATTATTCGTATTACGATAAAATTAAACATGAGAAAATAACCAAAATTACTGTTCAAAGAGATGTCCCAAATCACTACAATAGATCTCAGAATGAAACTAGGAAATACTCCTACGAAATTTATACTGAACATTATAATTTTTATTGCTCTTCAGACTTTGCTTTTTCCGTTAACGAAGGTGAAGATATCATAATTTATGAATCTGCATTATTTGGTGAAGTGAATTATTATGAGGGAACTAAAAACGGTATAACAGAACATAATACTTTTAGAGAGTTTTATGGATTTCAATTTCCGCTATGTATGCTCATAGCCATTGTTATTAGTTACTTCTTTCTGAGTAAACTATATGTAATTGACTTTATTGCTAAAGTTTTTCTGCTTGTTAATTTATTATATGTAATTATCTAAATCTCCTCTAAACTCCAAAAACAGTAATCACAACTCTTCTGTTTCCTCCATAATTTCTGTGTTCTCCTAAATAAATTCCTTGCCATGTTCCCAAATTCAATGTCCCATTCGTAATTGGAATCGTTACTTGACAACCAAGCATTGAAGATTTAATATGCGCTGGCATATCATCTGAACCTTCATAATCGTGTTTGTAATACGGCATATTTTCAGGGATCATTTTATTAATATGAGTTTCGAAATCCATTCGCACCGTTGGATCAGCATTCTCATTGATAGTCAAACTAGCAGAAGTATGTTTAATAAAAGCTTGAAACTGTCCGATTGCTATATTTTCTATTTCAGGTACTATATTCTCTATAAGATGAGTAATTAAATGATATCCCCTTTCAAAACGAGGTAATGTGACTTCTTTCTGATAAAATTTCATATCATAAAAATAAAAAACCTGAGGTAAATACACCTCAGGTTAAACATTTAAAATATGCTAAACATGATATAAAAAATAAGTCCATACAACACGAAAATTAAAATTTCGAGTTGGTATTTTTTAATCTTTCGCATATCTACATTTTTATAATTCTTCTTGATGCAACTCTTCCCTCTTCATTTGTTACCTTTAACAAATAGACTCCATTTACTAATTCAGAAATATTCACCTTGGTCTCTTTTGTTTCAATAACTTTTTTTCCTAGTAAACTATAAATTACTACTTTCTTAATTTGGTACTCATTGACTATTTCAATATTCAATATATCAGTAGCTGGAATTGGGTACACCTTAACTCCTTTGTTAAATTCTAAGTCAACTACGCTAGCAGTAACTGCACTGAACATTGCTGTAACTGTTTTATCAGCATCCATTGTAATCGTTAATGGATTGGTAGTTCCTGTAGCATCTCCACTCCATCCATCAAATTGATAACCTGAAGCTGGTGTAGCTGTTAATTCAACTAAAGATCCATCATCATAAGTTCCTCCTGTTGGATTTGGATTTGTACTCACAGAACCATTTGTAGCATTTAGCGTTAACGTACGTTGAATTTTACTGAACATTGCTGTTATAGTCTTATCAGCATCCATTGTAATCGTTAATGGATTGGTAATTCCTGTAGCAGCTCCACTCCATCCATCAAATTGATAACCAGCATCTGGAGTAGCAGTTAATTCAACTGAAGTTCCATCGTCGTAGGTTCCTCCTGTTGGATTTGGGTTTGTACTCACAGAACCATTTGTAGCATTGATAGCTAATACGCGCTGAATTTTACTGAAATTTGCTGTAATTGTTTTATTAGCATCCATTGTAATGGTTAACGGATTCGTAGTTCCTGTAGCAGCTCCACTCCATCCATCAAATTGATAACCAGCATCTGGAGTAGCAGTTAATTCAACTGAAGTTCCATCATCATAAGTTCCTCCTGTTGGATTTGGATTTGTACTCACAGAACCATTTGTAGTATTTAGCGTTAATGTACGTTGAATTTTACTGAACATTGCTGTTATAGTCTTATCAGCATCCATTGTAATCGTTAATGGATTGGTAATTCCTGTAGCGGCTCCACTCCATCCATCAAATTGATAACCAGCATCTGGAGTAGCAGTTAATTCAACTGAAGTTCCATCATTATAGATCCCATTAGTAGGATTTGGATTTGTAGAAACAACTCCATTTACAGCATTTATTGTTAAATATCTCGGCAAATAATTTGTTGATCCAAATTCGTAAGCTCCTCTATCAACCGTTGTATTATGAATTCGAACTCTCCCTAACAAGTCAGTTACAATTCCTGTAGGAATTTTAGAATTATCACCACTATCCACAGCAGGTGATACAGCCTGAAGGGTAAAATCTCCGTTTACTGCATCAGTAAATAAAGGATCAGAATTAGAGCTATTGATTACATTTCCCATTGGAATATTAGAAAAATTATTCTCGTCAATACTATTACTCACCGATATTCCCGGAGCTATACTTGAATCTGTTCTTCTACCAAAGGCAAGTGATGTATTACCACTATTATCTGTATTTCCCCAAAAAATATTATTTGCAATATTAATTGTTCCGAAGGTTCCATTTTCCTGACTTAAACCTACAGTAGCGAAGTCTGAACTCCCTGTTCCTTCATTTCTATTATTTACAAAAGTATTATTTACAATTGTAGGCGAAATAACACTTCCTGTATTAAAAGCTCTTAACCAAATAGCACTTAACCCTCTTCCTAAAGCTGAACCATTATCTTCTGTCCTATTGTTTTCAAATAGTGAATTCGAAATAGTAAAATTCATACTTGTATTATCTCCTGGAGTAGCAAATAATGCAGCAGCTACATTTGTACTAACATTGTTTTTGAAAATACATGAATCAACATTATAATTTTGTGCTGAACTACCGGAAACACGAGAATATAAAGCTCCTCCGATAACACCTGCATTTTCCTCTAAACGAGAGTTTCTAATCGTGAATTTATCAATATTACCGGTTATGTATATTGCAGCACCTAGCCTGAAATCATTAGCGCCATTGGCATGTCCTCCAGAAATTGTAACTCCATCTAGTAAAACATTATCGCCCCTAATATCCACTACATGATAACTATTATCTGAACGATCTGGTTTATTTACAAAAATACTTCCGTTATCGTTTCCTTGAAGATCACCGCTTAAAATGGTTCTATTAACGTTATGAATCAAAGAATTATCTCTAGCTGATAAAGAGATCTCTGTTCCATCAAATCCACCATAAATTTTTACATTTTCAGTATTTATTGTAAATGGATTAGTTCTATCAGAAGAATCAGGCGTATAAGTTCCTTTTGCTATCCAAATTTCTTCTCCATCTAATGCTACAGATAACGCATCTTGTAAATCTGTATAAGCATTTGTCCAATCTGCCCCATCATTATTTCCTACTGCGCTTGCATTAACATATAATATACTAGTTCCGGAAATTTTTGCTTCAGACCATCCCAAATTTGGATCATTACAGTTTTGATTTTTAACATAAAAGAAGTATCTCACAGGATCTAAACCTGAAATTGATGTTGTACCCGACGGGTTCGCCGAAATAATTGTTGCATTACTAAAAGGTTCAGAACTCTTATGATAAGCTATATTAAAACTACCTGAGCCATTTATTACTAATTCTACGTTATTATTTGATGTACTTGTAATTGTAAAATCGGTAGTTGGGAAAATCAAACAATCTTCATTTTCTCTATAAATATTTTGAATTTCAGCAGCTGATAAAATTCTATCATGAATTGCAAAATCATCAAAACTATCTGAATAAAACGTACTGCTAGAAAGTGAAGCTGAGCGAACTTGAAATAAGTATGAAGATAAATCTTCATCAAACGAAATATTTGGGTCAAAACTTAATACTGGACCAATATTTTCTGAGTTATCTAAAACCCCATCTACATAAATAGAACTTGAAAAAACTGTTGTATTTTGATATACAGCAGAACCAGTAGATGTAATATCAGCTCGAATAGTAATTGTAACATGATGCCACTGATCATCTGCAACATTAGTATTAGAGAAATTAGTACGTCTTATATATCTCCTACCTCCCGACACTATATTATCAACCCTTCCAAAAATATATTGAATACCAATTTTTCCATTTTTCAATAAAATAGCTAAACCGCTCTCTCCACTTATAGGACTTGTTGAAAATTCTGCATTTGACTTATTAGATTTATCATATAAATTTCTTGCATTACTATCATTTGTGTTTGTTTTCATCCAAAAACTAAAACTTAATTTATGATCATCTCCTATTGATTGATATGAAGTAAAATTAGAACGACGTATTTTGGCAGACTGATCATTTTCAATAGCACTAACCGAACTTCCAAAGCGATCATTAATACTTTTTGGTAAGGATCCGGCTGTATTAGTTAATGAAGCACCACTTGAAACTTCATCGTTTAAACTTCCGTTGGTAAATTTATAATGAGAAATTAAGCCACTTGAGGGAACTTGGGCTGAAATAGATATTGTTATTAAGAATAACAATAATGAAAGTAATTTTTTAAACATAACATTCAATTAAATATATTTTACATTGCAAAAAAATGTTATCTGTTATATTCGATTTACTTATTACTTCCGAATGAACATTTATTGTTTCCTAAAGAACATTTAAGAAGAAAAAATTGTCTCAAAAGAATCTTTATAACCTCGACTTACGGGGATTAACTCTCCTGTAGTCAGCTCAATTTGTTTTTCACGTTTCGAATACAATTCAATATGTTCTGTATTCACCATCCAAGATCTATGAACTCTTACCATAGTTCCTTCATCTTGAAATAAATTTTCGTAGTAACTTAATTTTTTTGAAGCCACATATTGCTTACCTTCAATAGTTTGTATAATTGAATAAACTCTATCTGCCTGAATACAAATAATCGCATTGATATTCAGAATGACATAGTCGTTTCTATAAGGTATTGCAATTTTCTGTAGTTTTTTCTTATTCTCCTTTAGTAGTTGAATTCTATCATTCGACTTTTTAAAGTTCAAACTCTCTTCGACTTTTTTAACTGCTTTTTGCAGTAATTCAATATCAATAGGTTTTAATAAATAATCAATTGCAGCAACCTGAAAAGCCTTAATAGCATAATGATCGTAAGCAGTAATAAAAACGACTTGAAAATTAACTTCCTTGAATTCATTGAATAATTGAAACCCATTCTTTTCTGGCATTTCTATATCTAAAAACACTAAATCAGGTTGATTCTTTTGTATAACATTGACAGCCTCATCTACATTAGAAGCTTCTCCAACTATATTTACCTGTTGGCAAAAATCATTCAATAAATATCTTAAATTTTCTCTAGCGTTTAACTCATCATCTACTAAAACTGCTTTCAAGCTTTCCATCTGTTTTACATTCAAAATTGTTTATTACAAACCAACCCCTAAATAAAATAAGGAATTTTAATAATCACTGTCGTTCCTGATTCTACTTCTGGATACTCAACTCCAATATCCGTATTATAATAATCACGCAAAAACGAAAGTCTTTCCCGAATTGATTCTGTAGAAAACGACTTCTTCTTTACTTGATTTCTTTTTTGAATTTGTTCAGCTTTTTCAATTCCAATTCCATTATCTGAAATTTTACTTACCAAAACTTTCTCTTCTAGGTAGAACTCTATTTCTAATTTTCGAATTCCTTCTTTTTTATGAAGCAAACCATGTTTAATCGCATTCTCTACATAAGGTTGAATAATCATTGTCGGAATTTTAACCTCCTCCACATTTTCTCCTACATGGATATTATACTTTAATGTTTCCTTAAAACGTAGACTTTCTAAATCTAAATAACGTTTTATTAACGAAAGCTCCTTTTCAAAAACCACAAACGTTTTTGTACTTAAATGAAGATTCTCACGAATAAGCGTTGAAAATTTAGTCAAATAATTATACGCCTCTTTTTTATCATTTTTTAAGATCAGATTCTGAATAGAATTTAACGCATTAAAAGTAAAATGTGGATTCATTTGAGAACGTAAAGTTTCTAGTTTTGTTGACACTAATTCTCGCTGTAATCTTTCTTTCTCTAATGCTGCTTTTTGAGTTTCTCTTATTGTCTTTATTCGTTGATTAAAACGATACCAGATTATTAAAACTCCAGACAAAAAAATCAAAAATACAAACCACCATTCTTTATAAATTGGCAATGCTATTGAAAAAGTGACAGTCTTAGAAAACTCGTTTTTAGGATCATCTATGGAAGTCGCTTTTAGAACAAATTTATAATCACCCGAAGCGAGATTATTAAACGTTATTTGGTTTATATTTTGATCTAATAAATCCC
Organism: Tenacibaculum sp.; assembly: GCA_022448525.1. Classification (GTDB taxonomy): domain Bacteria; phylum Bacteroidota; class Bacteroidia; order Flavobacteriales; family Flavobacteriaceae; genus Polaribacter. Next base: position 65,158 of record JAKVCX010000001.1, read on the forward strand.
ATTTTTCTTTCTTTCTTTTATCAATCAATTGATAAGCATACTGAACATTTTCTTCCGCTAAGAATCCGTTAATTTGAAAATCAAACTGAATTTTATTCTCATCAGATTCCAACTTATAATTACTTTCTATTTTCTTCTTTCTATCATTTACAGAAATATTGGTAAAATAAAATTCAAGAGTGTTTACTTTTTTATATATTTTATCTCGGTCAACCTCTATAACCCCTTTATTCGAACTAAAAAACAACTTGTCTTTAAAAGGTATAATATCAGTTATATTATAGGAATTTATACCATCTCTTCTTGTTAAGTTTCTAAACTTTCCAGTTTTTGTATTTAAAACCTGAATTCCATTAGTTGTAGATATCCATAAATTATCACCATCTCCTTTGATTTCTCTTGTTAGATTAGATAACAACCCATTACTCATATTGTAATTAATCGATATGCTGTCATTTCGAATCCCCAGTATTCCATTTTTAAAGGTAGACAACCAAATTGTTCCATCCTTAGTTTCCCCAATGTCAACAGTAAAAATATCTTTTCCTTTATGTAAAAGAGATACCTCTTTATTTGCTTTATCATAAACCCTTGTTCCATTTACATAACCAACATATTTCTTATTATTCTTTTCACTAAAATGAGTCGTATACGCACGAAGTTTTCCTAATAAAACTTCATTTACTTCCTTTTGCTCTAAAGAGATTTCCGAAGCTTTATTATAACATGCTAACAATATTTTATTGGAAGAAACGAATGAAAAATCTTTAATACCTGTAAAGTAACTACTCTGAATTGGTTTACTACTATAATCGTTAATATCGATTAAGGCTGTATGAGATCTATATCCTACAAGTACACTATCTTTATTAATAGCTGAGATTGCAAAAATCTTTTGTTTTTTTAAATGTGGTAAGGTTTCACTTTTATTTGAATCAATATTTACTATTTGAATATTTCCCTTAGATGAACCAAAAATAATTTTATCATTTCCAATTTTGTTCATTGCAGTTACATTCGCCTCTCTAAAATCTAACTCAATCTTTTTTAAATTAATATTTGGAACGATAAAAATCCCATTTCTTAATGTTGTAAACCAATAGTTATTATTTCTATCTTTTATTATTTTGGTAATTGTTTTTCCCTTAAAAAAATGATCCTTAATTATCAACTCTTGATTTTGATAATCACAAACATAAACCCCATCTTCTGTTCCTAACCATAGTAAATTTTCATAGATGTAATAATCAATGATATTCTTAGAAAACTTTAAAGCATCAGGCAACTTCACTCCTACTAGCTTATCACCCATTTCCATAACCATTGTATTTCTTTCTCTAGTAATGGTTGTAGTTAGTTGCTCATACCCTAAAAAGAAACGATTTCCTTTAAATGAGATAAAACTCCAATTGATATAATAATAATCGGAATACAATTTATTTTTAAAAGACTTCTGGAGATTAAATGATTCACCATCATTTGACATAAATTTCTTTTCCTCTATAATGTGAAAGAGAGTATCATTCTCTTGATAAGTAGAAATCGTCTTTTTATTATCACTAATCTTTTTAATTGAATTTACATCTTTCAAATCGACTAAAATAATCTCACGATAATAATAAATAACGAGTTTATTCTTAAAGAAAATAAAATTGGTTAATTGACCCTTTGCTTCCTTTTTAAGATCCTTAAACAATTTCAGAGAATCATTTTCTATATAAAAAAACTGTCCTGATATATTATTACACCAAACTCTACCTTGATTGTCTAATTTTACACCGAAAACAGACAAACCTCTTTTATCTGGATGCGTGTAATTTTTAAATCTCTTACCATCATATCGAAACAATCCTTTATCAGCAGCAAGCCAGATAAATCCTTCTTTATCTTCAACCGCTCCATAGAATTCAATATCTGGTAATCCATCTTTTTCTGTTAATTGAATTGAAACTGGATTTTGTGAAAATGCTTCTACAAAAAACAAGAATAAAATATAAAATAGATATCGTGTTACTTTATTCATAATTACCAAAACTACATTTTTTAGTTTGATTCGTTATGATGAAATTTTCATGTTCTAGTTTTCCTTGATTTGTAATAATAAATGATTTAATCGTTCTTCCCTTGAATTAGCTTTTATTAGTACGTCTGGTGTCGTTTTCATTTCTTCATTCGCACTTCCATCTGGATTTAACCCCATTTCTCCGGTAAATCTAATAACAATACCACTATTAGGAAGTGTCAATAAAAGAGGATCAGTTCCAACTCCATCTCCATTAGTTCGCTCTCCTACAACTATTCCTATTTTGGTTGTTTTAAAAAAATGAGCTAAAGCTTCAGCACTTGAATAAACATCTTTATCTACCACTAAAAATACATTCCCCTGATACCTTTTCTTAGACTTAGGAATTATTTTTGCTTCTGTTGAATAGATTAAATATTCATCCGATTTTATTTCTTGAGGAACTTGATTCAAATCTAAATCTTCATAAGAGTAGGTTTTCTCAAAATAACTTGGCTTAAATTCCCTTATTCTTTTTGAGTTTTTAAAAGCATAATTGACGGTATACTTTACGGTATCTTTAATCAAATAATTTACAATATTATCCGACCAATAACTTGTATCTCCTCCTTCATTACCTTGAATATCGATGATTAAAGTAGAATAATTAGTAAGTTTTTTCTGAAAAAACATTTTTAATCTTTTAGCATCTTCCTCGATTAAATCATAACTAAAAGACCTGATTTTAATAATAGCAATAGAATCTTTTTCTTCAATAGTTAAATTTGACTCTTGCTTTGTTTCTCCTAAATCTTCACTTATAGCTTCTATTTCATACAACTCTTTATCTATTGAGCTCCAATAATTAGTTTTAATAGTATCTGTCTTTTCTAATTCTTCAATATAAGATTTATAAAGTCCATACTCTCTGAAACCTATCTGATAAGCTTTCAGAAAATAATTATAATTTAAAGTCGGATAAATGTCAGTATGATCATTATTTAAATCATCTAAAATGCTATTTAAAGCTTTTAAAAAATCTTTGTCATTTTTAGTTTTTAATATTTGATCTTGATAAATGTTTCTGCGAGATAACCAATCTATATTATTTAGTCTTTCATTAATATGAAAATACGGATAGGACGCTTCGAGTTCCATGTATAAAAAATCAAAATCTTCAAGTTTTTCTTGAGAAGTTAATTGCGACTTATCCTTTTCACAACCTGAATTAAATATTACAACCAAGAGAAACACAATTAATTTCTTCATTTTTAAAGTGATTATTTGAACTAATAAAACCTTAATAACTAAAAAATGAATCAACAAAAGCTTTATATGTTTCCCAATGATAAATTTATGCTTCCCAAAAGCTATTTTTTTATTCAAAAAAAAAGATTGTTCTAAATTAGAACAATCTCTTTTATTTGATGTTATAACAGCTGTGAATTACTTCACCTCTTCAAAATCTACATCTTCAACGTTGTCACTTCCAGCATCAGCTGAAGCTCCTGCGTCTGGACCTGGTTGTGCTCCTGCATCACCTCCTGCTTGCTGTTGTGCAGCATACATTTCTTCTGAAGCAGCTTTCCAAGCCTCATTGATTTTCTCCATTGCAGCATCGATAGCAGCTAAATCTTTACTCTCATGAGCTTTCTTTAACTCTTCTAAAGCGCTTTCAATTGGAGCTTTCTTATCAGCTGATAACTTATCTCCAAACTCTTTTAATTGCTTTTCTGTTTGGAAAATCATTGAATCAGCACCATTGATTTTATCAATCTCTTCTTTAGCTTTAGCATCTGCATCTGCATTTGCTTCTGCGTCAGCTTTCATTCTTTGGATTTCCTCTTCTGTTAATCCTGAAGAAGCTTCAATACGAATGTTTTGCTCTTTATTAGTTCCTTTATCTTTTGCTGAAACGTTAATAATTCCGTTTGCATCAATATCAAAAGTAACCTCAATTTGTGGAACACCTCTTTGTGCTGGTGGAATTCCATCTAAATGAAAACGTCCAATTGTTTTATTATCTGCTGCCATTGCTCTTTCACCTTGTAAAACGTGAATTTCTACAGAAGGTTGGTTATCCGCAGCAGTAGAGAATACTTGAGATTTCTTTGTTGGAATTGTTGTATTCGCATCAATTAACTTAGTGAATACATTACCCATTGTTTCAATTCCTAACGATAATGGAGTAACATCTAATAAAAGAACGTCTTTTACATCACCAGTTAAAACTCCACCTTGAATAGCAGCTCCTAAAGAAACAACCTCATCTGGGTTTACTCCTTTACTTGGTGCCTTTCCGAAAAACTTCTCTACAGCTTCCTGAATTGCTGGAATACGAGTTGAACCTCCTACCAAAATTACCTCATCAATATCAGAAGTTGATAAATCAGCATTTTTTAAAGCAGTTTGACATGGCTCAATAGTTCTCCTTACTAAATCATCAATTAATTGCTCAAACTTAGCTCTACTTAATGTTCTCACTAAGTGTTTAGGTCCTGAAGCCGTAGCTGTAATATATGGTAAGTTAATCTCAGTTGAAGTTGTACTAGATAACTCAATTTTAGCTTTTTCTGAAGCTTCTTTTAAACGTTGTAAAGCCATTGGATCTTTACGTAAGTCCATGTTTTCCTCAGCTTTAAACTCTTCAGCTAACCAATTAATAATTTTCTCATCAACATCATCTCCTCCTAAGTGCGTATCTCCATCAGTAGCTAAAACTTCAAATACTCCATCTCCTAATTCTAAAATAGAAACATCATGTGTACCTCCACCAAAGTCAAATACAACAATTTTCTTATCAGAATCAGCCTTATCTAATCCATAAGCTAAAGCAGCCGCAGTTGGTTCGTTAATAATACGACGAACTTTTAATCCTGCAATCTCTCCTGCTTCTTTTGTAGCCTGACGTTGAGCATCGTTAAAGTAAGCTGGTACTGTAATTACTGCTTCTGCAACATCCTGACCTAAATAATCCTCAGCAGTCTTCTTCATTTTTTGTAACACCATCGCAGAAATTTCTTGTGGTGTATATAAGCGATCATCAATTTTAACTCTTGGTGTATCGTTATCTCCTTTTACTACGTCATAAGGAACTCTATCTGCCTCTTTCTGAGACTCAGAAAACTTATTCCCCATAAAACGCTTGATAGAATAAACAGTTTTTGTAGGGTTTGTAACTGCCTGTCGTTTCGCTGGGTCTCCAACTTTTCTTTCTCCTCCTTCAACAAAAGCAACTACAGAAGGTGTAGTTCTTTTTCCTTCAGAATTAGGAATTACTACTGGCTCGTTTCCTTCCATTACAGAAACACAAGAATTGGTAGTACCTAAATCTATTCCTATAATTTTACTCATAACTTTATTATCGATTTTATTTTATTCAAAAATTTTACGATAACAATTAGTCAAAGGTCATGCCAACACATTTTTAAATTTGTTTTGACAGTTTTACAAGAATTTTGATGACAGGCTGACAGTTAAACTTCATTTTAACTGAAATAATGATCATTTTTATTTAGCAGAATTAAGATAGTAAGCGTAAACAGTCTTTATGTTTACATACGTATTTTGCAGAATTATCCGGTGAATGTCTTCAGAATTAAAAAACTCGGCTTTAACAATTCCTTCTTCCAATAATGGTCTAAGTTCTTCATTAGAGTTTGTTTTCATCAAGTACCAATATGTCTTTTTCAATCTATCTCTTCCTTTTGAAGGATATAAGTGATAAGTGTTTAAAAGAAACTTATCAATCACAACATGTGAAAGTCCAGACTCTTCTTTCACTTCTCTTATTGCAGTGTCTTCAATGTTTTCATTGAATTTTATTCGCCCTTTTGGTAAATCCCATTTCTTCGCCCTAAAAATAAAAAGTATTTCCCCTAACGGATTAATTACTAAACCTCCACCCGCTTTCTTTAAATGAAAATCAACACAAAACCTAGCCCATACTTCTTTAAGAAATGGTGTGTAAAGGTAAGCTCCCTTGAACTTTCCCCTTTTCACATCTCTGATAATCTCATTTAAGAAAATCTCTCTATAATTAAATATCGGATAATCTTCATTTTTTATTAATGAAGAAGTAAAGATTATAGGCCTATCATTCACAAAAACTTTATACATTTGCGGTATGATTTTAAACAAAGATACTGCAAAAAAAACCGCTGAACTTTTATTACAGGTGAAAGCAATCAAACTAAGTCCGAATGACCCTTTTACTTGGGCGTCTGGATGGAAATCACCGATTTACTGTGATAACAGAGTTACATTATCTTATCCTCCAGTTCGTAATTTCTTAAAAGAGAAAATTGCAAAGTTAGTTGAGGAAAAATATGGAAAACCAGATGTAATTGCTGGTGTAGCTACAGGAGCCATTGCAATTGGAGTTCTGGTTGCTCAAGAATTAGGAGTACCTTTTGTTTATGTACGTCCAGAACCCAAAAAACATGGACGTAAAAACCAAATAGAAGGTCATTTTGAAAGCGGACAAAATGTTGTTGTTGTTGAAGATTTAATTAGTACTGGTAAAAGTAGCTTAAATGCAATTAAAGCATTAAAAGAATCAGGAGCAACAGTAAAAGGAATGGTCGCTATCTTTTCTTATGGATTTTCTATTGCTTCAGAAGCTTTTGAAGAATTTAACTTAGACTTCACAACTTTAAGTAATTATGAAGAATTATTAGAGCAAGCCCTGGAGAGTAATTACATTAATGAGAAAGAACTAATCACACTTGAAAGTTGGAGATTAAATCCAAGCGAGTGGAACCAATAAATAGCAAAACAAAACAAACTTAACAATGAATATCGAAGGAAATAATATCACAGTAAATAAATCACAAGAAGATTTATTTAACTTTTTAACTCAACTAGAGAATTTCAAACAGTTAATGCCAGAGAATACTGAAAAGTTTGAAGTGGATGGTGAGTCTTTTATTTTCGGTTTAAAAGGAATGCCTGAAATCCGTTTAGTAATGAAGGAAAAAACTGAATTTTCCAATGTTACTTTAGGTGCTGCAAGTAGCAAGTTACCTTTTACTTTGGCTGCAGACATAGAGGCTATATCTGATAATCAGAGTAAAGCTCAATTAAAATTTGAAAGTAGTTTTAATCCAATGATGGCTATGATGGTAAAAAAACCATTAACAAGTTTTATCAATACACTTACTGAGAATTTAGAGAAACTATAATTAAGCCAATGAAACTTCTTTTAAGGCAAACTCCTTAATAGTTTCATCACTTAATTCTATTTGGAGTTTACCATTTGATGTATTTACTCCAATAATTTTACCCATAAACATAACATTCCGCGTATCCTTAAACATACTTGGAATGTTTTTTTTATACAGTACATTTAAATACTTAGATTCTAAACTCTCAAATTTGTTATCTATTAGTAATTCCATATTCTCCTTCAGTTTAGAAGTAATTCGTTTTAATAATTCATCTAAATCAAAATCCTTTTTTAATATCATTTTTAAAGATGATGCATCTGGAAGCTCTTTTGGAAAACTTTCTTGATTTACATTTAAACCTATTCCAATAATCGAAGCATTTATATTTTTTCCTTTTAAAATATTCTCAATTAAAATCCCACATACTTTCTTTTTCTCTGACAGAATGTCGTTCGGCCATTTAACTGCCAATTTTGGTAAACCATATTCACTTAATACTTCATACATAGATATTGCCACTGCATAATTTAAAAAAGTCTGATCTTTAATTTCTAAATCATTAAACTTTACATATACACTAAACATTAGGTTTTTATAGGGTTCAGAGACCCAAACGGTATTCATTTGACCTCTACCTAAAGTTTGCTTATCGGCCATCACGACAGTGAAGTTATCTAGGTTTGAATCTACTGACAATTCTTTTAAAAATGAATTTGTTGAGGCAGTGGCATTGAGTTTGATTAATTGCATATAGATTTATTATTGGAACTCGTTTTAATAATACATAAATTACTCGCAAAAAAATAATAACTTTGCTAAAACTAAAAATTTTTAATGACAAAAAAACAAGCAAGTACAGACGAATTAATCGCTACGATTATTAAGGGGATAGATGACGTAAAAGGTGAAAACATTCAGCTTTTAGACTTGAGGGAAATTGAAAATACCGTTTGTGATTATTTTGTAATTTGCACAGGAAATTCAAACACACAAGTTAACGCTATATCGGGTTCGGTTCAAAAAGTAGTTAGTAAAGAACTAAAAGATAAACCTTTTAATGTTGAAGGTCAAGGAAACTCTGAATGGGTTTTAATGGATTATGTGAATGTAGTTGTTCATATTTTTCAAAAACACGTTAGAGATTATTATGACATTGAAAGTCTTTGGGGGGATGCTAAAATTACTGAAATAAGCCCCGCTTAATCCTATATAATCCTTAAATTCTCCAAATTCTTATGAACGAAAAGAAAAAAAACAACCCGAAGTTTACACTAAATTCTTATTGGATTTATGTACCACTTATATTATTCTTCTTGGCAATGGGACTTTTCAACCAAGGAAGTACCAATTCAAAAGAAATTACAAGTAATGATTTTACTGAAATGTTGAATGATAATGACATTGAAAAAATCATTATTTATAACAAATCTATCGCAGAAATTTACATCAAAAAAGATGTAGCGAAAGAGAAAGAAAAATATTCAAAAAACAAAAAGGAAAACTTGTTTAGTCAAAGCACTAATGTGTTTGAATATAACGTTGGTGATTTACAAAACTTTGAAAATCAATTAAACGAAGCAAAACAAAAAAATAATTTGAGTTTGTTTTATAAACATAAAACTAGAACAAGCTTATTGGATACTATATTTAGTGCTTTACCTTTCATCTTACTGATTGCTATCTGGTTATTTTTTATGAGAAGAATGTCTGGAGCTGGAGGTGGTTCTGGTGGTAGTGGACAAATTTTCAACATTGGTAAGTCTCGTGCTAAGTTATTTGATGAAAATACAAAAGTAAAGACTACCTTTAAAAATGTAGCTGGTTTGGAAGGAGCAAAAGAAGAAGTACAAGAAATTGTAGACTTCCTTAAAAACCCTGAAAAATACACCAAATTAGGAGGAAAAATCCCAAAAGGAGCTTTATTAGTAGGACCTCCAGGAACTGGTAAAACATTATTAGCTAAAGCTGTTGCTGGTGAAGCTGGTGTACCATTCTTTTCTTTATCTGGTTCTGATTTCGTAGAAATGTTTGTAGGTGTTGGGGCTTCACGTGTAAGAGATTTATTCAAACAAGCAAAACAAAAATCACCTTCTATCATTTTCATTGATGAAATCGATGCGATTGGTCGTGCTCGTGGAAAAAATAGTATGACAGGTGGAAATGATGAACGTGAAAATACATTAAATCAGTTATTAACTGAAATGGATGGTTTTGGAACTGAATCGAACGTAATTGTACTAGCAGCAACAAACCGTGCTGAAATTTTAGATAAAGCCTTGATGCGTGCTGGTAGATTTGATAGACAAATTTATGTTGATTTACCAGATCTACATGAGAGAAGAGAAATATTTGAAGTTCATATAAAGCCATTAAAATTAGCTGATGATGTGAATTTAGAATTCTTAGCACAACAAACTCCTGGTTTCTCTGGAGCTGATATTGCTAACCTTTGTAATGAAGCTGCTTTAATCGCAGCAAGAAATAATAAATCTGCAATTCATCACCAAGATTTCATGGATGCTGTTGATAGAATTGTTGGAGGTTTAGAAAAGAAAAATAAAGTAATTACTCCTAAGGAGAAAAAAGTGATCGCATATCACGAAGCTGGTCATGCTACTGTAAGCTGGATGTTAAAATATGCAGCTCCATTAGTAAAAGTTACAATCGTTCCTAGAGGACAATCCTTAGGAGCAGCTTGGTATTTACCTGAAGAAAGAAAGATTGTTCAAACAGAACAAATGCTTGACGAAATGTGTGCTACTATGGGTGGTAGAGCAGCTGAAAAATTAATCTTCAATAAAATTTCTACGGGTGCTTTAAGTGACTTAGAAAAAGTTACTAAACAAGCTCGTGCAATGGTTACTGTTTACGGATTAAATGAAGAAGTTGGTAACGTAACATATTACGATTCATCAGGAAATGATTCTTTCGTTAAGCCTTACAGTGAACAAACTGCAAAAGTAATTGACGAAGAAATCTCAAAGATTATTGAAGGACAATATGCTCGTGCAATCGAGATATTAGATAAGAATAGAGATAAATTAGATATTTTAGCTCAAAAACTTCTCGAGAAAGAGGTTATCTTCAAAGATGATTTAATAGAGATATTTGGAAAGAGACCTTTCGAAGAACAAAACACTCTTTCTAATCCAGAAGACACAAATATAAACCAAGAATAAGAATCATAACTTTTTAATGAATTTTTTAAGAAAGTTATTTGGCTCACAAAAAGAATCTTCCAAAGAAAGTTTTATTAGGAAACAACCTGTAAAACTTTCTTTGGATGACTCTTTTGTACATCATTTTATTAATAAAGGAGGTAAGTTTTTATACTGTACCAAAATTGATGAAGTGATAGATAATTTACAGAATATAGTAACAGAAAATAAATGGGGAACGATTTCATGTAATGATTTAGACTTATTGAAACTTAGTAAAAAGTTAAATGTTTCAGTTAATGAATCGTTAAAAGGAGGTTATCCGTTATTTATTTCTTGTGAACATTTAATTGCAAATTCAGGAGAAATATTATTTTCATCCAATCAAATTGGCAGCCACAAACTAGCCGCATTACCAGACAACTTCATAGTTTATGCTACAACAAGTCAACTGGTAAAAAATATTAGTGAAGGATTAACTGGTATTAAAACCAATTTCAGAGGTAACATTCCCACAAATATTAGTTCTATTAAAAACTATTCTTTAGCTGCAAAAGATGCAGACGACATTTTGACTTACGGTAATATAACTTCAAAGAACTTATACCTTATACTATTCGAAGACTTATAAACATGAACAATTTTTCAACTAGAGTTATTTCAGCAATTGTTTATGCCGCAGTTTTTATTTTTGCAATTGTTTTCTCACCAAATACATTTATTGGCTTAATTACAATTTTCGGAAGTATTTGTCTTTGGGAATTTTCAAAAATTGTAAAAATTCAAAATCCAATTATTCCGATAGTAGCACTTATTGCTTTAATAGGATTGAATTTTCAGAAGATTTTAGAAACGGATAAAATCATATATCTTTTAGTTTTTTGTTTACTTCATTCTACGTATCTAATTATTGATCTGTACAGAAAAAACTACACGAAAAGAGATACCGTTTTAAAGGGATTTACAGCATTAAATTATGTTGTGCTTCCATTTTTCTTCCTAGCATTTTTACCATTTATAAACAATCATTATCAACCTAATTTGATTATTTATATCATTTTAATCATTTGGACAAATGATAGTTTTGCTTATATAGTTGGAAAAAACTTTGGAAAAACTAAACTATTTGAACGTATTTCTCCCAAGAAAACAATTGAAGGATTTATAGGAGGATTCTTATTCTCTATTTTTGCTGGTTTTTTAATCGGAAGGTATTCTGATTTGTTTTCTGTACAAAACTGGCTTATAATCGCTATTATCACATCCGTTATAGGAACTTTTGGTGATTTAGTAGAAAGTAAATTTAAAAGACAAGCTAACGTAAAGGATAGCGGAACCATTATGCCTGGACATGGTGGACTTTTAGACAGATTGGATAGCTTGTTTTTCCTTGCACCCTTTGTATATTTGTATATACATTATTTAATGTAGGCATGATTTCTAATTTAGACAAAGAATTTAATGAAGCATTTAAAAAAGCATCAACGACGAAACAAAAGTTAGCTCCTGATGTTTTGCTGCGTCTCTATGCATATTACAAGCAAGCGACACGCGGTGATAATTTTTCTTTTAATGCGAATGAAGATGATTTAAAAAATGCTTTTAAGTTTAATGCATGGGCTCAGCTAAAAGGAATGACTGTTGACGAAGCTAAAAAAAGTTATATCAAATTGGTTAATTCAATTTTAAAATAAAATATAACAATTAGAAAGCTCTAATAGAATTCATATTCTTACGTAAATTCGTTACCAAATCTTTAAATCAATTATAATGAACAAATTTTTAACTATTCTTTTAGCGGTATTCATTACAAGCTCAATGGTTTCTTGTAAATCAGAAGAGAAAAAAGAAACTCCAAAAGAATCTGAAACTACAACGGTAGAAAAAACAGCGCCTTATTCATTAAAAACAGCTGACAGTAATATCGGTTTCACTGCATATAAAACGACTGCTAAAGTTCCTGTAAATGGAGTTTTCAAAAAGATTGAAATTACTAAAGGAGGAGAAGGAGAATCTATCAAAGAAGCAATTAATGGAGCGGAATTTAATATTCCAATTAGTGGATTAGAAACAAAAGACAACGGAAGAAACCTAAAAATTAGAAAGTTCTTCTTCGGAGTTATGGAAAATACTGTTTCATTAACGGGAAAATTGACTTTAGATAACGATAGTATTGGTACTGCTGATTTTACTATGAACAATAAAACTCAGAAGTTACCTTTCAGATATACAATCAATGGTAAAGTTTTTAGTATGAAAACAATTATGAACATAGATGAATGGAATGCTAAAAACGCAGTAGATTCTTTAAATGTAGTTTGTAAAGATTTACACGCAGGAGAAGACGGAGTTTCAAAAACTTGGAGTGAAGTTGCTATTAATGCAAGTACTACTTTTAAATAAAAAAAGATTATTATAAAAAAAGCCTCAGTAAACTGAGGCTTTTTTTTATGGACTTATCCCAATATCTTATCGACTAAATTCTTCTTTTTTATCTCATCATCTCCGAACAACCACCTTAGTACATTATCCTCCCACATTTCATTTTTCTGATCTTCTGTAATGATTTCACGGTTTATTGCTAAATCTAAAATTTTCCCTGGGTATGATGATTGCTTATCACTTTCCATTTCACCTAAAGGATATGGATCATCTAATCCTATTAAGATTTGATCTGTTCCTTGATTTTTAATTAATAACTCTAAAGAACCTGTATCATGAACTAATGTATCGAAAAATATATTCTTATGTCCCACAGCTTTCCTAGGATGAATTTTACCTTCAAATAAGTCAGATCTACCATCAAATCCTTGAATTCTTCTTCCTAAATTCATTTGTGCCAATTGTCCACCATGAGCAAAACACACTCGCATATTAGGGTATTTTTCGTAGTATCCATTTAATGTTAAAAAATGGTAAGCATCTGCACATTGCGCCAACATCCAAATTAAATGAAAACGCCAACTTGTATTTTCAAGTTTTATAAACTTTTCACCATCATAAGGATGAATTTCTACTGCTAAATTGTACTTGTTAGCTAATTCAAAAATTGGTTCATTTTCTTCATCAAAAATACAACGCCATGTTCCTATTGTGTCCATATAATGTGTTGGTAAACAAAGAAGGTTCATTCCTAATTCTTCAACACATCTTTCAATTTCCCAACAAGCTCCTCTAACAAATCCAGGATGCACAACAAATCCACAAGTAAACTTATCTGGATGATCCTGTTGAATTTGAGCATTAAAATCATTTTGAAAACGCAAAGCTTGTTTCATTTCCTCCAAACGAAGCCCATTTCCATACAATTGAGAAAGATTTAAAACAACAGCATGATCGATTTTAAAATGTTCCATCCAAGCTAACTTTTCATTTAAAAAGAAGCTCGAATCTGTTACTGGTCTACTCCAATTCTTTTGAAGCATAAATTTTTTATCCTTATCAACCCAAAAAATCCCTTTGTCTTTCATAAACTGTGGAATTTGTTCAGGGTAAGGTAATAAGTGAGAGTGACCGTTTATACGTAATTTACGTTTCATTCGTTTATTAGTTTTTTAAGCAAATCATAGTTCCTTGTAGCGTAGCAAATATAGTTTCTTCTTTTTCATCTGTTATTTTAGCTTCACAAAAAACTAATGTCTTTCCGCTTTTTATCACTGTTCCCGTAGCGATAATTACTTCTGACTTTGCTGGTCTCATCAAGTTCGTTTTAAATTCTACAGAAAGTACATCTGAGCCTTTAGACATAGATGTCAGCGCCGCATAACCACAAGCTGAATCCATTAAACTTGTGAGTACTCCTGCATGAAAATAGCCATGTTGTTGTGTTAAACTATCTTGCTTTTTACAACGGATTTTTAAACAGCCTTCTTCCAAGTGAACAATTTCAGCTCCTAAGGTTTTCATAAAACCTTGTTTTGCAAAACTACTTTTTACCTCCTCTATCATTTAATTTTCTTCGGAGCCTCCATTACAGTTCCACAATTAGAACAAGTACATTTTTCTTTATCTGAATAATACTTGTCAAATATAATTGGCATGTCAGTTTCGATATTATCAAGCGCAAATTTCTCACGATAAAGTGGAGTTCCACAATTTTCGCAATACCACTCTAAAGCATCTAACATTCCTTCTGACCTTGGATATTCAATTACTAATCCAACTGTATTTTCTTTTCTCTGTGGAGAATGTGGAACTTTTGCTGGTAATAAATAAATATCCCCCTCATTGATTTCAACATCAACCATTTCTCCTTTATCATCAATGATTTTAAGAACCATATCTCCTTCAACTTGATAAAAGAATTCAGGAGTTTCATTATAGTGATAATCTTTTCTACTGTTTGGTCCACCTACAACCATTACAATATATTCTCCATTATCCCAAACTTGTTTATTTCCAACTGGTGGCTTTAATAAATGACGATGTTCATCTATCCACTTTTTAAAATTAAGAGGCTGTACTAAATTCATATGCTAGTTTTAATGCGATATAAATTTAATAAAAGTGAAAAGATACATGGTAAATCAAGACGATTTAATTTGAAATAATTAAATCGGATTGTTTAAATTTCCTTAATAAATTTTTTATTCAATCTTTAATCCATGTATTATATTATAAAAAAAGGTAGATCGAACACTACTTATATATTTATTGCAACCGGAATCTTTTTAATAATTTCCTTCAGTATTCAATTATATATATTTTCACAAACAACTCAATTCAAATTTCAATTTCCTGGTGATTGGGATAAACCGTTAGGTATTATTATTGGTGTATTTTTAATCATTAGATCGAGAAGGTTTCGAAATCAAAGACTAGGATTATTCATTAAAATAGATGATAAAAAAATGACTTTTCGAACACAAGAAAATCAAGATGTTCAAAAAGTCACTCTTACTGATATTATTAACGTCTCCGGTAATGAAGACGGAATAACTTTAAAGACCAGTACAAACCAAAATATAGTTATTGATTTAACTGCTGTAAAATCTGAAAAGGAAATGAAAATTTTACGTAAAAACCTTATTCAAAAACTTAATAGTTAAATAAACTATAATGATTTTGTTCTTCCTCCATCAACAGGAACATTAATTCCGTTTATAAAACTTGCTCTTTCACTAGCTAAAAACACAATAGCATTAGCCACCTCTTCAGGTTGAGCAAAGCGTTTAGCAGGAGCTGCATTTTTCATAGTTTGAATAACTTCTTCAACAGCCTTTCCTGTCTTTTTTGATTTATTATTAATAATTTCATTTAACCTTTCCGTAGCTGTTGCTCCCGGCAATACATTATTAACTGTAATTCCAAACTGACCTAATTCATTGGCCATTGTTTTAGACCAATTTGCAACTGCTCCTCGAATTGTATTTGAAACCCCCAAACCATCTAAAGGTTGTTTTACCGAAGTAGAAATTACATTTATAATTCTTCCGTAACACTCCTTTTTCATAAACGGAACCACAGCTTGAACTAAAACATGGTTACACTTTAAATGCATTGTAAATGCTCTTTCAAACTCATTTAACTCTGCATTAAACACTGGTCCACCTGCCGGTCCACCGGTATTATTTATTAAAATATGAAATTCACAACTTGAAGCTTCAATTTTTTCTTTTAATTCTTTTGGTTTAGTAAAATCAGCAACAATATAAGAATGGTTTTGATTTGAATTAGGTAACTCACTTAAAACAGCTTTGAGTTTATCTTCATTTCTAGCAACTAACGTAACATTTGCTCCTTCTTCTGCTAAACCGATTGCAGTAGCCTTTCCAATACCTTGTGTACTTCCACAAACTAAGGCATTTTTACCTTCAATATTTAATTTCATTAGTTTTTTGGAGTAGGTTTAAATCTAAAACTTTCTAAAATACTATTCGCTCTTTTCTTATAATCGTCGTACGATTTTTGAAGAGCTGTAAATGTTAGAATGTAAACTTTATTTTCTTTTAAATAAAAGTGTTGCTTCACCTTTAAATATGCTGCAGAAACATTTACAGAATAAACTAATTCATGTCTATTTTTTATTTTATCAAAAGAATTAGCAGAAACTCTAGATGTTTTCATTACGTTTCTTAACTCAGCTTCAGTCAATTCGATGAATGATTCTAAAGATGTTCCCTCTTTTACCTTCTGAATTACTAAGCTGATATTCTCTCTAAAAGGATCTGCCTCTTGTTGTCTAGAAAACAAAATGAACTCAACTCCTTTGTTATCTGATTTTTGTAAATCCCAACCTTTGGGATACGCTATAAAATAATCTTCTCCTTTGTGTACATCAATATCTTTTTGAGCAATAGTAACTGCCGATATCATCAAAAATGTAAGAAATAATTTAAACTTCATAAAATTCATTATTTATACTGTATACATATATTTTTAGGTTCAGTAAAAAAACGTAGCGCTTCGAAACCTCCTTCTCTACCTACTCCACTTGATTTAACTCCGCCAAACGGAGTTCTTAAATCTCTCATTAACCAGGTATTTACCCAAACAATTCCAGCTTGTATTTGCTGTGTCATTGTCATTGTTCTATTCAAATTGTTTGTCCATAATGTTGCCGACAAACCATATGAAACATCATTGGCCAAAGTTAAGGCTTCCTCTTCACTCTTGAAAGGCATAATTGTAACAACTGGACCAAATATTTCCTCTTGATTCAATTTACATTTATTGCTTTTTACTTCAATTATAGTTGGTTGTAAATAATATCCGTTCTCTCCACCTTCCACATTGACATCATTACCGCCAAATAATATTTCTCCACCTTCTTCTTCTGCAATCGCAATATAAGACTTTACTTTTTCTAGATGTGATTTCGAGACTAAAGCTCCAACATTGGTCTGAGAATCAAAAGGAATGCCAACTTTTAAATTGCTTACTTTTTTTATAAAATCAACTTTAAATTTCTCAAATATAGACTCCTCAACAAAAATTCTACTTCCGCACAAACAAATTTGACCTTGATTGGCAAAAGACGATTTCACTGTAGTTTCTAGCATCTTATCATAATCACAATCTGCAAAAATGATATTTGGATTTTTACCACCTAACTCTAATGATAACTTTTTAAACATAGGAGCTGCTGTTCTAGCAATATGAGCTCCTGTCGACGTTCCTCCTGTAAAAGAAATGGCCTTTATATTTGGATGCGAAACAATTGCTTGCCCAGTTGAACTTCCTAAACCATGAACAATATTTAATACTCCTTTAGGCAAACCTGCTTCATTACAAATTTCACCTAATAAGAAAGCCGTCATCGGAGTAACTTCACTAGGTTTTGCCACAACACAGTTTCCTGCTGCAATAGCCGGAGCTATTTTCCAAGTAAATAAGTATAATGGTAAATTCCATGGTGAAATACATCCAACAACTCCAATAGGATGACGCAATGTTAAGTTCACAGCATTAAAGCCAACGCTTTCATGAGCTTCAGAAGCGAATTGCGTTATTGCATTGGCAAAGAATTGAAAATTTGAAGAAGCTCGAGGAATATCAACGGCTTTTGCCAATGTTAATGGTTTTCCATTATCTTTTGATTCAGCTTCGGCTAAAAATTCTAACTTATCTTTTATAAGAGAGGCTATTTTCGATAAAACTTCACTTCTTTCATTTAAAGTAGTTTTGGACCATGACGGAAAAGCATTCTTAGCAGCTTGATATGCTTTCTCAACATCTTCTTCAGAAGAGTTTGGAATTTTCCCGTAAACTTCACCAATAGATGGATTGTAATTGTCTATCCATTGATTTTGAATTGGATTTACGAATTCTCCGTTTATATAATTTTTTATATTCATTTAAATGATTTTCTTTTCTAACCATTCCATAGGAACATCAGTATTACAAAATTCTAAGTGAATAACTCTCCTATCAAAATTTGATGTAGATCTTTCCGAAGCATGAAGCAGTAAAGGTTTCATTATCATAACACCACCTTCTTCAACCTCACATAAGGATTCTCCCTTATAATTATTAACTTTAAAAGTCTCATCTATCCTTATAATTCCTTCACTATGACTCTTAGGAATTACCTTCAATGCTCCGTTAGATTCATCTGTTCTATCCAAATGAATTCTTATTGTAACAGTATTATTAAGAATTTGTTTAGGTGGAATGACTCCTAGTTGGTTATTCTTTAATGTCCAATTTTCATAACCTTCTACTTTACTTTTATGCTTTACGCTTATACTTAAATCTTGATGATAACTAACAAACCAATTTGACATTTTAGGCTTATTAAAAAATATGGCTTTGGTTAAAAAATATTCCATGCCACATAAATCGTTATAAAGTTCTTTAAAAACTTTATTTTGAAATATAAGACTAAGAATTTCAGGACATTTTTCTACTAATTGGCGAACTGCAAAACTCTTACCATTTTCTTCCAATGCTAAAATCATTTGATTCAATTCTGACTTAGAAAATATCCTTTCAGTAATTGAAAAACCATTGTATTGAAGTTCGTTTTTATGTAGTTTATTATTTATCAATTATTGCTTTTTATAAGCTGTTACTTTTATTTCAACAACCAAATCAGGGTGTGGTAATTGATGTACTGCAACTGTAGTTCTTGTTGGTCCGGTTTCTTTCTCAAAAAACTCTCCGTAAGCTTTGTTATATCCTGCGAAATCATTCATATTCACTAGAAACGTAGTAACATCAACAACGTCTTTTAAACTTGCTCCAACAGTTTGTAAATTTCGGTCTATGTTTTTTAATACTTCTCGAGTTTGAACTTCTATATCCAGTTTCTTCGTATTCATTTCATCAATCAACTCAACTCCCGCAATTGAATTATCCGGTCGTCTCGAACTGGTTCCCGAAACAAATATAAAATCACCTACCACTTTAACATGAGGATATGCTCCTCTTGGTGTTACCTTTTTTTCCATTTTAGTTAATTGCTTTTGAAAGTTCCAACATTTTCAACGTAGTTCTTAAATTACGTGTAGTTGCTGCAACTTCTAATTTTTTCTCTATGATATTGTTTGTTAGTTTAGTTTTTCCGAAACCAGAAGGACAATAAAGATACACTACATCATTTACTATTTTATACTGATCGTCATTGATTCCCTTTACCTCAATTTCTTTAAGATCGACTCTATTTTCTAAAAAACTAAAAGCTACTATTTTTTCATTTTCTAATGAAAACGGATAATTATCAATTGCCTTTTTCCATTCTTCAGGAGTTCTAACAATTACTGGAATACTATAACCAAATTTTGTATTAATTGACTCATGAATACTTTGAGCTATTTCGCTCTTTGAAGAATTAGATTGTAATAAAATATTTCCGCTTTGAATATAAGTTAAGACTTTTTTAAACTTCATGTTTTCTAACATCTCTCTCAAATCTTTCATTGGTAATTTATTCTTACCAGAAACATTGATTCCTCTTAATAAAACAATATACGTTTTCATTATTTTAATCCTGCTACTCTATCTTCTTCTAAAATATCGTTCGTTTCCTCTTGAACTTTATCAAGAACTATTTTCAAATCATCTAAAGACATATTTTCAGATGTTGAGACAGCTTCATCGGCTATTAAATTGAGTAAAGCTTTATCTTGAGCTCTACCTCTTTTTAAAGCCTCATTGTATCCAATATTTTCGTTGAACGTAACCAGAGAATATTTAGAATAATAGTCTTTCGGAAAATGCTTTTCCAAGTCCATTTCTAAGGTTCTCTTTTGCTTAAATAATGGATTTGCCACATGATCTCTCATTTCATAATAATTATCTATGGCTAAATCTGCGATAGCATCGGTATCTTTCTTTCTAGTTTTTTGATATACTTTAAATACTGCATCCCAATCACCTTCAACTTCATCTAAAATAGCATCAAAAACACCAACATCTTCAAAAGAAGCATTCATACCTTGCCCGTAAAAAGGAACGATTGCATGCGCTGCATCACCAATTAACAATGTTTTATTCTGATACACCCAAGGAGAACATTTTACCGTTCCTAAAGGACCTGTTGGATTATTAAAAAACTCATCTTTAATATTTGGAATTAACGCTAATGCATCTGGAAATTGAGTTTCGAAAAACTCTGTTACTTTTTCTTCTGTTTTTAAATTTTCGAAATTATATTCACCATCTTCATAGCTTAAAAATAAAGTAACCGTAAAACTACCATCCAAATTTGGCAAAGCAATTAACATATACTTTCCTCTTGGCCAAATATGTAAATGATCTTTACTAATCTGATGATTTCCGTTGTTATCAGCAGGAATTTCTAACTCTTTGTAACCATGAGTTAAATATTCTTGACTATAACTAAATAAAAACTTACGCTCTAAATAGTAACTTTTCCTCAGAATTGAACCAGCTCCGTCAGCTCCAAAAATCACATCAGCATCAACAGAAAACTCTTCTTTTGTGTCGTAACTTTTAAAATGAGCAACCGTATTTTCAATATCTATTGATAAACATTTACTGTTAAAATGAATATTTACATTTTCATGCTTCTCTGCCTCATCTAGTAAAAGCGAATTTAAATCTTGTCGAGAAATAGAATTTATATACTCCCCTTCTCTACCAGAATAATTTGAATTAAATGTATTTCCTTCAATATCATGAATTAACCTACCATACATAGGAATGCAAATTTCACGTGCTTTCTCCTCAACTCCTGCTAATCGTAAAGCCTTGAATCCACGATCAGACAACGCAAGGTTTATAGAACGTCCCGCGGAAATGTCAACTCTTCTTAAATCTGGTCTACTCTCATAAACCTCAACTTGAAATCCGCGTTGAGCCAATCGTAATGCTAATAAACTCCCGCATAATCCAGCTCCTACAATTAATATTTTATCTTGTTTATTCATTTACAATAATGTTTTTAAAATACTTACCATTCGGTACACATCTTCGAAACTATTATACATTGGTACAGGTGCACAACGAATTACATCTGGTTCTCTCCAATCGGTTATAATATTATTTTCAGTAAGTTTTTTATGTAAACTTTTGTCTGCATTTTTTACTTGAATTGATAACTGACAGCCTCTTTCTTTAGGATTTGAAGGAGTAATAATCTTTATCCTATCTGTATCAATTTCATTTATTATGTATTCAAAATAAGCTGTTAATCTTTCAGACTTTTCTCTTAAAGCATTCATACCAACTTTATCAAATAAATCTAAAGAAGAACGAATAGCTGCCATTGATAATATGGGTGGATTCGACAATTGCCAACCTTCTGCTCCTGGCATTACATCGAATGGTTGACGCATATTAAATCTAGTATCTTTATTATGATTCCACCATCCTGCAAAACGAGGTAATTCCTTATTATGCGCGTGCTTTTCGTGAACAAATAATCCAGATAAACTTCCTGGTCCTGAATTCAAATATTTGTAGGTACACCAAGCTGCAAAATCTACTCCACTATCATGTAAATTTGGCTGAATATTTCCAGCTCCATGAGCTAAATCTATTCCTACAATACAATTTTTAGCATGACCCAATTCTGCTATTCTTTTTAAATCTAAATATTGACCAGTATAGTAATTTACACCTCCAATTAGGAGTAGGGCTATCTCATCACCTTGAGAATCCAAAATTTCTTCTAAATCGGCTATATTCAGTAATTCCTCACCGTCTCTTGTTTTCCATTCTACCAACCCTTCATCTGGATCAATTCCATGAAACTTTAATTGAGATTGCACCGCATATCTATCCGAAGGAAAAGCATCGCTTTCAATTACGATTTTGAATTTCTTTTTAGTAGGTTGATAAAAAGAAACCATCAATAAATGGAGATTCGTTGTTAATGTATTCATTACAACTACCTCCAATGGTTTTGCACCAACAATATTTGCCATTTTATCAGTTAAAAACTCATGGTATGGCATCCATGGATTTTGGGCTTCGAAATGTCCCTCTACACCATATTTAGCCCAATCATCTAATTCTTGCTGAATATATTTTTGTGTTTGTTTTGGTTGTAATCCTAAAGAGTTTCCTGTAAAATATAACCAATCATTACCATTTTCATCTTTAGGTATGTGATATTCATTTCGCAAATAAGCTAATGAATCATTATCATCGAGTTGTTTTGCGAATTCCAGTGAGTTTTCGTAGTTCATCAAAGATTGATTTTGACTCAAATATATAAAAAATAGAAACCTTATTTCCTCTGCAAATGGAAATCATTTCAACACTTAGAGTCGAATTTCAAACAATTATACTTCTAATATTTACACTCAGGATATTTTAGTTAAAAAGTGTTAAATTTAGAATTAATTTTAACCAACCAATTAAAAACTAACACATGAAAACTAATCAATTGATTGCTATTCTAGCAGTTTTTATGATTATTGCGTCTTGTAA
Source organism: Tenacibaculum sp. (assembly GCA_022448525.1). Classification (GTDB taxonomy): domain Bacteria; phylum Bacteroidota; class Bacteroidia; order Flavobacteriales; family Flavobacteriaceae; genus Polaribacter. Next base: position 87,825 of record JAKVCX010000001.1, read on the forward strand.
TAATCCGAAAAAAGACAACAATTACGCTCATGTTGATACTGTAGTGGTAAATTATGAATATCCTACTGATTCAACTACAATTAACAAATGGGTTGCTAGTAATGATTTCAGCGCTATGTATAAACATAGTTGGTATGTATGGAAACATTTAACTACTCCGATTAATGGAGGTTCTGCATTAACTTATCAAACATGGGCAAGTCCACAACAAATTTTACACAAGCTAAACAATCCTGGTAAAAATGCCGTAAAAGGTTTAGAGTTTAACAAACCAAATCAATTTGGACATGCTAAATTAAAGCAAACAGATTTTGACGACACTAATATTGTTGAAGTTGTAGCTTACAATCCTTCAGCAGAGAAATATGCAATTGACAATAAAATATTTTATTTGTCTACTTTAAAAGCAATGCAAACGGGAGAATTTAGTCAGATTCCAGAATTTCCTCATGATGCCATTACAATTAAACCTGTTTACAAGGTTATAACTCAAAATAGTTTAAGCGCAGAAGGAATTTACACCATGGCAGCTTGGCACGGACCAGAATATAAAGACAAAGGTTATCCTGAAACAGAATGGCAATCTTGTATTCACGTTGATACGAAGACTTCTGATAAATCAAATCCAAATGGTCGTTTAGACTATGACTGTAATTCAATTACGCCTGAAAACACCTATTATTTAAATGATTTTATTCATTTTCCAATTGATAAGAGTTTAGCTGATTCTTATAACAAATCGAATAAAATTAAGGATGCGACAAAACAAGCCAAAGAAGGTGATATTGCTTTATTAGTGGGTATGCACGTTGGAACGAAAGAAATTAAACGTTGGGTTTGGCAAACATTCTGGTGGTCTCCAACTCCTTTAACTCCATCAATTCCTAGTTCTGATGATATTGCTTCAGCAAAAAATGGAGTCGGTTTAGTTGGAGCTGCAAGTCACTATGCAATGGACATTGCTTATTCTATGGTTATTCCTGCTCAACCTTACGTAGGAGGAAAAAACGAAGGAGAGTTAGTTATTGGATTTAACCCTTATTTAGAATCAGGTTTTGGAACTGGAGTATTTGATACTAAAACAAGTTATGTTTATAATAATGGAAATAAAATTGAAACAAATTTAGGAACAATGTCTAACTGTATGAGTTGTCATATGTCTGCAACTGTTAATACCAAAATAAGTCTTAATTCAAAATTCTCTTCTGCTCCTTACGTTGGAGATACTTATTTAAGTTATAGAGATTCTATTTTCCAAAAAAGGTTGATGCTAGACTTTGCTTGGTCGATTCAAAGTAACATCGACACTTTAAAATAACAAATCTGCTAACCAGACTTTTTTATATATATTTTTGTGATTAAAAAACCTCGTTGATATTGAAATCAACGAGGTTTTTATATTTAACTAAGTTTATCTAACTAGTACAAAACTCTAAATCGAATTGTACCTTCAACATTTTTTAATTCTTGAATTACTTCTTGATTATAATCCTTATCAACATCGGTAATTACATAACCAACTTTTGAATCAGTTGATAAATACTGACCAACAATATTTAATCCATACTCAGCAACTACTTTGTTAATATTTGCCATTACACCAGATACATTTTTATGTATATGTAAAAAACGGTGAGCGTTTTGCTGCTTCGGCAATCTAATATTTGGAAAGTTTACTGCATCAACAGTATTTCCTGAATTGATATATGCCATAATTTTACCAGGAACAAAATCTGCGATATCTCTTTGTGCTTCTTCCGTACTTCCCCCGACGTGTGGTGTTAAAATCACGTTCGGTAATCCTTTTAAATCAGTATAGAATTCTCCATTCTTTCTTGGTTCTTCAGGATAAACGTCTACTGCTGCTCCGGCAAGCTTTCCTGATTTTAAAGCTTCTGTTAACGCAGGAATATCTACTACGAATCCTCTTGATAAATTCACTAAGTGAGCTCCGTCCTTCATTTGAGAAATTTCCTTCTCCCCTATGTAATTCTTATTTAATGAATTATCATCTACGTGCAGCGTAACTACATCTGAAATAGCTAATAAATCCGATAATGAATTCATTTTTGTAGCATTACCTAGTGCTAATTTATCTTCAACATCGTAATAATAAACATCCATTCCTAAAGCTTCTGCTAAGACTGAAAGTTGTTTCCCAATATTACCGTATCCAACGATTCCTAATTTCTTTCCACGAACTTCTCTTGAACCTTGAGCTGTTTTATTCCATTCTCCGTTATGAATTTCAGTACTACGTTGAAAAACACTACGCATTAACATAATAATTTCACCAATAGCTAATTCAACAACAGAACGTGTATTACTATATGGAGCATTGAAAACTACAATTCCGTTTTCTTTACAAGCTTCTAAATCGATTTGTTTTGTTCCAATACAGAATGCTCCAACAGCTAATAACCTTGGCGCATTTTCAATTACTTTTTTAGTTACCTGTGTTTTGGAACGAATTCCTAATACATGAACATCTTTTAACTTCTCAATGAGTTCATCTTCTGGTAAACTTTTCGATACTGTTTCTACAGTAAAACCATCAGTAGAAAACTTTTCGTACGCATCAGCATGTATATTCTCTAATAATAACATTTTGATACGATTTTTTGGATAAGATATATTTCTTGGCAAATCGTTTATAAATAAAAATTCGTCTAAATTCGGTGTAATATAATCGGCATTTTGAATTGTTTTTTCGCGTTGTACATTTTCTGTATACGCGAAAAACTTATCAGCAACACCAGCTTCTTTTGTTACATAATCACTATAACCGTCTCCTATCATTTGGATTTCTCCATCCAGGCGTAAATTTTGCAAACACTCAATTTTTCCATTGTGAACAGATAAAATATTATCTCTGTCGAATCCAATAATATTACCATCATTACTGAATTCAAAAGTATTTGCAAAAACTCTTTCAGCAGGAATATTATATTCCGCAACAATAGGAACAATAAATTCTTTAAAACCAGCTGATATTACATAAATATTATCGGAATAAGTTTCAAAAAATTCTTTGTTACTTTCTATAGATGATGAAACTCTTTTTCTTAATTCATCAATTAACAAATCTAAGTCGGATCGTTTTGCATTCAATAATTTAATCCTACGTTCTAAAGACTGTGTAAAGGAAATTTCACCATCGATTCCTAAATTAGTAATCTTAATAATTTCTTCTATGACTTCTTCCTTTTTAGGATTGTTTGCTAGCGTAATTTCTGCCAGAACATCTAACGCTTCTACTTTAGTAAGCGTACTATCGAAATCAAAAATATAGTATTTACTCATGAGACTAGATTGTCGATTGAAACTCGAAAATTACAATCTATTTTTTTGAGAAAAAACATTTAAATGACTAAAATTCTAATTTTTAGCATATTGATAATTTAACAAGAGTATTATAATATTTATCACAAAAAAACTCGATGATTTCTCATCGAGTTTCTATATTCAAAAAATTTAACTAATTATCTAATTAACTTTTTGTATTTAATTCGTTTTGGCATGATATCTCCACCTAGACGTTTCTTTTTGTTTTCCTCATATTCAGAGAATGACCCTTCAAAGAAATATACTTGAGAATCTCCTTCAAAAGCTAAAATATGTGTACAAATTCTATCTAAGAACCATCGGTCGTGAGAAATTACAACAGCACAACCAGCAAAGTTTTCTAAACCTTCTTCTAAAGCTCGAAGTGTATTTACATCTAAATCATTCGTTGGCTCATCTAATAATAATACGTTTCCTTCCTCTTTCAATGTCATTGCTAAATGCAAACGGTTACGTTCTCCTCCAGAAAGTGTATTTACTTTCTTGTTTTGTTCGCTACCTGAGAAATTAAAACGACTTAAGTAAGCACGCGAATTTACTTGCTTTCCACCCATCATTACTAAATCTTGACCATCTGAGAAATTCTCCCAAATTGATTTATTAGGATCGATGTTCGCATGATTTTGATCAACGTAGGCAATCTTTGCAGTTTCTCCAACCGAGAAGGTTCCTCCATCTGGAGTTTCTTCACCCATAATCATTCTGAAGATAGTTGTTTTACCAGCACCATTCGGACCAATAATTCCAACGATTCCTGCTTGAGGTAAATTGAATTCTAAATTCTCGTATAATAATTTTTCACCAAAAGCTTTAGAAACTCCAGAAGCTTCAATTACATTATTTCCTAGACGTGGCCCGTTTGGAATGTAAATTTCAAGCTTTTCTTCTGTTTGCTTTTGATCTTGATTCATTAACTTATCGTAGTTCTTTAAACGAGCTTTTGACTTTGCTTGACGACCTTTTGGTGCCATACGAACCCATTCTAACTCTCGCTCTAAAGTTTTTTGACGTTTAGATGCTGATTTACTCTCTTGCTCTAAACGTTTCGCTTTCTGATCTAACCAAGAAGAATAGTTTCCTTTCCAAGGAATCCCTTCACCTCTATCTAATTCTAAAATCCATCCAGCAACGTTATCTAAGAAATAACGGTCGTGCGTTACAGCGATAACAGTTCCTTTATATTGCGCTAAATGATGTTCTAACCAGTGAACCGACTCTGCATCTAAGTGGTTTGTAGGCTCATCTAATAATAAGATATCTGGTTCTTGTAATAATAATCTACATAAAGCAACCCTACGTCTTTCTCCTCCAGATAATACTCCAATTTTCTTTTCTGGATCTGGAGTACGCAACGCATCCATCGCGATTTCTAATTTAGTATCTAATTCCCAAGCATTTGAAGCATCAATTTTATCTTGAAGCTCTGCTTGACGATCCATCAACTTTTGCATTTTATCAGCATCTGAATACACTTCTTCTAAACCAAACATATCGTTGATTTTATTGTATTCATCTAATACTGCAACTACATCAGCTACACCTTCTTTTACTATTTCTAGTACTGTTTTATCTTCATCTAATTGAGGCTCCTGCTCTAAATATCCTACTTTATATCCTGGAGAAAACACTACATCTCCCTGGTAGTTTTTTTCAACACCAGCAATAATTTTTAATAAAGTAGATTTACCAGAACCATTTAAACCTAAGATTCCGATTTTTGCTCCATAAAAGAAGCTTAAATAAATATCTTTTAAAACTTGTTTTCCAGTAGATTGATAGGTTTTTGAAACCCTATTCATGGAAAAAATGATCTTCTTATCGTCAGACATTTTTGATTAGTTAGTTTGTTAAATTAAAAAAAGTAATAGTGAGTTATACGCGTCCTTTTAATGCGTTAAATACCCAAGCAATTGAGAAGAATCCTAAAGCAACCGCTCCGAAACCATAACCTGCAATTTCATCATATTTAAAAACTGCCAAAGCCACTAAAAGAATCCCCATTAAAATCATAATTAATGTTGCGTAACCCAACACCGTATTTTTGTTCATTGCCATAATTTCTATTTTAGTATCACAAATATCGATAATTAATCAACATTTATTGAATTATTCTTAAAAATTTAAAGGACTACAACCTAAAGACGAGTATCTTTTCTCAAATAAATTAATTCCTAAAATGAACTGATGAGAGTTATAAAAACCAGCAAATTCTGTATTTAAATCGAAATCGATAGAATATCCGAAGTTTAAATTTTTATAGTCTATACCAGCAAACATTGTAAAAGACGTCCCGTTTAATCCATCCTTTAAAAACGATTTATAAGAAGCTCCGTACCAAATACTATATTTTGTTAGTAGCGGTTTATGATAAAACTTCGCATTAAAATCCATTTCAACATCTATTCCTTCTATTTTTCTCACAAAAAGTGAAGGCTCTACAAAAAAAGTATCATTACCATTTATACTTCTTAAATGTCCTACTATTAAAGAATACGTAGTTTTATTTTGAGTTATTAAAATATCATTCACAAGCGTTTGACTCATTGCTAATCCTCCATAATAATTCTCATATATAAAGTAGGTTCCTAAATTAAAACCTAGATCAAAATCCTGATTAAAATTGGTTAAAGCAGGATCTCCTCCATTTCTTTCTAAATCTAAACCATTAAATTTTCCAGAAAAAGCTAAACCGAAGCTCCAAAACCGTTCATATTTATTATTAGTTCCTAAATTAATATGATAAGCCGTTGCTAACTCAACACCTGTTGTATTATGATTTCCATTACTATCTTTAAAAACATACCCTCCAACACCCAAATATCTATTCAATCGGCCTTGATAACTCGCTGTTAAGGTATTTGGAGATGAGGCTTCTCCAATCCATTGATTACGATATGTAAATCGAACTTTATGAGTTGTATTAATTCCAGCTACGGCCGGGTTAATCAAAAAATAATTTCCCAATAAATATTGCGAATGAATTGGGAGGAATTCTTGAGCTGTTATAGTAAAAGAGATTGTTATAAGTAGTAGTAAAAGTTTTTTTTTCACAGTTAGTTTAGTTTCGAAAAATGGCCTTTAAATATTTGTCCGTTGACATTTAAAAAGTACCAGTAATCATCAGCAATTATTTGTTGTCCTGAGAATGTTCCATCCCATAAAACTTCTTGATTCTTAAAATTTCTAATTAACCTACGATGTCGATCAAAAATTTGTAATTCAAAATCCAAGTTCCCTCTTAATTGTGGGATTTTAAAAACATCATTAATTCCATCACCATTAGGAGAGAAATACTCTGGAATATTCAATCGCACATCAAAATCAGAACTTATTTCACATCCATTAGCATCTATAACTTTCATTTTATGAGTACCAAAAGATAAATCCCTAAATACGTTATCATCCTGAATAACTTCTTCGTCAAGTATATACGTCAATGGTTCTGCTCCACTTGCATATATTGTTGCATAATTATCCAATTCATCATAAGAAATATCGTCAATTACTGGAGCTAAATTCTCTATCAGTGTAGTCTTTAATTCTCCCACACAACAATCCTTATTACTTACAAAAACCGTGTAAACACCAGGCTCTTTTACTTTAATTTTTCTTGTTGTTTCGCCTGTTGACCATAAGAACGTTTCAAATAAACCTGCATCAATTTCAATAGGTTCTTCATTACTACAAATAAAAACCTCATCTGGTAAAGTTGTCGACACAAGTTCATCTTTCACCGTAATATCTTTCGAATAAAAATATGTTTCTCCGTTATCATCTGATACCTCCAACTGAATTGTATGATTTCCTGAATCTAGATAGGTATGTGATGGAACCATTACATTGGAGGTATTTCCATCACCAAAATCCCACTGAAAACTAACTGCATTTTCTACCAAATCCGTTGCAAATTCGATTACATCTCCATAACATAAATTCTTCACAAAGAAATTAGAAACAAAATAAGATTGTGGATAAGATGGTAGTTCAAGAATACTCATAGCCGAAGTATTTTGTAACCTAGTAACACTTCCATTATCAATTCGACCTAAAAAAGTATCAGCTTCCAAACCAAGAGTTACCATGTAAAGTTCACGATCTGGGCCAATTTGAATATCTAAAATATTTGTCAAAGGCTGTTTAAAAATGAACTTTTCCGTAGATTTTATATCAGGATGTGAAAGATCATACTCGTATAGAAAATGTTCAGGCGGTAAACCAAAAGGAAGATATCTAGTTCTAATAGCTGTATACAATTTATCTCCTTGTATTTCTCCGACAAGCGGATGAAATAAATTTGTTGCGGTTTCTCCTTTTTCTATGGTAGTTTGTGTAAAATAATCTCCAGCTTCACCAGTTTCTTTATCAAACGTTAAGATTTGAATATAACCATCAGCCTCTATAAATTCTTTCTCGAGTGTTAGGTAGTTGTTAGTTCTTATGAATGTGATAATCTTATCTCCTTTAGGATTAATTTTCAGATCATTAAAAACATTATACATCTGATCTCTACCATCAACAAAATATTTTAGAATTTTTGGATCACCCAGTTTACTTATTTGATGACTTTCTGGTCCTCTTTCATTTACTTCAATAGTAAAAAGATTTATTCCATTTCTAACAACGACCCATACCTTTTGAACTTCGTCATTAACATACGCAGTTAAACCTGAATAAATAGAGGTTTCAAAATACAAAACATCTTCCTCGATAACAGTTACATTTCCTAATTCATCAATCTCATATTGAGAATAGTATAACTTTGGTACAATATTAATTTCTCTAGGAACACCTTGGTTTGGAGTACGAAATGCTTTTGTTTCAAAAAGATAATACTTGGAGTTACAACCAATTTTTTTAAAAATAACGGAGTTATATGCCTTACCAAATCTTTCGTTAGACTTAATAATTTGCGAATTCTTATCGTATAAAGTAAGTCCATCATAGTTCAAAATAACTTCTCCATTCGTATTACAGATAGAAGATTGCGAAGAAACCGTATTTGACGTGTTTGTTAATACTGTATTGGTAGTTACGTTAAAATCAATTTGAATTTGATCCAATTCCCATACGTTACCTCTATTCTGAGAAATAAGGTGTAAACAACTGAAAAAAAGGAGTGTGTAAAACAATCTCATAGCATCACTTTTTCAATGCTTTAAGTTACGATTTTTCAATTAAAATAAAAAACTCATTCTTTTGGTCTTACATTTCGATTATGAAATAATTTTCTCTTTTACGTTTTTGATTAAATTTCTGTCTGTTAAATAGTGTGAAAAAGTGTAACGTTAACAATAGATAGGAGTCTGTTAAATATGATGAGAACGCTACTATTAACTATATTATTACTGAGCCATTTTTCTCTATTCTCAAATAATGACTTGGGAAAATACACTTTAAAATCTTTACCAATAAAGTTCAAAAATGCTACAATTCTTAATGAATATTCAACAAGAATTCCTTTTAAGTTGGTTGATCGTTTAATTGTTATAGAAGGAACTCTCAAAGATCAGACAGGTAATTTTATTATTGATACTGGTTCCGAAACTTTGATATTAAATAAAGTTCATTTTAAAACTTATCCTTTTCAAAAGGAAATTGAAAACACATCTGGTGTTATAGACAATGTAAATGACCGTTTTGAGAAAAAGATCAAAAAATTATCACTTCGAAAATTTACAATTAAAGATAGAAGATCTGATATCATAGATTTATCTCATATCGAAAGAAGCAAAAAAATAAAGCTTTTAGGAATAATCGGTTATAATGTTCTAAAGGATTATGAAGTTTTTATTGATCTCTACTTAAACCAAATTACCTTAACTAAAATAGATAAGCAAGGTAATAAACTGAATAAAAAAGTTTATTTAGAGACAATTGTGGATAGTATTGATTTTACATTAAAAAAACATACTATAGTATTAAATGGTTACATAGGAAATAAAGAAATTACTTTTGGTTTAGACTCTGGAGCTGAGTTTAATCAATTACATAAAAAAGTTAATAAAAAAGCACTGAAACACTTTTATCCAAAGAAAAGAGTAAAACTCATAGGAGCAAGTAAAAAGAAGATCGAGGTTTTATATGGTGATTTATTTAGAGTAAAACTTAATGATAAAACGTATTTTGGTCCAATGAAAACCATGCTCACAAATTTGCATAATATGAATAAAGCCTTTGGTACAAATTTAGATGGTATTTTAGGATATGACTTCTTTGCGCAAAAGAGAGTAATAATTAATTATAAAAAAGAGAAACTATATTTTATCAAATATCCTTTGATAAGGTAGATTTATGAAGTATTTCATTCACATAGCGTTTTTAATTTTCAGTTTTACACACATTGATTCTTTTTCTCAAGAAAAAGAAATTAAAGGTTATAGAATTGACGGAGACGAGGTTGTTTTTACTTTCGACAAAAGAGATTATACAGAAGCTACCAATGAAAATACCAAAGAAAAACTTGAGTTTAAAGATTTTGATATTAAAAATGTTGTAGTTGCCGGAAACTTCAATTCTTGGTCTAGAGATAGCTGGAAAATGACACAAATAACTGAGAATATTTACGAATTAAGAAAGCGTTTAGATGAATTTAAAGATGACTTCAACTGGGAATTCAAGTTTGTAATTAATAGTAGTATTTGGGCAGAACCCGATGAAAATGTGAGTAATATTACTTTTGCTAAAGACGGTGATAAAAATTACTACACCTATAACTTGAAACTTTACAACGGTTACCCTAGTAAAAATGGTAATGCGAAATTCTTCCTTAAAGGATACAGAAATGCCAAAAAAGTAATTTTAGCGGGATCTTTTAATAAATGGAATGAGGAATTATTTGCAATGAAAAAAACAAACGACGGATGGGAATTAATTTTACAATTGAAGCCTAATCGTTATGAATATCGCTTTATAATTGATGGTTACTGGATTGAAGACCCTAGTAATTTAAATAAAACTCCAAATGAATACGGTGCATATAATTCTGTTATTGATATTAATAAAGAAGTGAAATTTTATTTAGACGGTTTTTTTAATGCAAAAAAAGTAATCTTAGCAGGATCATTTAATAACTGGTCTGAGAATTCTTACGTAATGCAAAAAGCAGAAAATGGTTGGATTTACACTACAAGATTACCATATGGCAAACACCATTATAAATTCATCGTTGATGGTGATTGGAAAACAGATCCATCAAACCCTGTAAAAGAATTTGATGGACATGGTAATATTAATTCTGTAAAAATGGTCAAGTAATTATAACCCTGCTGCTAATCGGCTTCCTTGATCTATTGCTCTTTTAGCATCAAGTTCTGCCGCTACATCTGCTCCACCAATTACATGAACATTTGCTCCTTTTGCTTGTAATGGTTCTAATAACTCTTTAAACGGTAATTGTCCCGCACAAATAATTACATTGTCTACAGGAAGTACTTTTTGCTCTTCCTTTTGAGTATAATGTAATCCTTCATCATCGATTTTAGTATACTGTACTTCGTTGATGAACTGTACGTTTTTCTTTTTAAGATTTGCTCTATGAATCCATCCTGTAGTTTTACCTAAGTTACCACCAAATTTACCTTTACTTCTTTTGAACATAAAGATTTCTCTTGATGCTGGATGAATATGTTTCTCAACACCTTCAATTCCACTTCGTGCTTCTAAACTTTTATCTATTCCCCACTCTTCTAACCATGCATCAATATTTTGAGAAGTGCTTTCACCTTCATGGGTTAAATATTCAGAAAGATCAAAACCAATTCCTCCTGCTCCAATAACCGCAACTCTTTTACCAACTGGTTTCTTTAATTTTAACACATCAATATAATTTAAGACTTTCTCATGTTCGATTCCGTTAATTCTTGGAACACGAGGTGAAATTCCAGTTGCTAAAATAATTTCATCAAAACCTCCTTGCATCAAATCTTCTGCAGAAACTCTTGTATTTAATTTCAGATGAACGTTATGCAATTCTATTTGCTTTCCGAAATAACGAATCGTTTCATAAAACTCTTCTTTGCCTGGAATCTGTTTTGCAATATTAAACTGCCCTCCTATCTCAGAATCACCATCGTATAAAGTTACATCATGACCTCTTTGTGCAGCCACCGTTGAAGCAGCTAAACCAGCAGGACCAGCACCTACAACAGCAATCTTTTTCTTTTTATCAGTTGGTAAATAATTTAATTCCGTTTCATGACAAGCACGTGGATTTACCAAACAACTTGCTACTTTTTGCTCAAAAACATGATCTAAACAAGCTTGATTACAAGCAATACAAGTATTTATTTCGTCATCTTTTTCTTGTTCTGCTTTATTAACCCATTCTGGATCTGCTAAAAATGGACGCGCCATTGAAATCATATCAGCATCACCTTCTGATAAAACACGTTCAGCTGTTTCTGGCATATTAATACGATTGGAAGTAACTAATGGAATAGAAACCTCTTCTTTCATTTTTTTAGTCACCCATGTAAAAGCAGCTCTAGGAACAGAAGTTGCAATAGTTGGAATTCTTGCTTCGTGCCATCCAATTCCTGTATTGATAATTGTTGCACCCGCTTTTTCGATTTCTTTGGCTAAAGTTACAATCTCATCCCAAGAACTTCCATTTTCTACTAAATCCAACATCGATAAACGATAGATGATAATGAAATTGTCTCCTACTTTTTCACGTGTTTGTTTCACTATCTCAATAGGTAAACGCATTCTGTTTTTGTAGCTTCCACCCCAATCATCGTTACGCTTATTAGTTCTCTTTGCGATGAACTGGTTGATTAAATAACCTTCAGAACCCATAATTTCAATTCCATCATAACCTGCTTCTTGAGCTAATGATGCTGAACGTACAAAATCTTTTATCGTTCTTTTAATTCCAGATTCTTTAAGCTTAAATGGTTTGAATTGATTAATTGGTGCTTTTATAGCAGATGGACCTACATTTAGAGGATGGTAACCATAACGTCCTGCATGTAATATTTGCATACATATTTTTCCACCTTCTTTGTGCACTGCATCTGTAATTACTTTATGATGTTTCGCATGTTTTTTCGTGCTCATTCTAGCAGAAAAAGGACCTGTCCAACCTTGAATATTAGGAGCAATTCCTCCTGTTACGATAAGACCAACACCTCCTTTGGCTCTTTCAGCATAAAATGCGGCAATTTTATCATACCCATTTTTCTCCTCTTCCAATCCTGTGTGCATTGATCCCATTAAGATTCTATTTTTCAAAGTAGTAAATCCTAAATCTAATGGCTCGAAAATATGTTTGTACTTCGTCATCTAGTTTGTTGTTTTTAAATTTTATTATGCATGCATAATATTTGCAAGATAATTCTATTTTCTTAAAATAAAAATCATTAATACTATTTATAAGCAATTTTTTAAGGCTTTTATTATGAATTCGCCGTAAATTTGTTCCTCTCATATTTCAACCAAATGACAAACATAAAGACCTTATTACTGCTTAACTTACTACTTTTAAATTTATTAATTTCCGCTCAATCTGCACCTATTGCTATTGACGGAATTTTTGATGATTGGACATCAAACTTAACTACATATACGGATACAAATGAAGTATTAGATGGCGTTAACTTATTGGAATTTCAAGTTACCAATGATGAAAATTATTTATACTTAAGAATTAAAGCAGATAGAGAATTCGACCTAACAGAAGGTAGTCCGATTTTACATAATTTCTTTATTTATATTGACACTGATAACGACTCAAATACTGGCTTTAGAGTTCGTGATGATTATGGTGCAGAATTAGGAATTGAATTTGCGAATAGAATAGTGTACAACAATTTTACAGGTACTTCTGATCAACAAGTAAGATTTTCTGATATTGAGTTCAAATCAGCACCAACAGTTACATCAGACGAATTTGAAATTGCTATTGGAAGAAATGTAATCCCGGATGGAACAAATCAATTATTTTCAGGCAACACTATAAAAATTCTTTTTAGAAATCGAGAAAACTTTGATTGGTTACCAAATTTAAACAACGTATTTACATATACTTTCGACGAAACTCCAACTACGCCTTATACTCCAATCACATTTGAAAAAACAAACAATTCGCACATTCGAATTGTAGCATATAACACAAAACTCAATTCACTTTTAAACTCGAGTAAACTCGACGAATACGAACGAATAATGAAAGCTGTTCAACCTGATATTGTTGGGTTTGTTGAAAGTTCTGATACCAATACAAGTTATATTAAAACTTTATTTGATTCATGGCTTCCTCTAGGAAATTCAGATGGATGGTTTGTTAGGAAACATGGAGGAGAGGTAACCGTTTCTAAATGGGAAATAATTCAAGAATGGGATTTAAGAAGACAATTTCCGATATTAATTGATTTACCTGATAGTTATGGAACTGATTTGTTATATACAAATGCTCATTTAAATTGTTGCGGTGCAGACGATGCAAGGCAAGATCAAGCCGACCAATATGCAGCGTTTATATTAGATGCTAAATCAGCAGGAGGAAATATTACTCTACCAGAAGATACTCCTATTGTATATTCAGGAGATTTAAATTTAGTTGGTTTGTCTCAACAACTTAAAACATTATTAACTGGAGATATACAAGATACTTTTACTTACGGTGCTGGTGGACCATTAGATTGGGATAATACAGATTTAAAAGAAGAAAACGCTTTACAAAGTGATATAAGAATGGGATATACATGGAGATCTGATGGATCTTCATATCCTCCAGGCAAATTAGATTTTATGATTTTTTCTGATCATGTGTTGACCTCTGAAAAGTCATTTGTAATTCAAACAGAAGTAATGAGTGCCGAACGATTAAACTTATATGGTTTACAGCAATTTGACACAAGTACTGCATCTGATCATTTTCCTGTTGTTACGGATTTTTCTATTAAAAATAGTACCTTAAGTACTTCAGAAGTAAGTTTACTTAGAAATGCTATTTATCCAAATCCAAGTTTTGGTGAGTTAAATATTCAACTTAATACTGAAGGAAATTATGCGATAACAATTTTCAATTCTATTGGAAGAAATGTATTATCAACGAAGATTTCTTCTTCGAGTATTAAGCTAAATATTGATTCTTTTGCAACTGGATTATATCATTTAAGACTTCGAAATGATAAGGGTGAGCAACAAATGGTAAAATTCATTAAAAAGTAAATGATTTAACTCTTTTGCCAGTAAACTCCGGTCCAATCGATTGTTTTTATTTCGTCGGTAATGTTGTGTTCTTTTCTAAAATCAAGAACCGCTTGTTTACAAGCTTTCACAGCACCCCAATCATCGATAATAATAAAACCTCCTTTAGAAAGTTTATGATATAAGTTTACCAATCCATCCATAGTTGATTCGTACATATCGCCATCTAATCTAATAATCGATAATTTTTCAATTGGAGCTACTGGCAAAGTATCTTTGAACCATCCTTTTAAGAACTTGACATTATCATCAAGTAAATTATATTTTCTAAAATTGTTTTGAACCACTTCAAGAGGAATGGCTAATTCTTCTTTTGTATCGTGCAAATCTCCTTTATCCGCAGCATACTTATCTGCATTTGGTTTTGGCAATCCTTGGAAAGAATCGGCCACCCAAACATTTCTATCTGTAATACCTGCATCATGCAAAAGTGCTTTCATAAAAATAGTAGCACCTCCACGCCAAACTCCCGTTTCAATTAAATCTCCAGGAACATTGTTTTTCACAACTTCTTCAAAGCAAAATTGAATATTATCGAGTCTTTTACGACCGATCATTGTATCTGCATAAGAAGGCCAATCTTTACCAACCTCACGAGTATCAGTATTATTAAACTTACAAATTGCCAGATGCCATTTTCTAAGAAACAAATCTAACCTACGAACCATTCCTAATTTCCAACTGAAATTATTATCATCTAACGGAATATATTCGCCATGTTCAAGACGTTCTGGATTTACGGCATCCAACAATTGTTTTTTAATATGATCAATGTAAACGGGATTATTCATGATTTTGGTTACTTAATTTTTGTTTCAGAAAAATAAATTATCGTTCTCAAACATAACAAATATTAAGTTGGTTTTAAAATCCTACTTCCATTTAATTGATCATAGGAATCTCTATTAAAAGTAATTCTGATTTCGAATTAGATTTTATATTAAAATTAGAAGTATTTGAAATACCGAGTGCATCTCTTTGTCCAAAAGAGGTATCATCAACGGTAACTTCTCCGCTAATATTCATCACATAAACTCCATTTTTATCTGACTTTAAATCATATCTAAAACTAGAATCTTCATCTAAATCTACTCGAGATAGTTTTGCGTTTTGATGAATTTTTAATCCACTTTCACTTGCATCATCTAACGAACTAACTAAAACTTGAAGTTTATTCTTTCTATCTTCTGGATTAAATGTCGCCTGATTGTATCTTGGTGTTACTCCCATTTTATCAGGAATAATCCAAATTTGAAAAAGACTTAAATAATCGTCTGTTGATCCGTTCATTTCAGAATGATAAATTCCAGTTCCTGCAGACATTACCTGCACTTCATTTGGTTCAACAAATAACCATTCATTCGACATACTGTCTTTATGTTTTAGTTTTCCACTTAATGGAATGGTAATAATTTCCATATTCTGATGTGGATGTTTACCAAAACCAGTTCCTGGAGCAATAATATCGTCATTTAAAACTCGTAATGCTCCAAAATTCATTCTTTCTGGGTTATAAAAATTTGCAAAACTAAAAGAATGACTTGCTTGTAACCATCCATGGTTTGCAAAACCTCTAGTATCTGCACTAAACTTTTCTAATTTCATGATTATACTATCTAATTTTATCTAATAAATCGCTCAAAATACCTGCTTCCTCTTCACTTAACCTTTCAATTAAATCAAAATCTGTCATCGATTTATCCAATTCTGATAATAATAAAAGTCCTTCTTCTGTAATATTTACATAAACGACTCTTCTATCACTATCGCAACGAGACCTTTCAATAAGATGTTTTTCAAGAAGCTTATCCATTAATCTGGTAACATTAGGAGCTCGATCAACCATTCTATCTTTTACAATTTGAACCTTAGTTTTTTCAGCTGCTCCTCTTAAGATTCGAAGTATATTATATTGCTGTGGAGAAATACCATAAGGTTTAAAAAACTCAACTTCTCTTGCATTAATCCAACTTGCTGTATACTTTATATTTAAAAAAGCTTTTAGCTTATTATTTTCAAACTTTGTATTAATATCCTTAGATATATCTCCCATAATTAAATTGTATTTTCAAAAGCGCTTACCGCTGCTGATAATTGTGAATCTAATTCTTCATTAACAATAGCTCCTTCTTTGAAATTATCGTAAAAACTACCTAAAGAAAACTTGGTAATTCCTGCCGCTCCCATGTGCGGAAATGTTCCTTCTGCAGCAGCTAAAACTGTTGCTCCACCTCTTCCTCCAGGAGAAGTCGCCATTAATAAAACTTGTTTGTTTCTGAAAACCTCTCTGTTCTTTCTTGAAACCCAATCAAACAGATTCTTAAATGCTGCGGCATAAGATCCATTATGCTCTGCTAACGAAACAATAAATCCATCGTATTTATCTAACTCACTATTAAAGTTTTCCGCTCCTTTTGGATATTCATTATTCTTTTCAAAATCTTCACTAAACAATGGAACTTCAAAATCGTTTAAATCTAAAACTGTTACCTCTGCGGAAGTAATTTTCGACCCTGCATAAGTTGCTAATTGTTTATTTATTGATGTACTACTTGTACTACCTGCAAATGCTGCTATTTTTTTCATATGATATTACTTTCTATTAAATTTTCTCCTTTTATTATTCTTGCTACAGGACATTTTCCTGCTATTTCTTTTAATCTATTTTTTTGTTCCTTAGTTGGTTCTTTTTCGAAGGAAATATCTTCCACAAAAACTTGAGAAACTCCATTCTCAGTTTGTACTGATTTTTGTGTAATGTTAACTGATATTTCTCCTAACTCCCAACCTTTACGCTGCGAATACATGCGTAAAGTTATAGCTACACAACTCCCTAATGCTGTAAGTAAATACTCAACAGGAGTTGGTGCGTTATCATCTCCTCCAACAGTTAAAGGCTCGTCTACTACAGCGAAGTGTTGACGCATTTTTGATTCCGCTAAATAGTCGCGGTTTGATAATTTTACTTCTGCTTTATTCATTTATTTTTTTGCTAAAAAAGTATGATGTTATTACTAAAACAAATCCTATTACAGCTCCCATTTGCTCGCCATCACCAATCATGATATGAGCAAAAAATGCTAAAAGCGTATTGAAAAAGAATCCAGCGTATGCCCACTCTTTAATTGATTTGTTTTTTACAAACCACAAAGCAATGATTCCTAAAACTTTTGCAGTTGCTAGCGGATAAATCAAATAAGTTGGGTAACCCATACCTTCAAAAGCTTTTACAATCATTTCGTGATTAAACAAATACATGCTAACTGAAAACAACATTAAAAGTGTTAGTAATCCCGTTGAAACGTAATAAATGATTTTATTTTTTTTCATGGTGTAGTTTATTAGTTAATACAGTACAAAGTTAAAAAATTTAAATTTATTTTCCAAGGAAAATAAATTTATGGAAAATAATTTAATCACATACTTTATCTTAAAGAATAGAAATATATTTTTAAATTTGCATAAGCACTTATATAAATTAAAATGATAGTATGGATGCATTACAAGGTATTGGTGAAATCGGAATAGGATCAAGACTTAAAAGATTAAGTGAATACATGATGAAAGAAACACAAGTAGTTTACGATAATCTTGGTGTAGACTTCGATCCGTATTTATTTCCAACATTTAAAGTAATTCTTCACAAAAAAGAAGTTACCAATACTGAGATAAATAAAAGTTTAAAAACATCACAACCAGCAACAACTCAAGTTATAAACAAACTTGAGAAAAAAGGATTAATCGTATTAAACGAACATCCTAGCGACAAACGTAAAAAGGTTATTTCTTTATCTAAAAAAGGAAATGATTTAGTTAAAGACATTCAACCTTTATGGAAAAGTATTGAGCATACAATAAAAGAGTATACTCGAATTACATCAGACTCTTTAATAGAACATATAAACTGTTTAGAGAAAAAATTTATTGAAAAAAACTTTAGTGACGCAATTATGGAACATTACACATTAAACCATAAACAACAATTAGAAATTACAAATTTTAATAAGGAATACGCTCAGTATTTCTATGAACTAAACATAGAATGGCTAAAAACTTATTTCTATGTTGAACCTTTTGATGAAGAAGTTTTAAGTAAACCACAAAAATATATTATTGACAAAGGAGGACATATTTTCTTCGCAAAATTAAATGATGAAGTTGTTGGCACAGTAGCTTTAATGCCTTTAGACGATGACGGAACATTTGAATTGACAAAAATGGCTGTTTCTCCAAAACATAGAGGTTATAAAATCGGTCAACAATTAATGACAAAATGTATTGATTTCGCCAAGGAGAATAACTTCAACAAGCTACTACTCTATTCTAACACCAAACTTGAAAATGCTATATACATTTATAGAAAGTTCGGTTTTGTTGAAGTACAACTAGAGGAGAACTCTCCATATAAACGAAGTGATATAAAAATGGTGTACAAAGGTTTATAACATTTTTACAGCATCTTAAAACAACTCAAACGGTGTCGTAAAATCTTACCGATTACTTATAAATCATAAGGCCTAAATCATTCATAATAGCTAGTTTTGCAGCTTTCAAATTAAAAAACGGTAATTATGTGGATGTATTTAGGTCTTTTAGCTGCACTTTTTCTAGGTTTACACAACTTATGCAAAAAACATGCAGTTCAAAACAATGAAGTATATCCTGTACTTTTAGGAACCTTAATTAGTGGACTTTTACTTTTATTACCTTTTTATATTGGTTCACATTTTTTTCCTGAAGTAACTCAAAAAGCCGGATTTATTATTCAAGATATTCCATTAGAAAAACATGGCTTTATTTTCATAAAGTCAATGATTATGTGTTCTTCTTGGATTTTAGCATACCAAGCTTTAAAACATTTACCTTTAACTATTGTTGCTCCTATTCGTTCCGGTGGGCCATTTTTTACTTTTTTAGGAGCGATATTCATTTATCAAGAAAGACCAAGTTTATATCAATGGATAGGTTTCTTTTTAATTATTTTTTCTGTGTATTTATATTCTCAAGTAGGAAAAAAAGAAGGAATTATTTTTAAAAGCAACAAATGGATTTATGCTATTATTGGAGCAACCTTTTTAGGAGCTTCAAGTGGTTTATACGATAAGTTTCTAATTCAGAAAATTAGTTTAAACCCACAAACATTACAATTTTGGTTTTGTTTTTATTGTATTTTAATATTACTCATTGTTTTAAGTATTATTTGGTTTCCTAAGGTTGAGAAACGAAAAGCTTTTAAATGGCGTTGGTCAATTCCCGCTGTTGGAATTTTATTACAAACTGCCGATTACTTTTATTTCAAAGCACTTCAAGATCCTGAAGCTTTAATCATGCTATTATCTGCAATTAAAAGAAGTCAATTAATTATTGCTGTAGTACTAGGAGGTATTTTATTTAAAGAGAAAAATAAACGTAAAAAACTCTTGCCTTTAGCAGGTATTATGATTGGTGTTGCGCTGATTTTGTATTCTAGGTAATTACATACCAAAATGATCCCTTAAGTACCCTGAAGCCATTTTTGAAGTATTAAAGTTATTGAAGAGTGATTTATCAACATTATATTCAAGAAACTTTCTGAAATCATCTATTTTTTTGATATCCCTATCAGTACTAAATAAACTGAGGCTTATAATATAATCTTCAAATACCAATTTTCTGATATGACAATAATATGTATCGGAATAATCAAACTCATAAGCAAACAAAACACAACCCTTTTTTTTATTGAAAAACTTATCTTTCCACACCAAATTTCTTCCATGTTCTACTTCGATTAACTCATATTCCAACTTGTACAGATCAGAAAACTCCAGATAATCCTTTTCTTTCTTATTGAATCTTCTAGCAGTAACCATTATAAAATTAGAAGAATTCTTATCTTTTAAATACAAATCTGACTTATGAATAAAACCCGGACCGACATTTTGTATTTCCATTTCTTTTTCAAATCTTCTTCTATCATAACTTTCATAGTAATCAGGAAAATGAACCTCTTTTTCAAGAAAATCAAAACTTTTAGAATTTTCAATCTTCCCACCTCTACAACCTAAAAAAATGAAAAGAAGTAATACCAACAATTTATAAAATTTATTCATCCTTTTGATCTTTCTTCTTCTCCAAAGCTTTAATAGAATCAATTTGCTTTTGAAGTTTTTCAATTACTTTATCGTTTTTATTTTCATTCAACTTTACATTAATTGAATCTAATACCGCTTTCTTTTGATCTTTAAAAACGTTTGAGTTTATTTTGAAATATTCATTAGAAGTTTCACTTTCTTTCCAGGCCTCACCTAATTGTTCAAATACATTTCCATCCCATTGACTTGGGTGCTTTGCATCAATCCAAATAACATCTCTATATTCACTATCAATTAAAGCTAAATCAGGAGTAGCTGAACCATCAAATTTGCTAGACTCATCTCTTATAGCAGAAATTGTACTTAAGAAGAACATACGTTTTCTACCAGCAATTTCTTTAATATATGGTCGAAATTCGACAGGTTTATTCACTGACCAATCAAACTCTTTGCGAGATTCGATAACTTTTAACGGCATCGCAGAAACACCTGCATATCCTTGCTTCTTAGAAGCGTGATCATAATAATATAATTTATCAGTACCATCAGCAGGTATAAAAACACTATAAGTTAAACTGGTTCTTTCTTCTCCAACTGGTTCTAATCCAAACCAATGATATAATCCTGTGTATGCATCTGATTTTGTATCTGAGAAATCAAAATCAGTTACAAAAGGTTGCTGGTTTTGATCGTCTGGCAAGTCTGGAATTTTCACAGCTGTTTCCATATTCCACGGTAATGGATCACTAAACCCTCCGAGAAACTTTAAAGATTCTGCTTGTAAACGAGAAACTTTTTCGGCCAGTGTGTTTTGTTTTGTTAAATACGGATAATTACGCATTTCTTCTGGAGAAATATAAGTTCCTTTTCCAATTAAAATACGTTCTATATAATCATTAAAATCATGAGCTCCATTTTCTATGACCATAACTCCACCAAAACTTGGATATGGAAAAAAGAATCCTTTCCATTTAATTAAACTCACTACTTGAACCCAAGCATCTTTATCATTTTTCATGTAATACGTATCACTTGGTTCCATATTAAACAGTTGAAAAATATTGAAGCGTTGCACAACAGCATTGTACGTATTTCTACTAAACTTTAAAGATTCTCCTATAGAAAAAGTAACTGGAATTCTGTTCTCACTTGAAAAACGAGGAAACGGTGTTGTACTTGAAACTGCAAAAACCTCTTCTGTATCATCTGTCATTCCTTGCCATGCATACTTCTCTGTTGGCTGAATTGCCATAGTCCATTTATTCACGGTATCGATTCTCACCAAGTGAGGTAAAGAAACATCTTTGGTTTCTCCTACGGATTCGTTTGCCATCGAAAATATATTCATCAATGGTTGAATTCTTTCATTTCGTGTTAAAGGTAATTCTTCAATTTCTACTCGATTTAAACTATTGAACACATTATAGGTTTTAATGTAATCGTACATTTTTAAATGCCATCCGATAAAATATACACTACCTAAAAACAAAATTATTCCTAATAAAGTAAATAATCTTCCACCTGTACTTGCAGTTCTTCTGAACTTTCGTAATCCGAAAAACACAACCGTGAAACATAATAGAATGATAAAAATATATTTACGTAAAAAAAGTAAACCAGGTTGAAAATCATCTCTTAAAATGAATAGTAAGAGTAACAGTATAAGTGAAAGAAAAATTACTATAAACTTTTGCTTTCCTCCTTTATTCCAATAGTTTTTAATCATTTTTTTAGTTTTTAGTTGATCTTCTTCCTTTTACTTGGAGTTGAATTTCTTTTATAACAAACCTTTATCCTTTAAACGCTCACGAGCACTTTTTTGTTCTTCCTGAGGTTTTTCTTCACTTTTAACCTCTTCTACTACTTCTTCTTTCTTTTCAGCCTTTAAATCTTCAATAAAGTCTTTTCCTTTACCAATTGTTTCTTTTACAATATCTCCTAAAGAATCTGAATGTTCATCAATCATTTCTCCAGATTTAAAAATAAAACCGGCAATATATGTTCCTGCAATAGTTCCTACTATCATTGACATAAATAGAGAAATTGCAGTTATTGTAATTGGTAATAAAAACTGAGCAACAATAATCCCGAGTAAGAAAAGTGATGTTATGAACACCAAACGTAATAAGAACGATTGTTGATACACAAAACCTTTTGTATCAGTTTCTTTCATCTGTAATTCTTTTGAATACATGAGTTTATTAAAAAATCGATACAATTTATTTCCGTTGGATTCTCTCCAATACAAAACAATTCCGAATAGTACGGCTGCTACAAAAAGTATTAATTCAAGTGTCATAGTTAAATGTTTTTCTTTATCGTTTCTATTACCCAATCTTTTAATGAACTACTCCAGTTTTGATACAAATCATAAAAGATTTCTTTATCATACCAATATAAGAATAGTACATCTTTTGGTGAGATACTCACCAATAACTTCCATACCAAATCTTGCTCATTTGGACCTAAAGATGAATGCGGACTATGTAAAGCAATATAAATGTCTTTATCAACAAAGTCAGTTACCTTAGTTTTTGGATCGGATTTCTTTTTTTCCAAATATCGATCTAGTCCCATTACTCTTTTTCTAGCCGAAACATCTATTTTATTTAAATATCCTTTAAACAACATACTGTCGTTTAAAACATTCTTAGTAACATGTGTTTCTTCATTTATAAATTCTGCTAACACATATTTCTTAATTCGGTCATATCGTTGTAAAGTAATTTCAGAATGAACATCACATTCTATCATTAAATGAGATGTTAACTTTTCAATTAAATCATCATGTGAAATATGATACATCGAAACATTGTGACTCGTATCTTGAATCGCTTCTTGAAACGCATCCATATTTTCGAAAACTAAAATTGGAGACAAGAAACTTTTTAATACATAAACACCACCAAAAGCTTCGGTATAAAAAGATTCAGTTTCGTATGTAATATTCTCTAAGTTTATTTCACGTTCTCTTAAATCACCATACTTATTTGCAGAATCGAGCAAACGTTGATGAATTGATTCATCAATAAAATTATTTTCAATCTTAAATAATTCAACTAATTGTAGTTGTTCTTCTTTTGCTTTATCTAAATCATCAACTAATCTAAACTTTACTGTAATTCCTTTATACTTTAAAACATCTAACGGTTCATAGAAAACATCAATATCCTGATCAAAATCGACACAAATTGCAGAATCACGAGTTATATTCTCAATTCTACTTTGATGTTTTTTAAAAACCAGTTTCATAAGTTCTTTATCGAAAGAATGATAAGGATTGTATACTGGTAATCCTTTTTGTAAAGGTGTAATGATTATGCAGTGAGGATTTGCCTCTCCATGATTTAAATAGTGAATTTCATCTTTTTCTTCAGCTATTTCAGGACTCCAACCAATTCCATCAATAAAAAACGAAGTTAATTTGGTTTCGGTAAAACCGAGTTTAACTAAACATTTATTATATCGTTCTACTAATTTTCCATTCACAGGAATTAGTTCTCCTTTATATAAGTCTGCTTCTTTTAGTTTTTGCATTGTTTTGGTAATGACTTTCAAATATAAAATAACCAATTGTTATAATGTAGTGAGCCTGAAAAGAAATTTTGATTAAAAACAATTATTTACTTATTAGAAGGAAAAATACTTAAATAGTTACAATCTGTAAAGTAGAAATGTGTTACAACACGTGTTAAATAACTGAAAAACAACAAATAACACATTTTTGTTTTCTTCTTTGTGAAATTTGTGTTAGTGAGAAAGGAATTTAAAAATTAATTTTACTTCAGAAAGCGATTATACCCCCGATTGATTTGAAATATATAAAGTATTAATAGATTGAAGGGATTAGTACTATTAGTGTTGATTAAGAAAAGACTGTTTTTTGTTCCCCCAGGAAAAACAGTCTTTTTTTATTGGCATTCTATCTAAACACTCATAAATGTTAAGGATTACTTAAAACTCACTATAATTTTAAGTATCCTTGATTTGTATTCTTCTTTGTGAAATTTGTGTTAGTCAACAAGTTAACTATCTAGTAATTTTAACTCAGAGAACAATTATTCCCCCGATTGACCTCGAATAAAAAGAGTATTAATAAATTTAGGGATTATTATTATTACTATTACTGTTGAACAGAAAAGACTGTTTTTTCCCTCAGAAGAACAGTCTTTTTTTTAAAAAAACATGTAGAACTCCTCCGATGCTATCATCCCTACATAAAGACATTAGATTTTTTTGTTTGTTAAATTGTAAATATTGTGTTAGTTCAATTTAATTTGATTATTGAACTTTAGTAAGAATTTCATTCCTCCAGACCCATATCTATGGAAAAGTAACAATTGAAGGGATTTTTATTAGACTGTAGATTATAAAAAAAGACTGTTTTTCCCCCAGAAAAACAGTCTTCTACATTTATTTATCTTCTTGAAGGATGAAGAGAGAATAAAAGAAATTCCCTCAAAATTATTGCAGTTATACCCTATTGACCTATACATCCGTATTTCAAAAAAGCAGTTACAAACCAAAGCGTAACTACTTAATAGATAAATAATTATATAGTAAATATAATAAAAAAACATGAAATAAACATTTTTTTAAAAAAAATAACACAAATCAACTGTTTCTATACCATTATAAGAAAAATTTATGTTTAGATTCTTTAGCATCTCATTCAACAATTAAAACTACACAAATTCAGTTTACTCAACGAAACCGTTGTTTTGTTTAAGACAATAAGCGAAAACAATAAACAAATAACTGATTTACAATATTTTAACACAGATTAACTTTCTTTTCCCTAAGTTTTTTTGTAAATTCAAGAAAAAAATAAAACTCTTGAAAACGAATTACACAAACATTAGCACAATTTCTCAACTATTCGGACTTTTAGGTCTTGAAAAACCTAATAATCCATATATAGCTGTAATCGATACAGCAAATATTGATTTTTCAAAACTATTCTTTCAAGAAGAATATGTTATGAATTTGTATACGATTACTTTAAAAGATTGTCATAATGGGGTTTATTTCAACAAGAGAAATTTCAACTTTGATAAAGGTGTCATCGGATTTACCAAACCTAATCAAGTCATTAACTTATCTTGTACTTCACAATTGAACTCTTTGAGTGGTTGGATTTTGGTATTTGATAAAAACTTACTTGAAACCACACCTTTATTCGATAAAGTAGATAGTTATCAATTCTTCGATTACAGTATTAACGAAGCAATTTCAGTTTCTGAAACTGAACAAAAAACAATAACTGATTGCGTTAATTTTATTAAAAACGAAATTCAATTGAATTTTGACAATCACTCTTCAGCAGT
Organism: Tenacibaculum sp.; assembly: GCA_022448525.1. Taxonomy (GTDB): domain Bacteria; phylum Bacteroidota; class Bacteroidia; order Flavobacteriales; family Flavobacteriaceae; genus Polaribacter. The sequence continues at coordinate 113,782 of JAKVCX010000001.1, forward strand.
TATCGCGTCGATTCTTGAAGTTTTACTTAATTTATGCAAACGTTTCTTTGAAAGACAATTTAATATTTCGGCTGCTAGAGAGAATCATATAGTAACGAAAATTGATAATTTCCTGAAGTTCTACTATGAAAATCAATTATTTGAGGAAAAAGGAATCCCACAAGTAGAACAAATTGCAAAGTATGTTAAATTATCACCTAATTACCTTTGTAATCTTTTAAAGAAAGAAACTGGAAAGAACACTAAAGATTATGTGAACTATTTTATAGTTGAAAAGTCTAAAAATTTATTAAGAAACCAACAAGAATATTCAATTAGCGAATTAGCACATAAATTAGGATTTAATTATCCACATTATTTCAGTAGACTTTTCAAAGCTAAAACAGGAAAGACACCGCAAGAATACAGGAAACAGGAATCTTAAAGGTTATTTCCTCTGACAAAAATGCTAGTAATCTTAGTATTTATGTTTACAAACTTCGAATTTTATAACGATATTTGTACAAATTAACCTTTTGTATATGAGGCATGGTACCTCAAAAATTAAAACAATATCTGATTTTCATCATGTATTTAATTTGTCTAAGCCAAAGCATCCATCAATTAGCTTTATTGATTTAGATGAATTTAAAAATGGTGTGAAAGGTCGTAAAATGAGTCTAGAAATGGACTTATTCGTAATTACCTTAAGAGATGGAAGTTGTGGTGAAATGTTTGATAGAAAACCTTACGACTTCACAGAAAGTGTAATTACTTTTAGACAACCTAGTAAATCAGGAAAAATTGACGAAAATTGTATAAAAGCATCTGAAGGATGGTTTTTAGTCTTTAGTTTAGATTTTATCAAGAATACTGTTCTTTATGATAAAATTGATGACTTCAACTTTTTCTTTTATAAATATTCTGAAGCACTGCACCTATCAGCAGAAGAACAACGATTGATTGAAAACTGTGTTGGACTTATTGTAAAAGAAATCGATCAAAGGATAGACATTCACAGCCACGGTGTAATCATTTCTACTTTAGGACTTTTATTTAATTTATGTTCACGATTTTACGAACGTCAATTCACAACAAGATCTGTTTTCAATACCGAAGTTATACATAACCTAAATTTTCTTTTAGAAGATTATTACAAAGAAGGCTTGTTCAAAACAACAGGTTTACCTCAGAATTCATTTATTGCTGAAAATGTGAACTTGTCTCCAAATTATTTAAACGATTTACTTTTAAAAGAAACTAAGAAGAATACTAAAAGTTATGTGATCGATTTCATAATCGAAAAAGCAAAAACTCACTTAGTAAAAACAGAAACTCCAATTGAAGTTATTTCTCAAGATTTAGGTTTCAAAATTTTAAGTTACTTTGAACGTAGCTTTAAATTAAATACAGGTATGACTCCACTAGAATTTAGACAGTTATTCAAGTAACTACTTTATTTCTCCATTCTTATATCTACTGATATTAAAATGACTACCAACTGCTCTTAGCGGTTGATCATTTTCATCCCATTCAATTACACTTCCATTAAAACAAATCCATATAGGTGTTCCATCTTTATGATAATAACGAACCTCTTTTGTATATGGAATTTTTCCTTTTGACTTTACATGCTTATCGAATAATTCTAATACTCCAGGAATATCTTCAGGATGCATCTGTTGTTTCCACCAGTCTGGTGAATTACCAACCTCTTCATCAGTAAAACCAAACATATTTAAAAAAGATGGACTGTAAAACTCATAATTATCTCTAATATTCCAATCCCAATAGCCAACAAAACTTCCTTCTATAATACTCCTGTACATTTTATTGGTTTGAGAAAGTTTCTCTTCAACCTCTTTAATTTTAGTAATGTCAACATGACTTCCTACGATACGAATTGGCTCTCCATTTTCTCCCCATTCCATTACTTTTCCTTTACAACGAACCCAAACTATAGATCCGTTTTTATGGAAATAACGTACTTCATTAAAAAACGGGACTTCACCTTTCGATTCCATATGGGCTTGTGCATTATCAAGCACACCTTGTAAATCATCTGGATGAATTTGCTGTTGCCACCATCCAAAATCATTTGGCACTTCATGATCTTCAAAACCAAACATTGCTTTAAAAGTCGGACTATAAGAAGCTTTACCTTCTTGAACATACCAATCCCAATATCCAGCCAAAGTCGCTTCAATAATGCTATTATACATCACATTACTCTCACTTAACTTTAACTCGGCTTCTTTCACATCTGTAATATCAACATGACTTCCTACGACTCGCAATGGTTGACCATCTTCGCTCCATTCAATAACCTTTCCTTTACAGTAAACCCAAACTATCGAACCATCTTTATGAAAATATCTTGCTTCATTTGCAAATGGAGTTGTTCCTTTAGATTTGATATGCTCCTCAACCATATCATAAGCGTTTTGTACATCATCTGGATGCATTTGATTTGCCCACCAATCTGGAGAATGAGGAACTTCATGATCTTCAAAACCAAACATTGCTTTAAAAGAAGTACTATAAAAAGTATAGTTTTCATTAACATACCAGTCCCAGTAACCAGCAAAGGTTGTTTCTAGTATAATGTTATACATGATATTAGCTTCATTTAACTTTTCTTCTACCTCTTTTATTCTAGTAATATCTGTAGCAATACCGATATGTTTAATTTTATTACTTCCATCAATCTTTTCAAATATTGTTTCCTTGGATAAAAACCAACGGTAATTCCCATTTTTATGCTTTATTCTATATTCGAAATCAAGAATTTCATCAGCTCTAGAATCGCAAAGTGCCTGATGATGATCAACCATTTTCAACATATCTTCAGGATGAATAATTTCCGCCATTAAATTACTTCCAAGTGCTTCAACATCTTCCTTGCTATAACCTAATACTTTTGCAACCTCCTTATTAACATATTCATTTTGTTGAGTTAGTTGATTATAGATATACGTAATACCTGGCATTACATCAGTAATCTTTGATAAAAAATTAGACTTTTCTATCAATTCATTTTCCGTATTCTTAACATGTGTAATATCACTTGCCACACCAATTATTTTCGCTTTACCTGTAGGTAACCTCTCGAAGACAGTTTCTTTAGATAGCAACCAAATATAATTCCCATTTTTATGCTTAACGCGATATTCTATATCATGTGTTACATCATCTGCCGATTCTTCTATTCTTTCCAAATTAGAAAACACCTTTTCAAGATCATCTGGATGAACAATATTGGCTAAAAAAGATTCTCCTAACTCCTGAACCTCTTTCTCTGTGTAACCTAAAACTGAGGCTATATCCCTATTGGCATATTCATTTCTATGTGTTTCGTGATTATATACATAAATTAATCCCGGCATTAAATTGGTTAACTCAGTTAAGAATTTTCCTTTTTCTAATAATTCAAGTTCTGTATTTTTCTGTTTATTAATATCTACAAAAGAAATTACAACTCCTTTAATTTTGTCGTGATCACTAATGAAAGGATTGATTCTTTGTAAATACCAAGAGTCATTGATGAGCTGAACTTCTTCTTCATAAATATCTCCTGTACTTATTACACTCGAAATATTATCTATTAAGGTTTGTTGATGCTCTTCTTTTAAATTTGAATTAAAATTAACGATTGATCTTCCTACATTAGTACTAGTAATATTGATGAATTTTCTTAGCGAAGGTGAGAATCTTCTAATTATCAGGTTTTCATCTAAAAAGAGCACACCTATATCCACCGAAAGAAGAAGATTTTCCAAATCTTCGTTCAGTTGAACTAATTCTAAAATCTTTTCTTGGTGTTCTGCATTTACAGTATGCAATTCCTCATTTACACTTTGTAACTCTTCATTCGTTGTTTGCATTTCTTCATTCGAAGCCAACAACTCTTCATTTGTTGATTGTAACTCTTCATATGAAACTTCAATTTCGTTTACTTTTGACTGAAGATTCGCCTTTGTATCTCGAAGTTCTTCCTCTAAAGAAGCAATAATGTTATAATCAACATTAGGATTTGTTGTAGCGGAAACTGAACCAATATTACAAAATGGATCTTCTTTTTTAAATACGACCAGATATAATTTACGGTAACTTGCTAATTTCTCCACTGGAGAAACAATTAAGCTAACAACCACTTTTTCATTTCCTTTTTCGAAAGAAATATTATCGTATCTAACCTTTTCTTTATCTTGTTCAACTCTTGCTAAAGCTGTACTTAATGCTAAAGCTACTTCTTGTGGTAGCATTTTTAACACATTAAACGATCGGATTTTATTCTCTGGTAATTCTATAAATTCTTTAAAATTACCATCAGCATTTATTAATTCATAATTGCTATCAATACAAATACTTGAAGCCGAAAACTCTTCTAATAAAAGACTCGATAAACTTTCAGATAGCTTTTGATCAACATTTCTTTTGTTGTTTATTGATGGTGACATTTTCTTTGTATCAAGATCATCACTTTTTGCGACTCTTCTTGTAAAACGAGCACCTTTAAAAGCTTTAATATTTTGATAAATCCTCCATTTTCTCGATAGTACTTTAAACGAACTAGAAAGATCACCTAAAGTTTCACTTGGACCTAAAAACAAGAACTTATTCAATCCTGTTGCATAGTGTAAATCAGAGAGTAACTTTTGTTGTAAATGTGGTTGTAAATAAATGAGTAAATTTCTACAAATGATTAAATCCATATTATTAAATGGAGCATCATGAGCAGTGTTATGTTGTGAGAAAATTATGCTTTTCCTAATTTTTGAATCGATAACATACAAACTACCTTCTTTTTGAAAGTACTTCTCTAAATATTCTTGTTTTATATCACCTTCAATACTTTCTACAAAAACACCTTTATTTGCTTTATTAATTGCTTCCGAGTCTAAATCTGTAGCAAAGATTTTAATCTCTTGGTCAATATTATTTTTTTCCAAATATTCATTCAATAAAATCGCAATGGAAAAAGCTTCTTCACCTGTAGCGCAACCAACACTCCAAACTTTAATTGGACTATTTTTATCTTTTGATTCAAATATTTTAGGAATGATTTCTTCTTCAATAATAGAAAAAGCCTCTGCATCTCTAAAAAACTTTGTAACTCCAATTAAAAACTCTTTATGTAATATCTCCGCTTCGTATTCATTTTCATATAGATAATTTAAATAATCTCTAATAGTTTTCGTTTTAGTGATACTCATTCTCCTAAAAATCCTACGATTTAACGTTGGAGGTTTATAATTAGAAAAATCAATACCAGTAACTTGATAAACGAATCGAAGTATTTTTTTTAAAACATCTTCTTGAACTAATAAGTCTTCATTTTTTTCTTTTTCTATGAAAACAGCATGATTGATAAGAGTATTTATCTCATCAGGAATTTCTGCCACAGGCAGTACTGAATCAACAAAACCAGAACCAATTGCACTGTTAGGCATACCATTAAACTCAGCTTCTGTAGGGTCCTGAGCTAAAACCAAACCACCTAACTCTTTTATCTTTCTAACACCTCTTGTTCCGTCTGAACCTGTTCCCGAAAGAATAACACTAATTGCTTTTTCTTTATACTCACGTGCTAAAGATTTAAAGAAAATATCTATTGGAAGATTCAAAACATTTCCTTCCGGTCTATTTTCAAGAATCAACGTGTCTCCTTGAATGGTTAAATTCTTTTTTGGTGGAATAAAATAGACATGCCCCGGTTGGACCTCCATTCCCTCTTCAGCTTGAACTACGGGCAATCTAGCATCTCTAGATAATAGCTCAACCATACGACTCTTATGATTTGGTGATAAATGCTGAATAACGACAAATACATGATTAAAACTATCTGGTACATTCTCGAAAAAGGCTTTTAATACCTCTAATCCACCAGCGGAAGTTCCAATACCAATAACTCGGTAGTTTATTTTCATTAGGGCATAAAATTTGGTCTTGCGTTTAAGATAGTATTTCCTAAGGAAAAATCAAAGAAATCATATAGGGATTTTCCCCTTTTCTTAAAACATACCTTCTTAATTATCAAACACTAACCCATAAAAAACAAACAGTATTCAAAAGTTTACGTCGAAAAAATGAATTACAACCTTCAATGAAGATAAATTCCAGAAAAGTTATCTTTTATTAAACCTTTCTCTCGCTTCTAATTCGATATTCATTTGATTGATACGAGCATCAACTTTACGTTTAAAATCCGTATCAGCGATAGTAGCTACATTATCTAAATAACGAACAACTTCTTGTCTTCTGATTTCAGAAAAGTCCAATCCTTTCATGTTAGTTTTCATTAATTCTTGAAGCATATTAAACTTGGTTTCATAGTCCTTCTTGAAATAAGTTTCAGGATTTTCAAACCAATCTTGTTCTAAATCAAAATCAGTTAAACGTAATGAAATTGCCGATTGAATATTTCGAACGTCCCTAGAAGAAAAGAATGGAAAAATCTTTTGAATTTCCTTATATAAACTTGCAAAGAACATGTGTTCGTTTGTTTTGTATTGCTGCTCTACTCTATCATAAACTTCATGAACTCGTTCTTCTGTAGGTTTTTGGATGCTATTTAATACATCTCCCATGCTTTTTACGAATCCTTGATCTCTTAAGTAATCATAACTAGATGGATTGGACATATTCACAAACTCAGGCATTGTTTTTTCAAACTTTCGCCACCAGATATAATCTTGATCTAAGAAGTCATTTTCTGTTCGTGCTCCATCAATTTTAAATCTACCTTGCACACGCGAAATAACCGCTTTATCTAACATTTCTGGAAGATTCGTAAATAGTCCTATTGAACTATTTCCATAATTTACAGCGTATGCACCTTCCGTATAACGCAAGAAAACTCCTATTACTTCTTTAACTCCAGCAGAAACTCCTTGAGCTGTTCTTTCTTGTAGGTTATTCTCTGCATCATCAATTGGTGCAAAAATTAACTTCGTTGGATCTTGCATAGGTTTCATCCATTCTACCATTTTTTCCGCTGATCCTCCTTGGAAAGTAGAAATTAAAGTATCGGGCATTGGATGAAATAAAAACGGAATATCTAAATTATCAGAATGTTCCTTTAATCGAGTTGCTATTGCCGCAATCAACATACTTTTTCCTGTTCCTGGAATACCGTATCCCATAAAAACAGGCATAAATCCACCTAACTCTTGAAACGGATTCTTTTGAGCATCGAAATCGTAACTCAACAAACGTTCTGTTAAACGACGAGCAAAATGTTTTGCATCTTTATTTCCTACAATTTGCTCAAACTGAATTTTGTTAAATTCAACACTCTTCGCCGTTCCACTAAATGTGTTTTCCCAGCCCGAAACAGCAAAATCTGAATTCTCCAGTTTATACGTTCTATCGGTAATTGTTTCCGTGTATTCTAAACTACTTTTTCTTAGATTAATTTCATCAATTAAAGCTTCAAAATACACTACTGTAAAATCAATTACATCTTTGTCGGAACCAATAATATCCGGATGCGATAAATACTTATCATAATAAAAAAGACAACATGAAATCCCTTTTAACGGTGAGAAAAACGAAACTTCTGGAATTCCAGCAAATTTTTGCTTCATCACAGATAAATCGTCAGAAGCATGTGGCTTTAAATCGTGTAAAATTTTATATGCAGTAGCAAACAACTGAAAAGCTGTTGCTGTTTGCATTTTACTTTCAAACTCTCTTTTTCCTGAAGCATCTAAAGCAGACCTTTTCTCTGCTAAACTCGATAATCCTGATGCATCATTATAACTATCTTTAATCCAAATCCCTAAAGTTAATCCCTCTTGAACCGCATATAATGTTTGATTCAAAAACACAGGAAGTGCAACAGAATCAGGTAATAACCTTTTCTTTAACGCCAAAATTGTTTTCGAAACCGAAGTTAACTCAGAAGCGCCACCACCTTTTGCTTTCGACAAAAACAATAAAATTGATTCATCTTTAGCTTCTTTATCTTTATTCTTTGCTCGCTGACTTTGCTCCCATTGGATACTTTTTAAATATCCACTGGCTTCGTCACGAAGCATATCTAATTCATTCTTCTTTATTGGAAATGTTGAATTGTGTTCCATAGTTTTTTAATTGCAATCTTTTAAATTAACCTTATATAATTGTCGAAATTAATATCCTCGTAATTACTTATAAAAACTCCAAAAGTCTTTTTATTTAAGCTGATAATGTATTCGGTTTGATATTTTTTATTTCCGAATTTCTCAACAATCGATTTTATCTTAATAGCGCTAAATTTTCTAGCAGTAAGAAATTTATTTTCTGTTTGTGTGTAGGTGCATCCTAATTGGGCATATCTATCATTAAATTCCTGTTTATGTTGAATTGAAAACCATTTAGCAAGCTCTTTATTAAGGCTTACATATTTACCAAGAAATACCCAAATAACATTTTCAACGTTATCTTTATCAATAAAAATCTTAAATTTCTGTAATGTAGATTCTAAATTCAAGATTTTCTCTTTCGTTAAAACCTTGAAAAAATGTTCACCTTGTGCGTTACTAAGTTTCTCTTTAAAATCATCTAGAGAAACCTCAACATAACTATCGGGTATCGCTATTTTTGTTTTTAAAAAGTCTATTTGAACTTTTTTAGCATCAGTAGCTATTTTAGAATTTCCAGAATCATTGGAATTACAACTGATCAGAATCACAGAAAGAAAGAAATATAAAAAGTTCTTCACCTTAATCAAATTACATTTCAATTTTTAGATCTGATGTTTGAATTGGCTCTTTAGCGAGTTTATTTAAAACCTCAGGTGTTTTGTTATATAACATTTGAATAATTCTATGAGGTGCGAATACATATTTCCTGTGCTCAACATCATTCCACTTTTGTAAAATTTGCTTTGAAAAGAAACCTCCTTCTTTGAACGTTCCTCCAGAAAAAACTTCATCTGTTTTAAAGGATAGTGCGTAAGATTCCAATGGAATCTCTTTCTTCGCAATTCCCTCTAGAATAGCATGTGTTATTTGATTTTCATCTTTAGCGAACACATTATGCAACGGACCTAAATCAATTCTTTTAATATACTTAGGATTTACATCTGGTAACTTTCTATCAATATTATATGCCAGAGTGTCTAAAGCCATATTGCGGTCTCCACTTTCACGAAGAATTGCATACAATTTATCTTTATAGTCTTCAATTCGTTTTCCGTCGTAATTGAAATACATAAAACACACATACGGCCTGTTATCGGAAACGTCATAAAAACTCCAACTTGTTAAAAATTCAGCCGGACTATTTTCTGGGGCTTCCAAAATTTTTCCTTGAACAAATCGATTGAAAATATATTGTTGGTTTACCGAATTATAATAAACTACCGATGCAGCTTGGAATAATCTTCTCTGTTTTATTTTCAGCTTTTTCCTGAGTAAAGAATCCAAAAACTCTTCTTTCAAATCTTCAACATTCTCCAACTTGCTGGCATACTCTTTTTTAAGCTCTAAATCATTATACAAATACCTAAACTCTAGATAATTTGGGAATCCAGACTCTGTTAAATCGATTTTCATATTATCATCTTCATCATACATGTATTTTACACGCATTGCCTCTATTGAATACAATAATAAATCAGTATACTGTTTAAAAATAACAAGCTCTTGACTGCTGCATAAGTTTTGTCTTTGAATGTTAACTATCAATTCTTTAAGAACAAAATCTACCATTTTATGATAAAACACATATTGTTCTTTTGAATCTAATACAGCAGAATCTAAAGGAGTTACAATCATTTTTAATTATTCGTACTAAAAGTTCTTTTTTCTACAGATTAAAAAGACGGTAAAATTTACCGTCTCTTATTTATTTTATTTAATAGTTATGATAACAAATCATCATCATTAGTCTCTGGTTTTGGATCATTTGATGGAGTATCATCACCCGTCGGAGCATTTGCATCTGCTTTATAATAGTCTTCAAACAACTCCTTCATATCAATACCATAACGATCAGCAAAATTCTTTTGAATTTCAGAATCTTTATTTCGAATTTCTTGTAAAGCTTCAGCATAAGAACTATAAACTCCTTGCATAACTTTTTCATGAACTGGAATGTTATCCATCATTTCCTGACGAGCCTTTGCACTAGCAGTATGCATAGCTGCTAAAGTTTCACCAATATGCTCATCTGTTTTAACACCTAAATGCTCTAAAATAGCAGCAAACTCCTGATCTGTTCTTGCTTTTAAAGCCACGATATATCCATCGTAATACTTTAAACGCTCTTCAGTATCTGACTTTAATTTTGCTCGATGAGTTTGTAAATTACTACGTAAAGATGTTAATACTTTAATTGTTAAGTTATGCTTGTGAACAAAACTGTCTTTACTTGCTGCCAATGTGGTGTAAGCATTTTTAAGACCTTCAAGTTCTTCTACTTTTTGCTCTAATTTAGTAACCTTACCAATAGCCTGAGCATATTCAGCAGACTGTTTATCAGCGATTTCTTCTAACTCTTGACGAGCTTGCTTCAATAACGCATACTGTTCTTCTAGTTGTCCCTCAACTTCTTTTTTCTTTTCAAGTGCTTTTGTGTGATTCTTTGTCGCTTCCACAATAGCAACTTGTAACTTATCTTCAACCTCTTTGATTTCTACTTCACGTTCTTTTAAACGCGTAACAGCTGCTTGAGATTTGAATGATAATTCAGAAAGTAAGGTTTGTACATCTGCACTTTCAATTCGCTCCTGAAACATCGCCTTAGCTCTGTTATCGGCACCAGAACGAACTTTCTCTGCTTCTTTTAACTCTTGTTCTGCCTTCGCTATTTTACTCTTTCTTCCCCAAAGATTATTCCACCAAGTATCTGGTTTATTTTGAGCATCTTCTAATTCTATTCTAGCTCTTTCTAAAGCTTTTTGAGCATCGTCAATGATTTTTTGTTCATCAGCATTTAACGAAGAAAACTTTTCAAAAATAATCCCAACCTCATCTTGATAGTCCGTTAAATCTTTAATAGCATCTAAAAGTGTAGTTCTATCTTTTTCTGCCATATTTACAACATCGTCTAATGTTGCGTTTAAAATTTTCTGTCTTACCTGAGGATCATCTTCTTGTGCTAATTTAGACTTCATGCTATCGATAGCTTTACCCCAATTAACATCAACTTTTTCAGTTTTCTCGTTAGAATTCGTTTCTAATAAATCAAAATCATCAGACATTTTTTGTGCGTTTTTTATAGTTGTACAATTTTTAAAGTTAGCAATTTCGTTAAAAAAAATTATTTAAAATAATTATTCAACAAATAATATGTAGCACATTTTCTCAAAATGTTACAAGAAATCTCATAAAAAAGAAAACCGCTTTTGGATAAAAGCGGTTTTTACTTCAAACTAGAAATATATGTAAACAAACAACTAACTAAAACTTGAGAAGTTTTAGTATTTTATACTGTTGCTGTTGCAACTTCTTCTTCTGTTGCTTTAGAATCAAACTGATTAGATGTATTTTTCGACCCACCAGCTTTTAAAGCATTATCTCCTGAGAAGAATGTTTTGTGATCATCTCCTAAATCTGACCCTGCCATTCTTTGGTGTTTTACACAAGAAACTCCTTTTCTAATTTCTTGACGTTGCACCCCTTTTACGTAAGCTAACATTCCTTTCTCTCCGAAATATCCTTCTGCTAAATCATTCATATGAAGTGCAGTTGTGTGGTATGTCGGTAATGTAATTAAGTGGTGGAAAATTCCAGCTTCTCTAGCCCCATCTAATTGGAACGTTCTGATTTTCTCATCCGCTCTATTACATAATTCAGAACCATCGTATTTTGCATCCATTAAGTTTGCTCTGTCATAACCAGATACATCTTCTCCAGCTTCAACCATTGCGTCATACACTTGTGTACGGAAATTTAAAGTCCAGTTAAATGATGGTGAATTGTTGTAAACTAATTTTGCATTTGGCACAACTTCTTTTACTCTGTTTACCATTGCTGCAATTTGACCTACGTGTGGAGTTGGCGTTTCAATCCATAATAAATCAGCTCCGTTTTGTAAACTTGTAACACAGTCTAAAACAACTCTATCGATATTCGTTCCATCTCTAAACTTATATAATCCATTAGCCAATCTTACTGGACGAACTAATTTCCCATCTCTTTTTAATAACACTTCGTTATTTGTAACCTGATCTAAAGAAACTTCTTCACACTCAACGAAATCTAAATACTGAGAAGCTAAATCTCCTGGTTCTTGACTTACAGGTAATTTTTGAGTTAATCCAGCACCTTCAGAATCTGTTCTTGCAACAATAACTCCATCTTCAACTCCTAATTCTAGAAATGCATAACGAACAGCATTTAACTTAGCAATAAAATCTTCATGCGGAACAGTTACTTTACCATCTTGGTGTCCACATTGCTTTGCATCTGACACTTGATTTTCAATTTGGATTGCACATGCACCAGCTTGAATCATTTTTTTAGCTAATAAATATGTAGCTTCTTCATTTCCAAAACCTGCATCAATATCAGCAATAATTGGAACAATATGCGTTTCGAAATTATCGATTTGATCTTGTACATCTTCTCCAGCTTCTAACCTTCTGAATAAATCATTTAATTCGATAGCATCTGCCTGACGCAAGAAATCATAAATCTCTTCAATTAAACCAGCAACTGCAGTTTTCTCGTGCATAGACTGATCAGGTAATGGTCCGAATTCAGAACGTAATGCTGCTACCATCCAACCTGATAAGTATAAATATTTTTTATCTGTAGTTTTATTATGTTTTTTAACCGCAATCATCTTTTGTTGAGCGACAAATCCATGCCAGCACCCTAAAGATTGAGTATATTGAGAAGAATCAGCATCATAATCTGCCATATCTTTTCTCATGATTGAAGCTGTATATTTAGCAATATCTAAACCTGTTCTAAAACGGTTTTGTGTTGCCATTCTTGCAGCATTCTCTGGACTTATAGCGTTCCAAGATTTACCGAACTTTTCTTTTAAGTTTCTTACCGTTTCTAATGCAGAACTGTAACTTCCTTGTGGTAAATTTTTCATAATATTGTATTTCTAAATAAGTTGTTTATAATAATGACTTGCCCTTTAAATGTTGCCGCATTTTTGGGGCTTTTTTTTTGTTTTAATTTTTAAATGTATTGATAAGCTGGAAGCGTTAAAAACTCTTCAAAATCTTCTGACAAGACTAAATCATCAAACAATTGAATCGCTAAATCAAACCTTCTAGTTTTGAATGATTCTTCTCCTACCAACTCTTTAATTTTTTCGATTTCTTGAGCTTTTAAATCTTGATACATTTCAACATCAAATTGCTCTTCACTTTCCAAACGAACACCTTTATGTAACCATTGCCAAATTTGTGTTCTAGAAATTTCTGCCGTAGCGGCATCTTCCATTAAGTTATATAAAGCAGCAGCACCGTTTCCTGCTAACCAACTTTCGATATAAAGAATCCCAACATTAATATTATCACGAATACCAGTTTCTGTAACAGTTCCAACAGGCATTTCTACTAACTCCTCTTCTGTAACCGTTAAATCTTCACGCTTATTATCGATTTGATTTGCAGTTGGCATATGCTCATTAAACACATCCATTGCAACCTTAACCAATCCTGGATGTGCAACCCAAGTTCCGTCGTGACCATTTTTAACTTCTTGTAACTTATCACCTTCTACTTTAGCATAAGCTGCTTTATTCGCTTCTTCGTCATTTTTAACTGGAATTTGAGCAGCCATTCCTCCCATTGCGTGAACACGACGAACGTGACAACGTTGAACTACTCTTTGAGAATATGCTTTCATAAATGGCGAGCTCATAGTTACTTGTGCTCGGTTTGGCACTAAAAACCCTTCATGATTTCTAAACTTCTTTATGTACGAGAAAATATAATCCCATCTCCCACAATTAAGACCCGCCATATGATCTTTTAATTCATATATAATTTCATCTAACTGAAAACTAGCTGTAATTGTTTCGATAAGTACAGTAGCTTTAATCGTATCTTGAGCAACACCTAAATATTCTTGAGCAAAAACAAACACCTCATTCCACCATCTTGCTTCCAAGTAGTGCTCTAATTTTGGTAAATAAAAATATGTTGCTGTTCCTTGCTCTAATAAAACTTTAATGTTATGGAAGAAGTACAATCCAAAATCTACTAATGACCCTGACATTTCCTCTCCATCCAACACAAAATGTCTTTCATTTAAATGCAAACCTCTTGGTCTTACTAACAAAACAGCCGTTTCATCATTTAAACTATACGTTTTATCTTTCTTTTCGTTGTAGAACGAAATCGTTTTCGTGTTTGCATCAAATAAATTTTGTTGGCCATTTAATATGTTAGAAATTGTAGGAGAATTACTATCCTCAAAATCTGCCATAAACGTTTTCGCTCCTGAATTCAACGCATTAATTACCATCTTTCTATCAACAGGACCAGTAATCTCAACTCGTCTATCCAATAAATCTTTTGGTAATGGTTTACATACCCAATCTGAATTTCTAATAGATTCTGTTTCTTTTGGAAAAGAAGGATAATTTCCTTCATCAAAATACTGTTGTGTCTTGACTCTTTCCTCAAGCAACTCTAGTCGTTTATTATTAAACTTGACATGTAACTCTATTAAAAAAGCCTTCGCCTCTGGCGTTAAAATTGACTGGTAAGACTCTGCTTCAAATCCGCTGAACTGAATCTCATTTAGAATTGCTTTAGTTTCCATTTTATCTTTTTTAAATAATTACTCTACAATGTTATAAAATATTTTTGAACTCTCCAAGCGAACGTTCGCTATTTTTATAAAAAATTCAATTTTTATAAGTTCGCTATTATTCATAACTTTGATTTTATGTTATTAGAAGAACAGTACATTCGCCTTATTTTTGGGCTTAAATTGAAGCAAATTAGAACAGAGAAAAAGCTTTCTCTTTTTGGTTTAGGAAAACTTACAGGATTATCAAAATCTTATTTAAATGAGATAGAAAAGGGAAAAAAATATCCCAAAACCGATAAAATCGCCATACTAGCAGAAAGTCTTGAAGTGCCATATGATCATTTAGTATCTTTAAAATTAGACAAAAACCTCGCTCCTATTGGTGAAATTTTACAATCTAAGATTTTAAAGGAAATACCTCTTGACCTTTTCGGGATTCAGGAAAATAACTTAATTGATATTATAGCAAATGCACCTGCCAAAGTAAATGCATTCATCAGTACGATTATTAAAATTTCCCAAAATTATAATCTTACAAGAGAGAGTTTCTTCCTAGCTTCTTTGCGTTCCTATCAAGAGGCACACAATAATTATTTTGAAGATATTGAAGAAAGTGTTGAAAAATTTGCGAAAGCTTACCACATTAATCTTAATAAAAAAATCACTTCAGAAGATTTAAAAGAAATTTTAATTGAAGAATTTGGTTACAATGTAGATACTGAAGAATTGTCAAAACACACCAAATTAACAGACCTAAGAAACATTTACATTCCGAAGAAAAACACACTTTTATTAAGTAAAGAAATTTCAGAACCACAAAAAACATTTATTTACGCTAAAGAAATAGCTTACAATTTCTTGAAAATTGAAGATCGATTGTACACTTTCCCTTGGATAAAATTTGAAAGTTTTGATCAAGTATTGAATAACTTCATCGCCTCTTATTTCGCTGGTGCTTTAATTATCCCAAAACAACAATTAATAAATCAACTAAAAGATTTATTTAACAAAGAAGATTGGAATCCGCTTAGATTACATAAAATACTAACAAGTTATAATTGTTCCGATGAAACTTTTTATCAACGATTAACGAATATTCTACCAACGGCTTTTAATATTAAGAACTTGTTCTTTTTGCGTTTTACACATAAAGAAGGCTCTCCGAAATATCGTTT
The DNA here is from genome assembly GCA_022448525.1 of Tenacibaculum sp. GTDB lineage: Bacteria > Bacteroidota > Bacteroidia > Flavobacteriales > Flavobacteriaceae > Polaribacter. The sequence goes on from JAKVCX010000001.1 coordinate 129,650, forward strand.
AAGTAAAGAATTACATATTACTCAACAGCAGGCTCCTCACGCCAATAGAAATCAAGAACACTACTGTAGAAGATGGGTTTCTATCAAAACCATTCAAGATTTTGAAAATTCAGATCAAAAGAAATCTTCATCAGGAATTCAGATTTCATCTTACGAGAATTCAACGAATGAATATTTAGTATTGTCTTCAGCCAATAAAGATCCATTTAAAAAAGATATTTATCGAAGTATTAGTATTGGAATGCTTTTATCTCCACACTTAAAACGAAAAGTCAAGTTTTTCAAAGAAGATACTTTTGAGAAAAATGTGGTTGGGGTGACTTGTGAATCTTGTTCCGTGAAAGACTGTAAAGAACGTGTATCAGAACCTTGGATACTAGATAAAAAAGCACGTTACAAAGAAATTGAAAACACCGTAAAAAACATCATCGAATCGTACGAGTAATCACCTTGAAGTGTGCTGGTATTTTCTTATTTTAGCACTCGCAAACAAACAAAGATCTATGGACATTAACTTCAATAAAAACGAAGACCACAATAAGTTGTTGGCTTCGGATTTAAAACAGCGTTTAGCCAAAATAAAATTAGGAGGAGGAGAAAAAAGAATTCAAAAACATCATGAAAAAGGCAAACTAACTGCAAGAGAGCGAATTGACTATTTACTTGATAACGATTCTGACTCTATTGAAATTGGAGCTTTTGCTGGTGAAGGAATGTATAAAGAACATGGTGGATGTCCTTCTGGTGGTGTAGTTATCAAAATCGGTTATGTAAAAGGCAAGCAATGTATTGTAGTAGCAAATGACGCTACTGTAAAAGCCGGTGCTTGGTTTCCTATCACAGGAAAAAAGAATTTAAGAGCTCAAGAAATTGCAATCGAAAACAGATTACCAATTATTTATTTAGTGGATTCTGCTGGTGTGTACTTACCAATGCAAGATGAAATTTTTCCAGACAAAGAACATTTCGGACGAATTTTCAGAAATAATGCGGTAATGAGCAGTATGGGAATTACACAAATTGCCGCTGTTATGGGAAGTTGTGTTGCTGGTGGAGCGTATTTACCAATTATGAGTGATGAAGCTTTGATTGTAGATAAAACAGGAAGTATATTTTTAGCAGGAAGCTATTTAGTAAAAGCCGCTATTGGTGAAGCTATTGACAATGAAACTTTAGGTGGAGCAACAACACATTGTGAAATTTCTGGGGTTACCGATTACAAAGCTAAAGATGATAAAGACGCTTTAGATCGTATTAAAAATGTAATGGATAAAATTGGAGACTTTGAAAAGGCTGGTTATAACAGATCAGAAAGCAAAGCTCCTGCAAAAGATGAAAACGAAATCTTTGGAATTTTGCCAAAAGCGCGTCATGAACAATATGACATGATAGAAATTATAGAGCGCTTGGTGGATAATTCTGAATTTGACGAATATAAAGCTGGATACGGACAAACCATTATTACAGGTTATGCAAGAATTGATGGCTGGGCAGTTGGTATTGTAGCGAATCAAAGAAAAATTGTAAAATCAAAAGGTGCAAAAACTAAGCCTAGTGAAATGCAATTTGGTGGAGTAATTTATTCTGATTCTGCTGACAAAGCAACTCGTTTTATTGCAAACTGTAATCAGAAAAAAATTCCTTTAGTATTCCTACAAGACGTTACTGGATTTATGGTAGGAAGTAAATCTGAACATGGTGGAATTATTAAAGATGGAGCCAAAATGGTAAATGCTGTTAGTAATTCAGTAGTTCCTAAGTTCACTATTGTAGTTGGAAATTCATACGGAGCTGGAAATTACGCCATGTGTGGAAAAGCATACGATCCAAGATTAATAGCCGCTTGGCCAAGTGCCGAATTAGCGGTTATGAGTGGTGCTTCTGCTGCTAAAGTTTTACTACAAATAGAAACTGCTGCTTTAAAGAAGAAAGGTGAAGAGATTACTAAAGAGAAGGAAGAAGAATTATTTAACAAAATTAAATCTAGATACGACGAACAAATTTCTCCGTATTATGCTGCAGCTAGAATTTGGACAGATGCAGTTATTAATCCGTTAGATACAAGAAAATGGATTTCAATGGGAATTGAAGCAGCAAATCATGCGCCAATTGAAAAGCCATTTAATTTGGGAGTTATTCAAGTTTAATTATTTTTACAGGAATTTTTTTACAAAATATAATATCAGGAAATGGGAAGAGCATTTGAATTTAGGAAAGCAAGAAAGATGAAACGTTGGTCTGCAATGGCTAAAACCTTTACTAGAATTGGTAAAGACATAGTTATGGCTGTAAAAGAAGGCGGACCGAATCCTGAAACCAATTCTCGTTTACGTGTTGTAATCCAAAATGCAAAGGCTGCAAATATGCCTAAGGATAACGTAGCGCGTGCAATTAAAAAAGCATCAGATAAAGATACTGCAAACTATAAAGAAGTTTTATTTGAAGGATATGCTCCTCATGGAATTGCCATTGTGGTAGAAACTGCTACAAACAACAACAACAGAACAGTTGCTAATGTAAGAGCTGCTTTTAATAAATGTAATGGAAACTTAGGAACTTCTGGATCAGTTGTATTTATGTTTGATCATGTAGTAAACTTTAAAGTGAAAGAAGAATCTTTAGGAATGGACTTGGAAGAGTTCGAAATGGAAATGATTGACTTTGAAGTTGAAGAAGTTTTTGCCGACGAAGAAGATAACAGTATTATGTTATACGCTCCGTTTGGACAGTTTGGTGCCATTCAAGGATATTTAGAGGAAAACAATATTGAAATTGTTTCATCTGAATTTGAAAGAATTCCTACTACGACAACAAAACTTAGTGAAGAACAACAAGCTGATGTTGAGAAGCTTTTAGAACGTTTAGAAGAAGATGATGATGTCAATCAAGTCTACCACTCGATGGAGATGTAAACTCAAAAAACATATTATTTTTCAAGAAAAACCCGCAAGTAAACTAGCGGGTTTTTATGTTATCTTAAATTATTTATACTTGTATATATGCTGATTATTTATTCCCTCTTTACTCTTTTAATTTATTTTGTATTGTTTTTATATTTTTAGTCTGATTTAAAATTTCAAAATATTTAGTCTATGAAAAAATCAATCTTAAATCTAGGAACACCGATTTCTAGAAATTCTCAACAATCAATTTTCGGAGAATCTGGATCCTCATACTGAGACTGTTCAGGAGGTCAAATATACTATCACAATACAATTGTAGAAACATATTGTGGAGATTATGATCGACATGCCATAGAAGTAGCTCCACCACCAACTAAGAACATAATATTCCAAGACTTGGAACACATGGTTTAAATAATTAAACGGATTTATTCTATATTAAAAAGTGAATTTCGGTTCACTTTTTTTGTCTCTACACTCATTATTCCGCTGCTTAATTTATCATTCGTTTTTTGTTTTTTACCTGAACTTACCTATAGTTTTATCTGAAATTTTCAAATAATTAGATTTTACAAATTAAATTAAAGAAGTAAAATTTATAATTATGAAAGCTAACCCAATACTAGTAAGACTTATTAAATCATATGGAAATAAATATGTTATAAAATTTCCAAAACTAATTATGACCGTTGATAGATATTATTACACTAAAATGTCTAATAGTCCGGATGAGTATAAATTCATATAATTACTATTTTAATAATAGTTGTTTAACTATTATTTTACGCTATTACTGATTTTCATTTCTACATTCGTATCGTGTTTGGTCTTCCAAAGTAAAATTTGAATTATTCGAATTAGAGTCATACTTGTTGTGTTGTATGGCTTTTTTTTTGATCAAAACTTACCTCCAATCTTTTACTAATTCAAATTGTTTTTTCAAATTTGCCCACCCGAGGAAATTTGGTATTTACCATGTTTTCTCAACTACTAAATCAAATTTTAAAATTAAAACACTATGAAAAACACATTGCTTTGTTTCCTAGCAACTTTTACGCTTTGCTTTACATCAATTTTAACTGCTCAGAAAGGAAAAAATCTTAGTCCTATTGAATTATCTATTACTTCATACTCCTACAAATACGGAAGTCTGGATTTAGATTTACAGTTAAAAAACAATTCAGATACATCAATCTTTATCATTATTCCAAATGATGGAACACATGGAACTCCTGAGTTTTTTAGCACACAAAGTTTTCCAAACATTGAATTATGTGAAATCAGTGAAACAGAAGTAAAGCCATTAACTCATATCATTGAAATCAAAGGAAACTCTAAAAAAAGTTTTACTTATAAAGAAGCTTTTGCAGGAGCCTGTGAGGATATTAACGGAAAATCTATAGACTTTCAAGTATCGTATGAATTCGATTCATCAAATGAAGAATACATTAATTACTTAGAAAGAGTTTATGATAACGATAAAACAAGCATCCAACAATTTAAAAAACTATTCAATTTAAAATTAAACAGTAATCGAATTACCATAAAAATCCCTCGGTAAGTTCTAAAAAAGTTAATCATATCGATTCTTAGAAATAAAAAAAGCACCATTTTCATGGTGCTTTTTTAGTTCTATTTAATATCCGAATAGGTCCTTACTAATCGAACAAATTCACCTCGGTAACCATCCTTGTCTTTTCCCCTTCCTTTTTCGGCAAGTTTAATTACATCTTCCAAATTAGCATCATTCATAAATTGAGATTTCCTTAAGTACATTCCGAATAATGCAACAGAAGAAGCAAAATTCATATCAGAAGTTGGCTTTGCCGTTTTATCTTTCACTACTCTTTCCATTTCAACACTTTTTTTACCATCAGGCTTTTTATATCTAAACTTTACGGTAAGTAATTCGTCTTTATAAGAATTGTTCTTTTTATTCGTATACTTTAAATCATGAATTTTATTTAAATACTTACTATCTACACCAACTGGAATTACTTCATATAAAGCTGTTACAGAATGACCACTTCCTAACTCACCAGCATCTTTGGTATCATCAATAAAATCTTCATCATTCAATAATCTGTTTTCATAACCAATCAATCGATAGGCTTTCACTTTATTGGGATTAAACTCAACTTGAATTTTCACATCTTTTGCAATAGTGTATAAAGTTCCTCCAAACTCTTTCCCAAAAACTTTTTGAGCTTCTTGCATTGTGTCAATGTAGGCATGATTTCCATTTCCTTTATCTGCTAAAATTTCAAGTTTATCATCCTTGTAATTTCCGTAACCAAAACCTAAAACCGACAAAAACACACCTGATTTCCTTTTTTCCTCAATCAATTCTTCCATTGCTTTATTCGAACTTCTTCCTACATTAAAATCACCATCGGTAGCCAAAATAACTCTATTATTACCTCTCTTTTTAAAGTTCTTTTCTGCTAACTTATACGCTAACTCAATCCCTTCTCCACCTGCGGTAGAACCTCCCGAGTTTAAATTATTCAAGGCCGTTAAAATTTTCTCTTTATTTCTTCCTGAAGTTGGTTCTAATACAACACCTGCTGCTCCTGCATATACAACAATTGAAACTCGATCTTCTTCCCTTAATTGATTCACCAATAACTTAAAAGCTTTCTTTAATAACGGTAATTTATTACGTTCTCCCATTGACCCAGAAACATCAATTAAAAAAGTAAGATTTGATGGTGGTAAATCTTTGTTCTCATATGTTTTTCCTTGCAATCCAATTTTTACAAGTTTTGTTTCAGCATTCCATGGTGTTTTAACAAACTCAGTATTTATCGAAAAAGGATGTTTTCCTTGAGGTTGTGGATACTTATAATCGAAATAATTAATCATTTCTTCAATTTTCACAGCATCTTCTTTTACAACCTCGCCATTATTTATCATTCTTCTAATGTTACTATAAGAAGCTTTATCTACGTCTATTGAAAAAGTAGACAATGGTGAAGCAACAACGTTTTTAAAAGGATTCTCGGTTATTTTAGCGTAAGAATCTTTATCGTCTATTTGAAAATTTCCTTTTTTAGTAGTTATAATTACACAACCATTCCTTCCTCTATTTCCATAAAGCGCAATGGCATTATTACCTTTCATAACTTCAACAGTTTTGATCTCTTTCGGATCTAATTTATTTAATATTACCTCAGAATTAGCCTTCACAGGAATACCATCAACTATAAATAAAGGAGAGGTCTTTTTGTCCGTAATTTGTTTTTGATCTGAATCATACATCATAGTATTACCCATAGCCATTGGACTAGCAATACTTGCATATGCTTTTCTTTTGCTAGATCTTAAATTTGAAGCTGTTGAAATTACTACCTCATCCAAAGTTGCATCGCTTTCTTCTAAAACAACATTAATAACAGTTCTCTTACCAACTTTTTCTTCTTTTGTTTTCATCCCAATTAAAGAAAAAACCAACACATCATTAGCTGAAGCTTTTATTGTATATTTCCCCTCCATGTTTGTATTAGTTCCAATGTTTGTTCCTTTGACATGAACACTTGCCCCAGGAATTGAGTAGTATTTATCCGAAACTGTACCTGTTATTTCCTTTTCTTGTGCTTTTAGAATTGATACACAGCATAAAAAAAATAGTATTATTCCTTTTTTCATCATAGTATTTAAATTTTAGTTTTCATAAAGCTACAACAATTATCCTACCGATTTCATTTTGAATTCGTAAACAAATCGTTTAATTGAGTTAACTCTTATCGTTATTGAGTTTAAAAAACATTAACTAAAACAGGTTTAACTTTCTTTTTTTCATAGATTTACCAAAAAGAAAAACTATTAAAACTAATAAATCATGATTTTTTACGGAACTAAAGGCTCTCATTTGAAAAGTGAAAGAGTTAGCGGTGTTAATTGCAGACACTGTGAACAGCAAACTTCCTACACAGTAAGTATTTTTGGAAGATATGCGTATTTATATTGGATTCCTGTTTTCCCTTTAGCGAAAAAAGGAGTTGCAGAATGCGACCATTGTAAGATAACTTTGAAACCAAAAGAAATGGATGAGCAACTACGGATGAAGTATGACAATGTAAATAGAAATGTAAAAACTCCTATCTCTTACTGGATTGGTTCTCTTATTTTAATTGCAATAATTGCGTTTGGGATTTATGCAGTAAATCAGCATGAAAAAGATGTGGTTGAATATATTAAAGCTCCACAAACTGGAGATGTTATAGAATATAAACCTAATGATTTTTATTCTACTTTAAAGATTACAAGAGTTGAAAATGATTCAGTTTATTTTGCTCAAAACAAATACGAAATAGAACGTCAAAGTAAACTTTATAAAATAGATAAAACTTCGAATTATACTGAAGAAGTTTATGGAATTTCATTAACAGAATACCAAACTAGATTTGAGACAAAACAATTTTTAGATGTAGATAGGTAATTACTTCTTCGAAGAATTCAATACTAAATCCAATGTTTTTGAACGTTGGATTTTTTTTGTTTCAGTTTCTATGAAATTCTTCACAAAATAAACCTCTTTCGGAACTTCATATTTTGTGATTTCAAGGCTTTCACTGATTCTCTTAAGAATTTCTTGTGAATCCATATTAGTTGTATTATTTTCAATAACCAAAACTAACTTCTCTCCTAACCTTTCATCTTTAACACCAATAGTAAAAAATCTATTTTGAATTAGTTTAGAAAGCTTATGCTCTATTTTTTCAGGGTGGAGTTTAATTCCTCCTGAATTTATAACATTATCATATCTTCCAAGCCATTCAAATTCATTTTCAGAAACCAATTGAACAACATCATTTGTCACAACAATTTCATTCGTAACCAAAGGAGCATCAATCATTAAACAATTTCTTTGATCAATATAAATTTTTACTTTCGGCAGAACTTTATAAAATGTCGGTTTTTCCTTTATTTGATTTAGCTTTTTTACAGCAATATGAGTAATTGTTTCTGTCATTCCATATGTTGCAAAAATCTCAGTCTTAACTTTTGACATCTTTGTTTTTAAACTTTCCGAAACTACTCCACCTCCAACTATCAATTTACCAATTCTTTCTATTTGGTCTAAAGATTTTTCTAATTGCAACGGAACCATTGCTGAAAAGTGATAGTTTTTATTCGAAAGCGCAAGTGGATTCGAAACTGCCTCAATTATATCTAAATCCCAACCTAAAACCATGGCTCTTACCAACATCATTTTACCTGCAATATAATCTGTAGACATGCAAAGTAAAGCAGTTGTATTTTCCCTGATTTCAAAAAAATCTCCTGTAGCTAAAGCAGAATTTATCATCTGCTCTTTTCGTAATTTAATTGGTTTTGGTTTTCCTGTAGAACCTGAAGTTTGTACTATTAAATAATCTTTATCATTCAACCAATTCACAAAAAAATCATTGACAGAAGAAGACAACTTTCTAGCGTAGTTAATTAAGTCGACCTTAGAATTGAAACTAACTCCGTTTAATTTAAAACTAGAATGAATCTGACTAAAATCCATAAAAACTAAGCTAAATCTTCAACTTGATTTTCTTGACTATTTAAGGGTTTTTCAACGCTACCTGTAAGTTTTTCTTTCCAATTACTCCAATTATATTTTTTAGCGAAAAGCAATAATAATAGTGGATAAAAAACAACTACAGGAATAATAATATCGAAATAAACATCTGGCTCAGAAAGATCTTTAAAAATAGAATTTGTTTGAAAAGCCGTCCAATCTGCCGTAATTAAAAGAGCTCCAATAAGATTATTTGCTGCATGAAATCCTAAAGCCAATTCAAGGCCTTCATCTAATAATGTTATCATTCCTAAGAAGAAACCTGTTCCTATGTAGTAAATCATAACGATATTCCCTAATTTACCAACTTCCGGATTTGCAATATGAAGTAATCCAAAAATTACTGAAGTTATGATTAACGGTAGTATTCTACTTTTAAATTTCGCACCGATACCTTGTAGTAAATAACCTCTGAATAAATACTCCTCAAAACTTGTTTGTAAAGGAATCATGAGTACTCCAATCACTAACAACCCAAAGAATTTATTAGGTTCAAAATTCCATTGTAAAGATTCTGGTTCGGTATAATAACCATAAATCACGAATGCAACTGTAATAAAACCCCAAACAGAAAAAGCAAAAAACACTCGTTTCCAATCTATCTTTTTCCTCGAAGTAGTTAATGAAGTTATTGATTGGCGATGCACATATTTCACCCATAATAAAAGCATTCCTAGAAACACAACAAAAGTAGCTAATGATTCTATAAGGACTCTATTTTCACCTTTTTCTGCTATATCAGCACGAATAATTTCAGCTTGATCAATATCAAACATTTCAATGGCGATCATATTCAAAACTACAATTCCAATAAATATTACTGGAATTATCAAATATTTCCAAAATCCTATATCGCCTTTGTATGCTTGTTGTATGTAATTCATGCTATATTAACTTAAATTAAAGTTCCATTTGTCTTGAGAACTGTATTGCAAACTTCCTTGATTAACAAAAAGAGGACTATCAAAATTATTTGTAAACAAACCTCCAGTTCCTAATCCTTGTGGCATGTTACTCTTTAAAGTATATGTCCATTGAGCTATTGCATTCAAACCAATGTTACTTTCAAGTGCAGAAGTTATCCACCATCCAATTTTATTACTTTCAGAAATATCTATCCATTCTTTACTTCCGGCAAAACCACCAACCAAACTAGGTTTCAAAATAGTGTATTGTGGCTTAATATGCTCTAATAATTCCTTTTTATCATGATTCAAGAAAACTCCAATTAATTCTTCATCTAAAGCAATAGCTAAAGGTGTTTCCTTACAAAGTTTTGCCATCTCTTCGTATTGACCTTGCTTTATCGGTTGTTCAATTGAATGTAACTTAAACTGTGATAATTTTTCCAACTTCTGAAGTGCTTCCCTTGGAGAAAAAGCTCCATTTGCATCGACTCTTAATTCAATTTCATTCTCTGAAAACTGTTCACGAATATATTTTAACAATCGTAATTCTTCATCAAAGTCAATAGCGCCTATTTTCATTTTAATACATGAAAACCCTTGTTCTAATTTTTCTTGAATTTGGTCTTTCATGAATTTTTTATCTCCCATCCATATTAAGCCATTAATTGAAATTGAAGATTCACTTGCAACAAAATCTGAAGGAAATAAATGAAATTTATTTGAACTATTTAAAGACAAAAAAGCTTGTTCTAACCCGAATTGAATTGACGGAAATTCCACGGTTGCATTCAAAAGTTCTTGTAACCCTAAATGAATATGATCACAAACCCATTGTAATTTCTTCTCATAATCGGGTCTATCATCTATACTCAAACCACGAAATAACCCGCATTCTCCAATTCCTTCTTTTCCATCTTTATTTAAAATTAAGAAAAAAGTCTCTTTAGTTCTTAAGACTCCTCTTGAAGTTCCACTTGGACGTTTGAATTCTAAAATATACTTGTGAAATTCAGCTTTTATCAAATCTTTAATTTTTCTCGATGAACGACTTAAAATTATTTAAATATTCTTGGTCTTGTTTCTTAAAAACAGCCTTGAAATAAGGAAATAAACAGCTTAACAAATATGAATTCCCTCTACAAATTGAACTGTTATTTATAGTTGTTACTCCATTTTCAAATGTAAAGGTATAATCATCTGTTTTCAACATCGTATCCGCCATAAAAAATAAGGTTACTTTTTCATTTGGTACGTAAGCCATAATCTTTTCTTGTAGCGTTATTTCCTCTCCATTTTTATTTTCAACTACCATTTTATAAGTACTTCCTGTCTTTTCTGGCTTTACGTCAATAGGATCAATCGATTTTAAATCAGTAATCCAATTACTAATTTGTGAACTATCATTGAACAAATTAAACACTTCATCAATTGGCTTGTTTACTTTCACTTCAGTTGTGTAAGCCGTTTCTTTAAAAATTAATCCCGTTGATAAGAATATAATTGCAATTGTAATTATGATTCCTAATATAATTTTTATCCTCTTCATTTTATAATTCTATAGATTCACCAATTTCAATAATAACAAGCTCCTTTCCTGCTTTTTCGAATTTCTTCTTCGCATCCTCTACATTAATTTCAATTGGAGGAAAAGTATTAAAATGACATCCAATTACTTTATCACAAGCCACCAAATCAGTAGCTATAATTGCATCATCAACTCCCATAGTGAAATTATCCCCAATTGGTAAAATAGAAGCGACCAATTGAGTTGTCATTGGAATTAACTTCATATCCATTGTTACTGCTGTATCCCCTGCGACATACAATGATTTTTCTCCAGCAGTAATTACAAAACCTCCTGGTTGACCTCCATAGCTTCCATCTGGAAAAGATGACGTATGCACTGCATTTACATATTTCGCTGAGAACGAATCTGTTTTAAAAGTACCTCCGTGATTTACAGGATGTGCTTTCAAATCTTTAGCTGTATAATGCATATAAATTTCATAATTGGAAACAATTGTTGCTCCAGTATTTTTCGCAATAGCTTCAACATCAAGAATATGATCTTGATGCGCATGCGTTACTAAAATATAATCAGCTTTAATTTGATTAATATCAATATGTGAAGCAGCTGGATTTCCTGTAATAAAAGGATCGATTAAAATATGTGTATTATTAAGTTCAATACCAAAACAGGCATGACCATAAAATGTAATTTTCATAAGTAGAATTAATGTTGTTTGAAGTTATCAGTAAATTTACAAAACGTTTCCTAGCCCAAAAAGTATCGCAAATAAAAAAGTACTTAATGCTACTTTTTTAAGCTCTCCATCTAATAGTGATTCCTCTTTATTATTGTAAACAAAGAGCAAATGTTTTATTAAAGGTATATACGCTATCAAAAATAAAAATTGAAATGGAGTTCGATAGTGAATTCCCACGTATAAGAATGAAAACAAAAATGATGATGCTATAAGGTAATAGTGATAATACTTTGCAAATTCACTTCCAATTTTAACGACTAATGTGTTTTTTCCAACCTTGGCATCATTTACTCTATCTCTCATATTATTTAAGTTAAGAACTGCTGTACTCAAAGCTCCGATGGTAAATGCCGGTAAAAATATTGTAAAAGAAAGTGTTTTAGTATACAAGAAATAGGTTCCTACCACTGCAAGTAAACCGAAGAACAAGAAAACAAATAAATCGCCGAAACCACTATAACCATAAGCAGAATTTCCCACTGTATATTTAATTGCTGCCACAATTGAGGCAATACCTAAACCGAAAAACAATAATGAGAAACCAAAGTTATCTTTTCCAAAAGCGACATAAATTAATGCAATTGCAACTACCAAGGTAAAAATTGTAGTTACTATCATTGCACTTTTCATCTGTTTTGGAGTTATCGCTCCAGAAGCAACCATTCTTGCTTCTCCCTCTCTGTTTTCATCTGTTCCTTTAACACCATCACCATAGTCATTAGCAAAATTCGACAACACTTGAAAACCAATTGTTGTTAAGATTGCTAACCAAAAGATTGAGGTTTTAATAGGATTTCTTTCTCCAAGGTATAGAAACCAACCTTCATCTAAGGTTGATAAAGACATGTGATACAAATCTGAAAGTCCTAAAAAACCACCAACAATAATTCCTGAAACAGAAAGCGGCAAGGTTCTTAACCTAGCCGCTTTTATATAGTTTTTAAACATGTAAATTTTATAAAAATTCTAATCGTGTGATTTTCTTTCTCACGATATACTCTTTTAATTTCGGTGAAAAATATTCAAGATTTGTATAAGACACACCAACCTTAGTTCCTTTTACGTCATTTCCTAAATCTATCAAACGATCTGAACCTTCAAAGTTTGTTAACCAAACAAACTTTTGTATCTTCCCATCTGTATCTTTTAATTCAACAACATATAAGTCTTCACCACTTACTTTTTTTAAGGTACCTTCTAAATACAATTCAACAACTTCGTTTTCATCCTCATACTCTTCATCTCCTGCGATAGCCATTAAAACATCTGGACAAAACTTAATCATGCTAACACCTACTTTAGCACCCATTTTTTCTCCTTCTGATCTTCCTTTTGTTAAATCATAATTGATTCCTTCTTTCGCTAACTCATCTTTGTACTTTAAATAAGTTTGCACCATTTGCACTCCTAATTTAGCTGTCAAATCTGACGTAGACATACCTTTAAATTCCTTTTCATTCTTATTGAAATATTCACAAATTTCCATTGCCATTTTATCCAAAGCTGAATCTTGTGCAACGATATTTCCGAAAGACAATAATGCAATTAATAAGGTTGAAATTCTCTTTAACATAGTTTTTGTATTATAAATTATTAGCTTCTGCAATTAACTCTGCAATATCTTTTACGACAATCTGATCTTCCTTTAAATGAAACTTAACACCGTCTGTCATCATTGTATTACAATAAGGACAACCTGTTGCAATAATTTCAGGATTCGTTTCTAAAGCATCCTTTGTTCGTAAGATATTTATATCCATATCACCTTTTTCAGGTTCCTTGAACATTTGCGCTCCTCCAGCACCACAACATAGAGCCGTAGATTTATGACGCTTCATTTCAGTTGATTTAACCCCTAAACGACGAATTAAATCACGTGGAGTTTCATAAACATCGTTTGCACGTCCTAAATAACAAGGATCGTGATAAGTAAGACGTTTCCCTTTTAAGTTTTCACCTTCAATACTTAATCTTCCATCAGCGATTAATTTATTGATGTATTGAGTATGATGATAAACTGTATATTTTCCACCTAAACTAGGATATTCGTTTTTTAATGTATTAAAAGAATGTGGATCACAAGTAACAATTGTTTTTACTTCATAAGCATTTAAAATTTCAATATTTGTCATTGCTTGCATTTGAAATAAAAACTCATTTCCAGCTCTTTTAGCAGCATCACCTGTAGAACTTTCTTCAGTTCCTAATACTGCAAAATCAACATTCGCTTGCTGTAAAATCTTCACAAAAGATTTTGTTATTTTTTTAGCTCTATCGTCGTAACTTCCTGCAGCTCCAACCCAAAACAACACCTCTGGTTGTTTTCCTTGAGCCATCATATCTGCCATTGTTGGTACGTTCATAATCTTGTATCGTTTAAGTTGACTTTTCTATTTAAATAAAAATTAGTGATTGAAATTAAATTAGATATTACTATTCGTCTTTCCAATTTAATCTATCCATTTGACTATACTGCCATGGCGCCCCGTTGTTTTCGATGTTTGTCATCATCATATTCAACTCTTGTGGCGCAGCAGACTCTTCCATTACTAAATACCTCCTCATATCCATAATAATAGATAATGGATCGATATTCACAGGACATTCTTGAACACAAGCGTTACAACTTGTACAAGCCCATAACTCTTCCCTAGTAATGTAATCATCTAATAATTGTTTACCATCAGGCTTAAACTCACCTCCGTTGGCATCGATATTTTTTCCTACTTCCTCTAAACGATCACGAGTATCCATCATAATCTTACGAGGAGATAATTTTTTTCCTGTTAAATTCGCTGGACAAGATGAAGTACAACGTCCACATTCTGTACAAGTGTAAGCGTTCATTAACTGAACCCAATTCAAATCTGCTACATCAGAAGCTCCAAACTTTTCTGGAACCTCATCCTCAGCTCCTTCTTCAGGCATAGCATATGGATCTGCGTCTGGATCCATCATCATTTTTACCTCATTCGTAACTGACTCTAAGTTATTGAACTGTCCTTTCGCATTTAAATTAGCAAAAAATGTATTTGGGAATGCTAATAAAATGTGTAAATGTTTAGAATAATATAAATAGTTTAGGAAAATTAAAATCCCAACAATATGCAACCACCAAGCTGTTTTTTCAATGGTATGAAGCGCATCGTGTGAAAACCCTTCAAACCAAGGAGCAATAAACTGAGAAACAACATTACCTGCACCTGCTTCTTGAAATGGTGTGTCAGTAGCGTTCATTACTAAGAACAATGTCATTAAAACGATTTCGAAATATAAAATAATATTTCCATCGTTTTTAGGCCATCCTTCCATTTCTGCACTCATGAAACGCTTAATTCTCTCGATGTTTCTTCTAAACCAGAATACAATTACAGCCAAAAGAACTAATAATGCTAAGATTTCAAAAGAACCAATTAAGAATCCATATAAACCATTCCCTATTAAAGGTTGAAATACACGATGTGTTCCAAATAACCCATCAATAACTATTTCAAGTAATTCGATATTAATTAAAATGAAACCAACATAAACTACAATATGTAAAATTCCAGAAACAGGACGGCGTACCATTTTGTACTGTCCTAATGCAATTTTTGCCATATTCTTCCAACGTTCAGGTTTTCGGTCTGTTCTATCGATGTCCTTCCCTAGTTTAATGTTGCGAATCAGTTTTCGAACATTCATCACAAAATACCCTATACCTGCAATTAAAATAAAAGCAAAAAAGATGTTTGGTATGTATTTTTCCATGTAAAAAATTGATTATAAAAATTTAAATAATTAAAACTACTGTATAGTTGTTTGTTATGATGTTTGTTGTTTGTTTATTTATAATAATCCTTATTGGTTACTTACATTTTCATTATTCTTATCCTCATTATAAGGCTTTGGTTTTTTACCAAATAAAGAAAAATGCACGAAACGTTTAGGATTTAATTTCATCTCTCTTAGCAACTCTTCCATTTCTTTAGTCGCGTTGGTAAGATTTGTGTAAAGCTGTTCATCGGACATTAGTTTTCCTACCGTTCCTTTACCACTTTCAATACCTTTAATTAGTGTATTCACATTAGAAAGTGTCGATTCTAACTTCTTTACGGTCGCACCTAGATCTGCTTTTGCTAAATCGCCAGAAACTTTAGAAAAATCATCTGTAATTTTCTTGGTGTTATCAAGAGTTACATTGATTTTCTCTTTGTTCGATTCTAATATTTTATTGAAGGTAGCCATAGTGTTATTCAAGCTTGCTACCGTATTTTCGATACCAATAACGCTACGATTTAAACTTTCTCGAGCTTTTTTGTCTAGTACTTGATTTAAACCGATAAGAAGAGAATCAGCTTCTACTAAAACATTTTCAAGTTTTGCTTGAATTGGATTCAATTTTTCGCCAACAGAAGAGAATAAATCAGACTCAATTTCTCCTTTCAAATAATCTCCTGAGACTGCCATTTCTCCTTCATAATTTGGAATAATCGCTAAATTCTGTCCTCCCATTAATCCAGCAGAATATATTTTTGCTACACTAGATTTAGAGAATTGAAAATCGTCTTCTAATGACAAACGTACTAGTAAACTACCACGTTTTTCAGATTTTGTGTTGAAGTTTATAGCATCGACTTTTCCGACTTGTAGTCCATTAATAGTAACAACACTCGCCTCGCTTAATCCATTTATATTATTGTATTCAACGTAAAAATGACGTGAGTTTGGACTAAACAAATCCTGTCTTTTCATGAAATTATACCCCCAAACACCCAGAGCTATAATTAATAATGCTATAATTCCTGTTTTAAGTTCTTTTGACATAAGCAAAGTTTGCTAGTGACGAAATTACTAATAATTTTCTTGAGAACAGATTAGATTTTTTCTAAATTACCGTTTTTTTAGTGCTTCTCTAACGGATATTTTAGTCCCATTTGAAAAAGCCACGATAAAAGCATCTTTATGCCCAGCATCTTTCGCCTCTTTTAAGGCTTTCTTTACCTTAATAAAACTTTCTGAAGAACCATAGTAATATTTATAGTATTCATCAATCACAAGTACCTCAACATTTTCTAATCCTTTAAAATTAAAGTTATCCTGAGAAAGGTATCTTTTTGATGCTGCTATCTGAACTTTAAATTCAATTTTTTCAGGTTTATTATTAATTACTTTAGGTTCTTTTTCTTCAGAAGTGATTGGTGTTTTTTTCTTTTGAACTTCCTTCTTCTCCTCTTTTTGAATATTCTTAACAGCAACAACCTTATCAGTAACTTTAACCTCTTTTTTTACTGGAACAACTTTAGTAACTTCCTTTTTAGGTATTTCTTTTGATATCGTTTTTTTAGGTGGTGTTACTACCACTGAAAACTCCTTTTTATCTAAACCTCCTTTTACTTCTGTATTTGGTTCATACGTCTTTTTTCTTTCAACGCTTGCAACAATTTTACCTTTAGTTTCGGTCGTTTTTTTCTTCTTAGTAACTTTTTGTTCCTCTACTGTATTTAATTTGATTCGCTCAATATACTTTTCGATACCTTTTGCAATTGCGCTTGCCATTCTTATTTGACCCGCACCTGAATTCAAGAATTTACCTTCTGCTTTATTAGTAAGAAAACCTAACTCAATAAGAACGCTAGGCATAACAGTTTCTCGAAGCACAAGGAAGTTATTCTGTTTTACGCTTCTACCAAACCTTTTAGCTCTTCTAAAATTCCCTTGAACAAGTTCTGCAAAAGCTAAACTTTCATCCAAATTCTCTTCCTGTAACATTGACAAACTAATTACAGATTCTGGAGAGTTTGGATCGTAATCATAATTTTGTTTATAGTTATCTTCTAAAAGAATTACTGCATTTTCCCTTTTTGCGATTTCTAAGTTTTGTTTGTTACCACTTAATCCAAGTACAAAAGTACCTGCTCCATGTGCTTTTGGATTTGTGTATGAATCACAATGAACTGACACAAATAAATCAGCTTTATTATCATTTGCTATTTTCGCTCGATTATGCAATTCAATAAAGACATCTTTATCTCGCGTATAGATAACTTTAATATTTTTATTTTTCTTAAGGATTTTACCAACCTCTAAAACTACTTTCAAGGCAATCTTCTTTTCTCTGTATCCATTACCCAAGTTACCCGGATCTTTCCCTCCATGACCGGCATCTAGTACAACCGTATATTTCTTTTGTGCATCAACTCTACTATTGTTCGAAATAAAAAAGATGAAAAACAAAAGAAAACACAATGTTGAAACGTTGGTTTTATATTTGCTGAATTTTAAGAATTGCATCAATAAAATTTAACTATTTTTGGCTTCTGAAATTTGGTACTCCAAAGATTGAGCCATACTTTTATTCAACACAAAAATAGCATTTATCGGATTGAAAGCAAATTCATTGTACATACTTTTAGTTTTCTCCTTTTTTTGTTTTCAAAAAGGTTTAGCTCAGGAGATTGGAAAAAAAGATATTCCAAAACAGGATGTAGTTAAAAAAGATTCTGCAAAAACGATTAGTAAAAAAACGCAAATCGACTTAAAAAAAGGAGCAAAACCTGAAATTGAAGTAGATTCAACGAAAACAGATTCTATAATAAAGCCTAAAGAAGCAATTCAGTATGATATTCTTCACAACGCTCAGGATTACACCATTCAAAATGCGAAAAATAAAACCATCACATTATATAATGAAGCTGAAGTTGATTATGGCGATATCAACTTAAAGGCAGGTAAAATAATTATTGACTACAAAAATAATACTGTTTACGCCACAGGGATAAAAGATAGTACAGGTTACGTTCAACGCCCTATTTTCAAACAAGGAAATCAAGAATCAGAACAAGATTCCATACTATATAATTTCAAAAGCGAAAAAGCTTTAATTTATGGTATTAAAACTGTTCAAGGAGAAATGATTACTTATGGTGAAAAAACTAAAAGAATTAATGACTCTACAGTTTACATGAGTAAATTAAGATTTACTACTTCAAAAAAGAAAATTCCAGACTACTATATTGCAACAAATAAAGCGAAATTTGTTCCAGGTAAAAAGATAATTGTTGGAGGAAGTAATTTAGTTCTTGCCGATGTACCAACGCCTTTATACTTACCTTTTGCATACTTTCCATTAACACAAGGAAGAACTTCTGGTTTTATAATTCCGACTTGGGGAGAAAACAATCAGCAAGGATTTTTCTTACAGAACGGTGGATATTATTTTGCATTAAACGATTATTTCGATCTTGAACTTACAGGAGATATTTATTCTAATGGAAGTTGGGCTATCAATGCTAATTCCGCATATAAAAAGAGGTACAAGTATTCAGGGAGATTAAGTTTTAGATATCAAAACTTGACTAATGGAATAAAAGGTTTTAGTGATTTTTCAAAATCAGCAAACTACAATATTTCTTGGAATCATAGGCAGGATCCGAAAACGAGTCCAAATTCCAATTTATCAGCACAAGTAAACATAAGTAGTAGTAGCCAGTTTTTCCGACAATCTTTAAATCAAATTGATCAAAGTCAGCAATTCAATAACAGTTTTAACTCTTCAATTAGTTATTACAAAAAATTTGTTGGCACACCCTTTAATACAACTGTTACATTAAGTCACCAACAAAATTCGAATAATGAATCTGTTACTATGACATTACCTTCTGTCCAAATAAATATGGATAGAATTTATCCTTTTGCTGGAAAAGGAGGAGTGAAAAAAAATGCGATACAAAGGATCGGTACAAATTATAACGTAAAAGGTAGATTGGATATTAATACTACCGAAGATGATTTTTTAACTTCAAAAATGTTTGAAGGATCAAAATCTGGTATTGAACACTCAATAAGTGCTACTACCAATATGAAAGCTTTTAAATATTTTACTTTAACACCTGTTTTTAACTATAGAGATGTTTGGTATTTTAGTAAAATTAACAAGAGATATGATACTTCAATTCCAGATGAGGCTAATGACAATTTAGGAACTATTGTGAATGATACTATTAGTGGATTTAATAGATTCAATAGCTATAATTTCGGGACATCTTTAAGTACTGTCATTTATGGTAATTTTGAATTTAGTAAAGGACGATTAAAGGCTTTAAGACACACCATAACTCCTACAATTACTTGGAATTACACTCCTGACCTTGCTTCTAAACATCAATTAACCGTACCAAGAAGTGACAAACCTGATGATTTTCTTACATATACTCAATTTGAAGGTGGGATTTTTGGTCAGCCAACTGGGGGAATACAAAACAGGTTAACTTTTGCTGTTAACAATAAACTTGAAGCTAAAGTTAAACCGAAAGACGAAGACAGTGATGAAAAGGACAGAAAAGTTACTTTAATTAACAACTTAAATTTTAATACTTCTTACAATATAGCCGCAGATTCACTTCGTTGGAGTAATGTAAATTTCAATATGGGAGTTCCGTTATTTAAGAACAAAATGATCCTAAACTTTACAGGAACCTTAAACCCATATCAAGTAACAGAAAATGGTGTTCAAATAAATAAGTTTAATAAAGGAATATTCAGACTTGAAAATTTAGCTTTAACTACTGGATACGCTTTCTCAAGTAAAGACTTTGAAAAGAAAGACGATTCGGAAAAAGAAGATGACAACAATAATAACGATGGTAATAATTTACCTGATGTTTTAGGGTCGAATGTAAACCCAAATAGAGGTTTTGCAAATCGAGCTTCGTCCGGAAAGAAAGGTAAGCAAGAAGAAAAAACAGCAGATCTCTACCGAAATAAAATGCCTTGGAATTTAAGTTTTAACTATAGTGTAATTTATAATAACAACGGCTTTAATTTCTCTGGAATACGAAACCATGTAACTTCTTTCAATGGTAGCATTGATCTTACACCAAAATGGAAGTTAGGAGTAAATTCTGGGTATAGTTTTACAGACGGAGCCTTTACAAATGCAACATTTAATTTTAGTAGAGATTTAGATAGTTGGAGATTTAATTTCAATTGGACTCCTTTTGGTAGATTCACATCATACTATTTCTTTATCGGAATAAAATCGTCAATGTTAAGCGACTTAAAATGGGATAAAAATCAACCACCGGATAGACGCTTATTTTAAACAAATAACACATGAAAAAAATAATCAACACAACAAAAGCACCAGCTCCTATTGGACCATATAATCAAGCAGTTTTATCAGGAAACACTTTATATACTTCTGGCCAAATTGCTATTAATCCAGAAACGGGAGAATTAGTTTTAGATGATATTAAAACAGAAACTAAGCAAGTCATGGAAAATATGAAAGCAGTTCTAGAAGCTGGCGGAATGACTTTTGAAAATGTTATAAAGACTTCTATTTTTATTTCAGATATGAATAACTTTTCTGAAATAAACGAAGTTTATGGCGCTTATTTTAATGATGATAATGCACCTGCAAGAGAAACTGTTGAAGTTGCCAACTTACCAAAGTTTGTAAATGTGGAAATCAGTATGATTGCCGTTAAATAATAAAGAAATCACATAACTCAAAAAAATAAAAAACCACATAGAAAACTATGTGGTTTTTTCATCATTTAAACTTAACAAATATTTACATAGAAGCCGCGTGCTCCAATAAATCTACAATTTTAGTTGCGTATCCGTACTCATTGTCGTACCATGAGATAATTTTAAAGAAATTACCATTCAACTCGATACTTGCTCCAGCATCAATAATTGATGTTCTAATATCTGAAACAAAATCTTGTGATACTACTTCATCATCAGTATACCCAATAATATTTTTAAACGCTCCTTCAGAAGCCTCTTTTAACTTAGCTAATATTTCTTCTAAAGTAGTTTCCTTTTCAGTTCTAAAAGTTAAATCTACTAACGATACGTCTGCTGTAGGAACACGAACGGCCATACCTGTTAATTTACCTTTTAATTCAGGAATAACTTTTGTTACTGCTACTGCAGCTCCAGTAGAAGTAGGAATCATATTTCTTAATACAGAACGTCCTCTTCTCCATTTTGAATTTGGACTATCCACTGCGTCTTGTCCTGAAGTTGCAGAGTGAATTGTAGTCATTAACCCTTCCACTAAACCAAAATTATCATGTACTACTTTTGCTAAAGGCGCTAAACAGTTTGTTGTACAAGAAGCATTTGAGAAGATCGCCTCATCAGCAGATAATTCTTCATGGTTAACTCCCATTACATACATATTAGCATCTTTCGATGGAGCAGAAATAATTACTTTTTTAGCTCCTCCTTTAATATGTAGTCCCGCTTTTTCTTTTGTTAAGAAGAATCCAGTTGACTCAATTACATACTCAGCTCCAACTTCATCCCATTTTAAGTTCTCTGGATTTCTATCTGCTGTTATTCTAATTGTTTGTCCGTTTACAATTAAGTTCCCATCTTTCACCTCAACAGTTCCGTTAAAGCGACCATGAACAGAATCATATTTTAGTAAATAAGCTAAATAATCTACATCTAATAAATCATTAATAGCTACAACCTGTACATTATCTCTTTGGATTGCAGAACGAAAAGCTAAACGTCCGATTCTTCCAAAACCGTTAATTCCAATTTTTATCATTTCTAATTTGTTTGTTTATATATCTAGTTTATTTATGTTGTCATTATATCTGACACCCTCAGTAATTCCTTATCAATGGAATTCTGTCCTTTAATTGCTTTTTCTAAATCGGTTGCCACTACTTTATTATCCTGTAATCCAACCATTAAATTTGATTTCCCATCTATTAAGAATTCAACAGCTTTCACTCCTAACCTTGAAGCTAATACTCTATCAAAACACGATGGCGAGCCTCCACGTTGCATGTGTCCTAAAACTGAAACACGCACTTCATATTCTGGCATATTTTCTTCAACGTAATCTGCCAGTTCGTAAACATTTTTACCAGACTTATCACCTTCGGCTACAACAACAATACTTGAAGATTTACCTGAACGTCTACTTTTCTTTAAAGACTCTAACATTCTTTCTAATCCTAAGTCTTCCTCTGGCACTAAGATTTCTTCTGCACCTGCTCCAACTCCTGCATTTAAAGCTATAAATCCAGCATCTCTTCCCATTACTTCTACGAAGAATAATCTGTTATGCGATGAAGCCGTATCTCTAATTTTATCGATTGCTTCCATTGCCGTATTTAAAGCTGTATCATAACCTAGTGTATGAGAAGTTCCGTAGATATCATTATCAATAGTTCCTGGAATTCCAATCACAGAAAAATCATATTCTTCATTAAAAACGACTCCTCCTGTAAAAGATCCGTCTCCTCCAATAACAACTAATCCGTCAATTTCATGTTCTTTTAAGTTTTCGTATGCTTTTTGCCTACCTTCTTTAGTCATGAATTCTTTTGATCTAGCTGATTTAAGAATCGTACCTCCTTTGTGAATGATATTGTTCACGCTTCTTGCTGATAACGTAACAAAATCACCTTCAATCATTCCTTGGTAACCTCTATAAATTCCTATACATTCTGTTCGATAATAGGCACATGCCCTTACAACAGATCTAATGGCTGCGTTCATTCCAGGAGAATCTCCTCCTGAAGTCATAACCGCTATTTTTTTAATTTTATTTCCCATATGTTCGAATTCAAATTTACTTACTTATTTACAATATTCACTGATAAAAATGCGAAATCGTTTTCGATTTTTACCGTTTTTAAAGCCTTTTTAAATTATTTATTTACATTAGCATTTAAACCTAAAATATGAAACTTACCTTACTTGATTACGCCATTATTGTTATCTTTTTCATAATTTCTTTATTGATTGGAATTCGAGCTTCCAAATCTGCAGGAAAAAATAGTTCTGAGTTTTTTTTATCGGGTAGAAATATGCCTTGGTGGTTATTGGGTGTTTCAATGGTAGCGACAACTTTTGCAGCTGATACACCTGGATTAGTGACGGAACTTGTTAGAAAAAATGGAGTTTCAGGAAACTGGGTTTGGTGGGCAATGCTACTTACGGGAATGCTTACAGTTTTCTTTTATGCAAAATTATGGCGAAAATCAGGAATAACAACGGACTTAGAATTTTATGAGTTACGATACTCTGGAAAAACAGCTGGTTTTTTAAGAGGATTTAGAGCCATTTACCTTGGAGTAATTTTCAATATAATTACAATGGCTGGCGTTTGCTTGGCTGGAGCTAAGATTGCAGCCATATTATTAGGAATTTCTCAAGCTGAAATGCTAATATATTCATCCATCATTGTTGTTATTTATTCCTCTCTTGGAGGATTGAAAGGTGTTTTATTGACAGATTTTGTTCAATTCATAATCGCAATGATTGGTTCTGTTTGGGCAACTATTTATATAGTTAATTTACCAGAAATTGGTGGAATGTATACGTTATTATCACAATCATCAGTAGCAACAAAACTTGACATTTTACCAGACTTTTCAAACACTGAAAGTTTAATCACTTTATTCATTATTCCTTTTGCCGTTCAATGGTGGAGTACTTGGTATCCAGGTGCAGAGCCAGGTGGTGGTGGATATATTGCTCAACGAATGTTAGCTGCAAAAGATGAAAAAAACGCAACGTGGGCTACCTTATTCTTCAATTTTGCACATTATGCTTTACGTCCATGGCCATGGATTATTGTTGGTTTGGCTTCATTAGTTTTATTTCCAGATGTTGATAGTATCAATCAAACTTTCCCCAATTTAACTAAAGAAATGCAAGGGGAAGATGTTGCTTACGCGGCAATGATGACTTATCTTCCTGCAGGATTATTAGGAATTGTACTTACTTCATTAATAGCTGCTTTTATGAGCACCATTAGTACTCAACTAAACTGGGGAAGTTCATATGTAGTAAATGATTTCTATGCCAGATTCATAAACACAAATGCATCAGAAAAGCAAAAAGTAGTAGTTGGAAGAATCACCACTGCTTTACTAATGTTAGCTGCTGCATTATTCTCATTTTACTTACAATCTGCAAAAGGAGTTTTCGATTTACTCTTACAAATTGGAGCAGGAACTGGTTTACTATTCATACTTAGATGGTTTTGGCATAGAATTAATCCATTTAGTGAAATTGCGGCGATGGTGATTTCATTTTTAATTGCTCTTTTCTTTTTTGTTAATGGAAAAATGGATGAACCTTTAATTTCTGTACCGGGCTATATGCAATTGATTATTGGAGTTATTATTACTACCGTAGGATGGATTACAGTAACTTTATTAACAAAACCATCAGATCAAGAAACTCTGGATAACTTCAATAGACTGATTTTTGAATCAGAAAACAAATTCAAAAATATCGGTAGTAAAATAATAGCTTTTCTATTTGGTACGTTAGGAATTTACAGTGTTTTATTCGCAACTGGAAATTGGATTTATGGAGAAACAATAAAAGGAATAATTTTCTCTTTTACAGCAATTGTCTCAATTGTTACAATTCACCAACTTTGGAAAAGAAAACTGTTAGAATAATCTGATAGTTTTCTTTAATTACATAAAAACTGAGAAATAATTCTCTGTACTTTTTCATTTTCAGAAACCGAAGGGAATAAATCTTCAATCACAGACAAACCTTCACAATCTATACTTAATGCATTTTTTAAGTGAATGAAAGCATATTGTTCTTTACCTTCTATCATAAATAAACCGAAAAGACGATATTCCAATTCAGCAAACTCCTTGTACGTGTTTTTTGCTTTTATTAAAACCTTTAAAGCGTTTTTAAATTCACCTAAATAAATTAAAACATCAGTTAGAGCAATATAAACCTCAATATCAATATCTCCAAGATCAATACACTTTTGAAACGCCTTTACAGTTTCATCAAAAAAATTAAGTTTGATATTTATTTCGGCATACTTTCTCCAATACATTATGTTTGAATCATCAATTTGTAACGCCTTGTTTATATAATATAAAGCTTTATTATAATTTTCTGCTTCACAATACAAATTGGTAAGTAATAACCAAGCCTTATCTAATAATGGATCTTCATATACCGCCTTTTTATAAAATTCAATAGCAGTGCCTGGAGCTTCTAATTTTTCATAACACTCCCCTATTCTTACATAGGCAAAAGCAGTCGGATCATCCAACTCTAAAGTAATCAGATAATTTTCTATTGCTTTTTCAAAATGACCTAATTGTTCAAGAGATTTTGCTTTCTCTAGATATCCACCAATAAAAGTTTCATCTATAATTACGGCATAATCGAAAGCTTTTAAGGCATTTTCATAATCTTCTAGTTCGAAATATTGTTTCCCTAATTGATGCCATGCAACTTCACTATAGGGGTTCTTATCGATATACTTTCTTAAAAACTTAATGGACTGCTCAAAATCTTCTTGCATTTCATAACAATAAACAATATTGTAAAGTGAAGAATAATCCTCGAAGTCAACATCTATACATTTTGCGAAATTCATTCTGGCATTATCAAAATCATCTAAATACAAGTATTCCATTCCAATCATTGCCCAAACATCTACTGGATCCTCTACATAATCCAACGATTGTTTTAAAACATCAATAGCTTCTTGATGCTTTTTATACTTTGATAAGATAACTGCTTTTTGAAAAAATAGTTCGTCATTATGAGGTTCTACCGCCTCTATTTCTTTTATCAATTTAACTGCATCCTCAAAATTATCTTCAAAAATGAATACTTCAACTTTTAATAATTTAAGAGCAATTGAATGTGGATGTTGATCTAATCCTAACTGGATAGCTTTCTTGGCTAATGTATGTTTCCCTATATTTAAATAATGCTGAACAATCTCCTCAAATTCCGTAGCATCAAAAAAATATACATCATTAGTTTTTAACATTGATTCAAATCTTGATAAAGACATAAGATGCAATTTTGAATTTCTTATATAAATCTACTACAAGAAGGGCGGTTTTACACATAAAAGCCGTTTAGTTTTCAACAATTTAATTAACAAAAACAAACCTTTTTTATATAACTAAATCATTCAGAAGCATTTGTTGTTATTCAATTTGATATGCTTAAATATTTTTCTATATTTGAAATGAGTTGAAATACAAATTAACTAAATAATAAAAATTATGAGCAAATTCGACGAGAAAGTAGAGCTGTACACAAAATTTATGAACGACAAGGGTATAAGTTTTGATGCGGATTTATTAGCTGCAGTTACTAAAGGCTTAGGACCTTCAATTTACAAAAAAGATGCTGAAACAGTTTCAGGTACAGACCCAAAAGAGCTTGAAACAGTTAAGAAAAACTTCTTAATCAAAAAGTTAGGTTTAGCAGATGGACCAAACTTAGATGAAGGTATCGCTGAAGTAATTGAGCAAATCGGTAAATCTGAAAGAAATAAATACCGTGCGGCTGTTTACTATCTTTTAACTAAAAAGTTCGGTAAAGAATCTGTTTACGGAATGTAATTTCTGACTGAAATAAATTTTATAAAACCTGTATTGTTTTCAATACAGGTTTTTTATTTTTGTTTTAACAAACAACGTTAATTTACTTTATGCATCAATTTATTAGTGTCTTTGACATGTTAAAGATTGGGGTTGGTCCGTCTAGTTCACATACATTAGGACCATGGAGAGCTGCTCAAAATTGGATTCTAAATTTAGAGTCTAACAATCAATTAGAAAATGTAGCTTCAATAAAAGTCGATTTATATGGTTCTTTATCTCTTACAGGTAAAGGACATGCTACAGACTTAGCAGTAGCCTTAGGGTTAAGTGGAACAGATCCTGAGTTCATTCCTATTGATGAAATCAGTACACATATTGATAATATAAAGCTTCGTAATAAATTACACTTTAATGCAATTAAAGAAATTGATTTTTCAATGGACCATATTGTTTTTAATAGAGAGTTTTTACCATTTCATGCGAACGGACTAACCTTTAGAGGATTCAATACTAACAATGATGAAATTTCAACTGAAACATATTACTCCATTGGAGGCGGATTTGTAATTCAAGAAGGTGTGGAGGATATAATGGAAAATGTGGAGAATAAAATCAATTTCCCTTATCCTATAAACAAGGCAGTAGACTTGGACAAATACTGCAAGGAGACAGGTAAAAATATTTCTGAAATTGTGCTTGCTAACGAAATCGTTTTAGCTGATAAAGAAGTTATCTACAAAAAGTTAGACAATATTTGGGACACCATGTTAGAATGTATGTATATCGGTTGTCATACAGAAGGAATACTTCCCGGAGGTTTAAACGTAAGAAGACGAGCATTTTCTACTCACGAAAAACTTATAAAAGATACAGAATACAATGGTGTTGCGGATTGGATAAAAGGTATTCGAAAAACAGAAGTTAAATTCAGAGAAATTCTTAAATGGGTAAGTTGTTTCGCGCTTTCAGTAAATGAAGTAAATGCTTCCTTAGGTAGAGTTGTAACCGCTCCGACAAATGGTAGTGCTGGTGTGATCCCGGCAGTTTTAATGTATTATATGGTAATTGAAAACCACGAAGCTACCATTGATCATGTTAGAAAATTTTTATTAACTGCGGGTGAAATTGGAAGTTTATTTAAGAAAAATGCTACAATTTCTGCTGCAATGGGAGGATGTCAAGCGGAAATAGGGGTTTCTTCTGCAATGGCGGCAGCAGCATTAACAGAATTGCTTGGTGGTACTCCAGCACAATGTTTAGAAGCTTCTGAAATTGCCATGGAACATCATCTTGGCTTAACTTGTGACCCAATTGGTGGCTTAGTTCAAATTCCTTGTATTGAAAGAAATGCAATGGGAGCCATAAAAGCAATCAACGCAGCTGAATTAGCTTTAGAGAGAAATCCTGAAGATGCAGTTGTACCACTTGACAAGGTTATTGAGACCATGTGGGAAACTGCGAAAGATATGAATAGAAACTATAAAGAAACCTCAGAAGGTGGATTAGCAATAACTGTTGGATTAGCAGATTGCTAATCCACATGTTATCTTGTAAAAACTAATTCGTTTTCTGAAGACATTTCTTCGGAAAATCTATATCCATCAATATCGAATCCTTTTAATTGATCTAAAGTCTCAATATCATTTTCAATAATATATCGAACCATTAGTCCTCTTGCTTTTTTAGCAAAGGTCATAATAGTTTTGTATTGTCCATTTTTAAAGTCTTTAAAGACAGGTGTAATCATTGGTACTTTTAAGGCTTTTTTGGGTAGTGCTTTGAAATACTCAGTACTTGCTAAATTAATTAGTAATTCATTATCGCCTAATTCTGAATTTAAAGAATCGGCTAAATCATTTCCCCAAAACTGATATAAATTATCTTTTCGACCAACTTTTAATTTTGTTCCCATTTCCAAACGATACGGTTGAATTAAATCTAAAGGTTTTAACAAACCATATAATCCAGATAAAATTCTAAGTTTCTCTTGTAAAACCGGGACTTTACTTTCATCTAAAGTAGTTACATCAATTCCTCGGAAAACTTCACCTGTAAAACTGTAAATAGCTTGTTTAGAATTTTCTGCATTGAAAGGTAAACTCCATGTTTGATTTCTTTCATAATTAAGCGATGCTAAATCATCTGAAATTTTCATAAGCTCTGAAAGTTTCTTTCTCGAAATTGTTTTCAACTTCTTATTTAACTTTTCAGACTGTTCTAAAAATCTTGGTTGTGTAAATTCTTTTACGTTTGCTGGCGTTTCAAAATCTAATGATTTTGCAGGAGAAATAATTATTTTCATTAAAGCTTAAGTTTTACTCAACAAAATTACGATAGTTTTACAAAATATTAAAAATAGCTAAGTATTTAATAATGAAGTTTTAAAGTCAAAAAAAAAGTTTCCTCATCTAAAAAAAGAAAGTATATTTGCTTCCATATTTTATTAATAATCCATAAAAACTTTAAATTATGAGGGGAAAGATTTATGTTTTTATGTCTGCTTTATTATTATCAATTGTGGGGTGTAATAATAATGAAGATGTATCTTTAATCGAAAACCAAGAATCAAACTTACAACAAGAGCCAATCATTAATTCAGAAGAAAGAATTATTGAACAACCAGAAGTAATTTTGAATGAAGATGGTAAATTAGAGCTTCAAGACATTGTTGCTGAAGTTCAAGTACAACTACCAAAAGAAACTGAAAATTTTTCACAAAAAGCGACTACAGCGGGAAAAGCGACTGTTTTAAAAACTACTGATTTAATTATTGGTAGAAGCTACAAAGCTGGTACAGTGACAGTTTCACTTGAAGGTAAAAACTTGTTAGTTACTTACAAAACTAATAGATGTTGGAACCTTTGGAAAACAAACTTATTTTTAGGAGAAAAAGATAGTATTCCGTTATACTATGGATATCCTAATTACACAAAATTTCCTTACAGAGAGAGTCACAGAACATCTCGTATTCAGGAATACACGTATACAATTCCTTTATCTGATTTAAAAGGAATAAAGTGTATAACAGTTGCTGCTCACGCTAAATTATCAATTTACTATCGTGGATGGTGCTGGGTTTATTCAGCATGGGGTGACGGTTTAGATTTCGAAGGAACTAGATGTCCTGCAACGTATTTTAACTTGTGCGACAATGGTGGAGACGATGATGATCCAATCGACACGAATTAATATTTTCTAAAAAATTTAAAATCAGGAGTCATAGATTATTTTCTATGACTCTTATTTTTTTTTATCTAAAAAACTATCTTTGTCACTATTACAAAACATTTATTATGAGAAAAGTTAAAAATTTATTTTTAGTAACATGTCTAACTTTACTTTTTTCAAACTACACTACTCCTAAAAAGAATTCATTAACTACAACAACCAATATCGTTGAAAAGACTAACGTTATTTTTAGTGCAAACCTTCTTGGAAATGGTAAAAAAGTTGGTTCAGTTAAAATCTCAACTAAAGGGAAAACAAAATTTTCAGTCACATTTCAAACAAAAAAGGGTTGGTCTTTAAAAAGCTCAAAATTATTTATTGGTAATTTTGAAGACATTACCTTAAATGATAATGGTTGTCCTAATTTAAAAGAAGTAAGAACTCAAGAAAATCACAACTTGGGTGTAACAAAATACAGTTACGAAAT
Source organism: Tenacibaculum sp. (assembly GCA_022448525.1). GTDB lineage: Bacteria > Bacteroidota > Bacteroidia > Flavobacteriales > Flavobacteriaceae > Polaribacter. The sequence continues at coordinate 160,305 of JAKVCX010000001.1, forward strand.
TCCTTTATCTAAGTTAAAAAAAGGTGATTGCATTGCTGTTGTTAGCAAAGCTATTGTAACCAAAGGTAGGGAAACTATAACAGCTTGGAGTGAAGGTGAATCTTTTTCATGCAAAAAAGCTACTTATTCGAAATTTTGTAAATCTAATTTAAAAAACAAAAGAGTGAAAGCTTTAAAGAGAAGTAAGATTTCAAACTAATTGTAAAATTACAATATAAATAAAGGCTTTTTTAAAAGGCCTTTTTTTTATGTTCTAAATTCTAGAACTAACCACCAAATAACAGGCAACCCTTCTACCCAAAATGATGCATAGTATTTTGATTGTTTTCTTTTTGCTCTTTGAAGAAAAAACAATAACATCATAAATATCAACAAATAAACAAACTTAAAAATACGATTTGGAGTAATAAAAAACTCAATTACCATAGTTAATGCCAGTAAAACAAAACCCACTTTTTTCGTTCTTTCTATTCCTATTAACTGAGGTATAGTTTGTAAATATTTCAAATCATATCGCAAGTCTCGGATATCAAAAGGCAATGTAAGTACCACTACAAATAAAAAACGTTGAAAAAAACCAAATATCACTTTAGTACTTTCAAATTCATTTACAGCATAAATTGGAATAAAATATGTAACTCCCGCCCATACCATAGCAATAACAATAATTTTTAAAGTTGCAACACTTCTTAGATTCATGGAAAATTTTCTGAAGACAGGAACTGCATAAAATAAAGTTAGCAATGAAAAAGGAGTAAAAAGCAACAAAGTTTTTAAAGGCAACTTAACTCCGTAGTAAATCATCAGAACAAATGCTGCAAAAGAAAAAATCTGTATAAATCTTAGGTTCTTTGTCAAACTCATATGATGTAATTTGGCAATACCTGCATATTTCACAAAATTATACCCTGTAATTGTTCCATAAAAAATAAAATAATTTAAAGGTTCATTATAAGGTAATCCAAAATACATTTCAGTAATTCTGACCAACGAATACACTGCTAATGCTACATGAATACTTGAGTTGATATAAAACTCAAAAATAGATTTTAAACTTTTCACAAAGCAAAGGTAATTGAATTGTTTATAACCATTATAAACAGTTAATAATTTAGGAATGTCCTTGTTACAAAATACTTAAGTTTTAGTTATTTTTGCATTCCAAAATACAACAACACAATTAATGAACACAAATTCGTTTCAACTACGTCATATTGGTCCAAGAGCTAAGGAACAAGAAACAATGTTAGAAACTGTTGGAGTAGACAGTTTAGACCAATTAATTTACGAGACAATTCCAGACGATATTCGTTTGAAAGAATCACTTGATTTACCAGAAGCTTTAAGTGAATATGAATATTTAAATCACATTAACGAATTAGGAGCAAAAAATAAAGTCTTCAAAAGTTATATCGGTTTAGGTTATCATGAAGCCATTCTTCCTAGTGTAATTCAAAGAAATATCTTAGAAAACCCAGGATGGTATACTGCTTATACACCTTATCAAGCTGAAATCGCACAAGGTCGTTTAGAAGCTTTATTAAATTATCAAACGATGGTTTGTGATTTAACTGGAATGGAATTAGCAAATGCTTCACTACTTGATGAAGGTACTGCTGCTGCTGAAGCAATGGCTTTGTTATTTGATGTAAGAGAGCGTGCAAAAAAGAAAGCAGGAGCAAATAAGTTTTTCGTTTCTGAAGAAATTTTACCTCAAACTTTATCGGTTTTACAAACTCGTGCAATTCCAATTGGTATCGAATTAGTAATTGGAGATCACAGGAAATTTGATTTTGCTGATGATTACTTTGGAGCTATTTTACAATATCCAGGTAAACATGGGCAAGTTTATGATTATTCAAATTTCGTTGCTAATGCCAATGAAAAAAATATTAAAGTAGCTGTTGCTGCCGATATCTTATCTCTTGCTCTTTTAAAAGCACCTGGAGAATTTGGTGTAGACGTGGTTGTTGGAACGACACAACGTTTCGGAATTCCATTAGGATATGGAGGACCTCACGCTGGTTATTTCGCAACAAAAGAGGCTTATAAAAGAAGTATTCCTGGAAGAATCATTGGAGTGACGAAAGATGCTAACGAGAAAAGAGCATTACGAATGGCTCTACAAACTCGTGAGCAACATATTAAAAGAGAAAGAGCTACCTCTAATATTTGTACGGCTCAAGTTTTATTGGCTGTTATGGCTGGTATGTATGCTGTTTATCACGGTAAAGAGGGAATTCAATATATCGCAAACAGAGTTCATATAGCTGCAACTACTTTAGCAGCAGCTCTTGAAAGACTAGGATTCAAACAGAAAAACACTTCGTTTTTTGATACAATATTAGTGGAAGTTGAAGCAGAAAAGTTAAAAACTGTTGCCGAAGGAAATGGAATTAACTTCAATTATGTTGATAAAAACCATGTATCAATTTCTTTAAATGAAACTGTTGGATTAAAAGAAATAAACGCAATTGTTGATTGTTTCGAACAAGCTTTTAACATTCAAGATATTACTATTACTGAGTTTACAAACTCGGAAGTAATTGGAGAAAATATAAAAAGAAATACATCTTTTTTAGATAATGAAATATTCAATTCATATCATTCAGAAACTGATATGATGCGTTATATTAAGAAATTAGAGCGTAAAGATTTAGCTTTAAATCATTCTATGATTTCTTTAGGATCATGTACAATGAAATTAAATGCTGCATCTGAAATGCTTCCTTTAAGTAACCCACAATGGGGAAATATTCACCCATTTGTGCCGTTAAATCAGGCTGAAGGATACCAAACTGTATTAAAAAATCTTGAGCATCAATTAAATGTTGTTACAGGTTTTGCTGCAACGTCTTTACAACCAAACTCAGGAGCACAAGGTGAATTTGCAGGACTAATGGTAATTCGAGCATATCACTTAGCAAACGGAGATTCTCATAGAAATATCTGTTTAATTCCATCTTCTGCACACGGAACGAATCCTGCATCAGCAGTAATGGCAGGTATGAAAGTAGTTGTTACTAAAACTGATGAAAAAGGTAACATTGATGTAGAGGACTTAAAAGCAAAAGCTGAATTACATAAAGATAATTTAGCTGCTTTAATGGTAACTTATCCTTCTACACACGGAGTGTTTGAAAAGGCAATTCAGGAAATCACTCAAGTTATCCATGATAATGGTGGACAAGTATATATGGATGGTGCAAATATGAACGCTCAAGTTGGATTAACAAATCCTGCGACAATTGGAGCTGATGTTTGTCACTTAAATTTACATAAAACATTCGCTATTCCTCACGGAGGTGGTGGACCAGGTGTTGGACCAATTTGTGTTGCCCCACAACTTGTTCCATTTTTACCTACAAACCCATTAATTCCAACTGGAGGAGACAATCCGATTACATCTATTTCCGCTGCTCCTTGGGGATCAGCTTTAGCATGTTTAATCTCTTACGGTTATATCACTATGTTAGGCTCTAAAGGTTTAACAGATTCTACTAAAGTAGCTATTTTAAACGCCAATTATATGAAAGAGCGTTTACAAGGACACTTTAGCACACTTTACACCGGAGAAATGGGTCGAGCAGCTCACGAAATGATTTTAGACTGTCGCGAGTTCAAACAAAAAGGAATTGAAGTTGTAGATATCGCAAAAAGATTAATGGATTATGGTTTCCATGCTCCTACAGTATCTTTCCCTGTTGCAGGTACAATTATGGTTGAACCAACTGAAAGTGAAAGCATCGCTGAATTAGATCGTTTTTGTGATGCATTAATTTCTATTCGTAAGGAAATAGAAGAAGCAACTAAAGAAAATCCAAATAACGTACTTAAAAACGCACCTCATACGCAGGAAATGTTAACTTCAGATACTTGGGACTTACCATATTCAAGAAAGGAAGCTGCTTTCCCATTAGAGTACATTGCAGACAATAAATTCTGGCCATCTGTAAGAAGAGTTGATGACGCATATGGTGACAGAAATTTAATTTGTTCTTGCAATCCAATTGAAGATTACATGGAAGCTGAAGCATAGAGAACAAATTAATATTATAAAGATAAAAAGCCGTTACGATTATAATCGTAACGGCTTTAATATTACAAAAAAACCGTAATTATTGAATAATAATTACGGTCAAAAACTAATGTATGAGAAAAAATTAATACTAGTAAAACCCCTACTTTGTAACTAGTACTAATACTGTTTATGCCTTTCCAACTCATACATGGAAAAACATTATATCACAATCATGCCCAAATGATTTGTGAACCCTAACAATTAATAAAATCAATTATGAAAACATAGCAATAAGTTTCATAGCTCATGCAATATAGTTTTTTTTATTCTAATAACAACAAACTATTTGTTAATTAAATCATAAGAAATAGAACTTACTAAACTTCCCTCTGGCCTAATCTACTTTGTAAGATATTTTCTTGCTTAACTTTTATTTTAAAAGATAACATTTTGATAAATAAACATACTTTAAGATAAAATAGGTTAATTCTATATGAGTAGAGACTTTTTTATACTTTTTACAGGTTTTATTTAACGCTCACTTAGGAATATAATATACTCAACCGTAATAGTTTTGGCTCAAATCAAAAATCATTTATTATGAAAAAACTGTTACTCTTCTTTTTATTAATTACAACAACTTTCTCTTATTCTCAAGAGAGAGAAACTGAGAAAAATTTTAAAATTCAAAAAGGTTCTTGGAACTATTCTGGTCAAATTTCTTTTAGTGGATTTAGTGACGCTAATACAAATGAAATTGGAGGAGACTTAAATGCTCAAATTGGCTATACAATAAAAGACAACTTAGTGATTGGTTTGGGATTCGGTGCAAATAGATCAAGAGTTCCATTACTCGATAATGCTATTCAATCAGATCAAAAAGAGTTAGGTATCTCAGCATATGCCTTCGTTAAAAAGTATATTCCGATTAGTGAAAAGCTAGCTTTCTCGTTACAAGGCGAATTAAGATATTCTTACTTGGAAGGTTTAGACAATAATCGAGTTACTATTTCTGAAAGAGATAGATATTCTATAGGAATTCGTCCAGGCTTGACTTATTTCTTATCTAAAAACCTTGCTCTATCTGCGAACTTTGGTTTCTTAGGATATGCTTTGACTAATGACAGAAATACAAATCAAAATGCACATTCCTATGGATTTAATTTCGACGCAACAAACATAACTTTTGGAATTTTACTCAACTTTTAAGTATAAAAAAATCTCTCCAACTATATAAAATTGGAGAGATTTAATCTTTTCAAACAAAAATTTTAAATTAAACTACACTCACTATTCGTTGTAATGGAATTAGAGTTGCTTGTTTTAAAATTACTGAGGAATCGGTAACGCCCCAAATAGTGGTTTCTACTTTTTTGTAGCCACCATTATCAGCGAAAACAATTTTAACTTTTTGTCGTTCAATATTTCCTAAAATAAGTGCTCTTTGTAACTCGATTAAACGATTTACTCGGTCCTTTGTCTTTTGTAAAACTTCACTTTTTGGGAATTTCAGGAACTTGATTTGCTCCTTTTCAATTGTCTGAACATTTGAAATCATAAATACTTTTAATTTAGGGATTATAAGAAAAGTGCAAAGTTTAAAGTGATTTGCTAACACATTATATTCAACCCTACTAAATTAATAATTATTTCGTAAAAAAATAAACGATTTATTAACAATTTACCAACATCTACATTCATAAATAATAAACTTCGTATTCTTTGCTATAATTTCCACTGAAGAAAATAGTTTTTCCAAATGCGTTTTGTAATTCAAATGCGTATTGGCCACCATCAAAAATCTTCCATCGGCTTTTAAACAATTTTTAATCCTTTGAAATAAGTAAAGTGTTATATCAATGTTGTTTTCATGTTCAAAATGAAATGGCGGGTTTGAAAGAATCAAATCAAACTCATTTTCTGAAACACCTTCAATTGTATCTGTACAAATAAATCTAGCATTTCTATTTTCGATGTTCAGTTTTGAGGATTCAATCGCCAAATTAAAATCATCAACTAACGTAACATCTGCCTTAGATAATTGTTTTAACACCTCATATGAGATAATTCCGTTTCCAGAAGCAACATCTAAAACTTTAAGTTCACGTTCCTTAACCTTTAAATGAGACAATAGAAATTGGGTTCCTATATCTATTTTATCTGAGGAAAAAACACCTAAATATTGTTTCAGCTGATTCTCTTTCCAATTAACTGTATTTATAAGATTTTCTGTTTCTTTATCTATTCCTTTCTTTGGAGATTTTAAAACTAATAACCTAGCTTTTTTCCAAGCTCTTGATTGTTCTATATTTTCAAAGTATTTCTCTGCAATTTTGAGATAAGACTTGGAAAAGTACTTTGTCATAAATCCACAAACTACTTCAGTGTTTTCAACTGAATATTTGCTAATCTGTTTTAAAAACAACTCAAATAATTCTAATGACTTTGGGATTTTAATTAGAGCTAATTGTACTTCTCCTAAATCTTCCAAAGGAGATTTAAAAACAATATCTGTAGACAGACTATTAGTTCTTAAATTATTAACAATAGCTTTTTTCTGACTCGCATACGTCCAAATGGCATTTACATTCTTACGATGTAAAGTACAGTTCCAAACACCAAACCGGTCATTAAAAACGTGAACATTCTTATAATCCCAATCTTTTATATAATCCAAAACCAAAAGTTCGGCATTACTCCAAGCTCTTAAAGCATTATCTTTTGTTTCAGGATAACGATTTAAAACAAACTCATTGGAGTTAAATTGTAATTTATTTTCCAAAAATTTGAATTGCTTTTGAATATTAATTAAAGTAAATCTTTTCTAAAGAAGTAATATCGCCTTCTTTATTTCTTCTGAAGACATCTTTAGAAGTTACTTCGTCAATTGAGTTTTTCCCCATTGCAGAAACTACTTCCTTCACCGCAGCGATTGTTTTTGAATGATAATTTTTAACTCTAATATTTTTATCAGCAACAACTAATGCTTCTACTAAATCTTCGTTTTGAGTAGCCACACCAACAGGACAAGAATCAAGATTACATTCACGTGCTTGAATACATCCAAGACTTAACATAAAGCTTCTTGCCATTCCAACAGCATCTGCTCCCATTGCTTTTAATTTAATAATATCAAATGCATCAATAGCTTTTCCGCTAGCAATTATTTTAATTTGGTCCTTTAAATTATATTTCACTAGAGTTTTATGAACAAACGACAATCCATCTAACAAAGGAGTACCTACATAGTTTGTAAACTCAAGTGGTGCAGACCCTGTTCCTCCTTCTCCTCCATCAACTGAAATAAAATCAGGATAATTTCCTGCAACCGAAAATGCTTTAATCATTTCTTCAATCTCTTCATTATTCCCAACACAGAATTTAATTCCAATTGGTTTTCCATTACTTAAATCTCTAACTTTTTGAAGAAAAGAAATCATCTCTTGAAAATTTGAAAACGAAGAATGGCTTGGTGGAGAATCCACTCTTGTGAAAGGCTCGACAGATCTAATTTTAGAAATTTCAAGCGTATTTTTTTTAGCAGGTAAAATACCACCATGACCAGGTTTTGCCCCTTGAGACAATTTAATTTCTATCATTTTCACTTCAGGTCGCACTGCATTTTCTTTAAATACCTCATCATCAAAATAGCGCTTTCCATCTATTGTTTTTCCTGCTCCAAAATATCCAGTTCCAACCTGAAAAATTAAATCTCCACCTTGTAAATGATACGGTGAAACTCCTCCTTCTCCGGTATTATGAGCAAATCCTCCCATTTTTGCACCTTGATTTAATGCCATAATCGCATTTTTACTCAAAGAACCAAATGACATTGCTGAAATATTTATAATAGAACTTTCATACTTCTGTGAACATTTATCTGATCCGAAAACCACATTCTCTCCACTAACGTTATGATGATCTGTTGGAAATAAGGAATGTTTAACAAACTCGTATCCTTTTTCATATAAGTTATGTTGCGTACCAAAAGGAACAGTTTCAATTTCCTTTTTTGCTCTTTGATATACAATACTTCTCTTTTCTCTATTAATAGGAGTACCATTTAAATCATCTTCAATAAAGTATTGTTGTATTTTTTCTCTTTCTTCTTCGAAAAACCATCTCAATCTGGCAATAATAGGAAAAGCTCTTAATAATGAATGTTTCTTTTGAAGAAACGCATCATAAATTCCTAAAAGTGTAAAAGCAGAAGCAATTGTAAAAAGTATATAGTTTCCTAAATCTGGTATAAACCAAACTAACAAACCACATAAAACATTAATAACAACCACAATTGTTAAAATGGCATCTCTCATTTTCTAAATTTTTATTTTGGTTAAAAATACAAGATTTCTTGCACAAAAAAAGCTCTAACTAAATTGTTAGAGCTTTTTGATATTGTATAAAAGTTCGAATTACTTCTTGAACTTTGCATATTTGTTTTTGAACTTATCAATACGTCCAGCTGTATCAACTAACTTAGACTTACCAGTATAAAACGGGTGAGAAGTTCTAGAAATTTCTAATTTTACTAATGGATACTCAACTCCTTCAACTTCTAATGTTTCTTTAGTATTTGCAGTTGATCTAGTTAAAAACACATCTCCGTTAGACATATCTTTAAACGCTACCATTCTATAATTTTCTGGGTGTATACCTTTTTTCATCTTAATAAACTTTTAATTTAATGCGAATTTGTTTAAAATTGGTAAGGTTTTAAACGCCTTCAGAAAAATCAAAAACCTGCAATGGCTTTTTGAGGGTGCAAATTTAACCCTTTTTTTTAAATTCCAAACAAATAAATTAGTTTATTTGTATAAAATTACATCAAAAAAATCCGCAACCAAAGTAATATGAAATTTATAAAGCAAGCTTCTATCTTTAGTTTACTACTATTAACTCTAAATTCTTGTGGTGAAGCAAGTTATCGATTCAAAGTAAATACACCGAATAAAACAACCCTTGGAGAAACTGTAAGCATTAAATTTGAACAATTAGAAGGCAAAAAAATTGACAGTATTCACATATTTGCGGGCTCTAAGAAATTAAACACCGAAAACAACACAGCCTCATTAAATACAAATGATCTTGGAGTAGGAAAACATTTAATCAAAACTTTGGCTTTTATGCCAGGAAAGGTTAAAAGAATTAATAACTCCATTGAAGTATTTTCTAATAAAAAATATGAGAGTTATACTTATAAAGTTGTAAATACATTTCCACATGATCCTAAAGCATTCACTCAAGGATTAGAATTTCATAATGGATTTTTGTACGAGACTACTGGACGAAACGGTCAATCTTGGTTAAGAAAGGTTGAGCTTAAAACAGGAAAAGTACTTCAACAGTATGATTTAAGCGACAAATATTTTGGTGAAGGAATGACCATTGTTGGAAATCAAATTTTTTGGTTGACTTGGAAGGCGGGTAAAGGATTTATTTTTGATCTTGATACTTTCAAAATAGTGAAAGAATTTAAATACCAACAAAGTTTAGAAGGCTGGGGGCTAACACATTCCGACAAAGAATTAATAAAGTCTGATGGAACAAATAAAATTTGGTTTTTAAATCCTGAAAATCACAAAGAAGTAAGAAATGTTCAAGTATATACTGATAAGATTACACTAGAGAAATTAAATGAATTAGAATATATTAACGGAAAGATTTATGCGAATTATTGGCAAAAACCGTTTATAGCTATAATTAACCCAAATAATGGTGTAGTTGATGGTGTTGTTGAACTAAAAGGATTAGTAGCGGAAATTAAAAAAACACAAAAAATTGTTGACGGTGATGACGTATTAAACGGAATTGCTTTTGACAAAGAAAATAATAGATTGTTTGTCACAGGTAAAAATTGGGGGAAATTATTCGAAATCGAAATCATTAAGAAATAACCAAATATTATGAAATATATACAGACTGTTCTTATTCTTGCAATTATTGTTGCTGTTAGTTCTTGTAGAAAAGACTTTAGTACAGTTGCAAGTTCTGGTAGCCTAGAATTTTCTAAGGACACTGTATTTTTAGATACGATTTTCACTAATATTGGTTCTTCTACTTATAATTTAAAAGTATATAATAGAAGTAGTAATGCTATTAGTATTCCAGAAATTCGATTAGAGAATGGAATTACTTCTAACTATCGTTTAAATGTTGACGGAATTCCTGGGAAAGTATTTCAAGATATTGAAATATTAGCGAATGATAGCATTTTTGTTTTTGTAGAAACAACAATAGACTTCACCGCTGTTCCAGATCCGTTATACACAGACAAAATTTTATTTGATACGGGAGATAATCAACAAGATGTTGACCTCGTTACTTTAGTTCAAGATGCGACATTTATTTTCCCTGAAAGAGATCCGATTACAATGGAAATCGATCAACTTACTTTAAATGGACAACCTACAACCATTAGAGGTCGATATTTAGAAGATAGCGAACTTACTTTTACTAAAGAAAAACCATATGTTATTTATGGATATGCTGCAGTTCCACCAAATAAAACTCTTACAATTGAAGCAGGAGCTAGAATTCATTTCCATGATAACTCAGGTTTAATTGTAGATGAAGCTGGTACTTTAAAAGTAAATGGAACATTAAGTGAGAAAGTTACTTTTGAAGGTGATCGTCTTGAATCTTTTTTCGATAAAGTTCCTGGTCAATGGGGAACTATTTGGATGCGAGCTGGAAGTAGAGATAATGAACTTAATCATACCATTATCAAGAATGGAATTATCGGAGTTTTAGTTGATAGTTTGGGAACAGCTGGAGTACCAACCTTGAAAATTGAAAACTCAGAGATCTACAATCAATCTAGCTTTGGAATTTTAGGAAGAGAAGCTCAAATTGAAGGAAATAATGTTGTTATTGGAGATGCAGGACAAGTTTCTTTGGCTGCTACCGTTGGAGGATCTTACAATTTCACACATTCTACATTCGCAAATTACTGGAACAATAGCCTTCGTTCTTTGCCTGCAGTACTAGTTAATAATTTCTTTGTTTTTGAAAATGAACAAGGACAAGAAGTTACAGATACAAGAGACTTAATTGCTGCTAACTTTACAAACTGTATCATCAATGGAAGTAACAATATTGAATTTGTTGTAGATAGAGTTGATGGCGGTGGATTGTTTAATTATTTCATTGAAAATTGTTTAATCCAATTTGATGATTTCAATAATAATTTCGCTAATAACAACGAATTAAATTTTAGTGACACCTCTCACTACTTGAATAATATCATTAACGGAAACCCTGATTTTATTGGACGATTTGACGAAGACTTTAGAATTGGTGACCAAAGTGATGCTATAAATAAAGCAAAAGCAACTTCTTTTTCAATTGACTTATTAGGAATGGATAGATCTGACTCTCCAGACATAGGAGCTTATCAACATATAATTCCCGAATAATCTAAGCGAGTTTTTTAATTTAACTAAGGACTTCCTACCGTTTATCGAAATTTAGCTAAAACATTGAAATTCTGAACTATATTTGTATCAAAGTTTGTTTCATTATAATTATTTATAGTAGTTAATTTGGTTTGTAAAGGACTATTTGTTAAGGATAACGAGTAGTCCTTTCTATTTACACTAACGCTACTCAACTTACTCTGATAATAAGTTATAAAAGCCTTGCTTATCATCTAAAATCAAAGCTAATGATTTCGCTTGTTTCTTTATCCCATAAATAGTTTCAAACTCTACCATTTCTTTAAAATGAATAATTGTATTGTGTCCGCACAGCTTCCCTAAAAATGAAAAGTACTTTACATTCTCATCTTCAAAATCTTTCGAACTAACTTCTATTTTGTCTATATTTTCAATTGATACATTTGCATGACCAGCAAAACCAAATTTTAAAATTAAACGATTATTTTCCGCATCAAGAAGAACTGGTCTTTTCTTCATAGATTTAAATATTGCTAAAAACTGCAATAAAGTATAAACACTTAACAAAGTTAAAATCCATGCAACCGTAACGCTCCATTTTTCTAATATTACGTGTAATACAAAAGTTTCAATTAACATCACCAAAATAATACCTAGAAATACGCCATTATAAGTTCCTTCTTTATGATAACTATATGAGTTTTCTTTGGACACGACTTTCTTCCAATCAAAAAACAAGTAATAAAAAACAGATATTTCAGTTGCTAAAAAATGAGCTATTTTCTTTGGAAAAACTTCAGCAGTTGCCATTTGAATTGTGTCAAAGAAATCTACCGATGTTGAATTTTGTTTAAATGTTTTGAACAACAATCTTGCTTTGTAAAAAATAAAACCAAAAATCCCCAACTCAACAACGGGAATAATAAAATCTTTAATCAAGTCTAATAAACGTTGATCTGATTTTGGAAGTAAAAAACTAGCTAAAAACGTTGATAGCACAAAAACAGATAAGACTGTAATTTTTGGAACCTCTTTTCTTCTTATAAGTAAAAAATAGATAAAAGGAATAGTTACTAAAAAATCAATTATGATATAATTAGCATAACTATTATTGTAAAAACTTGACTTTAAAAGAAGAACTAAACTCAAAAAAAGAAGAGCAGGAATAATTATAAAATTATACCTGCTCCAATATTTATTATATGATATAAACATAACTAAATAATTATGCCTATTAGTAGCGATAATATGCTATTAGTTACATTTAAACTGCTATAATTTTATCTATTTATTCATTTTTATATACAACACCATCTTTCATAACAAACTTTACTTCCTCCATCACTTTTATATTTTTTGAAGGCTCTTCATCAACAGCAATAATATCTGCATAAAAACCAGGTTTTATTTGGCCAATTTCATTCTCCATTTTCAAAATCTTTGCATTTGTAATTGTTGCGGCTTGAATCGTTTCCATAACTGGCATTCCAGCTTCGACCATATATCTAAACTCTTTACCGTTATTTCCGTGTTTAAAAACGCCTGCATCAGTACCAAAAGCAATCCCAACTCCACGCTTATATGCTTTAGCGAATGTACCCTGAATTTGTGGGCCAACTGTTAGTGCTTTTGGAACTACAATAGCTGGATAATAACCATCTACTTTTGCCTTTTCTTCCACTTCTTTACCAGCAGTAATAGTTGGAACTAAATAAACATCATGCTTTTTCATTAATTCCATTGTCGCATCACTCATATAAGTACCATGCTCAATGGTTTTTACACCTCCAATAATTGCTCTTTGCATTCCTTCATCTCCATGAGCATGAGCTGCTACATGCATTCCATAATCCTTTGCCATATCACAAATTGCTTTTACTTCTTCCAATGTAAATTGAGGATTATCTCCACTTTTCGCAACACTTAAAACTCCACCAGTAGCAGTAATTTTAATACAATCTGCTCCATTCTTATATCGTTGACGAACTGCTTTTTTGGCATCTTCAACACTATTCACAATTCCTTCTTTAGGTCCAGGATCTCCAATTAACACTCTCCTACTCCCATTTGTCGGATCGGCATGTCCTCCAGTTGTTGCCAAAGCTTTTCCAGCTGTAAAAACTCTTGGACCAGGAATTTTTCCAGCATTTATCGCTTTTTTTATAGAAATATTCACTCCAGTTCCTCCTAAATCACGAACAGTTGTAAATCCTTTTAACAAGGTAGTTTTCGCAAACCCTACAGAGTTAAATGCTACATCTGCTTCATCAAGAATGTAATTCTCTAGCCTTGTTCGTGGTCCGAATTCATTTTCAATATGAACATGCATATCAATCAAACCAGGCATTACTACTTTATTTTTTAAATCGATCACTTGGTCGATGCTATTCCTCGGAATTACATATCCGTTCATAACACTAGTGATTTTATTTTTTTGAACAACGATGGTTTGTTTTGATTTTGTAATTCCAGATTTCGTATCGATTAATTTTCCACATAGGATATACGTAGTTTGGCCAACTAATCCAATTGCAGAAAACAAGAAGAAAAGCAGAAGTAATGGTTTTCTCATTTTTAATAAAAAATTAAGTTTAATAGAACTCTAAAATAGCTAATTTCACAATAAAATATCAAAAGTTGTGTAACAGAAAATAAAATCGCAATTTTGATTTATTAATTAGCAAACTATTTTATGGAAGGTTTTTCAGGGCTTTTTTCGGATAAGAAAGAATTTAATTATTTTGGAAAAGGAAGTGAATTTGCACTTATCTTTTTTAAGAACATTTTCTTAACTATAATAACTCTTGGCATTTATTATCCATGGGCGAAAGTTGAAATTTTAAAGTACCACTATCAATCAACAGAGATTGATAAAAATTCATTTGTATTCCATGGAACAGCAAAAGAAGTACTCTTTGGATTTCTGAAAATTTATGCCTTTATTTTTATCTTCTACATTCTTTTAGGTTACGGAACAATTACCGAGAATCCTAATTTTACAGGAATCGCTTTAGGTGTATTTTACTTACTATTCCTTTTGTTAATTCCTTTCGCTATTCACGGTGCCATTAGATATAGAGCTTCAAAAAGTTCTTGGAAAGGAATTCATTTTTCTTATCTAGGAGATAAAATGGAATTATTCTGGAAATGTTTAATTGGATCGTTAATTACCATTTTAACTTTAGGAATATATGGCGCTTGGTTCAGCATCGATATAAGAAAGTATATTTTCAGTCACTTACGTTTCGGAAACTTATCATTCGACTTTAAAGGTGAAGGAAGCACATTCTTTTTAATCAATTTGAAGTTCTTTTTCTTATCTATTCTAACCTTAGGAATTTACTCTATTTGGTATATCAAAGAACTGTTTTCTTATTATGCAGAAAACACAACAATCACTCAAAATGGAAGAGAGATTAACTTTCGCTTCAATGCGAAACCAGGAGATGTTTTTGAGCTTTTAATTGTTAATTTTTTATTGACAGTGGTAACTTTAGGAATTGCAACTCCATGGATTATCATAAGAACGCAAACATTTATTTTTAGATTTTTAGAAATTGAAGAAGGACTAAATACAGATGCTATTCAAAAAATAAATTACGATAATTACACAGATGCATCGGGAGATAGTTTTTTAGACTTCTTAGATCTTGATCTTTTATAACAACCCAATTAATGAAGAAAAACATAGTTATTACAGGTACCAGCAGAGGAATTGGTTTTGAATTAGCACAACAATTCGCAGCAGCTGGTCATCAAGTTATTGCACTTTCTCGTAACAGTAGTCCTCTTGAAAAAGTAAACCACGATAATATTCTTGCTATTTCAACAGATTTGATGAATGAAAATTCATTAGAAAAAGCAGCTTCTACCATACTTGAAAAATTTGGTTCTGTTGACATTCTAATAAACAATGCTGGAATGTTAGTCAACAAACCTTTTGAAGAGTTAACTTCTGAAGATTTTTTAAAAGTTTATCAAGTAAATGTTTTTGCTGTTGCTCAACTTACGCAAAAACTAATTCCCAATATGAAACGTGGAAGTCATGTCGTAACAATTAGTAGTATGGGTGGAATTCAAGGAAGCATGAAATTTCCGGGATTAGCTGCTTATAGTTCTGCCAAAGGCGCTGTCATTACCTTATCTGAATTATTAGCAGAAGAATACAAAGAAAAAGAAGTTGCATTTAATGTGTTAGCGCTTGGTGCAGTACAAACAGAAATGTTAGAAGAAGCTTTCCCTGGATATCAAGCTCCAATTACAGCAAAAGAAATGGCAGATTACATTTTTAATTTTGCTTTAACAGGAAATAAAATTTACAACGGAAAGGTATTACAAGTTTCTAGTTCAACACCATAAATAAAATTGATATATGAAAAAAGAGAAGTTAAAAAACTACAATCAAAAAGTCCTTGCAATACTTGGAACATTGGGTATCATATTAGTTTTAACTGGAATATTTACATTTGGAGGTATTATTATCTCGGAATATTTCAGGTATCAAAACTATGAGACTCAGGAAACAGGTATTCTCTCTCAAGAAAAAGTTGAGGAGTTACAAAAAGAAAAAAAACGAGAACAAGTTATTTCGTTAGAAACACCAAGATTAATAGACACATTAAAATCAACTTACATCATTCCTGTTTCACACAAGACACTGAACGAAAAAGAAGACACTTCTGAACTTTTAAATGCGTTTAATAGTGTTGAAAAAATATCTAAATCAAATAGACGACGATATTCTAAAAGTTATTACGGTTCATATAACAACATTATAATTTCTTCTCCTAAAGAAAGTAAGAACAATAAAATTTTTAATAATAGAGTAAACTTTAATCATATCGCCACAGAGTATTTTGAAGATGACATTTTATTGCTTTTGAAAGTGTCTAAAAAAGACACAAACAAAGACGGAATTATAAATTTAAAAGACTTCAAATCGTTGTTTATATACTCTTTTAAAAGTAAAGATTTACGAGAAATTCAACTTGATGGGTACGATGTGAACAGTTACAAATTCATTCACGAAAGTAAAGATTTAATTGTGAGCTTCGGAATGGATAAAAATGAGAATGGTGGATTTGAAAGCTACAATGAACCCACTATCCTTAAGAAATACTCATTTAAAGGAAAAGTATTAACTGATTTAGTAGAACAGAAAATCGTAAATGAATTACAAAAAACACTAGAAGGAAGTTAGAACTTCCTTTTATTTTTTATTGATGGAAAACATCCTACAAAAATACATAGCTGAAAAAGCAATTCCTCTGGTAATTTACTTAATTAATGAACATAAGGTAAATCTGAAAATTGTAAACGAACGACAAACCAAACATGGTGATTTTAGAACTTTACCAAATGGTAAAACCCAAATCACTGTTAATAATAACTTGAATAAACATCAATTTTTACTAACCTTAATACATGAAATCGCTCATCACGTAACCTATAAAAAATTTGGACGAGTTCAACCACATGGTAAAGAATGGAAAACTGTTTTTCAGCATTTAATGTTGCCTTTTATACAACCTGATATTTATCCTCCACACATTCTTCCGTACCTGGCTAATCACATGAAAAATCCGAAAGCCAGTACTGATGCAGACGTAAAATTATCATTAGTATTGAGAGAAGGTGTGGCAAAACCGGGAAAGAGTTTTATATTTGATATTCCGATGGAAAGTGTATTTCAGTACAAAAACACACTTTACAAGCGCGGAAATAAAAGAAGAACACGCTATGAGTGCCTTAATTTATCGAACAAACGCGTTTATCTGTTTAATCAGAATGTAGAAGTTTTACCCGTAAATCAATAACCAAACAAGCTCACTATGAAGAATAATTTTTATGCCGTAATTATGGCTGGTGGAGTCGGATCAAGATTCTGGCCAGTTAGTACACAAAAGTTTCCAAAGCAATTTCATGACATGTTAGGAACTGGTCAATCTTTAATTCAACGAACGTTTGAACGTATTAATGAATTAGTTCCTACAAGCAATATTATGATTGCTACAAACGAAAACTACGAGAAATTAGTACTTCAACAAATTCCGCAGTTAAACACGAAACAATTATTACTTGAGCCAGTTATGAGAAATACTGCGCCTTGTATTTTATATTCCGCATTAAAAATTTATAGTCAAAATCCAGATGCTGTTATTCTTGTTGCGCCATCTGACCACTGGATTAAAGATGAGGGTGAGTTTTTAAGAAATATAAAAACGTCATTTGAAGCTTGTGCTAAAGAGGATATTCTAATGACTTTAGGAATTCAACCTGATCATCCGAATACTGGTTATGGTTACATTCAATATGAAAACGCTGATTCTGAAATAAAAAAAGTAAAAAACTTTACTGAAAAACCTGACTTAGCAACTGCTGAATCATTTCTTGAAAGTGGTGACTACCTTTGGAATGCAGGAATTTTTGTTTGGTCTGCTAAAAGTATTCTGAAAGCATTTAAAGCTTATTTGCCTGAAATGGTAGATGTTCTTGACGATGGAAATAATGTTTACAATACTGACTTTGAAGACGATTTCATTAAAAACAACTACAAAGATTGTGAGAATATTTCTATTGACTTTGGAATCATGGAACGTGCAGATAATGTTCATGTATTACCTGTAGATTTCGGTTGGAATGATTTAGGAACTTGGGGATCTTTATATGGCAAACTAAAGAAAGACGGAGACGATAATGCTGTTGTAGGAGCTAATGTTATATTTAGAGATGCTAAAGGAAACATGATTCGTACAGAAAACGGAAAGCGTGTTGTTATTCAAGGATTGGAAGATTTTATTGTGGTTGAAAAGAAGGACATTATAATGATTTGTCCTAGAAAGGACGACCAAGATATCAAAAAAATCATGGCAGAAGCTAGAGATTCTTTCGGTAAAAAATTCGTTTAAATTTTCATGAATGATTCAACTCATTAAAACGTTTTTATAAAATAATTTATCTATTAAATTGGGATTAGACATTACCCATTTACAAGTTGCACCTAACAAAGAATTTGGAACTTTCACATTATTAAAAGACGAAATAGAATCTTCATTGAAAGACCTTAATCTTCTGTCTGAAAATGTTTTTTCAAAAGCCTTTATAAACGGTATTTGGGAATATGTTGCTATTTTTCGTAATGATAAAGAACTACAATTAGGGAAATCAATTCTTTTAAATAAGAATGACGGATTTACTAATTTTAAACTATTTACAACAGAAACTAATCCTGATTTAAATAAAATAATTGTAAACTTTGAAGAATATAATCAACTGAATAATTTTAGTAAACATACCTTTAAAGAAAAGCTGACACTAGGAAGTAAATTGCAAATTCCTTATAAGAGTATCTCTTACGAAGGTGAACTTATGAAAGAAGTAGCTTACTTTAAAGAAATTGGTCATCAAAGAAAAGGAATGGATTCAAAATTCTTCAGTTTTTACGAGAATGAAAGTTTTTATTGTCAATTAGAAAATTTTCAAAAACTTTTAGATTTCAATCATTCAAGCAACCATATGTATCAAGAAGGAAATATTCAAAAACACTTTTTGAACACCTACATCAAAGGAAAAAGCATTTTACATATAGATTGGTAATATATGAGACATAAGCCTTTAATATTTACTACTATATTTTTACTAATTAATGTTCTCACTTTTTTAAGCGTTTTTTATTACAAAATAAACGGATCATATATAAGTATTAATATTGTTTTGTCAATGGCACAAGGTAATATGATTGGTATTGAAAACACTTTTTTGCGTTCTTCAATCTACCTGTTTCTTACCTCTATTATCATTTACAAAATTTCTGATTCTGCAAAAGATAAACTCGAATTGTTCATTATTATATTATTGATTCTTTTCACATCACTCCCTTTTTTAAACTTTAACGGAGTTTAAAAAAATATCGAGAAACCTAGTCTATTACTTAAAAACACAATGAATATAAGTTTTGATCTTGATGGAACATTAATACCTTACGATGAGGAATTCGAAACCGAAAAAAGAGGTTTTATTGGAAGATTTTTAGGTATAGAAAAAATAAGAAAAGGATCTAGAGATTTAATACTTACTCTTCAAAACAAAGGACATTCAATCAATATCTACACCACGTCATTTAGAAGTAAACATCAAATTAGAAAAACCTTTAAGTATTATGGTATTAAAGTTGATAAAATTATCAACCAAAAAGATAACATTTCTGTTTTAAGAAATGAAAACTGTAGTGCTTCTAAATACCCACCTGCTTTTAATTTCGATTTACACATTGATGATTTACCAGGTGTTGGTTTGGAAAGTAAAAACTTACATTTTGAGGCAATCATAATTAAACCTTCTGAAGCCAACTGGGGAAAGTTAGTAATTCAAAAAGTCATTGAATTAGAAAACTTATACTTTGAATCTACACATTTTAAAAGAATGAAAATGATGGAGCAATTCTTCAAAGAAAAATCGCAAACCAATCATCTTTACACACCCCAATATGAAACTTCAAAGTCCATTAATTTAATATTTGAAAACACGAATAATTTTACACCCGAAATTATCAATAGTATTGAAAATCAATTATCAAAAGTAAAAAGCAAGAAGCATTTTGGAGGCTCTCAATGGTATGATTATGAACTTCATGTTCTGAGTTTCGTTAAACATAAATCATAAAAATAGACTATACCACTTCTTACAATATAAAACCTGCATTACCGAAATCGGTTAAAATACAGAGTTCTATAAGTCAAATCTGTCAAATTATACAATTATCCCAACAAATTTTAACAAAATCAAACCATTAAACAATTTTGGACTAATTTTGGCGTTTTATTTTTTGAATTGAATGGGGCTTCAATTCATTAAGTAATACCGAATAAATTATGTAAGTCTGAGGTCGTTGATCTTTGACTCGGGGAAAAATGAAGAATAAACTTTTACTACTAGCATTTGCTATTTCTTTAATAGCAAACGCACAACAATATACCTACGGTATTTATTTTCCTGATGGGGACAGAGAAAATAAATGTAATACGTTCACTAAGGTTTTTAAACAAAAACCAAACTACGTGCGTTTTGGTGTTCGCTTAGAAGACAACAAATTATATTTTGAAGTAAATAATAGAAACTGGTATAATGCTTTGTTTAAAGAACAAGGTGATGGAATTGCAGTTGATATTGTTCGTAGGAGTAGATATTCTTGTGATAAAGAAGTAAAACCTTCACAAATAAGAGGTGTTCTTTTACCTCCTGTTTATGGAATTAATAAACCAGGAAAATTAAAAAGCGTAAGCAGAAATAGATACAGAGTTTACATTGGTAAAGTACCTCCTAACTTACAAAAAGAAGAAATTGAATTTAATCTTCTGTTTCTTCATAATAAAGCTTTTTGTAAATACTACACTATTTATAACCTAGAGAAATATCCACGAGGATTATTAGATATGGGTGTGTATTTAGATGATATAACATACAAAAACAAAAGAATCACTTCGAACAAAAATCATATTGTAACAAAGTATAAGAAATTAACGTTTTCAATTCCTTTTGAAAAAGATAAATCGGAATACAAACCTGAAGACATTAAACCTTTATACGATTCTTTAAAGCTTACAGATTACAACATTAAAAAAATCAACATTAATGCTTATGCATCAGTTGAAGGAAGTACCCAAAGAAATTTCCAATTACAAAATCAACGTGCTAGAAGTATTGCAGGTTCCCTACAATCATTTCAAGAGCCTAGCATAATTACTAAAATTTCAACATCGGAAAACTGGGTTGAGTTTTTCAATGATATTAAGAAAACGAAACATAAAAAATTAGTAAAGCTTCCAAAGAAAAATGTGAAAGCAAAACTAATAAATGAATATGCCGCCAACTTAGAACCGGTTTTAAGAAATCACAGAAAAGCAGTTGTTGTTTTATCTCTTGAGAAAAAGGATGAATTCAAGAAATTGCATGTTGATCAATTAGTAACACTTTTCAATAAAGCTGTTCGCGCTGATAAACTAGAAGAAGCTTGTGCCATTCAAAATTCAATTTTAGATCGACTTCGTGATAAATTCAAACCACAGGTTTTGAAAAACATGAAAATTCCTAAGAGTAAGAAGTATTTACGATTACTTACTAAGAATTGTATTTTCAAATATTTTGTTGACTTAAAACAAACTTTGAATGTTGAAAAAGAACTTTTACAACTAGAAAAACTTGAACCAAATGATAAACGCTTAAAATATAATTTAGCCGTTTTAAAATTTATTATTTGGAAACATCGTGCTCGTGAGATAAATAGAGAAGAGTTTAAAAAAGAAATTATCAATCTTAAAGAATATGGAATTTCAAAAGAGCTGATAGACAAAATGATTGTGAATTATCATATTGTAAAAGCTGAAGAAGATGCAAGAAAAAACAATCATAAAGGCAAAGATTCTTCTGTTAATTATGTTTTAAAATCATATCAAAATTTAATTCTTTCTGATTTTGACTATTTAAGTATCGCTCAGTTTTTTACTTATTACTCAAATATTTATGACGCAATTCACACAATTGAAGATAAAGTAAACAACATAACTGTTGATGAGGATTTACTTTTCTACTATTTAAATTTAACCATTACAAAAGAGGAATTAACACAAACCGAAGAGTACAGAACTGTTATGTTAAACGCAATTAACATGAATAAAAAACGTTTTTGTAGCTTGTATAATTCAGCTTTGAAAAAAGGGGTTACCTTTCAGTTACTTGAGGATGAGTTTTTAAGAGCTACTTACTGCGAAAATTGTAGTAAATAGTATTACTTAAAATTTGTAATGAATTCTTTTATCGAAGAATCGAAGTCGTTTTGATTTGATAAAAATGAATTGTGTATTTCAATGTAAAATAAACTTTCAATTTTACCTTTTAAACGAACAAAGTCTTTTTCAGTAGTTAAAACAATTTTATTTTTTGATTTGAGGCTTTTACGAGCAGCTTCTATTTTAGAAAGATCTTGTTCTGAAAAATGGTGATGATCTGGAAACTGCAAATGTGTAAAACTCAACTCTCTTTCTTTTAAATATTTTAACAGACTTGTTGGTTTAGCAATTCCGGTAACTAAAATAAATTCCTCATTTAAATGTGAGAGTGAAATAGTCTCCTCACCTCCTATCAAATTTTCATTGTATTCTATTTTTGAAAAAAACAATTTCTGATTTGGTAATAATTTAAGTTTTTTCTCAATCGACTTCATTTCGAAATCACTTAACTGATTTGGGCATTTTGTTACAACTACAATATCCGCTCTATTTGCTCCACTCCTACTTTCTCTTAAATTACCTGTTGGTAGCAAAAAATCTTGACAATACAAATCATCAAACTTAGTTAATAAAACATAAAAACCTGCCTTTACTTTCCTATGCTGATATGCATCGTCTAGCAAAACTAACTCTGGATTTACCAACGACATTAATTCACTTATTCCATTGGTGCGATTTGCATCTACAGCAACATTAATCCCATCAAATTTCGAAAAAAACTGTAAAGGTTCATCTCCTACATCTTCAGCTGAATGACTTTTATTAAGCAATTGAAAGCCTTCCGTTTTGCGTTTATAACCTCTACTCAAAACAGCAACTTTATATTCAGACCTTAATAATCTGATCAAATATTCAATCTGTGGAGTTTTCCCTGTTCCACCCACTGTTAAATTTCCAACAGCAATTACAGGAATATTAAAGGATGTTGATTTTAAAACATTTAAATCAAATAAAATATTACGCACTTTTGTAATTACGTCATAAATAATTGCAAAAGGAAATAATAAAAAGCGGAGTAATTTCATCTATTTGATTTTTTTAACATCTGAATATTCAAGATACTTCTACAATATTCGGTAACACACATAAACATCTATTATCAGTTCAATAAAATCCTGAAATAAAAAAATTCATATTAATTTCTTCAGAACGAAAATACATTAAAAATCTTAACTTTGAAGTTGATAAAATTAGACAATGATAATTAGAGAAATAACAAATTATATAGAAGAAATTGCTCCACTTTCATTTGCTGAAGATTTCGATAATGTAGGATTACTAGTAGGAAATTATAATACAGAAGTAACAGGAGTATTAGTTACTTTAGACACATTAGAAGAAACTGTTGAGGAAGCAATTGCCAATAACTGTAACTTAATTGTGAGTTTTCATCCCATAATTTTTGGAGGTTTAAAAAAGTTAAATGGGAACAATTATGTAGAAAGAGTTGTTTTAAAAGCAATTAAAAATGATATTGCTATTTATGCGACACACACGGCTTTAGACAATTCAAAAGTTGGTGTTTCAGCAAAAATGTGTGAAGTTTTGAATCTTCAAAACAATAAAATATTAATTCCTAAAAAAGGAATAATTAAAAAACTTACAACCTATGTTCCTTACGGTGATGCCGATTATTTGAGAAACAAACTTTT
Source organism: Tenacibaculum sp. (assembly GCA_022448525.1). Lineage (GTDB taxonomy): Bacteria > Bacteroidota > Bacteroidia > Flavobacteriales > Flavobacteriaceae > Polaribacter. The sequence goes on from JAKVCX010000001.1 coordinate 184,159, forward strand.
CGAAGCTGGAGCAGGATCTATCGGTAATTATGACAACTGTTCTTTCAATGTAGAAGGTAAAGGAAGTTATAGAGGAAACGAACATTCTAATCCAACTGTTGGAAAGAAAGGTGAACTACAATATGAAGAAGAAACTTGTATTACAGTCACATTTGAAAGCTACCTTGAAAGTAAAATTTTAAGTACACTTTTCAAATACCATCAATATGAAGAAGTTGCTTATGAGGTAATCACTTTAAACAACAAACATCAAAATGTTGGTATGGGAATGATTGGTGAGTTAGAAAACCCTATGAATGAAAATGAATTCTTACAGTTTGTAAAATCTACCTTTAAAACAGACTGTGTTCGCCATTCAAAACTACTAGGGAAAACAATCAAAAAAGTAGCAGTATTAGGAGGTGCAGGAAGTTTTGCTATTTCAAATGCCATACGAGAAAAAGCGGATGCATATATTAGTGCCGACTTTAAATATCATGAATTTTTTAAGGCTGAAAATCGCATTTTATTGACCGATGTTGGACATTATGAAAGTGAACAGTTTACAAAAAACCTTTTAGTTGACTATCTTACAAAAAAATTCACTAATTTTGCGATTCGTTTAAGCGAAAAGAGTACAAATCCAATACATTATATTTAATAGACAATGGCAAAAAAAGAAGTAACGGTAGAACAAAAATTAAGAGCGCTATACGACTTACAATTAATTGACTCTAGAATTGATGAAATTAGAAGCGTTCGTGGTGAATTACCTTTAGAAGTAGAAGATTTAGAAGATGACGTTGCCGGATTAAATACAAGACTATCGAACTTAGCTCAAGATATTGACAATTTAAATACTGACATCAGTAATAAAAAATTAGCAATTGAAGAATCAAAAAATTTAATTAAGAAGTATACTGAGCAACAAAAAAATGTACGTAACAATCGTGAGTTCGATTCTTTAACTAAAGAAGTTGAATATCAAGAATTAGAAATTCAATTAGCAGAAAAAAGAATCAAAGAATTTAAAGCTAAGATTTCTCAAAAGAAACAAGTTGTAGATTCAACGAAAGAAAAATTAGCTTTACAAGAAGGACACTTAAACGCTAAGAAGTCTGAATTAGATGCAATCCTTAAGGAAACTGAGAAAGAAGAACAGTTATTAATTCAGAAATCTGAAGAGTTTTCTAACTCAATTGATAAACACTTATTAAATGCATATAAAAGAATCCGTAACAAAGTTAAAAACGGATTAGCTGTTGTATCTATCGAGCGTGGAGCTGCTGGAGGATCTTTCTTTACAATCCCACCACAGGTTCAATTAGAAATTGCGAACAGAAAGAAAATTACTATTGACGAGCACAGTGGACGTATTTTAGTTGATGCTGCTCTTGCTGCGGAAGAGAAAGAAAAAATTGACAACTTAATCTCATAATTCGAGATTCAACATATTTTCAAAGCGACTTTTTAAGTCGCTTTTTTTATTTACAACACTTTCCTTAATTCACTTATACCTTAATATTTCACAGTTATGGCTTAATCTTTAAAACGGTTTTAATAAGTCAGTAATTTAACCTTACTAAAACTTACTTACTAACCTAAATTAAAGTAAATCATGAAAACTGAATATGATATTATTATCATTGGTGGTGGTGCCATGGGATTAGCAACTGCCGCAGAACTAGCGAATACCAAAAAGAACGTACTTGTTTTAGAGCAATTTGGATTTTTTAACGATAAAGGAAGTTCTGCAGGACTTTCTCGACAATTCAGAGTTCAATATGCACAGGAATATATGTCAGAACTTGCTTTAGAATCTATACCTTATTGGGAAAAACTTCAAAAAACAACTGACGAACAACTTATTGATAAAGTAGGCTCATTATGGTTTGGAGATCCAAACATTAGTTCACAAGAAGGAGGAATTCAAGCTGCAATGGATGTTATGGACAAACTTCATATTCCATACACTCCACTTGATGCTAAACAAATTGAAGCTCAATATCCGTTTAAAGACTTACCAGAAGATTATAATGGATTCTTTCAAAAAGATGGTGGTATTATTGATTTAAAAGCCACTTTAAAAGCTTTATTTAATATTGCAAATGATGCTGGAAATATAGATTTATTAGAGTTCACTCCTGTTACGAATATTCAATCATTAAACACAGGAATCATCAATGTAGAAACTTCTGAACAACTTTACACGACAGAAAAATTAGTTATAACTCCAGGAGCATTTGTAAACGATATTCTAAAACACTTTGGATTATCTGTAAATGTTGATATCTGGGAAATGTCTTCTGCCTATTATAAGAAAACAGAAGATATTACTTTACCAACTTGGTTTGTTTTCCAAGAACCTCAGAACACTAGTTTATTCTATGGTTTCCCGGAGGAGAACTGGGCAAATCCAGGATATCTTCGCGTGGCTCCAGATATTCCAGATCGTATACTAAAAGATCCGTCGGATAGAACTGGAATTCCTAGTGAAGAAAGTTTGGCTTTTAACTCTGCTTGGGTTCAAGATCATATGGTTGGTTTAGATAATACACCCGAATTTACTTCTACGTGTTTAATTACATTGAACAATAACAATAAGGAATTAATGTTAGACACACTTCCTAATTGGGTTCACAATCATAAAAATATTATTGTTTACACTGGAGGTTGGGCCGCTAAGTTTATTCCATTATTAGGAAAAATACTTTCTGATTTAGCAGTAAAAGGAAAGACTAAATTTGATATTTCTCACTTCAAAATTCAATGGCCAGTTGTTCGAGGTGAAATTAGCAATCGTTTTGTGACTAAAGAAGCTAAAAAACAGCAATTAGATGTCGCTATTATTGGTGCTGGTGCTTCGGGACTATATTCTGGATATAGGCTTTTAAACGGGACAAACAAGCAAAAGAATAAACTTAACTTAGATGTTGCCATATTTGAAATGAGTGATCGTATTGGAGGAAGATTAGAATCTGTAAAACTTCCAGGTATGAACGTTGTAGGAGAACTTGGAGGAATGCGTTATATGACAGAGCAAAAAATTGTAACTGCTTTAATTGAAGATGTATTCTCAACTCAATATGGATTAAACCCAATCGACTTTCCAATGGGTGATGCGAATCATCATTTATATTATTTAAGAAAACAACGCTTCTTTGCTAATAGATTTTCTCAATCTCAAATAACTGGAGAGAAATTTAAGACTAGATATTTTGTTGAAGAACGATTTGATGGAATGAGTTCTGATGATATTTTCACCGAAATTATTAGTGAAGTTTTAGAAGCTGATGGATATTCTTTAAAACAAATACAAGAAAACCCGAATCCAAGAGAAGAATGGAATCGAGTTAAACAAGACTTAGTATATCAATTTGATGGACCTTATAAAGGAATTAAAGTTTATAAAATTGGATTCTGGAACTTATTAAAAGATCGATCTTCTCAGGAATGTTATGAATTTTTAGCTCAGGCTGGAGGATACTATTCAAACACAATTAATTGGAATGCTGCAGAAGCTTTTCCTTATATGGTAGGAGATTTCGCAAGTGATTCTGTAAAATATAAAACAATAGAAGGTGGATATGATCAAATATTGACTTGTTTAGGAGATGACTTTATTCAACAAGGAGGTACAATTTATACAAGGAATAAACTTAAAACCTTCAGAAGAAATAAAGACAAATCAAGTGAATATAAATACATTCTAACTTTTTATAATTTAAACAAAGAAGAATATTATGAAGTAGAAGCTAAAGACATAATTTTAGGAATGCCTAAACGATCTTTAGAATTACTTGATCAAGATAACTTCTTCTTTAATCCAGAAAAAAATCATAAACTACATAACAACTTAAATTCCGTAATTCCAGAACCATCTGTAAAAATATTACTCGGTTTCGAAGAGCCATGGTGGGAAGCTGGTTTAGGAGCTATGGCTGGAGAATCTATTACTGATTTACCTATGAGACAATGTTACTATTTCGGAGTTGACCCAGTGAATTCTCATTCTTTATTTTTAGCAAGTTATAACGATATGAGAACGGTAACTTTCTGGCAAGCACTTGAAGCTGGAGAAAAATTCCAAACTCGCGAAACTAAATTAGTACGAGCAAAGAATAGAACTTACGCGAACTACGAACATGCTAGTAAAATGATGGTAGGTGAAGTTATGAATCAAGTACGAGAATTACATGGACCAAATGTTGAAGTTCCATCACCATACACTTCTGCTTATAAAGACTGGACCAAAGATCCTTACGGAGGTGGATATCATGCTTGGAAAAATGAATATAAAGTTTGGGATGTAATGCCTTACATTCGTCAACCTTTCGAAGAGGAAAGAATATTTATAGCAGGAGAAGCTTACTCAGATCAACAAGGTTGGGTTGAAGGAGCATTCTGTGTAACAGAACACATTATGAGAGAGAAATACGGATTAGAATGTCCGAGTTGGCTTGATGAAGATTATTATTTAGGATGGTAACAAAAAAGGCACAGTTTACACTGTGCCTTTTAAAATATTTCCTAGTCTTTAACTATAATCTTTTAAAAACATAAGTAACTTCGAATCCGAAAGGAGAAACTTCCTCAATAACTAATTTGGTATCTGTAATTTCTTTTATAAATAATCCATCAAAGAATTTATCTCCAAATTCGTAATCAGTAGAATTATTTGAATCTAATAAATCTTTAATAGAGAATAAAACAATTGTAATTCTATTATCATCCTCATCAAAAGCCCAGTTTCCAAATCTTTCTTCATCCATTTTTTCTGTATCAGGAGTGTAAACCACAGTACAAGTTTCAACAGAAGCATTATAATCTAAAATACCTGTTTCTCCTTTTTGAGAATCATTATAAGAACCGTCTTCGTTAAAATACACTAAAATATCTTGAGAGATAATATTTGATTCTGAGACATTTATAGTTCCTCCATTATTACAGTCGATATCAAAAGTATCATCAAAATCTGTAATCTCTTCAAGTCTCCACTTTCCAACTAATTGAGCATTTCCACCCCAAGCCTCGATAGTAACACATACTGTTTCAATAGTACTTATATTATTTTGACTATCATAAATACAAATGTCATAACAAAATTCTCCTGCTGGAACCGTAGTTTTTAAATCTACATTAATAACAGATTCTGAGTTTTTACTTACTAGTGAAGCTGATTCTATTTTTTTGTTAATAATAGCTGAGTTTGCAAAACTTCCTTTGTTTGAGAAACTACTTCCAAAAGACGATGCTGGAACATCAAAATAATCTGAAGTTGCATTCCCATCTACATCCTTAAATCTAATGTAAGCTCCAGCGACATCCGCATTTGAAGAAAACTTAATATCAAAACCTGAACTTTGAAATCCTTTCTGAGAATTATTTGAAATATTAAAATCTAAGTTACTATTTGGAGATGGAGGATTTCCGCTTTCTTTAGTTGCACCGTCAATGATGATACCGTTTTCTAAGGTTGCAACATCTGTTTTATTATCTTCTAAAGCATTTTGTTGATCTGCAACTTCCTGGCTACCTGAACCACTTACATTGTTGTCATCATTACAAGATATTGAAATACATAAGAATAACGCACTTAGTGCGATGCTAAATTTCTTCATAGCTAATTTATTTTAATTGTTAATAAAACAAATGTAAAGAATGAACTATAAATAAAAAAAGAAAAAGAGCAACTTTTAGCTACTCTTTTTAATTTATTTTCTTCTAGAAATTAATCGAAGTTTGTATTCAATTTGATATAGTCTAAAAACTCTCTTTTAGTTTCTTTTTCCTTGAACTTACCACCAAATTCAGCGGTAACAGTAGAACTTTCAATATCTTTAATTCCTCTTGAATTCACACATAAATGTTTCGCATCAATAACACAAGCAACATCATCTGTTCCTAATGCTTCTTGCATTGCTTGAACAACTTGCATTGTTAAACGCTCTTGTACCTGTGGTCTTTTAGCAAAATACTCTACTATACGATTCATTTTTGACAAACCAATTACTTTTCCTTTTGAAATGTAAGCTACATGGGCTCTACCTACAATTGGTAATAAATGGTGTTCACAAGTAGAATAAACAACAATGTTTTTTTCTACTAACATTTCTCCATATTTATAATTGTTATCAAAAGTAGATGCACTTGGTTTATTCTTTGGGTTTAATCCCATAAATAACTCATTCACAAAAGCCTTTGCAACACGTTTTGGAGTTCCTTGTAAACTATCATCAGTTAAATCCATCCCTAATGTTTCAAGGATATCTTTTACACTGTCTTGTATTCTAGCTATCTTTTCTTCGTCTGAAATATCAAAAGCATCATCCCTTAATGGTGTTTTAGCAGATGTTCCAACGTGGTTTTCACCTATCTCGTCTATTCTATCGTCTATCATATTATTATGGGTCTCGAACATAACTTTTTGTTTAATGTTTTTTTGTAAAGATAAAACAAAAAGTTCTTTTTATTGTAAAATATTAATTATTTCCTTGATTGTAAGGAGTTTTTCTTCTCTTGTTTGTGTGTTTTTGAACTTAAATTGCTCATCTTCAACAGTAGTTATTACAAACTCTATGCCTCTTTTGTCAACATATTTCCACTGTTTCTTTTGCTGATTATTACTGGTTGCAACATCAGGATATAACTCAGCTTTTACGCCATTAAATCGTAACTCATTAATTGCTTTCATTTTAGCTAATGACTCATTCTCATCGAAATTTAAGAATAAAACTTTTGGTTTTGGCAATTCAACGTCTTTAAATAGTCCTAATTCTTCCATAACAAGGTAAATTCGGTCTAAACCAAATGAAATTCCGACACCACTTACATCTTTTAGTCCAAAAATTCCTGTAAGATCGTCATATCTTCCACCTCCACCGATAGATCCAATTTTTACTTCCTTTGGAGCAGAAACTTCAAAAATTGCTCCTGTATAATAATTCAATCCTCTTGCAAGAGTAACATCAAGATCTAAACTTGCTGTTTGTAATCCTAATCCCTTAATATTATCGATTACAAAACGTAACTCTTCAACTCCTTTCGTTCCTTCTTCAGATCCAACTAACATTTCTGCTAAGGAATTAAGTTTATTATCATTACTTCCTGTAAAATCAAATAATGGCTGAACTTTCTCAATCGCTTCTTCCGAGATTCCTTTCGAAATCATCTCAGCAACAACTCCATCTTTTCCAATTTTATCTAACTTATCTAAAGCAACTGTAAAATCGATTAGTTTATCTTTAGCACCGATCACTTCTGCAATTCCTGAAAGGATTTTTCGATTGTTGATTTTAATGGTCGTTCCTTGAACGTTTAACTTACTAAAAACTGCATCGTATAATTGAACAAATTCAACTTCTTGCCATAAAGACTGGCTTCCTACTACATCTGCATCACACTGATAAAATTCTCTATATCTCCCTTTTTGTGGCTTATCTGCTCTCCATACTGGTTGAATTTGATAACGTTTAAAAGGAAAAGTAATTTCATTTTGGTGTTGTACTACATAACGAGCAAATGGCACTGTTAAATCGTAACGTAAAGCTTTTTCCGAAATTTGTTTCGTTAACTTTCCACTGTCTTTATCAGCTAAAACCTCATCACTTACTTTTGATAAATAAGGACCTGAATTTAAAATCTTAAAAATTAATCGATCTCCTTCCTCTCCATATTTTCCCATTAAGGTTGAAGAATTCTCAAAACTAGGTGTTTCAATAGGCTGAAAACCAAATAATTCAAAAGAATGCTTTATTGTATTGAATATAAAGTTTCTTCTTGCTACTTGAGTTGATGAAAAGTCTCTTGTTCCTTTAGGAATTCCTGGTTTCATAAGTTATAATTCGATTAAAAACTAAATAGTATTTATTTAAGCCTGCAAATATCCGAATTAATTGGTAGATTATGAAGTTTTATTTCTACGTTTTAACTGATAAATAGATGCATTTAATTCAAAACCAAGTAATAGAATAATTGCGTTTAACCAAACGAACAGCATTAAAATTAATAAAGTTCCGATAGAACCATATAACTGATTGTATTTGGCAAACTTTACTACATAAATTCCAAAAAGATAAAATGTAAACAAAGAAACTACTGTCGTTAACAATGCTCCAGCAGAAAAAAACTTAATTTGTTTTCCTTGTTTTGTTCCATATCTGAATAATATTGAGACAATTGTGTAAATCATTATCAGAAACAATAATCCCCTACCGAGATAAAACAAATTCATCTCTCCTGTATCAAACCAACCTATATCATCTATTTTTGATAATGCGATTTGGTACAAAATAATTAATGAAACTGTGATAATTAAGAAGAATGACATTAATAATGACACACCTAAAGAAACGACATAAGTTCTGAATACGTTCCTAAACTCATTTACATGATATGAATATTCAAATCCTCCGAAAATTGCATTCACTCCATTTGTCATTAAAAAAATAGAGGCTAAAAAACCAAAAGATAATAATCCACCATATTGATTATTTAAAATATCTCGAATAACCCCGTTTACAGCATCAAAGGTTTTTGGCGGTAATGCTTCTCTTATTAAATCGAATAAACCATCTTGAAATCCTTCAATTGGCAAGTAAGGGATAAGTGTTAGAATAAATAACAAAAACGGAAAAATAGCCATAAAAAAACTAAATGCAATTCCACCTGCACGAGTAGTTAAAGCTCCTTTAACTATTCCGATCACGTACATTTCAAGAACATCATATAATGACAATCCTTCTAAACCAGGAATTTTAATTTGTTTTCCGATTTTTACGAACCAACTGATAATTGGTATTTTCTCTAGGCTTTCTTCTATTTCTTTAGTCATACACTATTTTTCCACAATAATTTTATACTTCTCCAACAAATTTACCAAGTTATGTGGAGAGAAAACTGCTTTTTCAACTTTATTCGTTTCTAAATCTATAGAAAAGTTACGTGAAGTTTTAAAATTTGTGCATCGCAAATCAGTTTCTTCAAAAATAGTAGAAGTCAAATCACAATTATCAAAATATGAAAATTGTAAATCTGCCTCAGAAAAGTCAACCTCTTTTATACTGCAATTCATAAATTGAAAATTGTGCATCTTTAACTGATAAAATGAGGCATAATCTAGCTGACATTCGGAAAAAATCATTTTTAATAAAAACGGATCTACTTCATAAAACTTAACTCCTAATAATTTACAATTATAAAAATGTACGTCCTTAAAACTAGAATCTTTGAGTCTCGCATTACTTAAATTACAATCAATAAACTCGCATTCTAAAAACTCAGAACCGTTTATGTGTAATTCCGAAAAATCACAATTGTTAAAGGTACAAGAATCAAAGTCAGTTTTACTAAGCTGTTCACTAGTAAAACTGACTTTGGTATAGGTTTCATTATCGAAGTAATCGTTCATATTTCCATTCGTTTTTACAACTTAAACTCGGTAATCGAATCATCCACATCAAAAATATGCGGATAATGTTCTTTTATATTATTTACCATAAACGCTACTGGAACATCTTCAAAATGTCCGTAATCATCTACATATTCCATAAATAAACTTCCCGAACTATTGTACTGTTGTAGAAAAGAACTGTTCTGCCCATCAAATTCTAATGGTTCAACATTAAATATTTTACATAAAGCACTATTAAATGCTGGTGACATTTTCAGCCATTTATCATTTAATTGAACGTTTACCATACCATGTGGCGTTAATTCATTTGAACCAAACTTTTCAGTTAAACGCTCCACAGCAATATGGTTTTTAACTTTTCCCAAATGCAATCTTGCAGGAATATTTAAAGCTCTCAAACAAGAGATCAATAAAATCGATTTCTCGACGCAATTACCTGATGAACTTTTACCAATATGACTGGCTTTGTATTTTTCTTTAGAGAGACTTATTGTATATGGATCATAACGCCATTCATCTCGAATTTTGTTATAAATACGAATCGCTTTCTCTTTATCATTTAAGGTTTCAGCTTTTATTTCTGAAACAATATTTTGAATAGTTTCATTCTGATAATCGAAAAAATAAGTCTCTCTTAAGTAGTCCATAACTTAATATGAATATTTATTTTAATCCTCTTGCCTTTAACATTGGTTCTGCTTGTGGATCTCTACCTGCAAAAGTCTTATACATTTCTGCATAATCCATTGTGCTACCTCTTGATAATACTTCTTTACGGAATTTATCTCCATTTTCTCTAGTTAACAATCCGTTATTCTTGAACCAATCGTAAGCGTCATGACTTAACATTTCTGTCCATAAATACGAATAGTAACCTGCAGCATAACCTCCACTAAAAATATGTGCAAAATAGGTAGATCGATATCTTGGAGGCACTTCGTCGACATTTAATTTCATTTTTGCTAAAGCTTCTTTTTCAAATTTAGCTACATCATCAACATTAGTATCCAAACTAATCGTATGCCATTGCATATCTAAGTTTGAAGAACATAAGTTTTCAATTATTGAATAACCTTGGTTGAAAGTTCCAGCATCTTTTATTTTCTTCAATAAAGCATCAGGAATTACCTCTCCTGTTTTATAATGTAAAGCATAGTTGTTTAATACTTCTGGATGTGTAGCCCAGTTTTCATTAAACTGTGAAGGAAACTCAACGAAATCCCTTGCTGTGCTGGTTCCTGAAATAGAAGCATATTGTTGATCACCAAACAAACCGTGTAATGCATGACCAAACTCATGAAACATTGTTTCAACTTCGTCAAAACTAATTAAAGCTGGTTCTCCTTCGGCTGGTTTCGGAGAGTTACAAACATTATAAATAACTGGTCTTTGATTACGCAACTTCGATTGTTTTACGAAAGCACTCATCCAAGCTCCACCTCTTTTACTATCTCTAGCGAAGAAATCTCCGTAATACAATCCTAATTTACTTCCGTCTTCTTCAAAGATTTCATACACTACAACATCCGGGTGGTACACAGGAATATCTGTACGCTTTTTAAATGTTAATCCATATAATTTCGTAGCAGCGAAGAAAACTCCTTTTTCCAATACATTATTGATTTCAAAGTATTGTTTTACTTCATTTTCATCTAAACTGTATTTTGACATACGAACTTTCTCAGCGTAAAAATTCCAATCGTATGGAGTTAATTTAAAATCTCCTCCGTTCTTTTTTATTTCTGCCTGAATTTCTTTTACTTCTGAAGCCGCTTTTTCTAAAGAACCTGGAATTAAGTTATTGAACATGTCAAAAACTTTATCTGGTGTTGAAGCCATTGTTCCTTGTAAACTCCAGCTAGCATAATTATCGAATCCAAGAATTTTAGCTTTTTGAGCACGTAACATCACCATCTCTTTCACTAAATCTGAAGTGTTATATTCTCCAGCATCTGTTCTATGAATTGATTTATTGAATAACTCTTCTCTAACTTCCCTATTTTCTAAAGTTTGTAATGAAGGTTGTTGTGTTGTATTAATTAATTGAATTTCATATTTACCATCTTTTTCGATAGCTTTAATTTTATCTTCTGAAAATCCTTTTAATTTATCTTTGCTATCAACTACAACTCCCCCTTTTTTACTTGCATCTAATAACTTCTTCCCGAAGTCATTTGATAAACTTGCAAGCTTTGCATTGATATCTTTTAACTTCGCTTTATCTTCTTCCGATAAATTAGCTCCAGCTTTTGCAAACCTTTTAAACGTTTCATTTACCAAATGTTTAGATTCTGCATCAAGATTTAAAGATTCCAAATTACCATGAACTTTTTTAATCTTTTCAAATAGCTTCGTATTTAGAAGAATTTCATCGTTATGCTTTGAAAACTTTGGTGCTAATTCCTTTTGGTTTTCTTTAATAACATCATTCGTATGTGCTCCTGCCAAAGCATAAAATACTGCAGTAACATTATCTAATGTTTTACTACTCTCTTCTAAAGCTAATATGGTATTTTCAAAAGTAGGTGCATCGGTATTTGCTACTATTTTCGCTATTTCTTCGTTTTGAACTTCCATACCTTTTAAAATTGCTGGCATAAAATGTTCATTTTTTATTTTAGTAAAATCTGGCGCACCGTAATCTAAAGTACTTTTTACTAATAAAGGGTTTCCAGAAGTACTCATATCCTTTTCTTCTTTTTTAGTTTCATTGGTATTACAACTAACTGCTAATGCAATGGTTGCAAGAAAAATATATTTCTTCATTATTTTGGTTTGTTAAGTAAGCTTTTCAACTTTGTTATCTGTTAAGTTTTGAAGATTAGCCGTTATTTTTTCAATAGGCCAATCCCACCATTTTAATTCTAATAATTTATTTATTGTTTCTTGACTAAAACGCTTTTTAATTTCTGTACCTGGATTTCCACCTACGATAGAATACGGAGCAACATCTTTTACGATTGTGCTATTTGTAGCGATAATAGCTCCATCTCCAATAGTTACGCCAGCCATGATTGTTGCATTATGACCAATCCAAACATCATTACCAATTATGATATCTCCTTTATTCGGATATGTTTTACCTTCCATAGCATTTTCCCATCCATTTCCAAAAATTGCGAATGGATACGTTGAAATTGCATCTGTTAAATGATTTGCTCCATTCATAATAAAACTAACTCCTGAGGCAATCATGCAAAATTTACCAATGACAAGTTTGTCTCCCGTAAAATCGAAGTGATATTTCACATTTTTCTCGAAGTTTTCCACATTCTCAAAATCGTCATAATATGTATAGTCTCCAACTATAATATTTGGATTTCTTATAACGTTTTTCAGGAAGCAAAGTCTATCGTAATTTGGTAATGGAAATTTTGTTTTTGTATCGGGTCCGAACATTTATTAATCGACAGCTTTTAAACTTAAATCTAAATTATACACTGAATGAGTTAAAGCTCCAGAAGAAATAAAATCAACACCACATTCTGCATATTTTCTAATAGTTTCTTCATTAATGCCACCAGAACTTTCTGTTAAACACTGATCTCCAATTAACTCAACAGCTTTTCGCGTATCTTCATAATTAAAGTTATCAATTAAAATTCTATACACTCCTTCATTCGATAAAATCTCCTTTATTTCATCCAAATCTCTAGCTTCAACAATAATTTTAATATCTAACTCTTTCTTCGCTAAATATGCTTTTGTTTTTGTAATTGCTTGTGTAATCCCTCCTGCAAAATCAATGTGATTATCTTTAATCATAACCATATCATACAATGCAAAACGATGGTTCTCTCCTCCTCCAATTTTAACAGCCCATTTTTCTAGAGCTCTAATTCCTGGAGTAGTTTTACGAGTATCTAAAACTTTTGTTTTTGTTCCTTCCAATAAATCCATAAAGAAACGTGTTTTAGTTGCTATTGCACTCATTCTTTGCATTGCATTCAGCACTAATCGTTCTGCCTGTAAAATAGATTGAGATTTACCAGAAACATAAAATACGATATCGCCATATTTTACTTTTTCACCATCATTAATAAGCGTTTCAATTTCAAGATCTGCATCAACATAAGCAAATACCATTTTTGCAAATTCAACACCCGCAATAATTCCTTCATCTTTTACTAATAACTTGGCTTTTCCGGTAGCGTCATCAGGAATACAAGATAATGATGTATGATCTCCATCACCTATATCCTCACGAATTGCATTTGATATAATTAAATCTAGTTCTTTATTAAATTGTTCTTTAGATATCATTCTTTTCTTGTTATAGATGTAAAAATAGCATTTTTACAATTACGAGTTAGCAATTGATAATTATGAATTAATTTATTGTTTAAAATGTTAATACCTAACTCAACATTCGTAATTTTGACATATGAAAATCAAATTACTTGCTGTAGGAAAAACTGATGATAAAAATTTAAATCAGTTAATTGAATTATATCAAAACAGACTCAAGCATTATGTCAAGTTTGAAATAGAAATTATACCTGACATCAAGAATGCTAAAAACTTATCTGAAGCTCAACAGAAAGAAAAAGAAGGTGATTTGATTCTTTCAAAACTTCAAAATACGGATCAACTAATTTTGCTGGACGACAAAGGAAAACAATATACTTCCATTGAGTTTTCTTCTTTTCTTCAAAAGAAAATGAATTCCGGAATTAAGCAATTAGTTTTGGTTATTGGTGGTCCTTATGGTTTTTCAGAAGCGGTTTATACAAAAGCTAGTGGGAAATTATCACTATCAAAAATGACCTTTTCTCATCAAATGATTCGATTATTTATTGTGGAGCAAATTTATCGCGGATTTACGATTCTGAGGAATGAGCCTTATCATCATGAGTAATGCTTAACTCAATAATAAGTATCATTTACTCATTCTAAATTTTATATTTTGTAGCAAAAAGTGAGTTTTGTTTAAACTATCAAACTTTTGTTATGAAAAAAAATCTACTCTTATTTCTTTTACTTTTTGCTTTTACTGCATTTGCTCAAACTAAATATGATAAACTATGGAGAGAAGTTGAAAACTTTGAACTCGAAGGTAAGTTTAAAAGCGCGCAAAAGAAAACCAATGAGGTTTTAAGTTTAGCTAGAAACTTAAATACTACAAATCAAATTATAAAAGCCTTTATTTATAAAACTAAGTTTGTTTTACTTCTTGAGGAGGATGCGCATATAAAAGTTATTGAAGAATTAGAAGAATTAATAAAAGCATCTAATTTCCCTACGGATGCAATATTAGAATCAGTTTATGCTAGTTATTTACATCAATATCTTCTAATGTATCGATTTAAGATTAAAAAACGTAGCAAAACTGACGAAATGCAAAAGAATCCCAAGGACTTCGAATATTGGGACACACATACGTTTATTACTCAAATTTCCAAACATTACAAAAAATCCCTTTCTCTATCAAATAGACTTAAAAAACTGTCTATTAAAAAGTTCACTCCAATCCTAACAAATAGTAAAACCTCTTTTAAATTCAGACCTACATTATTTGATTTTCTAGCACACGAAGCCTTATCATTTTATACTACCGATAAATGGAAAATAGGATTATTTAAAAACGATTTCTCGACAAATGAAGAATTTACCTTAAAACCAACTGAAGTATTTCTGAAAAACAAACTGGATGCTCAACAGGATAAAGTCGTTAGTATAAATACACCGTTAGAGATATTTCAAGAACTCGAAAATTTTCATTTCAAAAAAGATACTACTGCCTATGTAGATAACGTCTTACAAAGATTAGAGTTTTGCAAAAACAAATCTAATTTAGTTAGAGCTAATGATATTTTCCTAAGTACCCTAAATTTTCTTTCGAAGAAATATCAAAATCATGAAGTTCAAGCAACAATAATTCACAAAATGGCAGAATTTTACTTTAATGCCAGTAAAAAGGAAAATGCTAAAAATCATGAAACACTAAAAAACTATAGAGTAAAAGCTAAAACTTTATGTGATATCGGCATCAAAAAATTCCCTCATTCCGATGGTGGAATTTTATGTACTCTTTTTAAAAATAAAATTGAAGATAAAAGTGTAAACATTCAAACTGAAAGATATGTTGTTCCTGGAAAACCATTTTTAGCGAAGATTAATTTTAAAAATATTGACAGTTTACATCTGACAGTCTATAAAATCCCATTTAATAAATTTCAAAATCCCTTTACTCAAAGAAAAGATAGTATTGCTTTTCAGATTGTAAAAACACAAAAACCAGTTAAAACTAAGTTATATTGTTTACAAGAAAAGAATGATTACTTCTCATATACAACTGAAATTGATTTACCTGCACTATCAAAAGGGTCTTATTTAATAGTCACTTCCTCAGAAAAAAACAGTACATCTTTCAAAAATATTTTAAGTCACTGTGTAATTACTGCAACCAATTTATCACTGATTAAAATTAAAGATGATAAAAAAATTGTCATAAAAATTCTTGATAGACAAAACGGCCACCCAGTCCATAAAGCCAAAATATTATATAGAAACTCCAAGAATAAACTTGGTAGTGGAACAACAAATTCTTCAGGTAAATTCATAATTAAAAAAGATAAAAAATATTATAACTCAGTAGAAATTTTAACCTCTTTTAAAGGAGATACATTAGTTACTGACAATATATATATCAGTAAATTCTATGATGACAATAAAAGTGAAGACATCAATAAATCAGTAAAAATGTTTTTGTTTCTTGACAGAAGCATTTATCGACCTGGACAAACAGTATACTTCAAAGGAATATTAACCGAAAAATCAAAAAATAAATCGAAAATTGTTCCTAAGACTCATGTTAACATAACAATTCAAAACTCAAACTATCAGATAATAAAAAAATTTAGATTAAAAACAAATGAATTCGGTTCAGTAAGTGGAGAATTCAAATTACCTAAAAACGTTTTAACTGGTGAGTTTAGCATTCTCATGGATGAAACAGAAGATAATTATTATGATGATATGGACGATTTTGAAGACACTGAAATTTACTTTTCTGTAGAAGAATATAAGCGTCCAAAATTTGAAATAGTTTTTGACTCCATTAAATCTGATAACAAACTAAATGAAGACGTAACAATTAAAGGATTTGCAAAAGCATTTTTAGGAAGTAAAATTTCAAATGCTAAAGTCAATTATTCAGTTACACGATCTCTTTTATCAAATAACCAGAACAGATACAATTACAATTATCGAAATAAAATTCTTCAAAAAGGAACATTACATTCAAATCAAAACGGAGAATTCAATATCACTTTCAAAGCTACTCCGGATTCTTTAATTCAAAAATCTACTAAACCAATATTTATTTATAATATAAAAGTTAATGTTACCGATATCAATGGAGAAACTAGGACTAGCACTAAATCAATAAAACTTGGTTATCATCATTCGACACTAAATGTAAATACAGAAAAAAAATGGTTAGCTAATGCATCTCAAAAGATTACTGTAGAAACTAAAAATCTTAATAATAAATATATTACTACTGATTTACATTATGCTATTTATAAACTCAAAAGTTCAAATAGAATCTTAAGAGAAAAACCTTGGCCAGTAGTTGAAAAACATTATTTGTCTAGAGAAAAATTCATTAAGCTTTTCCCTAATGAAGTATATGATAAATTTGACCTTCAAGAAAACTGGTTAAAAGGAGATCTCAAATTTTCTGGGAAACAGAAAAATAGTGGAAAAACAATTCTCACAATTAATAACACAAACAACTGGGAAACTGGATCATATCAAATTGAAATAAAAGCAATTGATCAATTTAAAGATACTTTATTTATAACCAAACAAATAGAATTATTTCAATCTAATCAAAGGAAAACAAATGGACAAAATCTCCTTTCTCACAAAATAACAAACTCTTCTTTTAAAAGAGACGGTTATATAAACCTAATACTAAGTACCGTATGCAAAGACATAAACGTAAATATTGAAGCTTATTATAAAGGTAAGCTAATATTAGATAAATTAAGTTCTATTAAAAATGGACATCAATCCTTTAAAATTCCAGTAAAAAGAAAATACAGAGATGCAATAGACATAAAAATATACTATGTAAAGTTTAACAGTTCTTACAGTTCAGAATTTTCTGTAGACCTATCCAGTTTCAATGATGTATTAAAATTTGAAACAATTAGTTTTAGAAATAAAATTAAACCTGGAGACAAAGAGTCTTGGTGTTTTAAAGTCTTAAACATAAAAGGTAAAAACACTAATGCAGAAGTTTTAGCCTCTATGTATGATCAATCTTTAGATAAATTAAAAGACCATTACTGGGAAAACGATTTTAATATTTATGGTTCTTCCAATTATACTACTCCAAGCATAGAAAATAATTATTCATTTAGAAATACTCAATTTAAATTCATTAAGATTCCGAACACTTTATACTTTTCATCATCTGTAAAAAACTATCAAAAATTTGAATGGTCTGGACTAAATTTTGGAAATATAAGTTCTGAAAACAAACTATATTTATCTACTCTTAAAAATAAACTAACGCCTAAAAATCACAAAAGTGGAAATATTCAAGGGATTATTTTTGATGATATTGGTTACCCTTTACCCGGTGCTAATGTTATAGTTAAAGGAACCAACATTGGTACTGAGACAGATTTTGATGGTTTCTATACCATTAATGCTCCTTTAAACTCTGAATTAGAATTTCGATTTGTTGGATACGAAACTAAATCAGCAATAATTAAAAAACCGGGAACATATAATATTGCGCTAGAAACAGACAACTTTCTAGAAGAAGTTGTTGTGGTTGGTTATGGTACCACTACTAAAAGAGCTAGTTTATCTGCCAGCGTGCTTATATCTGGTGGTAATTTTATCAATCATTTAAAAGAACAACTTGGTGGTTCAATTTCTGGAGTAACAATTCAGGAATCCTATAATACTCCAGTACAAAAGAAAAGCATCATTATCAAAGAAATTATCAAAGAGAATAACTCAGAGAAAACATTATTTGTAATTGACGGTGTAACTTTGGATGTAATCGATATAGAGTTAGCATTAAACGATATTGAAGACATCACCATCCTAAAGGCTGAACAAGCGATCAAAAAATACGGAACAAAAGGTAAAAATGGAGTCGTAATAATTACAACAAAACAAGAAATAGCAAAACTTAATCAAGTAGAAACTCGCGATGATTTAAGAGAAACCGCATTTTTCTATCCACATATAAAAACGAATAAAAAGGGAGAAGCTATTTTCAATTTTAACTCACCACAAGCATTAACTAAGTGGAAACTTATGTTATTAGCGCATAATAAATCTTTTGAAGTAGGAACACTTGAAAAATCAGTATTAACTCAAAAACAACTTAATATTATTCCAAATCCACCTAGATTCCTAAGAGAAAATGACACGATAGTTTTTAATACTAAGATTAGTAACTTAACTTCAAAAAAGACTAATGGAAACGCTGTACTTTATTTAACAAATCCAACTACTTCTTCAACTATAAGCAGCGCTATCATTGAAACAAAACAAGTTCAAGAATTTTCTATTTCTCCCCAAGGAAACACTTCCATATCATGGAAAATAGTAGTTCCTAAAGGAATTCCCGCTCTTGAATATAAAATAATTGCAAAATCAGACTCTCATAGTGATGGAGAAAAAAACATATTACCAATATTAAATAACAAAACTCTTGTTACGGAAGCAAGACCTATATGGCTACCTAAAGGGAAAAAACAAGAATTTACTTTTAAAACCTTAAAAGAATCTTCTTCAAAAACATTGGAAAACCATAATTACACAATTGAATATTCAACTAACGAAACATGGTTAGCTTTAAAATCGCTACCATATTTAATGGAATTTCCATATGAGTGTGCTGAACAAACTTTTTCAAGATTTTATGCAAATGTAATTGCTGAACATCTTTTAGATTCAAATCCTGAAATTAAAAATGTTATTGAAAGTTGGGTTTCAAAACAGGAAATTAAGTCTCCGTTAGAAGAAAATGAAAAACTGAAATCAATACTCATTACAGAATCTCCTTGGGTCAGAGATTTGAAAAGTGATAAAGAAAATAAATCTAGATTTGCTCAATTATTTAAAAGTCAACAATTAAAAGATAATCTTTTACAAACCACTGCCAAACTTAAAGAATTACAATTATCAACAGGAGGATTTCCTTGGTTTGCCGGTGGAAGGGAAAATAATTTTATTACAAGACACATTATTTCAGGAATTGGTCATTTAAACAAAATTGGAATTAATAATTACCACTTACTAGAACCTATTCTAAAAAAAGGTATTCCATTCTTGGATGAACAGTTTGCCTCGGAGTATCATTTTAAAATTCAACACAAAGTTGATTCAACTAAAATCATCCCAGATTATAATAATATTCATTATTTATACGCCAGAAGCTTTTTCATTAAAAGTCATCCAATTCCAGAAAAAATTAAACCTATTTTCAATTTATATGTTGAAAAATGTAAATCGTCATGGTTAACGAAATCACTGTATGAAAAAGGAATGATTGCCTTGGTCTTAAATCGATTGAATTTCAAAAAAGACGCCTTAAAAATAATTGAAGCATTAGAAGAACAAACTGTAAAAAGTAAAAATGCTGGTTGGTATTGGAAAGAAAACAGCTCGAGTTGGAAATGGAATGAATCTCAAATTGAAACCCATGCTTTACTAATTGAAGCATTTAATGAGATACAAAAAGACAAGGAAAAAGTAACTCAATTAAAACAATGGCTAATTAAAAATAAAAAGCTTAAACAATGGGGAACAACGAAAGCAACTACTGAAGCGATTCAGGCATTATTAATAAATCAAAATGATTTAAAATCAATTTCAAATCAAATTACTATATCTTTTGAGGGTAGAAAAATCAATGCAAATGAAATAAAAAACATAAAGAAAGAGAAAGAAACTGGATATGTTAAGATCAATTGGAAGACCTCGCAAATTACTCCACAAATGGGAACTGTTAAAATTGAAAATGATAGTGAGAATTTAGGATACGGAGGAGTATATTGGCAATATTTAGAAGATATTGATAAAATTAATACAACTACAACAACACCTTTACAAATAAAGAAAAAGCTTTTTCTGAAAGACGGAGTTGATGATAACAAAAAATTAATTCGAATTTCTCCAAATTCAGTTATTAAAGTTGGAGACTTAATAACAGTAAGACTAGAAATTATTTCGAAAAATGACATGGAGTTTGTCCATTTAAAAGATATGAGAGCTTCTGGATTTGAGCCTGTAGATATAATTTCACAATACAAATGGTTTGACGACATTGATTATTATCAAAGTACGAAAGATACCGCAACACATTTCTTTTTTGATGATTTACCGAAAGGAAAATATATTATTGAATATCAATTAAGAGCGAGCAATTCTGGTAATTTTTCAAACGGGATTACAACCATTCAAAGCATGTATGCTCCTGAGTTCATAAGTCATTCTAAAAGTACTAGAGTAAAAATCCAATAAAGACAATTCAAATACTAAGTCTTCGTAAGAAGATTTATTCGAAATCTTCTGAAATATTCTCAGTCTCCAGCTAGTTCAAAACTAGTAGTAATTTAAATTAGAAGAATAATTAACTTAGAATACAACCACGTTATTTGTTCAGATAGTGTGGTTTTTTATTTTAGAGTTTTATAAGGTCTTTTAATAGTTACAACGCAAAGTTCAAGTGGAGGTATTCATCTCAGGATGGTCACCAAGACTAATTATGTTTCTCAAAGAGGTTCAGAGAAAGTGTATATTTACAATACGTATTGAGGAGTCCAAATATTATTACCTCAGATAAATTTTGTAAAACTCCCGAAAAAAAAATTATGAAACCATTAATAATAGTATTAGCCTTTTTCTTTTCATTAAAAGCCCAAAAATGCTCCTCTCAAGGGAAAGAAAATTTAAAAATAAATTTTGTCAAAAAGTTTATTTTGGATAATAAGGATAACAGTATTTATTTTAATACGAAAAATCTATATTTTATGGGGTATGAACAAAACTTTTTATATGAAGGATATAAAGTGAATTTTATTGATTCAAAAGCATTGACTAACCTAGTAAAAGAGAAAAAGAAGTTATATGTTTTTTCAATATCAGAACCTTATATAAAGGGTAATCAAATTAAAGCTTATTTTAATTATATTACAGCTAAAGAAGGAGAGAATAAAAAAATGAATGTTGCTTCTCTTCATGGGATGAATGCAATGTATTGTTTGAGTTTTAATTGTGATAAAGGAAATTATATTGTTGAGTGGTGTGGCTCCTCTCACTCACGATAGTTTGTTCCAATTTAGACGATAATCCATAATTAACCCTTGTAAATTAGCAAGAACTAGAAAAAGAAAATGCTAAAAAGAAATAATATGAAACTTAGAAATACAACTTTTTTTACAGTGTAGTAATAATAATAGTTATTGGTTTTATAATTATAAAATTTCTAAATTTTAAAAAGATTAAAGAAGAATATTTATTCCTAAATCATTCTTCATTAAGTAAATATGTAAGGTTATACAACATTACTCAAATAGAACCCCTTAAAAGTATCGATGACTTTAAACTCTTTATTAAAGAAAGAAACCTCTCTTTTTATCAACAAATTAAAGACATTGACTTGCAGTATTTACAATTACCAGAAAATAATACAGGAGTTATTTATTTATTTAAAGGGATTTGACAATAATAATGATTCATTGAAACAATCATATAATCCATCAGGAATTAGTTTTTGGAATTCCTTAATAAAAAAAGGAGACTTAAAATTATCTATTTATGATTATGAATTTAAAAAGAAGATTAATACTATTTATAAAGTAGTAAATGATACTATTACAGAAATAGATAAATTAGACTTAATTGATATTTATTTAAAATCTAAAGAATGTAAAGAATTACAGGCAATTGATCGAATAAATGAAGAATCAATGTACTCTATTACTGTTGAAATAAAAAAAGGGGTAATTAAGCAGAATTATACTTCTATAAATATTTCAGAAGAAACCATCAAAGCAATAAAGATGTATTTAAAACAAAAACCTAATTTATTCAAGCATAATGAATCCTACTTAATTAAATACATCGGATATAACATTGAAAACTTCGTATGTAAAGCGGATATCTGAACTAATTAAACATACATAGTTCATCAAATTTACAGGTCTAAAATATACAACTTACTCAAAAAACAATTCTTCATACACAACCTCATCTGAAATTTCTGGTACATTCCCTAAATACTCTTTTCCTCGAAGTCTTTTTACCGTATGATAACTCAATAAATCGTTCGGATATGACTGAATAATACTTTCAATTTGTTGTATTTCTGAATCATCCGAAATTGGATTTAACCATTTATCCTCAGTTTCATCAGTTAAAATTAAAGGCATTCTAGGAGCTTTTAATTTTGGATTATTATGAATTTTAGTCATTAACTCATTCGCCGATGTAGTAACAATTGAAAAGGAGGTAAACGATCCTTTATCAGGATTCTTCCACTCATTCCAAAGTCCTGCTAGCACAATTGGTTCTTTGTCTTTTCGATAAATATAAAATGGATAAGTATTTTTGTTATAATGATGATGTTCATAAAAACCGTCTATATAAATTAAACATCTTTGATGTCTAGCCGATTCTCTGAACGATGGTTTTTCAAAAATAGTTTCACCTCGAGCATTTAACGTATTATTCCAAGTTTTTTTCATTTGCTCCTCATCACTTACCCAATGCGGAACCAACCCCCAAGTCGCAACTACTGGAAACCGCGGATCTTCATCAGTATATATCAGCATTTCTGGATGATTAAACCCAGATGAATGGTGAATTGGCAAATCAGTCATTGGAGCTAATCTTTCCATAATTTCTTCTACTGCTGCCCAATCTCCAAATCGTTTTGCTCTCTTTAATTGAGCTTCTAAACTAACTTTTACATCATAACACATAAATACCAAATTGAATTACAACAAGATACATATTTATGACTAAACTCTGTTTTTATAAATAACAAATAAACTACGTGATTTGATTTATCATAATTTATTTCTTTTATTGAAGTAAAAATGTAATATGACAAGATTTATATCAATAGTTTGCTCCTTCTTTTTATTCGTTTCCTGTCAAAACAAAACTGAAAAATCTGATTCTAAGCCGTCAGTAAAAAATACAAAATCAACTGAAGTCCGTAAATCCAAAGAATCAATCGTTGTTATCTCTCTAAGTGAGTTTTTATATGAAAACAAGACTGATGAAATCCAAATTTTAAATGAAGATGGTACTATTCATTCTACTTTAAAAGGAGGAAAATATTCCTTTAATAATTCCGATTTGAATTTAATGGAAATAGACGAAAGTACTTATGAAAATCCTATTCACTCTATAATTTTTTATCCCGAATACTTGGCTTGGTATGTGCTCGCTAAAAAAAGGGACATTAAGTTTACTGTTAAGTCTAATAACGGCGATAAATTCATTGAAAATTCGAACATACAATATTATAGTATTAATAGTTTTTTAAAGAAATTCCCTATCGGACTAACAACTCAAAGTCCACTTAGAAAAGAAAGATCTGAATCTTCAAATGAAATAGAAGACTATTTAAATTATGATTATAGAATTATTGAAGTTAATGACGATTGGATAAAAGTTAAACTAAATCCCGATACTCCTCCTGGAGAAAAAAGTTATACAGAACTAGGTTTAACTAGAGAAGGTTGGGTGCGATGGAAGAGAGAAAATGAAATACTAATAAAATTCTTTCTAGCAATTTAATCAAGATATCTATGTTTAACCGAAATAAATTTATAGAATAAATGCACAAAGTCAAAAGAATTAATTTTTACGGTTTCACTCTATGTTTATTGGTGTTAGTTTCTTCTTGTAAGACTTATAAAAATTTTAAAGAAGAGTCAAATAATATCATTGCTTCTTATTTACATAAGAAACATGACAGTATTATTATAAGTAGAGCTAAAACAAAGGAAGAAATTAATGAGCATCGAGATTACTTTAATAGATTAGAAAACATGTTTATTGAAGACAGAGACTTAATGATAAAAAGAAATGATTTTAATCAATCTTCTAAATATATTTTGATCGAACGTTATGCTGGCGGTAATTTTAAATATAATTCATTTCTTTTTAACAAAAAAGAGAATACTGTTTTTGTAAGCTATAATAGTTCTTCGAATCTATATAATGATTTAGATACCTTTAAAAAGGATTATCCAGATATTTTTAATTTATATAGTCAGATTATTGAAGGAATTAATCCTTCAGAACAACGAATTAAGAAAGACGAAAAATTGGAGATGATTATTTTAGATATTCAAAACCAATTGTCACAATAATAAACAATAATAAGATTATTGACTTTTATGAAGTTAACACTAAATAGTAATAAACAATGTCAACGTCATTAAAAGAACTTAATGCTTTTTGGAAGTTTGAAAAAGAAGCTTTAAACGGAAGCTCTATTCAAAAAAGGTCCTATAAACTATACAATACTCCGATAATCAACTTCACTATAGATGATATTAGATTTATGATTGGACAAGAAATAGGGTTGAAACATTTGATTCCTATCAGTATTGGTTATTTAAGGGAAGATATTTTAACAGAAGGGATGTATTATCCAGGAGATTTGCTCAAAATGGTTTTAACCATACATACTTCTTTCTGGAAAAATCATCAACAAGAAAAAAAAGATTTACAGTCATTAATTAAGAAATCAGAACTAAACGTCAATCTTCTAAATCTAGACGAATCTTCAAAAACAAAATTTAGAGAAATTATAAATGACTTTTTAAGTTTATAAAAGCATACTTTTTTAGACTCCTCTTCTAACTAATAAAAAACGAGTTAAAACTAGAATCCTATATTTGCATCCATTAACAAAAACACATTATGAAAATTAAATTTTTATCGTTTATACTTTTATTAGTCGTAAATAGTATCGTCGCACAAAAAAGCTTTGAAGGAGTAATTACTTATAAATTAAGCTTTCATGATAAAACTGGTGAAATGTCAGATGAGGAAGCTGCTCAATTTATGGGGTCAGAACAAGTTTATTACATTAAAGGAAATAAGTACAAATCTGTAATGAATGGAATGTTAAGTATGAGCCAATATTATACTGGGAAAGATTCTATTTATACTAGAATGGCTACTGGAAATAATTTAATGTATTTAAAATCAGACGAGCAAAAAGAAGAAGTTCTTTCAATGAAAGAGAAAAAATCTGCTGCTAAAATTATGGGTAAAAATTGTGATTTATTAGATATTACAACTAATGAAGGAACAACTCAATATTACTTTACTTCTGACTTTAAAGTAAATAGCGAAGACTATAAAAATCATAAATATGGATTATGGTACTACTGTTTAGATAAAGCTAATGGTTCTTTACCTGTAAAACTTATTATGGATACTGAAGAATTAAAACTTACTATTGAAGCTGTAAAAGTAGAAACCAAAGAATTAGATGACGCTATTTTTGAACTTCCAAAAGGAATGAACATTATAAAAATGCCTGAAGAATAGTTTTAAAATTAAAAATATATTACAAAAATCTCGGAAAGTAATTTTCCGAGATTTTTTATTTCCCTAATAATTCATCTTCTTCTATTTGCTAATAACGGCGGCGGATTTCCATTAAAAGGATTCCATCTCGCAATACTTTTTGCTTCCATTCCTTTTGCTCGCATTACAGCTCTATCTCCATAACGTTCTCTTAATTTATCCATCGCTGTATATAAATTTAGAATCTTCTCGTCGTCATCAAACAAATCGATTTGATGTCCGCCTTCCACCAAATGCGAAAATCGAACTCCAATTAAACGAACTAACATTCTTCGTTTATATAGTTTTTTGTACAATTCTTTTACAACAGGAATTATTTTATGATCAGCGGCACTATACGGAATTCGTTGTTGTTGCGTATAAGTTTGAAAATCTGAATAACGAATTTTAAAAGTAATACAAGAAGTCAACTTATTTCCTCTTCGCAATTGAAATGCTAAATTTTCCGCAATAGCTACAATAATACTTTCCAGTTTCTGAACATCTGTAGTATCTCTATCAAAAGTTCGTTCGGTAGAAATAGATTTTCTTTCATGATATTGAACAACCGGACTATTATCTATTCCGTTGGCTTTTTTCCAGATAGAAACTCCGTTTTTACCAAATACTTTCGCCATCATTTCTAATGGCATTTCCTGAATAGTTCTAATCTTTTTAATTCCTAAATCACATAACGATTTGTATGTCACCTCTCCTACCATTGGAATTTTCTTTACAGAAAGTGGTGATAAAAATGGCTTTTCTGTTCCTTGGTCTACTTTAATTTGATTATTGGGTTTAGCTTCTCCTGTGGCTATTTTAGAAACTGTTTTATTGATTGAATGCCCGAAAGAAATAGGCAATCCTGTTTCTCTAATAATTTTTTGTCTTAATTCAGAAGCCAAGGTATGACAACCGAAAAACTTATCCATTCCTGTCAAATCAATATAAAATTCATCTACCGAAGTTTTCTCATATAACGGAACAGAATCTTTAATCACCTCTGTTACTAAATCAGAATATTTCGAATATATATGAGAATTTCCTCTGATTACAATAGCTTCCGGACATAATTGTTTTGCCATTCTCATTGGCATTGCAGAATGAATTCCAAACGTTCTTGCTTCATAACTACATGAAGCCACTACTCCTCTATCGGAAGTTCCGCCAATTAATACGGGTTTTCCGTTCAACTTACTATCCAATAATCGTTCACACGAAACAAAGAAAGTATCTAAGTCCATGTGTACAATTGATCTATTTGTATTCATTACACTCTTTTTTTGGGTTTGGGTCTTTGTGCTTTTCTACTATCGGTATATCGGGGATCTTCAATAATAGCAAGTCTTTCCATTGTTTGAGTTTCAATAGTAATACAATCAAACTCTTCCATAACTTTACCTGTAATTCTATAAATACCTTTTCCTCTAAAAGGATATTTTTGAGCTACTGGAGGAAAATGAACAGTATCTATAAAACCGCCATCTACATCTAAAAATGTTCCGAAAAACATTTGCTTTCCTTTAGATGTTTTTGTCTTTTTAACAGTAACCAAATAACCTTCAATAGCTACTGTTTTTCCTATATAAGCGTTTAAGTTTTGTACTCTAAAACCACTCAGTTTTCTATTTACTAAAAGATTAAAAGGATTAGATAATGGAAAACCTAATAATTCAATTTCATCGAAAGCATTTTCTTGTTGAGTTGATGTTAATTTTGGAATTTCATAAGAAGAACGTTCTACTCGAAAAAGTGATGTATTAAATTCATCTAAAGTGACTTTATTGATTTTCATATGAGCTTCCCATAACAACTGTTTTTTGTGCTTTCCTGAAAAACGAAACGCATCAATTTTAATCAAAATCGTAATTTGTTCAATAGATATAGGAACACGTTCTATAAAATCATCCAAGGATAAAAAGCTACCATTTTTGCTTCTCTCTTCTATAATTTTTACAGCCGTTTTTGTTTCAAAAGATTGTAAAAACATAAAACCTAAGAAAATATCTTTTCCTTTTATAATCGCCAAATAGTTACTATTATTAATACAAGGAGCTAAAATATTTCCACCATGTAAACGCGCTTCATGAACATATAATTCTACACTATAAAAACCACCAGAATTATTAATCGTTGCCACCATATATTCCAACGGAAAATAAGCCTTCAAGTATAAACTCTGATAACTTTCAACAGCATATGATGCTGAGTGTCCTTTAGCAAAAGCATAACCAGCGAAACTTTCTATTTGTCTCCAAACTTCTTGTGTAAAATTTGCATCCTTACCTGTGTTTCTACAATTTGAAAAAAATTGTTCTTTTACTTTTAAAAACTCATCTCTCGATCTAAATTTACCTGACATTCCTCGCCTAAGCATATCAGCTTCACCTAAAGTTAATCCACCAAAATAATGTGCTACTTTAATCACATCTTCCTGATACACCATAACTCCATAAGTTTCTGGCATAATATCTAACAATACCGGATGTGCATCATTTCTTCTTTCAGGATATCGGAAACGTAAAATATACTCTCGCATCATTCCAGACTGTGCTACTCCTGGTCGAATTACAGAACTTGCTGCTACTAATCCGAGATAATTATCTACTTGCAACTTCTTTAGTAACATTCGCATAGCTGGCGATTCTACATAAAAACAACCAATGGCTTTTGCGTTTTTTAAAAGATATTTAATTCTAGCATCTTGTTTGAACTTAGCGATGTTATGAATATCAATTGGAGGTAAATTTGCATGGTTTTTCGCAACAATTCCAACGGCATCTTTTATTTTCCCTAAACCTCGCTGACTTAAAATATCGAACTTGTATAAACCTACATCTTCGGCAATTACCATATCAAACTGCGTGGTAGCAAATCCTTTTGGAGGCATAAAAGTTGCGCAATAATAATGAATCGGTTTTTCTGAAATTAAAATTCCGCCTGCATGAATTCCTAAGTAATTTGGAAAACCTTGAATACACTTACTGTAGATAATTACTAACTGTGATAACTTATCTAATCTGTTATAATTAAAATTCCCTGAAGACAAAATATCAATTTCACTCTTAGGTAAACCAAATACTTTTCCAAGTTCACGAATGGCAGCTCTATATTTAAATGTATTATATACTGTAATGAGCGCTGTATTTGGAAATCTTTTAAAAATAAAATTGGTAACATCATCTCTATCTTTCCAAGAAAAATCAATGTCAAAATCAGGTGGATTCTTTCTATAGAGATTTATAAAACGTTCAAAATATAAATCCAATTCTATAGGATCTACATCTGTTATTCTTAGTAAATACGCAAGAATACTATTTGCTCCACTTCCTCTACCAACATAATAATAACCTTTTGAGCGTGCATATTTTAAAATTTTCCAGTTTATTAAAAAGTAAGAAACAAACCCTTTTTCTTTAATGATATTCAATTCTTTACGAATTCGTTCATACACATGTACACCAGCATCTGGATAGCGATATTTTACTCCTTCATAAGCTAGTTTTTTCAACAACTTATAATCTAAAAATTCATTTCCTGTATATGATTTTTGGTTGTTTGGTGTTTCTCCTGAAAAATCAAAATATATTTCACAACTTCCTAATAAATCCTTGGTATTCTGAATAATTTGCGGATACGATTTAAAATACGTTTCTAATTGTTCTTCCGAAACAAATTGATGCCATAATTCTCCTTGTTCAGTTGTTTCTAACCTACTCAACAGTTCATTGTTATCAATAGCTCGTAAAAGTCTGTGTGTATTAAATCCTTTTTTATTTTGAAAGCTTACGGTATGTAGTACTACAAGTTTATCTAATTTATCTTTCCATTTAGAAAAAGGAAGCTTACTTAAATCCTGATACGAAACTCCAATAAATTCATTGGGTAATAATTCAAAATCAATTTGCTTAGTAAATGGATATACGACAAACGTATTTTTCAATTGTTTTGACCGAGCAGGAATCTCATAAGAATCTTGGTGTAAAAACCCTGACAGGTATTGATTAATTTCCTGAAATCCTAAATTGTTTTTTGCTATCAATACAAATTCTTGCTTTGCTCCGTTTCGAAAATCAACACCAATCAAAGGTTTTACATTATACTTTTCTGCGGTTCGCAAAAATTCCAAACAAGCAGATGTTGAATTGATATCCGTCAACACTAACGACTTGATATGCAAACTTTCAGCAAGCTGCAAAAGCTCTTCTGTAGCTATTGATCCGTAACGTAAACTATAATATGTATGACAATTTATAAACACGCTACAAAATTAAACACAAATTGTAGCAAACATTGCTTATATTTGTAGCAAATGAAAAATATAGCAAAAAACATCCGTCATTTACGTAGGTTAAAAAAGTTAACTCAAGAGCAATTTGCTGAAGATTTAACCATTACACGATCTAGAGTTTCTTCTTATGAAGAAGGTCGTTCCGAACCTCCTATAGAAGTTTTGATTAATTTTTCTCATTACTTCAATTTACCTATTGATATCTTGGTTAAAAATGATTTAACTTATGCTACCGATACCTCTTTTATTGAAATTGGAAATCAACGTGTCTTATTTCCAATAGCTGTAGATAACACTAATGATAATATGATTGAAGTTGTTCCTACAGAAGCTTCTGCTGGATATTTATTAGGTTATGACGACCCAGAATATATTGAGCAATTGCAAAAAATAAAACTCCCTTTTTTACCTACGGGAAAACATAGAGCTTTTCCTATTAAAGGAGATTCTATGCATCCGATGAAAGATGGTTCTTACGTAGTTGCTAGTTTTGTGGAAGATATTCTTGATGTAAGAAATGGTACATCGTACATTATTGTAACCAAAAACGATGGTATGACGTACAAACGTGTATATAACAAAATAGAGGAAAATAATTCTTTATTACTTGTACCTGACAATAAGAATTATGAATCTTACAACGTTCCTATATCAGAAGTTATTGAACTTTGGGAGTTTACTTGTAGTATTAACACTCAAGAATATGATGAAAAAGATTTGAAGATTAGTAGTATTGCTGCTATGCTTACACAGTTAGGAGTTGAACTAAAATCATTAGCTGAATTGAAATAGATTCGAACTTTCTCCATATTCGGACTTAGTTTTAACTCAACAAAAAGAGTAACTCACTCATTAGTCGTTTTATATTTTGTAATAAATCTTGAGTTTTACATCAAACTTAAAAACATTTGTTATGAAAAAAACACTACTCCTAATTCTTTTGTCTTTCACTTTTAGTGCATTTTCTCAAAATGTTCCTAAAATCACTATTGAAGATGATAAAGATTTAAAACTATCTGATTTAAAAATAAACGTAAATATCACTGGTAATTCTGCTATTACCACATACGATATGACTTTTTATAATGGTCATAATCGAACATTAGAAGGTGAGTTAGCATTTCCACTTGGACAAGGACAATCGGTTTATAAACTTGCTATGGACTTAAATGGTTCGCTTCGAGAAGCTGTAATTGTTGAAAAAGAATTAGCTCGTGTTGCTTATGAAACAACTGTAAGACAAAACATTGACCCTGTACTTTTAGAAAAAACAGCAGGAAATAATTATAAAGCAAGAGTTTATCCAATTTTTCCAAAAAGTCATAAAAGAGTTGTTTTAACTTACGAAGAAAAACTCTCTTATTTAGATAATAATTTAATTTATGAATTGCCTTTAGGTATTACAGATAGAATAAATAATTTTTCACTTGATTTCTTAATAACAGATAGTAATTTCACTCCTAATATTACATGTAAATCCATTTCAAAATTTAATATTAATGTAATTGACGGTACCACAAATATTTCAACAACTCAACGAAATTTCACTCCTAAAAACCCTGTGAAATTAAGTTTATCTGGAAAAAAAAATACTAAAAACACATTTTCTTATAGCGATTACTTCTACAGTAATCTTGCTTTAAAAAGTGAAATCAGAACAAAAAAGAAACCAAAAAGAATTAGTGTTCTTTGGGATGTATCTTACTCAATGCAACATAAAAACATAGCTACTGAACTTCTTCTTTTAAAGAATTATATAAAGTACTTAAATGAAGTAGAAGTCGAACTAATCACATTTAATAGTTCAGTTGAAAGAAAAGAGCTATTTAAAATTCAAGATGGAAATTCTGAAAAGCTAGAAAAGGTAATATCGTCACTTACATATGACGGCGGAACAAATATAAAAGCACTAGAGAATGTGAAATTAACAGCTAAAGAAGTACTATTATTTTCAGACGGATTGGCTAATTTAGGTTCTATTAATAAACTGAAGGAAAAAACAATTTATACGATTAATTCTTTAACATCTGCGAATCATTTCTCATTGAACAATATGGCCACTAAAAATGGAGGTATTTATATTAATCTTAGAAAGACTTCAGACTCGAAAGCTTTGGATTTATTGAAACAAGAAAGATTACAATTTTTAGGATATAAAACTAATAATCAAATTAACGAAGTGTATCCAAAAGGACCAGTAAATATTTCTAATAACTTTATAATCACTGGAAGATTCAATACAACTACCAAAATTGATTTGTTGTTCGGGTTTCAGGGAAAAGTAACCAAAACTATTCAAGTAGATTTAAAAAATGCAAAAACATCTAATCAAATAAAACGATTATGGGCAAAGGAAAAGTTGAATCACCTTAACATTCAGAAAGAAAATAATAAAGAACAAATCATTGCTTTAGCAAAACAATATCATTTAATTACAGACTACACTTCTATGTTAATCTTAGATAGAATTGAGGATTATGTACGTTATAAAATTGACCCGCCAAAAGAACTAAGATCTGAATACAAAGAACTTTTAGCTAAACGACTACGAAATGAAACATCTGAAAATCAAGATATTTTAGATAGAAAAGAAGAAATTTTTGAAGGATATCAAGATATTATCGAATGGCATAATACTCGTTTTACTTACAAAAAGAAAAATCATAAAATTACAGGTAGGGAAGTAACGAATAGAGTTCTTTACAGAGAAACAAATACTGAAAGAACTAACACAAGAACCTCTACAAATAATAACACTACAAATTCTCAAAACACGAATTCGAATACACAAACCACCATAAGTGAAAACACGACTAACTCAAATATTGATTATTCTCAAAGAGTTATTTCAGGTACAATAAGTGATGACACTGGACCACTGCCTGGTGTTAGCGTTCTAGTAAAAGGAACTACGCAAGGAACAGAAACTGACTTTGATGGTAGATATATCATCAATGCAAAATCTGGTGATATTCTTATTTATTCTTTTGTGGGGTTAAAAACTCAGGAAAAAACAGTTGGTTCATCTAATAATATTAATACGCAACTGGAAAGTGATAACATACTTGAAGAAGTTGTAGTTGTTGGATATGGTACAACTACTCGAAGAAGTGTAACAAGTGCCTCAGTGACTCAAAACCTAGTTGGTGAAATTGCTGGTGTTACCGTGCAAAATTCTGACGCTAATAAAAGTACAATTACAATCAGAGGTATAAGTAGTATTTCTAACAGTCAACCTTTATACATTTTAGATGGTGAAGTAGTTAATCATAATCCTACCCAAAAATTAGATAGTTCTGAAATTCACAATATTCAAGTTTTAAAATCAGTAGACGCGACAAAATTATATGGCAGTAGAGGAAATAATGGTATTGTAATAATTACTTCAAAAAAAGGAATTAATACAAATCAAAAGGAAATTGAACAACTAGAAAAAATAATTGAAGAGAAAGTAGAACTTAAAGCTTGGGATTCAAATTCTCCATATTTGGATATTTTAAACAAGGAAAAAACAATTACAAAAGCGTATGAAAAATATCTAAAAATAAGAGACACGTATTCTAATAGCCCGATGTTTTTCGTTGATGTAGCTGACTTTTTCGATCGTAAAGGATCAAGAAAATTAGCCATTAGAATTTTAACAAACTTAATTGAAATTGATTTAGACAACTACGAATTAATTAAAGTACTCGCTTATAAATTGGAATATTTTAAGCAATATAATTTAGCTAAAAAAATGTACGAGAAAGTTTTAGAATTAAGACCAGAAGAACCACAGTCATATAGAGATTTAGCACTGGCTTACGAAATGGCAGGAGAATACCAAAAGAGTTTTGATTTATTATATAAAATTTACAACGGAGAGCTACTAATTAAAGATATTGGTGAACGCTTTAATGGTATAGAATCAATTGCTTTTGTAGAATTAACAAGACTGGTAAACAAATATGGAAATGAATTAAAATTAGGAAAACATCAAAAGAAATTTTTCAATCCGTTACCGCTTGATATTAGAATTGTAGTTGACTGGAATCATAATGATACTGATATTGATTTATGGGTATTAGATCCGAACAATGAAAAAGCTTATTACAAAAATCAAGAGACCAAAATTGGTGGAAGAATGTCAAATGACATGACT
The DNA here is from genome assembly GCA_022448525.1 of Tenacibaculum sp. Taxonomy (GTDB): domain Bacteria; phylum Bacteroidota; class Bacteroidia; order Flavobacteriales; family Flavobacteriaceae; genus Polaribacter. Next base: position 218,557 of record JAKVCX010000001.1, read on the forward strand.
CAAGGTTATGGTCCTGAAGAATTCATACTAAAAAAAGCTATTAACGGAAATTATAAAATCATGATCGATTACTTTGCAGATAACATCCAAAAAATATCAGGTCCAACAATTTTAAGAGTTAATATGTTCACTAATTATGGAAAGAAAAATGAAGAAAAGAAAACTGCTATTGTAAAATTAGATAAAGAAGAAGATGTAATTGATGTTGGCAATTTAGTATTTAAGTAACTTTTATAAAGTTCTTAATATTTGACGTGAGAAAAGATGTACTTCGGTACATCTTTTTGTTTTATCAAACAATACACTACATTTGTTCCTTTACTATTATTATGAAACTAGTATTTGCTACAAACAACCTAAATAAACTGAAAGAAGTACAAGAAATGCTTCCTGAATCAATAGAGTTATTATCCTTAAAAGATATTGGTTGTTTTGAAGATATTGAAGAAACTGCTACAACCTTAGAAGGAAACGCTAAAATAAAAGCAAATCACATAACTGAAAATTATCAATACAATTGTTTTGCCGACGATACTGGATTAGAAGTTGAAGCACTAAATGGCGATCCTGGAGTGTATTCAGCACGTTATGCAGGTGAACCAGCAAACGCTGAAAACAACATGCAAAAACTACTTGATAATTTAAAGGTAACTAGCAACAGAGAAGCACAATTTAGAACTTCTATTTGCCTAAATTTAGATGGTAAACAATTTTTATTTGATGGAATTTGTAAAGGTCAAATTTTAACTGAAAGAAAAGGCGAAAAAGGATTTGGTTACGACCCAATTTTCCAACCGGAAGGTTATGAAAGTTCTTTTGCTCAAATGAGTTCCATAGAAAAAAATAAAATAAGTCATAGAGGCTTAGCAATCGAAAAGTTAATCGATTTTTTAAAAAACTACTAATCGAACTATACCATTCTACTGGTAAAAATGGACAAACAAAACAGTTATACTAAACAATTTATATTTCTTGGAATCACATTGATTTCAATGGGATTATTTAACATTAGTATTGGTTCTGTTGATATTCCTATACCAGAAATATTTAAAACCTTACTTGGTCAAAAACCCTTAAAGTCTAGTTGGGAAACTATTATTTTAAACTACAGATTACCTAAAACAATTACAGCAATTTTAGTCGGATCGGGACTTTCAGTTAGTGGTTTATTGATGCAAACACTATTTAGAAATCCCCTTGCAGGACCTTTTGTTTTGGGAATTTCTTCTGGAGCAAGTTTAGGTGTTGCAGTTTTTCTTCTTGGAACAGGTTTACTTGGCGGAATTTTTAGTTTTTCTGCTTTTTTAAATTGGGGATTGCCTTTTGCATCAAGTGCAGGAGCATTTCTTGTTTTATTAGCTGTTATCATTGCTGCCAACAAAGTAAGAAATACAATGTCCATATTAATCATTGGATTAATGTTTGGATCTTTGGCTTCAGCTTTAATCAGTATTCTTTCTTATTTCAGTGAGGCAGAACAAATAAAACAATTTGTATTCTGGGGATTCGGAAGTTTAGGAAATTTAACATGGAATGAAATTCTAATATTCTTCGGAGTATTTGTAATTTCTGCTGTTGGTATATTCTTTTCTATAAAACCCTTAAACAGTTTTTTACTTGGTGAAAACTATGCGAAAAGCCTAGGAATCAACACAAAAAAAAGCAGGAACATCATTCTAATAATCACAAGTTTATTAACTGGAGTTATAACTGCTTTCTGCGGTCCAATAGCTTTTATTGGATTAGCTGTTCCCCACATAACAAAATTGATTTTTAAAACTTCTAACCATAAAATATTAATTCCAGCAGTTTCACTACTAGGAGGAATCATTTTATTAATTTGCGATAGTATTGCGCAACTACCAAATAGCGAATTTACACTACCAATAAATGCAATAACGTCCTTATTTGGTGCACCGGTTGTTATCTGGTTATTAGTTAGAAAAAAGAAGATATACGTTTAAAATTTAGACAAACATTAATAGCGATTCATCACATATCATTTTAAAAACAGAAAAATTATCAATAGGATATTCTTCTAAAAAATCTGAGAAAGTTCTTTTAGATTCAATTGATTTGAATATTGCAAAAGGTGAATTTATTGCTTTACTAGGTAAAAATGGTGCTGGAAAATCAACACTACTCAGAACCTTAAGTAAGGTTCAAAACAAACTATCTGGTACTATCGAGATAAATCAAAAAAATCTTGAAACTTATTCTCAACATGAACTGGCTAAAATGATGAGTGTTGTATTAACTGAACGTTTACCTGAAAGTCAACTAAGTGTTTTTGAAATTGTAGCTTTAGGAAGGCAACCGTATACAAACTGGCTAGATAAACTTTCTAAAGAGGATATTAAAAAGGTTCTAAATGCATTGGAATTAACAAACGTTGCTCATTTAAAAGATAGACCTTTTTATAAATTAAGTGATGGTCAATTGCAACGTGTTTTAATCGCTCGAGCATTAGCCCAAGACACAGAAGTTATAATTCTCGATGAACCAACTGCTCATTTAGATATTCATCATACCTATAAAATATTTTCTTTATTGCAAGAGCTGGTAAAATCAACAAAGAAAACTATTATCATCTCAACTCATGAGGTAAATTTAGCATTAAAACTTGCTGATTCTTTTGTTCTTATTGCAAACGAAAAAGTTTATAGTGGTAATTCACAAGAACTTATGGAGAAAAATGCATTTTCTTCATTATTTCCAAAAGAACTTATTTCTTTTAATAAAGATTTACAACAATTTATCATTGCTAAAAACTAGCTGTAGAAACGTTAATTTTACGCTTTATTAAGATAACATTAATTATCTTAGCGTTTCAAGCCCGATTTTTATGAAAAAAATAATCTACACGTCACTGATGTTCACAGTAATTGGTTGTGCCTTTGGTCAAAAAGCAACTAAAAAGAACAAGAAAAAAGCTACAAATGATCCAGCTTATTATGCGGAAACAATTACCGCTAAAGATTTAGGAAATCATCTTTTCGTTTATGCTTCAGATGAATTTGAAGGACGAAATACAGGAGAACCTGGACAAAAAAAAGCAGTAAAATATTTAAAAGATTTTTACGTAAATGAAGGAATTGCTTCTCCAATGGGAGAAGATAATTACTTTCAAAAAGTTCCTGCTTCTTTCTTTAAGAAAAGAAGAATGGGAATGAAATTAAAAGATTCTGAAAATGTATTGGCTTTCATAAAAGGAACAGAAAAACCAGACGAAATTGTTGTAATCTCTGCACATTTAGACCATATTGGTTTTATGGATGAAGAAGTTTGTAATGGAGCGGACGATGATGGTTCAGGTACTGTTGCTGTATTGGAAATTGCTCAAGCTTTTAAGAAAGCAGCCGATAATGGACACGGACCAAAACGTTCGATATTATTTTTACACGTAACAGGTGAAGAAAAAGGATTATTAGGATCAAAATACTACACTGAGAATCCAATTTTTCCTTTAGAAAATACTGTTACCGATTTAAATATTGATATGATTGGTAGAATTGATGCTCGTCATAAAGGAAAACCAAATTATGTTTATTTAATTGGATCAGATAAATTAAGCTCTGAATTGCATGAGTTATCTGAAAATGTAAATAAAAAATACATGAACATCGATTTAGATTACAAATACAATGATGAAAACGATCCAAATCGTTTTTATTATAGATCTGATCATTACAACTTTGCTAAGCATAATATTCCTGTTATTTTCTATTTCAACGGAACTCACGCAGATTATCACCGTCCTACTGATACTCCTGATAGAATTAACTATAATTTATTAGAGAACAGAACTCGCTTAGTATTCTATACAGCTTGGGAAGTTGCCAACAGAAAAAATCGTTTAGTTGTTGATAAAGCTCAATAAACTGACATAAACTTATATTGAAAACTCGCTTTATTGCGAGTTTTTTTTATTTTTAACCTAAACTAATTAACTCATGGAAATACTAATTACCGTTCTTATCGCTATAATCGCAATTTTTCACATTTACATTTTATGGTTTGAGATGTTCGCTTGGGAAACACGAGGACGTAAAGTTTTTAAACATTTCCCTGCTGAATTATTTCCGAAAACAAAAACATTAGCAGCAAACCAAGGCCTATATAATGGATTTCTTGCAGCTGGTTTAATTTGGACTTTCTTTATTGAAAATATTGAATGGAAAACGAATGTTAGTATTTTCTTTTTAAGCTGTGTTGCTGTCGCAGGAATTTATGGAGCAATTTCTGCCAGTAAAAAAATCTTTTTCGTTCAAGGTTTACCAGCTATAATTGCGTTAATATTGGTGTTAATTAGTAAATAAATTATTTTTTGTTGATTGTTCGTAATCCTCTTTTTATAATATAAGACGTTTCTTTCGTTTTAGATTCTTTCTCCCAACGTTTGCAAACAGATATTACCCATTCTGGTTTTGACTTACTTGCGTCATTTAACCAATTGGCTACTGCATCTCTAACATATTTTGATTCATCAGATTTTAAAGGATCTAAAAGTTGAATTCCTTTTTCTGGATTTTCCTGAAAAACCGAAATTTTCTTAGTCCAAACTCCCACCGGTCTTAAAGATTCGACTGCAAACCTACGCACATTTTCATCCTCATTAGAAGTCCATTCAGACAATACTGGAATAGCGATATCTAAATCTTCAATCATTCTTTCTTTAGTTGCAAAAATCACTACTTCTCTAACTCCGAAATGTGAATCTGCTGCATACCTTTTCATGCCGTTCAATAAATCAGGAATGTCATCAAAATGCAAACTTTCCGCCCAACACGACCAGCAGCGAACAACATCAGAAGTATGAGTTCTTAAAAACTTATATACTTCTTCGTCTTGAGTAAGAATTCCAAAATTATGTCCTATTACTTTAGTATTGCTATTAGCAGTTGGCTTTTTTTGTTGATGAACAGCAGCTTCAAAGTCAATATACCATTCATTTTTCCACAAGTCATTTAATACCAGTTTTAATAATGCCAATTGATCAACTGCTAACCATTCCATTAAGTTTTTGGTTTCAATTAATCCTTTGTTTAAGAAAGTAATCGCTTCGGGGTTTAAATCCTTTATACTCCTAGCTCCTTTTCTATTCAATATATGTTTTGGTATCATTTACTAGTTTATAATATTGGCATACTTATATCTGTAACTAAATCTTCTGGAGCGGTAGTTCCTGGATCATTCTGATATATTTCTAAAGGTGAAGCTTTTTTATTTTTCTTAAATTCTTTATTTCTTTCCATCATCATTACAGCAGTCCAAGCATTTCCTAAATGATCATAAGTTCCTTTGTGTCGAACAGTATTCATTTTCATTTTTGGTAAAGATCCATAAAAGAAACTCTCAGGAAGATTTGAAGGTTCCGAACTCACGGGAAATCCTGAAACATACACGACTTTATCTTTTACCAAATTAAATTTTTGATATTCTGAAAAAGGTAAACCTGTTACTTCAATGTTATTCTTATTGATAAAATCATGCAAAGCCGAAAAATCTTTTTGCATAGCTTCTCCAATACTTGAGAATGGAGTTGTGGTTTTAATTCCTATATAATTACATCCCTCATAATTGGTACTTCCAACAAACTCTAATTCACTGTTGATTTTTCCTTGTTCCAATTCTTCTTTTAACATTTTCAAGCCTCTATCATAATCCATACCTATGTAAATTTCCATCGCTTTTTTCATCCAAAACATAAAAAAAGGTAATGAACTATCCATGGTCCAATTCACAATTGTTTGATTTCCTTCTTCTTTAAAATTAAAAGCCACTTTTGCTTTCGACTTCCAAGGTTTTAAAAATGTTAAATCATAATCGATTCGGTGCTGACTCTCATCTATTACTTGCATTTCTCCACTTCCAACTCTACTTCCCTCCCACTTATAATACTTACCATCATCTGCATAATTAATGGTAGCTTCTGGTTCACATATTAACCAAGGAGACCAGTTTTTCCAATTATGAAAATCCGCTAAAAAATCTTTTACTTTTTGTTGAGAAGCATTAACGGTAATACTTTTAGAAACATTCATTTTAGGCATGGCAGTAGATTTAGTTTTTTATAAAGTTATAAAAAAACCTAATACCTCAATATTAAATATTGTTAGTGAAAAGAAAACATCAGAAATGAATTCTTTATTAATGTAGGATCTTAAAAATTAATTCCTTTAAAATATCTGCTTGTGATTGATTTGCTCCAACTCCTTTACTCTTAACATCAGAATCTCTTAAAAAACCGATTACCTGAGAAACTTTTCTCATAGGATAGTTACGAGCCGCACTCACATAATCATCAACAAAATATGGATTTACACCTAAAGCACGGGCAACAGAAGCCTTTGATTTATCTTGTAAACCATGATACATTAAAAGTTGCGTAAAGAAACTATTCAACAAAGAAATTGTCATTACTAAAGGATTATTTTTAGGATTTTGACTGAAGTAATTAATAATTCTATTCGCTTTTACTACATCTTTATTTCCAACAGCTTTTCTTAACTCAAAGTTGTTGAAGTCTTTTGAAATACCAATATTCTCTTCAATATGATTTGGTGAAATGATAGTTCCTTCTTTCAAAACAGAAGTTAACTTATCAAGCTCATTACTGATTTTGCTTAAATCAGTTCCTAAAAACTCGACTAGCATTTGACTTGCCTTCGGTTCTATAGAATATTTTTTTCCTCTTAATACTTTAGTAATCCAATCTCCAACTTGATTTTCGTATAGCTTTTTACTCTCGAAAATCAATCCGTTCTTCGCAATTGCTTTATATACCTTTTTACGTTTATCTAGTTTTTTATACTTGTAATTAAAAACTAAAATTGTTGAAGGTTGAGGATTTGTTGCGTATGCTTCTAATTTATCAATAGTACGAATTAAATCCTGTGCTTCTTTTACAATGATGACTTGGTGTTCAGCCATCATTGGAAATCGCTTTGCTGAAGAAACAATCTCATCAACAGAAACATCTCTACCATACATAACAATTTGATTAAATCCTTTTTCAGATTCATCTAGTACTGTTTCTTCAATAAAATCTGAGATTTTATCTATATAATAAGGCTCTTCACCCATTAAAAAATAAATAGGTTTTAATTTACCTTGTTTTATATCGTCAACAATTAGCTTAACGTCGTTCATTAATTTTTAAGAAGCGTATTTAAAAGATTGTTACTTTTGACTGATGGAAAAACTGAATTTACCCTCATATCCTTTAAAAATCAAAAATAGCGAAAAACACTATCTAATTTTTGATGAAATCCGAAAAAAATATATTGTTTTAACTCCTGAAGAATGGGTACGTCAACATTACATTCATTTTTTACTGAAAGAAAAAAAATATCCGATATCATTAATTGCAGTAGAAAAACAATTTACTGTAAATAATTTAAAAAAACGTAGTGATATTCTCATTTTCTCTTCTTCAGGAACGCCAGATATTATAGTAGAATGCAAGGCACCAAAAGTTAAAATAACTCAAGATACTTTTGATCAAATTGCTCGCTATAATTTAAAACTAAATGCAAATTATTTAGTGGTTACAAATGGTTTAGAACACTACTATTGTAAACTAGATGCAGAAAACGAAACTTATATTTTTCTTCCCGAACTTCCAGAGTATAAATTTTAATACTTCTTTACATTTTAAAGTCAGATTAATAGCGTAAGTTTGCCAACTTGAAAACAGCAGTAGTCATATTAAATTGGAATGGTAAACAATTACTAGAGCAGTTTCTTCCTTCAATTGTTAAACATAATGAAGGAGATACAGACATTTATGTTGCTGACAATGCTTCTACCGACAATTCAATTGCCTTTGTAAAAGCAAATTTTCCTTCTGTAAAAATTGTTATCAATAAAGATAATGGCGGATATGCTAAAGGATATAACGATGCTTTACAACATATTGAGGCTGATATTTATTGTTTAATTAATTCAGACATTGAAGTTACTCAAAATTGGCTCTCACCTGTAATTGATGTTTTTACACAAGAAGAAAACACAGCTATTATTCAACCTAAACTTTTAGATTATAAAAACAAAGAAAAGTTTGAATATGCCGGAGCTGGTGGAGGATTTGTAGATTACTTTGGTTATCCATATTGCAGAGGAAGAGTTTTCAATTATTTAGAAGAAGATCAACATCAATTCAACGATATCACAGAAATTTTTTGGGCTTCAGGAGCATGCTTTTTTATTAGAAGTAGCGTGTTTCACAAACTTGGAGGTTTTGACGAACATTATTTCGCACATCAAGAAGAAATTGATTTATGCTGGAGAGCACAAAATGAAGGTTTTGATGTTAAATATGTAGGAACTTCAACGGTTTATCATGTTGGTGGTGCTACTTTGCAAGAATCAAACCCTAATAAAACATTTTTAAACTTTAGAAATAGTCTTTTTACAATTCTAAAAAACGTACCTAGAAAGAATGTATTTCAGGTAATTTTTATCCGATTGATTTTAGATGGTATTGCCGGATTAAAATTTGCCTTTGAATTAAGGCCCATTCATACTTGGTCTGTTTTAAAAGCCCACTTAAGTTTTTATAAAAACCTAAGAAAGTTCATCAAAAAAAGAAGACAAATTCAACGAAAGTCAGATTACAGTATTCACACTTCAGTTGTTTGGCAGCATTTTGTATTAGGTAAAACTAAGTTTAAAGATTTACAATAAAAAAACCCAGTAAAAACTGGGCATTTAGTATACTTATTTTATTGAAATGTAAATTGGTACTTCTGTAGATTCTGTTGGTATTACATTTTCTGGATATACTTCAAAATCTACTTTATAATCTCTGTTCAAATCTGTATTCCAAATCTCAACCCATTTATTATAAACAATATTGTCATTCAATTTCCCTTCCGCTTTAAACTCTTCATATAACTTTTCAGGAATTTCTAGAGCAACCATGTTTTCAGGAACTTCTTCTAAAGAATATGATTTACATCCAATGATCATGTCATAGGCTCCAGTATAATCACTTTCATAATTTGTATAAATTGCATAGACATCATTTGTTTCTTTATTAGGAATTTTTTCTTGGATGTTTTCTGACATAAATTGTTTCCAAAGCGCAGGAATATCCTTGGCTGCCTGCATATTTTCATTAGTGGTTCTTACTTTGATCCCAATAACGTTAAAAGAGTTCATTCGTGTTGTTTTCATTATAATTTCTTTTTTAATTCAACACAAAATTATGAGAGCTCTATGCCATAGGTTTGTCAGGGGTAGTTTTTACATTTAAAATATATCTTTCGAAATAATCTTGTAATGTCATTTCATGTGGAGAAAACTGTTCAAAAAGCAAGACAACTTGCTCTATATGATCTAATCGAAATACACGGAATTCTTTTCTTAATCTACAGAAAGCAACCAATAACCAATTTTCATTGGTACTATACAATGCAAATGGTTCTATAATTCTTTTAGTAAAATTTCCCTCAATGGAATTATAGTGTATTTCTGTTAACTGATAATTTGTAATGGCAGATTGAATTTTTGCTAAATTAGAGCTTGTAATTTCATTTTTGGGATTGTATCTAAATGCAATTCTATCTGATAACAAATCTGCTTTCTCTTTTTGGGATGATTTAAAAACAGATTTCAGTTTAGTAATCGCGTTCTGATAATTTTCAACTAACGATTTATCTTTATTTTTTTTAATCAGATGTTCTGCCGTAATTAAGGCATTTGCCTCTTCTTCCGAAAACATAACAGGAGGTAAATAATAACCTTCCATTAAAGAATATCCTTTTCCTTCTTCTGTAAAAACAGGAATTCCTGATGCCTCTAAAGTTCGAATATCTCTGTAAATTGTTCTTACACTAACTTTATATTTGGCTGCTAATTCTGTAGCTGTTACTATTTTTTTTGATTGTAAATACGTAAGAATCGCGGTTAATCTTGATATTCTAGGTTTACTGTTCATTAATAATAAGTTCTCTATCCTTATAGATATAATTTAGTAAAAAGAATACGGCCACTCCACCGAAAGTATGCCACAACCAATGTGTTCCCATTGGTAAAACAGGTTCTAAACTTCCATTTACCACCAAATTATCTAAAGTTCTGAAAGTAACGGCCAAGGCGAAAATTAAGAATCCATATAAAATCAATTTAGCATTTTTCCAATGTGTTTTATAGGCATACCAAACAAACGGACCAACTACCGTTAAAGCTGTAATAAAATAACCAAAAGAAATTCTATATGTATTTGGAATTGGTAGCAATCTAGGCACAATTGAAAGCCCCAAAATACCGAGAAACAACAACACTCTTTTCCACCAAACTTTCTCTATCTTACCTAGAAAGTAAACAATTCCTCCAAGACAAACTATCATTATTGGCAACCAATCTAAAACCAGCCAAAATTCATGACTTCTAGTGCCATGAAACATTGTTCCACCAATCCAACTGATAAAAATTACAGGTATTGCAAATAAAAAAAACGGATGCTGTTTTGGATTTTTATAGATTTTTCGCCCAAAATAAATGAGCATAATTATAAAAATCAGATTGCTAAATGTATTAAAAGGTTCAACTGGTAATCTACCTTCAATAGTTTCTTGGTATATTGGACCACTATCATTGGGAAATTTTAATAATAATCTAAATAACATCTAAACTACCTTTTCCTTCTCTAATTACCTCTGGAATATCATCTGTCAAATCGATAACTGTAGATGCTTGATTATCTCCATAACCACCATCAATTACAATATCTACAAGATGTTGCCATTTTTCAAAAATCAACTCTGGATCAGTTGTATACTCAATTACTTCATCTTCATCGCGAATTGAAGTAGACACTATAGGGTTTCCTAACTGTTCAACTATTGTTCTTGCAATATTATTATCAGGAATTCGAATACCTACAGTTTTTCTCTTTTTAAAAGCTTTAGGAAGATTTGTACTTCCCGGTAATATAAAAGTATAAGGTCCTGGTAAAGCTCTTCGTAAAATCTTATAAACAGGAGTAGCAATTTGTTTTACGTAATCCGAAAGATGACTCAAATCATTACAAATAAATGAGAAGTTTGCTTTTTCAAGCTTTACTCCTTTAATTTTTGCAACTTTTTCAAGTGCTTTTGTATTCGTAATATCACATCCCAATCCGTAAACAGTATCTGTTGGATAAATAACCAATCCTCCTGATTGTAAAACTTTTACAACCTTATCTATTTCCTTAGGATTTGGATTCTCATCATAAATCTTAATAAACTGTGCCATTTCCTGTTTTGTATATTCTAAAAATAAAAAACTTCCAACAAAAATGTTGGAAGTTTTAGTAATATTTTCAAGTAGTTACGCTTCGTTCTCGATAAGTCTGAAACCTTCTCCATGAATGTTTAAAATTTCAACTTGTTCGTCTAACTTTAAATACTTTCTTAGTTTGGCGATATAAACGTCCATACTTCTCGATGTAAAGTAATTATCGTCTCTCCAGATTTTAGTTAATGCTAATTCTCTTGGCATTAAATCATTTTTGTGAATCGCTAACATTCTTAAAAGCTTACTTTCTTTTGGAGATAATTTTTGGGGATCGTCTCCATTGAAAGAAAGATGTCTTAATTTAGAATTGAATGCAAATTTTCCGATTGTAAATTCAAACTGATCATCGTCTTTAGACTTTTCAGTTTCTTTACGCTGAAGAATTGCTTTGATTTTATGCAATAACACTTCAGAATCAAAAGGTTTGTTTAAGTAGTCATCTGCTCCTACTTGATATCCTTTTAAAACATCTTCCTTTAATGTTTTTGCAGTTAAAAAAATAATCGGCACTTCTTTGTTGGTCGACCTAATGTCTTCCGCTAAAGAAAAACCATCTTTTCGAGGCATCATTACATCTAAAATACAAAGATCATACTCTGAATTTTTAAACATAATTAATCCTTCAATACCATCTTTTGCGTGTGTAACGTTGTAATCGTTTAACGCTAGATAGTCTTTTAAGACTGTTCCAAAGTTTGGATCGTCTTCAACTAATAGAATTTTTCTAGTTCCCATTTTATGTACCCTTCAAATTTATATTAATGGTAATTTTACTGTAAACGTACTTCCTTTCCCTTTTTCGCTTTCAACATAAACGGTTCCGTGGTGGTTGTCTACAATTTCCTTCACGTATGCCAAACCTAGTCCATGACCTTTAACATTGTGAATGTTTCCTTTATGTTCACGATAAAATTTATCAAAAACATATTTTTGAGCATTTTTACTCATTCCTATACCTTCATCTTTAACTTTAAAAATGAAAAATTTGTTTGTATTCTCTGTATACACATTTATTTTAGGAGCTTCATCAGAATACTTAATTGCATTTTCTAACATATTCACAATTACGTTTGTTAGATGAAACTTATTTCCTAAAACTTCAGACGATATAGCATTAAACTCGACATCAATTGTACCTTGCTTATCTGAAACTAATAAACTAACATGATCAATAGCCTCCTCTATTATATCATGAGCTTCGACAGCTTCTTTACTGATATCAATCTGATTTTTTTCTAATTTTGATATTCTCAGAACATTTTCAACTTGACCATGCATACGTTTGTTCTCATCTCTAATCATCTGAACATAACGTTTCACTTTCTCCTCATCTCCAATAATTTTTGGATTCTTAATCGCGTCAAGTGCCAAATTTATTGTTGCAATTGGAGTTTTAAACTCATGCGTCATATTATTGATAAAATCAGTTTTAATTTCAGAGATTTTCTTCTGACGAATTAACTGATATAACGATGTTGAAAACGCCGCAATAATTATTCCAATAAACAATAACGACAACAATAAGGCTTTAATCATTCCTGATAAAAGACTCTTTTTCTCATCAGGAAAGGAAACGTATAATTTATACTTACTGTTTCCATTATCATCTTCAAATAATGGATAAAAGTAATTATCTTCCTCATTAATCTTGAAATATCCTGACTTTATTGGTGTTGCAAGACCTCCTTCATATACTCCAAACTTGAACTTTTGCCTAATGTTTTTCTTAGCTAGTTCATCTTTTAAAGTATTGTTTAACTCCCTACTACTTATTCTTTTATGAATCGGCGTAAATTTCTTACTCTGACCGAAAAAATACTCGAATTGTTTCTTCTCAAAGCTAGGATATGTCATATATCTTGAGAACCGATTTTCATCCGTGTAAGTTTCAAAATTACTATCTTGAGTACCATAAGTTTTGGTAATTAGAAAGTCTTCTTTTCCTGTAAAACGCTTGAAAATAACTGTATCACTTTCGACAAAATCAACAGGTATTTTAAAATTCTCTTCAAGAATTGTAGCACCAAAGGTAAACTTTTGCTTACTCACCGTATCAATTTGCTGAAATAAGTAATTCTTTAATTCAGCATTTGTTCTGGCTTTATTATTTTCAAAGAACGACCTATGCTTTTCTCTAAATTGTTCGTATTCTCTTTCCTTGATTCTTTCAGAAGTTTTGGCTAGAGCAATAGTCACATTCGTTTCAAATTCCAACTGTTTACTCTTCACTGCATCCTTGACCCAATATAGCTGAACAGCAATAATTCCGATCAACGAAATACTCATTAAAACCACAATCAGAATAAAAATTCTCCTTCCCATTATTCAAATGTACTTTATTAAGCTAAGGCGTAAAATTCTTTTAACTTAGATTAACAAAGATAATGTGTTTTTAAGAAAAATTTAAGATTTATGTTAAAATATCAATAACCGAAGACTAACTTTTTGTTAATTTATTATGAATTTTCTCTAGCTGTTCCTTGACACTTGTAAGATCCACATTATGAATTACATAGTTCGATTGAAGTACCTTTTTTTCATCCGACCATTGATTATTAATACGGTTTTTCACCTCTTCAAAAGTAGAATTATCTCTTTCAATCACTCTTTGAATTCTTAACATTTCTGGCGCAGTTACCGTGATAATTTTATCACACAGTCGATTGCTTCCATTTTCGAAAAGAATAGCATTTTCGTACAATATGTAGCTCTTATTTTCATGCGCTTTTATAAAATCTTGAAGATGTTTATGAACAATCGGATGCACTATAGCATTTAATTTTTTTAATTTTTCCTTATTTTTAAATACGATTCCTGCAAGAAAAGATCGATTTAAAGAACCGTCCCTGTAAACCTCATCGGTAAACTCAGCTATTAGTTGAGTTCTAATTTCTTGTGAAGTATTCATTAAGTTTTTCGCTTCTTCATCAGCGAAATAAACCACTACACCGTCGAATTTTGCAAGCATTTTAGCAACTGTTGATTTTCCGCTTCCTATTCCACCTGTTAATCCTACTAGCATTCTCTATATTTTATTTTTGAATTAAGTAATCTATTTTCTGTGGTGTAATTCTAACTGAAGAAACCAAATTAGATTTTTTTCTAAATGAAGGCACCAAATAAGTTAAGCCTTTATCTGCTGAAGTCTTATAATCACAAATAACCTCAAATGAATCTTCTGTTATTTTACTATAATTCTTCAACCCTACTTTATAAGTTACCATTACTTTTTTAGGATAAATTTTCAAATCTACATCCGATGGCAGATTTATAATATTTATTGGAAGCTCAAAAGTTCCCTCGGTATATTTGTCAACAATTACTTGTGCTTCAACTTCAGAATTACTCAATTTAATATTCTTGGAGTTTTCTGGCAGAGTTACAGGAATTTTCACTGTTACATCTTCTGAAACATCATTCAACTCAATATTTTTTGTTTGAATATTAATAATAGTATTTATCTCATCATCAGGACCTGAAATGAAGATTGAATCTGGAGTTATATTCACATCCGATAAACCGTATCCGGGTTTAAATTTTATATTATTTGTAAATGTAACTGGTACCTTCTTTTTGCGAAATGTTCCTAAACTCAAATGAATTGTATCGTCCAATACATTCAATAATTCTAAACCTGATTTTAACTGAGATTGTAACTCAGATTTTTGTTCTTCAGCTAAAAGATAATATTTTAGATTTCTCCTTTTATATTTATCTAAAGACAATGTTACTTTTTTACTAAAGAGATTTGTAGTAAATAATTTAAAACCATTTCCTTTAATCAGCATTTTTAACTGATTTACCGGCGGTTCTCGAAACACTTTCTCCTGAGGTAAATTTTTATATTCAAGATCAAATATTACTTCTGTTTTATACTCTTTAGATAAATTAATTAAAAACCACATCAAAAATGAGGCTAGTAAAAAACCTAAAAAGATTTTAGGTATGTTTCTTAACGTATTCAAAAATATTTTTTATTGCAATCTACTCAAAAAGAAAAAAGTGAGCAAAAGCTCACTTTATCTATTTATTTTTATCAAAACTTATTTTTCGATTTGTTTTTGCGTTAACTCCATTGAAATTGCAGCTCTTTCAAAACGAATTTTTCCCGCTCCTGTTTCAATAACAACGGTATTGTTATTATCGTTTATCTCTGCAATCTTTCCGTGAATTCCACTAGTAGTAACAACCTTAGCTCCTTTTTTAATTTCAGACCTGAATTGTTTCTCCTTCTTCTGACGTGCCATTTGCGGCCTGATCATAAAAAAATATAATACACCTAACATCGCTACGAAAGGCAACATACTCATTAGACTACTACCGTCAGCTTGTAAAAAAATCATTTGTAACATTAAACTTGACTTTTAGGTGTTACCATTCCAGTTAATTTAACCTGCTCCTGCCCTTTCACAGTGTTTGTAGTTAGCGTTACTGTTTTACTTTGCTTGTTTGGTTTACCTGAAGTATTAAACTTTACTTTAATTTCAGCAGTAGCTCCTGGAGCAATCGGCTCTTTAGGCCAAGTAGGAACCGTACAACCACAAGTTGCTTTAGCATCTGTAATAACTAAATCAGACTTTCCTGTGTTTGTAACTTGAAAAGAAGTTTCAACAATAAATCCTTCATCTACATTTCCAAAGTCGTGCACTTCTCTATCAAATTTAATTTCTGGAGCACCTTGACTAATTTCTTTATCTCTTTGATTCGCTTGTGTAACGTTTTCTTGCTTCACTTTAGCCGCTGCATTTCCTTTTTTACAAGAAACCATTGAACTAAAAGAAACTGCCAACGCTAAAATTCCGATTATTTTTTTCATTATTATTTGGTTTTTAACTTCAACAAAAATATTTATTTTTTTTATAATAAACCACGACCGATTTTAACCATCTTGTTATTCTCGGTATAATCCTTAGCAATTTTATCTAAGACACCATTAATAAAGTACCCACTTTTGTTTGTTGAATAATCTTTTGCTAACTCGATATATTCGTTTATTGTAACTCTACTTGGAATTGATGGAAAATGTAAAAACTCTGTGATTGCCATTTTTATCAATATCATATCGATATCTGCAATTCTATCCGCTTCCCAGTTTGGAGTTTTCTCCTTGATGTCATCCTCATATTTATGTTGATTTAACATCACTTTAGTAAATAAATCTGAGACAAACCTTTTATCGTCATCATCTTTATACAATTGACCTAATACAAAAGGATTGTCTTTCTTTTGTTTATTCAAAGTTTTAACGATCCAAGTATTTACAAAAGGAATATCATCCACCCATGATATCATAGTATCTTCAAAATAGTCCGCTAGTTTTTCCTCAGGAGCTACAATCTCTTTGAAAAAGCTTACCACAAAGTTTTTATCTTCATGATATGAATCCTCCGATGAGTTCATATAATCTTCGTAAATCTTGTTTGACTTTAAGTTTTCCCAAACAATTTTCACATACTCTTCTTCGATATCCCAGTTATTCAGTCTATTCAACTCTACATAACCTTCTAGGCTTACGCTATCTTTTATTTGATTTAATAATCTGTTTTCAATAAACTTGATATTAGGATTCAAATCTTCTTTTGTAGCCAAGATTTTCTTTTTAGAAAGCTCTATTTTCTTAGAGGCTAACTTTTGCACTTCAACTAAAAGCTGAAGATTTAAGACGTACAAGTCGTACATTTTTTGGATGCTATACTTCAAAAACTTTTCTTCCTTAACTAAGTCTGTAGTGTTTGATTGATGCATTGCATACACTGACTGCATTACCTTTAAACGGATATGTCTTCTATTTATCATTAAATGAGGAACTTTAAAAAAAGGCGATAGAAATGTTTCTATCGCCCCGCAAAAATAAAATATTTATTGGTTTTGTTCTAGCTATTTTGCTCTTTTTTACGCTGGTCAATTCTTCCTTGCGCAATATTGAAAGCAGCCTGATGAGTTGTAATATTCTCCTTCTCTGCTAACTCAAAAATCTCTAATGTTGTATTATAAATGTTTTCAGTTCTCTTGATGCTTTCAGCTTTATCATAACCTTCAACCTCAGCATAAACATTAATAATTCCACCTGCATTAATTAAGAAATCTGGCGCATATGCAATACCTTTCTCTCTTAACATTTTACCATGCTTTAACTCATTAGCTAACTGATTATTTGCAGCTCCTGCAATTACAGATGCGTTTAACTGAGCGATACTCTCGTCATTAACAGTAGCTCCTAAAGCACAAGGAGCATAAATATCAAGATCTAATCCGTAGATGTCGTTTCCTAGAACAACATTAGCATTGTATTTTTTACTTAATTCTTCTAAACGAGCTTCGTTAATATCATTTAAGATAACCTGAGCTCCTTCATCAGTAATGTGTTTAACTAAAGTTTCACCAACATGACCAACTCCTTGAACTAAAACTTTTTTACCTTCTAAGTTATCAGATCCGAATTTATACTTTGCTGCAGCCTTCATTCCCATATAAACTCCATATGCAGTTACAGGAGAAGGATTTCCTGATCCTCCAATAGATTCAGAAACTCCCGTTACATGAGGAGTAACTTCTCTGATAATATCCATATCGCGAGTTTCCATACCCACGTCTTCTGCTGTAATATACTTTCCGCTTAATGAATTTACAAATTCACCAAACTTTCTCATTAAAGCATCATTTTTCTGTGTCTTTGCATCACCAATAATAACAGCTTTACCACCTCCTAGGTTTAATCCAGTAATTGCTGATTTATAAGTCATTCCACGAGACAAACGTAAAACATCATTTAATGCCTCCCACTCTGTTTTGTACTGCCACATTCTAGTACCTCCTAATGCAGGTCCTAAAGTTGTATTGTGAATACCAATAATTGCTTTTAATCCTGTATCTTCGTCGTTGCAAAAAACNATTTGCTCGTGACCATCGAAAGATAGTTGACCAAAAACAGGATCGTTTTTAAGGTCTTTAGTATCAATAATTTCAGACATCATATTGTGTTTGTTTTAAATGAAGAAAATTATGATTCTTCAAATTTATAGGTAACAAAAATAGGAATTTCATAATTACCAAGCAATATCACCTTCTGAAATTAAGAATTCTTTAAAGACTTAACTTAGATTTTATCATATTACCATATTTATTACACAAATATTAAAAAATTGAAAGCATTACAATATCTTAACAAATACTTTATCAAATATAAATGGAGATTATTTATAGGTATCATTATCACTATTTTATCAAAACTTCTCGCATTAAAGATTCCTGAGATTATAAAAAACTCATTAAACATTGTTGAAGATTATGTACGAGGAAAAGAAACTGACTTAGAAGCTGTAAAGCATGAACTATTGATAAATATTTTAATCATAATTGGTGTAACACTATTAGCAGGTTTTTTCACTTTTTTAATGAGACAAACCATTATTGTAGTTTCTCGCTTAATTGAATTTGATTTAAAAAATGAGATTTACCAGCAATATCAGAATCTGTCTGTAAACTTCTATAAGAAAAACAGAACGGGAGATTTAATGAATCGTATTTCTGAGGACGTTTCCAAAGTTAGAATGTATTTCGGACCAGCAATTATGTACTCTTTGAATATGATTGTTCTTTTTGCTATTGGATTTACCAAAATGTTAAATACCGATTATGAATTAACCTTATACACCTTATTACCATTCCCTATTTTATCTATTTCAATATTTTGGTTAAGCAAAGAAATAAACAAAAAAACAACAATCGTTCAACAATACCTTTCCAAGTTAACAACTTTTAACCAAGAGTTCTTCTCTGGAATCAATGTCGTTAAATCTTATGCTATTGAAAGCTCTGTTTTTTCTAACTTCAATCAATTAGCAGATGAAGCTAAAGAAAAAAACATTGAACTATCAAAAGTACAAGCCTTGTTTTTCCCTCTGATGATTTTATTAATTGGTATAAGTAATATTTTGGTTTTATATATAGGAGGAAAACAATACATCGCGGGAGAAATTCAAATCGGTGTTATTGCTGAATTCATTCTATATGTAAACATTCTTACTTGGCCAGTTGCGATTGTTGGCTGGGTTACATCAATCATTCAACAAGCTGAGGCTTCGCAAACCAGAATTAATGAATTCTTAGAACAAGTTCCAGAAATTCAAAATAACACTGAAGAAAATACTGATATAAAAGGTAAAGTAAGTTTTAACAATGTTTCGTTAACTTATGACGACACCAATATCACAGCGTTAAAGAATGTTAGCTTCACCGTTAATCAAGGTGAAACACTTGCTATTATGGGTAAAACAGGAAGTGGAAAATCGACAATAGTAAATATGATTGCTAGAATGTATGACGCCACAGAAGGAACAGTACTAATTGATGATAATCCGATAAAAGAACTTAATCTTGATGACATTCGTGATCAAATTGGATTCGTTCCTCAAGACCCATTTTTATTTTCAGACACCATAGAAAACAATATTAAGTTCGGAAAAGATGACGCCACCGAAGAAGAAATTATTACTGCAGCAAAGAATGCAGTAATTCACGATAACATTATTGGTTTTACTGATGGATACAAAACAGTTCTTGGAGAAAGAGGTGTTACTTTATCAGGAGGACAAAAACAAAGAACTTCGATAGCACGAGCTATTATTAAAGACCCAAAGATTTTAATATTCGACGATTGTTTATCAGCTGTAGACACGGAAACAGAAGAGAAAATATTAACAAATTTGGAAAGAGTGTCTAAAAATAAAACAACCTTCATAATTAGTCATAGAGTGTCCTCTGCTAAAAACGCAGACAAGATCATTATTTTGGAGGACGGAAAAATAATAGAACAAGGAACTCACAATCAACTAATAACAAAAGAAGGCACGTATAAAAACATGTATGAACAGCAACTTCTAGAAAAAGAAATTTAGAGATTTGTGTGTTCAAGTAAAATATTTTGTTAGATTTGTTTACGTAAAAACGAAATAAACTACGATTTTAAGACTTCGAATTATGAGCGAGAGAGTAGAACAAGAAGAAATCTTTTCACAAGTATTAAGAGCTGGAAGAAGAACATATTTTTTTGACGTAAGAGCTACTAAAGCAGACGACTACTACTTAACGGTAACGGAAAGTAAAAAGTTTACTCACGACGATGGATCTTTCCACTACCAAAAGCATAAAATTTACCTTTATAAAGAAGACTTTAGTGATTTCAAAGAAATGCTAAATAAAGCAACAGATTTCATTATCGATAATAAAGGAAGCGAAGTTATTAGTGAGCGCCACCAAAAAGACTTTAAAAAACACGATGAAAACAGTTATGTTGAGCAAACTACAGAAAGCTTTACTGACGTTTCATTCGACGACATATAACAAGTTTAATTCAAATTCAATTTACACAAAGTAAAAGCCACTTTACAAGTCGTTTAACGATTTGTTAGTGGTTTTTCTTTTTATAACACACTTTTCATTGCTCCTGATTTAGCAACCGTTTCCAACCATTCTTTTCCTGGATCACTATCCAATGTAATCCCTCCTCCAACATAAACACTTATATCTCTTACAGAATTAATCTTCATACATCTTAGATTTACAAATAGTTTAGAAATAGATTTACAATCTTCCTTCGTATTTAGTTCACCTAGAAACCCAGTATAAAATTCACGATTATATCCTTCTTCCCTTACAATAAATTCTTTCGTAATTTCTTTTGGCAAACCACAAACAGCAGGAGTTGGATGTAACTCTTTAATCAACTGCTCGATATCTCCATCAATCTTACCCTTAATTAAGGTTCTTAAATGCAATAAATTTCCAATTTTCACAGTTTCTAATTCTGCTACCGAAAGTTCTTCACATATAGGTTGAAGTTTTCCTTTGATATAATCTGTTACAATATATTGCTCTTCAATTTCCTTTGAACTCCAATTTGGCGCAAGTCCTTTCTGATAAACTTGCGTTCCTGCCAATGACATTGTTTTGAAGGACTTCCCTTCTACAGAAAGCAATGTTTCTGGTGTTGCTCCCATCCATTTCCCAATTTTTGGATGATACCAGAAATACACAAAAGCTGTCGGATATTTTATCAATAATCTTGAAAGCACCGCCAAGTCATTTAAATCTGAAGTTAATACAACTTCCTCCTTTCTTGACAAAACTACTTTACGAAACTCATTTCTTTTAATCGAATCAATTCCTTTTTGAACTAACTGAACATGAAAATCACGTTGTGAATCGTTTATTAAAATTTCATCTTCTGGGAAATCTACACCAACATTTATACTTTCTTTTTCTCTTCTTGAACACTCCTCTGGAAATAAAATTGAAGATTCGCTTCTATTGAAGGGAGCGTAAATAAATCCAGATGAATTACTATAATCCGCCACAAAATTTAATG
This sequence comes from Tenacibaculum sp., assembly GCA_022448525.1. Taxonomy (GTDB): domain Bacteria; phylum Bacteroidota; class Bacteroidia; order Flavobacteriales; family Flavobacteriaceae; genus Polaribacter. The sequence goes on from JAKVCX010000001.1 coordinate 240,209, forward strand.
AGTCATCTTCCTGAAAAAAACCTTGTAAAAACTCGGAATTTGGAGTTTTATAAACCACAAAAGGTAGATTACCCTTCAGCGCTTTCTTTACATTATCAAATATTTTCAATCTGCGTATTTTAGTAATTTTTCTTTTATGAAATCAAAATTCGACCAAACCAAACCATGATTTCCTTTTTCCAAATCGACCAAAGTAAATTGCTCTGAGTCGAATTGGTCTTTTAACATTTTAGAGTTTGCGTATGGCACAATCCAGTCACTCGTACCGTGTATACTCACTACTTTATTAGGAGTAATATGCCATTCATTTTCAAACTTCTTCAAATCATCTCGATGAGATAATTTTTCTTTTGACGCTTCCTGCCAAACAGACGGAACTAACCATCTTGTAGCTTTCCATTTGTAAAAATTCAACATCCAAGGCATAGGCTCTACCTCACTATGTACTGCTGGCGCTAGCAATAAAACTTTCTTAACTTTTTCCTTAATAGATAATGCTATTGGACCTCCGTAAGAATATCCAACCAAAATAACTTTATCCTTATTTAGTTCTCTAATTATATCAAGTAACATGTCTCTTTCGAAGGCAATACTCTCTTGAACTGGATTTGTATCTTTATAATTATACCCGATTCTATCATAAGCCACCATATTGAATTTAGCCTGCAATAAACTATCAGACATATATTTTGAAAAATCATTTAAAGAACCAATTGTTCCATGTACAAACACTAATGTCGGCAACACTGAATCTCTTTGAATGGTTATTTTTCTATAAGAAAAATCTTTGTATTCTTCCTTAGTCAACAAAGGTTTTACATCACTACTTTCGTAAGCTTCTAAAACTTTTTCATCTGACTTAGGCGCTGTAAAAACAGTGAAAACTGTATACAACCCAACTAATAATATGATAATTATTGTAAAAAGAATTTTCAGTATTTTTTTTAACACTAGTAGTTATTTTTTATCCAAGATAATATTTGTGAGTTTACAAATAGAAATCAGATTTTCATCTTCATCAACTACTTTAATTTCCCATAAATGAGTAGTTCTTCCTCTGTGAACCGGTTTAGCCGTACCAAACACAAACCCCTCTTTCTTACTTTTCAAATGATTTATACTTAAATCAATTCCTTTCACAACCTTATTCTTATCTTTTAAAAAATAAGCAGATGCCAAACTTCCAACAGTTTCAGCTAACGCAGCGGTTGCGCCACCATGCAAAATTCCATAAGGCTGGTAAACTCTCGAGTTCACAGGCATTCTTGCTGTAACATAATCCTCACCTACATCAACAAACTCAATTTCTAGAGTTTCCATTAATGTATTAGTATTATAAGAGTTAAGTCGTTTTAAAATTTCTTCTTTGTTCATTTACGAATAAAATGTTCAAAAACTTAATTGAGGAGTAAAAATACGTATTTTTGTAGTCTATTAAAAATTAAGAAATGTATAAAGTTCGTGCTATTTTAGATGTTGATGAAGATGTAATAAGAACCATTGTATTCAATGAGAATTTATCTTTAGAAAAATTGCATTTTGACATTGCAAAAGCATTTGGTTTTGACGGAAGTGAAATGGCTTCATTTTACAAAAGTGATGATGAATGGAATCAAGGTTTAGAGATTCCTTTATTTAATATGGCTGAAGCTGGTGAGGAATTATCAATGGCTTCTTGCATTACAAAAGACATGCTAGAAAAACAAAACGATAAATTAATTTACGTTTATGATTTTCTTCAAATGTGGACTTTTTACATTGAGTTAATAGATTCTTCGTCGGAAGAAGTTTCTGAAACAAAAACAATTCTAAGTGTAGGAGAAATACCAAAAGAAGCTCCTGATAAAGTTTTTGAATCTGATAAAATTATGAATGAATTTGATGATGAAAACCATGATTTATTTAATGATTTTGAAGATTTAGACAGCTTAGATCTAGACAATTATTAAATCTAGATTTTTCAACTAGACAAATTTACTGTTAAAAAATTCCGTAACATTTTGGTATCTTGTTCGTCGAATAGAAAACTGACAAAACTTTATACTATTGGATACCATTTTATCTATTAAGAACCTCGACAAAAAATATGGTCGTGTTCACGCTGTAAAAAACTTATCTTTTGATATTGAAAAAGGAAATGTCTACGGAATTTTAGGACCTAACGGAAGTGGAAAATCTACAACCTTAGGAATTATTTTAAACGTTGTAAATAAAACTGCTGGAGAATTTTCATGGTTCGGCGGAACAATGTCTACTCACAACGCACTAAAAAAAGTTGGAGCAATTATCGAACGCCCGAACTTTTATCCATATATGACAGCGGTTCAAAATCTTGAACTTATCTGTAAAATTAAAGGAGTTCCTTTCGAAAATATTGATGAAAAACTTAAAACCGTAAATCTTTACGACAGAAGAAACAGTAAGTTCAAAACTTATTCGTTAGGAATGAAACAAAGGCTTGCGATTGCTTCTGCCCTTTTAAACAACCCTGAAATTTTAATTCTAGATGAGCCAACAAACGGTTTAGACCCACAAGGTATTCATGAAATTAGACAAATCATTAAAGAAATTGCCAAAAACGGAACAACCATTTTATTAGCCTCTCACCTTTTAGACGAGGTAGAAAAAGTTTGTTCTCATGTTGTGGTTATTCGCAACGGAGTAAAACTTTATAGTGGTAGAGTTGAAAACATGGTGGCTTCCAACGGAATTATAGAAGTTAAAACAGACGGAGATCAGGAACTTTTAGTAAACACCTTGAAAAACTACTATGACATAGCAACTGTAAATGTTGAAGATGATTTAATTGTAGCGAGATTAGAAAATGAAACTACAGCCTCAGAAATCAACAAATACTTATTTGAAAAAGGAATTATTGTTTCACACTTAGTTATGCGCAAACCAAGTTTAGAAGAACAATTCTTGAACTTAACTAATAACTAAAAAAAATTACAACTATGCTACGTCTTTTAAATATTGAATTTCACAAATTAAAACACAATAGAGCCAGTAGAGTTCTATCCATTATATATTTCGGTTTATTAACTTCAATTGCTTTAATTGCTGCAATTAAGTTTGATATCGGACCCATAAAATTTCACTTAGCTGAACAAGGAATTTTTAATTTTCCATACATCTGGCATTTCAATACCTTCATGGCAGCCATGTTCAAATTCTTTTTACTCTTGGTTATTGTTTCTATGATGGCTAATGAATACAGCTACAAAACATTAAAACAAAACCTGATTGATGGATTAAGCAAAAAAGAATTTATTCTATCTAAGTTTTATACGGTTATTGTTTTTGCTGCCGTTTCAACATTATTCGTTTTTGTTGTTTCTCTTATTCTAGGTCTTATTTATTCTGATTTTAACGAATTTTCTATCATATTTTCAGATTTAGAATATTTTGCAGCTTTCTTTATAAAGTTAGTTGGGTTCTTTTCTTTTGGTTTATTCTTAGGTATTTTAATCAAAAGATCAGCTTTCGCAGTTGCTGCAATGATTGTTTGGCTCTTTATTGAAAGCATGTTCAAAGGTTATCTCTACTGGACATTTAGAGATTTAAAACAAGCTGCAGGAGCAGAAGTTGGAAAAATTATGCAATTCTTCCCTCTTGAAGCAATGGCTAACCTAATCAAAGAACCATTTACTCGTTTGGGAGCTGTAAAATCCGTTGCCAAACAAATTGGTGAAGAGTTTGTAGCTGATTACTCTGTGCATATTACCGATATTTTAATTGTTTTGGTTTGGACAGCTATTTTCATCTACCTTTCTTATCGTCTATTAAAGAAAAGAGATTTATAAATAGAAACATCATATTATAAAAAATAACACAATGAACAGGTAGGGTTTTACGTTGTTTATTTGTTATATAATAAGTTGTTAATACATAAAAACAACGCCTTCATTGGCGTTTTTTTTATTACATTGCCAACCCATTTTATAGGATGATATGAACAGAACTAAAGCTACCTTTTTATTTATATTTTTATTTTCTATTTCTGGTTTATTGCAGGCTCAAGTAGAAGTTAACAATGCGGCAGAGACCGAATCTAGTTTTAATCCAGAACAATTAATTTCGGATGTACTAATTACGGGAGCTTGTAATACTGTATCGAATGTAACATCTGTAGTTAGTGGTACACCAACAAATCAAGCAGCTAAAAACTATGGTTTTTTCAAAAGACAAGCAGGTAGCTCTTTCCCTTTTGAAGAAGGAATTGTTTTAACTACAGGAATTGCTAGTAGAATTCAAGCAGGAGCATCTGCTGGAGATTTGAGCTCTTCTACAACCGGTGTAAGTGATACCGATTTAGCAGCTACATTAGGAGTAGCTCCTACACAAATTTCAGATGCCGCTGTTATAGAGTTTGACTTCGTACCTAAATCTAACAGAATAAGCTTTAGATATTTAATGGCATCTCAGGAATATCAAGGAAATTTCCCTTGTAATTTCGCAGATAGTTTTGCTTTCTTATTAAGACGTGATGGTGCTACAAGTTACACCAATATTGCAGTTTTACCAGGAACTACAACGCCTGTAAGTGTAACAAATGTTCACAATGCAATTCCTAATTCAGGTGGAGCTCCGGGTTGTGCCGCAGAAAATGAAACTTTTTTTGCTGGAAACGATGGTCCTGAAACTGGTTTTGAAGGAAGAACAGTTGTTTTAACAGCAGAAGCTAACGTAACTCCTAATATTACTTATCATATCAAACTTATTGTAGCAGACTTTAGTGATCGAATTGTAGATACTGCAGTTTTTTTAGAAAAAGGAAGTTTTAATCTAGGATTAGATATAGGAGACGATTTAACTATAGCCGGATCGAATTCTGTATGTGGAGATTCTACCTTATTAACTGCCAATGTAGTTGCAGGCTCTTACAAATGGTTTAAAGATGGAGTAGAAATCATGGGAGCAACTGGACAGTCGTATCTTGCAAACTTAGGAAACGGAACTTATACGTGTGAAATTGACGATGGTGGATGTACCGATAGTGATGATATTGTTTTAGAATTTTCAGAAGCACCAACGGCCATTCCTGCTATTTCGGATTTATCGAATTGTGAAAATACAGTTTTCGATTTAACAGCAAGAACATCAGAAATATTAGATGGTCAAGACCCTGCTTCATTTGAAGTATTGTTTTTTACAGATCCTACTTATCTCAACCAAATAACTTCTCCTACCAATTTTTCAAGTCCAAGTGTTAACGAAACAATTTATGTAAGAAAAAGAAACATAAGTGCTAATCATTGTTTTACCGAAGGATCTTTCAGAATTTTAAGTTTTGACAATCCTGTTGGACAAACAGCTACAAATTATGAAGCTTGTGATGATACTGCTAATGGTGGAGATACTGACGGTTTTTTCAATGATTTCTTATTATCTATAAAAGACAGTGAAGTTTTAGGAACATTAGATCCTACTCAATATAGCGTTTCTTATCATACTACGTTAAGTGGAGCTCAGACGAACTCAACTACAGATGCAATAGATAAAAATAATCCTTACAGAAATATTACAGCAAATGAGCAGTTAATATATGTGAGGGTTGAAAATATTGCAAACACAAATTGTTTTACCGCTTCAGATCCAGCTTCAGGGACTTTTTTACCTTTTCGTTTAATTGTACACCCATTGCCGGTTATCGCGAATAATCCTGCTCAAATAAACCAATGTGATGTTGATAGTGATCTTTCAACAAACATAAACCTAACACAAGCCGAGATTTCCATTTCAGCAAACCATACGAACGAAACCTTTAAGTATTACACCACACAACCTGATGCAGTTGCTGACTCAAATGAAATTACAGACCCTGTAAATCATACTGCTTCTGATGGAGACTCTATTTGGGTTAGAACTATTTCAAATCAAGGATGCTATAGAATCTCAAGACTAGACATAACAATTTCATTCGCTGGTGATGTTGCATATAACGAAGAATTTACCACTTGTGATGATTTTCTAGATGCGGACGGAAACGACACGATTAATAATGATGATAGAGATGGAATTGCTAATTTTGATATTAGTCCAGCAATTGATGATATAAAGCAACTTTTTGACCCTGCTATTAGAAACGATTTAGATGTTCTTTTCTTTGAAACTATTGCAGACAGAGATGCCGTTATAAATCAAATCCCGGATCCAGCAAACTATAGAAATACCAATATACCAGCAACAACTCAACAATCTATTTATGTTAAAATAGTAAATAGAATCAATAACGATTGTACTGGACTTGGTGAGTTTTTTATTCGCGTACTTCCTTTACCGGAATTCATCGTTACGAGTCCACAAATTGTATGTTTGAATAACCCATCTTTTATTGAGGCAGAAATGCCTGATGGGAATTATACATATGAATGGACTAGAAATGGGACATTAGACACTTCATCAAATAGTTCAACCTTAGATATTACGGAAGGAGGAACTTATGAAGTAACCGCTATTAATACAACTACAAACTGTAGAAGAACTCAAAGGATAATCGTTAATGAATCAATAATAGCTACTTTATCAGAAAATGACGTTACTATTATAGATGATTCAGCGAACAATTCAATAACTATAAACAATAGTAATAATAATTTAGGAATTGGAGACTATGAATTTGCGCTTCAAGATGAAACCAATACCATTGTAAGAGATTTTCAGGACACTCCAGTTTTTGAAAACTTAAATGGAGGAGTTTATACTATTTTAGTTCGAGATAAAAATGGATGTGGAGTCGTTGAACTAGAAGTCTCTGTTTTAGAATTCCCGAAATACTTCACGCCCAACAATGATGGATTCAATGATGTATGGGCCGTAAGAGGAGCTAGTACTACTTTTTATCCTGAGAGTAGCGTTCATATTTTTGACAGATATGGAAATCCAGTTGCTGAATTAGCCATAGATGGTCAAGGTTGGGATGGTTTATATAACGGAAAATTATTACCATCCAATGATTATTGGTTCAATATTGAATTAACAGATAGAAACGGAAATAAAATCAGCAGAAAAGGTCATTTTTCGCTTCTGAGAAAGTAAATATTTAATTTACAGTAATTATAATTAATTTAGCATTTTAATTCGGGGATGAATGAAGCGATTAATTATACTTATAACGGGGTTAATTTCACTTACAACTTTTAGTCAAAAACAAGCTAATGTTTGGTATTTTGGATTAAATGCAGGAATAGATTTTTCTACTACACCTCCAACAGCATTGACCAATGGACAATTAAATACAACTGAAGGATGCTCATCTTTTTCTGATAAGGATGGTAACTTATTATTCTATTCTGATGGTATCAGAATATTTAATAAAAATCATACTCTGATGACTTTCACCGATGGAACACCAGCTAATAACCTAGGTGGAAACCCATCTAGTACACAATCAGGAATGATTATTCCTAAACCTGGATCTGACACTCTTTACTATTTATTTACTGTTGGTACTGATTTTGTTCCTCCAGCAATTGACAGTAATCCTGGATTTAATTACTATACGATTGACATGTCTCAAGATGGTGGGTTAGGACAGATCATTAATGGACCGGTAAACCTAGCAATCGACCCAGTTAGTTCACTTGATATTAGCTCTGTTTGGTCAGAAAAAGTTGCGGCTGTAAAAGGAAAAGATTGTGACACTTTTTGGGTAATTTCTTTTGCTCAGGGAACTTTTTACTCTTATAAAGTCGATATAAATGGTGTAGATGTTTCTGGCGTTGTTGTAAGCCCTGTTAATTTTCTTACTGTTGATAAAAGAGGGTATTTACAAGTTTCTCCAAACGGGCGATACTTAGCATTTGCAGACTATAGAGCTAGTCAACAAGTCGTAAACGGTAGCGCACAACTATTTAATTTTAATAATGAAACAGGAGTTGTCTCTCCTAATCCAACAACTTTAATTGATTTTGGGGAAAATGAGTCTCCTTATGGTGTAGCCTTTTCTCAACAATCTAACAAATTATATGTTTCTTCTTACAATGGTTCTAATGCTGTTTATCAATTCGATTTAAACAATTCTGATATACCTTCTACTAGAAGTTTAATTAATTTAAAACAAGGATTTAGAGGAAGTCTTCAATTAGGACCAGATGGAAAAATCTACGCATCAGTTCCTAATAGTGCTTATCTTGATGTAATTGAAAACCCGAATGATGATGCCAACGATGTAAATTATGTAAATGATGCAATTTTCCTTGAAGGAAGACAAACGGCTCAAGGATTACCGCCGTTTATTTCATCTTTACTCTTACCAATACAAATTCGAGATAATACAAGTTTCCAAGTATTGAACAATCAAGACATAAAATATTGTATTGGCGAATCGATTCAAATTAATTCAGCGCCTGTTACCGGGACTAATGTTCAGCACGAATGGACTTTCGACGATGGAACAAATCAAACAATTATTTCCAATCAGCCGAATCTAACTTTAAGTAATTTAGATACAAATAACAATGGTACTTATTCATTGGTCGTTACTTTAATTGACGATTGTAATAATGCAACTACTCTAGAAGGAACTTTTAATATAGAGGTTTTTGAGCCTGCCAGTGTTAATCCATTAAGTAATATCAATTTTTGTGACCTTGATGGAGATGGTTTTAACACGTTCGATTTTGAAAATGACTTGTCTCCTATTGCTTTAGGGAGTTTAGATCCGAATCAATTTGAAATTTATTACTTTTTAAATCAGGCGGACTCAGACAATAATAATACTGCGAATGCAATTTCATTACCGTATACTAATGCTACTCCTTTTCCTAACAATCAAGATATTTTTGTTAGAGTACACAACAAAGATGCACCGAACGCATGTTTTGCAACAACACAATTTACATTATCTATTTCAGCAATACCTATTCCAACTCAACCAACGGATTACGAAGTTTGTGACGACGCTGCAAATGGAGGTGATACTGATGGTTTTTTTAATGATTTCATTTTATCTTCTAAAGACAACGAAATTCTAGGAACATTAGACCCTGCTGTTTATAGTGTTTCATATCATACAACTTTATCGGGAGCTCAGACAGACTCAACCACCGATGTTATTGATAAAAACAATCCTTATAGAAATATCAACATCAATGAACAATTCATATATGTTCGAGTAGAAAACATTTTTAATTCTGGATGTTTTGCTGCTTCAGATAATACTTCGGGTAACTTTCTTCCTTTCCGTTTAATTGTAAACCCATTACCAGTTATTGCTAATAATCCAGCTATTATAAATCAATGTGATACTGATAGTGATCTTTCAACTAATATCAATTTAACACAAGCGGAAATATCTATTTCTTCCAATTATATAAATGAGACTTTTAAATATTACCCGACTCAACCAGATGCAGTTGCCGATACAGATGAAATAACAGACCCAATAAATCACACAGCTTCTGATGGAGATTCAATTTGGGTAAGAACTATATCTACAGAAGGATGTTACAGAATTTCAAGACTTGATATTACAATTTCATTCGCAAGTGATGTTGCTTATAATGAAGAATTTACTACTTGTGATGATTTTCTAGATGCAAATGGAAATGACAACATCAACAATGATGATAGAGATGGAATTGCTAATTTTGATCTTAGCCCTGCCATTGATGACATCAAACAATTATTTGACCCTGCTATTAGGAATGATTTAGAAGTCTTATTTTTTGAAACGATTGCAGACAGAGATGCTGTTATCAATGAAATTCCTGATCCTGCAAATTATAGAAATACAAATATTCCAGCAAGTACGCAACAGTCAATTTATGTGAAAATTATTAATAGAATTAATAATGATTGTACCGGTTTAGGAGAATTTTTTATTCGTGTTTTACCGTTACCAGATTTTTCAGTTACAAGTCCACAAATAGTTTGTTTAAATAATCCTTCATTTATTGAAGCTGAATTGCCTGATGGAAACTACACATACGAGTGGATAAGAAACGGAACTTTAGACACATCATCAACAAGTGAAACTTTAAACATAACGCAAGGAGGTACATACGAGGTCACTGCTATAAACACAACAACAAATTGTAGAAGAACTCAACGAATTATAGTAAACGAATCTATTATTGCAACATTAACTGAAAATGATGTAACTATCATAGATGATTCAGCTAATAATTCCATCACTATTAACAACAGTAATAATAATCTGGGGATTGGTGATTATGAATTTGCCTTGCAAGATGAAAACAACACATTCATTAGAGATTTTCAAGACACACCAATGTTTGAAAACTTAAATGGAGGTGTTTACACAATTCTAGTTCGAGATAAAAACGCTTGTGGCGTTGCTGAATTAGATGTTTCAGTTCTTGAATTCCCAAAATATTTTACTCCAAATAATGATGGTATAAATGATGTTTGGGTAGTACGAGGAGCTAGTACCACTTTTTATCCTGAAAGCAGTGTACATATTTTTGATCGTTTTGGAAATCCTATCACTCAAATTGACATAGATGGACAAGGATGGAACGGTTTATATAATGGTAAGCTTTTACCTTCAAATGATTATTGGTTCAATATAGAATTAACAGATAGAAGCGGAAAAAAAATAAGTAGAAAAGGACACTTTTCGTTACTTAGAAAATAAATTAGTATGCTTATTTTTGTTTAATGGATTTTCAATTAGTTTCAGAGTTTAAACCTACTGGTGATCAGCCACAAGCAATTAAGCAACTAGCAGATGGCATCAATGCAAATGAGAAATATCAAACACTTTTAGGTGTTACCGGATCTGGTAAAACTTTTAGTGTGGCTAACGTTGTTGCAGAAGTTAACAGACCAACTTTAGTTCTTGCTCATAACAAAACCTTAGCAGCGCAGTTATATTCAGAGTTTAAACAATTCTTTCCAAATAATGCAGTTGAGTACTTTGTTTCATACTATGATTATTATCAACCTGAAGCGTACATTCCAGTTACTGGGACTTATATTGAAAAAGATTTATCTATAAATGATGAGATTGAGCGCTTAAGAATTAGCACTTCTTCTTCCCTATTATCAGGGCGACGAGATGTTTTAGTTGTTGCTTCCGTTTCTTGTTTATATGGTATAGGAAATCCAATAGAATTTAAAAAGAACGTAATCCAAATAGAAGTTGGTCAACAAATTTCAAGAACTAAGTTTTTACATCAATTAGTAACAAGTTTATACTCAAGAACTGAAGTTGAAATTAAAAGTGGAACTTTTAAAGTAAAAGGAGACGTTGTTACCATTTACCCTTCTTACGGGGAAAACGGATACAAAGTTCATTTTTTTGGTGATGAAATTGAAGAAATCGAATCTTTCGATCTAGAAAGTAATCAAATTGTAGAAGAATTTGAACATTTAAATATCTACCCTGCCAATCTTTTTGTTACTTCACCTGATGTTTTACAAAACGCGATTCATCAAATACAAGATGACTTAGTAAAACAATGTGATTACTTCTCTGAAATAGGAAAACATTTAGAGTCTAAAAGATTAAAAGAACGCACTGAATTTGATCTAGAAATGATTCGCGAACTTGGCTATTGTTCAGGAATTGAAAATTATTCACGATATCTTGACGGTCGCCAAGCAGGTACAAGACCTTTCTGCCTACTAGATTATTTTCCTGATGACTATTTAATGGTCATTGATGAAAGTCATGTTACAGTTCCTCAAGTTCATGCAATGTATGGTGGCGATAGAAGTCGAAAAGAAAACTTAGTAGAATATGGGTTTAGATTACCCGCGGCAATGGATAATAGACCATTGAAGTTCGAAGAGTTTGAAGCTTTACAAAATCAAGTAATTTATGTTTCAGCCACTCCCGCAGACTATGAATTACAGAAAACCGAAGGAATTTTTGTAGAACAAGTTATTCGACCAACAGGATTACTAGATCCTGAAATAGAAGTTCGTCCAAGTTTAAATCAAATTGATGATTTAATTGAAGAAATACAAATTAGAGTTGAAAAAGACGAAAGAACTTTAGTTACAACTTTAACTAAAAGAATGGCTGAGGAATTGGCTAAATATCTAACCCGAATTCAAATTAGATGTCGTTACATCCATTCTGATGTTGATACTTTGGAGCGTGTTGAAATCATGCAGGATTTACGTAAAGGATTGTTCGATGTTTTAATTGGAGTGAATTTACTAAGAGAAGGACTGGATTTACCTGAAGTATCTTTAGTAGCTATTTTAGATACTGATAAAGAAGGTTTTTTACGTTCACATAGATCTTTAACTCAAACTGTTGGTAGAGCCGCTAGAAATGTAAATGGTAAGGCTATTATGTATGCTGATAAGATTACAAACAGTATGCAAATGACTATTGATGAAACAACAAGAAGAAGAGAGAAACAAGTAAATTACAATACGAAATTCAATATCACACCAAAGCAAATCAATAAGAAAATTGATAATACTTTGGCTAAGAATAATATTGCTTCTTATCATTACGACAACGCCACAAAAAAAGCCGCAGAACAGGATTTAGAATTCTTACCTAAATCTGAAATTGAGAAACGTATCCGAGATAAAAGAAAACAAATGGAAGAAGCGGCAAAAAGTTTAGATTTTATGGCCGCAGCTCAATTTAGAGATGAAATTGAAGTATTAAAGAAGCAATTATAGTTTTTACATTTTGAAAGAATTCAAAAGATTAAATATTCTGAAGAATTCTGTAGAAAACGTAAAGGAGGATCTAATCTTTTTTGTAAGTGGTGATACTTTTTAACATTCGACTATAATCTGATTTAAAATAATTGGATTATAAATTATCTTAACAATCAAAAATCAACGAAATGAAAAAATTAATTGCTTGTTTAATCATTATTATAACTCATTCTTTATTCGCTCAACAAAACTATGAGAAAGGATATTTTATCAATAAAAACGGAGTTAAAATTGAATGTTACATAAAGAATGAAAATTGGAAAAATACACCTGCTAATTTCAAATACAAGTCATTTAATGATTCTAAAGCTCAATTGAATGACTTAAGAAATGTAATAGAATTCAGTATTCCTAATAGTTTCAAATTTGAAAAACATTTAACTAAAATTGATAAATCAAGTAATTTAGATTATCGTTTAAGCAAAGTAAGAACTCCTGAATACGAAGAAAAAGAAGTTTTCTTGAAGGTTTTAGTTGAAGCTAAAACAAAATTATACTCATACAGCACTACTAATTTAACTAAGTTCTTTTTTTCAAAAGAAAACGAAAAAATAGTACCATTAGTTTATAAAAGGTATACACCAGAAACTACGGACATTAAGGTAAATGAGTTATATAAATATCAACTAAGAAAACTTTTACCTTGTCCAGAGCTTAATCCGAAAAAAGTTAATTACACTAAGAAAAGTTTAATTGACTATATTATAAATTATAATAACTGCGGAATTAAGACTACCAATGCAAAAGAAAATGAAGCTTTTGATTATTCTAAAAATGAAATTAAAAGTTTTATAGAATTTAAAGTAAAAGCTGGAGCGAACTTTTTCTCAAATTCAATTAAAGATGCTACTAAACTAAATCCTACAATAGTTGGTGAGTTTAATAATGTTAGTTTAAAATTTGGATTAGAACTAGAATATTTTCTTCCTTTTAATAACCATAATTGGTCAGTTGTAATAAATCCAAATTATCAAAGTTTAAATGATAATATTACACTAGCAAACGATAAAGAACCTCTAATCGGAAATTTTGTATATGAGTTAGACTATCAATCGATACAAACTACGGTTGCTTTCAGAAAATATTTCACATTACATAGAGATTCTAAAATATTTATGGATTTGGGACTGAACTTTAATTTTCCATTCGGTTCTCGCTACACTATATTCAGTAATAAAACTACAGGTACACAGGAATTTACTAATATTCCTACTGCAGGTTTATTTACAGCTGGCCTTGGATATAAGTTCAAAGACTTTTATTTGGAGGCACGTTATATTTCTGAACAAGACTTATTAGGAACTTTTACTAATGTGGAAGTGAACAACAGTAGTATTGCACTAATGCTCGCATATACCATCTTAAATAATAAATAATACTTCTAACAATAAAAAAACTCACCTAGTTAGGTGAGTTTTTCGTTTTACACTTTCTTATTCTTTTTAAATACTTCTTATAAAGAAATCATTTTTACAGGAACTATGTACACTTTCTTAGCAGTATTACCTACTAATTTTTTATAGTTTAATCTAGATTTTACAAAAGCTCCAATAGTTTCCTTATCTCCTCTTGTATCAACTGATAATACAACGATTTCATTCTCATTATTCACAGTAAGCTTAATCTTAACCATAAAGTTTTGCTCTACTGGAAAATTTGGATTTTCTAATAATTTCTGAATCTGCTTTGATATTACAGATACTTTAACTCTATCATCTCCTGGTGTCGTCTCGTTTGCTGAAACCGTGTTACTGAACGCGATTAATACAGCTACTAATAAAATTTTAATTGATTTCATAGTGATCGTTTTTTTATTGTTTATATGTTACTATTTATTTTAAACAACATTACGTTTATAATGATCCTAATGGTCTTGCAAGACGATGTAAAATTACAAGCGATAAATAACTTATGTGTTATCTAAAAATTAACAAAAACTCCCGTCATTACTAACGAAAACGCAATAGTTACGTCTTTTTTTCTCATAAAATATTATGCGAAAAAACAGTAATTAGCAATCTGTTAAAAAAATTAAAGCAACAACTAGAAATTGTTAAAGTAAGAGTTCATTTTTTATCGAATAACGTGTTTTTAAACAAATTCCAGTTTCAAAAAATTTACATTAAATTTACATTTAAGAAACTATTTATTAACTATTAAAATTATCGAAAACGTTGTCGAAATACCAAAATGCTAAATATATTTCAATAAAAACAGCTAAAAACTCGTTTAAACAATAAAATATATTCACTTATAGAGTTTTTAATGAATATATTTCAATAAAAAAAGCTCATATAATGTGAGCCTTCTTAACTATTTAAATAATAATTTATAACGAAACCATCTTTACAGGTAATGTATAAACTTGTGTTTTTATATTACTAGATAGTTTTCTATAATTCAATCTAGTTTTTATAAACTCTTCAATAATATCTTTATTGTTCTCTGCTTCTACAGAAAGTACAACTAATTCATTATTCCTATTTACAGTGAATTTAACAGTCACAGAAGCGTTTCTTTCGACAGGAAAACTTGGGTTTTGTAATAGGGTTGCTATTTCCTTGGAAATAATTGTCATTTTTGCTTTGTCATCAATTGGATTTGTTTTGGCCGCAACAATGTTACTAAATACTAATGCTACAGCAACTAATAATAATTTGATTGATTTCATAGTGTTTGTTTTTTCGAGAGATTAAATAATAATTTTATTTTTTTTGATTATTAACTTGGTTTGCAAACCATTACAAAGGTATTTTTTATCTCAACTCAAGATGTTACCACATACTTACCAAACTTTCAAACAATAGTTATCTTAATGTTTATTGAATGTTTTAATATCAAAAAAAATTAACAATCAATTAAAAATCAATCATCTAAGCAACATTTCTAAATCATAAAATCAACAACATATAATTTAAGACTATGAAAAAACTATAATATAATTCACTTTTCCCTAAAATTAAGGCAGTAAAAAACCCTACTTTTTACAAAGTAGGGTTTCAATATAACTTAAGAATTAATTTACATGGCTAAGTATTAAGCTCCTAATACTTCACCAACTTTATCAGCTGCTTCTTGGAACTCAGTTGCTGAGATAATTTCCATACCGCTGTTATCGATTAATTCTTTTGCTTCTTTTGCATTTGTTCCTTGTAAACGACAAATAATTGGAACATTGATTCTGTCTCCCATATTTTTGTAAGCATCTACAACTCCTTGAGCAACACGATCACAACGAACGATTCCTCCGAAGATATTTACTAAAATAGCTTTTACATTAGGATCCTTTAAAATAATTCCGAAAGCCGTTTCAACACGTTTAGCATCAGCAGTTCCTCCAACATCTAAGAAGTTTGCAGGATCACCACCAGCTTGCTTAATTAAATCCATTGTTCCCATTGCTAAACCAGCTCCGTTTACCATACATCCAACGTTACCATCTAAATCAACATAGTTTAATCCTGCTGCTTTAGCTTCAACTTCGATTGGATTCTCCTCACGCTCATCACGCATTGCTGCATAATCTTTGTGACGGAATAAAGCATTTTCATCTAAAGTAACTTTAGCATCTACTGCTAAAATCTTATCGTCAGATGTTTTTAATACTGGGTTAATTTCAAATAAAGCTGAATCAGACTTTACGTATGCTGTATATAATGCAGTAACAAATTTGATCATCTCTTTCATCGCTCCTCCACTTAAACCTAAGTTAAAAGCAATCTTACGAGCTTGGAAAGGTAATAATCCAGTTCCTGGATCAATTTCTTCTGTAAAAATTAAGTGAGGAGTCTCTTCAGCTACTGCTTCAATATCCATACCTCCTTCAGTAGAATACATAATCATGTTTCTACCTGTTGAACGGTTTAATAAAACCGACATATAAAATTCATTTGGCTCACTGTCTCCAGGATAGTAAACATCTTCAGCAACTAAAACTTGGTTTACTAATTTACCTTCAGCAGGTGTTTGAGGAGTAATTAACATCATTCCGATGATATCGTCAGAAATGCTTTTTACCTCGTCTAAGTTTTTAGCTAACTTAACTCCACCTCCTTTTCCACGACCACCTGCGTGAATTTGAGCTTTAATTACGTGCCAACCAGTTCCTGTTTCTTCAGTTAATTTTTTTGCTGCTTCAACTGCTTCCTCTGGAGTGCTAGCAACTATACCGCGTTGTGTGCGAACGCCAAAACTGCTTAATATTTCTTTACCTTGATATTCGTGTAAGTTCATTCGATATGAATTTTTAAAGTCCAACAAAAATACAAATTCAAACGAAACTACGAATGGATAATTACATTAAAAAATTATCATGTTGCTTGTTTTTTTAACGCTTTTTTAAGAAACCTTTCCCTTTCAAAATGTAACACTCGAAATTTTAACAGGTCTTTACTGTAATTAACAAGATTTTACAATTATAGGTAATCAAACATCTATACTATTGTTAAATGAAAGACTATTTAGATCATATATCAAAAAATTTCGATGAAAAACTATCGCCTACTCCTACTTTTCACCTGTCTTAGTTTTATTTCTATCAGAGGTCAAGTAAATCAAAACAGAAAGAAATTAGCCGCCACAAGAACTTCTACTCCACCAAAAATTGATGGAGATTTAAATGATAATGCCTGGGAAAATGTTCCAGTAGCTAACAAATTTGTACAATTTAGACCCGATAATGGTGTTGCAGAATTGGAAGATTATAAAACAGAAGTGAAATTGGTATACGATGATAATGCCGTTTATATTTCTGCTAAAATGTTAGATCCAGATCCTTCTAAAATTCCCGCAGAATTTACAAATAGAGATAACTTCGGGAATTCAGACTTTTTTATGGTTATGATCAATCCAATTGATGATGGTCAAAATCCTGTAATGTTTATTGTTACAGCTTCTGGTGTTCAAATCGACTCAAAAGTTTCTAATGGAAATAACGAAGATTACAACTGGAGCGCCGTTTGGGATAGTGATTTTAAAATTACAGATTATGGATGGTCAGTTGAAATGAAAATTCCTTATCGAGCGTTACGTTTTGCCAATAACGAAGTTCAAACTTGGGGAATGAATTTCCATAGAGAAGCAAGAAACATAAATACACGATATACATGGAATTATATAGATAACGAAGTAGGAAGATGGACTCAATATGATGGATTGGTAGAAAACTTCAGAAACATCTCTCCTCCTACTCGTTTAAATCTTTATCCATATGCTTCGGTAATTACAACTACTGAAGGAAATCATACTATTGCTGATTGGAGTGTTGGAATGGATGTTAAATACGGACTTTCAGAAAACTTTACGTTAGACGCGACTCTAATTCCAGATTTTAGTCAGGTTGGTTTTGATGATGTACAATTGAATTTAGGTCCGTTTGAACAACAATTTACTGAACAGCGTCAATTTTTCACTGAAGGAACAGAACTATTCACGAAAGGACGATTGTTTTACTCACGAAGAATTGGTGGTTTTCCAACTGATCAATTTAATGTTGGAGGAAATTTACAGAACGATGATGATTTTGTTAATGGAAAAAAAGTAAACGAAGAAATAGTTGATTACCCTGGAAAGGTTCAAATGTTAAATGCAATTAAAATTTCGGGTAGAACAAAAGATGGATTGGGAATTGGTTTTTTCAATGCAATTACAGAAAAAACAGAGGCTACTGTTGAACGTACCGAACAAACTCAGATTGGTGCTGATGTGGTTACAACTAAAAATCAGTATAAAGTTACAACAGAACCTTTTGCCAACTACAATATTATGGTATTAGATAAACAGTTCAATCAGAATTCTTCCATTACTTTAATAAATACAAATGTTACTCGAGATGGAAGATTTAGAGATGCAAATGCCACTGGTTTACTTTGGCACGTGGAAGATAAATCAAGTACCTATAATATTGATGGTAGTTTTAGAGCTACACACATAAGTGATGATCCTACAGAAACTACTCCTGGCTATAGTTTTGATACCAGTATAGGAAGACAGTCTGGAAAATGGCGTTGGGAAATTGGTTATAACTTCGAGAATAAAGATTTCAATCCAAACGATATGGGAATTTTATTCAGTAATAACGAACAAACCATTTATGGTTTTACTGGATACAGACAATTAAAACCGGTTGGAATTTTTAATAACTTCGGAATCAACTGGTATTATAATGTAAATTTTTTACACAAATCAGGTGTATACACAGGTACTAATACTGGACTTTCATTTTGGTCAGAAACTAGAAACCGTTTCAATTTTGGTGGAAACTTAAATTTCAGAACAACATCAAAAGACTTTTTTGAACCAAGACAAGGAAGTACTTCTGGTGTGTATTTTGAAAGACCAATGCGATTAAATATTAATCACTGGGGATCGACAGATTACAGAAAAAAACTAGCTATTGATTATAACTGGTATTATACTTTCTTCAAAGGAATTCCAAAAAATTCATACGGATTTAGGTTTGGTCCACGATATAGATTCAATGATCGCTTTTCATTAAATTATTCTTTCAGATACAATCAAGTTGATAATGATTTAGGTTATATCGATAGTAATAATGGTGATATTATTTTCGGTGAAAGAGATAGAACAACTTATGAAAACACTGTTTCAGGAAAATATAGTTTCAACACTAACTCTTCCTTATCACTTTCTTTCAGACATAATTGGAGTAAAGTTCCTTACAAGGATCAATTATTCAATCTAGATACAAGCAATGGTCAATTAGTACCTACAACTTTTACGGGGGATTATGACCGAAACTTTAATAGTTGGAATTTAGATTTAAATTATTTCTGGCAATTTGCTCCTGGAAGTCAATTAATTGCTTTCTATCGTAATTCTATTAACCCAAGTGCAACTTTCGCTCCTGCTGATATTAGTTTTACTGACAATATTGATCGATTATTCGATGAATCCATGATGCACACTTTCTCTTTAAGGTTCGTGTACTTTATAGATTACAATGATATCAAGAACGTTTTATTTTAGATAAACATTAGTTTTGCTTTGAGAAATCAGATAAGTGTCACTTGTCTGGTTTCTTTTTTTTACATTCGTACTTCTTAATATCAACAATGATTACTGGGAAAAACATACATAAACAATACGGAGAAGTTCAAGTTTTAAAAGGTGTTGATTTACACATAAAACAAGGAGAAATAGTTGCCATCGTTGGTCCATCTGGTGCTGGTAAAACCACTTTACTTCAAATTCTAGGAACTTTAGATAAACCTGAAAATGATATTCCTTATGAGCTTTCCATAAATAACACCGTAATCAAAGGATTAAAGGATAAGGAAATATCCGCTTTTCGCAATCAACATATTGGATTTATATTTCAATTTCATCAACTATTACCCGAATTTACAGCACTTGAAAATGTTTGTATTCCAGCATTTATTGCAAAAAAACCAAAAGCGGAAGTTGAGAATCGTGCCAAAGAATTGCTAGAATTTTTAGGGTTATCTCACAGAATTAATCATAAACCAAGTGAACTTTCTGGAGGAGAACAACAACGGGTTGCCGTTGCAAGAGCACTAATTAATAATCCTTCAGTAATTTTTGCAGATGAGCCTTCTGGTAATTTAGATTCAACCTCAGCGAAAAATTTACATGAATTGTTTTTCAAATTAAGAGATGAGTATGGACAAACATTTGTACTCGTAACTCACAATAAGGAATTAGCAGAAATGGCTGATAGAACTTTAAAAATGAAAGACGGAATTATTGTAGAATAATCTTAGTTTATACTTAATTCATTTTACTTAATTTTAGCTTCTTTAAAAATTAAGAAAATGATTTGTATTTCATGTGGTTTTGAGCACAATGAAAAGTTTTGTCCTAATTGTGGTGAAAAGAGTGATGTTCCTAAAATCACCTTTATTTCTACTATTCAGACATCTCTATCTACTTTAGTTGAAATGGATAAAGGTTTTTTGTACAACCTTAAAAATTTAACTCTTCGACCTAAAGTTACCATTGAAAAATACATTTCAGGGAAAAGAAAAGGTATTTTTAATCCGATATCATTTCTAATTATTTCAGTTACTGTTTATTTATTAATTGAATCTTTCTTTAAAACAAAGAATTTTGCATCGAAAGAAGCTGTAGATTTAGTTAGAGATGATTTTTCTTACAAAATAGGTGCGAGCGGAGGAAGATTTATTTACGACTATTTTAAATATTTTTGGATTTTTACGGTTATTCCGCTGTCTTTAATTACCAAACTGTTTTTTAAAAGATTCAATTTTGCGGAACATATCACCATTAATTCATTTATTCTTGGTCAGGTAACTTTAATTATTGGAAGTCTTTCTTTTGCTATATTTAGGTTTGCAATTCTTTTCAATCCTTTTGTTTACTTGGGGTTAATTTGGTTACTTTCCCGAACTTTTTATAACCCTAAAAACAAATCAGACTCAGTAATAAAAGCATTTACAACTATTTTCTTTTTTATGTTCTTTCTATTTATCTCGATAACTTTAATCGGGTTAATTAGATTAATTTAAGAATTAAAGAAAAAAGTGATCAGATTTGACCACTTTTTAACTTTAATTACCACTTCTATTAAGCTAGTAAATGAAATCTTAAAACACTACTCGCTGGTGACGATCCAGTAAGTTCTGCATAAACTTTTTTTCCATTTTGAATCGCAGACAAACCTGTTTCATTTACCAATGCACTAATTGTTGGTGGTACATAAAACCATGTGTTTTTAAATTTTCCTGATGTATCAGTTAACATCACGTATACTCCGTTGTTTTCAATTGGTCCAATTGCGTTTACCTCTGTTGTAAACCATTCTCCTGATTGATTGCTTGTTAATTCTTTTGGTGAACTCATTTTATTTAAGTTTAGTCATTATTCCTTACTCTATTTTTAATTAGGCTTTTCAGATTCCGCCTTTGGTTGACTTATTCATTTATTCATAAGAATTACTAAAACTAAACTGTAACACAGTCAGGGTTTTTATTCTTTATGAATGAACTTATCGATAGAAATAGATGTGCTAGCTTTCAATTTCTGAAGTAAAATTATTGTGAAAAAGAAGCTAAAAACAGAGCATTGTTACGAAGCAATAATTATGCTACATAAAACTATAAATTACTAAGCATGTAATTTTATTAAACAAAACTAAGTTTAATGACTATTTTAAAAATATACTTTTATCAATTGTACTTTTATATTTTTCACTTAAAGTAATTTTGTAATTACCTGTTAATACAATCAGTTGATCGTTTGGGAAAATTTCTTCTATTTTTTGAGTATTCACTACAAAGTTTCGGCTTACTCGTTTGAATATCTTCGCATTTAAAAGTTTTAGAATTTTAGTTAAAGAAATTAAGATTACAAATTTTCCTTTTTCAGTAATAATATTGCAATACCTTCCTTCAACTTCAATGTATATTATTTCAGATATCAATACTTTTTTTAATGATCTTCCTTTTTGAATGTACAAATATTCGTTCGATACAATAGTGTCTTCTTCCTCACTTGTAAATACATCTTTCTGATCATAAAATTTCTCTAATGCCAACTGAATTGAAAACAATAACTCATATTCATTAAATGGCTTTACCATATAATTAAATGGCATTGTTGCTTTGGCTCTTTGAAATAATTCTTTGTCTACCGAACTCGTCAGAAACAGAAATGGCTTTTTTGTTTGGTCTAATTGATTAATTGTCTCTGCAAATAAAATTCCTTCAGGATGCTCTCCTAAAAAAATATCAACAATAAGTAAATCGATATCCTTGTTATTTAAATAAATGGATAAGGCATCTTTAAAATTATCGGCAGTTCCAATAATATTGTAATCATTGTCCTCTAAGACTTCAATTAATGATTCTTTTTCAATGGGATTATCTTCTATTACTAATACGTTTACTTTATTCATTGTTGGGAGTTTTAGGTAAAAAAATAATCATTTTAGTTCCTTTTCCTACTTCACTTTCAATAGAAAACTTCCCTTTATTTTTAACGATCATAGATTTACATAATTGAAGACCTAAACCTGAGCCTTCAATATTCTTGTGCTTTCTTTCTTGCACTGAAATGTTTTTAATTTCTTCTAGTGTTTTTCGAGTTTCTTCATCTATTCCTAACCCTGTATCTTCAATAATTATTTCTATGTATTTCGTTGTTACATCTCTAGAATAGATACTTATACTATCGCCCGGTTGTGAAAACTTAATTGCATTATCCAGAAGGTTTCTCAAAATAATTTTTAACGATTCTTGGTCGGCAAAAACTCTATCATGTTTACTAACTCCATTTTTAAACAAAAGATCTTTCTCTTTTATTATTGATTGGTAATTATAAACCACATGTTCTACAACATGAAAAAGGTGGTTTTCTTTTATTTCAAAATACGATTGTTTTGTTTGAAGAAGTGCCCAATTAAGCAGATTATCTAACAAATTATATGCTCTTCCTACTGTATTACTATTTTGCTTTAGTAAATCAAATACAACTGAAATATTTTCTTTTTCTAAATTCTTTAATAATTTCTTATTACTAAGTTTCAATGAATTTACTGAAGAACGTAAATCATGACTGACAATAGAAAATAATTTATCTTTTGTAGCATTCAATTCATCTAATTGTTGATTTTGATTCGTGATAACCTTATTTGTTTTTAACTTCTCTCTGTAGAAGTAAGTTACTGTCAATAACAATAAAAATAAAATTCCTGCAGAAAACATCAAACCATTTCTCTCAGCTAATTTTGCCCTATTTTCAGCTTTTAAAACATTCACTTCTTGTTGTTTTTGTGCTATAGCAAACCTCTTTTCAAATTGCGCTACTTCCCATATTTTATTCTGATTATTCAAAGAATCCTTCCACTTATCATATTCCTTTATATATTTAATTGAAGCTTTATAATTCCCTCTATTCTCTTCAACAACAGCCATGTTTTTAGCTACTTTTCGTTTCTTATCAAAGTCATTTATACGTTGTGCTAATGCATATGATTTTTCAAAATATGGTATAGCTTCTTCATCACGATATTGATAATAATATAAATTAGCTGTGTTGATATTAGCACTTATTAAGGTTAAAGTATCTCCAATAACTTCCAATTCTTTAAGTGTAGGCAAGAGATACTTTTCTGCTTCATTATATTTTCTCAACTTTAAATAACAAATTCCAATACTATGATGTATGTTTATTTTATTAATCTCTGGACGTTCTTCAATATTATTTATTTCTTCTATTTTCAAATAGCGTCGAAGTGCTTTATCACTTTGACCCTGAATTAGATAAATTTCCGCAAGAATAAAATTAATATTATCATTAAAAATGAAGTCTTCTGAGATCAATTTGAACGAATTCTCTGCTTCTTTTAGTAGTCCTTTTTCTTTAAAACTAATACCTCTGAACAAATTACAAAAGTCGAAAACTTCCTTCTTAGAGGTTTTCTCATTTAATTGTCGTAATGAATAAATTAAAACCGAATCCCATTCTTTTTGTAGATAAAATTCCTTTGTTGCGTTTAACAACTTTAAATCTTTATACTGGCGAATCTGTTTATTTATAGCTTCATTAAAATGCGATTTTTCTTCCTGGGCATACACAACTAGGATTCCTAAAAAGAAAAATAAAATACTCTTTACTAGTTTGGGAGACATTCTTGAAATTTCTTCCAATTTAAAAATAAAAGCAGAGATATCATCTCTGCCTTTATGTAAAGAATTGTTTATTTTCTAATTAATCATCTTCTGAACCATTAGAAGATGGTACGTCTACCTCTGTTCCTCTATCTCCACCTGTACTATGAGCCTTAAAAGTTTTTTCGTCAATCCAAACATAAATTGTGATTGCTTCTCCAACATTATTCAATAAATCCGTATTATTCCAAGGCACAATGGAAGAGTGACTTTTTGAACCAGGAACTTTACCGTTCTCTAATTTTTTTATTCTATACTCTGTGTAAGACTCTCCGTTTTTGGACTCTTCCTCTTTAATAACAGTAGTGACCATATTATCTTGAGTATTATATGAGATTATTAAACTTCCTGAATTCTCACTATCCCAATTAGCTTTTAAATCTGTTATTATCGTTCCGATAGACTTTGGAGTGATTGATTTTTTTTTAAACTCGACATTCATAATTAATTGATTTTAAGTTATTATTTTATGTTATAGAATTACGAATTTTCAATTATTGTAATTCTATAACAAAGAGAAAAAAAAAGACAACCTTAAACTCTTTCAATGTCATAAGGGGTAAAAAAAAGCACATAAAATAGTAGAATTCTTAGTACGAAATTCAAGCTAATAATTATTATTAAAGAACAACTTAAGTTTTAATATCTTTAGGTTTCCAAATAAACTTTGTAAAAATCATCTAATGAAAAATCTAATTTTCGCAATTTGTTTAATTCTAGCAACCTTCTTAAATGCACAAGATGCAAGAGTACCTGTAGATTCAACAATTATTACATCATACTCTGCAACAATAAACGGTAAAAAACTTACCTACAAAGCACAAACAGGAACACAACCAGTTTTTGATGCCAATGGAAATGTAAAAGCTACTTTATTTTACACTTATTATTATAGAACAGATATTACAAGAAAAGAAGAACGCCCAATCATTATGTCATTTAATGGCGGACCAGGTTCTGCTTCTGTATGGATGCATGTTGCCTACACAGGACCGAAGACTTTAAAAATTGACGATGAAGGAAACCCAATACAACCTTACGGAATAAAAGATAATCCATATTCTGTTTTAGATGTAGCTGATATTGTTTTCGTAAACCCTGTGAATACTGCTTATTCTAGACCTGTTGTTAAAAAAGATGAAAAAGTTGATAAAAAATACTTTTTTGGAGTTAATGCAGATGCTAAATACTTAGCAGATTGGCTTAATACATTCATCACAAGAAACAACCGTTGGAATTCACCGAAATACATTATCGGAGAAAGTTACGGAGGAACTCGTGTAATGCAATTGGCTTACGAACTACAAAGCAGACAATGGATGTATTTAAATGGAGTAATTATGGTTTCTCCCGCTGATTATAAATTAATCAGAACTGGTGCTTCTGAAGATTACGCTATTAATTTCCCATATTATACCGCTGCTGCTTGGTATCATAAACAACTTCCAAATGAACTTCAACAAAAAGATCTTTTGGATATTCTTCCGGAATCTGAAAATTTCGCGGTTAATAAACTTCTTCCTGCATTAGCGAAGGGTGGTTTTATTGGTGAAACTGAAAAAAATAATATTGCTACTAAAATGGCTTATTATTCTGGAATCAAAAAAGAAGTGATTTTAAAACACAATTTAGAATTACCTAAAGCATATTTCTGGAAAGAACTATTAAGAAACACAAGCGGAAATACTATTGGAAGATTAGATAGTAGATATTTAGGTTTAGATGGAAAAGGAACAGGAACAAGTCCTGATTATAGTCCTGAATTAGTTTCTTGGCTGCATTCATTTACTCCTGCTATTAATTATTACATTCAAAATGTATTGAAGTTCAAAACAGATGTGAAGTATAATATGTTTGGTCCAGTACATCCGTGGGATTTTTCTAATGATAATTCAAGAGAAAATCTTAGAAAAGCCATGGCACAAAATCCATACTTACAACTTTTAGTACAATCAGGGTATTATGATGGGGCAACTACATATTCTGCCGCAAAATATACTATGGGCAAAATTGATCCAAGTGGAAAATTAAAAGATAGAATGAGTTTTAAAGGCTACAGAAGTGGTCATATGATGTATTTAAGAAAAGAAGACTTAGAAAAAGCTAATCAAGATTTACGTGAGTTTATCTTGAAAAGTTCAAAAAATGTTGGCGCAGCAAAATACTAACTGTCCTTTGTAACATTTTCTAAATATTTAACACCAATACATCAAATACTTTTTATGAGAGAAACTATTACAGAACTAATTGCCTACTTAAAAAATCCGGTATTAGAAAAAGATCAAAATACTGATCTTAATTATAGATTAAAGAAATTTCTACATTTATTAATTATTTGCATCATTACCAGTGCAGCAATCATGCCTCTATTTACACTAGTCGAATCGTTAGGTTTGGTTAATATGAATGACCATGCAATGGAAGATTTAATGCAACAATTTCCTAAAGCAGTTATAATTTTTCTCGTCGTATTTTTAGCTCCACTATTTGAAGAATTGATATTTAGAGCGCCGCTGACGTTATTCCATGACCCAAATTATTTCAAACCTGCTTTTTACATATTCGCTGTGGTTTTTGGTCTGATTCATATCACTAATTTTAATATAACTACCAATGTTTTACTATTAGCTCCAATATTAGTATTACCACAAACTATTTTAGGTGGTTATTTAGGATTTATCCGAGTGCGATTTGGTTTAGGTTGGAGCATGCTTTTACATGCTTGTTATAACGGATTCTTTATTTTCATTAGTTTTGCCACCGATTTAGTTTAAACTGTGACCAAAAAAGAACTCAAAGAATTTTTAGACGAAAAAGCTGAACTCTATGAAAACATAGATTTTATAGACAGCGATCCTATACAAATACCTCATCAATTTTCAATCAAAGAAGATATAGAAATTGCTGCGTTTTTGTCGGCGATTATAGCTTGGGGAAATCGAAAAATGATTATCAACAATGCTTCAAGAATGATAGATTTAATGGGAAATTCTCCTTTTGATTTTGTCATGAATCATACTGAAGAAAACCTAGAAAAGTTTGATGGTTTCGTACATCGTACTTTTAATGCTGATGATTTTAAATTTTTCGTAAAATCCTTAAAAAATATTTATACTAATCATGGAGGATTAGAAACAGTTTTACAAAATAAAGCATCTGATAATTACCAATTAGCAATTCATAATTTCAAACAAGTTTTCTTTGAAATTCCACATTTACCAAGAACACAAAAACATATTTCCGACCCAATTAAAGGATCGGCCGCTAAACGGATAAATATGTTTTTGCGTTGGATGGTTAGAGATGCTAAAAAAGGGGTTGACTTCGGAATTTGGACAACTCACAATGCTTCAGATCTTCATTGTCCTTTAGATGTTCATACTGGAAATATTGCGAGAAAACTTAAAATTTTAAAAAGAAAACAAAACGACTGGAAAGCAATTCAAGAATTAGATTTAACCTTACGAAAGTTTGATAAAACAGATCCTGTTAAATATGATTTTGCTTTATTCGGATTAGGCGTTTTTGAGAAGTTTTAGGTGGAATTATTTGCTTACATTTGATACTCAATCAAATTTAAGTTTCATGCGTTTTCAAATAACACTAGCTACTTTACTTTTTAGCTTTTTAAGTATTTTCTCACAAAAAATTCAATCACCTTCGGAATTTTTAGGATACCCGTTAGGCTCTCAATTTACAAGACATCATCAAGTAGTTGATTATTTTGAATATTTAGCTGAAAATTCAGAAAACATGAAACTTGAGAAATATGGTAAAACGAATGAAAGAAGAGTACTTCAAGTTGCCTATGTTTCAAGTAAAAATAACATCTCAGATATTGAGTCTATTAGAAAACAACATCTAACAAATGCTCAACTTGAAAAAACAACTTCTTTAGAAGACAAAGCCATTGTTTGGTTAAGTTATAACGTTCATGGGAATGAAGCTTCTTCAAGTGAAGCATCAATGCTTACTGCTTATAAACTTTTAACTGAAAAACAAGCTTGGTTAAACAACACAATTGTAATCATTGATCCATGTTTAAATCCAGATGGTAGAGATCGTTATGTGAATTGGTTCAATCAGGTTTCTAACAATAAAATTAATGCAAATCCGCTTGCCGTAGAACATAATGAACCTTGGATTCAAGGAAGACCAAATCATTACTTATTTGATTTAAACAGAGATTGGGCATGGACGACTCAGGTTGAATCTCAACAAAGATTGAAAGTTTACAATAAATGGATGCCTCATATTCATGTTGACTTCCATGAACAATATTACAACAACCCTTATTACTTCGCTCCTGCTGCTGAGCCATTTCATGAAATTATCACGAAATTTCAAAGAGATTTTCAAGGTGAAATAGGGAAAAATCATGCTCGTTATTTTGATCAAAACGGATGGTTATATTTCACTAAAGAAAGTTTTGATTTACTATATCCAAGTTATGGAGATACATATCCAACATTTAACGGAGCTATCGGTATGACTTATGAACAAGCAGGACACGGTAAAGCTGGTTTAGGAATTAAAACAAAAGAAGGTGATGTATTAACATTAAAAGATCGTTTAACACATCATACAACTACAGGTTTATCCACAGTTGAAGTTGCTTCTAAAAACACACAAAAATTAAATTCAGAGTTCAAGAAATATTTCAACAACAGAACTTTTAAATACAAATCGTATGTTTTACAAGGAAATTCCGATAAACTTAACGCGCTAAAAAAACTTTTAGATCGTCATGAAATTAAATATAATGCGACTTCGAACAAAGAAGTAACAGGATTTGTTTATAGAAAAAACAGGAACGGAAAACTTAAAGTTAATGGTAATAATTTAAGTATTTCAACCAATCAACCAAAAGGAAAACTAGTAGAAGTATTATTTGAGCCAAAAACAGTAATCAAAGATTCGTTAACCTACGATATTACATCTTGGTCTTTACCTTATGCATATGGACTAGACGCTGTAGCAACAAAAAAAGATATTTTAGATAAAAGCAATGAGGTAAAAACTGTAAAAGCTTCTCTAAAAAATAACGTCTATGCCTATACTTTTGATTGGAATCATGTTTCTGATGCTTCGTTATTATCTGATTTATTACAGAATAAAGTTAGAGTAAGAACAACTTCAAAAGAAATTAAAAATAGTAATCAAACATTATCTCCAGGTTCATTAATAGTTACAAAACGAGATAATAAACATCTTTCAAATTTTGATAAACTAATCTATTATATCAGCAAGAAACACAATAA
This sequence comes from Tenacibaculum sp., assembly GCA_022448525.1. GTDB lineage: Bacteria > Bacteroidota > Bacteroidia > Flavobacteriales > Flavobacteriaceae > Polaribacter. The sequence continues at coordinate 269,796 of JAKVCX010000001.1, forward strand.
AGTAAACAATCATATCACAACAGGTTTATCAGAAAAAGGACCAGATCTTGGTTCTTACAGTGTTACTGAAATTAAAAACACTAAGATTGCTGTTTTAGGTGGAAAAGGAATTTCTACATTAAGTTATGGTGAAGTTCGTTATTTCCTTGAGCAAGATTTAAACTATTCATACAGCGCCATTAAAACAAGTGATTTATCAGCAAGACTACTTTCTAAATTTAACATTCTAATCTTACCTAACGGAAGTTACTCTTCAATACTAAGTACGGATAAATTGAAAGCTTTAAAATCTTGGATTCGTCAAGGAGGAAAGGTTATCTCAATAGGTTATGCAAATCAAGTATTTGCTAGTAGTAAAGAATTTGCACTTACTACTAAACAAACTAAAAAGAAGAAAGATACTGCTAAGACCAAAGCGAAAAAGAGTATTTATGCCGAAGCTGAAAGAGAACAAATTAAGAGTTTAATTACTGGAGCAATTTTTAAAACAGATGTCGATAATACACATCCTTTAGGGTTCGGATATAACAAAGATTACTTCACCTTAAAACTTGGAACTAATTCTTATGATTTCTTAAAAAGAGGATCAAACGTAGTAACTTTAGATGACAATACAATCATTTCTGGATTTGCGGGAAGCAAAACTTTAGCAAAGCAAAAAGGATCTTTAATTTTTGGAACTGAAAATATCGGAAGCGGAAAAATAATTTATCTTATTGATAATCCATTATTTAGAGGATTTTGGGATAATGGAAAACTTTTCTTCTCAAATGCATTATTTATGGTTAAATAATATTGTATAATAGCTTCTTTTAGTTATTTTTAGCTTCTAAACTAGAAAAGATGAAGAATCCAATAAGCCTAATGAAGAGTTTAGACATATTTATAAACTCATTATGTGTTAAGGAATATGAAGAAATTAAAGGCAACTTATATGACAATAAAAATAGTCATGTAAATCTTTTAAGTTTTGATTTGCACTTACAAAATCTAAACTCAATCCTTAAAAAAAAAGAAGTTCAAGAAGATATTCAATCTCTAAAGCAAATTGCTAGAAGAGAGTCTTGGAAAAATAACATTGAAGATATTCTGTCAAAATATGCTTTTGAAGCTTTAATACTTACGGATATTAATAGAAATATTTTGTGGGTAAATGAAGGTTTTTCAAAAATGACTGGCTACGATAAAAGCGATGCTATTCACAATTCACCTTCTTTTTTACAAGGAAGCCAAACTTCGGAAGCAACAAGAAATAGAATACGAGAAAAACTGAAACAGAATAAACCTTTCAAAGAAATAATTATCAACCACAGAAAAGATAATTCGACTTATAAATGTGAGTTACGTATTTTCCCGTTGTACAACGAAAAAACTACACATTTCTTAGCTTTAGAAAGACAAATAGCTTAGTTAGTAAACTATTCTAAATCACAATACCAAAAACTAGTGTCATACGATTTTACTTTTTCGGAAGTATCCGTATGACAGTTTTGATCATCGTCTTCGTTTAAAGTATAAGATTTTAAGATCTTCTCTCCTATTTTAAAATCAATTGGATTCTTAAAAATTGGACCATCATAAACAAATGTATGGAACTCTCCATTTTCTCCACAAACATCTACGTTATCAGGTAGGTCTTTAATAAAATCTTTATCAATAGTTCTACCTACAAATTCTTTTCCAAGTAATTTAGCATTTACACAAACTGTAATTGCCTTGAATCCTAAATCTAAAAATTCGTGAATTAATTCATTTGTATTTCTTTTCCAAAGTGGATATACTCCTTCTAAATTCACTTCGGCAAGTTTCTTATCACGATAACTTTTAAGATCTTCCAGAAAGATATCACCAAAAATAGAATAATGCATTCCTTTTGATTTAAATGAAGAAAGCTTTTCATGCATTTTTTGGCTATATAAATCCATTGTTACTTGTGCAGGAAAATACAATTTCTCAAGAGGTAAATCTAAACTTTGAACTTGCTTATCCAATAATTCTTCACGTAAACCATGCATTGAAATACGCGAATAATCTTCATTAACATTCGTTAATAATGTTTCAATTGAATATTCTTTCTGTTCTAAAATTTTAAATAAGGCTAAAGAAGAATCTTTACCTGTACTCCAATTAAAAAAAGCTTTTTTCATATTGTAAAAATAAAAAGACCGCAACAAGTGCGGTCTAAATATTATCTGTTTTTTTTAGAAATTATTTTTTCTTTTGATTCAAAGGAACAGGTCTTTCTTGTTTTACTGTTGGAACTCCATGTAAATCAAAATCTCCTGCATCAAAAATTTCAATATCTATGAATTCTCCTAATTTGATATAATGTTCTCTTGCATCAACAATCACGTCATTATCTACATCTGGAGAATCAAACTCAGTTCTTCCGTAGTAATATTCACCATCTTTTCTATCAAATAAACAACGGAACGTTTTACCGATTTTCTCCTGATTCAATTCCCAAGAAATTTGGCTTTGTACCTCCATAATTTCATTTACACGACGGAATTTAACATCCGCTGGAACATCATCTTCTAAAACAAAAGCTCCAGTATTTTCTTCATGTGAATATTCAAAAGCACCTAATCGCTCAAAACGCATTTCCTCAACCCAATCTTTCAACTCTTGAAATTGCTCTTCTGTTTCTCCAGGATATCCTACAATTAAAGTTGTACGGATTGCCATATTTGGAACGTACTCTCTAAACTTCTTAATTAAATTCGTGGTTTTCTCATGAGTTGTACCACGTTTCATAGATTTTAATATCTCTGTATTGATATGTTGCAAAGGAATATCAAGATAATTACAAACTTTAGGTTCGTCTCTCATTACATCTAATACATCCATTGGAAATCCAGTTGGAAAAGCATAATGCAAACGAATCCATTCAATTCCTTCTACTTTCACTAACTCCTTTAATAAATCAGCAAGCGCTCTTTTCTTGTAGATATCTAATCCGTAATATGTTAAATCTTGAGCGATTAACATTATTTCCTTAATTCCAGACTCCGCCAATTTTGTTGCTTCAATAACCAACTCTTCTATTGGAGTTGACTTGTGTTTTCCTCTCATTAAAGGAATCGCACAGAAGGAACAAGGACGATCACAACCTTCAGCAATTTTTAAATAAGCGTAATGCTGAGGCGTTGTTGTTAATCTTTCACCAATTAATTCATGCTTGTAATCCGCCTCTAATACCTTAAGTAAATTAGGTAAATCATGGGTCCCAAAGTATTGATCTACATTAGTGATTTCACTTTCTAAATCTGGCTTGTAACGTTCACTTAAACATCCTGTTACAAAAACTTTATCAACTTCACCTGCTTCTTTACGTTGTGCATAATGTAAAATAGTGTCAACACTTTCTTCTTTAGCTTTTCCAATAAAACCACAAGTATTAATTACCACAATATTTCCATCATCCTCTGGATCTTCGTGAACAACATTTTTGCCATTGGCTTTTAATTGTCCCATTAAAACTTCACTATCGTAAACGTTTTTTGAACATCCAAGAGTTACAACATTTATCTTATTTTGCTTTGTAGATTTAGTACGCATCTATCTGAATTTAAGGAGTGCAAAATTATGATTTATTTACCATAAATTACTCATAGCCTTTAGGTAATTTTCTAATATGTGTTAATTTTTCAAAGAATAACCCTAATGATAATAAATCAAACTCTGATTTCGGTTTACCAATGAAAGTCAAGCTAATAGGTTCTCCAGTTTCTTTATATCCCATAGGAATTGTAAGATTTGGACACTCTGCAACCGCTGAATAAGCAGAATGATAATTATTTATTGAAAGAATAACATCTAAATTCTCTTCTTCAAAAGCCTTAAAATAAGCTTCACCTTCTTTCTTAAGTCTTTCCTTTATCATATTAAAATCTTCAACTGAAGTACTATCATTAACAATCCCTTCAAATAATTGCTGACCATATGGTGCTCTTCTCAAAGAATCATTCTGATTGTGTTTTATAATATCTGCAACTGATGAAACTCCAGTATTCTTGTCTTTTAAATAACTTGGCAAATCATGCTTCATATCGATATTAAGTAAGGTTAAGAAACCTGACAAACTTGTTTGTTCCGGTGCAATTTCAATCACATTCCCTAAATCCTTAAGCATATGAACAGTCTTATTATAAATGGAATCTGCCAAAAGCGACTTTAATACGCCAATTCTCTTATCTCTAAAATTAGTTGCAATTAACTCTTCTACCGATTTAATAGCTTTTGACTTTGGATCGCTTTCATCCACACCTAACAATGCTTTGAACAAAATATAGTTATCCATAACATTCTTTGTCATTGGGCCGGGTGTATCTAAAGTACTTGAAATTGGCACTATTCCGCTTCTACTTAATAAACCAATTGTTGGTTTTAATCCAACTACTGAATTTTGACTTGAAGGTGATGTAATTGAACCCGCCGTTTCAGTTCCAATAGTTGCAACTGCGTAATTTGCGGCTGTTGCAACACCACTACCCGCACTTGAACCACCAGTTTCAAATTCTTTTCTTCCATAAGGGTTTAAAGTTTGTCCTCCAATTGCACTATATCCTAAAGGACAACCAGAACAAAAGTAGTACGCCCATTCACTTAAGTTGACCTTTCCTAAAATCAAAGCTCCATTTTCCTTAAGTCTATTTACAATAAAAGCATCATTTGGATTATTCGATTTCAAAACTTCTGCTCCCGCAGTTGTATTCATTCCAGAAGTATTAATATTATCTTTTAATAAAATTGGCATTCCAAATACAGATTGATTATTAATATCAGTTGTTTGAGTCAATTTATCTTTGGCTCTCGCCTCATTTACAACATTTGGATTTAAGCTTATGATAGCATTTAAATACTTCGTTGAATCACTTTCAAACTTTCTAATTCTATATAAAAAGAACAAAGTCAGTTTTTCATAATTCAATTTTCCATCTTTTATAGATTGTTGAATCATTGGAATTGATTTCTCTAAAATTAAAGGCTTTATTTTTGAATAATCACTTTCCGAAAACTTTGATAAATCCTTTTTAAATGGTTTGAAAACTTCATTCATATCTAAATACTTTGACTGAATCAATTTATACTTCATTCTTGGATTTTGATGAGCTTGCTGCGTTTTTAACTCAGCTGTTTCATCATAAGTTTTAAAATAATTTTTCTCTTTTACTTCTTTATTACAACCTAAAAATATTATAGCAAGAAGTAGAATTATAACTTTATTCACGATATGTAGTTTTATTAGATTCCTTGATTATCAAAGATAAAAATAAAAAAAGCTCCTTTTAAAGGAGCTTTTGTTTTATTAAATCTAGTTTTCTTTTATTTGAAGAAACTATCTATGAATTCATATTTGTTAAAAACCTGCAGGTCATCAATTCCTTCTCCAACTCCAATATATTTTACTGGAATTTGAAATTGATCAGAAATACCAATAACAACCCCACCTTTTGCAGTTCCATCTAATTTCGTTACCGCTAAAGAAGTAACTTCAGTCGCTTTTGTAAACTGTTTTGCCTGCTCAAAAGCATTCTGACCAGTAGAACCATCTAAAACTAATAATACATCGTGCGGAGCATCTCCTACAACTTTTTGCATTACCCTTTTAATTTTGGAAAGCTCGTTCATTAAATTTACCTTATTATGTAAACGTCCGGCTGTATCAATGATAATGACATCTGCATTTTGGTTCACACCAGATTGTAAAGTATCAAATGCAACCGATGCTGGATCTGACCCCATTTCTTGACGAACAATCGGTACATCTACTCTATCAGCCCAAACTTGAAGTTGATCAATTGCTGCAGCTCTAAATGTATCAGCAGCTCCTAAAACTACTTTCAATCCTTTCTTTTTGAATTGAGATGCCAATTTTCCGATTGTTGTAGTTTTTCCAACTCCATTTACACCAACAACCATCAAAACATATGGTTTTTTATTCTCTGGAATTGTAAACTCAGTTTCGTTACCAACATTTGTTTCTGATAATAAACCCGCAATTTCTTCACGAAGAATTTGATTCAATTCTTCCGTTCCTAAGTATTTGTCGCGTGCTACACGCTCTTCAATTCTATCAATAATTTTTAAGGTCGTATCTACCCCAACGTCAGAAGACACTAAAACCTCTTCCAAATTATCTAAAACATCATCATCAACTTTAGATTTTCCTGCAACTGCTTTAGATAGTTTTGAGAAAAAACTTTCTTTAGACTTTTCTAATCCTTTATCTAATGTCTCTTTTTTCTCTTTGGAAAATATTTTTTTAAAAAAACTCATAATCAGCAATTAATATCTGGTTAGTTAGGTGTTAAAAATCGTACCAACTCGGCGCTGACAGTCAAAATGTCATTAAAAGACAAGATGTACAACTTTTAACGCTCAAAATTACAGTATTTTGACGTATAAAAAAAGCTACTTTCACGAATGAAAGTAGCTTTTCTTTAAACTGTATACAAGAATTACTTTTTAGCTAAAAAGTCGTTTACTTGTGTAGGATCCATAATAGCTTCAACAAAAGTGTAAGCACCAGACTTTGGAGACTTTACCATTTTGATAGCTTTAGTTAATCTTTTAGAACCTGTTTGTAACGTTGCTACTGATTTCTTTGCCATGACCTACTTATTATTTAATTTCTTTATGAACTGTCATCTTCTTCAAGATTGGATTAAATTTCTTTAATTCCATTCTATCTGGAGTATTCTTTTTATTCTTAGTTGTAATGTAACGAGAAGTTCCTGGTTGACCAGATGCTTTATGCTCAGTACACTCTAAAATAACCTGAACTCTATTTCCTTTTTTTGCCATCTCTGTATAACTTTATCTAGTAGTAATTACTTTGTTAAGAAACCTTTTTCTCTTGCTTCTTTGATTACAGCAGTAATTCCTTTCTTGTTAATATTTTTTAATGCAGAAGCAGATACTTTTAATGTAATCCAATTATCCTCTTCTGGAATATAAAAACGCTTTGTCATTAAATTAGCGTTGAATTTTCTTTTTGTTCTATTTAAAGCGTGAGATACATTGTTACCTACCATCGCTTTTTTTCCTGTTAATTCACAAACTCTAGACATCTTCTTGACAGTTTTTGGTGTTATTTCTAAACGAGGTGCAAATATACGTATTTTTAAGTAAATAAAACAAAATATATTTACGTTAATTTTTCATATTCTTTCTCAAAATCAATTCTAAAGCTTTATTAACGGTTTTATTAATGACTTTTTCTCTTGGTTTACCAAAGTTATACTCGTGAACTTCTGCTCCATTTTCATCTGCAATACCAATATATACCAACCCAACATCTTTATCATTATGATCGGTCGTTGGTCCGGCGTTACCCGTTATTGATATTGCTAAATCAGTATTAACTTTTTTTCTTGCATTAATTACCATTAGCTCAGCAACTTCTTTACTAACAACAGTATTTTCTTCTATTAAAGACATCGGCACATCTAATAATTGCTCTTTTAATTCAGAAGTATACACTACAAAGCCTCCTTTAAAATATGCTGAAGAACCAGGAACTGAAACTAAAGTTGAAGCTATTTTACCTCCAGTCATACTTTCTGCCGTGCATATTGTTAATTCTTTTGACTTTAAAAATTTTCCAACTTGACTCTCTATCGCACCTTCATCTTCATATCCTACAAAAATATCATCTACTAAACCTGTTAGTTCTTTAACTTTATCTGATAAAGCTTCTTGTAATTTTTCAAAATCATCTCCTTTCGCGCTTAATCTTAGTCGTACTTTTCCGAAAGAAGGCAAATAAGCTAATTTTATATTCTTAGGTAAAGTATTTTCAAAATCTTCAATTCTACTTGCTATAACACTTTCTCCTTGTCCGTAGGTTAGTATTGTTTTGTGTAGAATATAAGGTAAATCAAACTCCTCTTGTAATTTTGGTAATACTTCATAAGTCATTAACCCTCTCATTTCGTAAGGTACACCTGGAAGAGAAACAAAAACTGTATTATTCTCATTGAACCACATTCCAGGAGCCGTTCCTAAACGATTCATTAATAATGTAGCTTTCGAAGGTAATTCTGCCTGATACTTTTGAACTTCGTTAAACGGGTGATTAAACTTTTTAAATAGAAACTTAATATTATCAATAACTTGAGGATAAGTTACGACCTTTTCATCATTAAAGTATTCAGCTATTGTTTTCTTAGTAATATCATCCTTCGTCGGACCTAATCCTCCTGTAATTATTACGACATCAACTCTGTTCTCAGCTTCCTTTAATGCGTTTAATATGTGTTGTCTTTCATCTTGGATTGATGTAATTTGATACACCGATACACCAATTTTATTTAATTCCTTACCTATCCATTGTGAATTCGTGTCTACAATTTGACCAATTAGAATTTCATCCCCAATGGTTATAATTTCTGCGTTCATAAACTTACTACTCCTTGTTTCCTATTTGATTAATTGTACTTTCGATTGAAGTTTTCTCATTTGCTATTTCGATAAAACTATCTATTTTTTTTCAATCTACCTTCTATTATTTTATATGAAATACCTGTAACAAAAATTGCTAATGGAATAGTAAAACAACTTATAATAGTCGGGTTAGAATAAGGTAATTTTAAGCCAACATTTAGAAACATCATCATAAAAACTGTAGCCGCATAATATGTTACTAAAAAAATAGCTATTCCAATAATCAAGTACAGAATTGGGTTTCTCTTATACTTCTGCGAAAGTTTCAGAAATTGATAGCCTGTAAATATTACTCCTAATACAATTATTAAATCCATTTTTTCTTATTCTTTTCCTATTTCATCTATAGCTTTATTAGCATCAACGTTCACTTTTTTCAACCATTTTTTCTCCAACCAAAAGTGAATCAGAATTACTACTAATACACCAATTAAAAAAGATAATAATCGATGTGTAGACCTACCAATATTATTTGAAATTATTTCGAGAAACACATAGGACAATGCGTTCAGGAAAACAACTACAATATAACTCCCTAAACCCAACAACATATATCCTACTCTACTTCTGTTATACTTATTAGCTAAATTATAATAAGACCATGCTATGGTAATAAGTATAATAACTAATAAAACAGAAGTTAGATTCATTTTACTTTGATTTCAAATGCTTTTTTACCTTCAATAACTCCAGTTAGCACATCATTTTCTACAACTTTTCCAACACCTGCAGGTGTACCTGTAAAAATGATATCTCCTTTTTTTAACGTGAAAAACTGAGAAACATAACTTACCAGTTCATCCACTTTCCAAAGCATAGCTTTTGTGTTACCATCTTGAACTACTTCTCCATTTTTATGCAATTGAAAAGACAAATTTTCTAAATCAAATTCCTCTTTAGGATAAAACTCTCCGATAATGGCACTACCGTCAAAAGCCTTCGCTTTTTCCCATGGCAATCCTTTAGCTTTACATTCAGCTTGAACATCACGAGCAGTAAAATCAATTCCTAATCCAACCGTATCGTAATATTTATGAGCAAATTTGGTTGAAATATGCTTTCCTACTTTATTTATTTTCACCAAAACCTCCACTTCATAGTGAACATCATTAGAAAATGGTGGTATAAAAAATGGATTTCTTTTTGGTAAGATTGCAGAATCAGGTTTCATGAAAACTACTGGATTATCAGGTCTTTCATTTGCTAATTCTTCTATATGTTTTGCGTAATTACGCCCAATACAAATTATTTTCATGTTGCTTATGTCTTTGAAAAATTCAAATTCATTACTTTTTATTCTCCTGACTCAGGAAAAACAATTGCTCTATTATCAGAAACAATTATTTGATGTTGCAAATGAGATTTCACAGCTTTCGCAAGTACCAATCGTTCAATATCTGCACCAATTCCTTTCAATGTTTTTGGTGTGCTTTCATGTGTAATTCTTTCAACATCTTGTTCTATAATTGGACCTTCATCTAAATCGACAGTTGCATAATGTGCCGTTGCTCCAATTAGTTTTACTCCTCGTTCATAAGCTCTTTGATACGGATTTGCTCCTTGAAAAGCTGGTAAAAATGAATGATGAATATTAATAATTTTCTGAGGATATCTATTTATGAAATCTTCAGAAAGGATTTGCATGTAACGAGCCATTACAATTAAATCGATATTATACTTAGTTAATAATTCTACAACCTGAGCTTCTTGTTCTTTTTTTGTTTCCTTAGTTATTGGTAAATGATAATAAGGTATATCGAACATATCAGCAATCGGTTTTAATTTATTATGATTACTAATAATTAAACTTACATTACAATCAATTGTTCCTTCTCGTTGCCTTTCTAACAAATCATATAAGCAATGACTGGTATGCGAAACCATAATTGCCACGTTTTGCTTTTCTTTTTCGTAATGAACCGACCAAGTGCAACCTAGAGAATCAGCTAAGTTTAAAAACTTCGCTTCTAAATCGCTTTTAGAAATATTTGCATCTTCAGCATCTAAACGAATACGCATATAATAACGGTCGGCAATAGCGTTTACATACTGCTGACAACTTAAAATATTAAAGCCTTGTTCATAGAAAAACGTTGTAAACTTGGCAACTAAACCTTTCTGATCAGGACATTTAATTAAAAATGTAACTACTTGTGATTGCATTAGATTTTTTTGGATAGGTTAATACTTTACATAGCAAAATGGATTCCTCTTTATGGAATCCATGTTTTATCAAAATTTGGTTTTCTCTTTTCTAAGAAAGCATCTCTTCCTTCTTTAGCTTCATCAGTCATGTAAGCTAAACGAGTTGCCTCTCCAGCAAAAACTTGTTGTCCAACCATTCCATCATCTGTTAAGTTCATAGCGAACTTCAACATTTTTATAGAAGTTGGAGATTTTGCTAAAATTTCTTGTGCCCACTGATAAGCAGTATCTTCCAATTCGTCATGCGGAATTACAGCATTTACCATTCCCATTTCATATGCCTCTTGAGCAGAATAATTTCTTCCTAAGAAAAATATTTCTCTTGCTTTTTTCTGACCTACCATTTTTGCTAAATAAGCAGAACCATATCCTCCATCAAATGAAGTAACATCAGCATCAGTTTGTTTAAAAATAGCATTTTCTTTACTCGCTAAAGTTAAATCACAAGTTACGTGTAAACTGTGACCTCCACCAACTGCCCAACCTGGAACAACAGCAATTACTGCTTTTGGCATAAAACGAATTAAACGTTGAACTTCTAAAATATTTAATCTGTGGTAACCATCTTGACCAACATAACCTTGATGTCCTCTTGCCTTTTGGTCTCCACCAGAGCAAAAACTCCAAATTCCATCTTTAGTTGATGGACCTTCAGCAGACAATAAAACTACTCCGATTGAAGTATCTTCATGTGCATCATGAAATGCATCTAATAATTCACTAGTTGTATGAGGACGAAATGCGTTCCTTACGTTTGGTCTGTTAAATGCAATTCTAGCAACACCATTACACTTCTTATAGGTAATGTCTGTATACTCTTTTGCAGTTTTCCAGTCTATGTTCATCATAATTTGAAAAAAATATCGTTATTTAGAAAAACAAAAATACTATATTATACCTTAGCATTTTTATTAGGTAAACCCCAAACATACAATTATCGATGAGAAATTTAATTTTAGCAACCTTTTTACTATTAAGTTCAATTACGTTTGCTCAAAAAATATATAACAAGAAGGTAAGCTCAATACAATTTAATGCAGACCGTGACATAAAATTATATTTACCTGAAGGACACGAGACTGATACGATTAGAAAATATCCAGTTTCCATTGTTTTGAATAACGATTACTTATTCGATATTTATTTAGGAAATTCTAAAATTTATGCTGCGGCAGATTTAACTCCTAAACAAATTGTTGTTGGATTAGATGTAGATTTTGGGCAAAACAAAGATGTTTCAACTGTTGGTAAAAGTGGTGGATTAACAGATCAAAGTAAAAAGTTTTACAATTATATAAAGGATGAACTTATTCCTTATTTAGAAGCGAATTACAAAACATCTCCTTATTTAACAATTGTTGGAGATGGAGAAGCCGCAAACTTTTTATTACATTTCTTAAAAGAACAAAACCCAATCTTTAATGCATACGTGTGTATCTCACCAATGCTTACAGATCAAAGTATACGTTTATTAACTACTTATAATTTAAAACGATTAGATGAATTAGATAATCAGTTTTACTTGTACATGAGTTCTAATGCTTTTGAAAAGCAAGAACGAAAAGATTATTTTGAACAAGCGAAGAAAGGATTAGAATCACTTGAGTTAAAAAATTTGCATTTAGCTTTTAAAGATTATAAAGACGTTCCAAATAAACCTGCAGCAATTGTAAAAGCTCCAACTGATATTTTCAGTACTATTTTTGAATTGTACCCTAGAATCTCGAAAGAAGAATACGAGAAAAGAATCAAAGATTTAGATCCTTTAGAGGCCATCAAATATTTAGAATCGAAATATATTGAAATTGAGTACTTATACGGAACGAATTTAAACGTTCGTTTTGAAGATATTTACGCAATTGAAGGAATTGTAATTGATCGACAAGATGGAGATTACCTGAGAGTTCTTGGTGATTTTGTTATGATCAAACATCCTGAATCTCACTTGGGTGAATATTATGTAGGAATGTATCATGAACTTGGTAAAAACTACGAACAAGCATTATTCTACTACAAGGAAGCTTATGGGAAAATGGAACTTTCAGACTCTAAAGCTGAACTTTTTTATGAGAACATTATTCGTATCGAAAATGCGATTCAAAATGCACCTAAAGAACAACCTTTAGATGAGCTACCTTTTGAAGACGAAGAAAATAATGATGAAAATCCTGAAGAGGATGAAGAAGAAAAAGAAGATGAATAAAAAAGCTAGTATTATTTAACTAGCTCTATTCTATCTGATTTAAGAAGTATTTTCTTCTGTTTATATAAAGTACCAATAGCTCTTTTGAATGCTTTTTTACTTAATTGTAAGTGAAATTTAATAGATTCAGGAGAGCTTTTGTCTGTTAATAACAAAAAACCTTTTTCATTCAATTTTTGAAGAACTTTATCTACATCTTCATCAATAACATTTCTAAATCCTTGAGGTCTTAAAGAAACATCAATTTTTTCATCTTCTCTAATTTTCTTTATGTATCCATCAATTCGCATTCCTTCCTCTAATTCTGTAAAAACTTCATTAGAATAAAGTAAACCTTCATAAGTTTCTTCAATTAAAACAGTATATCCAAGAGCTGTTTGAACTCCAATAATTAACTCTACTTTATCTCCTTCTTTAAATTCCATTTGTTATAAATTTTTAAAATATGCTGTTAAAATTTGATCATTAATTTCTGATGGTGTAAAAACCTCTAAAATTTTAGGTTTCTCACTATCATTATATAAATGCCTTAAATTCTCATTTAACTCATTTATTGAATTTGCTTTAAGATACTCAAAATTAAACATCTCAGCTAAATGACTCGCTGTTAATTGATGTGGCGTTTCAAAATATTGAAGCGCATTTGTAGATTTCGGCCCAGGAATAATCTTGAAAATTCCTCCTCCTGAGTTATTAATTATAATTATCCTGAAATTTTTTGGGATGTACGAGTTCCAAAGTGCATTACTATCATAGAAAAAACTCAAATCACCAGTCAATAATGTTGTAGGTTCTTTTACCGCACAGGCAGCTCCGATAGCAGTTGACGTACTCCCATCAATTCCACTTGTTCCTCTGTTACAAAAAATATTATAACTAGGATTTACATCGAATAATTGTAGATAACGGATCAAAGAACTATTACTTACCTGTAATTGAGAGTTTTCAGGAATTTTATTCAAAATAGATTCTACTACTTTTAAATCTGAATATTCAGTAGTCGCTAAAAATTCTTTATGCTTTGTATTTCTTGACTCTTTTTCTGACAACCAATACTTCTTATAATTCGAATCTGTTTTTTCTACTTGCCCAATAAAGTTTTCAAAAAAACATACTGGATTTTCCTGAATAAACTCCGACAAACAGAAATAAGTATTCATTTCTTTCAACTCATCAATATGCCAATGATGCTTTGGTTGATACTTCCTTAAAAACTGTTTGATTCTTTTCGAAACAATCATTCCTCCAAAAGTTACTAACAGTTCTGGTTGTAATTCTTTAAAGCCTGACTCATCTAATTTCGAAATCAGTTTATCGATAGAATTGATTGTTTTTTCATAATGAAGATTAGAAGTTGTTTCAGTCATTACCAAAACAGATGAATCTTCATTTAATTTATCTATGAGCTTTTGTGTTTTTTCACATTTATGATGTACTCCAACTAGAACTAGCTTTCGTTTTGTTTTATTCCAAATTTCTGTAAGAGATGCTAAATTTATCTCTTCTTTTTTTTCTTGAGTATCTTCTTCATTAAACTCAAAAGATTCCATCTCATCAACAGTTTCATAAATCGGCTCATTAAATGGAACATTGATATGTACTGGTCCAGAATTATGAATACAAGTTTTTAATGCTTGAACAACTTCTTTTTTATTTGTTATTAGTTCTTTCTCGTCCTCAACTAAATTTGCTGAATACAAAATATGATTATCAAATACATTTTCTTGACGAATTGTTTGACCATCACCAATATCAATCAAATGTTTTGGTCTATCTGCTGAAATAACTAGTAATGGAATTTTACTGTAAAAAGCTTCAGCAATTGCCGGATAATAGTTTAATAATGCCGAACCCGAAGTACAAACTATAGCTACCGGTCTTTTAGTTTGTTGTGCAATTCCTAAAGCAAAAAATGCCGCTGCTCTTTCATCAACAATACTAAAAGTCTCAATTTCATTTACATTAGAAAAACCGATAGTTAAAGGTGCGTTTCTAGAACCTGGAGAAATCACAACCTTATCAATATTATAATACTGACAAGCGGAAATAACTAATTGTGCAAGTTGTTTTTTTGGATACATCAGTCTGCAAAAATATCACTAAAAAAGAAAATCCACACTATACGTGTGGACTTCTTATATATTTATATTGATTATATTTTAGTTTCCTTTTTTGTAATCAGCTAAAAACTTCTCTAAACCTATATCAGTTAATGGATGCTTTAATAAACCAGTGATCGCAGATAAAGGACCAGTCATTACGTCAGCGCCAATTTTAGCACAATCAATCACGTGCATTGTATGACGAACAGAAGCTGCTAGGATTTCAGTTTCGAACATATAGTTATCATAAATATGACGAATCTCAGAAATTAAATTTAAACCATCTGTAGAAATATCATCCAAACGACCAATAAAAGGTGAAACATAAGTCGCACCAGCCTTAGCTGCTAATAAAGCTTGACCAGCAGAAAACACTAAAGTTACATTGGTTTTAATTCCTTTGTCAGAAAAATACTTACAAGCTTTAACACCATCGCCAATCATTGGTAACTTCACAACAATTTGAGGATGTAAAGCTGCTAATTCTTCACCTTCTTTTACCATTCCTTCGAAATCAGTAGAAATTACTTCTGCAGAAACATCTCCATCAACAATTTCACAAATTGCCTTGTAGTGATTTTTAATGTTTTCTTCTCCTGTGATTCCTTCTTTAGCCATTAAAGATGGATTTGTAGTTACTCCGTCTAAAATCCCTAAAGCTTGAGCTTCACGAATTTGCTCTAAATTGGCTGTATCAATAAAAAACTTCATTTAATTTTTGTTTTACTGTTGTGTTATTTTTTGCAAAACTACCATTTTTTATATTCTATTTACCTCTGATTATGAACTTATTTTAAAAGTTTTAAACAAATTACTATTATCATTTAATTAATGTAATATTCTAGTATTTACCTTTAGAAATTAATTACATTTAAACTCTTAAAAATTATTTCTATGAATCTTTCAAATGTAAAGCTTGTTGTTACCGATATGGACGGAACGTTACTTAATTCGAATCATGAAGTTAGTGATCGTTTTTTCAACATATTTAATGAACTGAAAAAAAACAACATTCTTTTTGTAGCTGCTAGTGGAAGACCATTATACGGAATTACAGAAAAATTAGAACCTATTAAAAATGATATTTTGATAGTTGCCGAAAACGGTGGTATTGCAACCAGAAATGATGAGATCCTTTTATCAACAGAAATAAAACTAAATCATTTAGAAAAAATCAATAATTCACTGAAAGAAATTGAAAATGCAAATGCAGTTTACTGTACAAAAGATCGAGCTTACACGAACAGTACTTCTGACATGCTTTTGCATTTATTAACTGAATATTATAAAAATCATCAGAGAATTGAATCACCTGAAGAAATATCATCTCCTATTTATAAAGTTGCGCTTTTTCACGAAATAAGTTCCGAAAAATACTTGTATCCGCATTTACAGCATTTAGAATCAAACTTTAAAGTAAAGGTTTCAGCTAACCATTGGGTTGATATCTCTGAAAATGATGCTAACAAAGGACATGCAATTGAGCTTATTCAAAATATGTATGACATTAAACCAGAAGAAACTTTGGTTTTTGGTGATTACAACAACGATATTGAAATGCTCAAAAAAGCTCATTTTAGTTATGCAATGGAAAACGCACATCCTTTAGTTAAGGAAACAGCCAATTACATTACAACAAGCAATAATGATTTTGGTGTTGAAATAATTCTAGAAAAATTAATCAATGAAATCTCTAATTAGCCTTTACAATTTATAGTGGTTCATAATTAGTTTTTCATAAACTCTATCTGGTAATGCTCTTTTTAAAACAACAGAAAAACGCTCCATGAATGCACCAACTTTATAGTGTAACTTAGGCTTTTTAGTATTGATTATTTTATGAACTAATTTAGCAATTACAATTGGATTCATTCCTTCGTCAACGTAATCATCAGAAACTTGTAAATTCTTACTGTAAGATTCCTTGTATGCAGAATCTTCAAAAACCGGAGTATAATATCTTCCAGTTGATATACTCGTAGCAAAACTTCCAGGAGCAATACTTGTTACATTAACCCCAAAACTTTTCACCTCCATGCTTAACGACTCGGTTAGCAATTCAAAAGCACCTTTACTTGCGGAATATGCACTTCTAAATGGTAAACCTGAATACGCAGCAAGAGAAGTTACATTAATAATTAAGCCACTCTTTTGATTTCTCATGTGAGGTAAAACCTTCTTCATAACATCAATCGGTCCAAAAAAGTTTGTATTAAAACCTGCTTTTAACTCACTCATTGGGATATCTTCCATCGCTCCCATTAAACCTCTTCCTGCATTATTAATTAATACATCAATTCTACCTTCCTTACTAACTATATTCGATATTGCTCTATCAATTGACTCAACATCTAAAACATCTAAAGCAATCATTCTAAAATCAACATCTTTTACTTTATCAGGGGTTCGACTTGTACCATAAACAACATAATTATTTGAGTGTAAATGTTCTGCTATGGCTTTTCCAATACCTGAAGAAGCTCCGGTGATTAATACTACTTTCGACATTTTAGATTGATTTATAAGATTGGTTACTATGGATAGGTTTCCTTAAAATAGAATGATTTAGTTGAAAACTCACAAAATCATCAAATATTTGAGTCAAAAGTCTATAAACAAAGCATTTTTTCCAAATTTTTTAGTTAAAGATTTTGAGGTCTTTTAAAAATAAGCTAATTTCGAGACTTATAAACATAATTTATTTTACCCCAAAATATAGAAAATCATGAAAAGATTGTTTCTGTTAGCTGTAAGTTTATTAGTATTGACGGCATGTGGTGATAAGCCTAAACCGAAAGATTATGCGGTAATTTCTGGTGAAGCCCAAAATTTTAGAAAACGAAACATAACGTTAATAGGTTATAATTTTGAAAAGAAAATAAAGTTTGATAGAAAAACTAAAACTTTTTCTGATACACTTAGAGACATCACACCTGGTCACTACATTTTAAAATTCAATAAAAGACCTGTAAATGTTTATTTATCTTCACTTGAAGATTTAAAAGTTATGGTTGATGCTAAAAAGAGAACTGAAGATCCAGTTTTCGAAGGACCAAATAAAAACATCAACAATTATTTAACTGAAAGATACAAAAAGCATGGTCTAATTTTAGGTAATGCTAATAAGTTATTCTCTTTAGAAGAAGCTGAGTTCTTAAGTAAAATGGACGAGTATAAATCTAGTTTAGAAGATTTAGCAGATGCATCTCAATTACCAGCGGATTATTTAGAGAAGGAAAAAAGAAATATCAACTACGAGTTTATTAGAAATATAAACAATTACCAACCGTACCATAGAATTTTATATGGAGATGAGGAATATGAAGTTTCTGATACTTTCCCAAAGGATATCATGGATGATATTGATTTTAACAATTCTGCGGATTTCTTACACTCAGTATCTTACAGAAAGTTATTAAAAGAGTATTTAGATAAGATTGCAAATAAAAGAAAGCCTGAGGATGGTGATTTTGATTTAACTTATTTGCAAACTGTACACACAGAAGTTGTTGATACTTTGATTAAAAATGATTTAATTCACGCAGCTGCAAAAAAGCAAATCACCACAACAACAAATCTTAAAGAGTACTATAAAAAGTACATGGGATATTCGACAAACGAAGCAAACAAAGCTGAAATTAAAGATTTATACGATAAATTAAAGCTTACAGCTCAAGGTCAACCTTCTCCTAAATTTACTGATTTAGAAAATTATAATGGAGGCACAACTTCTTTAGATGATTTAATAGGTAAAGGAAAATATATTTATATAGATGTTTGGGCTACTTGGTGTGGATTCTGTAAAAAAGAAATTCCATTATTAAAAAGACTTGAGCAACAATATCACGGAAAGAACATTGAATTTGTTAGTATTAGTGTTGATAAATCAAGTTTAAAAGAAAAATGGAAGCAAACTATTGTCGACAGAGAAATGACTGGAGTACAATTATTTGCCGGAAAATCTGAAACTGAATTACAATTCACAAAAGATTACTTAATTAAAGGATTACCTAGATTTATTTTAATTGATCCTGATGGAAATATTGTAAATGCAAATGCTCCAAGACCTAGTGCAGGAGATGCTTTAATTAATATTTTCGACGAGTTAGATATTTAAAAAGTATTAGATATATCAACAAAAAAAGCTCAGTTTTAAACTGAGCTTTTTTTATGTTTTATATAAGAAGAGGTATTTTAAAAACGATTATCTCCATCCAATAAATCTCCTAAACCACCTAAAATACTTCCTTCTCCTTTACTTTTACCTCCACTAGGTATTGAAGATAAAACTCTTCCTGCTAATCGGCTAAACGGTAATGATTGTATAAATACGGTTCCTGGTCCCTGAAGTTTAGCAAAGAAAAGACCTTCACCTCCAAAAATTGTATTTTTAATTCCACCGACAAACTCGATATCATAATCTATATCCTGAGTAAATCCTACAATACAACCAGTATCTACTTTTAAAATCTCACCAGGTTTTAAAACTTTTTTTGCCATAGTTCCACCAGCATGAATAAAACCTAATCCATCTCCTTCCATCTTTTGCATAATAAAACCTTCTCCACCAAAAAGACCTCTACCAAGCTTTCGAGAAAATTCTATACCAATAGATACTCCTTTTGCCGCGCATAAAAAAGCATCTTTTTGACAAATAAACTTTCCTCCAAACTCAGTTAAATCAATAGGTATAATTTTACCTGGATAAGGAGAAGCAAAAGAAACTTGTTTTTTTCCATATCCTACATTAGTAAATACAGTCATGAATAAGCTCTCACCAGTTAAAATTCTTTTACCGGCGGAAAATATCTTTCCTAACAAACCTTTTTCCTGATTTGATCCATCTCCAAAAATGGTATTCATCTTTACATCGGTATCCATCATCATAAAACTACCACTCTCAGCTACTACACCTTCCTGAGGATCCAATTCAATTTCTACATATTGCATTTCCTCACCGTAAATTCGGTAGTCGATTTCGTTTGCTCTTTGTTCTAGAAACATAATTTTAGTTTTTATTTGATTAGACTAAACTTCTTCCTATTTGTTACGCTTTAACTTTCAAACTCCATTCAAATTGAAACTTTGAAACAGAAATTCCATCTTCATTTATTCCTTCTGAAGTTAATAGTACCGTCTGCCCTTCTCCTGTTTTGACTGCTTTTTCAATTGCTCTAACAATTTCTTCTCCTTGATTACATTCAAAATGAATCTTACCAGTCGCCTTTTTAGTAAAAGTTGCGTCCATATTTGTAACAAGCATTGAAATTTTTCTTCCTGAATTATCTATAGACTGCATCACTAAAATCCCTGTTGTAAATTCAGCAGCCATTCCTTGTACTGCCCAAAACATTGAATTAAATGGGTTCTGATTAATCCAACGATGTTTAACTTTTACAACTGCCTTCTTTGTCGAAATTGACTTCACACGTATTCCTGTAAAAAAAGCGGATGGCAACTTAAATAATAAAAAGAAATTAATTTTTGAGGGTGTAAATTTCATAAAATCCAGTATTTACGGGCAATTTAAAGCTTTTAATAAGGGAAAACAACTAATTATGAAGGATTCTTTTTTGTTAAAATTTGTTAAATTTCAGTACTATGTATTGCATAATACCTTTTTTTAGACATATATTTGCATAGTCAAGTATTATATAAATCATTATACTATGAGAAATAATAACGAAAATACCAACGCATTCTTAATACATATCTCCTCTTTCGCAGGATACTTCTTCCCTTTCGGAAGTATTATCACTCCATTAATTTTATGGCAAACACAAAAAGATAGAAGCTCTTTTTTAGACGTACATGGAAAAGAAGCCGTGAACTTTAATGTAAGTTTCTCTCTTTACATCTTCATATTAAGTGCATCATTTGTATCATTTTTCTTTGGAGATATATTTAGAGTAATTAATCGAATAGACCATTTAGACTTCGGACATAGTGTTTCTTTTAGTGGCAACTTATTCGGATTTTTTGGAATTGCATCTTTGGTGGGTGTTGTAACCTTGATTAAAATTGCTTTAATCATAATTGCATCAATGAAAGCCAACAACGGAGAACATTATAAATATCCGTTTACAATAAAATTTGTTAAATAAAAAAACCACACTGAATGAAGATAGAAAACACAAAAGCGCAAATGCGTAAAGGCGTTTTAGAGTATTGCATCTTGTCAATATTACAAAAGGGCGATGCATACACTTCTGAAATCCTTAACACATTAAAAAGCGCAGAAATGATTGTGGTTGAAGGTACCATATATCCATTATTAACTCGCTTAAAAAATGCAGGTTTACTATCATATAGATGGGAAGAATCAACCTCAGGACCACCACGTAAATATTACGTAATCACAGAAAATGGAACCATGTTTTTAAAAGAATTAGACAAAACTTGGAATAATTTAGTAAATGCAGTAAGTCAAGTAACAAGTACAAAATCAACATCAAATGAATAAGACAATAAATATAAATTTAGGCGGATTTTTCTTCCATATAGATGAAAACGCGTATCAAAAGTTAAAACGATACTTAGACGCCATCGCTCGTTCATTAAGTGATGACCCACAAGGAAAAAATGAAATCATTTCAGATATTGAAGCTCGTATTAGTGAATTATTATCTGAAAGAATAACAGATGCTCGTCAAGTTGTAAATGAAGGTGACATCGATGAAATTATTACCATCATGGGGCAACCAGAAGACTATACAGAAGCAGAAGAAACATATAATGACAATTCAAGCTACAACTACAGCAAAAGAACTAAATCTTCAAATAAGAAATTATTTAGAGATCGTGAAGATAAATTCTTAGGAGGTGTTGCTTCAGGATTAGCTCACTACACTAATATTGATACTATTTGGGTTCGATTATTCTTCATTTTAACTGCGGTAACAACTGGTTTTGGATTTTTAATATACATCATATTATGGGTACTATTACCTGAAGCTAAAACAACAGCCGAGAAACTTCAGATGGAAGGTGAAGATGTGAACATCGGAAACATTGAAAAAAAAATTCGTAACGAGTTTGAATATCTCTCCACGAAGTTAAAAGACGGGGCTAGTGAAATAACCGAAAAAATCTCTAGTGCAGATTATGAGAAATTACGTAACCAAACTAAATCTGGCTTTCAAGATTTTTTAGATACTGTAGGTAAAATACTATCCGCACTTTTCAAGGTATTTGGAAAGTTCATGGGAATTTTACTTGTATTTATTGCAGGTGTAGTGTTAATATCACTAATCTTTGCAATGTTTTCCATCAGTAGTTTAGAAATATTGGGATTTGAAGGAGACTTTGTTCACTACCCTCCGTTCTTTTATGATTCTGTTTTACCAAATTGGTTATTAACATTATTTGGAATGTTGTTAGTTGCTGTGCCGATTTTAGCTCTATTGATTTTAGGATTACGTATACTATCACCTAATTTAAGAAGAGTCTCTACAACAACATCTTTATCATTATTTGGAATTTGGCTTGTTTCATTATTCTTCATCGGATTTTCAGGAGTTGAATTCGCAACCTCAAAAGCGCAAAGTGCTGTTAAGGTTAGTAAGAAATCAATTTTATTTAATCCAGAAGAACCTCTTAAAATTGGGGTGAAAAACGATGATGAGATATACTATCAACACAATTTACGTAGACGAGATAACGCGATAGAAGTTTATATCGATGATGAAAAAGCAAAATACTCGAATGATATCAAAATTGATGTTGCTAAAAGTGATAGTGATGAAGCTTATATAGAAATCAAAAAAGAATCAGAAGGAAGAAAACGAAAAGACGCCTTAGATAACGCAGAGAAAATCAAGTATAAGTTCAACTTGGATAATAATAAAATTGTTTTCGATGCTTTCTTCTTAAGTGAATATAGAAATATCTGGAAAGATGAAGAAGTGTACTTAACTGTTTATATTCCTGAAGGAACAACAGTCTATTTTGAAAATTCTTCAAAGAGATTTTTATACAACATAGAAAACACACAAGACATCTATGATAGAAACATGGCAAATCATCATTTTAAAATGACATCAAAAGGTTTTGAATGCATGGATTGTGAAGACGATAAAGAATCAGAAGATGATCGAAGAGATAATTCTGATTGGGATAATGACAATAATAATGATAACAACAACGACAATGACAACTATTCTGATGTATCTTTCTTATTTGATAGTACAATTAATGATATAAAAGCAGAGTTTATCATCTCTAAACAAACAACAAAAACAGAATTAGAAAAACTGGTAAAGTGGTTCAAGAGAAGAAAAAACATTGACATAACAATCATAGAATCAAATTTCAAAAATGATAAGATTGAAAAAGTCCTTTTAGATATTGATTGTAACGACGGCTACAAAGGTGAACTTAGAATTTCTAACAACACGCTAGAAAGTATCCCTACAGGATTTAGAAGATTATATGATGAAGAAGACAAAACGCTTGCCTTTAAAATCTGGTAACAAAAAAAAATGAAAAACTAATTGAATGCAAATTGAAAAACTATGAAACCACTTACTGACTTCTTTTTTGAAGGAAACCTATTTTGGAAAATTGTACTTTTACTATGGTCTTTACTTACGTCTCTATTCACTAATGCGCAAATCAGCGAAAATTCAGAGTTATATAAAACTTTAAAAAGTAATGACAGTATAATTTTTGAAAGAACCTTTAATCGTTGTGAATTAGATAAATTAGACGATATTATTAACGATGATTTTGAATTTTATCATGATGTTGCCGGGGAAGAGTCAAGAGAAAAATTTCTTTCATCTATAAAAAATAATATTTGTTCTAATCCAAATAAAAAACCAATTCGTAAGTTAGTCGACGAATCTTTACAAGTTTTTCCTTTAAAGAATAATGGAAAATTGTATGCAGCAATTCAAAAAGGTAAACATTTATTTTTCATAAAAGAAAATGGAAAATTAACACCAACTGGTTCTGCTTTGTTCACACACTTATGGATTAAAAAAAATAATTCATGGAAGTTGAAACGCGTTTTAAGCTATAATCATCTTCCTATACAAAATTAGTTTACTAGTTAGCTAACTTCTAGACTAATACTTGGTTTACTTAGCCAAAGCTCAATGAGCTTTGGCTTTTTTTATTCTATCCATTTTTAGTTAAATTACAGAACAAAAGAATCCTTTTTCATATGTACACTAAAAAAGTTTTTAAAGCAAAGGATATGGCAAAGTGGACACGTTTTGAGACACTTTTTTTCTTTGTTTTCATTATGGTAGTTGTTAGTATTTACTACTTTTTAAACATTCAATGGTTCAAAATCCCATGGACTCCACTTGCGTTAATAGGTACAGCCGTTGCTTTCGTAATTGGTTTTCAAAATAATTCGGCCTACGGAAGAATTTGGGAAGCAAGAAAAATTTGGGGAGGTATCGTAAACACCTCAAGAACCTTTGGAATGTTCGTTCAAGACATGGTTGGAAATGAACATGCAAAGAATAAATTTTCAGAGGAAGAAATTCAAAATGATATAAAAACACTTACCTATCGACACATTGCCTGGATGACAGCTTTGCGACATTCCATGCGGACACGTAAAAGTTGGGAAACCGTAATTGATGAAAAATCAAATAAAGAGTGGACTCAAATTGTATCTCCTCCAGAATGGAATTCTACTTTAGAAAAAGATCTACAACCTTATTTAAATGAAAAAGATTTATCATATACTTTATCCAAAAATAATAAACAAACTGCCTTACTGTATTTACAATCTCATCATTTAAAAAATTTAAAAAATCAAGGAAAGATTTGGGAGTTTTCATTTTTGGAGTTAGAAAATATACTTGAAGAGCTATTTACCTTACAAGGAAAATCTGAAAGAATTAAAAATTTCCCTTATCCTAGACATTTCGCTACACTCAATCACTATTTTATGTGGTTATTTGTTTTACTATTACCTATAGCACTGGTTCCACAATTTTCTGAAATTGGTGAACAAATTAGTAAAACACTTCCTTTTATCGGAAATATGTTCATATGGCTTTCGGTTCCCTTTTATGTTATCGTTGCTTGGATTTTTCATACGATGGAAAGAATAGGTCGAACAGGAGAAAATCCATTTGAAGGTTCAGCGAATGACGTTCCTATTTCAACTATTGCAAGAGGCATTGAAATTGATTTAAGACAGAATTTAGGAGAAAAAGATGAGGAAATACCTGATCAATTTCCGCAGATTTATGATACACAAATGTAATATCCAATCCATTTCTTTATTTTTACAGCTATGAAGAAATGGATTTTTTCAATTACCGCCTTTGCTTTTTCATTATTAGCAAGTTCACAAGAACTACCAAAAGGTTTTTCTTATGTAAAAGATTTTGCCCCTACAATTCAAATGGAATTGAGATATTGTTCCCACAACAATTTTATGGGAGTACCTGTTGATGGATATGAAGAACCCGTTTTGATAACTTCTACTAAAACAGCTAAAGCTTTAGCTAAGGTTCAAGAAGAATTACTAAAGAAAGGGTTGAGTTTAAAAGTATTTGATGCTTATCGCCCTCAAACTGCTGTCAATCATTTCGTAAGATGGGCAAGAATTCCGAATGACACACTTACTAAAAAACAATACTACCCAGACCTAAATAAAAGAAACCTTTTTAAACTAGGTTATATTGCAACCAAATCAGGTCATTCAAGAGGAAGTTCTGTAGACTTAACTATTGTACATATTGCTACGGATACAGAATTGGATATGGGAAGTCCTTATGATTTCTTCGGAACAATTTCACACGCGAAATATAAAAACTTAACTAAAGAGCAAAAAGCCAATCGATACTTACTTAGAAAAGTGATGATCGCAAATGGTTTTAGACCTTATAAAAACGAATGGTGGCATTTTACATTGAATAATGAACCATTTCCGAAAACCTACTTTGATTTTCCTATTAAGTAAGAATTAACATTTTATATCGACATAAATAATTGAACGGCACTATATTTGTTTTAGTTAGATTTATGATGAAATACTTCTTAAAAATATTATCAATAAGTTTTCTTTGTTTCAGTATAAATGGAATAAGTCAAGTAGACAACTCTTCTGGAGGATCTATTAAAGGAAAAACAATTGGAACCTTTAAAGCTCCTGCAAAAGAGATTAAGAAACCTAAATCACTGAACTTCGGTAATGACAATGGTTTTAAAACTGCCAATAAAGATTTAGAAAAAAAACGTAAACAACAGAAAGCGGAAGAAGATTTAAAAAACAAAGGAATACTTAGCAAAGCAAAGGTAGCTGAAGAACGATACTTAAAAAATTTCCGTAAAATAAACGGAATGTATGACTATCCAGTTATTGATCAAGACCTAGGAAGTATAAGCACTGACTCTAAAAGTGTAAATATTATTTGTAGAGATTTCCAATATCCTGATGGAGACAGAGTCACCATTTATGTAAATGATATTCCTGTTGTAACAAATCTCACACTAAAACAACGCTATCAATCTTTCAACATACCTCTAGAAGAAGGAGTAAATCGTATTAAAATAGTGGCGTTAAATCAAGGTACTTCTGGTCCAAATACAGCAGCATTTAAAGTATACAACGACGCAGGAATGCTACTCTCTTCAAATGAATGGAATTTAGCTACTGGAGCTAAAGCTACCCTTATTGTTGCCAAGAATAAATAACCTTACGCAATCGTTTGAGATAAATCATAGTTAATGCGTTTTTTATTCTGTAAAAAACCGTTATTTTTGTTCTTGCATTTTTAGTAAGCAAAAAAAAACAAACAACAATTCAGAATGAAAAAAGTCACTAAAGAAACTTATATCAACTGGTATAGAGATATGCTTTTTTGGAGAAAGTTTGAGGACAAACTTGCCGCAGTTTATATTCAACAAAAAGTAAGAGGTTTCTTACACTTATACAACGGTCAAGAAGCAGTATTAGCAGGTGCTTTACACGCAATGGATCTTACGAAAGATAAGATGATTACAGCTTATCGTAATCACGTACAACCAATAGGAATGGGGGTAGATCCAAAAAGAGTTATGGCAGAATTGTATGGAAAAGCTACAGGAACTTCTCAAGGTCTTGGAGGTTCTATGCACATCTTCTCAAAAGAGTTTCGTTTTTACGGAGGTCACGGAATTGTAGGTGGTCAAATTCCATTGGGAGCAGGAATTGCTTTTGGTGACAAATACCACAATAGTGATGCAGTTACTTTATGCTACTTCGGTGATGGTGCTGCTCGTCAAGGATCTTTGCATGAAACTTTTAACATGGCAATGAACTGGAAATTACCTGTAATTTTCATTTGTGAAAATAACGGTTATGCAATGGGAACTTCTGTTGAAAGAACTGCAAACCACGAAGATATCTGGAAATTAGGATTAGGGTATGAAATGCCTTGTGGACCAGTAGATGGAATGAATCCAGTAAAAGTTGCTGAAGCTGTTGATGAAGCAATTCAAAGAGCAAGAAAAGGTGACGGACCAACTTTCTTAGAAATGAAAACGTACCGATACAGAGGACACTCAATGTCTGATGCGCAACATTACCGTACGAAAGAAGAAGTTGAAGAATACAAGAAAATAGATCCAATTACTCAAGTATTAGATATCATTAAGGATAAAAAATACGCTTCAGATGAGGACATTGATACTATTAATAAAGAAGTAAAAGACATGGTGAAAGAATGTGAGAAATTCGCTGAAGATTCTCCGTTCCCAGAATTAAATGTACTTCACGATGTTGTTTACGAACAAGAAGATTATCCTTTTATCAAATAAATAACCACGAAAACTAAGTAAAAATGGCAACAGTAATTAATATGCCTCGCTTAAGCGACACGATGGAAGAAGGAGTAGTAGCTTCTTGGTTAAAAAAAGTTGGTGATAAAGTTGAAGAAGGAGATATTTTAGCTGAAATTGAAACTGATAAGGCTACAATGGAATTTGAATCTTTCTATGAAGGTACTTTATTACATATTGGGGTAAATGAAGGTGAAGGAGCTCCAGTAGATACTTTATTAGCTATTATTGGTGAAGAAGGTGAAGATTTTTCTGCACTTTTAAGTCAAGGTTCTACTGAAGAACAAAAAAAGGAAGAACCTAAAGAAGAATCAAAAAAAGAAGAAAATACTTCAAGTAACACTTCTGTTTCTATTCCAGATGGAGTTCAAGTTGTAACTATGCCTAGACTTAGTGATACTATGGCTGAAGGTACAGTAGCTTCTTGGTTAAAAAACGTTGGAGACAAAGTTGAAGAAGGAGATATTTTAGCTGAAATTGAAACTGATAAAGCTACAATGGAGTTCGAATCTTTCTATGAAGGAACTCTTTTATATATTGGAATTAACGAAGGAGAAAGTGCACCAGTTGATAGTTTATTAGCTATTATTGGAGCTGAAGGAACTGATGTTTCTGCTGTAATCGAAGCTCAGAAAAATGGCGGATTAGCTACAGCAACTCCCAGTGAAGAAAAAGCAACAGAATCAAAGCCTGCTGAAAAAGCTGCTCCTGCTGCTCAAGAAACTGTAGCAAACAATACAACTTCAAATTCTGGAGGAAGAATTTTTGCTTCGCCTTTAGCTAAGAAAATTGCCAAAGACAAAGGTATTAATTTAGCAGATGTTAAAGGTTCTGGTGAGAATGGAAGAATCGTTAAGAAAGACGTAGAAAACTATACTCCAGCTGCGAAAACTGAAGCTTCTGCTCCTGTTTCTCAAAGTACAAGCACACCAACTACTGCTGTAACTAATTTTGTTGTTGCAGGAGAAGAGAGAACTGAAGAAGTTAAAAACTCTCAAATGCGTAAAGCAATCGCAAGAAGTTTAGGTAATTCTAAATTCTCTGCACCTCACTTCTACTTAAACATTGAAGTAGATATGGATAACGCAATTGCTTCTCGTAAAACTATTAATGCTATTCCTGATGTTAAAGTTTCTTTTAACGATATGGTTGTAAAAGCTTGTGCAATGGCATTAAGAAAACATCCTCAAGTAAATACTTCTTGGACAGATAATACTACTAAATACCATAGTCATATTCATGTTGGTGTTGCTGTAGCTGTTGATGAAGGATTAGTTGTTCCTGTAGTTAAACATACTGATGCTATGACCTTAACTCAAATCGGAGCATCTGTTAAGGATTTAGCTGGTAAAGCAAGAAGTAAGAAAATTAAACCAGACGAAATGCAAGGAAGTACTTTTACAGTTTCTAACCTTGGAATGTTTGGAATTGAAAGTTTTACTTCAATTATAAACCAACCAAATTCAGCAATTTTATCTGTTGGTGCTATTGTTCAAAAACCTGTAGTTAAAGACGGACAAATTGTTGTTGGAAATACAATGATGTTAACATTAGCTTGTGACCACAGAACTGTTGATGGTGCTGTTGGAGCTCAGTTCTTACAGACATTAAAAACGTTTATCGAAAATCCAGTTACTATGTTAGTGTAACTTGATTCAATAATATTTATAAAAAAACTCGGAGCTTTCACTCCGAGTTTTTTTTATTTATAACCCTATTAAAAATCTAATCGATAATTCATTTTAAAAGCCACTCCCCAATTAGTTCTATTAAAGTTTTTATCGAAATTATCTGTCACTACCAAATAGACATAACTTAAAGGTTTGTATTCCCATTGTAATCGACTATTCACATTAAAGTTATTTCGTTGGTTGTTGTATTGAACATAAGTTGTCCAATTCAATCTATTATTAAAAAATATTTGACCCGTAAACCTGCTTAAATGAAATGTTTCTTTTCCTAATTCATTTAAATCAATAGAATTTACATCATGTGATAATTCCAAATTTGCAAAAGGTAATAATTGATAATTGACATATATTCCTCCAGAAATCTTTTCTCCTTCATAAAACCTTCCTTTTTGAATATTAACACGATAACGTAATTGTTGATTATTTGCTGAGTTATACCCTAGTTTCAAATTCCAATTATTGTAATTACCTGTAGACAAAGCATTACCATTTCCCAAAACATCAAATCCATATTTTAAATCAATCTCATCATAATTCAGCACATAATAAACTGCGGATAAATCTTTAAAGAAAACAGCAGAATTTAAAAAATGACTCATTTGGTTTATACTTCCGTCAACATCAAAATAAGTATTGTTACTATAATTCAAATATCGAATTGAATTCAATTTTCTCGAACTATCATAAAACTTTGTATACTGTAAATAACTTGAAGTTTGATAGTAACCTTCTCTAACTACAACATCATTAACCGCATCGTAGGTAAACAATCTTGGAGTAAAACCAACATCTGTAATATAATTTTCTTCTACTTTTTTAACGGAAAAACCTCCTTGCAAACCGCGATCGTTATAATCTATTCCAAGATTTAAGAATTTATTCTTTCCTGAACTTTCTGGATTAAAACTCATCGCAGCATTAGCTAAACCAATCCACTTATTATTTCCTGATTTAAAATTCAAGTTCGCACCGGCAACTCTATTATAATCATTATTAAAACTAAAACCTTCTGTTTCTTGTCTGTTAATCATAAACGTAGTAGCAGTTAGCTGTTTCGTTAACTGCTGCTCTCCAACTACCACTGAATAATTTTGAGCGCTTATATTTTCATTCTTATTGGTTTGAACATTCAATACTCCTATTCTAGTCTTTTGAGCAACATTCCCCGATAATTTTAATCCGAATTGAATTTCATTCTCTGCTCCAATTTTTCGCGAGTAAAACGGATTTACATCTGACGTTCCTAGGTTCGCGAATAAATCAGCATTTTCTAAAAAGAAATTTCTACGTTCTGGAAAGAAAACAGAAAAGCGAGACAAATTTGTTACCTGTTGATCGACATCTATCTGAGAAAAATCAGGATTAATTGTGGCATCCAACTTTAAGGAAGAAGACAGATTGTATTGAACATCTAAACTTGGTCTAAAAGTAGTTTCATCATCACTATCCACATTTTGATAATTTAAGGTAACCGATGGTGATACCGCAAACTTAGATTGAATAGTTTCTGGAATTCTCTCTAAACTAAAATCCCTTGTAAATCGTAAATCAAAAGTTGGATAATTCCTGCTTAAATCAGTAAGTATGGTCCATGAGTTATTTTTAATATCTCGTACATAAAATTGCACACCAAAAATGGTATTTTCTTTGTCAAAATTTAATGCTTTAAACGGAATAGCAATTTCATACACCTTATCATTACCAACAACTGATGTTTTTGTCTTCCAAACAGCATTCCAACTAAAATTTAAACCATATCCCGTCTCATTTCGTTCTACTAAAGCATCTACTTGCGTTCCGTATGTATTCACCGCAAATAAGTTTCCATTTTGTCTTTGATGCTGAGTATCTAAAACCATTATAAAAGCGTCACTTATACCAATTGAAACATCTCTTTTTAAGGAACTCACTTGTTGTTTCGCTGTTGTATCGTGATAAACTGCACCCACAAAAAGATATTCTCCATTATGAAAAATTTTAACCTCTGTTTGATTGTCTGCCAATCCTTCATCCGTTGGTAGTAGATTATGAAAATTAGTATGTACAGGTATCGACTTCCAAACCTCTTCATTTAAACTCCCATCAATTTCAATATTTACATCTCTAAAATGTATCGATGAACCTTGAGAATAGGCCACAACATTTAATAATAAAAACAAGGTTAATAAGATGTACTTCATTCTACTTATTCTCATCTACTCTTGTCGCGGTTTTACTTATAATACTCCATTTTTCACCTTTCTTTTTCAATAAGAATAAATCAATGTAAACCCATTTTCTGTCAGGACCAGCGATTTCAACCTTTGCTGTGGCTATATCATTAATGATATCAACAGCTAAAACTTCTCCTTGTCTACCATTGAACTCACCTTCTTTTTTACCCTTAAAGAAATCAGCATATTCATTAGGGGAATATCTTTTGAATCCATTTTTTGTAGTTAAATAAAGGGTCGCATCAATTGTGAATGCATTTTTAAGTTGCTCTTTCCGATTGTAAGAACTACCATCAATATAATTTTGTAATGTTAGTTTTACCTGATCTATTTCAGATTGTCCTAATAAAATTTGAGCAAAAAATAACGCGCATAACAATACGGTCTGTTTCATGAATTTTGAATTTAAATTTGATTCAAAACTCTAGAAACTATCATGGGAAAAGATGATTATTTATAATTCAGGTGTCCTAAATTATAAAACTGGACTATAAAAATTGCTTTTGAAATTGTGAAGGAGTTAGACCTACTTCTTTTTTAAATGTTGCGTAAAAATTTGATTTAGAAGAGAAACCAGATTCAAAACCGATTGCTTCTAATGTAAATTCTTGATTTTCCTTTAACATTTTCTTTGCTTCTTCAATTCGATATGAATTCATGTAAGCCGCAAAACTTTTACCCAAATTATCATTTAATAATTGTGATAATTTATGAGGTGTTATATTAATTTCCTTAGCTATATCAGAAATTTTAATACTTGTATTCTTATACAAATCATTCTTTTCAATAAGCTTCTTTAATTCTATTAACAAACCATCTGCTTCTGAAGTAGCAATTTTCTTTGCTCCATATTTCTCAGGAATATCTTCAAAAATATCTTCTCTTTTTTTCTTTGATAAAAAGAAAATTAACAAAGCGTAAAAAACAATTGAAAATGTTATTGTTCCAATAAAATATAGATAAAACAAGCCAACAATATAGGCTGTAAAAATTAACAGATTCGATACAAAAACTCCAACCAACCAAAGATCAAAAGTAGAAGCTTTTTTTGCAATTAACCTTGCGAACACATCTTTTAAAATATACGCTGATAACAACAAATATATTCCCCAAACTGCATAAATGAAATACACAAAAAACGTATTCCAGAAAGAACCATTTGTTTGGTATGGAAAAACAACTCCAACTCCAATAATAAATACAGAGAGAATTATAAAGACTACTTTCCATTTTCTAGGAAAAACTTTAGTTTGCTCCAGTGATGAACGCAAATAATAATACAAACTCGCTCCTATTAAAAAACAGGCTGATAAACCAACTTGTATTAACGCTATATTCCTTTCTTCTCTAGGTGTAAATATGACATAGAGAGATTTACCTATTCTCATACTAAGAAACAAAACTAAAAGTCCAAATAATAAGTTTTGAACTCTTCCTTTTCTATTAAAGAATAAAAAATAAAGAGCAACCAAGAAACCATTAAAAACTCCTAAAGCACAAATAAAAAATAGTATAGGATTGTCAGACATGTAGCAATAAAATTTCGACTAAAATAAAAAATGATTAAAACAAAGTCATTTGATTTGATTGATTTTTATCGAACAAAGAAAAATCCAAAGGTGGAACAACTTTATTCTTTAGATATTTGTTTTTCGCTAATTTGAATTGCATAGCTACTTGTTCAACAAATTTACCTTCTCCTCGCATTCTCGTTCCGAACCTAGAATCATTTAAAGAACCTCCGTGACAATCCTTAATTTGATTTAAAATTTTATTGGCTCTATCTGGATATGCCTTATGAACCCAATTTGTAAAAATCTCTCCAATAGCCCCATTTAAACGGACAATTGTATAACCAACAGAATTTGCTCCACGGCTACTCACTTCTTTAACCAGAGGTAAAATTTCATGATTATTAATTGCAGGAATTATCGGAGCCATCATTACATTTACAGGAATTCCATTTTCAGCAAGTCTTTCTAAAGTGTACAATCGTTTCTGAATACTTGCTGTCCTGGGTTCTAATGTTCTTCTTGTTTTTTCGGAAAGAGATGTTATTGAAATATTCACTCGAACTAATTTCAACTTTGCTAGTTCTTTGAGGATATCCAAATCTCTCAATATTAAAGCGTTCTTTGTAATGATTCCAACAGGATGTTTCAATTTTAAAAATACAGAAAGCATTTTCCTAGTAATTTCCAACTTCTTTTCAATTGGTTGATAACAATCTGTATTTCCCGACAACATAATCAACTCTGGTTTCCAATTCTTACTACGTAATTTCTTTTCTAGTAGTTCAGGAGCATTAGACTTGTATAGAATCTTACGTTCAAAATCTAATCCAGCAGAATATCCCCAATATTCATGAGAATTTCTCGCGTAACAATATATACAACCATGTTCACAACCCTGATAAGGATTTATTGAATAGCCAAAACCAACATCAGGACTTGAAACTTTGTTTAAAATAGTTTTAGGAAAAACCTCTAAATAAGAAGTTTTGTTCGAATCTAGTTTCTCATTTTCCGCTTCGCAATAATTCAAAAAATCATTTAATATGACAGAACTGTGCTTTAAAAATCTATTATGTGAATTATGTTGAGCACCTCTACCCTTTACTAAATCTGACTTCATGAATATTAATAATTTTAAATATGGAGATGTTTAAAATTAAAAGAAAAAAGAAGACAGAATTGTTAATGTTAATAAATTCCAAGCTAGAATTTTTCAACAAAAGAATACAAATTAAACAAACTGTAATAATTTAAAACTCGAATAAAAAGCAAATTGATTTACGCCTTTCTAGTTCTATTTAACAACACAAAATCAGCTAAAACTAAAGCAGTTAAAGCTTCAACGATAGGCACCGCTCTCGGAACTACACAAGGGTCATGACGACCTTTACCGGTTATTTCAGTCGCTTCACCTTCCGAATTAATCGTGTCTTGATTTTGCATAATTGTGGCAACTGGCTTAAATGCAACTCTGAAATAAATATCCATTCCGTTAGAAACTCCACCTTGAATTCCTCCTGATAAATTAGAACGTGTAGTTCCGTCCGGATTAAAGATATCATTATGCTCCGATCCTTTCATTTTTGCTCCACAAAATCCACTTCCGAACTCGAATCCTTTTACAGCATTTATAGAAAGCATAGCTTTACCTAATTCGGCATGTAACTTATGAAAAATTGGTTCACCTAAACCTACAGGTACATTTTGTGCAACACAAGTTATAGTTCCTCCAATAGTATCTCCAGCCTTTCTGATTTCTTTGATTTTAGAAATCATTTCTTCTGCTGAATTTTCATCCGGACAACGAACAATATTGCTTTCCGTTTTTGAAAAATCTAAATCTTGATACGGTTTATTCATAAAGATCTCACCAACAGACGAAGTAAAAGCGTTAATACTAATTTGATTTAAAAATTGTTTTGCTAAAGCTCCTGCAACAACCCAATTTGCTGTTTCTCTTGCCGAAGTTCTGCCTCCTCCTCTATAATCGCGAATTCCATATTTTTTATCATATGTATAATCTGCATGTGAAGGTCGATACACATTTGTATTATGATTGTAATCTTTACTTTTTTGATTGGTATTTCTAATAACAAATCCTATTGGTTGTCCAGTAGACTTTCCTTCAAAAATTCCTGATAAAAACTCAACTGTATCAGGTTCTTTACGTTGTGTAACAATTTTTGACTGACCAGGTTTACGTCGGTCTAATTCTTTCTGCACAGCTTCAAAATCGATTTCAATACCGGCAGGAAAACCATCAATTACGCCTCCAATTGCCACTCCGTGTGATTCTCCAAAAGAAGTTAATCTTAGTAAATTTCCGAAAGAATTAAACATAAACTCAGCTTTTAAAATTTAAAAGAAACGAAGGTAAGTATTTACTAGAAAAATTAAAGTCTTTTCACTTTAGAAAATACTTCTATTCCTAAAGAAAATTCAATTTAGCTACAAAATTGAAAAAATCTCATAGAACTCAACAAACAATTTAAAAACTTAGATTTTTGATTGTAAACCACTTAGAGAACCATCTAAAAAAAAGTTTCAAAAAAATTCATTTTTCTTTTCGTTAATTCAAAAAGGTTCCTATCTTTGCATCCGCAAACGAGAAATCGTGAGCAGACTGGTGAAATGGCAGAGTGGTCGAATGCGGTGGTCTTGAAAACCATTGACTGTAACAGGTCCGGGGGTTCGAATCCCTCTTTCACCGCGAAAAGCTTCAAGGAAACTTGAAGCTTTTTTGTTTTATATTATTACTGTGAAAAAGTATTTCCTTACCCTTACTCCACTTTCAATAATTGTTGTTACGATTATTACTATTTTACTTTTAGACATTCCAAAGTTCAATCTTTACGTCTATCATCATAAACATCTAGTTATATTATTAAACGCTGTATTCATAATAGCAACAACCATAAATTGGATAATCACTTTGAAGAATAAGCTATATGCTCAATTCGCCTTAAATCTTATTGCATTTTTAGTTTCACTTTTACTTCCTATACTATTACTTTTAGGAATACTGTGGCAAATTCATTAGACTTCTTTTATGATTTAAAATCAAAAACTAAAAACCTGATATAGCCATAGATACTGAAACTCCATGCTAATAAAAAAAACATTCCTATTGTGATTAATTTTCTTAATTTTACAACCAAAAAATTATTATGAACGGAAAACATTTCTTCCGCAATTTTTTAATGCTGCTATTATTAGCTTCATTACTGCTTATATTTACAATCAGTTACTCTTTTATTTATTTAGCCTCAGCTTGTGTAATTGCCATAGCAATAACTTATATAAACGACTAACCAACAACCTTCCATAAAAATGAATCACTATGTTTACTTATACGGTTTTTTAACCGCTATAATAATTGATATTTGTATCAAGTACTTTATAACCGAGCACTACCAGAAACTGGCTAAAAACGCCTCTAAAATCATTATGATTTTAACAGTTGTATTATATGCCGCTTTTATTTCTTGAATAGAATAACAAACCAAAGAATAACGCTGACCAAAATGCAAAAAATCCAAGACCAAAAACACTCAAAAGAAGCTTTTCTATATGTTGTAATGAACACATTAGAAAGAGCTTCTTTCTACGGACTTCGAGCTTTACTAGTATTGTACATGATAGGAGAAACGTTAAAAATGGAGCACAATAAAGCTTTAGAGGTTTATGGTATATTTTTTACGTCTATTTTATTTTCAAAAATTCTTGGTGCTCTATTAGGAGATTTAGTTATCGGAAATAAAAAAGCTATTATTACAGGCGGTCTATTGCAAGCTTTAGGAGCATTTTGTCTTTATAACTCTTCAATCAACAGTTTATATATTGCTATATTTTTAGTAAGTCTTGGTTCTGGATTTTTCACCACAAACTTACATTCGAATTTCGGAAAACTTTATGTAGAAAAACTTCAATTATCTGATGCTGGATTTACTATTATGTATTTATCAGCCAATTTAGGTTCATTTTTCGGAATACTTTTACTCGGCTCTTTTGGCGAAAATTATGGATACAGCAACGGATTTTTGGTAATTGGTTTCTTAACCCTGTTATCAATTGTACCAATTTTGTTTATTACAGAAGGTTCAAAACCCCAGAATCTTAATAAAAATCAAATCTCACTTAAAAGACGCTTGAAGGTAATTTTAATGACATTTAGTGTTATTGGATTATTTTGGTCTTTATACCAATTATCTTCGTCTCGAAATTCAGAGTTAATATTTCAATTCAATGAAATATCTGCACTGAATATTTCCAGCTATTTATGGAATTCATTGAGCGCAATGTTCATACTACCAATTAGTATTGTCGCAATATTAGTATGGACCTTCTTTTACATCAAACAAACGTACAAGTTAACTTTTAGTCTTTTATTCGCCCTTATATCTTTAGGATTACTGTACTTAATCCCAGAAAACCCTAAAGAAACACATGTCTATATCTATATCTCCTCTTTACTATTATTCTGCTTCTCAGAAATACTCATTGCTCCGGTAGTTCAAACAACTTTGGTAAAATATGGGAATCCAAAGTACTTAGCTATTTTAATGAGTTTTATTAGCTTACCTGTTAGACTATTTTCTTTATTAATAATCCCTTTTGAAGAAGAATTAAGAGGCTCAACGGGTTTAAGTTTCAATGTTAGTTTTATTGGAATTGCTATAATAACTCTTAGTCTCATCTCTTACAGTCTATTCATATATAAAAAAACTAATAAAAGTCATTAAAACATATTAGAAGAAAATACTTTTTAATTCTGATAAGTTAACATAACACTAGCATGATAGATATTCAAAAGTCAATAAGCTCTAAGGAAACTCGCGCTTGCAACTTTAAATAATCGTTAGATTTATGATATTTTTCATATAACTAAGGAAATCAAAATCACAGAACTTACTCATTTTCAATTATTTTACTATTTTTACGAATATAGTTTGTAAATGTCGTTTAATAATCTCCAATTAAGATGGGCAAAATAATCTCTATTTGTAACCAAAAAGGAGGCGTTGGTAAAACTACTACCTGCGTTAATTTATCGGCTGCTTTAGGAATTCTTGAAAAGAAAGTTCTTGTGATTGATACTGATCCTTTAGCGAATGCTTCAACATCTTTTGGATTCTCTTCTAAAAAGCTGAACAATCCATCTTTACAACACATGGACTTCACTTCGGTAATTAGAAATAATATTATATCAACAAAATCTCCTAATGTTGACTTACTTCCGTTTATTGAAGATTTAAACCTTTTTAAACGTACATCTGAAGTTTCAAAGTTCAACAAAGCTATACAATCAATTCATAAATCTTATGATTTTGTAATAATCGATTGCGTCCCTTTTTTCAAAGCAAAGAATTTAGACATTTTAACCAGCTCCAATTCCGTTATCATTCCTGTTCAATGTGATTATTACGCTTTGGAAGGATTACATAAATTTTTAAAGACCATTCGTTTCACTCAAAAAAACCTGAATCCTGATTTACATATAGAAGGTTTTTTGTTAACCATGTACAACAAACGATTAAAACTTTCTAATCAAGTTGCAAATTACATGCGTGAATATTTCAATGATTTAGTTTTTGATAGTATTATTAATAGAAGTTCAAAAATTACGCAAGCTCCAGGTTACGGACAAAGTGTATTGGAATTTGATATTAATAGTGATGGAGCACAGTGCTACTTACTTTTAGCTAGTGAAATCATATCTAAGGAACCTGCAAAATTAGAAGCCCCAATGATTCCGGAAGAAAAAGAAAGCATGTTTAATACAAAGCAACTTTCCAAAACAACTGAAAGCGAAGTCATGGATGATTCTATTTTTCAAAAAGTATTGCAAACTACTACTTCAATAGAAGAAAAAGTCATTGCTTTTCCCAAAAACTTTGACTCCTTAATTAATAGACAAAAAGCTTACGTGAAAAACAAACTAGGAACTTGTTATAAAAATCATCTAGGAAATGTTTGGGTTTACAAAATAAATAAGAGCAAATTATTTAAGAAGAAATTTTTACATATTTACTTTGAAAATGATAGTGTTTCCCACTATACCACAAAATGGTTTAGTTAGATGATATCGTAATATAGACTTTTAACAATTCCATCTGATAACCCAATCTTTGGAACATAAATCCTTCTTGCTCCACTCCACTTCATTGCAGATAAGTATATTTTCGTCGCAGGGACAATTACATCGGCTCTATCAGGGTTTAAACTTAACTCAGATATACGTTCTTCATAAGTCATCTTTTTCAAGAACTCTAATTGCGCATTTAAATACACATAAGAAATTGGACGACCTAAATCCAAACCAGACATTTTAAATATTTTATTAATATTTCCTCCAGAACCAATTAAAGATATTCTTTTATAATCTTTAGTATTCTTAGCAATCCATTCCTGAACTTTAGAAAATATTT
The DNA here is from genome assembly GCA_022448525.1 of Tenacibaculum sp. Classification (GTDB taxonomy): domain Bacteria; phylum Bacteroidota; class Bacteroidia; order Flavobacteriales; family Flavobacteriaceae; genus Polaribacter. The sequence goes on from JAKVCX010000001.1 coordinate 309,392, forward strand.
TTTTATTCTTTTCTTTAGAATTGTTGATCAAACGAACCGTTCCAATTTTAAACGACTTGGATTTAATTAATTTCCCTCTTGAAAACAGGGTAAACTCTGTACTACCACCACCAACATCAACATACAAGTAAGTCTCATCAGAATTAATCAAATGCTTTAAATCTGTAGAAGAAATAATAGCTGCTTCTTTTGCTCCATTGATGATATCAATCTCAATACCAGATTCATCGAGAATCTTACTTACTATACTATCTCCATTTTCAGCTTCACGCATTGCGGAAGTAGCGCATGCTTTATAACGTTCAACACCATGAACTTTCATTAATAAACTGAAAGCTTTCATGGCGTCAACCATTCTATTAATATTATTCTCAGAAATTTCACCAGAAACAAATGCGTCAGCTCCTAAACGAATAGGAACCCTCACTAAAGAAGACTTTTTAAACTTTGTCTCCTTCCCTTTTTCCTCAATTACATTTGCTATTAAAAGTCGTACTGCATTCGAACCAATGTCAATGGCTCCATATTTTTTTATTTCCAAAAGAAATTAATTTTTATTTATGGTGTTTAGGAAACTCAACTAAAACTGTTGTTCCTTTTTTAATATCTTTCCAGTGCTTCTCTTTAAATTTAATACCTACTACACCGCAAGTAGATACGTGAGCAATAGGTTGACTTCCAAATTTATTTACGAAAGTATTAATTCCATGATCGTGACTAAAAATTATTGCACTATCAAAATTATCATCTAAAGCTTTCACTGTTTTTACCAAATAACCATCACTAAAACTATACAACTGCTTACTAATTTTAAGATTAGCCATTGGATATCCAAAGTTTTCGCAGAATATAATCCCAGTGTGTAATGCTCTATTCGCACTACTTGAAATAAAAACATCGGGGCGATTAATATTCTTTGCCAAATACTTTGATATCAGATGGGCATCGTTTATTCCTCTCTCTTTAAGAGGGCGATCGTGATCTTTAACACTAACATACTTCCACGAAGACTTAGCGTGACGAACTATATAAATGGTTTTCATTCAGTATAAAAAAGATTCTCAAATATAGCACTATGGAGCTAATCGTTCAAGCTTCCACGAAAAATCTTTTAACAAAGTATATCGGATTCTATCATGTAGTCGATTAGGTCTACCTTGCCAAAACTCAACACTTACTGGTTTTACAATAAAACCTCCCCAGTGTTTTGGTCTTGGAATTTCTTCGCCTTTGAACTGATTCTCAAACTTATGTAAAGAATCTAAAAGCACTTGTTTATTCTCTACAACCTCACTTTGATTTGAAGCCCAAGCACCTAATTTACTTCCATCTGGCCTAGATTCAAAATATCCATCCGATAAATTCTCAGCGATCTTCTCTGCTTTTCCTTTAATAATAATTTGACGTTCTAACCCAGCCCAAAAAAAAGACAAACAAACATTGTTATTAGAAAGAATAGCTTTTCCCTTTTCAGAGTCGTAATTCGTATAAAAAATAAATCCTTCGTGCGTATACTTTTTTAATAACACAACCCTAGTTTTTGGGAATCCATCAAAACCAATTGAAGAAATACTCATTGCGTTTGCTTCATCAACCATTTCTGAATCATTCGCTTGCAAAAACCAATCACGAAATAATTCTATTGGATTTTCAGGACAGTTTTGCTCTAACAATTCTCCTTTTTCGTATGACTTTCTAAAATCACTTAAATCGTGCGACATGTGTACAAGTTTTGTTGTGTAAAAATACGATTTAAATACGAGTTCGTTTTAAATCTCATACATTTGTTAACATGGAAATGAATGAAAAGAACAACCATTTATCGGTAAGAATGCATAACGCGATTCAATATATTGAAGAACATAATGATTCTAAACTTTTATTAGAAGAAGTAGCACAAAAAGCATTTCTTTCCCCTTATCATTTTCATAGAATCTTTAAAACCATTACAAGAGAAACCTTCAATAGTTTTGTCATTAGAAAAAGAATAGAAAGAGCTGCTAACTTCCTATTACACTCTGAAGATAAGAGTATTTCAGAAATTACCGATTTAACAGGTTTCTCAAGCATTTCATTATTTTCCAGAACATTTAAAAAGTTTTACGGGATAAGTCCAACTGAATTTAAAAACAAACGAGAAAGTAGATTTAGCAAGATTAGTAAAACGAAAAGCAAGAATGGGAAAATAGATACAGAGCTTGAACAATACATTTACAACATGAAAAATTTTGTAAAATATATTGATGAAAAAGCTACTAATTTAGAAGTAGTTAAAATAAAAAACATCCTTGTAGCATACGTTCCTCATATTGGGGCATTCGATAATGTTGGAATTGCGTTTGAAAAATTACTAAAATGGGCCTACCCAAAAGGTTTAATGAATGGGCAACCTAGAATAATGTCTGTTTATCATGATAGTCCAAAAGTAACAGAGGAAGCTAAATTAAAAATGAGTGCCTGTATCGGTCTTGAAAACAAGACCATTGACACTTCAGAAATAAATACACGAACTATTTCGGGAGGAAAATATGTAAGCGCTACTTTTACATTGGCTCTACATGAATTTAAAAAAACATACGAAGCCATTTTTGTTTGGATTTTTGATAAGGGATTTAAAGTTGATGATACTCGTGATCCTTTTGATGAATACCACAATAACTTTAATGAGCATCCGCAAAAGTTATGTAACCTCACTATTTACATTCCTGTTCAATAAACAATTCATCTCATTTTTTTTACAGTTCGGTATCTCTTTTTATGAAAAGGCAGAGATCTGATTGATTTTTGTTGCATAAAACAACAATTAACATGAAACCACTTTTTACTTTATTAGTATTAATTAGTACTTTTTACTCGTTTTCTCAACACAGCATTTCTGGAAAAGTAATAGACTCTAAAGGAAATCCAATTGAAGGAGCGAATGTATATCTTGAAGGAACATATGACGGAACTTCTTCTGATAAAGACGGAAACTTTTCTTTCACTACAACAGAAGAAAACATGCAAACTTTAGTAATTTCTTTCGTTTCATTTGAAACCTTCGTGAAAACTGATAAAGTTGAAAACTTAAGCAACATTTCAGTAAAACTTAAAGAAGATGTGAACACATTAGACGCAGTAGTTATTAACGCCGGAACTTTTGATGCAGGCGAAAAAGCAAGAGCCGTAGCATTAAAACCCTTGGATATTGTTACTACCGCAAGCGCATTAGGAGACGTTGTTGGAGCATTTCAAACATTACCAGGAACCTCAGCTAATGATGAAGATGGAAGATTATTTGTTCGTGGTGGAGATGCTGAAGAAACGCAAATTTTCATTGATGGAATTCGTGTGTTTAATCCTTTTATACCAACAGGAAATAATATACCAACAAGAGGGCGATTTTCTCCTTTTCTTTTTAAAGGAATGTCATTTTCAACAGGTGGGTATTCTGCAGAATACGGACAAGCACTTTCTAGTGTTTTAGCTTTAAATACAATTGACCAACCAACACAAGAAAAAACGGACATTCAATTTATGACTGTTGGTGTTGGTGTTGGAAATACTCAAATTTGGGATAAGAATTCATTCAGTATTAACACTTCTTATATCAATTTAGCTCCATATCAATACGCATTTCCAGATAGAAACCAGTGGAACGAACCTTATGAAGGAGCAAGTGGAGAAATGGTTTATAGATACCAACCAAATGAAGATGGTTTATTAAAGCTTTATGGTGCTTTTAGTTACAGCAATTTCGATTTAATTCAAGAAAACATAAACTTTGATAACGGATTCAGGTTCGGTTTACAAAACACTAACCTATATTTCAATGGGTCTTACAAACAAAGACTTGGAAATGGATGGAAAGTTTCTGGAGGATTTGGTTATACAAATGACTCTTCTGATATCAACTTAGAAAGCGACAATGTGAACAATGCAGAAAATTCTGCTCATTTTAAAATGAAAGCTCAAAAAAGATATTCAAGTAGATTAAAGTTTAATTTTGGTGCAGAATATTTTATTACTGACTTTAATGAAGATTTCATGCAAAGCTCAACTTCAGATAGTTTTAACCTGAATTTTGACAATAATATTTTTGGTGTATTTACAGAAGCAGACATTTTCTTTTCAAAAGAATTAGCTACAAAAATTGGAGTTCGACTAGAAAATAATGAATTCTCTAATGAATTTACATTTTCTCCAAGAGTCTCATTAGCCTACAAAGCTGGAAAAAATGATCAGTTCTCGTTAGCTTATGGAGAGTTTTATCAAAACCCGAGAAACGAGTACTTAAAATTTTCTGACAATTTAACATCTGAAAAAGCAACTCATTATATTGCCAACTATCAATATATAAAAGATCGACAGCAATTTAGAATTGAAGGATATTATAAAAAATATAATAATCTGGTTAAATTCGATAGTGAGATTGCTACAGCAGTTTCTAACTTCACAAATACTGGTGACGGATACGCGAAAGGAATAGATTTGTTTTGGAGAGATGGAAAAACCATAAAAAGCTTAGATTATTGGGTTTCTTATTCATATCTAGATACCGAACGTGACTTCAGAAATTACCCAACGGATGCGACTCCAAATTTCGCTTCAAAACACAACTTATCGGTTGTTGGGAAATACTGGGTAGATTCTTGGAAAACTCAATTAGGAATTTCTTATCGTTTCGCTACAGGTAGAACTTATACAAATCCGAATACAACAGGATTTCTTAATCAAAAAACTAAAAATTACAATTCTGTGAGTATAAATGCAGCTTATTTAATTAGTCAACAAAAAATATTGTATTTCTCAGTGAACAATGTTTTAGCAACTCAAAACGTTTTTGGTTATGATTATAAAAACACGCCGAATACTAATGGAGTTTTCGAAAGACAAGCATTACGACCAAATGCAGATCAATTCTTTTTCATAGGATTTTTCTGGTCAATTAGTGATGACAATAAGAGTAATCAATTAGATAATTTATAAGAAGAAAAATTAATTGATACTTTCAACAACAATTCAGTTATGAAAAACGACAATTCGGTAAGAATTTTGAGGTTATCAATTGAAAACAATAGATATTTGAACATATAAAAATTAAAAATTATGCAACGAATCATTTTATTAGCAAGCCTATTTCTTTTCAGTTTTATACAAAAAGTTACTGCGCAAGAAACACACACCATTACTGTTGAGTTTAACGGAATGGAATCTGATAAAGGAAACTTATACGTAGCACTTTATGACAAAGAGAAAGACTTTTTGAAAAAATCAATCAAAGGAGAAATTGTAAAAATATCAGATAAAAAAGCTACTGCTGTATTTAAAAACATTCCTGAAGGAGAATATGCCATTTCTGCTTTTCATGATGAAAATGATAATAAAAAAATGGATACTAAAATATTTGGAATCCCTAAAGAACCAATTGGAATGTCTAACGATGCAAAAGGGTTTATGGGACCTCCAAAATATAAAGACGCAAAATTTGCTGTAAAAGGAGATGTATCTCTGAAAATTAAAATGAACTAAACAACTAAAGATAAAATCATGAAAAAAATAGCCTTACTAATAATAGTTTTAATATCTACTAATATTGTTGCCCAATCAAAATATGAAAAAGGAATGACCAAAGCTTTTGAATTATGGGGACAACAAAAAAACAATGAAGCTTGTCAGTTATTTGAAAGAATTACAAAAGCTGAACCTGAAAACTGGTTACCACCTTATTACGTTGCAACATTAGAAATTTTAGGAAGTTTCGGTATTAAAGACGAAGCTAAACTGAATAGTAAGCTAACCAAAGCTCAAGAGTTTTTGGACTTAGCTAAAAGTTTATCACCAAACAACCCTGAAATAATGATAAATCAAGCGTTATTGAATACGGCTTACATAGCATTTGATGGGCAAAAATACGGGATGACATTATCAGGAAAGAATTCTATGATTTATGCAGAAGCTCTTAAAATAGCACCGAAAAACCCGCGAGTTGTTTTAGGAAAAGCAGAATGGGACATGGGAGCCGCTAAATATTTCAATCAACCTATAGAACCTTTTTGTAAAGATGTAAAGAAATCTATCGAGCTATTTGAAATTGAAGAGCTACCGAAATTCTATCCGAAATACGGAAAAGACAGAGCCAAAGAAGTTTTAAAACAATGTAAAAAGAGTTAATAAAAAATCCCGCTAAATTTAGCGGGATTTTTTATTTCTATTTTTTTAAATATAAAGTATCTAACTTCATTTCGTTCTGAAGCCACTTATGCAACTCAGCTTGCTTTTTCTTAATATAAGATTCTTTCAATTTGCTATTCCAAACAACTTTTGCCTCAGGAATTGTATCTACTTTGATAAAATCTTTTGTTGCTAACACTTTAGAAAAACGAATTTCTTTCAAATCATTAAATCGAATTTTAGCATCACGCGCAATTACACTAAACGGAATATTGCTTTTATCTGTTTTCTCGATTGTAGAGTTTAAGTTTGAAATTTGAGATTTTAAATCTTTAATCTCTTTATGCAAACCACTAATAATTGAATTCTTTTCATCTAAATCAGAAAATGCTCTAGTTAATGACTCTGAAATATCATCTGCACTTCTAGATTCATTCGCATTTACTATTAACTTATAGTCTTTTAACTTTTCGTATTCTTTTAATTCGTTCTCTAAATCAGAAACTGTAGCCTCTGGAACTTTTCCATTGAAGAAAAGAACAAATTGCTTTTCCTCTTTATTTATTTTCTCTTTTTGAAACCAAAGTTTGTCATTTACATCAATCTCATTCTTAATAAAATCTTTTACATCTCTCGTAAATCTACTTTGCTCCAATACATTTAAAAAAGTCCACACTGCAGGAACCATTGCTACTAGACCAAAGAAAGTGGCTAATTGAGCAATTCTTTTTCTTTTTTTAGAATTCACATAACGTATCATCGTAAATCCTAAAACTTTTAGAACTAAAAACGTAGATAAAGCAATAAAGGTTGTATTAATTATAAACAAATACATCGCCCCAAGGAAATAACTGATATTTCCTACTGCTAATCCATAACCCGCCGTACACAAAGGAGGCATTAATGCTGTTGCAATTGCCACACCAAAAATAACAGAAGCAATTGTTCCTTTTTTCGTACGAGCAACAATTAATGCTAAACCTCCAAATATAGCAACCAACACATCAAGTATGTTAGGCTGAGTTCTCGCCTCTAATTCTGGAGTTAATTCGGTTAATGGCGATAATAAAAAGTATAAGTAAGCTGTTGCAACACTTAAAAAAACCATCACCAACAAGTTAACAAATGAGCTTTTTAAGGTATCAATATCATTAATCGCAAGAGACATCCCTATTCCTAAAATAGGCCCCATAAGAGGAGAAATTAACATGGCTCCAATAACTACAGCTGTCGAACTAACATTTAATCCAATAGATGCTATAAAAACTGCAAATATTAAAATCCATGCTGTTGCTCCTTTAAAAGGAATATCATTTTTTATTGCTTGTATTGTAGCTTCTTGATCAGTATCATGCCTAAAATCTAAAAGCTCATTCATAAAGCTTTTAATACTTTCCCATAATCCTTTCGCTCCTTCTTTTACAGCTTCTTTAGATTTATCAATTTCTTCCTTCTTAATTTCTTCCATATAATAATTCTCTTTTGCGACGAAATATACGAAAAGATCACCAAAATCGTTCATCTATAGATTCCGACCATTAATCTAAGCTCCACTTCTAATAATATAATTAAAATTCAATCAGGGCTTATTTTTTATAATTTTCGACCGGTATTAATTAAGAATGAGTAATAAAGATGAAAAGATTAAACATTTTGTTTATAGATGATGATGAAGTTGAAAGAATGAAATTCTCAAGAGTTTGTAGTAAAAGTAACTACAAACCGACAGTTATTGAAGCCGTAAATGGCGAGGATGCTCTTTCTAAATTAGAAAATCCAACCTCCGATATCATTTTTTTAGACTTAAACATGCCTAAAATGAATGGTATTGAGTTTCTAAAAATACTAAAAGCAGATAAAAAGTTACGATTCATTCCAACTATCATATTGTCTAGCTCAGATAATTACAACGATTTAAAAACTTGTTATGAGTTAGGAATCGCAGGTTACATCATTAAGCCATTGCGTTTAGAGGATTACACTAGAAATATTACCACTATGTTAGATTATTGGACTAATAATGAATTATTAAATTAATAACCTTATCCTAATTTTATACTAACTTTTTTCTATTACATTTACAACTAACCCCGAACTATGACACAGAGAGCAAATTTTCTTTGACTAAATTGAAAATTGCCACACTCTGATAACTTAGATAAAATATACCGTGATTACCAACAATATAGAAGCATTAGAACAAGCTTTAGAACGTGAAAAAAAAGCACGAATTGAAGCTGAAAAAACTCTAGAAGAGAAAAACTTAGAACTTCAAGAAGCTAACCAGAACATCATTAAAGTAATCAACGAAAAAGATATTCAACTCAAAAGTTTATTTAAGACAATTGTCGATCCATATATTCTAATGGACTTATATGGTAATGTTGTTAAAATGAACGATGCTGCTGCGGATTTTTTCGGTTATAATATCGAGGAGCAAGTATTCAATGTAACCTCTACTCTTTACCCTGAAGATGTAGAATATGCAATGAAATGCTATTATGAATTACTTGATAAAGGAATTTACGAAAACTTTAAAGCTCGTGTTTACAACAAAAATAAAGAAGTTCGATGGATTGAAATAAATTCAAGTATTGTTTATGACGAAAACGGAGAAGCAACTTTTGCTCAGGGAATTGTAAGAGATATTACGGAAAGACTAAACGATCAAAAGGAAAGAGAACAGCTTTTGAAAAATTTAAAAAAAAGCAATCAAGAATTAAATGACTTTGCTCACGTCGTTTCCCACGATTTAAAAGCTCCTTTAAGAAGTTTAAACGCTTTGGTTAGTTGGCTAAAAGAAGATTGCTTAGAACTTACAAACGATGAAGAAATCAAAGGTAATTTTGATTTACTTTTAAAGAAAATTGATAAGATGGATCATCTTATCAATGGAATTCTGAAATACGCAAGTATCGATAAAATTGAACACCCTAGAAAAGATATCGATTTACATGAAATTGTAGAGTCAATCATAGAAACTATTCATGTTCCAAAACATGTAAACGTAATTATTCCTGAGAGACTTCCTATCGCAGAAGGAGACAAATTTAGACTTCATCAATTATTTCAAAACTTAATTAGCAATGCAGTAAAGTATGCTAAAGATGTTGATGGAGAAGTTAGCATTACATATGAAACCAAACAAGATCATTGGGAATTTCAAATCAGTGATAACGGAAAAGGGATTCCTGAAAAATATCATAAAAAAGTATTTGGAATCTTTGAAACACTTGACGACCATCAGAACTCAACAGGAATTGGACTTTCAATAGTTAAAAAAATAGTTGATTTATTTGAAGGAACTATTTGGGTTACTTCAATTGAAGGTGAAGGAGCAACATTCCATTTTACCTTACCTATTCCACAATAAAGTTAGATTTAATTTACACAAAAAACCAAAGCACCTTTTGTAAAAAAACAATGTGTATTCAACCTTGATGCTTTATTGTAATGTTTAAAGGATTTAGAAGTATTTCTTAAACGAAAAAACGCCCAACCCACATCATCTGCCTGCCAAACGTCTTTTATCTATCCCCTAATTAAAATTGTTTTCTTGAAAAGTGGGGAGAGCAGGATTCGAACCTGCGAAGTCGAAAGACAACGGAGTTACAGTCCGTCCCATTTGGCCGCTCTGGAATCTCCCCAATATTTTCAAAGAAAAAGCCTCTCAAGCGAGAAGCTTTGTTTGTGACCGGGCTGGGGCTCGAACCCAGGACCCTCTCCTTAAAAGGGAGATGCTCTACCAACTGAGCTACCCGGTCTTGTTTTGCGAGTGCAAATATAGAAAGTTTACACAGTTCAACCAAATAAAATTTCAATAATTTTCAAATTATTTTCACTTTTAAAATTATAGATTTGATAATCAGCGAAATAAATTTTACTCTTTTAAATACGCTTCTCTTACTTTTTTGAACAAATTAGAAGAATATACGAAATCAACAACTGCTTTATTATCGGTTTTGAATATTTCTTTACTACTTCCCTCCCATGCTTTCACTCCATTTTTCAAGAAAACAATCTTATCTCCTATCTCCATCACAGAATTCATATCATGTGTATTTATAACAGTTGTTATCTTATATTCCTCTGTAATCTCTTTAATAAGATTATCTATTAGTATGGACGTGCTTGGATCTAGACCAGAATTTGGCTCATCACAAAAAAGATACTTCGGATTCATAACTATAGCTCTCGCAATTGCAACTCTTTTCTGCATTCCCCCTGATAATTCCGCAGGAAGTTTTTTATTGGAGTTTTCAAGATTTACTCTTTTCAACACAAAATTAGCTCTGTCAAGCATTTCGTCTTTTGTTTGTTTGGTAAACATCTTTAATGGAAACGTAACATTTTCTTCTACATTTAAAGAATCAAATAAAGCGCTTCCTTGAAATACCATTCCTAACTCTTGTCGGAAATCACGCTTCTCGTCAATAGACATTTCGGTATTTATCTTCCCATTATATACAATGGTGCCTTTCTCAGGCTCGTGTAACCCCAATAAACTCTTTAAAAAAACAGTTTTTCCCGCTCCACTTTGCCCGATAATTAAACTTGTTTTTCCTTCCTCAAATGATGTAGAAATCCCCTTTAAAACATGAGCTTCTCCAAAACTTTTATGTATATCATTTACCTGAATCATACTACGTTAATAACATTTGAGTTAAGAAATAATTTGCGATTACAATAACGACAATAGTCCAAACAACGGATTGTGTGCTGGCTTTACCAACACCTAACGAACCTCCTTTAACATAGTATCCATGATAAGAAGGTACGGTGGCAATTATAAATGCAAAAACGACAGTTTTTACAAGCGCATAAAATATCAAGTAAGCATCAAAATCATACTGAATTCCGTAAATATAATCTGCCTCGAAAAACATTCCTGTTGCAATACCAGCAACCCAACCACCGAAAATACCTAAAAACATTCCTAAAATAATTAAGAATGGGTAAAATAAAACTGTTGCTATTATTTTTGGAAGTACTAAATAATTCAAAGAATTTACACCCATAATTTCTAAAGCATCAATTTGTTCAGTAACACGCATACTTCCAATACTAGAAGTTATATATGAACCTACTTTTCCTGCTAAAATAATTGAACAGAAAGTTGGTGCAAACTCTAATATAATAGATCGTTTAGTGGCAAAACCAATTAACATTTTTGGAATTAATGGATCACTGATATTTAGAGCGGTTTGCAATGCTATAACTCCACCAATGAAAAATGAGATGAAAGCTATTATTCCAATAGATTTTAAACCTAATTGTTCTATCTCACGAAATAGTGCTTCCCAAAAAACTCGAAACTTTTGTGGTGTTTTAAAAACCTGACCAAGCATCATAAAGTATTTTCCAACATGCTCGATATAATTCATCTGCTTTCTTTTTGTTCTGCTAAAGTACTAAAAGAATATTTACTTCCTATCATAGACTTTTAAGATTAAAATATCATTAACATCCCATAATTTAACTTTTGATTATAAGGTTTTACTTAATTTTGAATTCTCAATATTTATTTATGAAAATTCAAAGTAAACTTTTACTGTTATTTTTTACAGCCTCACTTTTTAGCTGTATTTCTAAGCAAGAAAAATCTAAGACCAAAACAGCTACTCCCAAATTAGTTATTGGTATTGTTGTTGATCAAATGCGTTATGATTATTTACACCGATTTGACTCTAAATATGGAGAAGGCGGTTTCAAGAGATTATTAAATCAAGGGTTCTCTTTAGAAAATGCACATTACAATTATATTCCAACTTATACCGCTGTTGGACACACTTCTATTTTTACAGGAACAACTCCTGATAATCATGGTATTATAGGTAATCACTGGTACGATAAATTTTTAAAAAAATCGATTTATTGTGTTGACGACGATAGATATACTACCGTTGGAAATAATGGTAAAGGAGGAAAAAAGTCTCCATATAGAATGTTTACAACTACGATTACGGATCAGTTGAAACTTGCTCAAAACATGCAAGGAAAAACAATAGGAATTGGTATTAAAGATCGTTCAGCTATTTTACCAGCTGGTCATACAGCCGATGCTGCTTATTGGTTTGATGGAGGAAGTATAGGACATTGGATTAGCTCTTCGTTTTATATGAATAATTTACCAAATTGGGTTAATGAGTTTAATTCATCAGGAAAAGCCGATGAATATTTGAGTAAACCATGGAATACTCTATATGATATTTCAACTTACACAGAAAGTATTGCTGATGACAACAATTTTGAAGAGACTTTTAAAGGGGAAGAAAAACCTGTTTTCCCTCACGACATTCCTAATTTGAGAGGCAAAAACAACAATTATAGTATTATAAAAGCTATTCCAGCAGGAAATTCTATAACTACAGATTTTGCCATTGCTGCTATTGAAGGAGAAAAATTAGGTCAAAATAATTATACTGACTTTTTAACCTTAAGTTTCTCTTCTACTGACTATGTTGGACATCAATTTGGAGTAGATTCTAAAGAAGTTGAAGACACCTATTTAAGGTTGGATAAAGACTTAGAACGTTTGTTTTCTTTTTTAGACACAAATGTTGGAAAAAATAATTATACTATTTTCTTAACAGCTGATCATGCTGCTGTGCAGGTTCCGGCATATTTAAATTCTGTAAAGATTCCTGCAAATTATTTGGCAGGAAAAAAACTAACAGATTTTATCAAAACAAAGACAAAAGAACGATTTAAGAAAGATAATTTAGTTGAAAATGTTTCCAACTTTCAAGTATTTTTAAATAAAGAAGAAATCAAAAGAGCTAGACTGTCTGTAAATGAAGTTTCAAATTATATCGTAGAAGAAGTAATTAATTTCGATGGAATTTATAAAGCTGTAACAGCGAAAGCCATGCAAGAAAATTATTTTGAATATGGAATTATGAGTTCTTTACAAAAAGGATATAACCAAAAACTCTCTGGAGATGTTTTATTAATTCCAAATCCTTCAACTATTATTTATCCTAAAAAAGGATCAACACATGGATCTGGATATTCATATGACACACACATTCCTATGATTTTTTATGGTAATGGAATTCAATCTGGTAATTCTGCTAAGAAATATGAAATCATTGATATTGCTCCTACAATGGCAACAATGTTAAATATTGAATTCCCTAATGGTTCAACAGGAAAGGTTATAGAAGAAGCTCTAAAATAAATGAACTCCTAAATACATATAAAAAAGGAGCGCTTAATGCGCTCTTTTTTTATATTCAATATGATAGATTTTTATTTCTTATCGTCACAAACATCTTCCTTATAACATTTACCAGGCTTCTGGTTCCTTCTATTTCTGAAACGCAAGCGTTTTCTATTTTTTAATACTTTACCAATCGTATTTTTCTTCATCACTCGTTCGATATGCTTCTTCTGTGAAGGCATTTTCTTTTTCTCAACTTTAGTTTTGGGTAAAACTTTTATTGTGTTTAAATCATTCGAGTTATCTTCTAAATACTCTACATTATTTTGCTTAACAATGCTTTGTGCTGCCACGGTTGTTACATTATAACCTAAAAACAGAAATAAAAATAATATTTGGATAGATTTCATGACTTTCAATTTTAATGGATTCTTACTAATTGTAAACTGCAGCATACATAACTTAAGTCATGAGTTTTTCAAAAACATTACAAAAAAAAGTATAAAAAAAAGTTAAACGGGAAAATGAAGGCATAAAAAAAGACTGTTTAAAACAGTCTTTATTTTTTATTTTTCTTTTTAGAATCACATGGTTTCTTTGCGGTTTTGAAACACTTTTTTGATTCCAAAGTTCTTTTACTTCTAAACCTTAATCGTTTCTTTTGTTTCATCAGCTTTTCAACTTTCTTAACTGATGCGATTTTTTCTGTTGCAGCTTTCTTTTTAGATTTACTCTTTGAAGATCCTGAAATCATTACTGTGTTAGAAGGGGCTGAAATACTATTCATGTCATCTAACTCGATTTCATCGTCTTTGTATTCTGTTTTATTTCCTTTTTTTGCTACTACTTTTTGAGCAACAACTCCTTGGATACAAAAGAATAAAATTAAAAAGGATGCTATAAATTTAATTTTAGCATTCATTGTTCGGGGATTTTTTCAATTGTCTATCTAAAATAAGAATTTTTTCCGTTAATTCCAATCGAACTTCGTTGAACGGCAAACTAATGTCGACGAACGGAATCTCTTTACCTATATACAAAATCGCCATTTTTTGATTATTTTATTGCTACTTTATGTGTCTTTCTCCTTCTTTTTCTCAATCTCAAAACTTTATCTTTTGAATTATTATTGACATAATTTCTTTGAGCTTTCTGTAAAACTGATTTGTTTTCTTTGACAACAACAGATGAAACAACTTTTTTATTATTAGCAAGCTTTTTAATCTTAACTGTCATTACATAAGGTACTGCTTGTAAAGAATCTGACTCTGTATTAATAGCTTGAGTACTTTTCTGTTCTTTTTTTGGTAAAACTTTCTGTGCGACTACGTTAACACATACGAAACTCATAATGACTAACAAAATGATTTTTTGAATTTTAGATTTCATAATACTCACTTTTGATTGATTACGATGTAAAATTATTCAGAATATTAATCGTACAAACCTAAAATTCTATGAGCTACAAACTTGCTTCGGTCAACGGATAAACTTTCCATTCATCGAACAAAAGTCAAGTTCGATAAACGGTTAAATGAAAAAAGCTCACAATATTGTGAGCTTCTTTATTAATTACTTATATATCAAATTTTAAACTATACTAATTACACAGATAGGCTTAATTCTGTAAAGAATGAATTGACCAGTTTATCTTCTTTAACTGAATTAAACTTGTCCAAAACCTGTTTTTCTAATTTAGAAATAATCAAATCCGGTTCAGCTCCACTTTGTTGTATTCTGTAGGTTAAACAACTTATAAAAAAGCTAAATAAAGTTTCATTTTCATCATCTCTTTTTAGATAACCGAACATTAACTCTGGATAAGTTGAAATTAAATGATAAACCGATTGACTAAAAAAAAACTCAGTTTCTACTTGACTTTTTTTATGTTCATCTGTATAAATTTTGCGATCTAAAAAAGCAAACATCTTAATTATTTCAACAGATAAGGACGCATAATCATCATTAAAATAATTCAAATACTCCATCGCTGATTTAAAGACATCAGATTTAAAAATTAAGGTACTATTGTTTAAATAAAGATCTTTTAATTCCTTTGGAACTTTTGGATTCTTAAGGTATTCTTCTTTTTCCACTCTAGTTAACTCGAACCACGCTTTAATATTAACTTCTTTTGTACTTCTTTTAAATAGGTTTACAAAAGGTCTCAAAATAGCCGCAAACAATAAGTACAATAAATCGTAAAGTATTATGAATATAATTTTCACAGATAAACTACTTATTAAAAACTAACTTCTGGTAGGAAGAAAAACCTCTGCCATCATGCATCTAGCACTTCCACCTCCGCATCCTTCGATAACATCTAAAGAACTAGAAATTATTTTACAATGTTTTTCTATTTTATTAATTTGATCTTTAGTTAAGCAATCATAAGCCGCTTGACTCATCACTAAAAAGCGCTCATCATTTGCTCCTCTTACTTGTAACATATTACCAGCAAAATTATTCACTTGTGCTTCTGTAATATCAATTACTTCTTTCCCGTCATCTTTTAAATTCTTAACAACGTTTTTTCGTTCTTTTTTATCATCTATTGAAGCTAAACAAATAACTGCAAAAGTTTCAGCTAAACACATCATTACATTCGTATGATATATAGCCTTTCGCTCTCCATTAACCGTTTGGTTCGCAGTAAAAACAACTGGCGTATATTCAAAATCTTCGCAGAACTCAATAAATAAAGCTTCATCTGCTCTTGGAGACAAGGCACAATATGCTTTTCTATTAACTCTATCTAATAGTAAGCTTCCTGTTCCTTCTAAGAATACATTTTCCTCTTCTCCCGAAGTATAGTCAATAACACCATCAATGACAAAACCTTGTTCCTCAAGTGTGTCTAAAATATCTTCTCTTCTTTCTAATCTTCTATTTTCAGCAAACATTGGATATAATCCAACCGTTCCATTCTCATGGAAAGAAATCCAGTTGTTAGGGAAAATAGAATCTGGAGTATCTGTTTCTGTTGTATCAGAAACCACAATTACATTCACTCCAAAACTTCTTAATTTCTGAACATAATTATCAAATTCTTCTTGCGCTTTGGCATTTACAGTTGCTGGTAAAACATTCTCTAAAACCTTTTGATAATAATTGTTTACGGCAGTTTGTTCATTCATCCTAAAACCGACAGGACGAATCATCAATATCGTGTTCGTTGTTTGTTTCATACTGACAAAAGTACTTAATTTGATTAGTTATTAAATGTAAAAAACGTGAAAAAACTTTGTTTCACAATAGAACAATTAACTCTACTTATTCCCTAAATTTCTTATGAATTTCTTTCTTAAAAATCACATGTAACATTTGATACTACTAGCATGATCAAAAGATAGTGCTAAAAGAGTATCTTTGGTATGATTAATTTAATATTGATGACTGCAAGAGAATTAGAAGGAGAATTTTCAATTATCGGTTCAAATCAAAATGAAAGTGATGTTAATTATCGAGGAGTTCTAACTTTAGAATTGGATAAAAACGACAGATTTATTGCTAAATGGTTGATTCAAGATGAACAAGAACAAATTGGCTCAGGATTCTTTAAGGATAATATTTTAGTTATCAACTTTCAATATTTAGGAGAAAACTCGGAAATATTTAATGGAGTGGTTGTTTACCGATGCTTAACCAAAGATATTCTTGATGGTTTTTGGTCCGAGGAACAAGGTGATCCCAAATTTCTAGGAACTGAACGCTGTTTCAGAATTAACAAGGATATTACTCTGACTGACTAAATTAAGATAAGCCTCCTTTTAAATTGATCAATTCATAAGAGATTGGTTGTTCTTCTAAAAATTCGATGGCACGTATACTTCGAATTCCAGATTTACAATAAACAACTAAAGGCTTATCATTTAAAATCTCTGTAAAACGTTGTGGTATTTGACCTAAAGGAATATGTTGACCGCCAATATGATGTTGTGATCTTTCCCAATCTTCACGAACATCTAATAAGTTATATTTTTCGAGATTATGTTCTAATTCTTCTAAAGTTATTTCAGTTTTTGCTGGAGTAATTCCACAGAAAAAATCATAATTTTCCTCTAACTTTTGAATATCGGCATTTGAAGTTCTTTTAAAATTCAGAATCATCTGACGCATCGAAAGAACATCAAAAATCATTAGTTTATTCGCTAATACTTCTCCTATTCCACAAATTATTTTTATTACTTCATTTGCTTGTAAACTTCCTATAATTCCAGGCAAAACTCCAATGACTCCTATTTCAGAACAATTTGGAACAGATCCAGGACTTGGTGGTGTTGGATATATGCAGCGGTAAGTTCCACTGTTTTCATAATTAAAAACACTAACTTGACCTTCAAACTTAAAAATTGATCCGTAAACAAGCGGTTTATTTGCTAAAACAGCAGCATCATTTGATAAATACCTTGTTTGAAAGTTATCACTTCCGTCAACAATAATATCGTATTTTTCAAATAACGCTACCGCATTATCTTTTGTAAGTTTTTCGTTGTAAACATCAAATTGAACAAAAGGATTTAATCTTGACAATCTCTTTACCGCCGTCTCTGCTTTTGATACTCCGATATCATCGATGGTATAAAGAATTTGGCGTTGCAAATTACTTTGATCTACAACATCATCATCAACAACACCAAGAGTTCCCACACCTGCGGCAGTTAAATACTGTAAAACTGGACAACCTAAACCTCCAGCTCCAATAACCAAAACTTTAGATTTCTTAAGTTTTAACTGTCCATCTTCTCCTATTTTATCTAAAATAAGATGACGATTGTATTGTATTTGTTCATTCGTAGTTAACACCTAAACTTTACTAATTTTTAAATTGTACTGAGTTAATGATTTTTTCTAACTCGTTTCTTTGTTCATCATTAATATATGACACAACGAAACTTAAAGCAAAACCATTTTTTATAACTGTGTAATACTCTTGGTATATTTTTGATCCTAAAAAATCAATACTTAATTTTAATTTTTCTATTTCCTCCCCAGATAATTCTATAGTTTCTGTCTCACCTTCTAATTTATACTTTAATTCAGTTTTGTCAAGAACTTTTAGCATGTGATAATAGTATTCCTTACCAGATTTAATTCCTGAGAAATAAGATAAGTTTTCTGACATACATAAAAAGCTCGGATTAAACTCTACAGCTTCACCTATATCATGCTTATAAACTCCAAGTAATTGGGCTGTTTTAATTGTTGATGCATCCATTAAAGATTCTAGCTCTTTATTGTCCGCAGTAATCATTTTTACGCCTTCCTCTGCAATTTTCTCCATTGTTTCGCGAGATTGCACACTCCAATCACTAGGCAAATTAACTTTAAAGTTAAAGAAGTTGTTTGAGTATGAGTTTCCCTCTACTTTTCCATAATCAAAATATTGATTTGTATTTGTTTTACAACCTAAAACAATAGACAATAATGCAATAACAGCAATTTTTAATTTCATTTTATAATTTTTAAAATTTCGGCAAATTTAGCTAAAATGTTCCCAATCTTTCCATACAACCTCTAAACCTTGATTTCTCAACATTTCGGCGACCTCTTCAGTAGATCGTTCATCGGAAATTTCAAACTGTTCTAAAGACTGTGGTTCGACAGCATAACCACCTGGATTTGTTTTAGATTCAGCACTTATTGATGTAATTCCTAATTGTACAATGTGATTTCTAAAAATTTCACTTTCTCTTGTTGAAATGGATAATTCCACATCTTCATCAAACATTCGATAAGCACAAATTAATTGAACTAAATCTGAATCAGTCATTTCTACCTTCGGCTCTAAACCACCAGAATGTGGACGTAGTCTTGGAAAAGATATTGAGTATTTTGTTTTCCAATATGTCTTTTGTAGATACTTTAAATGTAATGCTGTAAAAAAACTATCTGCTCTCCAATCTTCTAATCCAAATAAAGCTCCTAATCCAATTTTATGAACTCCAGCTTTACCCAACCTATCAGGAGTTTCCAGACGATAATCAAAATTTGACTTTTTACCTTTTGGGTGGTGTTTTTTGTATTCTTCTTTATGATAAGTTTCTTGATATACTAAAACAGCATACAAACCATTTTCTTTTAATAATTCATACTCATTTTGATCTAATGGTTGGACCTCAATAGTAATATTTGAAAAATGCGATTTAATCAACTGAATAGCATTATTAATATAATCAACCCCAACTGTTCTATTTGCCTCTCCAGTAACTAATAGAACATGATCATAACCTTTATTTTTTAGAAACTCAACTTCCTTTAAAATTTCAGCATCCGTCAGGGTTCTTCTTGGTATTTTATTAGTAAAACTGAAACCACAATAGGTACAAATATTTTGACATTCGTTACTTAAATACATTGGTGCATACATTTGAATTGTATTACCAAACCTCTTCTTAGTAACTTGATTACTAATTTGAGCCATTTCTTCCAAGTACGGTTTTGCTGCTGGAGAAATTAGTGCTTTAAAATCTTCAAAATCTCGTTTTTCTGAAGCTATCGCACGCATTACGTCTAGATTAGTTTTGGACAAAATACTTTGTAATACCTCATCCCAATTATACTGCTCAAATATATTTTTGAAGCTACTATTTGTCAACATATGTTATCATTTTAAATGTGTCATTGCGAATAAAATGAAGCAATCTATCGATTTGAAAGATTACTTCGTCTTGTATAAAAAATATTTTAATACAAGCCTCGTAATGACGACATCCTAATTTAAAAAGGAAGTTAATGGACTACTTGCTTCAGCATTTCTTTTTACAGGAGCTAATTTCGCTTCATAGGCAATTCTACCAGCTTCCACTGCCATTTTAAAAGCTTTCGCCATTGCTATTGGATTTTGTGAAACAGCAATTGCAGTATTGACTAAGACTGCATCGGCACCTAATTCAATAGCATTTGCAGCATGAGATGGAGCACCGATTCCTGCATCTACAATTACTGGAACATTCGATTGTTCGATAATAATTTCTAAAAACTCTAATGTTTTTAAACCTTTATTACTTCCAATTGGAGCTCCTAATGGCATTACACATTGCGTTCCTACTTCTTCTAGTCTTTTACACAATACTGGATCTGCATGAATATACGGCATCACGACAAAACCTTTTTTTACTAATTCCTCAGCTGCTTTCAGAGTTTCAATAGGATCGGGTAATAAGTACTTTGGATCAGGGTGGATTTCTAGTTTTACCCAATTTGTTTCTAATGCTTGTCTTGAAAGTTCGGCTGCAAAAACTGCTTCTTTAGCATTTCTAACTCCAGAAGTATTTGGGAGTAAATTTATTCGATCATGATTTAAATGTGTTAATATATCATCATCTTCATTTTCTACATCTACTCTTTTTAAAGCAACAGTTACTAATTCACTTTCGCTTTCCAATATTGCATCTCGCATTAATTCAGAAGAACTAAATTTCCCTGTTCCCGTGAATAAACGTGATGAAAATGTTTTATCTGCTATTTTTAAACTCATTTGATTCGTTTTAACTAGCTATTAATTCTTTAATTTCTTCTACTGGTTTATTTGATAAAATTCCAGAAATCGCAATTCCATGTACACCAGTTTTATATAATTCTTGAAAATCATTCTTCGTTATTCCTCCAATTGCATAAACTGGCAATTCAATTCCTTCCTTTCGTAATTGAGAAATAATCTGTTGATATCCTTCCAACCCTAAAATTGGACTTAATTTTTTCTTTGTGCTTGTAAATCTAAAAGGACCTAAACCAATATAATTTACCTTTTGAGTAGCTAAGAATCTACAATCTTCAATTGTGTTTGCGGTTCCGCCAATTATGGTTTCTTCACTTAAAATAGCTCTAGCATCCAAAGGTTTCATATCTTCTTTTCCAATATGTAGCCCATAAGAATTGATTATTTTAGCTACTTCAACATTATCATTTACTATAAGTTGTGCTTTATTCGAATCACATATTCTTTTTGCCTCAACGGCTGTTTCGAGAAATATTTCTTGTTCTATATCTTTCATTCGTAATTGAACAAGTTTTACACCAGATTCAATTACATTTTTAATATTCTCTAAATGTTCTTTAGGAGAATTTCCTTGAGATATATAATAGATATTATCCATGATAACCTAATAATGTTTTATTTGAACTCAATACCTTTTCCACATAACGTTTTCCTTTAAAACAGGATTTCAACAAAGGATATTTTAATGTAATATAACTTGCAATTGCTGAAGATAATACACAACCACTTCCATGTTTTTCATGATACTTTCCTTTCTTTGGATTGAACGAAAATTCTTTACCTTCTTTCAAAAACAAAAAGTCAACTCCCAATCTTTCTTCGTTATGTCCGCCTTTTAAGAAAACATTCGTTTTAGTTTGTATGTAAGCTAATGTTTCTTCAACTGATTTATTTGGATACAAACTTTGTATTTCCTTATAATTTGGTGTCAATAAATAAATTTTAGAAAGAACTTCTTCAAAATCTTCTTCTGTAAAATCTTTGTGAAAAGAAAATCCTGAAGAAGCCTTTAAAACTGGATCTAAAATGATTTTTACAGCTGGGTTGAATTGCAACAAAAAATCAATAATCTCAGATAAAATCTTCCAGTTTTCTACAATTCCAATTTTTACAACATCAATTTTAAACTGTGTAAACAAAACTTCAATCTGTTTTTTTATAACAGATTTCGAAATCCAATGACAATCTTTAAACTCAATATCGTTTTGAACGGTATTGGCTGTACAAACTGCCAAACCATAACATTTTAAAGCTTCAAAGGTTTTTATATCTGCTGTAAGACCTGCTCCATTTGATGGATCAAATCCTGCAATTGTTAATATGTAAGGTCTAGTTTTCAATGTATAAGCTACTGATTAACTCTTGCTGTCTTTTGGTTCCGTATTTTTGTAATAAATCTTTAGAATCTTGTGTTAATAATTCTATTGAGGCTTTATTCTCAACAATCCAATTAAGCAATTCCGTGCACTTCTTTTGAATAGTAGTATAAATCGCGGCATTAAGAATCATTCCATCATTTACATTTATATCAACTCCTTTTGAAATTGCATATTTAAGGCCTTCCAACTCATTGTTATGAACCGCATAATAAACACCTTCATAATCACCATAAGAAATATCAGCACCTAAAGAAATTAGATAGTCAGCGACTTCCTTTTTACCGTAAGCGACTGCATTGATTAAAGCATTATCTATATCAAGTTGTGTATACTTATCAGATAACATTTCCTTTAGTTTTGTTAACTCTCCATCACCAGAAAATAGTTCTAAATTAAAATCGCGAACTTTATTACATTCCTTCGAAATAGCCATAAAACTATCTATAATATCATCAGAATTCCAAATACCACCAAGCACACCAACTCCTGAATATCCTAATTCATAAACTTTATGAATAGTTTCAGTATTAACACCTCCCATTCCTATTATTGATTTACTAATATGATTCACATCAAATCCTTTTCCCTCATATCCTTTTTTAGAAATAGAAGAAAAAACTGGACTTAATAAATGATAATCGAAATTAATGTTACTTGCATTTAAGACTTCAGGATCATGAAATGAGCTACTCACCTTAAATCCTTTTTTCCTATATGAATCGGTATAAATTTTAAGATTATCTCTAAGATCAATTCTAGGTTGTTCTTGTAAATGAATTCCTCTTAAATTAAACTCTGTACATAATTCATGATTTTCATGAATCATAATTCGATTGTAAAACTTTGCATTTATATCTTTCAATAAAACTCGGTATTGTTCAATATTAAAAGATGGCTTTCTTAAATGCAACACTTCTAAACCTTTTGAAAAAAGTTGATTTAAAAGTGTTGCTTCATTTTCTAATTCTTGTTCTGATGTGATTACTATTAACATGCGATTTTTTTAATTTATTGAGGTTTAGTTCAAAAACTATAAATAAACTTCAGATCCTTTTTCTTTAAATTCTTCAGATTTTTCTTTCATTCCTTCTTCAAGCGCTTTCCCCTCCTCTAGTTCCTTTTTTGCTGCGTAATCTCTTACTTCTTGTGTAATTTTCATTGAGCAAAACTTTGGTCCACACATTGAACAGAAATGAGCAATTTTCGCTCCCTCTGCTGGTAATGTTTCATCATGATACTCTCTTGCTAATTCAGGATCTAAACTTAAATTAAACTGATCTTCCCAACGGAATTCAAAACGAGCTTTACTTAACGCATCATCTCTATGTTGTGCCCCTGGATGTCCTTTTGCTAAATCGGCGGCATGAGCTGCTAACTTATACGTTACTACTCCAGTTCTTACATCGTCTTTATTTGGTAAACCTAAATGTTCTTTTGGCGTTACATAACACAGCATCGCTGTACCATACCATCCAATCATTGCTGCTCCAATTCCCGAAGTAATATGATCATAACCCGGAGCGATATCTGTTGTTAAAGGCCCTAATGTATAAAAAGGGGCTTCTCCACAAGCTTCCAACTGCTTATCCATATTAGCTTTAATCATATGCATAGGAACATGACCTGGACCTTCAATAAAACATTGCACTTCGTGTTTCCATGCGATTTTTGTTAATTCTCCTAAAGTTTCTAACTCTGCGAATTGTGCTTGGTCATTTGCATCCGCAATACAACCTGGACGTAATCCATCTCCTAATGAAAATGCAACATCATAGGCTTTCAAAATTTCACAAATTTCTTCGAAATGCGTGTATAAGAAACTTTCTTTATGATGCGCTAAACACCACTTTGCCATAATTGAACCTCCTCTAGACACAATTCCCGTTATACGTTTTGCAGTCATCGGAACATAAGCCAAACGAACTCCAGCGTGAATTGTAAAATAATCTACCCCTTGTTCTGCTTGTTCAATTAAAGTATCTCTAAATATTTCCCAAGTTAAATCTTCTGCAACACCATTAACTTTTTCAAGAGCTTGGTAAATAGGAACTGTTCCTACAGGTACTGGAGAATTACGGATTATCCACTCTCTAGTTTCGTGAATATTTTTCCCTGTAGATAAATCCATAATATTATCTGCTCCCCAACGACAAGCCCAAACTGCTTTCTCAACCTCTTCTTCTATTGAAGATGTTGTTGCTGAATTCCCAATATTGGCATTAATTTTCACCAAGAAGTTTCTGCCTAAAATCATAGGTTCAGCTTCTGGGTGATTGATATTAGAAGGAATTACCGCTCGACCTCTAGCTACTTCCTCTCTAACAAATTCTGGTGTAATTTTCTCTGGAATACTCGCTCCAAAATCCTGACCTGGATGTTGCTTTGATAAACGCGTCATCTCATCAATACGTTGATTTTCACGAATAGCTACATACTCCATTTCTGGTGTAATAATTCCCTTTTTTGCGTAATGTAATTGAGTGACATTCTCACCTTTTTTCGCTCTATAAGGTTTATTTAAATGATTAAATCTTAAATGATTTAAACTTTCATCATTTAATCTCTCATTACAATATTCTGAACTAAATTGTTCTAATTGTTCTACGTTTCCTCTATCTAAAATCCATTGTTCTCGAATACGTTCTAATCCGTTATGAATATTAATTTCTTTACTTGGATCAGTATATGGTCCAGAGGTATCATACACAGTAACTGGTTCATTTGATGTGCTCTTTTTTGTCATTGAATCGACTGTATCATTCAATGTAATTTCACGCATTGCCACATTAATTTGTGGGTGTAATTCTCCTTGAACGTAAATTTTCTTTGAACTTGGAAAAGGTTTTCTTGTAATTCCGTCTTGTTTAGGTGCGGTATCTTTTTTTTTCATTTTACTAAAGGTTCGAATATAAAATGGTTGTACGCAAGACTATACTTACGTATTTATATTATTTAATTTTTGAATTAAGTTTGTATTGAAAACTAAATGATTTATCCTCCTTGTGTAGATTTAATGATCAAGATATTGTCTTGATCGACTACTTCTCGTTTTTCCCAATTTGGTTTACTTACAACATCGTTGTTGACGGCAACTGCAATTCCATTCGTTTGAATGTTGAGTTGTTCTATGAGTTGATAAACCGTAAGATTTTCTGAAAAAGTTTGTTTTTTGTCGTTTACTTGTATTGTTATCATTAGAAATAAAATTTAAAGTAAACTTTAGAAGAAAATATAAAAAAGCATGATGTACATAATAGTACAAAATATTCGAAAATGACTTTTCCCTACGTTGGTGTTAACCAAATCAGGTTCTAAGGATATTTCTCAAACTAGTTTAACTAGCTACTCCTAAAGTTTTATAATTCAAAGATAAGGGTTTATTTTTTTTAAAAGCCATAAATTTTATCATTCTTGACTCAAAAAAAAACGCTTAAGCATGCTTTTTATGCTTTCGTTACATTTTACTCAATATCAACTAGTTATTAAATTAATTTTAGTATCAAATAACCAACTACCCAAAAAATAAAATTATGGCTTACAATGTTCAAAATTTCACTTATGATGGACCCGGAGACAGTATTTGTTACGGAAAACAAGACAATCATAATCATCAGCAAGCAAACCAATTCACAGTAGATATTACAGCCTACTTAGCAGCTCAAGGCTGTACTCATATTCATGCTGGTGCATTTCGCTCAAATCAACCTGAACCAGCTAATGGTAAAGAATTTAAATGGAATGGAGCCAATTGGGTAAAAGCCTAATTATTTATAAAAACAGCTTTTCTATAGAGTTAATTATAGAGGCGATTAGCCGAAAAGCCTTACGAGTAGGTAAAACTTAACTTAAACCTTATTATCATGTCAAACGAAACTGTATCAAAACAAAACACTATTGTAGGAGGATGGACTGCTTATGGACCATTAACAACTTCAGATCGAATTGTATTCGACGAAGCAACTAAAAAAGGTCAAATTTTAGGCGTTGACTATACTCCAGAAGAAGTTTCAACTCAAGTTGTTGCTGGAATGAACTATCGTTTTTTATGCACAGCAAAACCAGTTGGTCCAATGCCAATTGAATGGAAAGCAATTGTTGAAATTTACAAATCTCTTGAAGGGAATGCACACGTAACTGGAATCCAGAGATTATAGAATCTAATTCAGATTATACCCAAAAAAAGCCTGAAATTCTTGGTAATTTCAGGCTTTTTTAATTTTATCAAGCGTTGTTATTTAATCTCTGATAAGTGGTAATGTAGAACAACGTAATAATCCTTCTTGTTTTGCTATTTCAGCATACGGAACTTCCTCAACAGTAAATCCCTTTTCACGTAACCAAGTATTTAATCTAGTAAAGTTTCTTTCAGAGATAATAACATCCTCTGAAATTGAAAAAACATTACTATTCATATTGTACATTTCGTCTTTAGTAATTTCAAAGATATTATCCTCTCCAAAATAGTCAACTAACCATTGATACTCCTTCTCTACTAAGAAACCATTCTTATGCAAAATAGCCATGTTTTTACCAATTGGTTGGAAACAACAATCTAAATGAAGCGCATTCTCTTTAGGGTCCTCATTTGATTTTCTTAATTCAAAACTCTTAACTGTTTTTTCAGGAAATAATTCTTGTAAAGCTATTACCGCGTCAGTATTTGTTCTTGCTGTAATATAATCAGCATAATCACTTCCAGAATAAGTACCAATAAAGATATAGTCATTCCAAGGCATTACATCTCCTCCTTCTACATGACATACCTCAGGTAACTCAATTACGTTATTAGGATTGATTTGAGAAACAACATGTTGTATTGCTTCATATTCTCTATTTCTATCTGGTAGGATATTCGCTTTCACTAACTTGTCATCAATCACGAAAGCTATATCTCTTGAAAATATTTGATTATAATCTTCGATAACTTCAGGTCTGAACACCTGAACATCATACTTTTTAAAAACTTCAGCCACGGCCTCCATTTCAGCAATCATATCTTTTTCTGTCGGATATGTTCCAGCAATGACATGTTGCTTGCTTTTTGGATCATAACAATCTTCTACTTTTGGTATTGGACCATTGCTTACAGCTGTTCCTAAAACTACTGCTCTTAATCTTGAAGTTTCGTTTTTTACGTTGAGTTGTAACATATATCAAAAAAAATGTCATTCTGAAATGATTATCAGAATGACATTGTATAATTTAAAGGTTGTTTATCTTTTGCTAATTTCCACGAAAGGGCGATAATTTTCACCTGTATAAACTTGACGTGGACGACCAATTGGTTCTTTACGTAAACGCATTTCTCTCCACTGAGAAATCCATCCTGGTAAACGACCTAATGCAAACATTACTGTAAACATTTCCACTGGAATACCCATTGCTCTATAAATGATTCCAGAATAGAAATCTACATTTGGATATAATTTTCTTTTCACGAAGTAGTCGTCGCTTAAAGCTTCTTGCTCTAATCCTTTCGCTACATCTAAAATTGGATCATTTACTCCTAAGTCATTTAAAACTTCGTCAGCCGCTACTTTAATGATTTTTGCACGAGGATCAAAGTTTTTATAAACTCTATGTCCGAATCCCATTAAACGGAAAGGATCTTCTTTATCCTTTGCTTTCCCCATGTATTTTTTAGTATCTCCACCATCTTCTTTGATAGCTTCTAACATTTCTAATACTGCTTGATTTGCTCCACCGTGTAAAGGTCCCCAAAGTGCAGAAATACCTGCAGAAAGAGATGGGAATAAACCTGCATGAGAAGAACCTACAATTCTAACTGTTGATGTAGAACAGTTTTGTTCATGATCAGCATGTAAAATTAATAGTTTATCTAAAGCATTTACTAAAATTGGGTTTTGTTCGTATTCTTCGTTTGGTTTTTTAAACATCATGTGTAAAACATTCTCCACATAACCTAATTTTCTAGAACCATAGTCTAGAGGTAAACCTTGTTTTTTACGCATTGTCCAAGCTACTAAAACTGGGAATTTACCCATTATTTTAACGATAGCATTGTACATATCTTCCTCTGAATCAATATTGACCGAACCAGGATTGAATGCAGTTAACGCAGAAGTTAAAGAAGATAAAACTCCCATAGGGTGAGCATTTTTTGGGAATGCATCAATTATCTTTTTAATATCGTCATCAACTATTGCGTTATCTAAAATATCATTATAAAATTTATCTAATTGCTCCTGAGTTGGTAATTCACCAAAAATTAATAAGTATGCAACTTCAAGAAAATCCGCTTTTTCGGCTAATTCTTCAATAGAATAACCACGGTAGCGTAACACACCTTCTTCACCATTTAAAAATGTAATAGCACTTTGGCAAGAACCGGTGTTTTTAAATCCTGGGTCTATCGTAATAACACCTCCCGTTGCTCCTCTTAACGTTTTAACATCTATTGCAACTTCATTTTCCGTCCCTTTTACTAAAGGAAACTCATACGTATTTTCGCCAATTTGTAGTTTCGCTATTTCTGACATTATTTAATTTGTTTTTTGTGAAATTTAAATGATGCACGAAGATACCATTTTTTAAAAGATTTTGAAAATGTTGTTTAACAGATTTGTATTAAAAAAATTTCAATAATTCATTACGTTTCTTTATGGATTTAAACAACCTCCTTCAAAACATAAAAAAATCCCGGATGACCGGGATTTTTAATTACATATATCTATTTAAAGTTATTTTACTTTAAAAGCATTTTGTTGTGGATAGTAACCTACATCTCCTAATTCTTCTTCAATTCTAAGAAGTTGGTTATACTTCGCCATACGATCCGATCTTGAAGCCGATCCTGTTTTGATTTGACCAGTATTTAATGCAACTGCTAAATCTGCAATTGTATTATCTTCTGTTTCACCAGAACGGTGGCTCATTACAGAGGTATACCCTGCATTATGCGCCATATTTACAGCGGCAATTGTTTCTGTAAGTGTACCAATTTGATTCACTTTAATTAAAATAGAATTTGCAGTATTATTCTCTATTCCTCTTGATAAACGTTCTACGTTTGTCACAAATAAATCATCACCTACTAATTGAACTTTATTTCCAACTTTTTCAGTTAAATACTTCCAACCTTCCCAGTCGTTTTCGTCCATTCCATCTTCAATAGAAATAATAGGATATTTTTCAGAAAGTTCTGCTAAATAATCAGCTTGCTCCTTACTTGTTCTTACTTTTCCTTTATCTCCTTCGAATTTAGTATAATCGTACTTTCCATCCACGTAGAACTCAGCTGAAGCACAATCTAAGGCAATCATGATTTCGTCCCCTAAACTATATCCTGCATTTTTTACAGCTAAAGCAATCGTATCTAAAGCATCCTCTGTACCATCTAAAGTTGGTGCAAAACCTCCTTCATCTCCTACAGCAGTAGATAAATTTCTATCGTGTAATACTTTCTTTAAGTTATGGAAGATTTCAGACCCCATTTGCATTGCCTCTGAAAAATTCTTTGCCTTTACTGGCATCACCATAAACTCTTGAAAAGCAATCGGTGCATCTGAATGTGAACCTCCATTAATAATATTCATCATTGGAACAGGTAAAGTATTTGCACTTACTCCTCCAACATATCTATATAATGGCATTCCTAATTCATTAGCTGCAGCTTTTGCAACGGCTAAAGAAACACCTAAAATTGCATTCGCTCCTAACTTAGATTTATTTGGAGTTCCATCTAATTCAATCATCATTTGATCGATTAAATTTTGCTCAAATACAGAAGTTCCTAACAATTCTTGTGCGATAATTGTGTTTACGTTATCCACAGCTTCAGTAACTCCTTTACCCATATAAGCATCACCTCCGTCACGTAATTCAACCGCTTCGTGTTCTCCAGTAGAAGCTCCTGATGGTACAGCTGCTCTACCTTGAATTCCATTCTCAGTAGTTACATCTACTTCTACAGTTGGGTTACCTCTTGAATCAAAAATTTGACGTGCATGGATGTTAATTATAATACTCATCTTCTATTTTTTAATTTGGTTGTAGCTAATTTACAAATGCTACTGTTTTAAAGTTAGATTTTTAGATAATTTCTACGAAATCGTTTTCAACTTATGAATTCTATTTTGCAGATTTAATGTTTTCAATAAATTGATCGAACAAGTACTCAGAATCATGTGGTCCAGGACTTGCTTCCGGGTGATACTGCACTGAAAACACATTTTTACTCTTCATTTTAATCCCTGCTACTGTGTTATCATTTAAATGTACATGCGTAATTTCAACATCACCATGTGCTTCTGTCTCTTCTCTATTAATTGCAAAACCATGATTTTGAGAAGTAATCTCACCTTTACCTGTAACTAGGTTTTTAACTGGGTGATTAATCCCTCTATGACCGTTGTGCATTTTGTATGTAGAAATGCCATTAGCTAAGGCAATAACTTGGTGACCTAAACAGATTCCGAACAATGGTAAATCTCTTTTGATGATTTCTTTGGCTAATTCTTGTGCCTCAGTTAAAGGTTCCGGATCTCCAGGTCCATTAGAGATGAAATAACCATCCGGCCCCCAAGACTCCAGGTCCTCAAACTTTGAGTTATATGGATATACTTTAATATAAGCATCTCTTTTTGCAAGGTTTCTCAAGATATTTTTCTTAATTCCGATATCCAAAGCTGCAATTTTAAATGTTGCATTTTCATCTCCTACAAAATATGGTTCTTTAGTAGAAACCTGGGAAGCCAACTCTAAACCTTCCATGTTTGGAATATCTGCTAATTGCTTCTTCAATTCTTCTACATTATCTGTTTCTGTAGTTATGATTGCATTCATTGCTCCATTTTCTCTGATATAAGAAACAAGAGCTCTTGTGTCAACATCTGAAATAGCTACTAAATTATGCTTCTCAAACCAGTCTTTTAAATTACCATCTGAATCCACGCGAGAATGCTCGAAGCTAAAATTTCTACAAATCAAACCTGAAATCTTGATTCCTTCAGATTCAACCTCTTCTTTGTTCACTCCATAATTACCAATGTGTGCGTTAGTTGCAACCATTAGCTGACCATAATATGAAGGATCAGTAAAAATTTCTTGGTAACCAGTCATCCCAGTATTGAAGCAAATCTCTCCTGTAACAGTACCTTCAATTCCAACAGATTTACCATAGAAAACCGTACCGTCTGCAAGTAAAACTAGTGCTTTTTTTCGTGTTGTGTATTTCATTAGTTTGTTGTGTATTTGTTAATTTTAAACTGATAAGACTACTATAAATCAAAACTTTAACGAAAAAATTAAAATATAGTACTCACCGTGTTTTAAAAAATTTGTCAAAAATAGCTTAAAAAAAAAGGATAAACTAAATTGTTTATCCTTTTTTATACTTTATAGAACTGTCATCTATTCTTCTTCTTGTGAAGCTTCAACATCAGCTACAGGTGCAGCAGCTTTAGCAGCTCCACCACGACGGCTACGACGAGTAGTCTTCTTAGCCTTCTTACCGTTTGGATTGTATAATTCGTTGTAGTCAACTAATTCAACCATTGCCATTGGAGCGTTATCTCCTTGACGATTTCCTAATTTGATGATACGAACGTAACCACCTGGTCTGTCAGCAATCTTTACAGAAATTTCTTTGAATAACTCAGAAACTGCATATTTGTTACGTAAGTAACTAAACACTACACGACGGTTGTGCATGTTTTTCTCTTCTGTAGTGTTATTCTCAGCTTTAGCTTTTGTAATTAACGGCTCTACAAACTTACGTAAGGCTTTCGCTTTAGCTTCTGTAGTGTTAATACGCTTGTGCTCGATTAAAGAACAAGCCATGTTAGCTAACATAGACTTTCTATGTGCTGTTTTTCTACCTAAATGGTTTACTTTTTTACCGTGTCTCATGACGTTTAAGTTTTAGACTATCATCTTGCTCTACCCACTCTTGGGGAGCAAAACTATGATAACCTAGTTAAAATATTAATCTCTATCTAATTTGTATTTTGTTAAGTCCATTCCGAAACTTAAGCCTTTATTGTTCACTAACTCTTCTAATTCAGTTAATGATTTTTTACCAAAGTTTCTAAACTTCATTAAATCACCTTTGTTAAAAGAAACTAAGTCTCCTAACGTATCTACTTCTGCAGCTTTTAAACAGTTTAAAGCACGAACTGATAAATCCATATCAACTAATTTCGTCTTTAATAACTGTCTCATATGTAATGATTCTTCATCATATGATTCAGTCTGAGCGATTTCATCAGCCTCTAAAGTAATTCTCTCATCTGAGAATAACATGAAGTGGTGAATTAAAATCTTAGCTGCTTCCGTTAATGCATCTTTAGGATTGATTGAACCATCAGTATCAATATCAAATACTAACTTTTCGTAGTCAGTCTTTTGCTCAACACGGAAGTTCTCTACTGCATACTTTACATTTTTAATTGGTGTAAAGATTGAATCAGTAAAAATCGTTCCTAACGGTGCACCTGATTTTTTATTTTCTTCAGCTGGTACAAAACCTCTACCTTTTTCTATGGTAATCTCTGCATTAATCTTTACAGACTTATCCATATTACAGATAACTAAATCTGGATTTAATACTTGGAATCCAGAAATGAACTTTTGTAAGTCTCCTGCAGTTAATTGCTCTTGACCTGAAATTGCAATAGTTACTGTTTCTCTATCAGACTCTTCGATTTGCTTCTTGAAACGAACTTGCTTTAAGTTCAAGATCATTTCAGTTACATCTTCTACAACACCAGTCATAGTTGAGAATTCATGATCAACACCATCAATTCTTAAAGAAGTAATTGCAAATCCTTCTAAAGATGATAATAATACTCTACGTAAAGCATTACCAACAGTTAAACCAAAACCTGGTTCTAACGGTCTGAATTCGAATCTACCTTTAAAATCAGTAGATTCGATCATAATAACTTTATCGGGCTTTTGAAAATTTAAAATCGCCATATGTTTTGTTTCTTCGTTTTAATTGTTATTTGGTTGCGCGGTTCATAAGTTTGAAGAAGTACGAACAAACCCTTTGGCCAAATACCAATGTGATTAATTTATTATTTAGAATATAATTCTACGATTAACTGCTCCTTAATGTTCTCAGGAATCTGTAATCTTTCTGGAGCTTTTACAAAAGTACCTGACTTTTGCTCAGCATTCCAAGTTAACCATTCGTAAACATTGCTATTAGAAGCTAATGCATTTTCGATAGCGTCTAATGATTTAGACTTCTCTCTAACTGCTATTACATCTCCAGCTTTTAATCTGTATGATGGAATGTTTACAATCTCTCCGTTTACAGTGATGTGACGGTGAGAAACTAATTGACGAGCTGCTCTACGAGAAGTAGCAATTCCTAAACGGAAAACTGTATTATCTAAACGAGATTCACATAATTGTAATAAAACCTCACCTGTAATTCCACCTGAAGCCTGCGCTTTTTTAAATAAGTTACGGAATTGACGCTCTAAGATACCATAAGTATACTTAGCTTTTTGCTTTTCCATTAACTGAACTGCGTATTCAGATTTCTTACCTCTTCTCTTACCAACTCCGTGTTGTCCTGGAG
This sequence comes from Tenacibaculum sp., assembly GCA_022448525.1. Lineage (GTDB taxonomy): Bacteria > Bacteroidota > Bacteroidia > Flavobacteriales > Flavobacteriaceae > Polaribacter. The sequence continues at coordinate 343,138 of JAKVCX010000001.1, forward strand.
GGTAATTTCTTTTTTCGAAGTTCTTATCATCTCCGAAAATTGCCTCGCCAAATTTACGAGCAATCTTAGTTTTTGGTCCTGTATATCTTGCCATTTCTATAAATTTAAGTAGGGATCGTGAATTAAGGCTAACTCCTTCGACAATCTTTTATCCTACTTGGTTAAAAATTAATTATTATACTCTTCTTCTTTTAGGTGGACGACATCCATTGTGAGGAATTGGTGTAACATCAATGATTTCTGTTACTTCGATTCCTGAGTTATGGATTGATCTGATAGCAGATTCTCTACCGTTACCTGGTCCTTTAACATACACCTTTACCTTACGTAAACCAGCTTCTTTTGCAACTGAAGCACAGTTCTCTGCTGCTAATTGAGCAGCATAAGGAGTATTTTTCTTAGATCCTCTGAATCCCATTTTACCGGCAGATGACCAAGAAATTACGTCTCCTTTTTTGTTAGTTAAAGAGATGATGATGTTATTGAACGATGCTGTAATATGAGCCTCACCTGTAGACTCGATTACAACTTTACGTTTTTTTGTTACTTTCGATTTTGCCATGATTCTTTACTATTAGTAAAAATAATCTAACGATTATTTTTTCTTGTTAGCTACAGTTTTTCTCTTACCTTTTCTAGTACGAGAGTTGTTTTTAGTTCTTTGTCCTCTTAAAGGTAATCCAAGTCTGTGACGGATTCCTCTTTGACAACCGATATCCATTAAACGCTTAATGTTTAATTGAACCTCAGAACGTAATTCACCCTCAATAGTGTACGTACCAACTTGCTCACGAATTGCTGCGATTTGATCATCGTTCCAATCTTGAACTTTAATGTTCTCGTCGATTTTAGCTTCAGCTAAAATATCTTTAGCTCTGCTTCTTCCTATACCAAAGATGTATGTTAAAGCGATTACGCCTCTCTTATTCTTTGGAATATCTATACCTGCGATTCTTGCCATAACTAACCTTGTCTTTGTTTAAATCTAGGATTCTTTTTATTTATAACATATAGTCTGCCTTTTCTGCGTACAATTTTACAGTCGGCACTTCTTTTCTTTAATGATGCTCTTACTTTCATCAGTGTGTTTTTTAATATCTGTAAGTAATTCTTGCTTTAGTCAAATCATATGGGCTCATTTCTAACTTTACCTTATCTCCAGGTAAAAGTTTGATATAGTGCATACGCATTTTTCCAGAAATGTGCGCCGTAACAATATGTCCGTTTTCTAATTCTACACGAAACATTGCATTTGATAATGCTTCTGTTATAGTTCCATCTTGTTGAATTGCTGGTTGCTTAGCCATATTATTTTAATGATTTTCTATTAGTGTTACCTGTTTTCATTAAACCATCGTAACGACTGTTTAATAAATACGAATTAATTTGTTGAATAGTGTCAATTGCTACACCTACCATAATAATTAATGAAGTACCTCCGTAGAACAATGCCCAACTCTGAGTTACTCCAAACTGAACGATAATAGCTGGTAAAATAGATAATGCAGCTAAAAATAAAGATCCAGGGAAAGTAATTTTAGATAAAACTGAATCTAAGTGATTTGCAGTTTCTTCACCCGGCTTGTAACCTGGTACAAAACCACTACTTCTTTTAAGATCTTCCGCCATTTTATTTGTAGGAATTGTAATTGCAGTATAGAAGTAACTAAAAATGATAATTAAAACTGCAAATATCAAGTTGTACCATAATCCATTAATATCTGTTAATTTAACTAATGCTGGAAACTTCTGACCTAAAGTCATCGGTACGAACATAATTGCCTGAGCAAAAATGATTGGCATTACACCAGCAGCATTTAATTTTAATGGAATGTATTGTCTTGCTCCTTCAACATCTTTAATGTTTGAAATTGCCGTTCTTCTAGCATATTGAACTGCTACTTTACGAACCGCAGTTACTAGTAACACTGTTAATAATATTACAACAAACCATACTAAAACTTCAATTAAAATCATCATTATTCCACCACCTCCAGCGTTTGTAGTTTTTGCAATAAACTCTTGCAAAAATGCAGCTGGGAAATTAGCGATGATACCTACTGTAATTAATAAAGAAATACCATTACCAACTCCTTTGTCAGTAATTCTTTCTCCTAACCACATTGCAAAAATTGTTCCTGCAGTAAGTAGAATCATAGATGAAACCCAAAACGTAGCACCACCTACTAAGAAAGCAGATTCTGGTAAACCGAATTGAGTTTTAATTGCTGTGATATAAGTTGGTCCTTGAACTAATGTAATTAAAATCGTTAACCAACGTGTAATTTGTGTAATTTTCTTACGTCCACTCTCTCCATCTTTTTGAAGTTTCTGTAAATAAGGAATAGCAATTCCCATTAACTGAACTACAATAGATGCAGAAATGTAAGGCATAATTCCTAAAGCCATAACAGATGCTCTAGCGAATGCCCCACCTGTAAATGCATTTAATAAACCTAAGAGTCCACCTCCGGCTTGATCTTTAAGTGCTGCTAATTGAGTTGGATCAATTCCTGGTAATGGAACTGCTGCCATAAATCGATAAACAGCGATTAAACCTACCGTTAAAAGTAATTTATCTTTTAACTCTTCTATTTTGAAAATGTCTCTTAAAGTATTTATAAAATTCATCATTTACAGTTTATAAAGTTACCGCTTCACCTCCAGCTGCTTCGATAGCCGCTTTTGCTGTTGCTGTAAATTTGTGTACAGTTATATTTAATTTAGCTTTCAATTCACCACGTCCTAAGATCTTTACAAGTTCGTTTTTACGTGCTAATCTATTTTCCACTAAAACGTCCATAGTAACTGTATCAGTAATTCTACCGTTATCAACTAACTCTTGTAATTTATCTAAGTTGATTCCAACATATTCCTTACGGTTGATGTTAGTAAATCCAAACTTAGGCACACGTCTTTGAAGTGGCATTTGCCCTCCTTCGAATCCGATTTTACGCGAGTAACCTGAACGAGATTTAGCTCCTTTATGTCCTCTTGTAGAGGTACCACCATGACCTGATCCTTCACCACGAGCAATTCTCTTCCCGCTTTTTGTAGATCCAGCTGCTGGTTTTAAGTTATGTAAACCCATGTTTATTATCTTCTTATTTAATTTCTTCTACAGAAACTAAGTGTTGAACTTTATTTACCATCCCCAAAATTGTAGCTGTTGCATCGTGCTCTACAGTTTGGTTCATTCTACGTAATCCTAACGCCTCTAACGTTCTCTTTTGATTTTTAAGGCGACCGATTTGACTTTTTACTTGTGTAACTCTAATTTTACTCATCGTCTTAAATTTTATCCGTTAAAAACTTTCTCTAATGAGATACCTCTTTGTCTTGCAATAGTTTCAGCGCTACGTAATTGTAATAATGCGTCGAAAGTTGCTTTTACCACGTTATGTGGGTTAGAAGATCCTTGAGACTTAGATAATACGTCATGTACTCCTACAGATTCTAATACGGCACGTACAGCACCACCTGCGATAACTCCGGTACCATTTGAAGCTGGCTTAACAAAAACCTTTGCTCCTCCGAATTTACCTTTTTGCTCGTGAGGTAATGTTCCGTTTAAAAGTGGAATACGAACTAAGTTTTTCTTTGCATCTTCAACCGCTTTTGCAATTGCAGAAGAAACATCCTTAGACTTCCCTAATCCATGTCCAACAACTCCGTTACCATCACCTACTACTACGATAGCAGAAAAACCAAATGCTCTACCTCCTTTAGTAACTTTAGTAACACGTTGAACACCTACTAATCTGTCAACAAGCTCTAATCCGCTTGGTTTTACTCTTTCTACGTTTTTATATCCTAACATAATATAATTTCTTAAAATTTTAAACCAGCTTCTCTTGCAGCGTCTGCTAATACTTTTACACGTCCATGGTATAAGTAACCATTTCTATCAAAAGCAACAGTCTCTAATCCTGCTTTTACAGCTTTCTCAGCGATTGCTTTTCCTACAGCTGCAGCAGTTTCTGCTTTAGAACCAGATGCAATTTCTTTATCTCTCGATGAAGCCGCTGCAATTGTTACACCGTCTACATCATTTATAATCTGTGCATAGATTTCTTTATTACTTCTGAATACTGATAATCTTGGCTTTGCAGCTGTACCAGAAATAACTTTTCTAATTCTATACTTTATACGTTGTCTTCTTTCAAGTTTTGATAATGCCATAACACTAATTATTATGCAGATTTACCTGCTTTTCTTCTAATTACTTCACCAACAAACTTAACTCCTTTACCTTTATATGGCTCAGGCTTACGGAAAGAACGAATCTTAGCCGCTACTTGCCCCACTAATTGCTTATCGTGAGAAGTTAATTTTACGATTGGGTTTTTACCTTTTTCAGATACTGTTTCAACCTTAACCTCTGGTGCTAACTCTAAAACAATGTTATGAGAAAATCCTAAAGCTAAATCTAACTTTTGACCTTGGTTAGATGCTCTATAACCTACTCCTACTAACTCTAATTCCTTAGTATAACCTTTAGTCACACCTTCAATCATGTTTGCGATTAAAGCTCGATATAAACCGTGTGCAGCCTTGTGTTCTTTACTATCTGATGGTCTTTCTAATGTTAAAGTACCATCCTCTTCCTTTACAGTAATACCAGAAGTTAACTTTTGAGTTAATTCTCCTAATTTACCTTTTACTGTTACCACGTTATCGTTTACTTTGAATTCAACACCTTGTGGCAATGTGATTGGGCTTTTACCTATTCTACTCATCTTACAAAATGTTTATTAGTAAACGTAACATAATACTTCTCCACCAACATTCTCTTGACGTGCTTTCTTGTTAGTCATCACACCTCTTGAAGTTGATACAATTGCGATACCAAGTCCGTTTAAAACTCTTGGCATTTCTTTAGCACCTACATACTTTCGTAAACCTGGAGTAGATACTCTTTGAATTTTTCTGATAACCGGCTCTTTAGTTTGTCTATCGTACTTTAAAGCTATCTTGATAGTTCCTTGAACTTTATCGTCATTGAACTGATAACTTAAAATGTAACCTTGATCAAACAAAATTTTGGTCATCTCCTTCTTCAATTTTGAAGCTGGAACTTCTACAACTCTGTGTCCTGCCATAATAGCATTTCTAACACGAGTAAGAAAATCCGCGATTGGATCTGTATACATATTAATTTAATTGCGGTTTTGGTATTTAGCAGCTTCTATTTTACTTACGTTTTACCGTAACTACTAAACCTGAAACCAGTTAAAACTTATTTTTTGTCTTTAAAAAGGCAATCATACACATGTTGTTATTTCACAAAAAGGCATAATTTACCCTCTAAAAACAGTGTGCAAATATACATAAAGTTTTCGAAAAAAAAAGAGATTTTTCAATTATCGATTTGACTATTAATTTATTGCCAAATTGTAGTCATTTTCATTCACTATCAAAAAGCATAATATTTTCAAATTTATTAGTTCTTATTTTTCATTCCAAAAAGAAATCTCATCCATTTAAAAGGATAAATCGCAAGTATGTAAAGAACTATAATTAACACTAATGAACTACAAAAAAGTAGTAGTATTTTACTCAAAATCGATGTATTTAATTGAATAATAAAATATCCAATTATAATTATTACTGTTTGATGTAACATATAAAAAGGATATACCGCTTCATTCAGTTTCGTTAGAAGAAAACTTTTAATATTCAAGTGTTTATATCCATAACCTAATACTGTTAAAAGAACCGACCAAGAAACCAAACTACACGTCAAATACCAAATGCTCCATCTTTGTGAAAGAGATAAGTATGGTGATAATACACTTGATGGAAGAAAATAATAGAAATAAAAAAGAACCGTGGATAACAATGCTAATGAAAAATATTTTCTTCTATTAGAAAGGATTAAATTCCATAGGTTGCTTGAACTGGCAATGACGAGACCTGCCATAAAATAGAAACTATAATAAAGGATAGAAGAAACATTTGAAATACTTTTAGAATCACTTGGAAAATAATGCTTAGTCACTATTCTAAGTAGAACTAATATAATACACCATGAAAACAAACCATATTTAGAGCTCGATTGAGTTATTTTCATGACAACTCTTTCGCCTTTACTCGACTTTAAAAATAAAATAAAAGGAATTGAACAGAGAGACATCCAAAATAGGTTTTCTATAAACCAAAGATGATTCACTTTTAGTTGAGATAGTAATTTAAAATAACTACTAATATTAAAATTAAACTCCGCATAATACTCAAAAAAAGTTTGAGGCGGAATTAAAACAACCACTCCAAAAATTAGAGGAATCAATAATCGAAGACTACGTTCTTTTACAAACTGAAACCAAGTTCTTTTTGAAAAGGCAAAAATTGTTCCTACACCAGAAACAAAAAATAATAATGGTAATCTAAACTGTTCGAAATACACCATTACATCATCTAGCAATTTACTAGATTCGGAATTCATGATATGGAAATCATCTCCATTGAAAGGCATACAAACATGATGTACAAAAACAGCGAAAACAGAAATAACTCGTAACCAATCCAGATCAAATCTTCTATTAGTAGTCATAAATAAACTTTTAAATTATTTATGCGAAACTATTCAGAAAACCATGGCGTACTTAATTCAAATAAGGAAATGAGACCAATAACAACAACTTTGTGACGAATGACAACCTAAGAGTAGGCAGAATTATAGATTTCTTCAAACATATCTATTCGACCTCTTGAAACGGGAACTTCTTCAATACTGTTTTTCATTTTTAATTTATAACCTTGAGTATTTCCTTTAACGTTTTCTATCTTATACATATTAACCAAATAAGATCGATGAGACTTTATAATGAAATTGAATCCTTTTAATTGATCCTCTAGACTTTTTAACGATATTCTCTTCAAGTTCACATTATCCTCCAAAAAAATATAGGTATAATTTTTATCCGATTTGGCGAATATAAAATCACTAATATTAAGAGTAAAGTCATCATTATTAACCAAAGTCTTGATTCGGATTGAATCATTATTGTATCCTAGTTCTTGCTCAACAACTGTTAGCCTCTTACTCCTTAAATTATATATACTTCGTAATCTTTCAACATTTATAGAAGTAATAATAAACATTAATAACGCCCCAACTAAAACAGTATTCCTAACTTCCTCATATAAATATCGAATTGACCAATTATCATCTTTGTCGTAAATAATATCTCTAATTAAGAATTGACAGACACCAATCAATATTAAAACTAATAGCAAAAAAACAACCTCATTCTTTACACGCCACTCGGAGCTCGATTTTCTAACACTTTTTAAAATTGCACAACTTCCCATGAAAACCAATAATGACATAAATGAATGTATAAAGGAGATTGTTAAATAAGAAAATCTTAATTCGGAAAAGTTAACATCAAACGGTTCAAATAGAAAACTAAACAAAGTGGACAAAACCAATATTACAATTCCTATTAGAAATGAAGTTTTAAGATCATAATAAAATGGATAGTTCAAATTAAGAAACTTCCTCATAAATTAAATTTTCCCCTAAAATAAAAAAAGGTGCACAAATAATTGTACACCTTTTTTATATCTTGATAACTGATATACTACCAGCTAGCTTTCTTTACACCTGGAATTAATCCTTGGTTTGCCATTTCACGGAAAGTAACACGTGAAATTCCAAACTGACGCATATATCCTTTTGGACGACCAGTTAGCTTACAACGATTGTGCATTCTAATTGGTGAAGCGTTCTTAGGTAACTTTTGTAATGCTTCGTAATCTCCAGCTTCCTTTAAAGCCTTTCTTTTCTCAGCATACTTAGCAACCGTTTTAGCTCTTTTACGCTCGCGCGCTTTCATTGATTCTTTAGCCATCTTATTAATTCTTTTTAAATGGTAAACCTAATTCTCCTAATAATGACTTAGCTTCTTTATCAGTTTGAGCAGATGTTACGAAAGTAATATCCATTCCGTTGATTTTCTTTACTTGGTCAATATTAATCTCTGGGTAAATGATTTGTTCAGTAATTCCTAAATTGTAATTACCTCTACCATCGAATCCATTTGCTTTAATTCCATTAAAATCTCTTACACGTGGTAAAGAAGCAGTGATTAAACGATCTAAGAATTCGTACATAATATCACCTCTTAACGTAACTTTAGCCCCGATTGGCATTCCTTTACGTAATTTGAAGTTTGCAACGTCTTTCTTAGAAATAGTTGGAACTGCTTTTTGACCAGTAATTGAAGTTAACTCTTCAATAGCATAATCAATTAATTTCTTATCAGCAATAGCAGCACCTACACCTTTACTTACAACAATCTTCTGCAACTTTGGTACTTGCATTACGTTCTTATATCCGAACTCATCAGTTAGAGCCTTGATAACTCTAGCTTTGTATTCTTCTTTTAATCTTGGTACGTAACTCATGATTATATTTCGTTTTTAGTTTTTTTAGAGATTCTAGTCTTAGTATCTCCTTCAACTTTATAACCTACTCTTACAGCTTCACCATTTTCTACTAAAGCAACGTTCGAAATATGTAATGGAGCTTCTTGCTTTACGATACCTCCTTGTGGATTAGCAGCGCTAGGTTTAGTGTGCTTAGAAATCATATTCACACCTTCTACTACTACTCTATCCTTATCTTTAAGGATACGTAAAACTTTTCCTTCTGATCCTTTGTGATCTCCTGCGATAACTTTAACAGTATCTCCTGATTTAATTTTAAATTTCTTCATCTTAAAATCTGTTTTTATAACACCTCAGGTGCTAATGATACTATCTTCATAAATTGTTTCTCACGTAATTCACGAGCAACAGGACCGAATACACGAGTACCTCTCATTTCCTCTGAAGGATTTAAAAGTACACAAGCGTTATCATCAAATCTGATATATGACCCGTCTTTACGTCTAACTTCTTTCTTAGTACGAACAACAACTGCACGAGATACTTGACCTTTCTTTACAGTTCCGTTTGGAGTTGCAGACTTTACTGTAACAACAATCTTATCTCCAACGCTAGCGTAACGCTTTTTTGTTCCTCCTAAAACTCTAATCACTAAAACTTCCTTTGCTCCAGTGTTGTCTGCTACTTTTAATCTTGATTCTGTTTGTAACATATTATTTAGCTCTTTCTAGGATTTCTACTAATCTCCAACGCTTAGATTTACTTAATGGACGAGTTTCCATTATTCTCACTGTATCTCCAATGTTGCAATCGTTATTCTCGTCATGTGCAACGTACTTCTTCGTTTTCTTAACGAATTTACCGTACATTGGGTGCTTTACTCTTTTTACCTCGCTAACTACGATAGATTTCTCCATTTTGTTGCTAGATACTACACCTATTCTCTCTTTTCTAAGATTTCTTTTTTCCATCTTTAAAACTGACTAGAATTTATTGTAATTCTCTTTTAGTTAACTCTGTTGCAATTCTTGCAACAGTTCTTCTTAAGGTTCTTAACTGCAATGGATTGTCCAGTGGAGTTATAGCGTGAGCCATCTTAAGATCAGTATAATTTTTCTTCAACGCTCCAAGCTTATCTTGTAAGTCAGCTGTTGATAATTCTTTTATTTCTGATTGTTTCATGATCTATTAGAATTAAGCGTTATAATCAAAATCTCTTGCAATGATAAACTTTGTCTTTACCGGAAGTTTTTGTGCAGCTAAACGTAATGCTTCTTTAGCTACCTCCATTGGCACACCACCAACTTCGAACAAGATTCTTCCTGGTTTAACAACAGCTACAAAATGGTCAGGTGCTCCTTTACCTTTACCCATACGTACCTCTAACGGTTTCTTTGTTATTGGCTTGTCTGGGAAAATTTTAATCCAAAGTTGCCCTTCCCTTTTCATATAACGAGTCGCCGCAATACGAGCAGCTTCAATTTGTCGAGAAGTAAGTAAGTTCTGGTCTAAGGACTTGATTCCAAACATTCCGTTTGATAATTGGGTACCTCTTCCAGAGTTACCACTCATATTTCCTTTACCTTTCTGAACTCTACGAAATTTTACTCTTTTTGGCTGTAACATCTCTAATTTCTTTTATAAAATTATTTTCTTCTGCGAGGTTGACGTCTTCCACCTCCACCTTTGTTGTTAGAGTTACCTTTTTGTTTAGATAATCCAACTAATGGAGATAATTCACGTTTTCCATAAACCTCACCTTTCATAATCCATACTTTCACACCGATTCTTCCGTATGTAGTATGAGCTTCAACAAGTGAATAATCGATATCTGCTCTGAAAGTAGATAAAGGAATTCTTCCCTCTTTATAGTGTTCAGAACGTGCCATTTCAGCTCCGTTTAAACGACCAGAAAGTTGAACTTTGATACCTTCTGCGTTCATACGCATTGCAGCCGCGATAGCCATTTTTGTAGCACGCTTGTATGAAATTCTATTTTCGATTTGACGAGCGATACTAGCTGCAACTAAATTTGCATCTAACTCTGGACGCTTAATCTCGAAAATGTTAATTTGAACTTCTTTACCAGTAATTTTCTTAAGCTCCTCTTTTAACTTGTCTACCTCTTGACCTCCTTTACCAATAATGATACCTGGACGTGCAGTAGTGATAGTAACGGTTACAAGTTTTAAAGTACGCTCAATAATAATACGAGATACACTTGCTTTTGATAATCTAGCTTTTAAATACCTTCTTATCTTATCATCTTCAGCAATTTTATCACCGTAGTCATTTCCACCATACCAGTTAGATTCCCATCCTCTGATAATTCCTAAACGATTTCCTATTGGATTTGTCTTTTGTCCCATTTCTACTAATGATTAATTGCTGTTATTTTTAGTTCCTAACTCTAAAGTAACGTGGTTAGAACGCTTACGAATTCTGTGAGCACGCCCTTGTGGAGCAGGTCTTAATCTTTTTAACATTCCTGCGCTATCTACATAAATAGATTTCACGAATAATCCAGCATCCTCCATGCTAGCATCTTCATTCTTAGCTTGCCAGTTAGCAATAGCTGATAATAACAACTTTTCTAAGTTACGTGATGCTTCTTTTGGACTGAATTTTAAGATTTGTAAAGCCTTTTCAACTTCAACACCTCTTACTTGATCCGCTACTAAACGCATTTTTCTCGGTGACGTAGGACAGTTAGTAAGCTTAGCAAAAGCTCTTTGCTTCTTAGCTTCTTTTAACTGCGTTGCCATGTTTTTTTTACGACTTCCCATAATATCCTACTATTTTTTTCCTTTATTTTTAGCACCAGCGTGTCCACGGAATGAACGAGTTGGTGAAAATTCGCCTAACTTATGACCTACCATGTTTTCTGTAACGTAAACAGGTACAAACTGACGTCCATTATGAACAGCAATAGTTTGTCCAACAAAATCAGGAGTAATCATACTAGCTCTAGACCAAGTTTTGATCACAGATTTCTTTCCTGATTCAACGTTAGCTAACACTTTTCTTTCTAACTTATAGTGAACGTAAGGTCCTTTTTTTAATGATCTTGCCATGATTTATTATTTCTTTCTACGTTCTAAAATATACTTGTTACTAGCTTTAGTCTTAGATCTAGTCTTATATCCTTTAGCTGGGATACCATTCTTAGATCTTGGATGTCCTCCAGAAGAACGTCCTTCACCACCTCCCATTGGGTGATCAACTGGGTTCTTTCTAACTGCATTAGTTCTTGGTCTTCTACCTAACCATCTAGATCTACCAGCTTTACCAGAAACTAATAATTGGTGATCTGAATTAGATACTACTCCAATAGTTGCCATACAAGTTTGTAAGATTAATCTTGTTTCACCTGAAGGTAACTTAACAATTGCATATTTACCGTCTCTTGCCATTAACTGTGCAAAAGATCCAGCAGAACGAGCCATAACAGCTCCTTGACCTGGACGTAACTCGATACAAGAAATAGTTGTTCCTAATGGAATATCACTTAAGAACATAGCGTTACCAACATCTGGCGTAGCTTCTTTTCCTGAAACGATAGTTTGTCCTACTTTTAATCCGTTTTGTGCGATTACATAACGCTTTTCTCCATCAGCATATTGAACTAAAGCGATAAACGCTGTACGGTTTGGATCGTACTCAATAGTTAATACTGTAGCAGGGTCGTTATATCTATTTCTTTTGAAATCGATAATACGATATCTTCTCTTATGACCTCCACCTCTGTTAGGAGTAGTCATACGACCCTGATTGTTTCGACCTCCAGTTCTTTTTTTCGGAGCCAATAATGACTTTTCCGGCTTATCAGTAGTGATGGTGTCGAACCCATTCACAACTCTAAAACGCTGACCTGGTGTTATTGGTTTTAATTTTCTAACTGACATTTGTCTTGCTTATTCTTATAGATTGTTATAAAAATCAATTTCGCCATCTGCTAACTGAACAACCGCTTTTTTATAACCGCTTGTTAAACCAGTTACTAAACCTTTCTTAGTATACTTAGTTTTTCTTAATGCTGGGTGATTTAAAGTTCTCACCTTTTCTACTGTTACTCCGTAAGTAGCTTCAACAGCATCTTTAATTTGAATTTTGTTAGCTTTCTTGTTCACAACAAAAGTGTAACGATTAAAACGCTCGCTATCACCAGTTGCTTTTTCCGTAATAATAGGTTTAATTAAAATACTCATCTTATTCCCTATTTACTTAAATTAGATTCAATTCCTTCTAATGTACTTTCAGCGATTACTACTTTACCAGCGTTTAAAACGTTGTAAGTATTTAATCCTGTAGCACTAACCACTTTCGAATTCTTTAAGTTACGAGAAGACAAATAAACATTTTTGTTCTCTGTACCTAATACGAATAATGATTTCTTCGTATCTAATTCTAAAGCCTTTAACACCTTAGCAAATTCTTTAGTCTTTGGAGTTTCAAAGTTAAAATCTTCAATAACTACTAAATTGCTATCTTTTGCTTGAATACTTAAAGCTGATTTACGAGCTAAACGCTTTAAGTTCTTGTTTAATTTGAAAGAATAGTTTCTTGGTCTTGGACCGAAGATACGTCCTCCACCTCTAAAAACTGGAGACTTGATACTTCCTGCACGTGCAGTACCTGTACCTTTTTGTTTTTTAATCTTTCTAGTACTTCCAGTAATCTCACCTCTTTCTTTAGACTTGTGAGTTCCTTGTCTTTGATTAGCCAAAAATTGCTTTACATCTAAGTAAATTGCATGATCATTTGGCTCAATTCCGAATACTTCGTTAGAAAGTTCAACTTTTCTACCAGTATCTTTTCCTGTAATATCTAATACTGCTACCTTCATTACTTCTCAATAATTACATAAGAGTTTTTATGACCTGGAATAGCACCTTTAATAACTAAAAGATTCTTTTCAGGAACTACCTTTAATACTCTTAAATTTTGAACTTTAACTTTATCTCCTCCCATACGACCTGCCATACGCATTCCTTTGAATACTCTTGCAGGGTAAGAAGCCGCACCAATAGAACCTGGCGCTCTTAAACGGTTATGTTGACCGTGTGTAGCTTGTCCGACACCACCAAATCCGTGACGTTTAACAACCCCTTGAAAACCTTTACCTTTAGACGTTCCTGAAACATCAACGAACTCTCCTTCAGTAAAGTGTTCCACTGTAATTGAGTCACCCAATTTATACTCACCTTCGAAACCTTGGAACTCAACGACTTTTTTCTTAGCAACAGTACCTGCTTTTGCAAAGTGACCGTCTAAAGCTTTATTAGAGCTTTTTGCCTTCTTGTCATCGAAACCAAGTTGTAAAGCTGAATAGCCATCAACCTCTTCGGTTCTGACTTGGGTAACTACGCATGGACCTGCTTCGATAACAGTACATGGGATATTCTTCCCATTTTCATCGAATAAGCTGGTCATACCTACTTTTTTTCCTATTAACCCAGACATATTTAAATATTAATTATTAATTGTTTTAAAATTTTATTCCGAATGCGCAAAAAAAAAGAGCGTAAAACACTCTAATTTAAATTTTTGTGTTTTACCATTTTTCCTTCGCGAAACCCTCCGGACATGTGATTTCCAGCTAACTAACTGAAAATTAAAGAAACCCTATTAAGGATTTCGGACTGCAAAAGTAAAAAAAACTTTCGACTTAACAAAATAAGCCGAAAGTTAAATTATTTATACCTTGATCTCTACCTCAACTCCACTTGGTAATTCAAGCTTCATTAATGCATCGATAGTCTTAGATGAAGAACTATAAATGTCTAACAAACGCTTGTAAGCAGATAGTTGAAATTGCTCTCTAGATTTTTTGTTTACGTGTGGTGAACGTAATACCGTAAAAATCTTTTTATGAGTTGGTAATGGGATTGGTCCGTTAACAACCGCTCCTGTACTTTTTACTGTCTTAACGATTTTCTCTGCTGATTTATCAACTAAGTTGTAATCGTAAGATTTTAATTTTATTCTAATTTTTTGACTCATCTTAATTAACCTTTAGCATTAGCGATTACTTCTTCTGAAATATTTGATGGAGTCTCAGCATAGTGAGAGAATTCCATTGTAGATGTAGCTCTACCAGAAGACATTGTTCTTAAAGCAGTAACATATCCGAACATTTCAGATAATGGAACTGTAGCTTTAACAACTTTAGACCCCGCTCTATCAGACATATCAGAAACCTGACCACGTCTTCTATTTAAATCTCCTACAATATCACCCATGTTCTCCTCAGGAGTTAACACTTCTAACTTCATAATAGGCTCCATGATTTTAGCTTTTGCAGCTTTTGCAGCAGCTTTGTAACCCATTTTTGCAGCTAATTCGAATGATAACTGATCAGAATCCACAGGATGGAAAGATCCATCCTTTAAAGTAACCTTCATTGAATCCATCTCGTATCCAGCTAAAGGACCATTTTTCATAGCCTCTTTAAATCCTTTTTCTACCGACGGTACAAATTCCTTAGGAACGTTACCACCTTTAATGATAGATTCGAATTGTAATCCTGTTGTTCCTTCGTCAGCAGGCTCCATTGTAAATACAATATCCGCGAATTTACCACGACCACCAGATTGCTTCTTATAAACCTCTCTGTGTTCAGCCGAAGCAGTAATAGCTTCTTTGTACTCTACTTGTGGTTGACCTTCGTTTACTTCAACTTTAAACTCACGCTTTAAACGATCAACAATAATATCTAAGTGTAACTCACCCATTCCAGAAATAATAGTCTGTCCTGAAGCTTCGTCAGTTCTCACTGTAAAAGTTGGATCTTCTTCAGCTAATTTACCTAAAGCTAATCCTAACTTATCAACATCCGCCTTTGTTTTTGGCTCAACAGCGATACCGATTACTGGATCTGGGAAATCCATCGATTCTAAAACGATTGGTGATTTCTCAGCAGATAAAGTATCTCCTGTTTTAATATCTTTAAATCCAACAGCAGCTCCAATATCTCCAGCTTCGATAAAATCTAAAGCGTTTTGCTTATTTGAGTGCATTTGGTAAATACGAGAAATACGCTCTTTTTTACCAGAACGGTTGTTTAGCACATAAGAACCAGCGTCTAAACGACCAGAGTAAGCACGGAAGAATGCTAAACGACCTACGAAAGGATCTGTAGCAATTTTAAATGCTAAAGCCGAGAAAGGCTCTTTTACATCTGGCTTACGTACAACTTCTTCTCCTGTATCAGGATCAGTTCCAACGATAGCATCCTTATCTACCGGTGATGGTAAGTAACGACATACTCCGTCTAATAAGAACTGTACACCTTTATTTTTGAAAGCAGAACCACATACCATAGGAATGATAGACATATCCATTACAGCAGCACGTAAAGCAGCATGCACTTCTTCTTCTGTAATTGAATCTTCATCTTCCATGAACTTCTCTAATAAGTTCTCATCATATGCAGCTACTTCCTCGATTAATTTAGCTCTGTATTCAGCAGCTTCCTCTTTTAAATCTTCTGGAATATCGATAATATCAAAAGTAGATCCTTTAGTTTCATCATGCCAAACGATAGCACGATTCTTAACTAAGTCAATTACTCCTCTAAAATCTGCTTCTTCACCAATCGGTAATACGATAGGCACAGCATTTGAACCTAACATATCTTTAACTTGCTGACATACAGCTAAGAAGTTAGATCCTTGACGATCCATCTTATTAACAAACCCCATACGAGGCACTTTATAGTTATCAGCTAAACGCCAGTTAGTTTCTGATTGAGGCTCAACACCATCAACAGCTGAAAATAAGAATACTAATCCATCTAATACACGTAAAGAACGATTTACCTCTACAGTAAAGTCAACGTGACCAGGAGTATCAATAATGTTAAAGTGATATCCTTTAGTATCTGGTAATTTCTTACCATTTTCAGTTGGGAACTCCCATGTACATGAAGTTGCAGCAGAAGTAATTGTAATACCTCTTTCTTGCTCTTGCTCCATCCAGTCCATTGTAGCAGCACCATCGTGTACTTCTCCAATTTTGTGAGAAACTCCTGTGTAATAAAGGATACGCTCAGTTGTTGTAGTCTTACCCGCATCAATGTGGGCAGCAATACCGATATTTCTAGTAAATTTTAAATCTCTAGCCATTTCTATTAAAATCTAAAGTGTGAGAATGCTTTATTTGCTTCAGCCATCTTATGAGTATCAACTCTTTTCTTCACTGCCGCTCCTTCTTCTTTAGCTGCTGCTAAAACCTCAGCTGCTAAACGCTGAGCCATTGTTTTTTCATTACGCTTACGAGCATAACTAATCATCCATTTGATCGCCATTGAAACTTTACGATCTGGACGTATTTGCATTGGTATTTGGAATGTAGCTCCACCTACACGACGAGAACGAACCTCTACGTGTGGCATTACATTCGATAAACCATCTTTCCAAATTTCTAAAGCTGACTTTTCTTCGTCAGTTTTCTTTTCATTTACGATATCCATTGCATCGTAAAATACTTTGAACGCTACAGATTTCTTACCGTCCCACATTAAGTTGTTTACAAAACGTGTTACTAATTGATCGTTAAATCTTGGATCCGGTAACAAAACTCTTTTTTTCGCTCTTCTTTTTCTCATGTCTTTACATTAAAAAAGTTACTGATTAATCTTACTTTTTGTCTTTAGGGCGTTTTGCACCGTATTTAGATCTACGTTGAGTTCTTCCCTCAACACCTGCAGTATCTAATGCACCACGTACGATGTGGTATTTTACACCTGGTAAATCTTTTACCCTTCCACCTCTAACTAATACTATCGAGTGCTCTTGTAGGTTATGTCCTTCACCTGGGATATACGCGTTGATCTCATTACCATTTGTTAATCTAACACGAGCTACTTTACGCATAGCTGAGTTAGGTTTCTTAGGCGTTGTAGTGTATACACGCGTACAAACTCCACGTCTTTGAGGACAAGCTGTTAAAGCCGCCGATTTACTCTTCTTAGTTATTTTGGTTCTTCCTTTACGAACTAATTGTTGAATAGTTGGCATACTAATTAATTACTTGTTTTCGTTTGTACTTATTAATAATCTCTATTTTTAAGAGTGTGCAAATGTACGATTAATTTCTAATTATTCAAATATCAGTAAGTTATTTTTAAAACAAGAATCAACCAAGAGTCGAAATTCTTGATTTTAATGTACTTTAGCTCTTTTTAAATTACTTTGAAAAAACACTTCCTCATATTAGTCATTTTCTTTTTCCTTGGTGAAAAAAGTCTTTTCAGCCAAGAAAAGTCAATTAAACTACAATCAAATGATTCGATAGAAAATGTCGTATTAAAGAAAATAGACATTACTAAAAACGACTCTAAAAACTCTATTCTAAAAAAACTACGAGAAGAAGGTTATTTTTATTCCAACATAGATTCAATAAACAAACAATTAGATAAAGTAACATTATTCCACGTTACATTAGGACAGAAAATAGATAGCCTTATTTTAAGAATCCCTACTAAGTTTAACTATTTAAGAAAAGATCTCCCGATATTAGAAAACCCCACTTTAAAAACTAAGTTCACCAACTTTAATTCTATAATCACCGAAATACAAAATCACTTTTCAAAACAAGGTAAACCGTTTACTAACATTAGACTTCAAAACATTTCTTTAGACAAAGATTTGATTTATGCCGATCTTGATATTCAAGAATCAAAACAAAGAACCGTCGATAAAATTATCATTAAAGGTTATAACAATTTCCCCAGTAGCTACATAAAACACTTTCTTGGAATTAAAGAAGGAATCAGGTTCAACAAAGAACAAATCAACTCTTCTGCGAAGAACATTAATAACTTAGAATTTGCAAGATTAATAAAACCAGCCGAAGCCCTATTCAATCAAGACTCTACAACACTTTATTTATATATTAAAAAGTTGAACAGAAACAATTTTGATGGTTTACTGAATTTCTCAACCAATCCAGCAAACCAAGAACTCTTAATTACTGGAAACCTTAATATAGATTTTATCAACCTAATCAATACTGGAGAAGAACTAAAGCTTGAATGGAATGCCAATGGTAACCAAAGCCAAAACATAAATGTAAGAACGAAAATTCCATTCATTTTCAATTCCCCTATTTCCAACAATACTCACTTTTCGATACACAAACAAGACTCTACATTTTTAAACTCAACGTTTAACACAACTTTCGATTATTTCCTAAACCCTAAAACTAAACTAGGAATCAATTACGAATCTACAAGTTCTTCAAATACTTTAACAACCGCAACAGACAACCTGAGCGACTACACAAACAACTTTGGAGGAATTAGCCTTAGCTACAATACTCCTAAGAATCATGAAATATTCCGAACTAAATTCTTTATGTTAATCCAATACCATTTTGGTAAAAGAACTACAGACTTATTTAATGATAATCAACATAGAATAAAATTTCAATCTTCATACATATTTGACATCAACAGAAAAAATTCCATCTTCTTAAGAAATCAAACTAACCTCTTGTTCTCAAGCAACCTTCTAACAAATGAATTATTCAGAATTGGAGGCCCAACTACAATAAGAGGAATAAATCAACAAAGCTTATTCACACACCAATACTCTTTTTTCAATCTAGAATACAGAATCCAAACAGCATCAAAATCATACCTCTACAGTGTAACCGATTTTGGAATAGCAAAAACTATCAACAAACTCAACCAAAATATCTTATCTCTTGGAGCCGGTTATTCTTTCTTCATAAACCAATCGAAAATAGACATCATTTTTAGCGGAAATCTTAACAACACACCCAACAACAACAAAGGGTTTAACGCTTCTTTAAGCTTCAAAAACTACTTCTAAAAAAAAACTTTCATTTTAACAAAAACACTATCTGATTCACATTTTATTAACCTTTTTTATTGTTTTTTTAAGTTTATTTTAAGACTTTAGCAAACATTAATTCAAATAAATACAAAATGATAACAAAATTTAATGGAATTTTGGCGCTATTCTTTGCGTTTATTGTGCAAATATCCTTTGCACAAGAAAAAACAATTTCAGGTATTGTTTCAGATCAATCGGGACCACTACCTGGAGTTAGTGTGCAGAAAAAAGGTTCTGCATCTGGTACAGAGACTGATTTTGATGGTAAGTATACTATCAAAGCGAAATCAGGAGATGTATTAATCTTCAGATTTGTTGGAATGAAAACAGTTGAAAAGACTGTTGGTAATTCAAACACAATCGACGTTGTTATGGGAGAAGACAGCAACGTATTAGAAGAAGTAGTTGTTACAGGGGTAGCAACAGGTACTTCTAGAAAAAAATTAGGGGTTTCGGTAAATTCAATTTCTCTGAAAAAATTAGAGTCCCCAGGAACTCAATCTATTGATCAAGCTTTACAGGGTAAGATTGCTGGTACTATCATCCAGTCTACTACTGGTCAGCCAGGTCAACAGCAAAACATTATTTTAAGAGCGATTAACTCTCTTAATAGCTCTCAACCAATGATCTTAATTGATGGAGTACAAATCTTAGACTCTAGTTCAAGTATCGGTGGTGCATCTAACCAAAGTTCACGTTTAGCTGATATTGATTTTAGCACGGTTGAAAGAGTTGAAACTATTTCTGGTGCTGCTGCGGGTACAATTTATGGTGCTCAAGGAGCAAACGGGGTAATTAACATTATCACTAAAAGAGGTAAAGCAGGAAAAATGAAAGTAACTGTTAGAACTGACGTTGGTGTTGTTGACGCTATCGCAGGTGATGGTTTAAGAAGATCTAGCTTACACAGATACCAAACTGATGCTCAAGGATTCTTAACTGACTTAAACGGAGTAAGAGTTACCGACTTAAACAACGAATCTCAATACGGTGCAGTTGCAATTAACACAAGAACTGTAGGAACTAGCCAATTAGGAGATGCTGGTATCAACGATACTCCATACGCAGAGCAAACTTTTGACGCTACTGATGTTTTATTCAATACAGCAGTAAATCAAACTTTAGGAGTTAACTTAGTAGGAGGTTCAGAAAAAACTAGCTATTTATTAGCTGCAAACAGAACTCAACAAGAGTCAATCTTAGTTCCTGGAGAGTATGTTAAGTATGATGCTCGTTTTAACCTAGGAATCGATTTAGCTGAAAATTTAAAAGTTTCAGGTCGTTTTGACGTTATTAACAGTTCAAATGATACTGGTACAAACACAGATAACGCTAATGCAAATAACTTAATCAACAACGTATTCCAAAACTTACCACACGTTGATTTATTAAACACTAGAAATAGTGATAATGACTTCGTTATTCAACCAGATTTAACGGATCCAAACTCAACTAACCCATTCTTCTTTAGAAGATACCAAACAAGGTTAGATGAAATTACTCGTTATATTTCTAACTTTAACTTAAACTATAGTCCTACTGACTATTTAACGTTTGATGTTAAGTACGGTTATGATACGTATACTCAAAACTTTACTTTCTTCCAAGAAAATAAAAGCGACCACCAACAAGAGAGAGTTCTAACAAACAACAAAACTGGTAGAATTAACTTTATCACAAATCAGGAATATTTCCAGAACTTCTTAGCTTCTGCTACATTAAGTCTTGATTTTAAAGAACAATTTGGATGGGATACTAACATCGTATCTACTACTACAATTAACTTTGACTGGAGAGACAGAAATTTAGTTTCTAATAGTGTAAGCGGTACTGACAACCCATTCGGAGCATTCGGAAGCTACAATATTAGCCAATCAAGTACTAAAGTATTTAACGGTTACTCAGAATCTCCATTTAGAACTTACGGTTACTTAGTAAACCAAAAATTTGACTTTGGAAGTTTATTTGGATTCTCTGCCGGTTTCAGACAAGATTTCTCAAATAGATTTGGTTCTGGATTAGACTTTACGTTCCCAAGAGCAGATGCTTATTTCAATATCGCTGATACTTTTGAAAGCGACTCAGTTAATTTATTAAAATTAAGAGCTGCTTATGGTGAGGCTGGTATTCAACCTCCATTTGGTGATAATATTATTACTTTACAAGGAACTACATTAGGAGCTGATGTTGGTTTATCTTTCCCAGCAACTTTACAAAATGAAAGCTTAGAGGTAGAAAGAACTAGTGAATTAGAAGTTGGTTTAGACTACGGATTTACACCTAGCGAAGGAGCTTGGTTCTCTAACGTTAGTGGTTTCATTAACTACTTTACTAGAGAAAACAATGGAGCAATTTTCGGAGGTGAAACAGCAACATCTACTGGTTCTGGATTAATCACTTCTAACAACTACGATTTATCAAGTAACGGTTTTGAACTTTCTGCTGATACTCAAGTTTACACATCTGAGGATTTTGGATGGAACTTTGGTGTACGTTTTACTAAGTCGACAGCTACACTAGATAGAATTGCTAGTGGACAACCATTAGTAGTTAACAATAACTTCGTTTTAGAAGAAGGTCAAGAAGTAGGAACTTTCTCATTATTTAAAGTTGTTACTGACATTAACGAAACCGACTTAGAAGGTAACCCAATTATCGCTGCTGCTGATCAAGGTGACTATACTCAAGCAAGTAGTGGTTATATTGTAAATAAAAACACTGGTAATGTTGTTATCACTCCAGACAAAAGAACTTTAGGTAGTTCTCAACCTGATTTTGTAATGACTTTCATTAATGATTTCCAAATCAGTGATTTCGTTAACGTTTCTATGCAATTAGACTGGTTCCAAGGATTAGACGCTTATAACAATGCTAAGCAATGGTTATACAACAACGGTTTACATGCAGACACTTCTGTACCTGTAACAATTGAAGATCCATCAGGAACACCACAAACTGGTGCTTTCGTTCAGTATTATACTTCTTTATATAACACTAACGTTCCTTTATCTCACTTCTTAGAAGACGCGTCTTTCTTAAGATTAAGATCTGTTGCGGTAAACTTTAAATTAAAGAAGTTCATTAAAACTGACTTTATTGATGCATTAGATGTAAGAATTTCAGGAAGAAATTTATTAACAATTACTGATTACACTGGTTTAGACCCAGAAGCTTCAAGAACTTTTGGTAACACTTTCCAAAGAGGTTTTGACGAATTTACTATGCCAAACACAAAGAGTATTAACTTAGGCGTAACTGTTTCTTTCTAAAATAAAAACAAATATTAAGATGAAAAAAATTAAATTATTATCGATATTCGTTTTAGGTTTATTAGCCTCATGTCAAGATAATCTTATCGATACTGACATTGAACCAGTTAACCAAAACGAACCGACCTTAGCTGCTTTACAGACCCCAACAGGTATGTCAGGTTATGCTAAAGGAATATACGTTCACACCACTGACCCTAACAGAAGTGTAAACTTCTGGTTTATTACAGGATATCATGAAACAATGGGTGACGTTTTAACAATGCCATGGGGTAACTTTGGTGGTCGTTGGGTAAACCAACCTACTTCTATTGAGTTAGACAACAACGTTCTTACTGCTCCTCCTGCAGGAGTAACAGTTCCGGCTTCACAAACAATTTTACCACCAGCTGGAGGTCCACAACCAGGAGAGATTGCCGTGAGAAACACAAGAGCAGCAGGTTCTGATAACCCAACTCAATACGAATGGGCTGAATATTATGCTGTAAATAATCATGCAAATGTTATTTTATCTAATATTGATGCAACTTCTGATCTTGATGCTTCGCAAAAAGACGCATATAGAGCTTGGGCTTTATGGTGGAAAGCATATGCATACCACAGACTTGGATTAATGTATGAACAAGGTGTTATTAATGACGCTCCAGGAGAAACTAATAATGCTTTTGTTAACAGCGCAGCACTTCTTGACGAATCAAATAGAGTACTTGACGCACTTACAACAGTAATCAACGGAGTGACTGACGTAACTTCATTCAACAGCATTTTAACATCTGTTCAAGTTGCAATTACAGCTAACAAAGTTGACATGTCTGGATTAGTAAAGAACATCAATAGTTTAAGAGCTAGAAACTTAGTTTATGGAACTAAAGTTAATGATATGACTACTGCTGATTGGAATAATGTAATTACTTGGTGTAACAACGGAGTAAACAACAATTCAGATGCTTTCGATATGACTTCTGAAGCTACTGTTTTAGACAATAGCTGGTTACCAGGTGTCGTATCAGGATTCTGGTACTTCCCTAGCCCACGTTTAATCCAAGATATTAACTCAGGAGATAATCGTTTAGACGCATATTTTGATCCATTTATTTTCCCTAACCCAAGAGGAAGAGGAATTCAGTATGGATGTAACTATTTCTGGAAAGACCCTTCTCCTATTGTTTCAGGAACTGCAGGAGCTGTTCAGTTATATTACGGTGCTTCTCATGAAGAAAATGAGCTTTTATTAGCTGAAGCTAAAATCAGAACTTCTGACGTAGAAGGTGGTTTAGCTCACTTAGATGCTGTTAGAGCCTTACAAAATTCAGGATTAGCTCCAACTGTAGGAACTGGATTAACTCAAGCAGAAGCATGGGAAGAAGTTCGTAAAGAAAGAAGATTAGCCTTAATTTTCAGAGGTCTTTCTTTCTATGATGCAAGACGTTATGGTGTTGCAGGTGGATCTAGAACAGGTGCTTGGGTACTTGGTATTACAGATAACTCTGTACCAGCTACTCCTTACACGCCTATTTATACAAATGCAACTATCAATTACAATTATTTAGAATACTGGCCAGTTCCAGCTTTCGAGAGTGACTTTAACTCTCCTGGAGCCCAAAACTAAATATGAATTAATCAAGGAAGGGGTTGTGTTACACAGCCCCTTTTCCTTTTAATAACATTAAATTTTCTGTTGATTAATGAAAACCAAGCTTATTTTTATAGCACTAATCTCCCTCATTTTTAGTAACTGTAAGAACAAACTCCCTTTAAAAAATCAGACGAAACAAGATTACCTATTTAAAAAATTAACACCCGACGCTACTGGAATTTCGTTTAGAAACGAAATAAAAGACGACGTAAAACACAACATTATAAACTACATATACTATTATAATGGTGCTGGAGTAAGCGTAGGTGACTTCAACAATGACAACTTACCTGATCTCTTTTTTGTATCAAATAAAGGAGATAACAAACTATACCTGAACAAAGGAAACCTAAACTTTGAAGACATCACTGAAAAAGCAGGGATTCAAGGAAAAGCAGACTGGCAAACAGGAGCAACAATTTTAGACATCAATAACGATGGACATCTAGATATTTACATCTGTGCGGTATCAGGTCTTTTAGACTTTAAAGGCCACAATGAATTATACATAAATAACGGAGACAATACCTTTACCGAAAAATCAAAAGAGTACAATTTAGACTACATAGGATATTCTACACAAGCTTACTTTTTTGACTACGATAAAGACAATGATTTAGATGTATACATCGTAAATCATGCAGTTCACACAAAAACATCTCACGGACCAGCATTATTAAGAGAAAAAAGAACTGGATTAACTGGAGATGTTCTATTAAAAAACACAAACAACAAATTCACAGACTACAGTGGAGAAGCAAAAATATTTGGTGGAGCGAATGGATATGGATTAAGTGCTTCTATCGCTGACTTTAATAATGACGGATGGGAAGATATTTACGTTTGTAACGATTTCCATGAAGACGATTATTATTACTTAAACAACCAAGATGGAACTTTTACCGAATCATTAGCTGATAAGTTTTCAATGATTAGTAGATTTTCTATGGGTAGTGATGCTGCAGATATAAATGGTGATGGCTTTCAAGACCTTATTACCCTTGACATGCTTCCTAAAGATGAAAGAGCGGTAAAAGAATCAGAAGGTGACGATACTATGTTGAACGTCCAGCTTCAGTTACAAAAACTAGGATACAAGGATCAATATGCTAGAAATATGCTTCAGATCAACAATTCTGGAAAATTCTTTAATGAAGAAGCACTATATAATGGTATAGCTGATACTGATTGGAGTTGGAGTCCGCTCATTGCAGATTATGATAATGACGGCCATCAAGATTTATTCGTTGCTAACGGAATTTTAAGACGACCAAATGACTTAGATTTCAGAATGTACGTTGCTAGTACATATAAATATCGAGATAAAAATCAATCTAAAGATGAATGGCTATTAAACTCTCTACAAGAGATGCCAAAAGGTGATATGCCTAACCAAATTTTCAGAGGAAATTCTTCTAAATTTGAAAACAAAAATGATGATTGGATTGAGGACGTCGCTAGCATATCAAATGGAGCAACTTACGCCGATTTAGATTTAGATGGAGACTTGGATTTGATCATAAACAACATGAATGACTTTTCTAGCATTTATGAAAATACGACAACGAACAAAAACTTTGTAAAACTTAAATTTAACTACACTGAAGGAAACCCGAATGGAATCGCTACCAAAGCAATTGTTTACACAAAAAAAAACTCTCAATTAAAACAACTTTTTAATTCAAGAGGTTTTATCTCATCAGTAAGCAACAATTTACATTACGGACTTGATACTATTTCTAAAATTGATTCGGTACGTGTTATTTGGCCAAACAACAAGACTCAATTACTTAAAAATATTAAAGCAAACGAACTTAACAACATTGCATACAATCAAAAAGAATCTACAACTTGGCAATACAAAAAAAAGGAAACCGAACAAATTTTTAAAAAATCGGATATTATAGATTTTAAGCATAAAGAAGATAAATACAATGACTTCTATGTTGAAAGATTAATCCCATATAAGGTCTCTACTTCTGGACCAACTATAACAACTGGAGACATCGACAATAATGGCTTTGATGATTTATTTATAGGGAACTCTTGTGGAAATTCCGCGAAACTATACTTGAACAACGGTACAAAACTGATTCCTACTAAATCAGAAGCTCTAGAAAACGACGCCTTCTTTGAAGATACTTCATCAACCTTTTTTGATGTGGATAATGATGGCGACCTAGATCTTTATGTGGGTAGCGGAATTAATGAGCGTAGAAATTGGAAATATGAATTAGACAGATTATACATTAATAATAATGGAAATTTTGTTCGCTCGAATTCAATTCCAGAAAACAGAAATATTGCTTCTGTTGTTAAAGCTTATGACTACGACAATGATGGAGACATGGACTTATTTGTAGGTAATCGATCGAATCCAAACGATTTTGGACAATCTGTTGCTTCTTATATTTTAGTTAATGACGGAAAAGGCAACTTCTCCATTGATAAAAACTTCAATTTAGTATCCCATGTAACTGACGCTATATGGACAGACCTAAACAATGACAATAAGAAAGACCTTATTGTTACCACAGAATGGGATTATCCTAAAATTTACCTTAATAATAATGGTAGCTTAACTCTTTCAAAAGAATTCCCGAATTTAATGGGGCTTTGGCAGACAGTAACAACTTTTGATATTGATGAAGATGGAGACAAAGATATTTTACTGGGGAACTGGGGAACTAACACCAAATTCCGAGCATCTGAAACAGCTCCTCTAAATATGTATCATTCCGATTTTGATAATAATGGTAAAAAAGAGACTGTTTTAGCATATAATATTGATGGTAAATACTACCCAATATACTCCAAGGATGAATTAGCATCTCAAATGAATATTATAAAAAAGCGATTTGTCAAATACGAGGACTATGCTACAAAAACTATTGAACAAGTTCTAACACCTAAGGAAATAAAAAAGGCTACAAAATACTATGTGAATAATTTAAACTCAGGGTATATTGAAAATAAGAACGGTACATTTGACAATTTTGTTTCGCTTCCGAAAACTTTTCAACTTTCCCCTATAAATTCTTTCTGTAAACTATCCATCAATAACAATCCTAATTTATTGATTTTTGGAAACAACAAATCTGTAAATACTTATCACGGTGGATACGAAAGCAATAAAGGAATTTTATTAAGAAACGTTAATGACTATTCTAGTAGTACTAATTTTGGTATAATGCCATTTGAACAAGAAGTAAGAAATTCTATTTTACTTAATTTTAAAAACCAAAGAACACTTTTAATAGCTCCAAATAACGAGTCTATTCAATCATACACGATTAATGAAAAATAATTTTCACATATATAAAAGCGTCGCATCTTTTTTGTTAGTTCTAATTACTCTCAACTCTTGTAAAAAGCAAGAAAAAGAAATTATAATTACCGCTGATGATTATCATTCTGTTGTGGATCATCTGACTCAAATAATGATTCATGATGTGTTTTCACCTCCGGTGGCTAGTAGAATTTATGCTTATCCCAATATAGCCGCATATGAAGCTTTGAATTACAACAGTCATAATTACAAAACACTATCAAATCAACTTAATTCTTTTGAAGTTCAACCATACACAACAAATACGAGTGTTAATTCCAAATTATCTTCACTCATAGCTTACATGGATGTTGCAAAAGAGTTGATATTTTCAAAAGAGAAACTTACCTCATATAGAGATAGTCTTTATAATAGTTGGAAACTCATAAATTCGAGTTCTTTAAAAACAGCTAAGGATCATGGCACCCATTATTCTAAACAAATTATAGAATGGATGAATAGGGACAATTACGCTCAAACACGAACCATGCCTGAGCATAACATTCTATCAGATGATCCTTCACAATGGAAACCTACTCCCCCATCCTATATGGATGCCATAGAGCCACATTGGAATAAGATAAGACCTTTCACTTTAGATTCAGCATCACAATTCAAACCTAAAGCACCTCCAAAATTCTCATTAGAAAAGGGTAGTGATTTTCACAAAGAATTGATGGAAGTTTATAATGTTACCAAAAACATAGATATTAAAGGTGACGATTCCGAAGAAATAGCCATCGCAAGATTCTGGGATTGTAACCCATACGTTTCCGTAACTCGCGGTCATTTCATGTTTGCTTCAAAAAAGATAACACCTGGCGCACATTGGATAGGTATTTGTAAAATTGCTTGTAAACAAACAAAATCAGATTTTAACCAAACCGTTTACGCTTACACCAAAACTTCGATTTCTATTACAGATGCCTTTATTAGCTGCTGGGATGAAAAATATAGAAGTAATTTAGTTCGTCCAGAAACTTTAATCAATAATCATTTGGATGAAACTTGGGAACCTGTGCTTCAAACTCCTCCATTTCCAGAATATACAAGCGGGCATTCCGTCGTATCTGGAGCTGCATCAGAAACTTTAACAAGTATTTTCGGAGATAATTTCTTTTTTGAAGACACAACAGAACTACCATATGGACTTCCAGTAAGAAAATTTGAATCTTTTCGTAAAGCAGCAAAAGAAGCTGCAATAAGTAGATTGTATGGCGGTATACATTACAGATCCGCTATTGACCTAGGCTTAATTCAAGGACAAAATGTATTCAAAAACCACAATGAATCAATAAGTTACTTAAAACACACTTCAAAATAGAAACTATTTAACGAAAGAACATTTTTCTTAATTATTCGTTAAAAGAAAACTATGAGAGATATTTATTAAACAATCCAACGTCGTTTTTTCTGTTAAAAAATTGTTTATTTAAGATAAAATTAAGACTTTAGCATTTGATTAATTCAAACAATTATACAATGAAAACAAAGTTTAATGGAATTTTAACGCTTTTGTTAGCGTTGGTTGTGCAAATATCCTTTGCGCAAGAGAGAACGATTTCAGGTACTGTTTCTGATGAATCAGGTCCGCTACCTGGGGTTAGTGTTTTAAAAAAAGGTACCACTTCAGGTACTGAAACTGATTTTGATGGTAACTACTCTATTAAAGCAAAGACAGGTGATGTATTAGTTTTTAGCTTTGTGGGTATGAAAACTGCTGAAAGAGTGGTAGGATCATCTAACAATATCAGTGTAACTTTAGAAACTGACAACTTACTTGAAGAGGTTATCGTAGTTGGTTATGGTACTGCAACTAAGCAATCTTATGCTGGTACTGCTGCAACTGTAGCTACTGAAAACCTAGAAGCTAAGTCTTTCTCTAACGTATCTCAAGCGTTAACAGGGGAGATTGCCGGGGTAACTGTAATCAACACTTCTGGACAGCCAGGTACAATTGGTACTGTTCGTGTACGTGGATATGGTTCTCCAAACGGTAACAGAGCTCCTCTTTATGTAATCGATGGTATTCCTTTCGCTGGAACTTTTGACCTTAACTCGGTTAACCCTGCGGATATCAAGAGTACTACTGTTTTAAAAGATGCAACTGCAACTGCAATTTATGGATCTAGAGGTGCGAACGGGGTAATCTTAATTACTACTAAATCTGGTACTTCTTCTGAAAGATCTTATATTGAAGCTGACGTTAAATCAGGGGTAAACGTACAAATCATCCCTAGATATAACGTTATCCAAAACCCAGAAGAATATGTTGGGTTAGTATGGGAAGGATTATACAACAGAGGTGTTGTTACTGGAAATGCTGATCCTGTAGGATTTGCAAACTCTACTTTATTAGGAGCTAATGGTATTGGTGAAGGTTATAACATGTGGAATGTTGCAACTGGTGCTGACTTAATCGATCCTACTACTAGATCTGTAAGATCAGGAGTTCAGAGATTATTCGATCCAGAAAGATATTCTGACTTCGCTTTTGGTGAAGGAATTAGAACTGAAGCTAACTTACGTATGGGTGGTGGTTCTGCTAAATCTAAATACTTCGTATCTATGGGTTATTTAGATGATAGTGGATATTCATTAAACTCTGATTTCAAAAGATATACTACAAGATTAAACTTAACTTCAGACGTTAAAGACTGGTTAAAGTTACAAACTAACATTGGTTATGCTTTATCTCAAAGTACAAACAATGGTCAAACAAACGGATCTGAAAACGTATTCGAATTTGCTGATAAAATGGCTCCTATCTATCCTGTATTCGCAAGATTCCCAGGAACTGGAGATAAAATTCCAGACCCAATTTATGGAGGTTTCCAATATGATTACGGATCGCCTACTGCTGCTGCAAATGGATTTACAAGAGCTAGACCAAATGCAAACTTATTAAACCCAATTGGATCTGCTATTTTAGATTTCAACGGAAGTGAAACTCACTCTATCAATGGTAACATTAGTGCTGACTTTAAATTATCTGACGAGTTAAGTTTTGAAACTAAATTCGGAGGTCAATACTCTTACCAAGAATTTATTAGTGCTGGAAACCATGTTTATGGTACTGCTAATGCAACTAATGGTACTTTAGCTTTAACGGATACTACAAGATGGTCTCAGACTTTCTTACAATTATTACGTTATAAGACTTCATTCGGAGATCACTCTATTGAGGCTTTAGCTGCACACGAAACTTTCGAAAGAAGATTCGAGCAAACTGGAATTAACAAGCAAAATGTTGTTGTTCCTGGATTATACAATGCAAGTAACTACTTAGAGAGTCAATCTCCAGCATTCGGAACTCAAAACGGATCTGCTATTGAATCTTACTTCGGTCAAGTAAACTATAATTTCGCTAACAAGTATTATATCACTGGATCTTTAAGAACGGATGGTTCTTCTCGTTTCGTAAAAGATAAGTGGGGTACTTTCGGATCTGTTGGTGCTGCTTGGGTAGTAAGTGAAGAGGACTTCATGCAGGATAACTTTATCTCTTATTTAAAAGCAAAAGCTTCTTGGGGGGTAACTGGTGATCAAGATGGAGCTAGTACAGCTGCTGGATTTGATATTTTCAACGCAAACTTTGTTGGAGGTGGTTTAGCATTAGATTTAAACAGACCTGGTAATAACGATTTAACTTGGGAAACTTCTAGACAATGGCAAGCTGGTTTAGAAATGAGTTTAGGAAACTATGTAGACGCTAACTTTGACTACTATAGAAAGACTACTGACAACTTATTCTTTAACCAAAGAGTTGGACCATCTGATGGTATTGCTTCTATCTTAGTTAACGATGGTGAAGTATTAAATGCTGGTTTCGAATTTGATATTACTGGTCACTTAGTAAATACAGAAAACTTCAAATTAGACTTAGCTGTAAATGGGGAAATGTTACAAAACGAAATGTTAGTTATGCCTCTTGACCCATCTACTAACCAACAAAAAGTAATTGATTCAGGTTCTAGTCCTGATGGTGCTTACGCATTCGCTGTAGGTCGTTCTATTTTCGATTTTTACATGCAAGAGTGGGCTGGTGTAGATCCTGCTGATGGAGCACCAATGTGGTACCAATACTACGATGACAAAAATGGTAACAACGTTTTAGATGCCGGTGAGGAAGATTTCTCTACTTTACCAAGCGGAGATGCTAGTACAACTAGTTCATTATTCGAATATAGAAACGCTGGTGGAGACGTTAACATCAAGAAACAAGTTACTAAAACATATGCTGATGCAACTCAAGTATTCATCAACAAATCATTCATTCCTGACGTAAGAGGAGCTTTCAGATTATCTGGTAAATTAGGAGCATTTGATTTTGCTACACAGTTTACTTATAGTTTAGGAGGATACGCTTATGACGGACAATATGCTGAATTAATGAGTGACCGTTTCGGTGCAGCTGGAAATAACTTCCACACTGACATTAGAAACAGATGGCAACAACCAGGAGATATTACTGATGTTCCTTTATTATCTGACAACGCAGTAGTAAATGCAACTTCTTTATCTTCTCGTTTTGTAACTAGTACTGACTTTATCGCTTTAAATAACGCTAGAATTGGTTATACAGTTCCTAGCAACTTTATGGAAAACTCTGGAATTGATGGTATCAACATTTGGGTGTCGGGTGATAACTTATTTATCAACACTGCAAGAGAAGGATTCAACCCTGCAATTAGAGAGGCAGGTAACTCTGGGCGTAGAATCTATGCTCCTGCGACGACTATCACAATGGGGGTAAGAGTTAAATTTTAATTTCAAAAACTTATTAAAATCATGAAAAAAATTAAAATCGCATTCGCCGCTGCTTTATTAGCTGCTTCATACAGCTGTAGTGACGAATTACTTAGAAATGATGGAGTTTCTGGAGAGAGCCAACCAACAACATCATTAACTTCTTCTCAATTAGAGCAAGGAGCAACAACTAACCTTGAAATTCCTGCTGCCTTTGTTTCTGGGATGTACGCACAAATGGTACAAACTGGATCAGGAGGAACTACTGGACACGATGATTTCGGGCATAAATCATACGACATTTTTGGAGACATGATGTCTGGAGATATGGCGTTAAGTGTTAGTACTTATGGTTGGTATAGAGCTTCAATTACGGAGCTTCAAGCAATGGAAGACTTCACTTTTGGAGACAACAGACAAGTTTGGAGATATTATTACAGAATCATCAGATCTGCTAATACAATTATCCAAAACTTAGGTGGTAATGATGCAACGCCTACTAACGATGATAGTAAATTTTCAATGGGTCAAGCTAAGGCAATGAGAGCTCACTCTTATTTCTACTTAACTCAATACTATCAGAAAGAGTATAACGCTTCTGAACCAATTCTACCAATGCCAATTGGTGAGACTTCTGGAAACTTACCAAAGTCTACTGCTGAGGAAGTTTACAACAGAATGGAGCAAGATTTAACTGATGCAATCTCTTTATTAGAAGGATTCAACAGAACTGATAAAAGTGCTGTTAATCAGGATGTATCTCGTATGTTATTAGCTTATGTATTAGGTGCTAAAGGAGGTAGAGATGCTGAAGTAGCTACTTTAACACAACAAGTTATCAACGGAGGTGGTTATACTATGTTAGGAGCTGCTGATGTTACTAACGGATTTAACAACGTTAACACTCCTAGTTGGATGTGGGGAATCGATATTACTCCAGAATTAGGATTAGGATTAATCTCATGGTGGGGACAAGTTGATTCTTACTCTTATAGTTATGCTTGGGCTGGTGATTATAAAGCTATTGATGCTGATTTATATGCTGCTATTCCAACAAACGATGCTCGTAAGGCTCAATTCTTAAATGACCCATCTCGTGGTAGACACTTACAACCTTTATTAAAGTTCTACTTTACATCGGCTGTTGCTGGAAACTTCGACGAAGCTGTAATGGGAACTGGTCCTCAAGGTGGTGTTACTGCAGATTACGTGTACATGCGTGTTGAAGAAGCTTATTTATTAAATGCTGAAGCTAATGCTAAAGCAGGTAATGAAGGTGCTGCAAGAACTGCTTTAAAAGCTTTAGTTTCTCGAAGAGTTCCTGATGCTTCTTACGTAGATGGATTAAGTGGACAAGCCTTATTAGACGAAATTTACTTACAAACTCGTATTGAATTATGGGGAGAAGGTAAGAGTTTCTTAGCTTTAAAGCGTAACAAGAGAACTGCTACAAGAGGTGCTAACCACTTATCTTTAGTAGGTACTCCTATCCAATATAACGATGAGCGTTTCCAATTTGAGATTCCACAAGATGAAATCCAAAACAACCCATTCGTAACGGATCAAAACTTATAATACAACATATAACCATCTTGATTCTTTTTAAGAATCAGGATGGTATTTTTCAACCCTTACATATATGAAAAACATTAAATTACTTTTATTAGCAGTTTTTTCATTAGTACTTTTTAATAGTTGTACTGATGAAGTTGAACCACAGAACACTAACTATGTTACTTTTGGTGCTGAAACTTACGATTTCGGAGTGGATGCTGGTTCTACAGGAACTACTTTCAACATTCCTGTATATACTGCAAACAAATCAGGATCTGACAGAACATTCAACGTTACTATTGATATGGATAACACGAATGCTGATGCTGGATCTTACACAGTTCCTTCTAGTATAACTATACCTGCTAATTCGAACGAAGGAGCTTTAGCTGTTGTATTAAGTGATACTAACTTAGGTATTGGTGTTAATACAATTACTGTTAATTTCGAAGGTGGTGTAGAAGGATTATCTACTAGTGCACCTGTTGTAATTAACTATATTCAAAATTGTAACGAAGTTACTGGAACTTTAGACTTTGTATTTGACGGTTTTGGAAGTGAAATTTCTTGGCAAATTTTAGACTCAATCGGAGGTGTTGTAGCTTCTGGTTCTGGGTACGCTGATGGTCAAGCTACTGCTTCTGAATCAATCACTTTGTGTGCTGGAAGAACTTTTACTTTTGTAATTAACGATTCTTTCGGTGATGGTTTAAGTTACCCTGCAAATGGTTCTTATACATTAACTGTAGGTGGAACTGTTAAAGCTTCAGGTGGAGGAAACTTCGGTTCTTCTGAAACTACAAACTTTGATACCAACTAGGAAAATATCACATAAGATAAATTAAAACCACCTTAAAAAGGTGGTTTTTTTTTGTCATAAATTAACCTATTTTTGCAACATGGAACAATCGACAGTAATATTCGGTATTAGAGCTATCATCGAAGCGATAGAAAGTGGCTCTACGTTAGAAAAAGTATATTTACAAAAAGGCTTAAGGGGAGATTTGTTCTTTCAATTAGACAAGATCCTTAAGAAAAATAAAATCTCAACTAGTGTTGTTCCAGTTGAAAAATTGAATAGATTATCAAAACATAATAATCATCAAGGAGCAGTTGCTAAGATTTCACCAATTGAATTTGTCGATCTCGAAACCATTATCGAAGACATTCAATCTAAATCAAAGACTCCACTATTCTTAATTCTTGACCAAGTATCTGATGTAAGAAACTTTGGAGCTATTATTAGGACGGCAGAATGTACTGGTGTAGATGCCATTATTATCCAAAAAAGTGGGAGTGCTCCAGTTAATGCTGAAACTATAAAAACATCAGCAGGTGCTGCTTTTAAATTACCAATATGTAAAGTAGACCATATCAAAGACGCTATTTTCCAACTTAAAGCTGCAGATATAAAACTAGTCGCAGCAACCGAAAAGACAGAAGATTCTGTATTTGACATAGACTTAAAACAACCAACAGCAATTATTATGGGATCTGAACACAAAGGTGTTAGTAATTCTATTTTAAAAATGGCTGACTATAGAGGCAAATTACCTTTACTCGGTGAAATAGGCTCCCTAAATGTGTCAGTGGCTTGTGGCGCATTTCTATATGAAACTATAAGACAGAGGAGATAACTACTCCTCCTCTTTCTTTTCTTTATAAATATAATTGACCCTAAAATTAACTTCATCAGAAGTTTCTTCATCAATCTTTGGTTCAATATAATTACCATCTTCATCAAACATATCATCAAATTCAGTCTTAGAAAACATATATTTCTCTTTAACTAATCCTACTTTACGATATACTATTGCCATTACTATTCCCGTTATAAATCCAGCTAAATGCCCCTCCCAAGACATACCTTCTTTTATTGGAAATACATACCAAATCATGCTTCCATATAAAAAAATCGTAACTAGTGACATCGCCACCAAGCGATAATGTCTTTTAATTATACCACTAAAAAAAACAAAACTGAATAAAAGATAAACAATTCCACTTGCGCCAATATGATATGATTCACGACCAATCATCCAAGTCAGTAAACCTGTAACAATTCCCCCTATCATCAAAACTTTTAACGCTACTTTTCGATAGAAATACATCAAGCTCATTAAAAGCACTAATAAAGGCACCGAATTATTAAACAAATGCTTTGTATCACTATGAATAAAATGAGTGAATAAAACCCCTTTTAAACCACTTATAGACCTAGGTAAAACACCAAACTTGTTAAAATTAAACCCGAATTTAATTTCAACCCAATATACAAACCAGATTATAAAGACAAATAAAATCGGAATTGTAAAAACGTCATTTGATATTTTAAATTCATTTTGCTCATTCATAGACACTCAAACTACAAAAATATATCCAATTTAAAAATTCCGAAGTTCTGTCAGAAAACTTTACTACTTTTACTCTA
This sequence comes from Tenacibaculum sp., assembly GCA_022448525.1. Lineage (GTDB taxonomy): Bacteria > Bacteroidota > Bacteroidia > Flavobacteriales > Flavobacteriaceae > Polaribacter. The sequence continues at coordinate 379,361 of JAKVCX010000001.1, forward strand.
TGAGTGCACCTTTGGCAGAAAGAGTAAGACCTAAAACAATAGAAGATTATATAAGTCAGCAACATTTGGTTGGTGAAAAAGGAATTTTAACACAACATATTCGTCAAGGAATTATTCCTTCATTAATTCTATGGGGACCTCCTGGAGTTGGTAAAACAACTTTAGCAAATATTATAGCTAATGAATCGAAAAGACCATTCTATACTTTAAGCGCAATTAGTTCTGGAGTAAAGGATGTTAGAGAAGTTATTGAAAAAGCTAAAAAAAGTAACGGTTTATTCACTCAAAAAAATCCAATTTTATTCATCGATGAAATTCATAGATTCAGTAAATCACAACAAGATTCGTTATTAGGTGCTGTTGAAAAAGGTTGGGTTACTCTTATTGGCGCAACCACTGAAAATCCGAGTTTTGAGGTTATACCAGCCCTACTCTCTCGATGTCAAGTTTATATTTTAAATTCTTTCGACAAACAAGATCTTATAAATCTAATCAACAGAGCAATTGCCAAAGACGAGATATTATCTAATAAAACTATAAATCTTAAGGAAACTGATGCGTTATTACAAGTATCTGGAGGTGACGCAAGAAAATTACTCAACATATTTGAGCTATTAGTAGCTTCTGAAGACAAAATTGATATTACTAATGAGTTAGTACTATCAAAAATTCAAAAGAATACGGTTAAATACGATAAAACGGGAGAACAACATTATGATATTGTTTCTGCATTTATTAAATCCATAAGAGGTAGCGATCCTAACGCAGCTGTTTATTGGTTAGCTAGAATGATTGAAGGTGGTGAAGATGTAAAATTTATCGCTAGACGAATGCTTATCGCTGCGTCAGAAGATATCGGCTTAGCTAATCCCACCGCTCTTATACTTGCGAATAATACTTTTCAGGCCGTTTCAGTAATTGGATATCCTGAATCAAGAATAATATTAAGTCAATGTGCTGTTTATTTAGCTAATTCTCCTAAAAGTAATGCTTCCTATATGGCTATCGGAGAAGCACAAAATTTAGTACGTAATACAGGAGATTTATCTGTCCCTCTACATTTGAGAAACGCTCCAACTAAATTGATGAAGGACTTAGATTACGGAAAAGATTACAAATACTCTCACAACTATCAAAACAACTTTGTTAATCAAGAATTTCTACCTGAAGAAATTTCCAATACAAAACTTTATGAACCTGGAAATAATCAAAGAGAAAATAGTTTTAGAAATTCGCTAAAACAACGTTGGAAAGACAAATACAATTATTAAAATTCAACCTTCATAACTTTGGTTTGAATCATTCCGCCTTTGTAATACTGAGCAGACCATGTACCTTGATCATTCTTTAATAAGATACCATTTTTGTCTTTAATAATAAATACGTCAGGACTAGATGTGTTTAATAATTCAAATACAATTCTCCCATCTTTACCCTTGAGATGATATCCATTACTCGTCTTAACAGCAAAAATATCAGATGTCAATTCAGTTTTAGTACTGTCGACATTGTCTTTAACAATTTCTATATTCTTATCTCTCTTAACGGAAACATTTAAGTCTCTCTTTATTACAGTACTTTTTTTAAGAGGTTCGTACTTATAATTTAATCGTTTTATGGAGCTAAATGACTTTCTTAAAGCTTCTTGATAAGCTCTTTTGTATTCTTTAATTTTACTTTTCCCCTCATCCGCTCTAAAAATCATTTCATTGTAACAATCCTTTAAAACTAAAGTTAGTTTAGTTGAAAACATTCCTGAACCATCTACTAATTGAGCTCTAAGTGCTAAACATTTATTTAACGCTAAGTCTTTTGGCAAATCATCTTCATTTAAAAATGCAGTAAAACCATTTTTATTAAATAAAAACTTAGCTAAGCTACTTGTTTGATATTTATCAGCTTCGTCAAAAGCCTCCATTTGTCTTGGAACAACAATGTATTTATAATTGTTGATATTTTTCTGTCCAAATACAGAAACCGAAATCAATAAAAAAACAAGTAAACTTTTCATATTTATTTAAATAATATATTTATACCAAACTGAACAGAAGCACTATTCGCATCTGCAATATCGGAAAGATTAAATATATTATCAACTGCTCCATAAAGATTTACCTTCCAAATATGAGCTGAAATACCAATTCCGAAATTGGTGTAAGAAAAATCATCAACTGTGTAGGTAACCCTTGAACTTAATTTTTCAGAAAACTTTCTTTGATAAAAACCTGTAAATGCAAACTGTGGACCAATGGGACGAATTACTGAGTATAACTGTGCTCCTACGGCATTATCGTAATAACTATGATAAGATATATCGGAACAACTTTCTTCTCTTCTAGACTTTCCAAAATAATGATGTAAAGCAGCGTTGAATTTCATTGGTCTCATTACAGAATACGATTCTTTGTTTTCGCTACGAGGAACACTTGCACTAATATCATCATTTAAATCTTGCCAATAATTAGGGTTACTACCGTCGTATTGAAATTCAATACCAGAAAAAACATAATCTCCTGTTACAGTTCCATTTCTCAATAGATCAGAATAATTAATGAATCCAATATCCAATAAACTTGCAGAGAATTCAGTTTGTTCATCCATTTGATATGTAAAACCAATGTCTATTCCTAATCCTAAATTCGGACCTAAAAAAGTTTTACTCAATACATCCGACACCTCAATATCGAATTCATTATCAGAACCATAAAATCCTGATGAATAACCAGCTAAATCGAGTCCACTTAAAGTATGTTCATAGATTCCATTTGTACCTAATCTTGTTGTAAAACTCCCTTGATTATCATTGGTTAATACATTTAACGAACCAGAATAAATTTTTAATCGAACTCCTGCAGTAAAACGTTCATTAATTTTTCTTGAAATCCCCGCATGTAAAACTCCTAATACATCAGCTTTTGTACTAAATCTTGAGAATAAGAAACTTCTATTCAAATTAGGAGCATTTCCATCGCGTAATAATTCAAGAAAATCCCTTGGTATTATTGAAAAGACATCTACTTCAGTATAAAAACCAACACTTAAATAGTCTTTATCGTTCATTTGATAACCAGCATTGATAATTTCTACTTGAGTATTCAAAGCGATATAATCATTATTATCTAATTGATTTAAGACATTATCTAACTTAGTATTAAAATCAACATTATCATTTCTAAACAAATCAGCAATTGTAAATCCCGACATATTTGCCTGTACTGAAATTCCCGAAAGTAACGGAACTCCCACATGATATTTATAATTTGTTTTTGCTCCAGGATTTAACAACAAGGTCTGAGGAATGTTGTCAAAACCATATAAGATTTGCTTATTCTGCGATGTTACAACAACAGTAAATAACATCAATAAAATTGAGAAAATTCTATTCATATTTTAGTTACTATTATTAAATGAAAAATAAAATGTGCCTGCAGATTTAAAATCAAATGAAGTCGGAACATTTATATCTATTGAAGATCCATCAGAACTTGGTAATAGAGTTAATTCTACTTGAATTTTTCTGGTATTCAAAAACTCTGGATTATTAGCAACAATGATCTCATTCTCTTGAACAAAACTAGTATTGTTAGCATCAATATTTAGAGTAATATCGTTATTTGTACTCACATCATTATTATCTAAAAAAATGAAATTAATCCTAAAATCACGATTAAATTGATTATTTACCTCAAAACGAAATACTGCTCTATCTAAATCATTTCGAGCTATTCCATTATCCAATATAGAAACCACTGAAGTTTGAGTAATAGTTCCTACCTCACTTCCTCCAACTACTAAATCATTTTGGGTAATATTTGTATTAACTAAGGACACTGCAACAACTGGTGAAATGTTTGCATCTTCCGCTTGACTAAAGTCTATATTATCTACACAACTTCCTAGAATTAGGGATAAGAAAGCTAGTAAACAATAAAATTGTTTTTTTCTCATAAATCGTACTCTTAATTTTCAACGGGTAAATATCTATAAATATTGTTTGATTTCAGATAAAGCTTGAACACTTATAACTCTTTCATCAACACTTCGTATATCTTTAAACAGATGTATTGGAGAAATCCCTACTGCTAATGCACCTAAAACATCCGCTTCTAAACTATCTCCAATCATAATTGACATATTAGCAGAAACATTAGCTTCCTTTAAGGCAAATTCAAAAACTTTAGGATTTGGCTTTTTCACACCAACGCTTTCTGAAGTAACAACGACCTTAAAATAATCATTTATTTGTGATTTTTCAAGTTTAATTTTTTGAACCTCCTCAAATCCATTGGTTATAATATGTAAATTATATTTATCTTTTAAGTAGTCAAGAAGATCTTTGGCTCCATCAAGAAGATGGTTAAACATGGGTAAATAAGTAATATAATCTTCTGAAATTTGATTAATTAGTTCATCACTAATTTTAAAATTCAATTTATCAAAAGTTGTTTTTAATCTTTTATATCTAAGCTCAACCTTACCAATTTTTTCATCACGATAAAGTCTCCAGTATTCTAAATTGATTGGTTCATATACTTCAAGAAATTTATCTATGTCAATTTCGATATCCTGTTCTTTAAAAATCTTCTTAAAAGTAAGTCCTGAATTTTTATCAAAATCCCATAAAGTATGGTCTAAATCGAAGAATATATCTGTAATTTCTGTCATACTCAAATTTAACTATATCTAAATTAGTAGTGGGTATAATTCCGTTAAATTATTTATCAAACTGTAATACTATTCTTAAAATTTTCACAGCATTTTAACGGCAAAATATTTCAAAAATCTAAAAAACATATATCTTGCGTCCTTTTCTAAAACTTTATGCAACTATCAGAGTTTTTTAATTTGTTTTTAATTGTAAGCGCAATTCATGGATTCGTATTTAGTTTTTTCCTTTTCAAAAAAACAGGTTTAGATAAAAATACAATTTTCCTGAATTTATTGATTCTCGTAATCGCCCTGAACAACTTACAGTCTTGGCTTTTAGCTAAAGAATTTTTAGTTCTAGATTACATACAAATTCCTTGGCATTTTTTAATAGCTCCCCTATTCTATTCGTTTGTTATTAATTATTTACAAATTGAAAAACGTTTTTTTAATATTATTAAGGTCTTATTTCCTTTTTTTTTAATTAGTATCATCTTTCAAGTAGTTTCTTTTTCGTTCATAAAAGATTCTGCATCTCCCGCAGAATATGATTTATTTTATGAGAAGTACACTTCTATTGAAGAACTAATTAGTTTTATTATCTCCATCAGCATCTTCTTTTACTGTTACCATATAATTAGATATAAAAAAGATCTTTTTAAAGGTGTTTTGAGCTACGATAGCTTAAAATGGCTAAATACTTTTATTTTCTTAGCGCTTATCTCTTACGCTCTATGGGCACTTGCAGTTGGTGTTAAGTTTTCACTTCAATTTAAAAACTTCATTGCCTTTTATTACCCATTAAGAGTAATGACAACTGTACTTATATATTGGTTAGGTTACGAATTGGTGTATATGCTTCGTCAGGTAAAAGAAAGGAAACTAATTCGTCAGAATAATTTAAAGAAAACAGATGTACAACAGAATAATAATCTTCAGAAATTTAAAGATTTTGAAGATTACATCATCAACAACAGAAGATTTTTGGACAACTTACTAAGCTTAGAAACTTTGGCAAATGAGCTTAGAATTAGCACCAGTCAACTTTCTAAAGTAATCAACGAACAGAGTTCAAAAAACTTCAACCAATTAATCAATGAATATCGTGTAAATTATTCTAAAGAATTACTCAAAAATAAAGAGTATGACCTTTACACTATAACCTCAATTGCGTTAGAATCTGGTTTTAATTCAAAATCTACCTTTTACAATGCCTTTAAAAAACACACAGGCGTAACACCCACACAATTCAGAAGTTAACTAAGTTTACAGGAGTCCAGATTCACGTAAATCTATCCAGTTTTTAGCATCTTGGATGATTTTGGACATGTAATTCCCTTCATGAATCTAGTTTTGGCAAAAACTAAATATCATGAATAATTACCTAAAAACTACATCCGCAAAAAAATCTCAAAAGAGAAAAAAAACAAATTATTTCGTGCCTGTTTTTCTATTTGCATTATCATTATTTTCCACTAATGTAAATGCACAAGAAAAAGAAGAAGTAAGCCAAATTAAAGGAAACAATGAACTAAAGATTAATGGCCTTTATTTAGTTGCCGGCGGTGCAGAAATTACTTATGAAAGAATTTTAAGTGATGAAACTGCTCTTGGACTTTCTATTGCATTTGATATTGACAACGACAACTTTTATAATTTCGGAGCTTTCCCTTACTACAGATTCTATTTTGGTAAAAAAAGAGCAGGAGGTTTTTTCGTAGAAGGAAACGGTGCTGTTCTTGTAGATGAGTTCGAAAAAGAAGTAACAATAACTACCAACGGAAATAATGGTTCTATCAATATTAATGACATAGGGGATCTTAAAACTAGATTCGGGCTAGGGATTGCAGTTGGTGGAAAATTCTTATCAAGAAATGGCTGGATTGGTGAACTTTCTTTAGGATTTGGAAGAGTATTTGGAGTGGAAAATGACGCTTCAAAAGTTTATTCAAGAGCAGGAATTACTATCGGAAAAAGATTTTAAATCAACCAAGTAAGTTTAATAACTGAGAATGGTTGGAGATGATGAAATCAAAGACCATTCTTTTCAAAAAATTGTTCAACTACTTTTTAAATCAATATTATATGGAAAATCCTAAATTTAAAAGTGTAGCATACGAGAAAGAATTTTACAATACACTACGAAAAAGAGTTAAAAGGAATTTAACTGGCAAGCAACTAAAATACGGAGGAGTAAATTTCTGGTTAAAGGGATTATTTTGGTTCTCGGTAACTTATATTTCTTATACGTTACTTTTTCAAACGGATAACGCTTTACTTTTCTGGTTATACTACGTGCTTTTTCAAATGGCTGGCCTTTTAGTAGGTTTCAGTTTTGGACATGATGCTTCTCACAATACGGCTTTTAAAAACAAAAAAGCAAATCAAATTTTACATTTTTTCAGTTTTTTAACCGTCGGTATTGACCCATTACTTTGGGGACTTCGACATATTAGATCGCATCATCTATATGCTAATGTAGAAGGAAGTGACATCGATATCGATAAAAATCCGTTTTTACGATTAGCACCTTCTCATCCTTGGACAAAAAAACATGCAATACAACACATTTATGCGCCTTTTGTTTATATGTTGGCTTTAGTTCATTCGGTGTTTATGGGTGACTGGATTTACTTATTTTCAAAAGATTATGAATGGATGAGATCTGGTGTAAATAAAAAAGAAATGTTAATTCGTTTTTTTCTCTTTAAAATAGTTTATTTCAGCTTAGTCCTAGCTTTACCTCTACTCTATTCTAACTTTTCAATAAGCTTTGTGGTAATCACATATCTTACAACCTCAGCTTTCACATCATTACTATTTGTGGTAATGCTCGTTGGAACTCATTTTTTTGATGAAGCTGAATATTACGAAGCTGATGAGAATGGTTTAGAATCTTCGTGGGCAGTTCATCAATTAAAAACGAGTTGTGATTGGAATCCAAATAATGCTTTTGCTAGATTTTTAAGTGGCGGATCTAACTGTCACGCTGCACATCATTTATTTCCAAATATTTGTCATACGAACTATCACAAAATCAATTCGATTATTGAGGAAACCACAAAAGAATACGGATTTCCTTATCATAAAAAATCATTATTCGCAATGATGAAATCGCATTTCAAACATTTGAAAAGAATGGGAAAATTGTACTATTGAAAAACTAAATTAGAAGTTCTTACCTCCCTAAAAGCGCTGTACATTATGTAAGCGCTTTCTTTTTTTCAAAACAAATAGTTCGTAAGAATAATTATATTTGATTCAAAATACAAAGCTTTACAACCAATAGTGAAGTTAAAGGAAGGGACACATTGAAGGTACTCAAGAATTCATTTATTAAAAACATTCTTACACTTATTTCCGGCTCGGGTTTAAGTCAGATAATTATGTATGCATTCATTCCAGTACTCACTCGATTATTTTATGAGGAAATGTTTGGTGTGTTTATGCTTTTCTCTTCAACTGTTTTATTACTTAAACCACTGATTTCTTATCAACTTGAACTTGCTATAGTAGTTCCAGAAACAACTAAAAAAGCAATTAATGTTTTTGCTTCTTTACTTTGTATTCTACTTATAAACTCGTTGGTTCTTTTTATTTTAATCTTTCTATTCAAAAAACCAATTGTTACATTTTTCAATTTACAAAGTCTATCCTACTTTATTTATTTTCTGCCTTTAGCTGTATTATTATATGGAGCTTCATTTGCATTTGAATATTGGAATAATAGAAATGAGAATTTTAAAACTATTGCCAAAGCTCAATTGATAAAATCAAGCACCATGAGTATTGGACAAGTAACTACTGGATTATCCATTAAATCCATAGGGCTCATTCCTGGGTATTTAATGGGAATGTTATTTCAAGTGATTTCTTTATTTAAAAACTCTTATTCAAGTTTACAACAAGAAATACATCATGTATCATTTGCTGAAATGAAACAAGTATTGAAACAATATAAAGACATTCCTATTTATAGTACAATTATCAACTTTTCGAATACGCTATCTAATGAATTACCAATTCTTTTAATTACTAAATTCTTCGGTATTAAAGCTACTGGAATTTATGGACTGGCAAGTAAAGTTAGTAAAGCACCAACAGGAATTGTTCAAAACTCGGTAAGTCAAGTATTCTTCAGTAAAGCAACTCAAATAGTTAATGATCGAGGAGATTTAAAAACTTTTGTTTTAAAAACAATTAAAGGATTATTAATTTCAGGAGCTTTATTATTCTGTGGATTAGGAATTATTTCGTTCTTTTTTGAATTCATTTTTGGAAATGAATGGAAAGATGTTGGATTGTATACTAGAATTTTGATTCCTTGGTTGTTCTTCATGTTTTTATGTTCACCAATTACTCCTTTAATCACCATTTTAAATCGACAAAAAGTATTACTAGTTTTCGATATTTTATTATTAATATTTAGGTTTTTAGCTTTATATGTAGGTTTTAAACTTTATGATGACTTGATTATTTCCTTAGTCTTATTCTCAGTTGTAGGAGCAATTTTTAATATTTTTATGATTATTTACTTAATCAATATTTCAAACAAAAAACAGATTGGATATCAATAGCGTCAATATAACTTTTACGGGTGATTTAAATATTTCAGGCACATTCGAACCTAACATAATGAGTGATAATGAAATATTTTGTAATGAACTTCTATGTGAATTCCGACGAAGTGATTTTGTAGTTTGTAATTTAGAAGGACCGGCAACTCTAGCCGAATTTAAAGACACCACACAAACAGTAATTAAAAGTCCAAGAAAAACTATCAATTACTTATCAAGACGGAATATTAAGGTTTTTAATTTTGCTAATAATCACATTTTTGATGCTAATGATGTAGGAGTTGATGATACAATTCAAGAAATTGAAAAACAAGAGAGTTTTTACTTTGGAATTAAAACCAATAAAAATGACGCCGTAAAAATCATAGAAAAAAACGGTGTTAAAATTGGGTTGATTGGAATTGCACATACATTCCCGAACAAATCAGGAAACTATTCAATTCCTGAAAAAAGTTTTACTCGAATAAGAAAACTAGTAAAAAAGCTTCATTCAAGAACCGATCATATCGTTGTGAACTTTCATGGTTTTGAAGAATTTACTCTTTATCCTTCTCCAATAAAACGAAAGTTTCTCCAAAAAATCGCCAGTCTGAAAAAGGTTTCAGTAGTTATTGCACATCATTCTCATACTTTTCAAGGATTTGAATTCATTCAAAAAACACCAATATTTTACTCATTGGGTAATTTTGTATTTGATATTCCTAATCATAAAATGTATGACTATGTTGATTCTGGAGCTTTAGTAAGGTTTCAATTTAGAAAAACAGATTTCTCATTTGATTTTGTTCCATTTAATATGGCTAATGGATTTGTAAAAAAATCCAACTATGAAGCTTTCATAAATCATTTGTATCAAATTTCTGACTTCAGTAATTATAAACGTAAATGGCGTAAAGAAGCTCATCGAGTATTATTTAGGAAAAATAATCCCAAAATAGAAGCTCAAAAAGAGGGCGAAACTCTTCAAAATTCAAATGTTTTCAAGATGCTGTTTACTAAAAAATTCTATCAGAAATGTAAAATGATTTTGGGAGATAAAACAATGTTCTCTGTTTACACCAATGCTATTTACGAAGAAATCATAAACAAATTCTCATCAAAAAACCGTTCAGTTTAAGATGAGAAAAGAGCTTAAAGTAAATAAAGGGTTTCATTGGTTTTCCTCTGAAAACATTCATTTCAAAGGATATTTCTTTTATGAAAATACTTTCTATGAAAAACAAAATGCGATTCATAAACTATTAAAATTTCAATCCATTTCAGAATTTAAAAAAGTAGTTCATCAATTTAATGGAATATTTACTATTGTAATTACAATTGACAATACTACTTTCATTGCTTGTGATGCAACAAGGATTTTCCCGCTGTTTTATGGAATTGATAATGATGAGCTGTTAATAACCGATGAAATTGAAAATTTCAACTCAAAATCCATTTGTAAAGAATCAGAAATTGAAATGCTTTCCTCTTTACATTGCCTTGGAAATAAAACATTGTTTGATGATGTATTCATAACACAATCTAGTGAATTACTGACTATAGAAGAGAATCAGGTTGTTCATTCAGAATTCCTATTTAGTTATGCTACGTATGAGTACAGTAATGATTCTTACCATAATTTAAAACAAAAAACTATCAATGCATTTGACAATGCTTTCAAAAGATTATCAGAATCTATAGAAGGTAAAAAAATTGCATTACCGCTAAGTGCTGGTTATGATTCTCGATTAATTGCTACTTATTTAAAAAAACTAGAACATAAAAACGTACTCTGTTATACTTACGGACGAGCTTCAAGTTTCGAAATTGAAAATTCAAAAAAGGTTGCTGAAGAATTAGGTTTTGATTGGGTCTTCATTCCTTATACTGAAGAATTGATTAAAGGATTCACAAGTTCCAATAAATTCAAAGAGTTTGTAAAATTTGCAGGAAAATATTCTAGTAATCCAAATTTTCAAGAATACTTCGCTGTTAAGTATTTAAAACAACAGAATCTAATTGATGAAACGACTGTTTTTATTTCAGGTTATGCTGGCGATTTGCTCGGTGGAAGTCAATTTTTAAAAGTGATTCCAAAAGATTTAAAAAGTGAAAAACTAATAAAAACACTATACAAGGAAAAGTTTCATTTTTATAATCACTCAAATAAACAAAAGGAAGCTTTAGAAAATAACATATCGAAAATACTAACTAATTTTAACTCCCGCTATTCTGAAAAATCACCACACGCTGTTTTTGAAGATTTTGACCTAAAGGAAAAGATTACCAAGTATATTTTTAACTCATCTAGCTTCTATACATTTTTTGGTTATGAAGTTCGTTTTCCTTTTTGGGATATTGAATTACTTGAACATTTTAAACACATTCCAATTTCATATAAATTAGAGAAAAAGTTGTTTGATGATGTTTTGGTTTCTGACTATTTTAAGCCACTGAATGTTTATTTCGACACCGATTATAAACCCGATGCCAGACATCTAAAAGAAAACAAACTCAAAACTTTTATTAAAAATTTAGTTCCGAAAAACGTTTTGTTAAAGCGCTTAGAAAAATCAGATTGGAATAACTACCAGTTAATTACGAATGAGCTGAAAAAAGAATTAGTAAAGCAAAATTTACCTTTTGAAATTCCAACAAAAGCTTATAATCAAATTGTAGTTCAATGGTATTTGTATTTTTGTAAAAACAAGATTTAATGTTTAGTAAAATCGACTTTCTAATTTTTGGGTGGATTATCAAGCTTTTCTATCCTCAATATTATCGACCAAAGTATGGTTATCAGCGATATTATATTTTGTTTTTTCACTATATCATTCCACAATTCTTTTTCAGACTAAACCCGAAAGTAAAATGGCCAGTTCATTTTACATCTAAAGTACTTGCTCCGAATAACATTCAAAAAGGTATTTTATGTGATCCTGGTGATAATTTGAACAACTACATTCAAGCTAATAATGGAATTGTATTTGGTAATAATATTGAATTAGGCCCTGGTGTATCAATTATTTCCTCTAATCATAGTTTTGATAATTTAAGAGAACATGTAAAATCAGAACCTATTATTATTGGTAATAATGTTTGGATTGGCGCAAATGCCACGATTTTACCTGAAGTCAAAATTGGTGATAATGTTATCATCGGAGCTAATTCTGTGGTAACTAAAGATATTCCGAGTAACTCTATTGCTGTTGGAAATCCTTGCAAAGTAGTACAAGAAAAAACTCATTATACGGAAGATTTATCTCAAATTAAATTCAACAGAAAACCTCCAAAGAAGTATCAGGAGTTTTTAAATTCTAACGCTTAAAAAAACGAAGTAATTTCGGCAATTTATTCTGTTTGATTTGAATATATTTCTGTGTTTCTGCACCAAAACTATAAAAGTACTTTGCTATTTGTTTCATGGTTGATCCACCAAAATTGAATTCATCAAACCTAGATTGATATTTATAAATCGCTCTATCTATTAAATAAGTGTTGGCCCCATTTTTACGATTCTTAAAATCTGTTGAAGACGCTAAAATTGAAACTTTTCCGTTGTATGTAATAAAAAAACCAGAGGCTACTAATTCATTTTCTTTATCATAAATTGATAAAACTTCACCTAGATTTCTGTCGATACAAGCCGTTATTATTTTATGTAATCGAATATAATCTTCTTCTTTAATTTTCGAAATTCGTTTTCCAACATTATCTCTGTATAAGTCGATCAAATTCATTGGATTGTCATTCCAACATTCTGTTAAGTCATTTTTAATAGCTCGTTGTACATCTTTTTTTCTATCTCTGCGGTAGTTTTTTAAGATTGATTCATAACTCTCATTTAACAAAAGAAACTGGAACGTTCTTTCCAACTGACAATTTTGAAACATAGAGAATGAATTTTTTGGATTCAATCGACTCTCCACAAATTTATATTCACTAAAAAGTTCAATTAAAAACTCATTTTCATCTTCAATATCTTTAGAATAAATTCCTAATTCTAAAATCCAAAAAGGTAAATAGACATATTTTATGAAAAGTTTTTTCCTCCATGGCAAAGGCATAACGGCCTCGTAGTTATTTAAAACTAAAACATTCCAATTATCAACTGCAGCATCCAAATACCAGGAAAAACCAAATACATTTGATTGTATAGAGTTCGCTACACAATCATCATACTTTTCGACATCAAGATCTTTCCTTGAAACAATTCGTATCATTAATTCGTAGCAATTTTCAACATTGATTCATACACTCTTTTCCAACCTTTCCATCTTAAATAATCACTTAAACTTTCGTTATGAAAAAGCGTTATAAAAGTTCCGTTTACTTTCTTCACTTCTCTCTTCAATTCATTAATTTTTCCTAATGACTGTTTCGGAGTTAATTTCATATAATCATTCAGGGTAGTATCCATCAAAGCAAAGGGAAATATTTTTAATGGAGTTTGAATCTCAAAATCCAAATCGTAAAAATAAAAAGGTGTACAGGTACTTGCTCTAAACCCAGTATGACTAGCATACCCCATCGTATAATCTTCCTTAATTTCTAAATCAATTAAATTTTGATAAGTATCAGGTAAAGAAAAACGCAAATAATGCTGTCTTGAACGAAAAATAGGCATGTTGGTAATTCCTTCCATACGTTGTTTTTCTTCTTTCAATTTCACATTATTATTCATAGTATAATATGATGGATGTAAACCTACACGGCCATAATCCACCATATCTTTTATAAGTAATCTAAATTTAGTTTTAGAAGAAGAAACATTTGTATCAAAAGTAGTGTAATCACCAATTAAAAAGAAAAAGATTGTTCTCACATCATACTTCTTTTTATAATTAATAATCTCTTCAAAAGTATTGAAAGGATCCTTTCTCAAATTAAATCTTACTGCTATTCGATCAATTACATTTAAAATATTCAATTTGTATAGATCTTTCAAAACACCTCCAACTGATCGAACAATACTTTTATGCTTGTAAGCAAAAGCATTATCAACATCAATAGTTGAGATATACTTATATTTCCTTTCTTTATATTCATAATCAGGAAAACGTTCTTGTAAAGCTTTCTTTAATTTATACGCCCAAATATCAACAACAGGTTTTTCTAAAAATCCTTGTTCATACGCTAAACTTTGGTCTGCAGTAAAACGACCATGTTTATCTTTAATATGAGGCAGATATTCTTCATATCGAGTTATCAAATAAAAACTGGCGGAAAAAATATCAAACGGAATTGTTGATTTACTTCCTTGAAAGAAAAAACATGGTACATTATCCCATTTTGTCATGCTAATTTCAACATCACTTACTCCTTGTTGAAATAATAAATCAGTACTTTTTATAAAGAATTCATTCCCTAATGCAACATTAGTGTAAGACAACTTCGGACCATTAAAAGCCACAAACTCTTCCACTTTTGTCGTGAAATCTATTTCAATAGACAAAGTTCGTGTAAATATATGTTTGAATATATATCGAACTCTGGGTGTAACTTTATGCGTATAAATTAGTATCAATGGGTAATGATTTATTTGAAAAACTATTCTACTTTATTTGTAAATTTCTTCTGTTTGACAAAAACTCTAATCCAGTAGATTATAGTTATTAAAACCAAAAGTACCAATGTAAACTTGAAAACTGACATTATCATCTGATTTTTCATTTGTTTTTTAGAGGCTACACTTAATTTTTCTAGTTGAAGAAATAAGTTTTTATAGTTTACAGCTTCTCCCTGATTATATAATTCACCAATAGCAAGAAACAACAAGGTATCAGTATATTGGTTTATATCATAACCACATTCTTTTAAGGTTATTAAATCTGATTTACTGAACTCTTCATTTTTTAAATTAAGTTCTTTGTTCAATAAAATGTCACAGTCGTTACTCTGAGAGCAAATACTAATTGAACTAATAAAACAGAAAAAAATCAAAATACTTCTTAACCTCATTATTTAATATTTGAACTGATTCAGAAAAGAGTGAAGTTCTTTATAGTTTTTGTAAAACTGCCTCATCAGCAAAGCTAAAATACTTCTTTTTGCTAATTATCAAATGATCCAATAGCTTTATATTTAAGGTAACTCCTGCTTCTTTAATTTGTTTTGTTAACTCAATATCAGAATGGCTAGGTTGCATTTTTCCAGAAGGATGATTGTGGCATAATATCATTCCTACGGAAGAAAGTTCTATAGCTCTTTTAAATACTAAACGAACATCAACTAAAGTGGCTGTTAAACCTCCTTTACTTAATTGATACTTATCTAAAACTTTGTTTGCATTATCTAAATATAGAACCCAAAACTCTTCATGCTTCAAATCACCAATTCGTTGATACATTAATTCAAATGCATCTTTAGAACAAGTAATCTTGGGTTTCACCTCTATATTCTCAGAAAATTGTCGTTTTCCAAGTTCCAAAGCAGTAAGAATAGAAATCGCCTTTGCCTCCCCGATTCCATTAAATCTTTGCAGTTCTTCCACGGACAAATTTGACAAACTTCCAAGATTATTCTGAACAGAAATTAGAATTCTCTTTGACAAGTCCACCGCACTTTCATCGCGATTACCCGATCCAATAAGTATAGCTATGAGTTCTGCATTTGACAGAGAATGAATGCCACGCAGCATTAATTTTTCTCTTGGTCTATCTTCTATAGCCCAAGACTTTATGTTTAACTTTTCCATATTTCATATTGCAATTTGTGGTAAAGATAATAATTCTTCAATTTTCCTAATTAAGTTCCTGGGAAAACAATATTTAGATTTTGTTCCATTCTAAGTCATCTTAAAAATGTACCTTTGCATTCTATATTCTTAATTTTTAATATGAAAATTATAATAGCCGGAGCAGGAGATGTTGGATTTCATTTGGCTAAACTACTTTCGTACGAATCTCAAGACACATACATCGTTGATTTAGATGGTGATCGTTTGAATTACATTAATAATCATCTTGATGTTATTACTAAAAAAGGAGACGCAACTTCCATTAAATTGCTGAAAGAAATTGGAATTGGCTCTGCAGATTTGTTGTTAGCAGTTACTGAAAGTCAAAACACCAACTTTACTATCTCTGTTGTAGGAAAGGCTTTAGGAGTTAAAAAAACAATTGCTAGGATTAAAAATCCTGAATTCTTGAGTAGTGATGTTGTCGATTTTAAAGACTTCGGAGTAGATTTTATGATTTCTCCTGAAGAGCTTGCTGCTGGTGAAATTAAACAATTGCTTTACCAATCTTCTTTTAATGATACTGTTGCTTTTGAAAACGGACTTTTTAATGTTATGGGAACTACTTTAGGATATAAATCTCCTATTGTAGATTTAACCGTAAAAGAAGCAAAAGAAAAATTCAACATGGTAGATTTTATTACCATCGCGATTAAAAGAGAAGGAATTGCCCAAACAATCATACCAAGAGGAGATACAGAATATAAAATGAACGATCAGGTTTATTTTTCTGTTCCAAATTATAGTATTGAAAAACTTTACCCTATTTGCGGTAAAGAGCATATTGAAATCAAAAATGTGATGATTTTAGGTGGAAGTAGTATTGGAATGAAAACTGCTCGAAACTTATGCAAGGAAGATTTCAAGGTAAAACTTATCGAAAAGGAAAGGGAAAAAGCATTGACTTTAGCAGAAGATTTACGTTCTACTCTTGTTATTAATGGCGATGGTAGAGATTTAGAACTTTTAGAAGAAGAAAACATTCGAGATATGGATGCTTTTATTGCCGTTACAGGTGACTCTGAAACGAATATCATGTCTTGTTTAGTAGCAAAATCAAAAGGTGTTAAAAAAACAGTTGCCTTGGTAGAAAATATGGATTACATCAATATTTCTCAAACAATTGGAATTGACACTTTAATCAATAAAAAATTAATTGCGGCAAGTAATATTTTCCGTCATATACGTAAAGGTGAAATATTAGCACTTGCTAACTTACACAATGTAGATGCCGAAGTTTTTGAATTTGAGGTTCAAGAAAACGCCAAGGTAACCGAAAAACCGATTAGAGACTTACGTTTTCCGAGAGAAGCTGTTTTCGGAGGAATCATTAGAAATGGAGAAGCACTAATGTCTTTTGGTAATATGCAAATTCAAGCTGGTGATCACGTAATTGTGTTCTGTTTACCTGAGGCAATATCTACAGTTGAAGATCTTTTTAATTAATGGACAATTTAAATCTCAAATTAATCTTCCGTTTTGCGGGAATCACAGCAATACTGAATGGTATTTTTATGTGGTTAGCTATTCCTTTCAGTTTATTTTTTGAAGAAAAAGCTACCCTAGGAATTTTAAATGCTGGGATTATTACCATTTTTATAGGTCTTTTATTATTCTTTTTTAACAAACCGGATAATAATAATCTACAAAAAAAAGAAGGTTACTTAATTGTAACTCTCGGTTGGATAACACTGACCATTACAGGAATGTTACCTTATTTACTCACAGGAAGTATTCCATCCGTAGTTGATGCTATTTTTGAGACAATCTCAGGTTACTCCACCACAGGATCTTCTATTTTAACTGATATCGAAAGTACTCCTAAAGGAATTTTATTTTGGAGAAGTGCTACCCATTGGATTGGTGGTATGGGAATTATTGTACTGACCATTGCCATTTTACCTTTATTAGGAATTGGAGGAATGCAGTTGTTTATGGCTGAAGCTCCGGGTCCATCGGCGGATAAATTACATCCTCGAATTACAGATACAGCAAAAAGATTATGGTTGATCTACGTAGGTTTAACTATTGCAGAGTTTCTTTTATTGAAAGTTGCTGGAATGACTTGGTATGACGCTATTAACCATGCAATGGCTACTGTAAGTACAGGTGGATTTTCAACTAAAAATGCAAGTGTTGCCCATTGGAATGGAATGCCTTTAGTACAATACATTATTATCTTTTTCATGTTTGTAGCAGGAACGAATTTCGTCTTGACTTATTTTGCATTGAAAGGAAAGGTACGCAAAGTTATTCAAAGTGAAGAGTTTAAATATTATAGTTTAGGTATTTTTTCTATTACCGCTATCGTTAGTTTGTGCATCATCTTTTTTAAAGATCCAACATTACAAACTTCAATTGATCACCCAATGGTACTAGGTGAAGTTGAAAGTGCTATTCGCCATAGTTTGTTCTCTGTAATATCCGTAGTAACAACAACTGGATTCGTTACGGCTGATTTTACTATGTGGAGTTTTTTCATCACAGGAATATTCTTTTCATTATTCTTTGTAGGTGGTTCTGCAGGATCAACATCAGGTGGTGTTAAAATAGTTAGACATATCGTAATGCTTAAAAATAGTTTCTTAGAATTTAAGAAATCATTACACCCAAATGCTATTATTCCTGTTCGTTATGATGGTAAAGCTGTAAAACAAAACATTGTTTTCAATATTTTGTCATTCTTCATATTATATATGTTGATATTTATCGTTGGTGCCGTAATTTTAACGCTTATGGGATTAGATCTAACATCTGCTCTAGGTGCTTGTGCTTCTTCATTAGGTAATATTGGACCAGCTATAGGAAGTGTAAGTCCAGTAGATAATTTTTCTCACCTTTCTTCTTCTGCTAAATTATTCTGTTCATTTTTAATGTTAATAGGACGATTAGAGTTATTTACTGTACTAATCTTGTTCTCTCCGTTTTTCTGGAAAAAGAATTAATTCTTCGCGAAAAATTCATAATCTCAAAAGAACCTAAATATCAGAAAGTTAAAAAAACCTCTATATTTAGTGCGGGGAAACATATATTACTATTTTAATCACACTTATTACTAAAAACTACACGCTTAATACTTTTTAGAATCATCTCAGTACAGATTGATAGTAAATTTGTTTTGGAATTATATAAGAACACAAAAATTTTCAATAACCAAAACTAAATTATCATGAATTCAATTAAGAAAATTATCGGGCTTCTATTTATTTGTCTCTGTTTATCTAACACGGCTAATGTTAACGCACAGCAAACAGGATTTTTAGGGGAAGTTAAAATGTTTGCTGGAAACTTTGTTCCAAGAGGATGGGCACTTTGCCAAGGGCAATTAATGTCTATTTCACAAAATCAAGCATTATTTTCAATTATCGGTACAATTTACGGTGGAGACGGAAGGACTACTTTTGCCTTACCAGACTTACGAGGACGAGTTGCTAGAGGGACGGGAAATGGACCTGGCTTACAATCAGCAATTATTGGACAAAGAGGAGGTACCGAATTTAAAGTATTATCGATATTAGAAATGCCAATACATAATCATGGTGCTGTATTTACACCTTCTGCCAGTGGGCCGGCAAATATAACAATCTCAATTCCTGCTGTTGACGATACAGGAAATACAGCTGAACCTGGAAATACGGCTTCATTTGCTAAAATTGAAACATCTTCAGGAGAAGAATTAAATGTTTACTCAACTGCTAATCCTGATACTACCCTAAGACCTTTTAATGCAACTGCACAAATAACTGCTTCAGGAACTGTTACTGTAGGAAATGCAGGTGGAAGTCAGGCATTTGATAATAGACAACCTTTTACAACTATCAATTACATTATCTGTACTGAAGGAGTATATCCTTCTAGAAACTAAAAAATAAATGTTTTTAGACAACACCCATTACTATTAGAATTACACTTATTACTAAAGAGTTTACGCTTAATACTTTTGAAGATTATATCAATAATTTTTGATAGTAAGTTTGTTCAGGAACTATATAAAAATTAAAACTCAATTATGAAATCAATTAAAAAACTTATAGGGCTTTTATTCGTGTGTTTGTTTTTATCAAATACATCTGTGAGCGCACAACAAGAAGGATTCTTGGGGGAAGTAAAAATGTTTGCTGGAAACTTTGTTCCAAGAGGATGGGCATTATGTCAAGGCCAATTAATGTCAATCTCGAGTAATACTGCATTATTCTCTATCATTGGGACAATTTACGGAGGAGACGGAAGAACAACGTTCGCTTTACCTGACTTAAGAGGTAGAGTCGCTAGAGGTACGGGAAATGGACCTGGACTTCAGCCCGCTATTATTGGACAAAAAGGTGGTACTGAATTTAAAGTACTTTCGTTATTAGAAATGCCAATACACAATCATGGTGCTGTATTTACACCTTCTGCAAATGGTCCTACTAACATTAGTATCTCTATACCAGCAGTTGATGATACAGGTAATACTGCTGAGCCAGGAAATACTGCTTCTTTTGCAAAAATTGAAACATCTTCTGGTGAGGAATTAAATGTTTACTCTACTGCAAATCCTGATACTACCTTAAGACCTTTTAATGCAACTGCACAAATAACTGCTTCAGGGACAATATCAGTAGGTCAAGCTGGAGGAAGTCAGGCATTTGACAATAGACAACCTTATACAACTATCAACTATATTATTTGTATTCAGGGGTTATTTCCTTCAAGAAATTAAATTGAAATATCAAAAAACAATTAACAATTAATTAACGCTACTGTATTTTATTTGAGTACTTTAGCGTTAATTAACTTATAATCTATATAATAATATGCGTAAAACTTTACTTTTTATATGTTTTGTAGCGTTTTGTAGTTTTCAGATACAAGCGCAATGGAGTTTAGGAGATATTGCATTCTCTGGTTATCAAGCTGATAATGCTGGAAACCCTTCTGGAGAAGCTGATCAATTTTCTTTTGTCTTATTAAGAGATGTTAGCTCGGGTGAATCAATTGCTTTTACTGAAAACGGCTGGCAAGCAGCTGGAGATTTCAGAGCAGGTGAAAATACTGTTACACTTACCTTTACGGCTGCCTTTTCAAGAGGTACAGAAATTTCAATTGATGCAACTTTAAATGCAAAATTAGCCGACAACACCTTAGTAGGAACTACTACTGGAAGTGCAATGTTATTTAGTACTTCTGGAGACCAAATTTTTGCATATGATCCAGGAAACATTCCTAATTCTAATGCTAATCAATCTGGTTTCATTGCAGCAATTCAAATGAATGGTGATTGGGATGCAGATGCTAGTTCTACTACAACCTCAGCTCAACCTTCAGTTTTCACAACTCTTCCTAATTCATCTATTGCAATCACAACTGAAGTAGATAATGCTATTTTCAACTGTGCTTCCGGAGCTACTATTAAAGGAAGTCCAGCTGTGCTTAGGGCGTCATTACACGATCAAACAAACTGGTCTACAAATAATACAACTCCTTTTGATCAACCAACTTCATGTGGGTATGAAGTTGTTTATATTTGGAGTGGAGGATCAGATAGCGACTGGGCTACAGGATCTAATTGGGAAGGTGGTGTTGCGCCAGGAACATCAGATAATGTTGAAATTCCAAATACTGTAACGAATTACCCAACAATTTCTTCTGCAGTAACAGTTAACTCAATGCAAATTGCTTCAGGTGCTTCTGTAATCGCAAACGCGGCTGTTACCGGAAATGTTACTTACACAAGAAACTTACCTACAACAAACTGGTATTTAGTGTCTGCTCCTGTATCAGGAGAAACTCAAGAGGACGTAATTGCAAATCATACATTTGCTACAGGAACAGGAAGTAATATTGGAATTGGAGCATTTACAAATAACGGAGCTTCTCCATGGGTTTACGCAACTGCTGCAACTACAGGAGCTTTAACTTCTGGATTAGGTGTTTCTATGAAATTAGCTGCTGCGGGTGATGTAACTATCACAGGTACAATGAACAGTTCAAATGTAATCTTCCCTGTAAATACAGGAACAAGAAATAACTTTAATTTGGTAGGAAACCCATTTACATCTTATGTAAACTCTGCTACATTTGCTTCAGCAAACACTGGTTTATTAAGCGAAGAAACTGTATGGTTATGGAACGGAACAGCTTATGCTACTTATAATGCAATGACTCCAATCGAAATTGCGCCTGCACAAGGATTCTTCGTTGATGCTAGTGGAGCTGGAAATATAACTTTTGCTACTTCTAACCAAAGTCACCAAGGAACTGATACTTTCTCAAGACAAGAACCAAATCCATCATTTGAATTATTCATAGATAATGGAACTGAAAACACAAGTACTAAAGTTTTCTATGCAAACAATAAGTCTGCTGGTTTTGATAACGGTTACGATTCGAAAATGTTTGGAGGTATTGCAAAGGACTTTGCTGTTTTCACTCAATTAGTTGCTAACGATCAAGGAAATAAATTAGCTATTCAAACTTTACCTAACGCAGATCATGCTACTATGGTTATTCCTGTAGGTTTAATTGCAAAGGATGGTGAAGAAATTACCTTCTCTATTACGTCTGCTAATTTACCGAATGGAATTGATATTTACTTAGAAGATAGAGTTAACAACACTTTTGTTAATCTTTCTGAAGGAGATCACACTATTACTACTAAATCTGCTTTAAACGGTATTGGACAATATTACATCCATGCTAATTCAGCTAAATTAAGTAATTCCGATATCTCTCAAAACATCGATAATGTAAGTATTTACAAATCTTCTAAAAATGAAATTACAGTTGCTGGTTTACAAGCTCAAGCAAATGTAAAAGTATTCTCTTTGTTAGGGGAAGAATTAATTAATACTGATATTAACTCTAACGGAGTAAGTAAAGTTGCTTTACCTAATCTTTCAACTGGAGTTTACGTTGTAAAACTAAATTCAGTTTTAGGTAATATCACGAAGAAAATCATTTTAGAATAATTTAATTCCCTACTACATATCATGAAGAACAATAAAATAAATAAAGAAGAGATTTCAAGAAAAGAAGCTCTTAAAAAGATAGGAAACTATGGTAAGTATACAGCTCTGACTGCATTAGGTACTTACTTAATTTTAAATCCTAAGAAAGCACAAGCTGCATCACCAGAACAACCAGGTGATGGATTTTAAATAAAAACACCAAATCATTACAAAAACCTCAAGAAAACTCTTGAGGTTTTTTATTTTTAAAAAAATAAACTCTATTTATTTGTGATTTTTAAAATATTTTTTTATCTTAGATGAACAAACCCGCTAGATGAGAAAAAACAATAACCAAGCTTTATCTTATCTTTATTTGACCTTAAACAGACTAACCATCTGTAGAATTGTTTAACCCATAAAAAACCCCCAAATTATGAATAAAACAGTTTTTAATTATTCTTAACTTTTTTTTAGTTACACACCTCTCACCATTGATTTTATAATTCCCTATCCCCTAGTGTAATCACTTAATTATTTAAGTGCAATGGATTCGTAGTAATTATGAATAAAAATAAAACGTTTTTCGTTGCTGACGTTTAATTTGAATCGTTACAAGTTTTACTTATGTAAATCAACCCGCATTTGTAATATCAACCACTTATAACTGTATCAAAGGTGCTCTTAGTATTGTAATACTTACAATTATTTATTATATCAAACAACCCCGCAATTGTATGACTTTGGCGAGTGCACAATAGCAGGGTCTGGAATAGTCAATCTTAATTTCGACCATTATTATGTATAAGGAATATCATTCTTTAAACATTGTAACAATGTTTAAAATGGTATTAAGATATTATAATTGTATCTTTTTATCATCTAAAGTTGAGGGTGTAAGTAAATTTACACAAAAAAAATCAGATAACAACCAATTTACGACAAAATTAGTTCATTCCACTAGTGGAAAGATTAATACCATTTCCAACAAAAAATGGATTGCATTTGTAGTTTTATTTCTTTTATCGTCATTTATTTTAGAGGCACAATTAAAACATGACAATTATGAAGTTTGTGCACATGACAAACACGAAGAAACCATAAATTACAAACGTGGATTATACAGTAACTTTATACATGTTAAAACAACAAAGAGAACAGAAAAGCTAGCATTGCCTGTTGTTTTACATATTGTTCGTAAATCGAACGGTACAACTGACTATAACCTTCAGCAACTTTTAAACAATATTCCGTTTGGATTCGCTACGATAAACAAATATTCGAAACCACTAAACATTCGATTTTATTTGGCGAAAGTAAATTATATTGACTCAGATGCGCTTTATGAGAAAAACGCAACCCGAGTAGATTATGTTCCCCACTTGAATACTTTAAGTACTAATTTTTTCATTATTAACAAGGGTGGAAACTTTTCTTCTACCCCGAATTCCCCAAGCACTCCGAATGCAATTTTCTTTTCTAAATCCACTTTTGGTTCCCCATCAAGAAAAGTGCATTCAACTCTTCCTCATGAAATAGGACATTATTTTGGTTTAATGCATACCCACGCGAGTACTGAACATGGTAACACTTATCCCCTAGCTGAAAATGTTTCCCGCCATGGAGAGAACTCAAATTGTAGTGAAACTGGAGATTATTTATGCAGCACTCCTGCAGATCCTCATAATAGTTCTCACGAAATGGATAAGCATGGTAAATCATATAATCCTGACAAAACCAACTTAATGTCCTATTACAGGGAAGAAAGAAGTTCTTTTACCGAAGAACAGATTAACATAATGAATAATGCAATTGAATACCGATTAAACGATACTAGATATGATATTGATGGTTATGAAATGAATACTGTAATTGATTCTCCACAAATTACTTTATCTGAAAATACCGGCTTACATAACAGAATAGAGTGGACTAACGTTGACCATAATAATGGATATATCATTGAAAGATCAATTAATTCTGATTCTTCAGAAATAGCTTTTGAAGAAATCGCTGGTGTTTCAAAAAACACATCTGTATTTACTGATAACAATATTACTTCTAACACGAACTATAGATATAGAGTGATTCCTGTAGATTCGCCTGAGAGCTACAGTAATATTGTAGAGATTAACGCTAAAAACATTTATTGTAATCCAACAAATACTTGTAACTACTTCGGTTTTACTCCAGAAAGAATTACTCTTAAAACACAAGATAAAATACTAATTGATTACGCAAACATTCCTTGTAATACTAATGTGAATGTCGCTAATTATAAACATGTAGAACTTAAAACGAATACTGTATTAAATCTTGACATAGATCAATCTAGAAAACAAGAATTCTTTTATAATGTTTTTATCGATTTTAATTCTGATGGAGATTTTAATGACCAAGATGAGTGGTTAATAAAAAATAACATTAGTACAGATAAATATTCCTTTAATTCTGATATCGATTTAACGGATAAAATTTTTAATCAAGGTGAGACTTCAATTAGAGTTATTTGTAGTTATTATAAAAACACCAATGGAACTTATCCAATTGAGAATGCGTGTGATGTTGAATTAGGTTTTACTCAAGATTTTAACATTACCTTACTTGACAATCGAAAAGATGTAACTTGGTTAGGAACTACCAACAAAGATTGGTTTACAGCATCAAATTGGTCGAACAACCTTGTTCCCGATAATGCAACCAATGTAATTATTCCAAGCAATGCAGAACATTATCCAGTAATTAACGGTGAAATCAATTTCAACACTTTAAAAGTTAATTCAGGAGCTTCATTAGTAGCGAATACAGAAATTCAAAAAGAAATTAGTTACGATAAGAAGCTATCAAATGATGGATGGAATTATATTTCTACTCCAATGGTGAATCAAACAGTTTCTAATTTCGTACAACTTAATAACCTTCTTGTAAATGAAAAAGAAGAAATAAGTCTGTCATATTTTAACACATTAAATAATACTTGGAATCCTTTTATGAACGATTCAGAAGAAGATCTTGAACCTGGTAAAGGATATTCTATAAAATTAACAGCTGGAAGAACTGTTACATTTAATGGAAATATTAAAACTAAAGACACTGCTATTCCACTAAATCAGTCACGTTATACAAATATGAACCTGATTGGAAACCCATATCTTTCATATATTGATTCAGAAGAACTGTTAGACAAAAACTCTAAAAGTTTGACAGAACAAACTCTTTGGGTTTGGAACGGACAATACTTCGAAGCTGCAAACAAACTAAATCCGATAAAAATTGGACCTGCGGATAGCTTTTTTGTTGAAGCTAGCACTGAAGACAACTTTGTTTTCAACACAACAGATTTACAGCAAAAAAATGAAATTATAAGTAAAAGAGATAGAGTTTTATCAATAGAACTATCTTTAGAAAACTCTACTCATAAACAATCAACGAAAATCTTTTATACTTCAAATACAAGTAATGGTTTTGATAATGGATACGATTCTAAGATTTTCGATGAAAATGCAGACTTTCAAATTTTCACGGATCTGTTAGACACAAACAATCCTAGAAAATTAGCAATTCAAGCATTACCAGATTCTGATATTGAAAACTTTATTAT
This sequence comes from Tenacibaculum sp., assembly GCA_022448525.1. Classification (GTDB taxonomy): domain Bacteria; phylum Bacteroidota; class Bacteroidia; order Flavobacteriales; family Flavobacteriaceae; genus Polaribacter. The sequence continues at coordinate 405,833 of JAKVCX010000001.1, forward strand.
TCCTGTAGGATTCAGAACAAAAGCAAGAGGAGACTTAACAATAAGTGCAAATGTTTTAAATCTTCCAGATAACTATGAGGTTTATTTAGAAGATAAAAAAACAAACAGTTTGGTAAATCTACAAAGAAGGCCATATGTTTTTACCCCTAAAAACAATGTTGTTAATCAAGGAAGGTTCTTTTTGCATGTGAAGGAAAAATCAACAAATCAAGAGAATCAAGACTCTGTTAATATGCAACGAGCTGTTAAAATTTTCAAATCAGACATTAATGAAATTACCATTAATAACTTAGAATTAGATGCTTCTGTAAAAGTTTATTCTATTTACGGTGAATCAATTTTCGAATCAAAAATTAATTCATCTGATAGCAACAAAATTAGATTCAACACTCCGCCAGTGGGGATTTATTTAGTCTCTATTAAAACAGAAAAAGGCAAATTCATTAAAAAGATAACTTTATAAATAATTCAAAAAATAAGTACATACTTCTATTAGGTTTTATATTTTTAAAACCTCATGAACGACATACTATTTAAACATATCGAAGGAAAGACTATCGTTTGGTTTGAAGCAACGAATAATTATATTGTTTTAGAAAATAAAACAGCCGATATAATTAATCAAATCAACGAGGGACTTTCCTTCGAAAATATTGGAAAAGATTTAGCAAAAGAGTTTGAAATTTCAAAAGAAGCTGGAATTGAATTCGTAAATAAAATTAACAAAGAAATTTACGTTGAGAACACAATAAATGAATTATCAACCTCTGTACGAAATTCTGATTATTCTCTTCCTGATTTCCAAATAACAAAGTTTTACAGCATAAATGATTTTATTTTCAAAGTCAACTATCAATCTGAATTTGAAGAATACTTAGTTCATCCAAAATTTTCTCATTTAGAAGTTGATCATTCAGAAAATCCAAATCATACTTTTGAGGTTTTTACTGAAAATGATATTACTTTTCTCTTAATTGATGGTAACTTCATCGGCTCTTGGCCAAGAAAGGACATTCATTATTTTCAAGGAAAATTCTCCATGTATGTTGTACAATTCATTCACCAAAAACCTGAAAATGATTGGATGGGAATTTTTCATGCTTCCGGATTAGGAAATGATAAAAAATCGCTCCTTCTCTTGGGAGATTCAGGAAATGGAAAAAGTACGTCTCTGGCAATTTTACAAGCAAATGGACTTACTTGTTTAGCCGATGATTTTGTTCCTGTTGATGTTGATCAAAAAAACGTTTACACATTTCCTTCTGCTATTTCTATTAAGAGGAATAGTTTAGAAACATTATTGCCCCTCTATCCAGAATTAGAAAGCACTGCTGAATTTCATTTCAAAAGATTGAATAAAATTGTACGTTTTCTTCCTCCGAAAATTAACAGTGGGCAGCACCATTTACCATGCAATGATTTAGTTTTTATAAAATATCAAAAAGATTCAGGCTTAAACTTTGAAAATATTTCGAAAATTAAAGCATTTCAGCAATTAGTTCCTGATTCGTGGTTGTCTCAGAAAAAAGAAAATGTCGAAGTATTTTTGAATTGGTTTTCAAACACCAACTGCTATAAACTAACATATTCAGATAACGAAAGAATGGTAAACACCGTAAAAAGCATTTTGAATAATGACATATAAAGAAACATTATTTTTTATAGGAAAATGTTTAACCATTGCGCATGAAGAACACAATAGAACTATAATTGAAAGTTTAATAAAAAAAGAAACTTTTGATTGGGATAACGTTGTTAAAGTAGGTACTGCTCATTTTGTATTCCCTGCTCTTTATTGTAACCTACAACGTGCTAATTTTCTTCAATACCTTCCTGATGAATTAGTCGGATTTATGGAACATATTACCAACTTAAATAGAGAACGTAACACAGAAATTATTAGAGAAGCTAATGAAATAAATACGTTGTTGTTAAAGAATAACATCACTCCTATTTTTCTCAAAGGAACTGGAAATTTATTGGAAGGACTGTATGACGATATTGCTGAACGCATGGTTGGTGATATCGATTTCCTTGTTCAGGAAAAAGACTTTTTAAAAGCGGCAAAATTACTAGAAGAGAATAACTACGAAAAAACTTCCAAAGGTTTAATAAGTCCAGTTTTTCAGAAACATTATCCACGCTTATTTAATGAAGATAAAATTGCGGCAGTTGAAGTACATCTGGATATGTTAAAAGGTAAAAAAAAGGAGAGATTTAATTATCAATCAATTGAAGATAGTGCACAAAAAATAAACGATATACAAGTTATGAGTTATACAGATCAAATAACTTTAACTACTATGGCCATTCAACATAATGATAATGGGTTTTATTACAAAACTGTAAGCCTAAGAAATTGTTATGATGTTTTTTTACTCTCGCAAAAAACAAATTCTTTAAGTAGCATAAATAAATACAAAAGCTTTACAAAGCTTTTAAACTCTTACTTTGCAATAACAGCTGTTATTTTCAACTCTAACGTTATTAAGTTTCAAAATAACCTTCGAACTAGTTATTATCTGTGGTTTACTCAATTTAAATTACGATTTACCTCTATAGCAAAATTGCATAACACAGTTTTAAAAACAATGCGTTATGCAAAACTTAAGCTACAAGGTTTCATTCGTTTCTTAACTAATAAAGACTTCAGAAAATATTACATTAAGAAATTATCTTCTTAACTTCATCAAAATCCAATCCACCATAATTACCTGAGCTCATTAATAATAAAGCTGAATTATCTAAATTTGCACTGAATAAAAAATCTTTAAAATCTTCAGGTTTGGTATAAACAACTAAATCTTCTCGTTGGAAAGCTTCAAAAATTTGTTCTTGAGATATTTCTTCTAATCTTTTTATTTGAACTGCGTGTGGAGAATAAAATACAACTGCTTTATCAGCTGCATCTAGAGCTCCTTTATATTCTTTAAGAAAATCTTTGTTCAAACTACTATAGGTATGTAATTCTAAACAAGCAATTAATTTTCGATTACTAAATTGATTCTTAACTGCCTGAGTTGTTGCTTTAACTTTTGATGGAGAGTGAGCGAAATCTTTAAATGCAACAGTCGATTTAGATTGAGCTATTTTCTCTAATCGTTTGCTGGCTCCTCCAAAACTTGCAATTGCTTCATAAAAATCCTCTTCATCAATTCCCATATGCTGACAAATCCATTTTGCTCCGGCAATATTCTGTAGATTATGATTTCCAAAAACTTCTAATGGTAATTCTCCTTCCGGAGTATTCAAATAAGTCACTCCGTCTTCTATAAAGAAATCTGGTGTTTCGTATGGATATTTTTTTATTGAATTAGCAGATTCTTCAACAACTTTTTTTACTTCTTGATCTTCTTCATTATACACCATGATTCCTCCATTTACAAGAGAATCGGTAAAAATTGAAAATTGTTCTACATAGTTTTCAAAAGTTGGAAAAACATTGATATGATCCCACGCAATTCCACTTATTAAAGCAATATTTGGTTGATATAAATGAAACTTTGGTCTTCTATCAATCGGTGAGCTTAAATATTCATCACCTTCTAGTACGATAAACTCATTATCCTCCGTTAAATGAACCATTGTATCGAAGCCTTCTAACTGCGCACCTACCATATAATCCACTTCTCTATCATGATAGTTTAAAACATGTAAAATCATTGAAGTAATGGTTGTTTTTCCATGAGAACCTCCAATTACAACTCTTGTTTTATGTTTTGATTGCTCATATAAAAACTCTGGATAAGAATAGATTTTTAAACCTAGCTTCTGGGCTTTCAATAATTCTGGATTATCTTCCTTTGCATGCATTCCTAAAATTACTGCGTCTATATCACTCGTAATTTTCTCTTCGAACCATCCAAACTCCTCTGGCAACAATCCTTTAGCCTTTAATCTAGACTTTGAAGGATCATGAATAGTATCATCACTTCCTGTAATTTGGTATCCTTTTTGGTATAATGCTAATGCTAAGTTGTGCATCGCGCTTCCGCCGATGGCAATAAAGTGTATTTTCATTCTAAATCGTAATCTGAAATCAAAAATACAAAACCCACAAACAAAATATGTATCTTTAAAACGAAACTCATTAAAATGATGTTTTCACAAACCAAAATCAACCATAAACTAAGTATAATTTGCTGTTTCAAATAGTCTAAATGTACTTTGCAAGCTAAAATATAATTTGATCTAAATTTCTCAGTTATATCAATATAAGTTTTCTGAGTTTTTATCGAATAAACAACCTTTTGTCATGAAAAAAAAGTCAATTTTAATTACAATGCTTATTCTTTTTTCTATTCTTTCTCAAGCACAAAACAACTATATTGATTTATGGAAAAAAGTATATGAGTTTGAAAAAGAAAATCTTCCAAAATCTGCATTAAAAATTGTAGAAAAGATTTATACAAAGGCAACTGCTGATAATAATTCTCCTCAGCTTATCAAATGTTTAGTTTATAAAAGTAAGCTTTCGATAAACATTGAAGAAAATGCTCAACTTATTATTATCAATGATTTTAAATTACAAATTTCAAAGAGTAGTTTTCCAACTAAAAACATTCTACAAAATATGCTAGCTAATTTATACTGGCAATATTTTCAAGAAAACAGATATAACTTTTACAACAGAACAAAAACAGCTAAGAAGGTTGATGAAAATGATTTTCGTACTTGGGATTTAAACACTTTATTCAAAGAAATCCATTCAGCTTACCAACTCTCTTTAAATGAGAAAGAAAAACTCCAAAAAGTAAATATTAGAAAGTATAAAGATATTTTAATTCTTCACGAAGAATCAGAAAAATACAGGCCAAGTCTTTATGATTTACTAGCTCAAAACGCCTTGGTTTTTTATCAAACTAATGAAATAAACATCACAAAACCATCTTTTCAGTTTAAACTAAACAATCCTGATTTCATCTGTGATTCTAATTTATTTACCAAATTAAAACTAGAAACAAAGGATTCTTTATCTCTTCAATTTAATGCACTTAAAATCTTTCAAGAATTAACACGATTTCATAAAAAAAGCAAAAACTTTGATGCTTTAGTTGATGTAGATTTACAAAGGTTAGCTTTTGTTAGTCAGAATGCAACTTTTATGAATAACGAAACTGCTTATCTAGAAACTTTACAATCTTCAGAAAGTAACTATAAAAATCTTGAAGCAGGTAGTTTATATTCATTTGAAATAGCTCGAGTTTATAACATTCAAACCAACAAATATGTTCAAAGTAAAAATGAAGAACACAGGTTTAAGAATAGACAAGCTCTTGAAATTTGTGAACAAATAAAGAAGCAATTTCCTAATAGTCTAGCAGCTAAAAAAGCAAATGTTCTTATTTCAAATATTCAACAAAAACAACTTATTCTTATTGCAGAAGCCAATATTCCAATCAATAAATATTCTCGAGTTTTAGTTAATTATAACAACATAAACCGTTTACATTTTTCAATTTTTAAAATTACTTATGACGAATACCAAGAACTACAAAAGATTTACAATAAAGATTTAAAAATTAAAGCGATTAAAGCGCTTGAAAAAGTAACTTCTTGGGAAAATGAATTGCCAAATGAAAAAGATTATCTACAGCATTCTACAGAAGTTATCATTCCTAAATTACCAAATGGAAGGTATTTAGTTTTAGCAACTGAAAACAAAGAATTGTCCAGCAAACAAATATTCGGAGAAGCATTAATTCAAGCAACGGATTTAACTTTTATAACCCGAAACGAACCTAACAAAACAATTTATCAAATTCTTGACAGGAATTCTGGAAAACCAATTCAAAATGCTTCAGTAAGATTTCTAAGTGAAAAAAGTAGATACCAAAACAACACTATTGATAGAACTTTTACCACCAACAAAAACGGAGAATTTATTTTTAGTCCTGATGACTATTATAACAGAGTAAGAGCAATTATTACTAATAAAAGTGATCGAGCGGTTTTCGCAGAATTTTATTTAAGAGAAAATGTAAATAACAACCCACGTTACCGAACTCAAACTAAAACATTTGTTTTTACAGATAGAAGTATTTACAGGCCAGGACAAACTGTTCATTTCAAAGGAATTTGTTTAGAAAGTTTCAAAGAGAAATCATCCTTAATTACAAATAAAACTGTGGAAGTTTCTTTTAGAGATGTGAATAACCAAGTAATCAAAAAACAATCATTTAAAACAAATGATTTTGGTTCTTTCGCTGGTGTTTTCATCATACCGAATACTGGTTTAACCGGTCAATTTAGTATTGAAACAAAAATTAATGGTAGAAGAAATTACCAATATATTTCTGTAGAAGAATATAAGCGACCAAAATTTGAAACTAAATTCAAACCTGTAAAAGAAACCTACCAATTAAATAATGAAGTTACAGTTACCGGATTTGCAAAATCATACTCGGGAGCAAATATTACAGATGCAAAAGTAGTTTACAGAGTTCATAGAAAAGTAATTTATCCAAGATGGTGTTATTGGTATTATCCAAATTTAAATTCACAACCTCAAGAAATAATTAATGGAGCAACCATTACAAACTCAAAAGGAGAATTTGAAATTAAGTTTAAGGCACTTCCAGATGAAAGTGTTTCAAAAGATAAACTTCCAGTTTTCAATTATGAAGTAACGGCAGATGTTATTGATTTAAATGGAGAAACTCGCTCCTCTTCTACTCTTGTTAAAGTGGGGTATCATAGTTTATTAGCAACTATTGAAAGCAACGATTTTATAAATAGAAATGAGAAAAATCAAAAGATTAAAGTAGCTACAAAAAATCTAAATAACGAATCAGTTGATGCAAATGGAACTATTACTATTTATAAGTTGATTTCTCCTGAAAACACAATTAGAAAACGTCCTTGGGAAGCTCCTTTTTATCAAACAATTTCTAAAGAAGAATTCAATTCTAAATTCCCACATGAAGCCTACAAAACTGAAGACAACTATTTAAAATGGGCTAAAGGAAAATCATTATTTACAACACCTTTTACTACAAAAAATGGAGTTCAAGAAATTAGGCTTCCAAATTTAAAGAAATGGAAATCGGGTAAATATTTAATTGAGTTAACTTCTATAGATAAATTCAATCAAGTAGTATCCGATAAAAAATACATTTCTGTTTTCAGTAATAAGGATAAACGTCCAGCGGACAATGCGCTTATTTCTGTTAAAGCGGATAAAGAGAATTATAAACCTGGTGAAAAAGCCATTATAAATGTGGCATCCAACTCAAAGGATTTGACAGTGATGATTATAGTCGAGAAAGAAAGAAAAGTTGTTGATTATCATTATCTACATTTAAATCAGAATGCAAAAACAATTCAAATTCCTGTAACAAGTGACGACTATGGAGGTTTTGGAATTCGTTATCACTTTGTAAACTACAATTCAATAAATAGCGAAACCTTAATGATTAATGTTCCTCATCCAAAAACGGATTTAGACATTATTACAAAAACTTTCAGAGACAAATTACAACCTGGTGCAAATGAAACATGGAGTTTTACGATTAAAGGAACACAAAAAGAAAAAGTTACAGCTGAATTATTAGCCAGTATGTACGATGCTTCATTGGATCAATTTAAAGCACATAACTGGAATTTTGATCCTATTCATAAACCAACTTATAGACTTCAGACTTTTATAAACTCTAGAAATAGTTTTGGTAATAAATATTTTCGAATGGAATTTAACAACAGAAGTTATTTTGATTTCCCAAGACTACAATATGATCAATTAAATTGGTTCGATTTTTATTTCAGAGATCTTCGCGCTTTTGGCTATAATGCTCCTGCAATGGAATCTGAAGCAATAATGATTCGTGGTGCGGCACCTAAATCAGCAAATAAAAGAAAAATCCAATTAGAGGATAACTTAATTTCAAACTTAGGATCGACGGAACTAAATGAACTTAGCTTAGGAATAGAATACGATAGTATAGGAGCTTCCTCTGTAAAACAAGAGAGAGAAAATTCTGGTGAAATTCAAATTCGTAAAAACCTTCAAGAAACGGCATTTTTCTATCCGCAGCTATCTACAGATACACATGGAAATGTTTCTTTCAATTTTACCATACCAGAAGCTTTGACAAGATGGAAATTACAATTATTAGCACATTCTAAAAACTTACACTCCGCTACAAAAATACTTGAAACAGTAACACAAAAGGAGTTAATGGTGGTTCCGAATGCTCCTCGTTTTTTAAGAGAAAAAGATGAAATTACATTCAGTGCAAAAATTAGCAATTTAACCGATAAAACATTAGCAGGAACTAGTCAGTTATTACTTACTGATGCAATTACGGGAAAAGCTATTGATTCAGAATTAAACAATAATAACAGCCAACAATCCTTTTCTGTTGATGCAGAAGGAAATACACAAGTATCATGGAATTTAAAAATTCCATCAACTGTACAAGCTGTACAATACCAAGTAATTGCTAAAGCAGATGATTTTTCGGATGGTGAACAAAATGTACTTCCTGTTTTATCGAACCGAATGTTAGTTACGGAAACCTTACCAATGTGGGTGCGTTCAAATCAATCAAAAACATTTACTTTAGAAAAGTTAAAGAGTAACAATTCATCTACACTAAAACATCATAAACTAAGTTTAGAAGTAACGTCTAATCCTGCTTGGTATGCAGTGCAGGCTTTACCATATTTAATGGAATATCCATACGATTGTGCTGAACAAACTTTCTCACGTTATTATGCAAATACCTTGGCAAGTTTTATTGCGAATTCGAATCCTAAAATTCAAAATGTATTCAATCAATGGAAAACGAGTAAAGCACTTATAAGCAATCTGGAAAAAAACGAAGAATTAAAATCATTAATCATTCAAGAAACGCCATGGTTGCGTGATGCGCAGTCTGAAACTGAGCAAAAGAAACGAATTGCTATGTTGTTCGATTTAAATAACATGAAAAATGGTCGTCAAAAAGCATTAAATAAGTTACAAAATATTCAAATGAACAATGGTGGATTTCCTTGGTTTAAAGGAAGTAGGTATCCTAATGCTTATATTACAAATTATATCGTTTCTGGCTTTGGACATTTAGAAAAATTAGGCGTTGAGAACTTTGACAAAAAGACGACAAAAATGCTTATCAAAGCCGTTAAGTTTTTAGACAATGAAATAGTAGACAACTATGAAAGAATTCTAAAAAGAGCTCAGCAAGTCAAAGAAAAAGATGGAGCTAAAGCATATCAAAAATACTTGAACAAACAACATATTGGATATTTTGATATTCAATACTTATACATGCGTAGTTTCTATAATAAAATTCCTGTTTCAGAAAAAACACAACAGGCAATTAATTATTACCGTGATCAATCTGCTACATATTGGAAGTCATTCAATTTGTCAGGTAAAGGTTGGATTGCGTTAATTCAGTTTAGAAATGGAGAAAAAACAGTGGCAGATAAAATTCTTAAATCGTTAAGAGAGAATAGTATTACCTCTGAAGAACTCGGTATGTATTGGAAAGAAAACAAAGCTGGTTGGTATTGGCATCAAGCTCCAATTGAAACTCAGGCTTTAATGGTGGAAGTCTTTTCAGAAATCGAAAATGATACTAAAACTATTGACGAACTTAAAATTTGGCTTTTAAAGAATAAACAAGTGAGTCGTTGGAAAACAACTAAAGCTACTTCTGAAGCTGTTTATGCTTTATTATTAAATGGTTCTGACTGGTTAAGCTCTTCGGAATTGGTAACTATAAAAATGGATAATAAAACTATCGATCCAACTCAACTTGAAGATTCTAAACTTGAAGCTGGAACAGGGTATTTTAAAACTTCATGGAGTGGTTCTGAGGTTTCTTCAGATAAAGCATCGGTTACATTAACTAAAAAAGATAAAGGAATTGCTTGGGGCGGATTATACTGGCAATATTTTGAAGATTTAGATAAAATTACCTCAGCAAAAACTCCATTACAACTTTCTAAAAAGTTATTCAAAAAAGTTAATTCCGATACTGGCAAACAATTAATTGCTATCAATGATACTAATCTTGAAGTTGGAGATTTAGTTACAATTCGAGTTGAATTAAAAGTGGATAGAGACATGGAGTTTATTCATATGAAAGATATGAGAGCTTCTGCCTTTGAACCTGTAGATGTTATCTCTCAATATAAATGGCAAGACGGATTAGGTTATTATCAGAGTACAAAAGACGCAGCTACTAACTTCTTTTTTGATCGTATAAGAAAAGGTATATATGTTTTTGAATATGACGTAAGAGTAAATAATAAAGGAAACTTTAGTAATGGAATTACGACAATTCAAAGCATGTACGCGCCAGAATTCTCAAGTCATTCAAAAGGTATTCGAGTAAAAATTAAGTAATATGAAAAACACGGTTTTACTTCTTCTTTTGCTGTCAGGGGTTCATCAAATGTTTTCTCAAGAATTAGATTTATCTGAATATGAATGGAAAAATAGAGTGGTTTTAATCATAACAAATGGCAACTCAAGTCTTCGTGAACAACAACTCAACGAGCTTCATTCCAGCCTCAGAGAATTCGAAGAACGAAAACTTATCTTTTTTGAAATCCAACCTCAGCGTTACAGAAGAATATCCTTAAAACTAAAAACCGAGAATCAAGATAATTGGATTTATTCTGAGCAACCCTACGAAAAATATAAATCGAAAAAATCTAAATTCAAAGTTATACTTATTGGACTTGATGGTGGAATAAAGAATAAAAGAACCAAAAAAATATTTACACGAAAAGAGCTTTTCTCTATCATTGACGGAATGCCTATGAGAAGAAGAGAATCAAAAAGAAGTAACTAAATAATGATAAAGAGATTAATATCATTTTTACTTATAATTTTTGTTTTAATTCATTGCAAAAATAAGAATGAAAAACCGGTGATATCTGCTGAAGTTGATTCCACAGAAGAAACAGTCAAAAAACCTGTAAACAGCTTTACGAATATTGAGTTTGAAAATACTTCAAAAACAATTCATATTATAGTTGCTTTATGTGATAATAAATACCAAGGAATTATTCCTGTTCCTGAAAAAATTGGTAACGGACAAGATCCTAAAAATAACTTGTATTGGGGAACAGCATACGGAATCAAGTCTTACTTTAGAAGAAGTCCAAATTGGACCTTAAAACACTCGAAACAAGTAGATTCTATAATACTGGAAAGAATTGTGTTCAAGCATAAAACAAAAAACTATACAATTGTTGCAGATGCTTATGATGGAAAATATATTAAAAACGCAACTGAAACTTTTTTAAGAAGTTCTGCTGGTATTGAAAAAGATATTATAAACATAAACAAAGACACTATTGGTATAAAAGGTAACTCAAATTTGGTAGCTTATATTGGACATGATGGCTTAATGGATTTTCAACTAAATGAGAAATTCATAAATACCGATCAAAAAAAGAGAGATGTTATCATTTTAGCCTGTTATAGTAAAAACTATTTCCAACCTCATTTAAGACAAGCGAATATAAACCCATTAGTTTGGACTACTGGATTAATGGCTCCTGAAGCTTACACAATTCACGATGCTATTGAAGGGTACATGAATAAGGAATCGAATGAAGCAATTAGTTTACGAGCTGCCAAAGCTTATCATAAATATCAAAAGTGTGGTTTAAAAGGAGCACAAAGACTTCTTGTTACTAATTAAAATGTCTTTTCAAAAAAATAGTAACATTTTACTTTATAAGGTGACATATAATTGAATTACATTTATAACATCAAATAAATCACTTTATAAAAATCTAAACATGAAAAGAATTTTTTTATGCCTCGTTGCTATGATGGGGATTAGTAATTATGGAAATGCTCAAGAAGATAAATACCTTTGGTTAGAAGAAGTAGATGGAAAAAAAGCACTAGAGTTTGTTAATGAACAAAGCAAAAAAACAGAAGCTAAACTAACCTCTTCGCCTTATTACAAATCTATTTATAATAAATCTCTAGAGATTTACAACTCAACAGATCGAATTCCCTACCCAAGTATGTATGGAGACTTCGTTTACAACTTCTGGAGAGACAAAGATCATGTTAGAGGAATTTGGAGAAGAACACAAAAATCAAAATACCTGAATGGAAATCCTGAATGGGAAACAGTTTTAGATGTCGATGCCTTATGTAAAAAAGACAATAAAAAGTGGGTTTACAAAGGAGCAACTGGTTTATATCCAACTTACGATCGTTTCTTGATTCGTTTATCAAACGGAGGTGGAGATGCTGTTGTAATCAAAGAATTTGACGTAAACAAAAAAGAGTTTGTAAAAGATGGGTTTTATATTCCTGAAGCGAAAGGAAGTGCCAGTTACTTCGATAAAAACACATTAATTGTTTCTTCTAATTTTGGAGAAGGAACTATGACAACTTCTGGATATTCGAATCAAGTAAAACTATGGAAACGTGGAACTGATTTAAAAACTGCAAAGCTAATATTTGAAGGAGAGCGCAGCGATGTTGCTTCCGCCGGTATTGTAATGAGAGATGGCGATAAAAAATACATTACCGCTTACAGATCTAAAACTTTTTACACTCGTGAGATTAATATTTGGCAGAAGGATAAGTTTGTAACTCTTGATATTCCAGAAAACGCATCTTTTAACGCACTATTAAATAATCAAGTAGTTTTAGATTTAAAATCAGATTGGACTGTAGATGGTTCAACATACAAACAAGGAAGTATTATTAGTTTAAACTTTTCAGATTTACTTGAAGGTAAACATACAACTCGCTTAATTTATCAACCAAATGAACTGTCTAGTGTTTCAGGAGTTTCAACAACAAAAAACACTTTACTTCTTAATGTTTTAAACGATGTTAATGGAGAATTATACATCTACAAATTCAAAAATGGAAAATGGAATAAAGAAAAGGTAAACGCTCCAAAACATGGAAGACTTTCAGTTTATTCTACAGATGAAACTAGTAATAACTACTTCTTTAGCTTTGAAAACTTTTTAACACCAAGAACTGTTTATTATGCAAATGCTGATAAAAACAATTTTAAAGCTTTCAGATCACTTCCTTCTTATTTTGATAGTAGTAAATATGAAATCAAGCAATTCAAAGTAAAATCAAATGACGGAACTATGGTTCCTTACTTTATTGTTCATGCAAAAAACATGGTGTTTGATGGTAGTAATCCAACATTAATTTCAGCATACGGTGGATTTGAATCCTCTTCGCTTCCTTTTTATTCTGCTAGTTATGGAGCAAATCTTTTAGACAATGGGTTTGTATTCGTTTTAGCTAATATCCGAGGTGGTGGTGAATACGGACCGAAATGGCATCAAGCTGGATTAAAAGAAAAAAGACAAAACGTTTATAACGACTTCCATTCAGTTGCTGAAGATTTAATTGCTAAAAAAATTACATCTCCTAAACACTTAGGAATTCGTGGAGGAAGTAATGGAGGATTATTAGTTGGTGTTGCATTTACACAACGTCCAGATTTATATAATGCAGTAATTTGCGCGGTTCCTTTGTTAGACATGAAGCGTTATAACAAATTATTGGCTGGCGCAAGTTGGATGGGTGAATATGGAAATCCAGATAAACCAGAAGAGTGGGCATTTATTAAAAAATATTCGCCGTACCACAATTTAAAACCAAATACTAAATATCCAGAAGTGTTTTTCTATACATCAACTCGTGATGACAGAGTTCATCCTGGACATGCCAGAAAAATGGCTGCTAAAATGAAAGATATGGGATATTCTTTTTATTATTATGAAAATACAGAAGGAGGTCATGCAGGATCATCAACGAATGAACAAAGTGCAAAATCTACCGCAATGACATTTTCATATTTAATAATGAAATTAAAATAATCAGATTTTAAAAATCTTACTTCTGAAAAGCTCTGTTATTTATAATGGAGCTTTTCTTTTGGAGTTTTAATTCATTACTTTTAAACTTCTTTATGAAGTCAATTAAGGAAATAAGATTCAAAAATAAAAAGACGAACAACTACTTCTTCGATCTTGTAAGTTTAAAAGATATTTTAGACCTGAAACCCACAGATCATAATCAATATGAGCATCACAAAGTTTCCTTTTACATAATTGCAATTATTACCGATAATGTAGGAAAACACACTATAAATTACAACGAGTACACTTATAAAAAAGGGACTGTTTTTACGATTAGAAAAAATAATATTCAAAAATTTCATTCCTCAAATGCTTCTGGGCAATTTCTTGTTTTTACCGAAGATTTCATTATTCAATATGCCGAGAATTATGAAACACTAAAACTTCGTCAACTTTTCAACGAAATGTTAGGTTCTCCAAAAATTCAATTAAATGAAAGTGAATTTATTGAGACTCAAAACTTATTATCACAAATACAAAACGAATTTTATAAGGAAAATGACGAATTCGCTATTCCTATTATTAGAAGTTTAGTTCAAGTTCTGATTTTAAAACTTTTTAGAATTAAAGCTTACTCACATAAAACAATCAACAACAGAAATTACTACTCTAAATTCATTGAACTTCAGGAACTGATAGAAGAAAATTGCTTTGAACACAAAAAAGTAAATTATTATGCTCATAAAATAGGTGTAACTTCTAAAACACTTAATAACATTACACAAAATATTATTGAAAAATCTACGAAAGCTTTTATAGATGAAATAGTTATTCTTCAAATAAAAAGACTCTTAGTTAACTCTCAATTATCACTTACAGAAATTGCATACGAATCCGGTTTCGACTTACCTACTAACTTTTTCAAATATTTCAGAAAACATACGGGACAATCTCCAAAAGAATTTAAGGAGACTCAAAAAAAGTAAACTTTCCCATTTTTACCCTAAAAAGAATTGTTTTCACCTAACAGCCTCTCTCCTACTTTCTAATTTTGTTTCATACTAATTACAAACCAATTATAGCATGAAAAAATTAGCGCTTGCTTTTAGCTCAGTATCTTTATTAATACTCATTATAGGATGTAACCCACAAAACAATTCTAAAGCAAACACAAAAAACACAGAAGCTATAGAAGCTTTCTACAATAAAGCATTAACTGTAAATTCTGAAACCACTCCAATCGAAGTATTAACTCCACACATGTCTAAAGATTATAAATCTACAAGTTCAACTGGATCAAAAAATGCAAAAGAACTTATGGGACAACTTCAATTTTTCTGGAAATTAATTCCTGATTTAAAGTGGGAAATTCAGCAGATTGTAAATAATGGAGATGTTTATGTAGTAAGAAGCATTGCAACTGGAACTCCAAATGGAGATTTCATGGGATTACCTACTGATGGATCTAAGTCTTTCAAAATTATGACTATGGATATGCATACGATGAAAGATGGAAAATTCATAAGTACAAATCATATTGAAGATTGGACAACAGCTATGAAACAATTGCAACCAGAAAGTGCAAGCAAAGCAGATGAAACAATGAATGTTGCTTTGAGTTTCATGGGAGCTATGGGAAAAGGAGATATGGAAACCATGAAAAGTTTAATGCATGAAGATATGGTTTGGCACAATGAAGGTGATAAAAGCATGCCTTGGATTGGTCCCTGGAAAGGTAAAAACGTGATTTTAGAAAAGTTTTTACCGTCATTCGGATCAAATTTTAAAACTATAAAATGGGAACCAGTAGATGCCCTATCAAAAGGAGACACTGCTGCATTCTTTGGAAATATGATCGGTGAATTAACAAAAACAGGAAAACAAACCTCAGAATTCACCTATGCTTTAAGAGTAAAAGTGAAAGATGGTAAAGTAATCCTATGGAATTGGTTTGAAGATAGCTACGCTGTATCAAATGCATTTCACAACAAATAAACGACTGATATATTCGTTTATGTTTATGTAAGTTTTTCAACCCCACTTCCTAAATAATGAAGTGGGGTTTTTACTTTATTTTGCTTCTACTAATTTTCTTCGGTATGCGAAGCTCTTTCTTCTCCAATACAACTGAATTCCTAATAACACCATTAAAGGTGTTAATCCATGAGGTACTCTAAATATAACTTGATATAGATTTTGATGTAATGTTTGTAATGGAAACTCCCAATAAAAGTTTGCTACCAATCTTGCGAAGGCAGTTAATAAGCCCCAAATAATAGCGTAAATAAGAGCATACTTGGCAATCTTAGGGATAAAAATGAATACAGCCAAAATAAAGTCTAATATACCAGCTACATATAAAAATGTAATTGCAAAACTCTCGGAACAGCCAAAAATATTAATTACCATATCTACAAATTTCCCTGGTACTGGATAAGCTCCAAAGGCATATAATCCGTGAGAAACAAATGTAACAGCAATTAAAACTTTTAAAATAAAGTACAATCGAGGTCTTTCGTAATTTTCACTGAAAGTATAAAGAAAAACGAATGGCAATCCGAATTGAATGCTATGTTCAAAAAATTGAGCTACATGATAAAACTTCTCTTTGGCTAACAAAACAGATAAAATAACCAAACTTATTCCTCCCAAATAAACTGGAATTCCGAATAGTTTTTTATTCGACTTCGTAATTAACAAAGTGCATACTGCGGCTAATAAATATAAAAAACCATTACACTGAATAAATGTTTGAATAAAATTATCGGTACTGGAACTTGTAACATATTCTGTCCAATTCATACCAAACCAATTTTCAATTATTGGTTTTAATAAAGATTCGTCCCAAAAAAAAGTACGATACGGCGCATCCCAAAACAAATGCTGCCAAGCTCTGCCTAAAAAGATTAAAAAAACAGAAACTTTAAGGAGGTTAGTTTGTTTCATACCTACAAAATAACCAAATACCATGTTAACTTAACAAAAGTAGAATGTTATGTTATTTTAAACTAATGGTTATGAGATTTAATTTTCAATTAACATTCTCTCTTCCATTATTTTGCCTAATCAACTTTTCTATTTTCGCTTCAAATTAATCAACCAACCCCTGTAAATCATGAAAAAACTTTTTTTATTGATATTGATATTATTTGTTAGTATCAATGCAAACGCATCAAACGATAAATATCGTTTAACTTTAAGAGGAAATCCATCTACTTCAATTGTTATCGGATGGAATCAAATTTCAGGAAGTAATGCACGTGTGTATTACGGAACAACGGATTACGGAACTAATTATACAAGTTATCCAAATTCCGCTGCACCAAGTAGAAGCTCTTCTTACAAAGGAATGAATAACAATTTTGTAAGATTAACCGGTTTACAACCTAACACTGCCTATTATTTTGTTGTTAGAGATAACGAAGGAACAAGTCGTCGTTTATGGTTTAAAACAGCTCCAAGTGATAGAAGCAGATTGTCTTTTATTGCTGGTGGAGATTCAAGAAACAACAGAACTCCACGTAGAAATGCAAATCTTTTAGTTTCAAAACTAAAGCCTCATGCCGTTTTATTCGGTGGAGATATGACTGATGACGATACAAATAGCCAATGGCAAAATTGGTTTAACGATTGGCAATTAACCATTGCTTCCGATGGAAGAATGTTCCCAATTATTGCAGCTCGTGGAAATCATGAAGACAGTAACAATAGTATTTACAATTTATTTGATACACCATCTACAAGTGTTTATTATGCTATTACTTTCGGAAACAACTTAGTAAGAACATATACTTTAAATACTGAAATTTCTATTTCAGGAAATCAAACTACTTGGTTACGTAACGATTTAAGTGCTAATTCAGGTGCTACTTGGAAAATTGCACAATATCACAAACCAATGCGCCCACATGTTTCTTATAAATCAGAAGGAAATAGCCAATATAGCAATTGGGCACAAACTTTTTACGACAACAAAGTTCAATTAGTTGTTGAGTGTGATGCGCACACTGTAAAAACTACATGGCCAGTAAGACCTTCAACTGGTTCTGGTAACGATGAAGGATTCGTGAGAGATAATACAAACGGAACAGTATACGTAGGTGAAGGATGCTGGGGGGCTCCTCTACGTTCTAACGGAGACAACAAAAGCTGGACTCGTAACTCTGGACGTTTCAATCAATTCAAGTGGATATTTGTTGATGAAAACAAAATTGAAACGAGAACTATTCAGGTTGATAATGCTTCAAGTGTTGGAGAAGTATCTAACAACAATGTTTTTCAAATTCCATCAAACTTAGACATTTGGAATCCATCCAACGGAAGTGTTGTAACAATTAATAAATCTGGATCTACAGGTGGTGGCGATACTGGAAATGGAAATATTGATGTAGCTATATCGAACGGAAGTGATGATGTCGAAGAAGATAAGGACGGAAAAATTTACGATGATAGCAGCGATTTAGAATTGGTTTATGATTCTTATAACAACTCTAGCTACCAAACTATTGGATTACGATTCAGAAATATAAATCTACCAAAAAATGCTACAATTACTAGTGCTTATATTCAGTTTACAGCAGACGAAAGCCATAGCAACAGTGCTGATTTAGAAATAAGTTTACACAACTCAACAAACTCTCCAGTATTTACAGATTCGAACAATGTTTCAGGTAGAAGTACTTTTGCATCAAAAGTAACTTGGCAACCAAGCGGATGGTCGAGCGGGCAAACTGGAAGTGCACAAAGAACTCCGAGTTTAAAAAACATGGTCCAAAGTTTAGTAAATCAATCTGGTTGGTCTTCAGGAAATAGTGCTAGTTTCATTATCAAGGGAAGAGGAACAAGTTTAACAAGTACTTCCGCTAAAAGAGTAGCCGATTCTTTTGAAGGAGGATCAAGTAAAGCTCCAAGATTAATTGTTTCTTACACAACGGAAGGAAACGGAGGTTCTACTCCTCCATCTGATATTTGTGATGGTATTTCGGAATGGCAAAGTGGTGTTAGCTACTCAGTTGGAGCAAAAGTTACCTACAACGGAAACCTATTTGAAAGAACCTCTAGTGGATGGAACTTTTTAGGAGCTTGTGGAACAGCAGCTGCACGAAATGCTAAAGTGACTTACCCTCCAATTGTTAATTCAGAGATAGAAGTTTATCCGAATCCTTTTACAAATAAAATAAAAGTAACAGTTGGCAATCAATATTTTCAAAAACCACTACATTTGCAGCTTTTTAACACAAACGGAAAACAGATTTACGAAGAACATTTCTCTTTAGACGCTAGTGTTGAGAAAGTTATTTCTCCTAAAATTATAGCTACAGGAATTTATATTCTTACTATAAAACATGGTGAAAACACAATTAAGAAACAACGATTGATCAAAAAATAGATCATTTCATCAAAGAAAACCGGGAGAATTTTTTTTGATATTTTTAGCCGCCTATTCTTTACGAGTAGGCGGTTTTTATTTGATACTTACCACAAGATGGTTCCCTTTAAATCATAGGTTGATTTTGGAGGTTCCAATTAAAAGCTTACTTTTATCAACGCTATGAAAACAATCACTTTATCTTTAAAAAGGCATAAAGGAAAAATATGCATTTTTATCTTTTTCGATTACGATTCGGAAATAATTACTTTATTAAAGAGTGAAACTTCTGCTCATTGGAGCAATTCAAAAAGAGCTTGGTACTTACCTTTTACGAACGAGAATAAAAATCTCTTATTAAAAACGTTATCAAAGTATCACGTTAAAAACAACATTCATGATAATCAACTTGACTTAACTGAAGAACAAAAAACGTTTTTAAATGGATATTATTTATTTTTAAAAGGAAAGAGATACAGTAAAAGTACTGTTAAAACTTATACTCATTTTATTGCCTTATTTGTCAATCATTATAAAGAGAAAGAGTTAAATACATTAAGCAATTTAGAGGTTCGAAAATTTATTGAGGACGTTTTCCTTAAAAGAAACTATTCCATAAGTACACAACGTCAATTCATTAGTGCAGTTAAACTATTCTGCATTTATTACCCAGAATGTAATATTAAAAATTTAGAATTAACACGTCCGAAAAAGTCAAAAAAACTACCTGTAGTTCTATCTCAAAAAGAAGTTATCTCAATCATCAGAGTAACTAAAAACTTAAAACATCGTGCTATTATTACACTGCTGTATTCATCTGGAATTCGAATAAGTGAATTACTTGCTTTGAAATTAGCTGATATAAATATTGAACGTAGACAACTTCGAATTGTTAATGCAAAAGGTAGAAAAGACAGATATGTAATTTTAGCTGAGAATTTTATTCCCTTATTATTGAATTACTACCATACTTATCGGCCTAAAGAGTATTTAATAGAAAATTTAAATGGAAATCAATATTCAGCAAGTAGTGTTCGAAAATTTATCAAAAAGTCTTGTAAATTGACTGGAATATTAAAAAATGTAACTCCTCATACTTTCAGGCACAGTTTTGCAACACATTTGTTAGAAGACGGAGTAAATTTAAGATATATACAAGATTTACTAGGGCATAGTAAACCAGAAACGACCATGATTTATACTCAAGTAACACAAAAAAGTTTACTAAATATTAAAAGTCCATTAGATCAAATAACCAATAACAAAAAGATTAGTGAATTAGAACAAAAGTTCCCGTTATCCGGAATATTAAACCGATAAACAGGTATATTTGTTTTGATATAACTAGTTAGCACCAATTATGAAATCGAACACTTTAATAATATTTCTGCTTTTATTTGGGTTGTTTCATTCTTGTAATGAAAAATCGGAAAATAAGAAAGGAGAATTTATTGAAAGTAAATTATTTGGTAAAGTGAAAAGTGTCGAAACAAGAACTTTTGAAAATGATACTTTAAAATCAAGAGTATTGGAATTCTATAACGAAAATGGAATAATTGAAAAAGAAGAAACACATTTTGAACCGAATTTATCCTCTATTGTTAAACATTACAAATATGATCAAAAGAATAGATTAATAAGAGAACAAATTATTACAGACGGAGATTCTACTTTTTCGAGTAAATATTCATACAATAATCTCGGACTTGTAAAAAAAGAAGAATCTTACTTAAATAAACTTCAAACAGTTACAGAATTTAAACTTGATAGTTTAGGAAAAACCATTGAAAAGAAATTTGGATATGTGAAAACAAATGGATTTAGGAATTGGGAATATGAATATCCTAATGAAAACACAACTCTGACAAAGGAATTTTTTAAAAGTAATTCGCCAGAGAAAATAACTGAATTAAAAATTATTCCTCAAAAAAACAAAAAAGTTCGGACTACAAAATATTCATTTCCGATATCAGAATCAAAAGAAACTTTCTATCATAACAACTTAGGAAACCTAATTAAAATGGAAAAATACTATAACGGTAAATTGATAGAAAGCAAGAATTTCACCTATGTATTAGATTTTAATCAAAATTGGATAAAGTCAGAAAGTGAATTGACAAAAAAAGAAAGAATTATAGAATATTATAAAAAGTAACAGGTGCTAACACCGTGTATAATTAATTGCGACTGAATTTCCTCGGCGGAAATTCAATCTTATTAATTATCTTTCCGAAACATCGGAAAATGACTCGTGTCCTTTCCCGCAAAAAATCATACACAAAGTCGTTGTGAGCAATATGAAAAAACTCTTTGCATTATTAATTTTGACCATTATTTCAGCTTGCGGTAGAATGAAAAACAATTGCGTGAATGCAAATAAAATTGAAAAAAAATCGACCGAATATTTAATTTCAAAATCAGATAGTATTTCTGCAATTAGAGAAAGTGAGTGGGAACAAAAAGCAGAATTAGAAAAGCAAGGAATTATAAGTGAAATTAATTTTGAGAGTAATATTTACTTCAACCAGAATTGCTTTACAACAGAGAAGTTAGAATTTGCTTATTGCGCAATTGGAGCTATGCTTAAAAACGAGAATTTAAGAATTCGGATAGTTGGTAACTTGGATAAATTTGAATTAAAAAACAATCCTGAATTATCACTCAAGCGGGCTGAATTTGTTCAGATGATTATGATTAAGAATGGAATTAAAAAAAACCGGATTGAAATACTTGATGTTAAAAACGACCGACCAAACACTCCTTTAAATGAAAAAGGGAGAAAAGAAAATCGTCGAATTGATTTTGAAATTATTAATGAATAAAATACTTCTCACAACAATGTATAACCGCAATTACGGCGGATTCGACTTCGTCCGAATTCACTCGGTAATTACTATCACTAGTTTTTAATCAAAATATGTAACTTTAATCCCGTAACAACAGTTATACAAATATGTTACACCACATTTGAAAAGTACAACCGAAATAGAAGTTAATAAATACGAAAAACCGATTAGAGAATTAGTTGGAATGTCGATTGTTAACGTAAACTATTATGAAATAGATTACGGAAAACCAATGTGGAATGAAATTGATTATCACTCGTTAGATTACGGTATTGAATTAGTTACCTCTGACAAATCGAAATTCTATTTTGTGTGGGGAAACAACTATACTCAATACGATTTAATATTTCGAAAAGGGAATATATTAACTGAATTTAGCAAGGAAAATGGAGTAAAAAAACATATTGTAACCAATAACCAAAAATGGACTGAATTAATTGGAGCAAAAATAAACGGAATTGAAAGTTATTGGTCTTATTGGAGCTTAATTAACGATGGTAAGCCAAATTACTATCCCCAAGATGTTCGTGTTGAATTTGAAAATGGAAAAGAAATATGGATATCTGCACTTGAAATAAGAGACGGAAATATAAACCGAATGATAGACAATCTAACTGTAGTATTCGATAAAAAAACAGCGAAAAAATATAAAATCGGAATTAAAAACGAGGTGTAACAACGCGTATAATTAATTGCGGCTGAATTTCCTCACCGGAAATTCAATCTTATTAATTATCTTTCCGAAACATCGGAAAATGACTTGCGTCCTTTTCTCGCAAAAAAATCATACACAAATACGTTGTAAGTAATGCCGAAAAACCCAGAAACCAAGTGAATAAAACAACATTTGAAATTACCAAAATGGATTGTCCTTCAGAGGAAAATCTTATCCGAATGAAATTGGACGGAATTTCAAGCATTGCGAATTTGGACTTTGATATTCCGAATCGAAAATTGACCGTTTTTCACAGCGGAGAAATTGACCAAATCGAAAAGTCCGTTATCGAATTGAATTTAGGTGGAAAAAAAATCTCAACGGAACAAACCGACCAAACGGAATTTAAAGAAAACGAAAATCAGAAAAAACTACTTTGGTCTGTACTTGCCATAAATTTTGCTTTTTTCATTATTGAAATGACAACAGGAATTATCTCAAAATCTATAGGACTTGTTGCCGATAGTTTAGATATGCTTGCGGACAGTTTTGTGTACGGAATTAGTTTGTTTGCGGTTGGCGGAACAGTAATAAAGAAAAAACGGATTGCCAAACTTGCTGGATATTTTCAAATAATACTTGCGATTATTGGATTTGTGGAAGTTTTAAGAAGATTTTTTGGAAACGAGAAACTTCCCGATTTTTCGACAATGATTATCGTTTCGATTTTTGCACTTATTGCAAACGGAATTTGTCTTTACATTTTGCAAAAGTCAAAAAGCAAAGAAGAGGCTCATATGAAAGCGAGTATGATTTTCACATCAAATGACGTGATTATCAATTTAGGAGTAATAATTGCTGGAATTTTGGTAAATTGGTTGAGTTCGAGCAAACCTGATTTGATTATCGGAACAATCGTTTTTGTTTTGGTAATTCAAGGAGCGTTTCGAATTTTGAAATTAAGTAAGTGAATAAAAAAGCACTACTTACAACAATGGCTATACGTAATGCGGGTTTTCTGCTAAACGAAAGGTCAGTGCATTTTAAGAAGTCCGCCAATACTTTAATTTGGTATTTAAAGTGAATAAAATAAAAACAAAATATAAACTATTGGCTCAGTGCAAATTTGAAACTTTCCGCTTTCAAATCCCGCACTACGCATAGCCGGGTCGTTGCCAGTAATTTGAAAAACACATTGAAAAGATTAATAATTATATTTCTGACTTTGACAATTTGTTCTTGCAATAGACAAGATAAAATTCCCAAAGAGCTAAAATTTTCGTTTGAATATATCAATGAAAAATGGGATTCAAAAGAAATTGAAATTTTTAAAAACATTTCGGAAAATGATTCAACAACACCGAGAAATTATCATTTCGGAATAGGGATGCATTTAAGAAATAATCTTTTAAGACATCACGAACAATCAGAAAATCTGACTAATTTTTTTGACTCAATTGGAATCCATCATTACGATGATATGTCTTCAATAATTCTGACTTCTTATCATAGGTATTTAAATAAGCAAGACATAAAATTACAATCTCAAGTTGATAAATATGTTGAATATTGGAAACCAATAATTGAATGTGATAAGAATCTAAAAATAAAAGCAGTTGAACTTTATAATAAATACAAAATTGGAGACACTTTAAGTATAAAAATGCCAGTAAGCGAGAATAATAGCGTTGTAGATTATCCTTGCTCAAACGGAGCTTTGCAATGGGAATTTGATGAATCCAAAGACCTATCTATTAGCGGAATAATTACTGACAAGAACAATATTAATAGTGAGAAAAGTGTATTTTTTACAGTCAAGATTTTGACTAAAAATCATTTAGAAACAGAAATTATGATGGAAGAAGTAAACATCGGAGACGAATTCAAAGTCGGACTTTCAACAGCTTGGAAAATTGAGTAAAAAACTACTGGCAACACGGTGTATAAAACATAGCTAAAAAGTGCTAAATCGAGAGGTTTGTGTATATTTATAGAGTACGCCAAATTTTTAATTTGGCTTTTTAAAAGAGAAAAATTAAAAACAAAATATAAAAATTCGGCTCTGTGTTAAACCGAAAAGTTAGTGTGTTTTTGCACGCTACGTTTCATACACAAGTCCGTTGGTAAACATTCAAATATGAAAAAGTATATAATTACACTTAAATTGACTCTTTTATTATTTATCTCTTGTAACCAGAAGAAAACTGAAAAGACTGAGAATATAAAATCTGTAAAAAAGGCTCTTAAAATTGATAACAAAATAATAGAAAATAAAAAAGATTCAAATTCACAAAAAAAACAAAAGACTAACCAAATACAGAATACTATTCCAGACCAATATTTTGAGAATGACAGTCTATTAGACCTTTTTGAGACTGATTTAGATAAGCTTCCTTTAAATCTAAAGTTTGAATTATTAGCTAAACCAAAAACCAATAACTTCGACGAAACTGTTATTGATACAATTAAAAAATACACTTTTGATAAAACTATTATTTACTCATATAAAGCAACAAACTGGGAGTCCATTTATTTCGCCAAAATTGAGAATTCTGTATTTAAATTTTTAGACTCTTTATCTGTCGGAACTAAAAAGCAGAGTTTTGAAAACTTACTAAAAACTGAATTGAATACTGATTTGGTTAAAATCGGGAATTTGGAACAAACTTCTGTTTTTTCGTTCACTTTTGAAAATGAAAGATTAAAAACAATCGAATATGATGGTTACGTGGACTAAAAATACGTTTACCAACAAAGCGTATAATTAATTGCGGCTGAATTTCCTCACCGGAAATTCAATCTTATTAATTATCTTTCCGAAACATCGGAAAATGACTCGCGTCCTTTCCCGCAACAAAATCATACACAAATACGTTGGCAAACATTATGAAAAAGATTCTTCAAATAATTATACTTCTAACTTCTATATTAACTTTTTCACAAGAAAAGTTAAGTGGAAAATATTGCTCGATTCCAATTGGAGAGTCAGATGTTACTTGCATTGATTTTAAACAAAATAATCAGTTTGAATATTCTATTAATGGTTGTTTAGGAACTTCTCATATTGGAACCGGAATTTTTGAATTAAAAAACAAAACTCTAAGACTGACATTTGATAAAAAAAAACAGCCGACAAGAAATATAGTTAATGTTAAAGAGGTTAAATCAAATTCTGAAAAGATAGAATTTGAATTTGTAATAAAAGATGAATATGGATTTTCTCTTTACGCAGACGTAATTGAAAAACCTAAAATCAAAGTTTTAGAGATTAACAATGAGAAAAAAACTATGGAAGTTGAGAAAAAAGATTCTAAAATAAAATATCAAATAAGTTCATTAGGATATGAAATTGTTGAATTGGAACTGGAACATAATTCAAGCAAGTTAATTGAAATTACTATGTTTCCGTTTCAAACAAAATTAATTTCTGAAAAAGTGTTTGAATGGAATTTAACGGAAATAAATGATGGAGAGTTTAAAACTGGACCAAATATTTGGAATACATATCGAAAAATTGAAAAATAACGATTTGCCAACAAGGTGTATAATTAATTGCGGCTGAATTTCCTCGTCGGAAATTCAATCTTATTAATTATCTTTCCGCAATATCGGAAAATGACTCGCGTCCTTTTCCCGCAAAAAATCATACACAAATACGTTACCACCAATTACGCAAAAATGAGCGAAATAGAAAATAAAAATCTATATCCAGACGAGGAAATATCTGTGTTGAAACACTACTCTGAATTTGATAGTGTTTACGTTGGGCTTCTGCCATTTTTCAGACTTGACAAAAAACATTGTGATACTAACAGCTCTAAAAAAATAATTTCAATCGAACATGCTAGAGAAAAGGACGAGATTTTTGAAAAAATTGGTAATCACTCAAATGTGACAGTTTATTCTTCAAATGAATGCTATCCAACTGATGAAGAAATATCTCAAAATGGAAATAAAGTAACTTGGAAAGAAATAATTCTAAACACAAATCTGAATAACAATAAGGAACTTAATAAAGCTTTAATGACTTCCATTGGAGCTTTTAAAAAGAAATTACAACGAGAAGATTTATTAAAGGTTTTAAATCAATATTCGGACAAGAATAAGGTTTGGCACCCGACAGAAGGTACTTTTGATTTTTTTACTAAATCGTTAATCTATGAAATATTGACACTGAATGGAATCAGAGAAATAGATGTAGAAGACGAATTTTATGAAAACAAAAAAACAATTAATTTGAACGAACTAACCAACGGAGAGTTCTGTGATAAAATTGATTTTAATGATTATTATATTTATGATAAAAACAAGTCAATTCTTTTTGCAATCAGTTGGGACTATTTCTTCTTTTTCATTGCTATAAATGAAAGAGTTTTTTCAAAACAATCAATTGAAATAAGTTTTGAAGGATTTTGGGCAGACGAAAAGTGCAATCATTTATGGACTTGGGAAGAAGGAGAAATCGAAAGGTTATTGAGCAAAAAATAAAAAACTGGTGGTAACACGGTGTATAAAACATAGCTAATAAGTGCTAAACCCAAAGGTTTCTGCTTATTTATAAAGTCCGCCAAATTTTTAATTTGGCTTTTAAAATGAGAAAAATTAAAAACAAAATATAAAAATTCGGCTCTGTGTTAATCCGAAAAGTTAGTGTCTTTTTGCACGCTACGTTTCATACACAAGTCCGTTAACTAACATTGTCGAAAATGATGTGAAGCTTTCTTTTTGATTAATAAAAGTCAGTTTCAAAATTTAACTTTCTAATAATAATTCCAGTTTTATCCTTTTTTTAGAGAACTAAACGTTTTATGCGTCGGCTTTTTTTGCCAGCTTCTCTCCTATTTGATTGTCGGTTCTTAGTTTCTGTTTGATACGCTTTTGTTTGATTCCGATAACTCAGCTTATTTTTAACTTTATGAAAGAACCTCTTTGAGCTTTTAGCAAATGATCGCTTAACGTTCTGTCCCGTTCTTTTTCTAAAAAAAGGCTTTACACAAAACTCAAATCACGCAAACTAAATGCAAATAAGGCTTGTAATTACTAATTCACTTTTGGCTGAAAATTGTTCCTTTTTGTAAACGCAAGTATTTGCATTCTGTCTCGTTTGCTTTCTGTATAAAATTTTCTAATCGCATTAAACTTTGGCTAGTGTTCTCCAACATTAGTTAACAGCGTGTATAAAAAATTGCTGCATTCTCTATAAATCAAAAATTATATTTACTTTTAAATCATGAAAAACGAATGAAAAATTGCTACTCAAATCATCGCAACTTTTCATACACAATTACGTTGTAAGTAATACGAAAATCTATGAAACTGACTTTTTTACTGATTCTATTCCTTTCAATATTTTCCTGTAAATCAGATAAAAAAAAGCACTCGTTAAAGGAAAAGACAAATAAAATTGGAATTAAAACATTCAAAGTTGACGATAAAAATATTAAAGACAGCATTGTAGAATATATAAAAATTGACGGAGATGAATATGCGAATCAAATTTGGTTAATTAATGAGTCCAACGATACTATCGGAGGGAATTATTTTAACTCTTACATAAAGGACACAATCAAATTAGGTGAAATAGCAAGATTAAGATTTGTGCTAACCAAACCTACAATTGATTGGAATTCTGAAATGTTTGTTTTACTACCTTACGATGATGATGAATTGAACTCGGACTTTTCTAATTTGAGAGAAATAAAGCTTGATACTTTCCACAGTTTAAAAAATGATGGAATTCCACATCCTGAACTTAATGGCTTAGATTTACCTTTAAATCATATTACAGAGTTTGGATTGGATTTTGAAAATTCTGGAAAAAAAAGAGTTAGAGGAATTGTAGTTGAAAGAGGAGAAAAGTATAATCAAAAATATGAACGTAGATTATTTTTCGACGAGTCAATTTATATACAAGAATGAATAAAATAAAACTACTTACAACAAGGGCTATAATTAATACGGGGTTTGGTATTTAATCCAAAGTTTAGTGTATTTTTATAATTTCGTCAAATCATTTAGATTTGACTTTTGAATAAGAAAAAATAAAAGCAAACAAAATGCTTCGTCTTAGTGCTTAACCGTGAAGCTATCGCTTCCCTATTCCCGCACTAATCATAGCCGAAGCCGTTGTACACAATACGCTTGACGTGAAAACATAATGAAAAAACATCTGATTCTAATGACAATTTTATCTTCACTATTTGGCTTCGGTCAAAATAAATTTGAAAAAATTAAAAAGCACATTATCGAATCTAACTATGATATTGAAAGTTCAGATAAATTAGAAATACTTGATTTAATAAAACCTACAATTGGAATAAAAACCAAATCGAAAGACGACAATGAAATAGAAATTGGAACTTCTAAAATTGGAGGAAATCCAGACTTACCAAAAGATTTTAAATGGCCAAAATTTGAAAATGAATATTTGACTTTTTGCGCACAATACGATTTAAGTGAATTGAGTAAATACGATTTACAAAATAATCTTCCAAAAAATGGAATGCTGTATGCTTTTGTGTTTATTGACCAAAATTATCCTGGCTTTACAAATAAAGAATCAAGTTACAAACTGATTTATCTTGAAAATACTAAAAATATTGAACGGATTGAATTCCCGAAAGAATACTTTTTGGAAGGTAAATTTAAGCCTGCTCAAATTGAATATTTTGAGTATTATACATTACCAGATGACGAAAATTATAAAATAAAAAAATACGACTCGAAATACAATGACTTTAGCTATTTCTATGAAACTGTAACTGAATTTATTGATAATCTTACTAATCAAGAAACTGATAATTTTCATCAAATTCTTGGAGAAGATAGGTCTGTTCAGTCAAGTGTAGTATTTGACTTCGCAACTAAAAAATTGGAAATTAAAACTATTGAGGAATACGAATCAAAAAAAGCTGAAATTGAGGAAATTTCAAAAAAATATAGAATATTATTACAACTCGACTGTAATGACAGAAATTCAGATTTAAGTAGGTTTGGAGGAAATGCAGTAATGTATTTTGGAATTGAACCTGAAAATATAGAAAAGAATAATATTGAAAATGTAATTATGGCTTTTCAAGGAACATAGAAAATAAAAAGTACTGTGTACAACAATGTATAACCGCAATTACGGCGGATTCGACTACGTCCGAATCCACGCGGAATTGCTAACGTCTGTGCCAAACCGAAAAATAAAAGCATATTAACCCGTAACTGACGGTTATACCAGACCGTTGGCATTCATTAACCAACATTTTCGCAAAAATTGATATTTAGAAATGAAAAAGATTTATTCACTTTTAGCAATCTGTATATTATTAACAAGTTGTTTTGATTTATTTGACCCAGCTTATTGGAAGGATGGAGATTATATTTTATCCACTAATCCTGGAGAGCATAGTTGCTTATCACTTACCAATGACGGAACTGTACTTTTGGATTGTGTTAAAAGCATTGGAAGCAATAAGGAATATATAATAGCTCAAGAGACAAACGGAAAAAAACAGTTAAATTATTGGATAATCAAAAAACTTGAAAACAAATACAAAGAAAAACCAGAAGGTCCTTTTGGATATGATGAATTTGTTGAAATGAAGAAAAAACTTTCAATAGCGGATTTGAAATTTGAAAAGGAATTTGGGAAAAATTAAAATATATTACTCAAAGTACTAAAACGAAATGCCAACAAGGTGTATAATTAATTGCGGCTGAATTTCCTTGGCGGAAATTCAATCTTATTAATTATCTTTCCACATCATCGGAAAATGACTCGCGTCCTTTACCCGCAAAAAATCATACACAAATACGTTGTAGCACATTTAAGAAAACCAAATGGCAATAAACCAATTTCTAACATTTGTACTTCCAAGAAAGCCGATTGAAGATAAATATGGCGGAATACCAAAACAGCTTGAAATTAAACACGCTGAATGGGAAAAGTATTGGGAAAACTACGATATGGAATTGAATGACGCACCAGAACCTGAATTTGAAGATGCGATTTCAACAAAATGGTGGAAAGGAATTGAAATTGATATTGTGGAATTGAGAAAAGACATTGACAAAATAATCACTCGTGCGGAATGGAATGGCGGAACGAGTTGGAAAACGGAAAAAGCGGAATTTGACCACGACTTGAGCATAGATTTTAACGACAAAGAAAATTACATTGAGGATTTTCGATTTCGGACTGACTTAACCGACTCAACTCTGACTTTTATAAAATCAATGTTGGAATTATGCGACAGAAAAGAATGGATTTTAATGGATGACAAAGGAAATTTGTGCGAACCGAAAATTCAAAATTTAGCTGAATTAATTAAAGATTCAGATACGGACAGATTTTTGAGAAATCCGACTGAATTTTTTGAGAATATGAAATAAAAAAACGTGCTACAACAATGTATAACCGCAATTACGGCGGATTCGACTACGTCCGAATCCACTCGGAATTGCGAGCGTCAGTGCTTAATCGAAAAACAGTAACTTAAAACCCGTAACTGACGGTTATACGAGACCGTTATGTGTAATTAAAAAAGAAAATGGGCTTAGACTATTCAATAAAGACATATGTTAAAAAAGATAAGATTTCTAAATGCTTAGAGTGGTTTTACAAAAACACTTACCAATTTGATAAAAAAACTTTTTCAGTTCTAATAAATAATGAACTGTTTGAAATAAATGGAGATGGTGTAAAATTAAATGATTATCAATCCAATTATATCGATAAAAATGAAGATATTCAGGAGTTTGAAAAAATTTATTTTAATACAAGTTTAATATTTGACATTGATCCCAAGATTATTGCTTCAATTCCTGGATGGGAATTAGATTACGATATGAATCGACTTAAAGATTTTAAAGAGGATTTTGAAAGTCTATATCTAGGAAACGGGAAAATTATAATTGGCGGATTTGATTCTACAATTACCAAGTTGAAGAATAGTGAAATTTATGAAATTGAACTAACTGCAGTTACTAGTGATATGAGTATAATGTTGGAAACTTCCATTTCAGTAAAAAAATGGATTTTAGAATTCTCTAGAATTTCTGATTCTATCCTGTCATATTTAGACTTAGAGCATAACGGTCATAAAATAATGTACTATAAAGGAAAAGAAATTGAGATCACAATAAGAGAAGGCTTTGAGGAAGGTGAAGAAAATGAATTGAGTTGTTTACTAGATGACTATTTTGCCTTCACATATAAATAAAGATTAAACTAAAAAACACATAACACGATGTAAAAATGCATTAAAACGCATTTTACACAAACAGTTGGCTTTAATATGAAAATTGAAAATCTAAAACTGACAATTGTACTATTATTTTTATTTAGGTTAACCTATGCACAGAAAAATGATATTTTAGATAAACTATGTCATAAAGTGAGATTCTTAAACTCAAAATCATTAGTTCTAGAAAAAAATTCTCATTTAGTATTAGACTCTATATGTAATATTATTAAAAAAGACTCACTGAATTATATTGTTGAATCCCATTCAGCAACAATGCAAAACGCAATTGAAAAAACTAAAAATAGAGCTGAATTATTAAGAAAAGAATTAATAAAAAGAGGAGTTAAAAAATCTCGACTGAATTCAATTGGACATGGAGTAAGCAAAAGAAAATTTATTTGTACAACTAGAGTATGCAACATGCAAAACGAAAGAATTGAAATAAAAAGAATCGATTAATACAAAAGCCAACAAGGTGTATAATTAATTGCGGCTGAATTTCCTCACCGGAAATTCAATCTTATTAATTATCTTTCCGCAACAACGGAAAATGACTCGTGTCCTTTTCCCGCAAAAAACATCATACACAAATACGTTACCTGCAAGCCAAAAAATGAGAATCCGAAAGAATATACTGATAATAATAATTTTGCTTATTTGCTCTTGCAATGCAAAAACTGAAAGACAAAATCTCAAACAAAATTCGGAACTAATTATAGAGTCGAAAGTAGAGCAAAAAAAAGAATCTGAATCAGATAATGATTACTTAATATCTGCAGAGCTCTTCGCTAAAGAAGTATTAAAAGAAAACATCAGAACACATGAATTTGACTTGACAAAATTGGAAAAGCCAAGGCACTTGCGAATTTTCCGTGCTGATGGACTTGAAAATATAATCGCATATTCTGATAAGAAGTACTCGAAAAATTACAATCTAACTTATTATGAGCAATTCATTCTTTTCGTTGCAACCTATGAAAACTCCGAAAGCGCAAGGAAAACTTTTGACCGAATAAAATCTGACTCAAAACATGAATATTGGTTTGAATTAAAAGGAGACCTTTCGAAACGAGTAAGAGCCTTGAATATTGGAGCAAAACCTGGCGGAATGATAACTCAAAATGGAAAGCAAATTTTTAGTTTGGTAAAAACTTGTAGGAAAGTTCCTTTAGGAGCAAATTGGACTGAATATGAAAATCGACTATTAAGGTATCTGACAAGAACTGGAAATGAAGAATTTGGAGTTCTACATTCAGGTTGCGGATATGATAAATATGAATATAAAACAATAAAAGTCAGCAGGTAACAAAGTGTATAATTAATTGCGGCTGAATTTCCTCCTCGGAAATTCAATCTTATTAATTATCTTTCCAAAACATCGGTAAATGACTCGCGTCCTTTCCCGCAAAAAATCATACACAAATACGTTAGCTACAATTCTTTGAAATGAAAAGACTACTATACCTATTAATTATACTTTCTATTTATTCTTGTAAAAAAGATTGTATTCTTAATTATGAAATTATTGGACCAGAATATCCATCTCCTTTTATTACTGTCCAAAATGAATTGTTTAAAAAATTTGATCCTGACATTGATTATGACGTCTATAAGCCAATAAACGTAAATGAATACGAGATTCCTTATATAATGGAAATGATTAAAATCAAGATAACTGAGCATAAGAGAGCTACAGACAGAATCAAAAATGAGATCTGTAATTATAGCGTTCAGATTTCTGGATTCTATGATGTTAGAAGTAAAACTAAAAAGATATATCTAATTTTTGACTACGGTTATATAGATTTTGAAGGCAATAAAGAACTTGAAAAAAAACTTGAAAAAGAGATTGATAATGAGTTGATTGATTCAAGGTATTTAGATGTAATGGACGGAGGTGATACTTTTTTTACAGTTATTATAAATACAAAAACTAATACAATTCATAACTTCCATATCAATGGAGAAGCGTAAACAGTAGCTAACAAAGCGTATAATTAATTGCGGCTGAATTTCCTCATCGGAAATTCAATCTTATTAATTATCTTTCCGCAACATCGGAAAATGACTCGCGTCCTTTTCCCGCAAAAAATCATACACAAATACGTTGGCAGCAATATAACGAAACACGAAAATGGATTGGAGATTTAACACAATATGGTTTGAACAAATAAATTCCGAATTATTTACGAAATGGGATTTTAAAGAAAAAACTAAAGATAATCTAAATCTTGAAAGTATTGAATATGCAATTCTTTGGTATTTTAAGTATAAAGGAATCTCATTTGACTTACTTCCAGAGTCTGATAAGTTGTTGTATTTAGAAATGAATTGGGCAAATTTTAAAGACCTAAATGGAATTGAAAAATACAGTAACTTAAAAAGATTGGAATTGCATTATTGCACAAAATTAGAAAATGACAGCGGAATTTCCTCACTAAAAAATTCTCTTGAAATTTTGCATATAAATCAGTCAAAAAAGTTTAAACCTACGCCTGAACTGAATGAATTAAAAAAGTTACAAGTATTGCGACTAAATTCTTGTGGAGAATTGGAAAACTTGAATTTTCTGAAAAATTTCCCTGATTTAATTGACTTTAGATTTACAAATACAACAATACTAAATGGAGATTTGACACCAATTTTGGAACATCCTTCAATACGTTCAGTTGGATTTATGAATAAACGTCATTACAATTATAAAGACACGCAAATAGGAAAAGAACTGAATTTGAAATCATCGATTGAATACAAAGATTTTGTTTATAAAGGAGAATTTTCAACTTTTAAGTATAAAAATACTACTGCCAACACCATATAAAATTAATTGCTAATTTTAGATTACTCATGAAAAGTCCTCGCGAACTTCCCGTCTGCGATTCATTTACTAACTTTAGTGCGTAGAATACGCAACTAATTTTATACAAATACGTTGTACATTATTAGAAAAATGAACTTTAATCAATACTTTGGGAAATATATATGTGGAGATTTATCTGAAATTGAATACCCTGAATTTGCCATTGCTGGACTTTTGGATGATTTGGATTCAAAATATCTCAGAATTTTGGCTGGAATGAAAAGAACTGACGAAATATCTGAACTAAGAAAATATTTAAAATGGTCATTGGAAGAATTGAATATTAAGAAACCAACGATACGAGAAGCAACTCTAACTTATTCCTCTGGAATTTTAGAAGATATTTTAAATGGAGAAAAAGAAATAATACAAGGCGTTTATGAAATAAAAAACAATGCTTTATCAAACTATGACTTTTATGCAGAAAGTGACAAGTATTATTTTGATAGTATTGGTTTTGAACATATTTTTGGTTTATTTAATGCATATTATGACTCATTAGATGAGTTGAAAATTGACACAATACATTTAGAAAAGATTGAAAAAGAGCTTTTATTGGAATTGAAAAAATGGAAGCCAAAAATAAAAACAATGTACAACATTGGCTATAATTAATGCGGATTTTGGTTTTTAATCCAAAGTTTAGTGTATTTTTTATAAGGTCGTCAAATCATTTTGATTTGACTTTTGAATAAGAAAAAATAAAAGCAAACAAAATGCTTCGCCTTAGTGCTAAATCGGAAAGCTTCCGCTTCCATATTCCCGCACTAATCATAGCCGAAGCCGTTGTATGCAATTAAACCCAAATGACCGAAAAAGAGGTAAGAAACAAAATAATTGAGATTTTTAAATCGGAAAGAAGTGATTCTTCAGCGGAATTTAATGAATCACATTTTATGGACTTCTTAACAAATCCAGCGCACGATAAAAACACAATCAAGAATTCATTTAGAGGAGTTAGGAAATACTACCGATTTATGGACAAACTTGAGTTAGAATTTGGAATTTGTTTCAGTCTTTCTGATTTAGACAAATATTATAGCGTTGACAAACTGACCAAAAAAGTATTGGAAAGAATAAACAAAGGAAAAGGGAATAAAATCATTCTTCAAAGAAGAAATGAAGAGAAAGAAAAATACACTTTTGAATTCATTCTTTTAATAATTCTCATTGGACTGTTTTACTGGCAAGGAATCAATTGGATTTCAATATTGGCGACAATAATATTCGGAATAATAATCTATTGGATTTTAAGTAGTAAGTTTTACAATAAAGGACATATTAAAAAAATGAACGAAAGATTAATGATGAATAAATAACTGCATACAACAAAGCGTATAATTAATTGCGGCTGAATTTCCTCACCAGAAATTCAATCTTATTAATTATCTTTCCGAAACATCGGAAAATGACTCACGTCCTTTTCCCGCAAAAAACCATACACAAATACGTTGGTTACAATTTGAGAAATGAAGAAATATATTCAAATACTTATGAGCTTTTTGACCATATCAGGATGTGGAATTAAAGAGACGGAAAAGAAAACAAGTGATAATATAGAAAGGAATAATACTAAATCTGAGCAACTAACTAAGTCTGAAAAAGATGAAAAATGGATAGATAAACACGGAAATACTTTTATCAAAAAAGGAAAATACGTTTCTATAATTCCAGCTAAGTATAAGAAAGCTGAAAAATCCTTTAAAGTGTTTATTTTCAATGAGACTCCAAATAAAATTCAAGTTTCAGAAAGACTAAAAATACATCCAAATGAATTTATAATTTTTAATATGATGGACTCAGATACGCTTGACCTAAACAATGGCGTAAAATTTATGTTTGGTAAAACCTTTGGCCTTGAAGTAGAGGACAAAAAATCTCAAGTTAGTGGACTCGGTGGAGAATATTTAAAAAAGTATAGTGTTCCTGATGAAGCTGAATGGGCATTTGTTATTGTACCTGAAGGAGAAGGAGATTAAAAAAATAAGAACTGTAACCAACAAGGCGTATAATTAATTGCGGCTGAATTTCCTCAACGGAAATTCAATCTTATTAATTATCTTTCCGCAACATCGGAAAATGACTCGCGTCCTTTTCTCGCAAAAAATCATACACAAATACGTTGTAGCACATATGAAGAAACCTATGAACAAAACTTTAACCTTACTACTTTTAACATTAATTATAACTGCTTGTAAAAAAGACATTGGAGTAACTGAAAAAGAAGTTAATTCAATCCAACAAGTACTCAATTTTTACGGCGGAGAATGTTTAAGACATAAGGGATTTGAATCCAAAAGCGGAGAGACAAAAACTTACTTTGAACTCGAAATGAGTAAAAGCTCGTTACTTGAAAATAATTCTGAAAGGTTAATTCCACACTCTGGAAATATTGCCTATTTATTTTATTCAAGTTTAGACGATGAAAAGTCAAACTATAATCAAGTTAGAGTTAAAATAAATCTTGAAAACGGAACGAGTTCTGAATTTTCATATTCGGACAAAGAAATAGAGGAAATTGAAAATCTTATGCCGAAAATTGACAACATTTCGGACTTAATAAAAAAGAAAGACTTTGAATCTATGACAAAAACTTTCGATAAATCTATTGAACTGGAAACAAGCCAAATTGCCGAATTATTTAACAATATTGATAATCAATACGGAGTTATAAAACAATCTCAATTTCAAGGTTTTCAATTCAAAGACACTAATAATTTTGGCCAAGTTATAAAGGCCAATATTGTGCAAATAAGAGAAAAAGTTGCTTTAACAATGGTTTTGATTTTTAAAAGAAATAATCGAAATTTAATAGCAATAGAATTTGAATAAAATACGTGCTACAACAATGTATAACCACAATTACGGCGGATTCGACTACGTCCTAATCCACTCGGAATTGCGAGCGTTAGTGCTTAATGGAAAAACAGTAATTTAAAACCCGTAACTGACGGTTATACGAGACCGTTGTGCAACATAGAACCAAGCCTCATGAAAATAATAAAAACCCTCATTTTATCGTTAATTGGAGCATTTCTTTTATTCCTGACTTATATTTTGATTTCAAATGCTTACGTCCTTCCGTGGAAAAAAAAAGAAGCAATTCAAGCAACACTTGATATAGGGGGACTGAATGAATTACCAAGCGGAATTAAAAACTTACAAATTGACAAAAGAGGAAGCTTTTTTACACGACAATTCATAATTGAATTTGAATTTGAGGATTCCAAGATAATAGATAATTGGATTAAACATAGTAAAAGACTGAAAAATAATATTCCGAAAATAAAGGGCGATATAAAGACGTATGAAATTTATCCTGGAGAAAATGATGCTTACGGTGGAAAAGTGGAAATTCAAGATAAAAAAATACGGATTGATATGAGTTGGAGTTAGTAAAAAACGTTGCACAACAAGGTGTATAACTAATTGCGGCTGAATTTCCTCATCGGAAATTCAATCTTATTAATTATCTTTCCGCAACATCGGAAAACGACTCGCGTCCTTTTCCCGCAAAAAATCATACACAAATACGTTAGCAAAAATTATCATCAGGTTGATAATTTTGTTGATAATTAAAAATATTACACTAATCCTTTCTATGTAATTTTAATATTTTTGATAGCCAAAAAATTACTTATATGACTGACTATATTAAAGTTGGAAAGGAAAAGATAAACACACTAACCCCCGATTCTGTTGTAAATTTACACCAACTGTTATCTGAAAATGCTCATTTACTAGAAGAAATGGACCCTGTTGAACCTAAAGGAATAAAAAGTGTGTCCATGTTGGAAAGTGCTATCAGTAGACAAAAAACAGGTTTTGGAGATATTTATAAATATGATAATGCCTTTTCTAATTGTGCAACTTTAGTTTACGGTATAATTAAAAATCATTCTTTTCATAATGGGAATAAAAGAACTGGCTTATTAGCACTAATTAAGCATTTATACATTAACGGTTACGTTTTAAACCCAAGTTTAAGTTCAGATGAACTTTATGATTTCCTTGTCGCTATAGCCGACTCAAAACTTAAAGAGTTTAGCCTCAAGAAAAAGAGAAAATATACATTCATCCGTTCAAAAACAGAAAAAAGAGAAAACCCTGAATGGGATACTGACACTAATGTAAAATATATGGCTTTATGGATTAAGCGCAATGCAAAACCAAAGAGAAAAACCTTCAAAGGAGAAATCAAAATATCAGATTTAAAAAAATGTCTTAATGATAAAGACATTATGTTAGTTCAAAATGGTAGTAAGCTTGAGATATTTATTGAAAAGGAAAATAAATTTCTTGGACTTTTCCCTATAGGAACTAAAAAATCAAATATAAAAAGATACTCTTTGGGTAATAATAGATCTTCAATTAACAAACAGATATTGGATAAAATAAGAAAAGATTTTAATCTAACTAAATCAGATGGAATCGACGAAACTTTCTTTTATAATGAAGACTCTTTATTAGATTTTGAAATTAAAACTTACAAAAAATTAATATATAGATTATCGAAAACTTAACTTTTGCTAACACTGTGTATAGTTAATTGCGGCTGAATTTCCTCATCGAAAATTCAATCTTATTAATTATCTTTCCGAAACAACGGAAAAGAACTCGCGTCCTTTTCCCGCAAAAAATCATACACAAATACGTTGTACAACATTTACCTAAACAAATGAGTAATCGAAATGAAGCAATTTTTCCTATTATAACTTTTGACCCTGAAAAGAATATATGGAAATGTTTAGGAACTGGATTTTTCATAAATCCAGTTGGTGCTTTTGCTACTGCCAAGCACTTATTCTTTAAAGATGGAAAACAAACTGAACAGACTCTCTATGGAGTTCAAAATATAGAGAATAAAGAATATCATTTACGCCCAGTAACTCAATTAGTTCCAAATAAAAATGCGGATGTAATGATTGGCACTTTAGGGAAAAGACGATTGCCTGACAAAACAGATGTTAATGCTAACATTTCTGCATATTTTGCATTAGATTTTGAAAAACTAGATAATGGAGAAAAGATTTCCACATTTGCTTATCCTAATAGTGAAAAAACGGATTTAGAAACTGGAGAAACTGAATTTTTGTTTAAAGGCATTAACTCCTTTGGAACGATAGTAGATTTTTGCGAAAACGGTTCCTTTAAAGTAAAAAATAGATGCTATCAAACGAATATGGATATTCAAGGAGGTGCAAGTGGCGGTCCAGTATTCAAAAACGGTTACGTTATAGGCATTAACTCAAGTTCTTTTGACCTAATTCAAGGAGAAGAACCAATATCTTATATTACACCTATTGATTTTATATCTGAATTAAGTGTAAAGGAAAACGGAAAATTAATTTCTGTAAAAGAGTTGATAGAAAAAGAATACATAAAAGTAAAATAACGTTGTACAACACGGTGTATAAAACATAGTAATAAGTGTTAAACCGAAAGGTTAATGTATATTTAGAAAGTCCGCCAAATTTTTAATTTGGCTTTAAAAAAATGATAAATTAAAAATAAAATATAAAAATTCGGCTCTGTGTTAACCCGAAAAGTTAGTGTCTTTTTGTACGCTACATTTCATACACAAGTCCGTTGTAAAACATACAAAAAACTACTATAGAAAGGAATGAGTAAAAATTTATTGGAATTATCAAG
This sequence comes from Tenacibaculum sp., assembly GCA_022448525.1. Classification (GTDB taxonomy): domain Bacteria; phylum Bacteroidota; class Bacteroidia; order Flavobacteriales; family Flavobacteriaceae; genus Polaribacter. The sequence continues at coordinate 446,268 of JAKVCX010000001.1, forward strand.
ACATTGTAAAATATGTCAAAATTTAGATTTTGACATAAGCTATGGAACAAGGTGTGGATTGACTAATGAGCAACCAGACTTTGAAAGTCGTTGTGGAGAAATAGACTTTGGAAACAAAGCTCAGAACTACATTACTGAGATATCTGTGGAAAAAGAATTGGTAAACAGGGCCAGATTTGATTATATAGGTACTTTTATTATGTTCCTGATTATTAGTCTAGCTTTTATTGTTGGTGGAGCAATCTTAACAAATAAAATATTTGGATTTGGAATCTTTCATACAGCTACTCTAGTCCTAATGGGAATTGGATTATTAGCATTGCCTAAAGCTTTTGGAGCATTAAAAACTTACAGAGCCAAAAAAGAAGTGGCAGATCAGAAAATTAAAATTCTTAATGACACTCTAAACAAATACGGAAAGAAATATGAGATTGATTTAGAAATCAATGAAATTCATGGTATTAATGAAATTAAATCTAACGTAAGAATATACTAAACGTTTTACAACAAAGCGTATAATTAATTGCGGCTGAATTTCCTCGCCGGAAATTCAATCTTATTAATTATCTTTCCGCAACAACGGAAAACGACTCGCGTCCTTTTCCCGCAAAAAATCATACACAAATACGTTGGCAACAATACCCAAACTGAAAGCAAAACGAATGGAAAAGAAATTAAAACAAAGTATTCTGACTTCTTATCTCGTTGGAACACCAATTGGAATTTTGACTGTAGCGGCTACGATTTGGATTCCTTTTTCATTAACTGGAGAAGGACTTTTGTCAATTGTTATTCTTGGAGCTTATAGAATTTCAACAATCGGACTTTTAGTAGCGTTTCTGATTGCTCTTTGGGTTGGTGGAAAATTAGCCTATCAGAATATTAAAAGGGGGAAATCATTACTTCTGACTTCCTTTAAATACTCAACTATTGTGAATTTAATAATCTGGGCTACTTTTTGTTTGATTACAGTATTGACTGTTACTGAAGAAAAACTTTTAATGATGATTCCACCGATAATCGCCTTTCTTGTTTGTACAGTTCTGACAACATTTTCAATCGGACTTTTAATTTCTTATATGATTAAACGAAGAAATAATAAACCGACTGAATTAAAAAATACTGTTGCCAACAAGGTGTATAATTAATTGCGGCTGAATTTCCTCAGCGGAAATTCAATCTTATTAATTATCTTTCTGCAACAACAGAAAACGACTCGCGTCCTTTCCCGCAAAAAATCATACACAAATACGTTGGCAGTAATCTAAATTAAATCCCGAGTGAATAGATATTCTATAACTTAATATATTTCACACTAAAATAAATTCTAATTTAACGATTGAAAAAAACTTTTATCCAAAACTTATATTTCCATTTGTACAAATAGTTTTCATAACTTTCTTTGTTTCAATGCTTTTGTTTTTTGGCGAAAATTTGATTGAAAAAGTTAATTCAAAATTTGATTTTGGACTATTAATAGGTGCTTTATTATACATGTCTTTTATCTTTTTGATAATTTTTCATTTGACTTATTTTTTTACCTTTTACTTTAAGTCTCTTTCTATTAAGGATAAAAATCTCTCAATATTTGAATTAAATAAGTTTAAAGTGACTAAACTAAAACCAAATGAGATTAAAGGATATTCGAAATCTGAGGTTTATTTTGGAAAGTATATGTGGAAATCAAAATCAATTATAATTTACTCAAAAAACGGAATAAAATATGAATTTGTAAGTGTGTTTATTACTAAATTAAATGAATTAGAAAATGAAATGAAAAGAAATAGAATCAAATATTTAGGGTTTGAAGACTATCAAACAGGTTGGTTTTATAGAAAATATAAATTTGAAAAGTAAAAACTACTGCCAACAAGGTATATAATTAATTGCGGCTGAATCTCCTCACCGGAAATTCAATCTTATTAATTATCTTTCGGCGACATCGGAAAAGAACTCGCGTCCTTTTCCCGCAAAAAATCATACACAAACACTTAGCTGCAAGTTGAAAAATGAAAAAAGTACTAATAACAATATTGACATTTATAAGTAGTGCAGGATTTGCTCAGAATATAGATTTTCAATTAATAAGTTTTAATGGGTTAAAATTTTATTCTCCTAAAAGTGAAATTGTAGAAAAACTCGGACAACCAGAAAAGATTTTTGAACCTAAATATGAGTGTGGATTTTTATCCGCAGAATCTCAAAGCACTAAATACTTCACTCTTGATTTTAAAAATATTAAATTCACGGGTAACCATAAAGAATCTTACTTAATAGAATTCATTAATTTCAATAATGACAATTCTATAATTTTAAAGTACGGAAAATTCAATTTGAACAGTGAGACTAGATTATCGGAATTGATTGAGATTTTTGGGAAAGAATTTAAAGAAACCTTTAAAAATAACAATAGCGGAAAGATTTTATTACTCAACAATGACAGAGATGATGGAGTGATAATTGTATTAAAAAAAGGAAAATTAGCTCGACTTGAATATTGGTCGCCATGTTAATGAAATACCAGCAGCTAACAAGGCGTATAATTAATTGCGGCTGAATTTCCTCAACGGAAATTCAATCTTATTAATTATCTTTCCGCAACATCGGAAAAGAACTCGCGTCCTTTTCCCGCAAAAAATCATACACAAATACGTTGTAAATAATTTTGAGAAATACTTTAACATTCGGCTTTATTTTTTTGTTTTTTATTTCTTGTAAATATCAAAAAATAGAGAAAAAACCAGTAATTGAATTATATTTAACGAAAACAAGGATTAAAAGTTCTCAAGGTGTAGCTATTGATGATTCTATTATTGATAGCCTTGGATATACTGATTCGAAAAATCGTTTTAATTTTAATATAATCAGATTAGATACAACAAGTAATCAATTAATATTTGCCGGAGAATTTAAAGCTACCAAAAGAGATTTAAAAGACAAGCCTTTTTTGGAAGCTCACAGAATCATTAGATTTAATCATAAAAATGGTCACTTAGTAGTTGACAGTATAGGAGCTAAAAGAATTTCTGAACTTTCTAACTCCAATAATATCGGACATCAATTTGTCTTGACATTAGATAATGAGCCGAAGTTATTCGGTTATTTTTACAGCTACCCTTTCAGCTTTTACTGCCATACATACAACTATGATTTTTCAAGAGAAATACAAAAAAAAGAGTTTGAACTTACTCATGGGATACACGGACGAAAAGTTAATCTTGAGAAAGAAAATTATGAATTATTTTCAATATTGAATAAAACAAAAATAAGAAGAGAATAAAAACTATTTACAACACCGCGTATAATTAATTGCGGCTGAATTTCCTCAACGGAAATTCAATCTTATTAATTATCTTTCCGCAACATTGGAAAAGAACTCGCGTCCTTTCCCGCAAAAAATCATACATAAATACGTTGTAAGCAATTTGAAAAAGAAACTCATAAATATTACCATAATCGGAATCATTAATGTTCTGACTTTAATTTCCTGTAAATCCAATATAACCTTTTACCAAGGAATGAAAGTTATAACTAAAGCATGTGAATTGAATAATCGGATTAATGATACAATAGTAATTAGCGGTATTTATTCAAATTGTATGGAATACTCTTCTTTCAATTTAATTGATCAGGATAATTGTTATGAAGAATTTGATATGGAATTGAATCTAAATCATATTGAGTTTTCATCAGAATTAGACAAGAGGTTTAATGAAATGCAAGGCTGCGGAGTTAGTATGAAAATGATTTTAAAGGGAATTTTACGAAAAGAAAAAAATGTTGAATATGGACATTTAGGATCGAATAATTCGGAATTAAAAGTTTTGGAATTTGTAGATTATGGAAAAGTAAAACACCAGAAACTAAAGTTGGAGTAAAAGCTTACAACAAAGCGTATAATTAATTGCGACTGAATTTTCTCACCAGAAATTCAATCTTATTAATTATCTTTCCGAAACATCGGAAAACGACTCGCGTCCTTTTCCCGCAAAAAATCATACACAAATACGTTGTATGTAATTTCTATGAAAACACTATTTGAAAATTATATAACAAAAATTGACTCAAATAGAATATTGAGAGACATATTTATTAACGCTATTATCTCAGGTGTAATATTTAGTTTATTAATATCTATCTTGACCTGGACAAAACCAAATATTAATCGAGTATTGATTTTTATATTAATCTTCGCGTTATCAAAATTATTCCAATCTCTAAAACATAATTATAAAAACCACTTGGAGAGAATTTCTCTTGACTATGAGAATGGAAAAATTATTATAAATCACATAAGACCTTCAATAAAAAAGACTGAGACCGTTATGAATTTTAAAGAATTAAGAGTCTCTAAAATCAAATACATACCTGTTCCTTGGTTTTCGCTTGAGAACTATTTTTGGATATCCGATAATTATTCGAAAATTAAAATCTCTACTGCCGGATATGAGAATAAAGAAATTAATATAAATGAGATTCACTCTGAATTAAACAACATACAACAAGGTGTATAATTAATTGCGGCTGAATTTCCTCAGCGGAAATTCAATCTTATTAATTATCTTTCCGCAACAACGGAAAAGAACTCGCGTCCTTTTCCCGCAAAAAATCATACACAAATACGTTGTGCATAATTCAGCTCTTCTGAAATGAAAAAAAATAAATTGCTAGCAATATTGCTTATTTCAATTGGACTTTGGATACTTTTTTATAGAAGAAGTGGATTTTACGGATGGGGAGGTTATGTAGATAATTCCATAGTAAATATAATATCTAGCTCCATTTTAATTAGTGTTGGATTTTTAATATTAAAAAGAGTAAAATAATTTAAAATGCCATTTGACTTAGACGAAAAATATATAATAGAGACAGAATTAGATTTAAACGTGAAATTTCCAACTCATTTTAAAAACAGGATGATGGATCAAAATGGAGGTGAAATAGAATCGGAGGATTTTTTCTTCCAAATCCACCCATTTTTTGACAAATCAAACAAGAAAAGAATAAGTCGAACTTGTAATCATATTGGACTTGAAACAAAAAACGCTAGACAATGGAGCGATTTCCCTAAAAACGGAATTGTGATTGGCGATGGAGGCTCAGGAGATTTACTCTTTTTACAACACAATGGAGATGGACTATTGACTGATGAAATTTATCTATGGGATCACGGAGAAATTGAAAAAATAGCAGAAACGATTAATGAATTTAACGAATAATAAACTATGCACAACAACGCGTATAATTAATTGCGGCTGAATTTCCTCACCGGAAATTCAATCTTATTAATTATCTTTCCGCAACAACGGAAAATGACTCGTGTCCTTTTCCCGCAAAAAACATCATACACAAATACGTTGTGCAACATTATGAAAAAGAAAGTGCAGAAATTTGACAAAAAAAATTAACGGAATGACTTTTCCGCTTTTAACAATTATAGCTGTAACTCTTTTAATGTATTATTCATTTGACAAAAGTTGGTTATTCAATTGGAATGGAATTAGAGAGGAGATAAAAGACACGGTGAAAATTGCTCAAAACAAACTGGTTTCCGGAAGATTTGTTGGAGAAGGAGGCGTAAAATCTTCACAATATAACAGGAGAAAATGGATAATGAAAACTGCAACAGTATCAGAACTTTTAAAACTTACTGATTACCCTAATGGAACTATAAAAACTATTGCCTATGAAGGACTTCTGAGAAAACCTCATTTCCATGATAAGAGCAATATAGCTCTTAAAGCAATCTCTGAAACTGATTATTTTACTAACTATGAATCTGGCTGTATGGTAACAGATATGACAATTGGAGAATATATAGTTGATTACGTTCTTCAGATTGGAGATTTAAGTCCTCCTCCTCCACCTGGTGGTTTCGGACTGAAGTTTGGTATTTCTGAAGAAGAATGTGAAAAATTATTAAATGAATATAGGAAAGTACCTGGCTTATTAAGAAAAAATACGTTGCACAACAAAGCGTATAATTAATTGCGGCTGAATTTCCTCAGCGGAAATTCAATCTTATTAATTATCTTTCCACAACATCGGAAAAGAACTCGCGTCCTTTCCTGCAAAAAATCATACACAAATACGTTGTATGCAATTAGCTCTGACACTATCAAAAATGTATAAACCTTATACCAAAATGTTTAAGTTGACGAACCAACTACCGTAGTAATTTTACATTGTAATAAATTCAATGACATTTAAAACAGAAAAAATGGAATTACAATCGGGAAAAAATAGAATTCACTTTATAAGTAAGACAATGGCAGGCAACTTAAAATTATCAGGTGATTTATACATACCAACGAATTTTAATGCCTCAAATAAATATCCAACTGTGGTATTTACTGGACCATTTAATCAAGTCAAAGAACAAACAGGGGCTGTTTATGGGAAAAAATTATCTCAAAAGGGCTATATAGTTTTGGCCTTTGACCACCAAGGTTATGGCGATAGTGAAGGTGTTTTTAGACATATCGAACACGTTCCTTCAAAAATTAATGGAATTCAAGATGCAGTTAGCTATTTAGGAACGCTTGACTTTGTGGACAACCAAGAAATATATGGATTAGGTGTTTGTGCTGGTGCTGGACATATGGCATATACTGTGGTTACAGACAAGCGAATAAAAAAAGTAGCCTTTGTAAGCGGTATGTTAGCAAACAATATTGTACACTGGTTCGCTGGCAAAAAAACAATTCAGCAAAAACTAATTGAAGCAAACGAAGCACGTCAAAAATATTACGAAACTGAAGAATACAATCCAATTGATGTTTTAGATATGGCAAATAGTGAAAATGCAAAAGTTCGTGACCAAAGAGAGGGTTATGACTATTATATGACAGATCGTGCAGGAAAAGAAACCTATCCAAATTATACACATAAAACTCCAGCTTTCTTTCTTGAAGCAGATGCACGATACGATGCTCGAAATGTTGCTAATAAAATTACTACACCGTCCATAACAATTTATGGTTCTAAAGCAAGTACCAAAATGTTTTCTTGGTTGTTTAATTTTAAAAAGAAACGTCCAAAAAAATCAGTAAGTATTAAAGGAGCAACTCACGTTGACCTTTATGATGTAGATAAATATGTTGACCAAGTAGTTGAAAGACTTACTAACTTCTTCACCAAAGCCTAATTTGCAAATCCAATGACTATTCAAGAATTAGAAAAATTAGTGAAGTCCAAAAAAGTCCACCAAATAAGAGCAGGTAGGACACATAGATTTATTGATATTACAATTGTAAGTACAGAAGGTCGATTTTTTGTTCGTCAGTACAAATTTAGAAAGAAAAGTTGGTACGATGTTTTTCTGATAAGTCCTGACGGTCAAATGAAAATAGGCGATACCATTATTGATATTGACGGAATAGTTCCAGAATGTTTGGATGTATTAAATCCTAAGGTAAATAAAGCATATCGTAAGTTGTTAGGATTAATTTATCCTATTATGGGATTAACATACAATAGAAAAAAGCACGAAGCCTCGATCTTGGAATTGATACCTAAAAATTTATGAGAATGGAAAAGACAAGCTATACGTTCAAAAATATTTCAGCATTCAATAAGCAGTTTGGACTACCCGAACCTGAAAATCCACTGTTTAATATTTTGCGTTCTACACCAAAAGAAACTAAAAGTAACTGTGATGAACAACCTATGAATAATGCTATGGAAATCACTTGTGATTATTATTCCATTAGTTTGAAAAATATTATTTCTGGCGAAGTTGTTTACGGTCGTACCAAATACGATTGTAGCAAGGGTTCGCTATTGTTTACAGCACCAAATCAAGCCTTGTCTTTTAAAGAAGTGGTTGTTAGTTCCGACAGTTATCATATTGCTTTTCACAAAGACTTTTTGAACGGCAGTAAATTATTCGAAGAAATTAAAAAGTATAGCTTTTTTAACTATTATGTCAATGAAGCATTGCATTTATCACCCAAAGAAGAAGAGTTAATAAAGACAATTTTCAATAGCATAGAAACAGAATACCAAAACAACCAAGACGAATTTAGCAAAAAAATTATCCTTTCACATTTAGAAACGTTGATGCAATATGCAGACAGATTTTACAAGCGTCAATTCTTGAATAGAAAGGAAATCAACAAAGCCTTGTTCACTCGCTTCAAAAGTATATTAAATACTTACTACGAAGAAGACAAACTAATGGAGCTAGGCATTCCGTCCGTAGAATGGTTCGCTAATCGACTAGGAGTAAGTCACAGATATATGAGTGATACCATAAAAGCAGAAACAGGGAAAACCGCAATTGACCAAATCAACCTCTATCTGATAGAGCAAGCTAAAAATTTGTTATTAGCTCCAAATGTTTCCATATCTGAAACGGCATATAAATTGGGATTTGAGTACCCTCAATATTTTTCAAGAATATTTAAGAAGAAAGTAGGTATAACTCCTAAACAATATATTGAAAATGCACAAATGAATTAAAAGAAAAACTGCGTACAACAATGCCTATACGCAATGCGGGGTTTGTCGTTTAAATTAAAGTCTCTGCTCCCGTTCCACTCGCATTGTTTATATTTATCTCAAAAATTAACAAAATATAAAACAAGGCTCGTTTACAATCGTGCGAGGATTGAAACTAACGCTTCCAATCTCCCGCACTATGCATAGCCGAAACCGTTGGCAACAATAAAAATGAAAATACTGAAATTATCAATTTTACTTTTATTAATAATCTCATGTAACGAAAAGAAAAAAAGTAGTAAACCTGAGGATTTAAAAATCGTAGAATCTGAAAAACAGCCTGTAATCAATAATCAAGATTTACAGATTGAAAAGGATACTGTTCATGAAACTTATTTAAAAGGAAAGGTTGAAAAATATGATTGGAATCATGCCTTCAAAAAAACAGAGAATTATCAAAATATTTCTCAATCTTATTCAGATAAAAAACAAATTCCAAAAGACTTAACAGACTTTCTCAACAAGTTCTTTTCGGATAATAATTTCCAAAAAAAACATATTGATTTTAATAACCTGACTGCTGCTGTCGGTGCTTGTGAAGAGACGTATATTCTTAGTAAAAGTAATTGGATTTTTGACAATGACAACTTCATAAATCGGATTGGAATTGACCAGAAATGGAAAAACACTTTTAAGCTATCGAAAAACAGATTTTACTACGAGGTTGAACTAATTGAAATTGGTGTTTTAAGAAGTGTCGGATTTAAGAAATCAAATGGCGTTTGGAAATTAAACTTATACTTAATAACTGATTGCTAAAAATAAAGTTGCCCACAATATGAAAAAATTGCTCATAATAATATTTAGCTTAATAATTAGCTTTTGTTTTTCTCAAACGAAAGAACAACTAATTGACTCAATAATTAAAGTCAATATAGTGGAATCTAATTGTATTGGATATGGTTGTATGCCAAGTTCACAATACAAAAGGTTTAAGAAACTTAAACAAAAACTACCTGATAAAGAACTAAGTGAGTTATTAAAACACGAAAACCCTACAATACGAACTTACACTTATATTGAATTTATTCAGTCAGGCAAAGGAAATGTTCCTGAAATGTTATCAACTGAATTACAAAAAAATGAAATGGTTGAGACTTTTGAGGGATGTATAATGGACGTTGAACCGGTTTCATCAATCATTTATCACGAATATTGGAATAAAATCAGAATTGAAGCTTCTCGAAAAGTTAAAGGAAATAATTACGAACAAGATTTAGCTATGAAAAAGGCTCTTGCGACTGACTTAACTATGGAAAAATTAGATAGTGTAATTATCTATTCAAAGAAAGAAGTTTATTGGTTACTTTATGATAGAACATTCAAAAACAGAAAACATAAAGAAAGTTATTTACCTCGAATAAGGGAATTGGCTTTTAAAGAAAGTAATGCTTATGCATTTGATTATTTGAAAAAACATTACAATTCAAAATACTCGAATGAATTGGAAAACTATTTAAAAAATGACTTTCCGAACGCTAAATTTAAAACCGAAAATGAAGTTTTCTATTTACACTTATTTATTAAAATATTATTGAAAAGTAAAAACGATGATTTTAAAAAAATTGCGATTGAAAAACTAAAAACCAATCAAACTTGGAAAAAACATAAAGGTTGGTTTAATACCACTTTGAAAAAACACGGAATTTCACTCTGAGAAAATACTGTGGGCAACAAAGTGTATAAAACATAGCTAATAAAGGCTAAAACGATAGGTTTATATATATTTAGAAAGTCCGCCAAATTTTTAATTTGGCTTTTAAAATGAGAAAAATTAAAAACAAAATATAAAAATTCGGTTCTGTGTTAATCCGAAAAGTTAGTGTCTTTTTACACGCTACGTTTCATACACAAGTCCGTTACCCGCAATTTTAAAATGACCAAAAAAATTGAATTAATAGGAGTTTATGATGTGAAGGAAAACAAGAACGTTTATCTGGTTGAGTTGGGAATTAAAACTAATCACGAGAATGTTGTTATTAATAAATTCACTCAAGCAATAGATGGAAAAGATAGACTAGATTGGCAAACTCCGTGGGATGAAAAATTTTTAAATATTGAAGGAACAAGAATTACTGGAGATTATATGGACTCCCCCACTGATACTTCTAATTTCACAAGACTTGTTTTTTTCTTTCACTTTCTTGACTTTGATAAACCACTTCTCACCCAATACGGTGAATTGGAATTAAGTAATCCAGAAAAAGTTCCTGAAAGAATATCATCTATTATTGAATATCAAAAACCATAGAACATCAGCAGCTAACAAAGCGTATAATTAATTGCGACTGAATTGCCTCACCAGAAATTCAATCTTATTAATTATCTTTCCGAAACAACGGAAAAGAACCCGAGTCCTTTTCTCGCAAAAAAAATCATACAATAATACGTTGTGTGTCATCCTAAAAAATGATTGAAAAAGTCAAAAACATACTTAACAGAAAACATCTTTTAATAATTGGAAAGTCTGAAAAGGATAGACATAAGTTTATTAATAATTTAATAACAGACGTTAATTTCGAGACGTTTAGATTTCCTTCAAAAATGAAATCCTTTGACGAGTATTTTGACTTTATAAAAAAAGAAAAACTTTATAAGCCTTGGTATAAAGCAAAAAGTTATAATATAAATCAAATATTAGATTTTCATTGGGATTGGATTTCCGAAAACAATTCACTAATCATTATGGAGGAATTTGAACAAATGGAGGAAAGATGGAGAATCGAATTAATGAGAATTTATATAAATGAAATTGAAAATCGTAAAAAAGGAGAAAAGAAAATTCATTTAATAATTTCTCAAGAGAACGAAAATAGTCTAGTTGAAAAAGTTTCTAAAGTAATCTCGACCAGAACAAATGAAAGAAGAACCAATTATCAAATTGTTCAACAGAATTTAGAAACAATTAATATTTCCGAATAAAACGAACACACAACACCGCAATTAATTATCTTTCCGAAACATCGGAAAATGACTCGCATCCTTTTCTTGCAAAAGATTATACACAAATACGTTTTAGCAAATTATGAAAAACAATATGAAGAAAATCATAACTTTATTTATTTTAACTATATGCACTATTGGTTTTGGACAAAATATTAAAAAAACGGAATTAATTGGAAAATGGACTACAAATGATTTAATAATTGATTTTGGAGACACAAAACCTAAAAATGAAAATATTATCAGAGAATTAAAAAAAGGATTTCTTAATTCAGAATTTGATTTTAGAGAAAACGGAAAGTTTTATATTAAATTCCCAAATGACAAACCAACCTTTATGGGAGAATTAGCATTTCTAAATGACCGAAATTGGAAATTGGAAAACAACCAAATAAAAGTTGGAACTAAAGAAGATAATTATAATCTCATGCATATCCTTGTTCAAAAGGCAAATGGAAAAATATATTTCATCATTCCTGGAATGAGATTAGAAATGAATAAAAGATAAACAACCTGCTACAACAATGTATAACCGCAATTACGGCGGATTCAACTTCGCCCGAATCCACTAAATAATTACTAACAGTAGTTTTTAGTCAAAATATATAAATTTAATCCCGTAACAATAGTTACACAAATACATTGGCACACATCAGGAAAATGAAGAATATAATTTACATATTTGCTGTCTTGACATTTTTTGGATCTGATAACGCTGTGAAAAAAGAAAATGCTACCTCTGACAAAATGGAAATTGTTCCTGAATATAACAAAAGCCTGAGAGAAAAATATGAAAAGTCAATTGAAAAAGGTTATGAACAACTTGCCTCTAACACTTGCTTGGGAAAAATTGAAGATTTCTTGAACCTACAAAAAAATAAACTTCAAGCAGATTTTTTTTCCAAACTTGATTCAATAAGAAAAGTACAATATCCTAATAATGATCAAGACACTTCAATAATGGTCGACTTGACACCAGAATATTTAATTAAGTTTCTTTCTGACATCAACTTAGACTCTCTAATTGCAAATAAAGGGTTTGAAAAAGAGTATCATTTTAATATTGCACCAAAGGAATACTCAGACCCTCAGATTTGTAAGGATAAAATTGCTGTGAGTTTTGATGTGGAGAATTGCACGTTTAGACTTGATATTTACAACACCTTTCTAGTAGAACCTGATTGGTGTACAGAATCAATGGTCGTTTATGGATTCAAAATAAAAAATAATAAAATCGTTGACTTTTGGAGACAAGAAGCCGGTTAAAGAACTAAAAACGTGTTATAACAAGGTATATAATTAATCGCAGCTGAATTTCCTCGGCAGAAATTCAATCTTATTAATTATCTTTCCGTAACATCGGAAAAGGACTCCCCTCTTTTACCGCAAAAAAATAATACTCAAATACGTTGAAAACAAATTGAAATAATGAAACTGAAAATACTAATTCTAAATTTAACAATCGGATTCTCAAGTTTGACTTTCGGACAGGAAAATCGAAAACTACCGAATAATGAATTAAAAGAAATAATTGAACTAGCATTAAACCTTCCACAATTACAAAAATATTTTCAAATTGACTCAAATCCAGAAAGACTACCTTTAAAACTAAAAGAATTTGGAGAAATAAACTCTAACAATTTGATTGGAATCAAAAAATTCGGAACTGAAATTCTAATTTTAAAAAATGAAGAAATAAAACAAAAAAAAGTAAACGACTACATAAATATAGGGGATTGGACCCAAGCAGGTAATAAATTGCGACTTCAATTGGATTATTTGATTGAAAGAATTACTGTGAATTATTTGTTTGAGCGAATTGACTCAAAATGGAAAATTAAATCAACTGAATTATGGAAGGAGTAAAAACCAGTTAACTACAAGCCGAACAAAACGAATGAAAAGACAAATAAGCATATTTTTAATATTGATTTCATCATTGAGCGGTAAAGCCCAAGATAACCTGAGAGACTTTTATTATCCATTTTCCAATAAAACAGAAACTAAAATTTACAAGTATGTAGATAAAAACGATTCGACAAAAATTGAATATTGGAAAGTGACTTCCATTCCAGAAACAAAAGAGTTAAAAACAGTTTCTTATGATTCTGAATTTAAAATTTACAACACGTTTGATGAAAGAATAACTGATTATGGTGCTGAATTAACTGCCTATTGTGACTTTGAAGTAAATGACAAGGGAGAAAGGAAACAGATTGAAGCCAAAGTAATCGACAAAGATGTTTACAAATGGAACGGGGATAAAGAATATAAATATTCAGTCAAGTACGTTAATAAATATGGACGCTTCGACTTTATAAAGAAAAGAGCGGAATCTGGAATTGAAAATGTTACTGTAAATGGAACGGAGTATCGAGCAATAAAATTTAGAGATGATTATATAATTACTGCGCTTGACCGGGATGTTGAGCAAAGATTTTATCAAGACGCGTTCTATGTTAAAGATATTGGAATGATAAAATACAAAAGAAAAATCCCTGTTCAACATGAGATGATTGAATTAGAATTGGTGGAAATACTTACTGAATCTCAATTTGAAAAAATAAAAGGCAGTAGGTAACAAAGCGTATAATTAATTGCGGCTGAATTTCCTCAACGGCAATTCAATCTTATTAATTATCTTTCCGAAACAACGGAAAAGAACTCGTGTCCTTTTCCTGCAAAAAATCATACACAAATACGTTGCTCAAAAAAAACCTAAACTATATATGACCATATTACAAAAAATAGCTAGAAAAATTATAAAACTGTCATTCGATCTTTCCGTTTCAATAATCGAATTATTCAGTAAAATGGAGCCTTATAAAAAAAAGGTATCTGAATTAAGAAAACTTGAAGACGGAACTTTAGGAAAGGAAATAGCGAAATATCTTGACTATAATAATCTTAATTTAGTACCACAATATGAAAGTCACGATTTAAAACACATTTTGCTTAATTATCAAATGACAGCAGAAGACGAAATTCGTATGCAAGCATTTATGATTGGAAACGGAAATTATTCTATTCCTTCATTTGCTATTTTAACTTTCGGAGCAATTTTACTTCCTGACTTGTGGGCAACTTTTTACTCAGACTTTCAAAAAGGTAAAAAAACGATCGGAATATCAGAATGGACAATCGAGAAATACGCAACTAGAAACCTGATTGAATTAAGAGCTGAATTATTAAAACCAGAACTTGAACAAAAAACAACTTTTGATTTGAAACGAATTACCCAAATTGGAGCTTATGCATCAATAGCAGCAGGAACGTTTGGAATGATATTCTGTTTACCATTTCTTTTCTCATCAAATATCGCTGATTTAATTGGAGCAGGGTTTCCTTTTGTTGGTGGAGCAATATTATTCATTGGTGGTCTTTTTACCTTATCTAATTTGTCTCGATCAAATCAAAACCAGCAGGAAACAAAGCGAATAATTCATTTTGGCTAAATTTCCTTAACGGAAAATAATAGTGTCGTTTCCTGTAAAAAAATCATACACAAATACGTTACCACACATTCGAATGAACAATCTAAATTACATCATAATTTTAGTTCTGACTTTAAGTCTTGTTTCTTGTAATAATGAGAAAAAAACTAAACCCAAAACTGACCAAACGAAGTTGGTTGTTTCATCAGATTTACAAATTGACCATTTTAATATTTGGGTTACAAATCCAAAAACAGCAAAAAAGAAATTAACTGAAATCGGATTTACCTCTGTTCCTGACTCGCTCTCGACTATTCATAAAGGACAAGGAACAACAGGACGATATTTCTATTTTTTAAATAACTACCTCGAATTAATTTTTGTGTACGACCTAACTGAATTCGAAGAAAACAATAGAGTAAATAGAGATTTAGATTTTGCTGAGAGAGCAAATTTTGCTGAAAATGAGGCTTCCCCTTTTAGCCTTGCATTGAAAATAAAAGACTATGACATAGAAAAAATCCCATTCAAAAAAGTAAAATATCATCAAGAATGGATGAAAAATAGTGAAAGTATATATTCAGCTGTTAATTCAAAAATAAACCTGAAAGAGCCTTCTGTTTTTGCAGTTTATCCCGAATTAGAATCGGATAGGTTTGAAACACTAACTGACTTAAAGAGTATTCCAGAAGAATACGCTTTTGTAAGAACGTTTTATAAACATCCAAACGGAGCTAAAAAAGTAACGAATATCAGAATTACATCCTATGACCTTGACATGGAAACAGAAACAATCGAAGCTATTAATGAAATTGAGAACGTAAGCATTAAAAATGGTGCAGAGCATTTAATGGAGTTGACATTTGATAATAATGTTCAAGGAAAAATATTTGATCTAAGACCTGAATTACCACTAATTATAAAAATATAACAATTAGAAAACGTGTGGTAACAATATATTATGAAAGCTTGCGGATTTATTCTTTTGGACTAAATCTCGCAAAACCAAAATTCCATCGCCTTTAGTTAACTTTACAATCAAAAAGTGCATATAACAATACACAGAACCTTAGCTAATATTAAAAACGACAATTTGAAACAAAATCTTCTTACGATATTAACATTTCTAATCTGTTCGAGTTCTTTCGGACAGTTTGCTTTCAATAACATTGAATTTAAGCTAAAAGAACCGCCTAAATCAGCTTACCGAATTATCCAAACTAAAAAAGGACAAGTAAAAAAAATTCTTGAATTCAACTCTGAAAACAAAATCATATTTGATTACCGAGAAACCGAAATTCCACCTTTTTTTAAATGGAAAGAACCTCATAGGTTTATTTACGCAAATGAATATGATAAAGATGGTAGAATTGTAAAACTATATGGCTTTAATTCAAACGCAGGCTTGTCAATTTATACTTACGAGTATGGACAAAGTCCAGTAACAAAAACATTATTCACTCAAGAATATCCAAAAACAAAAGATTTCAAGCAGAATACTAATGCCTATGCTTACATTTCAAAATTTAAAGATTTTAAGCAATTAAAGAGTTCTAAAGAAGTTGAAAAGATTATTGCGTCACCTAAACTAAAAGGTTATACAGAAATCCTTAACTATCAAAACAAACCAATTCAGAAAAAAGAATACAGTAACATGTATCGCGACACGATTTTAACTTCTTTTCTATACAACTCAAATGGAGATGAAACTTTTAAAAAAATTGTTGGAATCAGTAATAATGAAACCAAAAAAGAAATAAATAATACTTTTGAACAAAACTCTGAGACAACAGAGATAAAGAGTTTCAAAGATGGAGAAGTAACATCAGTTTATCGGTTTGCTAATTCAACAAATCAAGATAAGAACACAAAGACTGAATATTCTGAAAGTAGAGGTACCTTGAATATTCGTCATTACGAATATGACCAAGACGATTACTTGATAAAAGTTTCGGTTTACGAAACAGAATACAATGGTAATCTTATAGTGCCAATCACACCAGACTTACGAAAAACATCTGAAATGATTTACAAATACAACAAAGATGGACTACTTGAAAAAGAGAAAATGACAAATTTTCAAATGAATAAGAAAGACATCAGAAAATATAAGTATAGAATTGAAATCATTGAATAAATAACATTTACTAACACGGTGTATAAAACGTAGCTCATAAGTCCTAAATCGCAAGATTTGTGCTTATTTACAAAACCTAACAAATTTTTAATTTGGCTTTTAAAAAGAATAATTTAGAGAAAATAAAGTCATTCATTCGGAATTCAAAAGAAATCGAAATCGAAAAATCCGACAAAGAAAAACTAATCAAAATGATTAGACCAACTGTCGGCATTAGGACTAAATCGAGTGATGAAAAAAAACTAAAAATTAGAAAATCAAAAATCGGCGGAAAACCTGATTTACCAAAAGACTTTGATTGGCCTAAATCAAACAATAAATCAATGTTATTTTGTGCTCAATATAATTTGTCTGAACTAACAAAATTTGATAAAGAAAACATCTTGCCGAAAAAAGGATTCTTTTACATCTTTTTAAGCCTTAACCAAGACTGGAAAGAATTTAATGGTATAAATCAACCATATAAATTTATATTCAGCGAAACTGAAAACATCATCCGGACTGAATTCCCAGATGACCTTGCAGATAATCAAACATTGAAAACAGCGGAAATCGAGTATTTTCAATTTTACACAATTCCAGATGACGAGAATTATAAACTATACGAGTTTGAGAAAAAATATGATGATTTTTACTTTTATTTTTATCAACCAACAGATGAATTTCTAATTGAAGAGCTTTATAATGATTCAAATCAAATGCATCAAATACTGGGATACGACAGGTCAATACAATCGAGTGTCGTTTATGAATTCGCCTCAAAAGAATTAGGCCTTTATTTAGCCGAAAGTTCAGAACATAAAAAACGTTGGAATGATATATTAGATTTATCAAAAACTTTTGAATTACTCTTGCAATTAGATTGCGAGGACTCAAATACTGATTTATCAAAATTTGGTGGAAGTGGAACTTATTATTTCGGACTATCTAAAACTGATTTAGAAAATAAGAACTTTAACGATATTAAAATGACGTTTCAAATGACATAAATTACTGCGTAAAAAAACATTTAAAAAGAATTACTTAGAAATCGCCTAATTGAAAAACTACTTCGAGATTTTCTCTGGCTTGTGAATGTTTGCTAAATTAATCACTTAAAAACCCAACTAACCTTATAAATACTGCAGTACATTTGAAAAAAATCCAACATCCATATCAAATCTCTAGCTCCGACAAAAGAGATGACATACGAATTCTTCCATTCGTAAAAAATGGAGTTGAGTATAATTATTGTTTTGTCTTACTTAATCCATTTTATAAGAGAAAACAAAGGTTTAATAACTTTCAAAAGGAGAAACCAAATTGGATTGAAGGATCGAAATCGGAGATTTTGAATGATTATGACAAATACTATTGGACGGATTTTATTAATCAAAGCGGGATATCAGATATTAAGGAAATATTTCATTGTCTTTATGTTTCAGACCATAACTACATAGAAAGATTTCAAAAAGTTAAAAAACAAGTTTGGGAAGCTTTCAAAAAGATAATTAATGAAAACCAATTAATCTCGAGTTCAGATAGTCACATATCTATTTTATTAATAAATGAAATTCTAGCCGCTCTCATAAAAATGGGATATGATAGTTTAGCCCTTTATGATATTTTTGATGAGAATTTTGAATTTACAAAAACATCCAAATTGATAGAATCGGAAATCGAATTTCCAAGTGAATTTCGACTCCTAACAAATGATCGTAAATTATTATTCTATCAGGAATATGAGCATTACGAAACATTTATTTACTCAACAGATTTAAAACTTTTAGAATACTTTTTAGAATTAACCGAAGTTGAAGGTTTTTTTGCAAACCATCGCACAACACTCTTATGGAGTGAGATAGAATATGAAGAAAATGACAAAATATTAAGTATAAAGGAAGATTAAAAACGAATTATAATAATGCATATAATTAACTCTTTATGAATTTCCTAAGTGGGAATTCAAACTTAATAATTATCTTACCACAATAACGGAAAAGAATTCGCGTCCTTTTCCTGTAAAAAACATTAACAAATACGCTATTCCTGATTAGATAAATGAAATATATCATTCTAGTATTTACTGTCTTTTTTTTCTCTTGCCAACAAAAGACAAATTCTTATAGGAAAACTATAGAAATAGATATCAAGCCAGATAAAGAATTAATAAATAAAAAATATAAGCCAGTACCTGGAAAAGATAGTATTTTTCTAAGAGTCAATGATCTAGTTGATAAGGTTATTGAATTCCAAGCATTAACTCCTGAACGACTACAATGGTCTGAACATAAATTAAAGGACAACCCTCCAAGACTTTATTTGTTTCAACAAATCAAAGCGCTTTTAAAAATCCTATTCAAAAATCAAGACTTATCAATTGAACAGTTTATAAATGGAGATTTTATTCAAGAAAATGAATCAAATACATTCGATAGTCTAAATAAAAATATTATTGAAAATTATGATTACAAAGAATCTGATCATTATGAACGTGCTGTAAAGAATTTTAATAGATTCAAAAGTAACTCAGACATAAAAAAAATCTTTGCCTTTCATTTTAAATTTATTCTAGAATTAGAAAATTTAAGCAATTTCAATACTGGAATGATTGGATCAGGAAGACTGACTAATCACTACGCTTATTCTATGATTAGAGACGTTACAAACTCAATTGACCAAGAAAAAATTAATAATATTAGAAACGAAATTAACTATATAATAGACAAAGATCAACGTACATTTAGTATGTTAGAACTCGTTGAAAATTATGGATATCCTGACTTAGATCTGGAGGATGTTAATTTGGATTGGTATTAATAAATTAGGTACAATACAATATATAAAATCTTAGTCTCTTATCAGCAGGCTAAAATTCATGTACTAAACGTTAGCACACTTTTGAGAAAAGCATTCTACATATCCACTATTCTTTTGATTTTAAGTTGTAAAAATAAACCGATTGAAATCCGATACTATCCTACGGACAGACCATTCTCTAATGAAACATCAGAATTAATTGGACTCGATACGACCAAATTAAATTTTAGACAATTAACAAACAAAGTTGGAACCTTCTATAAAAATTATGGAAAATTAGTTGTAGAATTCAACGATGGGAAATTAAAAAAACGAGTTACACCTTACGTGTATGACGGCGGGTTACTAAAATACAAAAATGTTCTCGAAATAAAATCAGACTCAATTTTAATCGACGATGGCTATTCAATTAACGAATTAAAAAGAATTCTAAAGAGGCACTATTTGAACAAAGGAGAAATTCCCTACTATTCTGATTCGCCTAAAAAAGCACTTGTTGAAGTTACCCTCGACACCATAAAAACAGGAAAGGAACTTAAAGACGTTCTTATTAAATTGACTCGGACATTCGACGAAATTAAAACGGAAATAAACGATACTATAGAATTGAGGGTTTTCTTTGATTATTTCAGACAAATCCCTCCACCTCCACCACCTCCGAAAATGGAAGTTGATAATGAATAGAAAACGTGTAACATCAATGTGTAGGCGAAATTACAGAAGATCCCATTATCTCCGAAACTACTCAGAAATTACTAACTCTTGTTCTTAAACAAAATATTTAACTTTAATCCCGTAACAACAATTTTACAAGTAAATTGTATGCTAATTAAAAAACCTAGAGAATTAGAATGAAAATTAAAAACTTAAAGAAATATACTTATGAATTTTTGTCTGTCTTTTTTGCTGTTACATTTGCGTTCTTATTGGACAGATGGAATCAAAACAATAATGAAAGATTAACCGAAAAAACAATCTTGACTGAAATTTATAATGGACTGGAAAGAGATAGTATTGATTTGCACAATGATGAAAAATCGATTAAATACAATTTAAAAGCCATTAATTATTTTAGAAAAATTGTTGACAATATTGAAGTGGATAATGATTCTTTGGCTACTTATTATTTCTTTCTAACGAGAGATTTTGTAACTGTTCAAAATACTTCAGGCTATGAAACTTTAAAATCAGTAGGATTGGAAATAATTGAAAACGATTCATTAAGAAAAACAATAATCGATTTATATGAAGTAAGGTACAAATTACATAAAAAATTTACCGAAGAATATGATGAGAATAAATACATGAGAAACTACTTCGAGAAAATCAATAATTCAATTTCCCCAAACTTTAATTATGATACAACAGGAAATATCGTTGGTATAAAACAGCCTCTAAATCTAAATGAGAAAGAAAAGAATTTAATTAAAAGCTATTTGTGGAGATTACAAATTAATAGGCTGGATAGAGAAAGTGCGATAAAAGGAAATAAAAATAAAATTGGAGATATAAGACAATTTATTAAAAGAAATATTAAATAAAAACTGTTTACTACCATGTATAATAACAGTTATACAAATTCGTTCGCAAAAAGCTGAAAAATGGACATAGAATATTTACCTAATAAAGGATTTATTATTAATTCTGTTCAAATCTGCTGGAAAGATGAACGGAGTTCTGTTAGAAAAAAAATCGGAAACAAACATAAAGAAGACGATAAAAGAATAGACGTCTCTCATTTTTTTGATGGAGATGAAAGTATGAATATTCACCAAAAAAGAGATGTTTATGAAAATCTGAATTCAGATAATGATTTGCTGTTTCTCAATTATGACAAGGACGGAAAATTAAAGGAATTAGAAGTTCATTCTGGTTTTGACATCTTAGTTAACAATATTCGACTTGATTTTGGAAACGAAATTTTATTTTTTTTAAATCAATTTCAAAAAAACGGAATGGAACACTTCGAAACCGAAAAAGGAAATTATCTTTTACCGAAATTAAAAATGACTATTGCAGATAGTGAATCAATGGGTGGAAATGGAACAGGATTGTCTTATTTTTATGCTACATCTGACATTAGTCATTTAACGGAATGAAAAAAGAAATTTGCCAACATAGTGTATAATTAACTCCGTCTGAATTTCCTCACTGGAAATACAATCTTATTAATTATCTTTTCTCTTCAATGGAAAAGGACTTCCCTCCTTTTCCTGCAAAAAAATCATACACGAATACATTGCGCTTAAAACCAAGAAAAATGAATAAATACTTTAAAATAACATATTTAATTCTATTGATTTTACCTTTTACTTTATTTAGTCAAAATGAAATAAAGGAAAAAATAGACAATTTAAAATATGTTCAGGATATGCCATATATCTGCGAGGGATTTACGAAATGTGGAGAGGATATTTTTTGGAACGTTGTTAAACTAAAGGAAAAAGGTATACCATTCCTTATCGAAAAGCTGAATGACTCTACTGAAACTAAAGCTAAAGTTATGCTATTTGGCGGAAATCATACCGTTGCTGATATTGCTTATGTAGCTCTTGAAGAAATAATTCACGGAATACCAACTTTTGAATTACTTGGAACTGAGTTTGACCAAAAGGGCTGTGGATACTGTGAATATTGGTTATTTTTAAGAAAGGACTATCAAAATAGACTTAATTTTAAACTTGCTGTAAAAAACTGGTATAACAAGAATAAAAATGGTTTAGTTTGGATTTCAAGTAATGAATTTTCAAGTTGTGATTGTAGTGAAAAAAAACATCCGAATGAAGGTCATTATGAATTAAAAAAAGAGTAAAATACGAATACACATCAGGATATAAAAAAATTGTTCCCGTCTCCATAAATCAAAAATTATAGCTAATTTTATATGGTGAAAAATGAATGAAAAATTGCTGCCAAAATTATCACAAATTTTCATACCCAAATATGTTGTTACTATATGAAGAAAAGTTTATGAACTTCTTCAATTGGTGTCACTAAAAAGATCATATAAATTCAAAAATAAATTTACAATAATTAAAAAAATAGCTAATGGAAATAAGAAAATCAGCATTACTTATTCTTATTTTGATAACTCAAAATATTTTTTGTCAGAGTTTTTCTACTACACCAATTGATTGGAATTTACCTGATGGTGGTGCCGTAGGATATCCAAATGAAACTCTTTATGGTTATAATTTAACTGCTAGTTTTGACTTTAGTGAAGATGTTACATGGTCAACACTTGATATAAATGGTGATCAAAAACCCGATTTAGTAGTTACCTCTAAAGATTACTACTCTTTTGATGTCAATAATAATCAGCATTGGAAAGTTTATCTTAATACAGGAGCTGGTTTTTCTACTTCAGCGATTGAATGGACTTTACCTGATGGTGGTGCTGTAGGATATCCAAACGAAACTCTTTATGGTTATAATTTAACTGTTAGTTTCGACTTTAGTGAAGATGTTACATGGTCAACACTCGATATAAATGGTGATAAAAAACCTGATTTAGTTGTTACCTCTAAAGATTACTACTCTTTTGACGTCAATAATAATCAGCATTGGAGAGTTTATCTTAATACAGACTCTGGATTTTCTACTGCAGCAATAGAATGCACTTTACCTGATGGTGGTGCTCAAGGCTATCCGAATGAAACTCTTTATGGTTATAATTTAACTGCTAACTTCGACTTTAGTGAAGATGTTACATGGTCAACATTTGATATAAATGGTGATGAAAAACCTGACTTAGTAGTTACCTCTAAAGATTACTACTCTTTTGATGTCAATAATAATCAGCATTGGAGAGTTTATCTAAACACAGGCTCTACGCTTGGAACAACTGATTTAAACAATGGTAGAAATTTAGAAATATTTCCTAACCCAACAGAAGATTTTATTGAAATAAACTTATCAGACTTAAATTTTTCGGATATTATTATTTTCAATTCTTTAGGTCAAGTCATTTATCATGAAAACAATATTGAAGAAGATGTTTTCAAATTTGATTTAAGCGCCTTAAATAATGGTGTTTATTTTGTTCAAGTAAGAATTGAAAACAAGTACATAAAGACTGCTAAAGTAATTAAAAAGTAAATTATGATGAATTTCACTTTTTATAGCGGAACTTATATCTATTAAATAAAGTGTATTATACACATCAAAATATAAAATGCATGTTACAAATACCTTTGTAAAATATTTAAAAAATGATAGAGAAGGAAAATAGAATGATTAAGTTAGTGAATGATTATGAAGATGGGAAAATTTCACTTGACAAAACAATAGAAGAGTTTAATAAATTATCTAATAGAAAAATTGATTCATACATTCTGGATAATTATTGGAGATCAGAAGATCTTGAAAATTTTGTTTCTAGATTTGCAATTGACGAAATTGAGAATTGGAAAGAAATAGATGATTCTAAGGCGATTAAATTAATTGACGAAATAAAGAATAATCCCGGTAATATAGCCGTAGAGGAACGAAATATAGTAGCACTCGAAAAAAGATATGCAAAACCTGAGGGTTCACTACAAGGATTTGTGCACGAAGAAGATTCAACTAAGATTTTAGATTTTTTAAAGACAGATAATGTAATACGTTTATAAAAACACTTTACTACAATGTACATAATTAATTGTGCCTAAATTCACTATCATTAAAATGTTCTGATTTAAAAAACGGAATATTTGAATTAAAGTCTGATACCGGAACAACAATAATTGAAAGAATAGGAAATACACAGATTGCAAAAAAAGGCGGATTGAATTATTACTCTGATGTGGAATGGATAACGGACTGTAAGTATGAGTTAAAAAATCATCGAAATCATAATGGAGAATTTGAAAAAGATGAATTGAACATCGTTTATACAGTTGAAATAATTAAAATAATGAGAGATTCTGTGAGAATTAAGACAAGTGTAAATTATTCTGATAAATGTCTTGAACGAACACTGAAAATAATTGAAATAAAATAACTATTGCCAATACAGTAAACAAAGAATTGCTGGCTTTGACTAAACTATGGTTAGTTACTAGTTTACATTTTTCTGATTTCTTTCGGAAAATCCAAGCAAACAAATATTCACTTTCCTTATATCAAACGTTATTAACAATTAGTTGAATCCTATTAAAAAATGAAAATAAAAAAACTAAAACTATACACTAAAACACTTGAATTAGAAAAAGAATTCTACTCTAAAATATTAGGATTTGAGGTAATTGAAAACTTCTCAAATAGTTTCACTTTAAAAGTTGGGTGGAGTGAATTAACCTTTGAAAAATCCCAAAGAGATTGTAAGTATCATTATTGTTTTTTAATACCATCTAACAAATTGACTCAAGCATTGGAATGGATGCAAAAAAGAGTTCAAATTATTGACTTAGAAAACGGAAAAAAAACTCAAAGGTTTGAAAGTTGGAATGCTGACTCGTTTTATTTCTATGATGCTAGTGGAAATATTGTAGAATTTATTGTTAGATACGAATTAGAAAATCACGAATATTCAGATTTTAAAATTTCAGATGTACTATGCGTGAATGAAATTGGCATGCCAACTAAAGACGTAGTAAACCTAAATAATCAACTTCAAGATAATTTTGGTACTGAATTTTGGAAAGGAGACCCGCAAAGATTTGGAACAAATGGCTCACAGGAAGGTTTATTTTTATTACCAAATTACAATATAAAAGAGATTTGGTTTCCTACTTCAATTAAAATAAAACCAGAACCTTTTAGTGCTGTTATTATTAATAATGGGAAAAAATATTTTATGGAATATAAAAACGAAGAATTAATTACTCCTAACAACAAAGCACATAATTAATTATATTACCACAACACCAAAAAAATATACACAAACAGTTACCTTCAAGCTAAAAAATGAAAGCCTTAAAACATACACTGATAGTGTTCATTTTATTTCTGTCTTCTTGCAATAAAACAACGAAAAAGGAAAAACCTCTATTGAATTCCGATTCAATTAACCAGTTTAAACTTAAAAGAGAAGAACAACTAAAAAATGATTACTCAACCGCTGCTAAACTCTTTGCTGAAGAAATTTTAAGAGATAATATTAGAACTCACGAATTTGATTTGACGAAACTTGAAAAACCTAATTATTTACGAATTTTCAAATCTAACGGACTTAAAAAAATAATTGCTTATTCAAATAAAAATTATCCTCAAAAATCTGAACCTAGTTATTATAAACATTTTACTCTTTTTGTAGCAACATTTGACAATCAAAAAAGTGCTAAATTAACTTTTGAGCGAATTAAATCTGATTCAAAATATGGACTTACAGATGACTGGAGTAACCTCAAAAATGAAACTTTGGAACGAGTAAAGGCATTGGCTGTTGGTGCAAAACCTGGCGGAATGATAATTCAAATTGGAACACAAATTTTTAGTTTAGTCGAGACTTGTGGAGAAGTTCCTTTTGGAGCAAATTGGATTGAATATGAAAATCGACTCTTGAAATATTTAACAAGAAGCGGAAATGAAGAATTTGAAATTCTAAACGCAGATTGTGGAAATGATAGATATCGATATAAAAAAACAAAAGCCAGAAGATAATAAAACATATAAATAATTACGACAGAGTTTCCTCAACGGAAATTCAGTGTATTTAATAGTTTCACTGCAAATCGAGTCCTTTTGCCACGAAAAATCATTCACAAATACGTTGTGTATCATTTTAAAAATGCACAGAACAATAAATAATATATGTCTGAAAATCAATTTTGGGGAATACTTGCAATCGTATTTATAATTTATATCGTTTTAATAATTCTTTCAGAAAGAAAAAAAAGTAATATTAGAGATAAAATTATTGAAAAATATGACTTCGAGAGTAATGGATTTAAAGCAATAAAAGCGAAAAAAAACTATGTAAGAAAATCAAAGAATGGATTTGAATTTATCTGGCTAAATAAAAAAACAACTCATTTTACCTTGACTATTGGAATTAATTTCATTCCAACAGTTGAATATAAAAATCGTTCACTTGTAGAAGACTTAAAATTTAATATAGGATTTCATAAAAGGAATAAGAAAAGTCAATTACTTGGGCAAAAGAATCCAATTTTGATTTCTAAATTTAAAATTAAAAAAGAAAGTGAAATCCCAGACTTTGATGAAATATATAAGTATTTAACTAAAGTTTTGAAAAATGAAAGACTAACTATGATTGCATGTAACAGAATGCCTGATTAATTGAAGTCGAAATTCTTCAGCGGAAATCTAATCTTATTAATTATCTTTCTGCTAAAATGAAAAGAACTTGTGCCTTTTTTCCTCAAAAAATCATATACAAATACGTTGGTAATAATTTAACTATGAAAAAAATAACTAAGATTTTAAGCTTACTAGTAATTTTAGTGAGCTGTAATAAAAAGGAATTTAATTTAAATGGAAAATGGACAGTTAATCATATTTACCTTAAGGTAATAAGTAAAAAAGAATATACAAAAAGATTGAAAAGCGATTTCAAAAAAGACTTTAACAGGGAAACAGACCTTGATTATGATAAATACAATAAAATCATACAGTTAGATGAAGGAAGTATTTATGATTTTCAATTAAATGACTCAATAGAAATCACTTACTCAAACACAAAATTAAGAGATAAGAAATCTTTAAAAACGAATTATACACTATCTGAAGACAAGAAAAAATTAAGTATCGGAAATTCTATTTATGCCGTTACAATAAATAGTTATAAAAGCATTACTCTAAAAAAAGTAAGTTTGAAAAATAAAAAAGATACACTTTTCACTACTTTAATTAAAAAAAAGAAATACGATTAATAAAAAACAACATAACTTGATGTTAGTTGAGATTAAAATTAAAAAGAATGAAAAACAACCTTATTGAATTACATTCCATTAGAGCTAAGTTTATGATAAATTTTTATATCATATTGACTTTGATTTCTTTATTTTTTCTATCAAAAAATCTTTATGAATGGGGATCTGGTAATAATTCCAATTATATAACAATTTGCATATTCACTCTTTTGTTGATTATTTCGGTAGGAATGTATTCATATTCCTTTTTAGGATATATAAATAAAGATCAAAAAACCGTAATTCTAAAAAAGCCATTTATAAAAAAACAATGGATTATTAAGTTTGAAGATATATTGACCGTGGAAAAAGAAAGATTATTTATCGCAAGAGGAAAGCACATAAAAATAAGCACGTATAATAAGGATAAATCGGACACTAACTCTTATTATATTTTGATCAGTAGAATCAGTTCATTATTTGGTTCTGATGATGCTGACTATTTATGGAAAGAAGTTTTAAAAAGAAAAAAGGAAATAAAGGAGAATAATATAAATAATTAACTAATTCCAACAAGAGAACATAGTTTGTTTTAGCTAACAGGATTAATTAGCAAAGTATTTATACTGAACCTAAAATTAGTTTTTATTTGTTAAACTTTATCTAACACACAAGAACAAACCATTCTCCAAACGCTATGGAGCATTGAAAAATGGAAAAAATAACAGAAAAACTGCTAGACAAATTAAAGAACGTATTGAATTCTGATTTTTTAATTATTTCAATAAAAATAAATCGGATTCTTTCATAAATAATAATACAAGAATACGATAAGAGTAATTAAACTAATAAAATGAAAACAGTTAAATGAATAAGACCATTACAACGATATTATTAGGATTGACTCTTATGAGTTGTTCTTACGGTAAACACGAAAAGACAAACTGTAGCGAAATCAATCAACTATTAGCTGAAAAAGACAGTTTAACAACTATAATTACTCAAAACAAGAATAATATGAAAAATCAGATGATTAGGTCATTAACTTTCCAAGA
This sequence comes from Tenacibaculum sp., assembly GCA_022448525.1. Classification (GTDB taxonomy): domain Bacteria; phylum Bacteroidota; class Bacteroidia; order Flavobacteriales; family Flavobacteriaceae; genus Polaribacter. Next base: position 474,934 of record JAKVCX010000001.1, read on the forward strand.
TGGTAAAGCAGAAAATGCTATGAACTTTTATTTGAAAATTTTTGATAATTCTAAAATTATTAGTGTTAAACGCTGGGAAAAAAATGCACCAACTGAAGAAGGAAAAATTATGCAAGCTACATTCGAACTAGATGGAAACCTTTTTATGTGTAGTGATAGCCCTCCTATTCACGATTGGAATTTTACACCAGCCGTTGCTAATTACATAGAATGTGAAAATGAACGCGAACTTAATTTTTTATTCACAAAACTGTCAGAAAATGGAAAAGTTATGATGCCATTAAACAACTATGGTTTTAGTCAAAAGTTTGGTTTTATTCAAGATCAATTCGGTGTTTCTTGGCAATTAAATTTAAAATAAATACAATCAAAAAACGTATCAGTCAATTATGAAAAATCTAATATTGATTCTTATTATATTTTTTTTAAACCTTAAATGTAATTCTCAAGAATTTCAACCAGTACCCTTAAACCTATTTGACAGTCTGTTTACAGCTACCATAAATAATGATTACAAAAAATTTAGAAGGCAATACGTTTCAAATAAGGAGATTCGTAATTTTAGTTATATCAAAGAACTACCAGACTCCTTAAAAATTCAAGAATCAAATGATCGTACATATATGGTAGACACTACTAGTTTAAGTAATTTTAATAAGCTTAAAAGTGTTATTAAAAGATATAATTTAACGAAAAAAAATTTATACAGTACGTCTTTTAAATATATATCGCGTTTAAATAACAAAACAAACAAAAGAAGTACATATATTAAAAACATAAGATTCTACTTGGTTAAAGATTCAACTTTTATATCCTTAAGCCCTACTGCCACTTATTTCTATAAGAATCAACTAAAATTCTTATATGAGTTGGATATTGATTTTTATCCGAAAGAAAAAGAGTATTTTGAAAAAAACTTACCATCAACCTATTTTATAAAGTCAATTCCCGTGAACTTTGTTGAATATGGTAATGAAATATATGAATTAATAAAAAATGAAGACTTCGAAGAGTTAATTAACAAATTCGCGAAGAAAAACGATATACATATTTTATATCCTACACAAGAGAAAAGAGATGAGGCCCTAAATACAATTAATAGAAATATTGAAAGACTTAAAAAAGACAAGAATAATTTTAAAGTTATACAAGGCTATGTCAAAGATAAAGTGAGTGTTTATTGGAAAAAAAGAAAATATCTAAATGAACCTGATCTAAGAATAGCATTATATCTGAAAACTTCAGAAGGGTTTAAACTACTTAATCTCTATTGTATAATCAATAATAATAAAATTATGATTTGTGATATAACAACAAATTTAATAACTGCCATGTATTAATTTAAAAATAATTACGTCATGAAAAAGTTGTTATTTCTTACTGTTGTAATCCTAATGAGCTGTTATAATCATCAAAAATTTGATAGTGAACTTTGGAAAAAATCCGGTGGAGAAAATATCACTTCTGATATAAGGTTAAAAATGGTTAAAGACTTAATAGAAAGCAAAGTCTTAATACACAAATCTGAATTTGAAATTATTGAAATAATTGGTAGTCCCACGAAACTGAAAGAGATCCAAAATGATTCAACTAAATATTTTCAGGTACAAGAAGTTTATAGTTGGAATATTGATCCAGATTATATGACATTTCTAAAAATAATTTTTAATAAAGATAAAACAGCAAAAAAAGTAGAATTCCATAATCCTAATCAAGAATAAATAGAGCTTTACTTTAATTTATAAGATTGCATTTATAACTAAAATTAAATCTCTTAGATTACAGTCTCACAAAACTGGAAAACGACTCTTTGTCCTTTACTGAAAAAATCGAAAACAAACACATTGTCCAAAGAATAAGCAAATGATAGTTGGAAATAAAAAATCTTTCGCTGTAGAATTCACTCAGTCAGAATCTAATCCTAAAATGGGTTTTGGAAAAATTTGGATACAAAATCAATTTTATGGAACAAATGAAGATCTGATTTATTTTAATGGTTATTTAATTTCATTACTTGATGAATTATTAAACCTAAAGACTGTTGAGTTTAAACATGATAATTTATCGGAATTAGAATTATTTAATTGTTTTGAAAATATAGAGAATGAAAACGATTACTTAATTAACGGTTCAACTTTTACAGACGACTTTATCGCCTACGGATTCGAAAAAAAAGGATATGTTCATCTAATTTGGAAAATAAAGAATGATAAAGAAATATTATTTTCTGATTTAAAAAATTATGGAACTGATGTAAAGTTCTGTTATTCTGAAAAAGCAGAAATTGAAAAAATAAAAAATGAATTATTAGAAAAAGTAAGTAAACAAAAGAGGACCTGAGAGATTATACCGTAATTTTCCTTAGCCAAAACCTAACCTTATTAATCATTTTCCAAAACATTAGTAAAGGACTTCCCTCCTTTTCCCAGGAAAAATAATACACAAATACATTTTACTTCATTACCACTCAATTAAAATATGAACATTAAACAAATAATTTTATCGGACGAATTCTGTTATCCATGTTTTCCAATTATTGAAAACAAATTTATTTATTTAGGTTTAAGATTTACAGACGAAGACTCAGATATAAATTCAGTTAAATCTTATCAAATTCAAAAAATAGACTATAAATCGGAAGATATAATTTGGTCTATTGAATTATATGACGACACTGTATTATGCAAACCTATAATACTAGATGACAAAATATTATTTAGTACGAACAGTGGTTTAATTGCTATCAATAAACTAAACGGAAAACAAGTTTGGAAATTTAAAGCAAAAATTGGGACTAGTCACCTGAGCTCACTAGAAGACAAAATTTACTTGACAAATAAAAATGCAATTGAAGTAATTGATATAAAATCAGGAAAGAGACTAAAACAAAAAAAATATCGGGTAAAATGGATAGATAGTCCCGTTATATATGGACATAATAAATTATTTATTTCTACATCTAACTCAAAAATACTTAAAATAGACAAAGACAGTTTAGAGATTTTAACTGAGTATAAATACCCTGGAGGTTGGGCTATAGGAGCTACTCCCGCCTTTTATAAAAATCAAATATTATCCAATTCGTATGCTTCATATATAACAAGCTTTGATATTGATTCTGGAGACATAATTTGGAAAATAAAGAAAAAAGTAGGCTCTGAACCAAAGCAGTTAATCACTTCTGAATTTTTATATGCCATTGAAACCATAGGTGCTCATAAATTAATATCAATCAATCTTTCGAAAGGTAAAAAGGTGTGGTCTAAAGATTATCATATCCATGAGTTGATAGATTTTGACAATGACACGTTACTAGCAACTTTAAAACAAGAAGATGGTCAATACATTATCGGATTCTTAAGCAAGAGAAATGGAGAATTGATAAACTCTTTACCTTTAATTAATTTTATATTTGACAATAGATTTCAATACCGTTTATGGAGTGAAGCTATAATTGAAAAAAACAATAAAAAAATTGTAGTCTGCTATAAACCAAATGAAATAACAATAATTACAAAATAAAACGCTAACAACTATACGTATAATTAATTACGAATAAATTTCCTCATCTGAAATCAATCATATTAATTATCTTTCCATATCATCAAAAAATGACTCTCATCTTTTTCCTGTAAAAAATCATCTATAAATATGTTAAGACAAATTTGAGCAAACCAATGAAAAAAGGAATTATAATATCAATCATTGGAATTATATTTATTGGAATTACATATTTCGGAATTGAAATGTATGGCTTTGCAAAAGGAGTACAAGAAAATTCTGAAAAACAAATTGAGATTAATAAAACAGAACTTATTGTTCAAAATGACCAAATAGGTGAAGAAGCATTGACTATTTGTAAAGAACAGTTTGAAAATGGAATAGTATTCCAAACCTGCTTAAAAAAATATAACTTATTTACTCTAAAATCACAAAACGGAGATATTGTATATAAAAATGATAATAATCCTGCAGAATATATTTTGACAGATTTCAACGGAGATGGTTTTTTAGATATTAAACTTCAATTCATGACTAATACTTCAGGGGTAAGTGAATTATTGGTTTTTGATGCCGAATTAAAATCTTTTAAGGAAATTGAAAACTTTTCGAACTTTCCTTCTTCTTTTAAGATTAGTGGAACTAACTTATTCTACTCTTATCGCAGAAGTGGATGTGCAGATGCTAACTGGGATAGTGATTTGTTTTATTTAAAGGAGAACAAAGCAATAAAAATTGGAAACATTCACTCTGTAGAATGCGATAATGAAAATGACATTGGAATTTATATTTTTAAAGTTAGTGGAAATAATAAAAAACAAATAAAACTTATTTCAATAGATGAAAAGTCTTTTGAGAATAAATGGAAATTCATTGAAAATTATTGGTCCGAAAATTACAGGAAATTCGAATAAAAACGATTTCCTAAAAAAGTATCTAATTAATTACAACTTAATTTTCCTCAGCCAAAATCTAATCTTATTAATCATTTTCCAAAACATCAGTAAAGGATTCCCTACTTTTCTCACAAAAAAAATTTTAGTTACTAGATGCTTTATTAGAGATTTTTTTAACTTTGAAGTCCAATTCAATTTTATGTCTATTACATCTGGAATTTCATATTCGGATATTGTAAAATAGATAGCTTTTAATCTTAGGCTATCAAAATTCTTTACTTCAGATATCTGTCTGGAGCATCATCCCTTATTTACATTTTACAAAATAAATTTGTGAATACTACTGTATTTCAAAAAGTTAAAAATATCGTAGTGTTTACTATATATTAAAACACAGAGAATATGAAATTAGAAGATTTCGGATATACTGACGAAATAGAAAAACTAAAAGTTCAACATAATTTTTTAGACTTTGAAATCGGAAGAATTATTACAGAACATAAAGAAAGATATATAGTTAAAACTCTAAAAGGAGAGTTTGACGCGGAAATAATTGGAAAATTAAGATACACTGCTAAAACTCGAGAAGATTTCCCCGTTGTTGGAGATTGGGTTGCAATATTTAAATATGATAATAAAGCCCTCATACACTTTGTTTTTCCTAGAAAAACAATTATTAAAAGAGAGGCAATTGGTAAAAAAGGAGAACGGCAAATCATCGCTAGTAATATAGATTTTGCTTTTATAGTGCAAGCAATTGACAGAGATTTTAATATCAACCGAATTGAAAGATATCTAACGATCTGTAATGCTTCCAATGTTAAACCAATAATCATTCTTAACAAAATTGATCTAATAAATGATACTACTTTAAAAGATTTAATATCAAAAGTTCAAAAAAGAATAAAACAAGTACCAATAATCGCTATTAGTAATAAATCTAAAAAAGGGATTGAAAGACTAAAAGAGTATTTAATATCAGGTAAGACTTATTGTTTATTGGGTTCTTCAGGAGTGGGAAAATCAAGCCTTATGAATAATCTTTCAGAGAAACAACTAATGAAAACGGATACTATAAGTACTAGTACGAATAAAGGTAGACACATTACAAGTCACAGAGAATTAATCGTTCTTGAAAACGGTGGAATTATAATTGACAATCCTGGAATAAGAGAAGTAGGTATTGCAGATTCAACTAGTGGACTGGAAAAAACATTTGAGCAAATAGTTGAGCTTTCCAAAAACTGTAAATTTAATGACTGTACTCATACTGTAGAAATTGGCTGTGCTGTTATCTCAGCAGTTGAAAGCGAAAAAATTGATAAATTGTCTTATGAGAATTACCTAAAAATGAGACTAGAAAAAGAATATTTTGAATCAACTGTGGCTGAAAAACGTCAAAAAGATAAAAATTTTGGAAAAATGGTTAAACAGTTCAAGAACTTAAAGAAATCAAACAGGTTCTAAATTACAACAATATTTAAAAGTTAAAGCGGTTTGGATAAATCTCGAATCGCTTTTCTCATTAAATCACATTATAATGCGAAAAATGGTAAAAAGAAATCAGTATTTGTAATATTGAAAATAAATCCTTTTACAGATTATCAATTTTAAATTATGATTAATGTTTTTTAACAATAGATAATTAACTTTATCCTATAAAGAGAAAAAATAACCTATTCATTACAAGTCATCGAAAACTAAATTGCATGAAATACTATTTATCAATCATAATTATAATATTGAATTTTAGTTGCAAAACAGACAAAAATAACTCTGTAGAGAAATCGGCGGAATTTGATAGTCAAAAAACAAAGGCATTGATCACTCAGATTTTAGAAGATGAAAGTAAAAACTACTTATCTTCAACTTGTATTTCAGAAAAAGCCAGAGCTAATTCTCATCCTATGGTTGCGGATTTTGACAATTACATTAAAAAGCTTCTCAAAATAAAAAATGAAAACCATTATGAGACTCAAAAAAAGCGTTATATAAAATTTAAAATCACATCAGATTTAGTTCCGAATAAAAACATTTTAACTGAAAAGCAGTTTAATGATTTTGAAAGGAAATCTAAAAATGGCAAGTTTAGTTTTTGGGATTGGCTTGAAACAAATTGTACAAATGGATATTGCTCTATAAGTAAACCAATTTTTAATGAAGCTTATAACTTAGCTTACGTGCAAATCGGAACAGTTTGTGGCGGACTCTGTGGTTTTGGGGAAGAAAGAATTTATGAACTCGTTAATAAAAAATGGATTAAAAAACAAAGTCTTGGAAGTTGGGTAAGTTAAATAAACCTCGTTTTTCAGTAAAATATGTAACTTTATTCCTATTGCAACGGTTAAGTGAAATATTATAGGTAATTAGAAAAATGGAAGAAAAAATTGATATCATAAACAAAACAGAATACCAAGAAGTAGTAGATGTATGGGAATCTTCAGTTCGAGCAACTCATCATTTCTTAAAGGAAGAGGATATCGAATACTTTAAACCTTTAATTTTAAATACCTATTTGGATGCTGTCGAATTAAGATGTATAAGAAATAAAGAAGGGAAAATAATTGGTTTTCTTGGTGTTGCAGAACAAAATTTAGAAATGTTATTTATCGATCCGAAATATCGAGGAAAAAAAATTGGAAAAACTCTGTTAAACTATTCAATCAACAAATTAAATGTTACTAAAGTTGATGTTAATGAACAGAATGAACAAGCTGTAGGTTTTTATAAGCATTGTGGGTTTGAAATAATAAATCGCTCTGAATTAGATTCCTCTGGAAAACCTTATCCAATATTGCATATGGAATTAAAAAATACCGCCAACTAGCGAAGTTCACTTTTATCTATAAACACATTGTAAATAGTAAAACTACAAATCATAAATGAGTTTTTTGAAAGAAAACACTTTCGAAATCTATTGATAAAAGGGATAAAAAACCGAAACGTTATACAAAAACTCATTATCAAAAAGTTTGAAAAAATTAATGTTACTTAATTTTGAAGCTAATGGAAGATTGAATGAAAACATTTTTATTTCTACAAGCAATCAATAATGCGAATAAAATATTAACATTGAACTTTTTTTACAAACAAAACAATGTTTCTCTAACCTATAAAAATTGAATGAAAAAAATTGAAACTCAAAGGCACTTAATAAAATTTTACGGAACAATATTTTTTGGTTTCTTACCAATTGTTGGATTAGGCTCGTTGATGATTTTTATTGGTTTCAATAATGAAATGAAAAACGAGTCGGACAACGAACATATAATTACGTCAATATTTGGAAGTTTATTTTGTCTTTTAGCTATCTGGATGGTTTATTTATACTGGAAAAGTTCACCAAAAATCATAATTAATAAAAATAGCATAAAAATTGGAAAAGAAACTTTTAATTTAAACAGTATACAAGATGTCATATTAACTGGTAAAATGCCTTTGAGATTTATTTTGGATCATCCGATGGAAGGAACTGCAATTTTATTTAAAGACGGAACTGAAAAAATTTTATTTGATGATATGTATTCAAATAGTTATTTAGTGAAATCATTTCTCGAACAGGTAATAGTAAAAAAACAAGAATTTAAAATAAACTCTCCTAAGGAAATCAACAAAAACAAACTTCAATTTGAAAGCACAGAAAAATTTAAAGGAAATCAATTTACAACTTCAAGAGGAATTTCATTCTGGGGAATAATCGTATTTATGACTTTTATCTTTACGGCAAATGGATTAATACTAAAGTTGGGAGGTTTTATATTCTTTAGTCTAGTTATTACTTTTTGGATTGTATTACATTATTGGTTATTACATTACTTTGAAATGACAAAAAAGTTTTTAATAATTAAGAACCACATTTTTATTTGGAAATTGAAAATTTATGATTTATCGGACATTAAAGAAGTTGTTTTCGAAACTCAAAGTAACCGACCAAACTGTTTGAGAGTCATAACAAACAACTTTAAAAATAAACTTTATCCTGCTGGGACTTTAAGTGATAAAACTTGGCTGGAAATGAAAAAGAGATTAGAATCAAGAGGAGTACATGTGAGAAATGAATGTATTTATGAATAATAATATCGTTAAATAATCTAAAATGAAAATCAGACCACCAAAGCTTATTCTTTTCATAGGATTCTTTAGTTTATTTATTGCAATATTGCTACTTTATGTATTATTAACCAACTACCAAATTGATGATAATGGCGAGCTAATATCAGTTATATCTATGTTTCTTTTTTTCTTTTTAGTTGGAAGCTATTTATTACTTCATTATTATAATTACCAAATTTCAATCACACCAACATTATTGACAATAACTACTGATTTCAAAAGACAAAAAGAAGTTTACTTCGATCAAATAGAAAAAGTAGGATACAATAATTCTTTGAAAATATTTATCATATATCATCCAGGAAAAAAAGTCAGAATAAATTCCATGTATCCTTATTTTTTGAATCAAATTGAGGAATCAAAATATTCAGAAAAATTAAAAATCGCCCTAAGAAAAGGTAATTCATTATAATACTAAACGAACCAAGTAAATAATACAATTATATTATTAACTCTTTAAAATAACCACTTTACTCAATGTAGATTTCATTAAATTAAATCAACACTTATGTTTGATCTCAATTAATCCAAAATGAAGAAAACATTCGTAATCATATTCTTTTCGATTTTTATAAAATCATTTACTCAAGAATATAAAATCCCACAATTTAATTTTAAATCAACAACAGATAAGCTTAACACTTACATAAGTCTACTTAAAATTAAAGACAAACAAGCATTAATAATCAAAATAGAAACTTCTAGCTATTGGTTGAAAGGGTTGTTTTCTAATTTCCTAGTGTTTGAAAATAATGGAAAAGTAACTTTTTATGAGTGTTTTATTCCTCCAGATTTCGAAAAAAAGTTAAAAATCAATAAAAGAAAAATCAGAAAATCTAAAAGAAAATTCTATTGGGACTTTCTTCAAAACTGTTTTAAAAACGATCGTTTCTCAATAGTTCAAAGCAAACTAAATATTAGATCTAAACCCAATAAAGATGGCACAAAATCAGTAATGGTAATTTCTGATGGAACAACTTATTCGTTAGAAATTACACAAGGAAATAAATTTTCCGCTTATGAAACGTATTCACCAACCACATTTATAGAAATTAAATTTCCTGGATGGAAAGAACGAAAAAAGATAGTTGACCTAATGAACGACATTTACAATCTAATTGAAAAACACTAACTTCTTAGCAAGGTAATTGCCTAATAAATTCTTGGAAATAAATTCAAACTTATTAATTATCTTTCGCGAAAAAGAGAAAAGGCATCCCTCCTTTTAATTGAAAAACACAAACAAAAAAATTAAATGAAAATTACAGAAACCCATAGAGATAATTATACTATTTCTACCGACAGAAATAAACTAGATATTCCGACTATTCATAAATTCTTATCAAACGAAACCGATTGGGCAAATGGAATCCCGTTCAATACTCTAAAAACATCAATTGATAATTCTTTGAATTTTGGAATTTATCATGAAAAAAAACAAATTGGCTTTGCTCGAATTATTTCTGATTTTTCAACCATTGCATATTTAGGTGATGTATATATTCTACAAGAATACAGAGGGAAAGGATTAAGTAAATGGTTAATGAATGAAATAACAGAACATCCAAATCTTCAAGGATTAAGACGCTGGATTTTATTAACTAATACAGCTGAATGGCTTTATAAAAAATATGGATTTACAGAATTACCTCATCCAGAATTTTATATGGAAAAACATAATCCCAACATATACAAACGAGTAGAATCTTAATATGATATGCCCTAATTCAATTTAGTATAATTAATTTAGAATCAAATAAAAAATCCGCATATAAAAACGTTTATAACCATTTCACAAAATGATTAAACATTTAAAATTTACCATAGAAAACAATTACGATATACCTATAAAACAAGAGTGGATAAGAATAGAAAATCCCTTAAATTATTATGAAGTAGAAGCAGGTTTAGAAAAAATTAATGACAATGAATATGTTTATAGAATTTCAGGATATTTTAGGCCAATTTTAAACTATAATTTATTTAGAAAAGACATTTTTGAGATATTGAATCGACTTGTTCCAGAACAGTTTCAAGTTAAACCTATTAAAATAATCAGAAAATCAACAGGAGAGTTTTGGACGGATTATTATGAGATCAATCCTCTTCAAAAATTTTCATATTCAGAATACGATAAAATTCAATGTAATGGATTAATGATTTTTTATATTGATAATTCTATTTTTCTTTCTGAGAAATTAAAAGAATTACTAAGAAATGAGTTAAACTCTGACGAAATATTCTTTCGAGAAGGACCTCTTTTAATAGCCTAGCAGATATAATTACCCAAAACTCTAATCGCACTAAATAATTTTATCAAAATAATAGTTGAACCCTAACCAAATCAACTTTGATGATTACACTTTAAATGTTATGAAAAAAAACTTTAAAATTCTTATTACACTTGTTCTGTTATTTATTGAGTCTAACACTTTCGGGCAAGAATACCAATTCGATATTCTCAACACTTCCCTGAAAGAATATATTTTACTCGAAAAGGAGTTAGGAAGTGAAATAATTCAATCCAATTCCAATCATATATCATTTACAGGAGAAGCTCAACCAATTAAATTTAAACGTACTCAAAAAATTATTCCTAACCTGGTCACATATTTATATTTCCAAAAAAAAGATTCAACAATGTCAAAAGTACTTTATGAATGGGATATAAAAAATGATAATAAATCAGGAGAAAAACAGTCGAATAAATTCATAAAAAAACTAATTAAACAACACAAAAAATTAGAGAAACTATTAACCAAGCTTTATGGTAAGCCAGAAGGATTTGGCAATTTATCTGAAATTGAAAAAGTAGATAAAAACGGAGGATTGAAAAGAAATTGTAAATGGTACCCTAACGACAGAACAACAATTGAGCTGTATATAGTTACTTCAAATTATACAGAAAAAAGAGGTATTATTTCCATAAAACCAACGCACCGAATTAGACTTTATATTCGAAAAGTGAACTAAAATGAAAATTAAATATTGCTGGAGATGTAAAATGGAAGTCCCTATGTTAAACTCGGAAGAGTTTGAAATTGCCACCAAACTTTACAGAAAAGGATTTAGAATTTTAAATGAAGACAGACAAATTGGATTCAAAGAATTACTGGAATATTATAATAACTTAACAGGGTTTGAAGAAACTGAACCTAACGCTATTATGCACCATTCCTTAGCACAAATTGGTCCTGATTGCGAAAATTGTGGAAAACCGTACCGAACTCCCAAAGCAAAACTTTGTGCTTCTTGTGGTAACAAAAGAGAAGTAAATATGGAATAAATCGCATTCTATAGAATCATGAAGAGAACAAAATTTCTTGTTAACTCTAACCAAATTGCATCAGCAGGAATTCTAGATTATTAATTATCTTTAAAAATAAATAATTACCGAAAGTAATATACATTTTCAACACCAAACTAATGAGAACTATTAAAATAATCATTTCAACTTTCATAGGATTATTCACATTAACTATTATGTGGTTCTATATATCAAGTACATATGTAATGCCTTGGGAGAAAAACGACATTATTCAATTAACACTTGAATGGGGAGGTCTAGCTAATCTTCCTAAGGGTACAAACAATTTAAAAGTAGAAAAAAAAGGAAACTTATTTACAAGAGAATTTCTAATTGAATTCGAAGTTGACAATACTACTAAAATACATGATTGGATACAAAAAAGTAAACGTCTAAATCAAAACATACCGAAACTAAGAGAGCAAACTAGAGTTTATGAAATTTATCCTGGTGAAAACAACTCGACGGGTGGAAAAGTGGAAATTCATGAAAATAAAATTCGTATAAATATGAGTTGGAGTTAAATCCAACTTCAAAATAAATTTTATTAATTATCTCTACATATCAATTAAAGAAGCGTTAATTCAGTTAATACAACTAAAAAATCATGAAAAGAAAAGTTTTACTAATCGCAGTCTTACATATATTCAGCTTAAGTTTTGCTCAAACAGAATTGTTTTATCCAGATTATAAATCAGGTAAACTAAAGAACGGTTCTTATCAAAACAAAAGTTATGCAGAAGAATACTTAAAACTAAAGTTACCATTAATCAAATCAAACTTAGTTAGTATCACTCCACAGAAGAAAAACTTTTTCCTAAATCCAAATAACAAAGAAATTGTACTATTTGAAAATCACGATCTAAATAATTTAAAACCAATAGGGAAGTTAACAAGCTTAGCGCAAGTTAATTTAGACTCCATTATTTATAAATATAAGTTCAATGATTTCACTAATTGTGTATGGAACAGAATAAAAATCAATGATCAATATTACTATACTGATGCAGATATTCATGACTTTTCTATTACCAAAGAATTGAATAAACTAAATCAGAAGGTATATATTATTGCTCAAAAAGATGGTTATGATGGTCATTATCATTTGGGCTATCCTGAATACTTTTTCTTGATTTTCACCAATAATCAAAACCACATAATAAACAAAACTGGTATTCTTAAGTTTTATCTTAATAATGAATATGCTATGGAAGAGGATATATTGAATATCGAATGGAATCAGTCTAAGAATACTTACGAGATCAACTTATTAGGTGCAGATGAAAAAATAAAAATTTCTTGGGATGGTAAGGTGTTTGAAATTCAAAAATAAGATCATTAGAAATAAAGAAACAAGATCATACATATAATTTCTAGAATATCGTATTTTTTGAAATATTTATAAGAAGACTGTCCTTCTATGAAAAGTTAACATTATTAATTATCTTTCCAAAAGATCAGCTTAGGAATCTTTTTTCTTTACTTTGAATCACCTTAAAAACACACTATCTTTAATTTTGAAAATAGAAATAAGGAACATCTTTTTTAATATAGATCAATCTAGTTATACAGATTTCTGGAACAACTTAAGAACAGGAAAATGGGAACCTAATACTTTTGATGTAATTGACAGATATGTTTCCAATGATAATATTGCTATTGACTTAGGTTGCTGGATTGGTCCATTAAGTTTGTACATGGCAAAAAAAGGTGCAACTGTATACGCTATAGATCCCGATCCCCATGCTTATAAATGGTTCATTAAAAATCTTAATCTAAACCCCGAATTAAAAAGTAAAATTCATCCAAGAAATGTTGCTATCTCACAAAAAAGTGGAGAACAGATTTTGTATGCAAGGAAAGGATATGGTTACTCATCAACAAGTTTATTAAATAGAACTAGAGACAAAGTTAATGGAACCAAAGCCAAAACTTATAGTTTAGACGAATTCATAAAAATCAATTCAATTACTAAAATTGACTTTTTGAAAATTGATATTGAAGGAGGAGAATTTGCTATTATTAATCAGCTTAAAAAACTGAAAAGTAAAAAGAAATATAACACCTTATTCTTATCTCTGCATTACGATCATCTGAATGAAGCCGTTTATCAGAAAAAAATAACATCCAAAAAACTAAGTTTAATTCTTATGAAAATTGAAAGGATTATGGGATTTTATTTTTTCAGGAACAAACTACAAATGCATTTAAAAGAGGTTTGCGTTTTAACCGAAGAATTCAACTTTATATATTCTCACACTGGGAAGAAATTGACTTCTAAAGAGATAACACCTGGATATCTTTTAAATAAAAAAATCGATTTACTTATGTCAGATTCAGAATGGAATAAAAATTTGAACTGAGTAAATTCTAAGGAATTTTAATCCTATAAATTATCTTTACAGTAAATTATAAAAAATGGCGTTTAAAAAAGAAACAAAAGACAACGAGTTGTATATTTTTATGAATGGAAAACTGATTTATAAAAAATGGTTGCTAACTGGAGAGTCAAAAGTATTTGATATAATGGCTTATGATAAATATACTCTTTCATCAATAAATGAAAAATAGTGACAATTGATGATTACTTTTCTTAGCTAAAAAATATTTACTATTATTACAAACTATGAAAAGAAAAACGCTACTAATAACTTTATTGCTATTTATTCAAAACTTATTGGGACAAGCTTGCGGTATATATAGAATAAAATATACCTTGAGTTTTGAATCAAATAATATGAAAATTGAAAAAGTTAAATTACCTACCATACAATTTCTACACGGTAAAAAAGATTATAATTTAGAAAGTACCTTTATAGAAACAATTTATGAGTCGTCGAAACTTGAACTTATAACGTATTCACATCTAACTTCCACTTTATATGATAAGGCGGAGTCTTTATATAATTTCTATAAAACACGACAAGAAAACCTTCCTATTTATCTTGTTGTCAACCACAAAGGAATTCGAAAAAAAATAAGAATAGAAATTAATTGGAGTGATGTTCAAATTACCAAAATCAAAGATTCTAATTTCGGCAATATATTCTTAGTTAATCTGAAAAAAGTTAAAATCAACAACTGACATTAATATCAAACAAAAACACTATGAAAATAATCAAATTGCTATACTTATCAATTCTCCTGTCAATTTCATGTATTGCACATTCACAACAATCTGTATTTAAAAAAATACTTGGAAAGGAAAACAACAATACACTAAATGTAATGTTGGATGATCTTGAGAATAATATTCTTAAATCAAAATATCCTAACCTCACATTAAAAAAAGCCTACAAACAACTATTAAACGACATTGCTAATGGTACAACATTTATTGAAGAAGTCAGATCAAAAAAAATAAAAACTCTTTTCGACCAAAGCAACCTCAAAAAGCAAATTTATTGTCTACCTGACTCTGTTTATGTAGGACCTTCAAAATATGCATCTAATAAAGATAGAAAAGCCGTAATTACAATATTTAAATGTATTAGTTCTGATAATGAAGTTTCGAAAACGAGAGCTGAGTTTTATGGGATTGAAAAAAACGGAAACTTAAAAAAAACAATTGAACATGCTAGAAATAGTGATCAATTAAATTTAACGGGTAGTTTTTTTAAAGCATTAAAGGCTACAAAAAATAAATCAGTTTACTTAAAAAAACATCTAGCTTTCGCTGAAAATATGGGAGATGTTAGACACCCAACTATAACCTGTGAAATTTTACTTAAAGAAAATAGTGACTTAACTAATTTCATCATCAAAAGATTAATATTAGTTTACATTCTTTACAGATATTAATGCAAAGCTCAAAACGAAGATAAAATTAAAGCAAATATGAAGTTACTTATCTTACTAATTGGATTAATTATATTTTACTTTTCTCGAAACAATTTTTCTTTTAATTCAAAAGAATCTGTTAAATCTCCTAATCACTTCTACTCTTTAAAAGATGGGAATCAGAATGAAAATTTGATTTCCATAAATATCAGTCCTAGTTGGTTGTCTTCTTTAAAAGAAAAATACGATTGGAATGATTTTAATGAATATGATAATATTCTTTGGGAATACATGTATAAACTATTTGATGAGTCTATCGAGAAAAGTGGAATTAAAGATCAAAATGAACTATGGAACAAACTAAATCGTCAACAAAAAGTTTTTTGGGCATTTTTATCATTTAGTGGTGATACTGATAACGGAGGAGTTTATCAATTCATTTTTAATAGACCACAATTTATTTTTGCTGCTAAAGAAACTTGGAATGAGTTAGGGCTTAAGAAACTTGAAAAAGACTATACCAATGTTATTATAGAATTAAGTGGAAAGAAAAGGAAAATTAATGAATCGAAATCCGATTTCTTAAACGAGTCTAAAAGCTGGAATAAGAGATGGAATTCTTTTGCTCAAGGATATAAAGAATTAAAAACTCCTGAAATTATAGAAGCATATTATTACGATAAAGAATATAAGAGAACTCTCTACAAAACTGTTGTTGACTATATTGATAGCAATATTGATAAATTTGCCGATTTACAATAAAGTGATGTGATTCGTTTTATTAAATTTACCCTGAAATTAAAGTTACGTCAACGCTATTTTTTATCACAAAAAAACTAAACTATGAAAAAAACAATCTTAATTCTATTTCTTTTTATTTCAAAAAGTATTTTTTCGCAAAATGGATATGAAAGTTGGGATAAAACCTACACACTTAGTAATGCTGAAAAAATAATTCAAGCGGAAGTAGATTATGCGAAAGAAGTTGAAAAAGAAAATCCTAAAGGACGTTATTATATCGCAATGGAAAAATTTAGATTTTTAGCTGAATTTACAGGTCGAGAAAGAGCAATTACAGATGAAACACTTAGCTCAATGAAAAGAGTGTTTAAAATGAAAACAGGAAGCTCTAAAATATTAAATAATTTGGTTTCAAAAGAGTTTGAATTTAATATAGGATCATCTAAAATATGGATGCCAATGCAAAACCCATTGATTGAAGCCTTTAAAAATGAAGTGAAAGTAAATTCGAAAGTATTACTTTACGCATTGTTCACAAATGAGCATAAATTCAAAGGTGGAATCATCAACACTTTTTTAATTTCTGAATTCCTTACAGATTGGGATTAAAAAACACTCAGCATACTAAAAGAAAATACCCCATGAAAAAAGAGAAAAAAATTGCGTTTTTTATAATTTTAATCTTTGGCCTATTCACTATTAATTTTGCTTTTGCTCAGCAAATAAGAGAACAAAATATTACTAAACTCCATAAAGTTTCTTCTGGTAGTCAGAACTATCTGATTAAAATAACTTTTCCTCCAAATTATAATTCTTCAAAAGAATATAATGTGCTTTATTATTTAGATGCTTGGTTCATCTCTGATGTGGTAACTGGATCTTACAATGTTCTAAATAGATGTGATTACGTTGAAAATATTGTACTTATAGGAATTTCTATTGAAGGAAATGAATATGACTTTAATAAACAGCGTGTGATGGATTTTACACCATCTAAACACAAAATGAGCAATAAAATGAAAGCTTTGGGAGAAAACGGAAATTATCCAGTTATTAAATCTGGGGCTGGAAATAATGCAGTATTAGTAAATTCCGAAACAACAGGTGGTGCAGACATTTTTATCAATTTTTTATCAGGAAAACTATTCCCTTTTGTAGAAAAAAAATATCCAAACTTAAATAATAGAAAAGGCTTTTTAGGCCATTCTTTGGGAGGGCTATTCGGTGCCTACTTATTACAAAAAAAACCAAAACTTATTGATGATTATATTTTAATCTCTGGATCTCTCGGATGGAATCAAAAGGAAATTCTAAAAGAAGAACTTTTCAAAGACTTTAAAAATTCTACATCATTAAAACAGCTATTTTTAAGTTATGGAGCGGCTGAAACTAAATTAACAACAATACCTAATGATAAGTTTAACACAATTATAAAGAAACTAGAAAGAAAGAATCTAAATTACTATATGAAAGTATATGAAAAAGCTAATCATCACTCTATTTTATCTAGAGCGATTTATGATGGTTTACTTTACATTTATAAAAAGAAATAAATCAATTTTAATTCTTAATTACAAACTAAATCGTGTTATTAAATTACACAACTCTATTTCTTAAATATCTCAAAAAATTAGCATGAAACTTGAAATACCTTTTGATGAAGTTACATTTTCCGAACAAAACAAACTTAACTTTAAAATCCATTGGGATAAAAATCTAAAAATCAATAGGAACAGAATATATTGGGCAATTCCTCTTCTTATATTTGGATGCTTAATTGTTTATAAAAAAGATAACTTAGGGTTTCTGTTCATAGGTATTGCTGTACATTATTTTATTAAAACACTTGAATACTATAATTTTTATCGAAAAAATAAAACTAATCATCTAGAATTAATAGCATCCGAAATAGAAAAACGAAAAGCATCCGAGGTAAACTCAACCTTAGAATTTACCGATGAATACTTTCGTTTTTCAGATCATAATTATGACACCAAGATATTCTGGACAACTTTTAAAAGTTATAGAATAATTGATGAGAATCTTTTTCTGGATGTTAACTCGAATTATTATTCATCATATATTATTGGAAAATCTGAAGTTGGAACCGAAAAGTTTGAAGAAATCATTAAATTGATTACAACCAAAATTCCATAATAAACAAATAGTTTCTATAAACACCTCAATCTTATGATTAATTTATGATTGGTTTTAAATCTTGTTAACAATAATTTAGCTAGTCAAAATTTACTTTTGAATTAAAAATTAAACATGAGGTTTCTATTTGTTTTAATTGGCTTTTTAGCAACTATATCTTTATTTGCTGATCAAGACAGACGCCAGTATTCTTTTAAAAGTAAAAACGGGTTTTTCGAATTAAAACCAAGTGATACAATATTTTCAGACAACAAAACCTATAGAGATTCCACTTATAATCCTAAGACAAAAGAATATGTAACAAATAGTTACCAGCTTTCAGATCGCTTTTATTGGGGACTATATGATTTAAGAACAAATAAGAAGCTTTACACAATAAAAAATGATCGTTTATACATTGAAACTAAGACAGCTCTAATTTCTGAAAATGGTAAAAATGTAATTATTGTTGACGATTACAGTGGAGGTCTTGCTTTTCCTAGTTTAGAAATTGTCCATTTTTTCAATGAAGGTAAACTTTTAAACACTCTCAAATTAGGTGACGTATTACATAATATGTGTAGCGTTTCTTACTCTGTAAGCCACATGAGATGGTGTTTTAATTTCAAGCTGTCGAAGGAGAATAAATTCACTATTGAAACCTATGAATACTTAAATTATATTTTTGATATAAACGGAACTTTAATTGGTAAATACTCTGATGAAAGTATTCTTCCTAATGATGATATTGTAAGTGCAAAAATTAAAAGACTCAAAAAAAACAGATACAAATTAACCATAGTACACTCCATTAGAGGCAAGCACAAAACAAACAGCATATTAACTGTGATTATTCCTGATAAAACTATGAGAAAGATTCATGGTAAGTTTTATGGTTTTCTTCCTTCTCGAAACAAAAAAATGAATAATGGGTTTTACAAAACATTTGTTATGAGGAATAACAAACCTTTTCATACTAATTTTTGGTTCCCATCTTATAACAGTCAGGTTCATTGTAACTTCTTCAACAAAGAAGTTTTAGAAAAAAAATAGTTTAACTTTATTTCAGAAATAAAAATATGCTATTATCAAAAAAACATATTTTAAAAACTAATAAACCATTCTCATGACAGCTAACGAATTAACGACCTTTCTTGAAAACGAACTGAACTCACTCATTTCTGAGCTAGAGCTTTATAAGGACGAAGCTAATATTTGGAAATTGAATAAAAACATTTCTAATTCAGCTGGAAATTTAAGTTTACATTTAATTGGAAATTTACACACTTTCATAGGAAAAGAAATTGGTAATACTGGTTATGTAAGAAATAGAGAATTAGAATTTTCTCAACAAAATGTATCAAGAAATACCTTAATCGAAAGTATTCAAGAAACAAAAGAAATGATAAATAAAACTCTTCTTCCACTTTCTGAAGAAGACCTTAAAAAAGAGTATCCCATTCTGAAATTTTCCAAACCAGAATCAATAGCCTTTTTTATGGTGCATTTAATTAAGCATTTAACTTATCATTTAGGACAAGTTAATTATCACAGAAGATTGATTGACGAATAGCAATTACAATACAAATGGAAGACATTAAAAAATTCATTGATCAAATAGAACCAATGAGTAGTTCCGATTGGAATTTATTTTCTTCTAAATTGAAAAAGAAAGTAATTTCAAAAAAAACATCGTTACTGAAGATTGGTGAAATTGAAAACTCTCTATCTTTTATTTCAAATGGTATAGTTCGTTTATTTATACCGAAAGAAGAAAATGATATTACGTTTGGTTTTGTATTTGAAAATGAATTTGTTCTTGGTTATGATTCATTTATTACTCGCACTCCTTCCCTTTATCAAATAGAAACTTTAACGGACAGTACATTATGGCAAATATCTTTCGATGATTTGCAAGATATTTACAGTAAAACTAAAACAGGAAATATAATAGGTCGTAAAATGGCTGAGAACATGTTTTTGATTAAATCAAAAAGAGAGTTGTCTTTTTTAAATAAAACTGCTGAAGAGCGTTATTTAGAATTATTTCAAGAACGTCCAAAATTACTAAAATACATTCCACAAAAATACATTGCGTCATATATTGGATTAACACCACAAGCTTTAAGCAGAATTAGAAAACGAATTAGTTAACTTGGGTTCATTGTCTTATTCAATTCGGTTTACAAATTTTGTAAATAATTTAAATAAGACATTTATGAAACCTTTAATTGTACTATTATCAACTTTTACACTAGTAATTCTCACGATAAAACTATTCACCAAAGAATACAATTTTTCTTTGGCTGCAAGAATTGCATTGGCTGTAATGTTATGTTTTACAGCATTAGGACATTTTTTATTTACTAAAGGAATGACAATGATGATTCCGCCTATGATTCCGTTTAAAACAAGTTTAGTTTATCTCACAGGTGTTTTTGAAGTTTTATTAGCCGTAGGAGTGTTAATTCCGAAAACACAAAAACTGAGTGGGTGGTTATTAATCTTCTTTCTTTTATTAATGTTACCAGCAAATATTTATGCAGCAGTCAATCAAATCAACTATCAAAAAGGTACTTATGATGGAAACGGAATTTCCTATTTGTGGTTTAGAATACCTTTACAAATTTTATTTATCCTTTGGACGTTTCTCTGTTCTATTAAAATCTATAAATAACCATGTCTTTCATGTCCATAATATTTTAATTACAATCCGTAAAAGGAATAATAAACTTGATCCCTCCAAAAACAACCAGCTTCGCTTAAATAATTTATATTAATAATAGCCTTGTTATTCATCAGCCATTTTTGGAGTTAGATTGATAAAAAGTACAGAAAAACACCCTCTTCATTTTTAAGTTTTTTCTTACCTTATACGACTGAAAACCATTATACATCTATTTTAACATCCTTCAAATAAGGTTATCAAAAAAAACAAAATGACTACAACAATCAAACGACAGAAGATTACAAAAATGTTATGTTCATTTTTTGTATTTCTGACTTTAGTCTCTACAAGTTTTGCTCAAAAAAACAAGAAAGTAGCTGACAAGAAAAAACAGGACAAAAGTTCAATTTATAACGGACTAAAATTTCGAAGTATCGGTCCAGCTCTTATGTCTGGTAGAATTGCTGATATTGTTATTCATCCTAATAACGAAAATGTATGGTATGTCGGAGTAGCATCCGGTGGAGTTTGGAAAACTGAAAATTCAGGAACAACTTGGAATTCTATTTTTGACGGACAAGTTAGTTACTCGATAGGTTGTGTAACTCTTGATCCTCAAAACCCAGAAATTGTTTGGGTTGGAACTGGAGAAAATGACGGTGGAAGACATATCGGATATGGAGATGGAATTTATAAAAGTGAAGATGGTGGGAAATCATGGAAAAACATGGGATTAAAAAATTCAGAACACCTTTCTAAAATTATAATTCACCCAAAAGATTCGAAAATCATGTGGGTAGCTTCTCAAGGACCATTATGGAGTGGTGGCGGTGAGCGCGGTGTTTTCAAATCTACCGATGGAGGTAAAACTTGGAAACAAACCCTTGGAGATGATCAATGGGTTGGTGCAACCGATTTATTAATTGACCCAAGAAATCCAGATTTATTATATGCAGCAACTTGGCAACGTCATAGAACAGTTGCTGGTTATTTAGGCGGTGGACCAGGAACCGGAATTTTCAAATCAAACGACGGTGGAGAAAATTGGGTTAAACTAAAAACGGGACTACCAAATAGTAATATGGGGAAAATTGGGTTAGCTATTTCTCCTCAAAAACCTGATGTAATTTATGCAGCTATTGAATTAGATAGAAGAACAGGTGGAGTGTACAAAAGCGAAAATAAAGGTGGTTCATGGAAAAAGATGAGTAACGCGGTGTCTGGTGGTACTGGACCACATTATTATCAAGAGCTTTATGCTTCTCCTCATCGATTTGACCATCTTTATTTAGCAAATAACTATATGTTGGAGTCATTTGACGGAGGGAAGACTTTTACTCAAATGAACGAATCTGAAAAACATGTAGACAACCATGCTGTAGCTTTCAAAAAAAACGATCCAAATTATATATTAGTAGGTTGTGATGGAGGTTTATACGAAAGTTTTGACAGAACTAAAAACTGGAAATATATTAATAACTTACCAGTTACTCAATTTTATAAAATTGCAGTTGATGATGCAGAACCATTCTACTATGTTTATGGAGGAACACAAGATAACAGTACGCAAGGAGCGCCTTCTAGAACAGACAACATTCATGGAATTAGAAATTCAGATTGGTTTATTGTTTTGGGAGGTGACGGACATCAACCTGCTACAGAGCCAGGCAATCCAAATATTGTTTATGCACAATGGCAACAAGGAAATTTAAATCGTCACGATAGAATCACTGGGGAAAATGTTAGTATTAAACCTCAGCCAGAATTAGGTGAAAAGGCTGAACGTCATAATTGGGATGCACCAATTTTGGTAAGCCCACATAATCCTAAACGAATTTATCATGCCTCTCAAAGAGTATGGAAATCTGATGATCGAGGTGATTCTTGGCAACCAATTTCTGAAGATTTAACAAATAACATGGAGCGAATTCAAACTCCTTTCTTCGGAAAAAAACAAAAATGGGATAACGCATGGGACATCTATGCAATGTCTAACTATAGTACAATTACTTCATTATCGGAATCTCCAAAGCAAGAAGGATTAATTTATGCAGGAACTGATGATGGAATAATTCAAGTAACAGAAAATGGAGGAGCAAATTGGAGAAAAGTAGACTTTTCTAAAATAAAAGGCTTACCAGAAACTGCCTTTGTAAATGATATAAAAGCAGATTTATTTGATGAAAATGTAGTGTATGCAGTATTCGATAATCACAAATTTGGAGATTATCAACCATATCTTTTTAAAAGTTCAGACAAAGGAAAAACATGGAAAAGTATTGCTAACAACTTACCAGATCGAACATTATTATGGCGAATTGTTCAAGATCATGTGAATAGTAATTTATTGTTTTTAGGAACTGAGTTTGGTGTTTACTTCACTAATGATAGTGGAAATTCTTGGGTAAAATTAAAATCAGGATTACCTAACATCTCAGTTAGAGACTTAGCTATTCAAAAAAGAGAAAATGATCTAATCGCAGGAACTTTCGGAAGAGGAATTTACATTCTTGATGATTATTCAGCTTTACGTACAATTAATTCTGATAGTGAAGCTCAATTATTCAAACCAAGAGCTGGTAAATGGTACATGCAAAGGAGAGTTTTAGGCGGAGGAAGAAAAGCATCACAAGGTGATAACTTTTTTGTAGCTGATAATCCTCCTTTTGGCGTAGAGTTTACTTATTATGTAAAAAACAATTTCAAATCTAAAGCGGCAAAACGTAAAGAGCAAGAAAAAGAAATTGAGAAAAATAAAGGTATTGTATCTGTTCCTGCTTGGTCTGTTTTAGAAGATGAACAAAAGGAAATAAAACCAAAGTTATGGCTATTTATTAGTGATAATGATAATAATATCCTCAGAAGAATTGAGGTTAAAAATTCTAAAGGAACTGGAAGAATTAATTGGGATCTTTCAACTGAACCAACCTACACAATTTCACCCAATAATGTAACCAGAAACGGACGCGGTTATATGGTTGCTCCTGGGAATTATTACGCTCAGCTGTTTAAACAAATTGAAGGAAAGTATTCTACTTTAGGAAACAAAGTTTCATTTGATGTAAAAGCTTTTGGTAAAAAAGGTATGCAAGGTAGTACTCCTGACAATGTAGTTTCTCATTGGAAGAATGTAGCTAATTTATCAACTAAAGTAAGCGATTTAGGAAGTGACATTAGAGAATCGAAACAAACAATAACGGTACTTTTAAAAGCCTATGACCGTGCATCTAAAAGAAATGAAAATCTTCATTCAGAACTTTTAACGCTTCGAACAAAAATTTTAAAATTAGAGCAACAATTCAGCGGAAGTAAACCTCGAAGAGAAGTCGGAGAAAAAAATGAATATCCTAGTATAAGAGATTATATGTGGGCTGCCAGTGCAAGTACTACTTATGGTCCAACAAAAGCACATTTAAAATATTTGAGTAATGCAAACAAATTATATAATTCGATGCTTACTGATTTAAATCTTATTAAAAACTCAATAGCTCCAGCGAAAGCCCAATTAAAACAAATAGGAGCTCCTAACATTAAAAATTAATTTATTTCAAAAGCCTAGATCATATCAAGTAATCTAGGCTTTTTCTTTTTCATATGATTTTATCAAATTACTTTTTTAAATAAAACTAAATTTCTTGAAAATTTTAACTCAACCCTATCATGATAAAAACCACTCACTTATCCACTTGGATAAAAATAATCACTCTTTTTCTCTTTACCTCTCTGCTATTCTCATGTTCTGAATCGAATCAAAAAGAAGAACAAGTAGATATTCAAATTTCATTTTTACCTGAACAAGATGAAAATAAGCTAGATGGAAGAATGATTTTGTTGCTTTCAAAAGATAATGAAACTGAACCACGATTTCAATTAAGAGATGACTCAAAAACTTGTCAGGGCTTCGGAATGGATATTACAAATTGGGATCCTCAAAAATCAATTCAATTTGATTCCAAAGCGTTTGGTTATCCTGTTCAAAGCTTTAGTGAATTACCATCAGGAGAATTTTATGTACAAGCTTTATTTCATAAATATGAAACTTTTAATAGAGCCGATGGTCATACAGTTAAACTTCCTATGGACAGAGGTGAAGGTCAACAATGGAATAAAGCTCCAGGGAATCTCTACTCTACTCCTCAAAAAATTACTATTACAAATGGGAAATTACCAAAACTGGGTATAAAACTAGATCAAAAAATTCCTGCAATTACTCCACCTGAAGATTCGAAATATATCAAGCATATTAAAATAAAAAGCAAGCTTTTAAGTGATTTTTGGGGACGTGACATGTATTTAGGTGCCCATGTTCTTTTACCAGAAGGATGGGATTCTAACCCAAATGTAAAGTACCCACTAGCTATTTTTCATGGACATTTTCCTGCGGATTTTGGTGGATTTCGAACCACTCCTCCCGATAAAAACCTTGAACCTGAATACAGTGAAAGATTTAATGTAGAAGGATATAATATAATGGTACAACAAGAGGCTTATGACTTTTATAAAACTTGGACTGGTCCAAATTTCCCAAGAGTTATTGCCATTGAAATACAACATCCAACTCCTTATTACGATGACTCTTATGCTGTAAACAGTGAGGCGCAAGGTCCATACGGTGACGCTATAACCTATGAGCTTATTCCTTATATTGAAAAACAATTTAGAGGAATCGGAGAAGGATGGTCTAGATTCGTTTATGGCGGAAGTACAGGTGGTTGGGAATCACTGGCCGTTCAAGTAAAATATCCAAAAGAATATGGAATGTGTTTCGCCGCTTGTCCTGACCCTATTGATTTTAGAGCTTACTGCTTGGTCAATATTTATGAAGATAAAAACGCCTATTATAAAGAAGGCGATTTCCGTAAAACGCTAGTTGCTGGTCATCGTGATTATTTAGGAAATGTAGATGCAACCTTGCGTGATATGAATTATAGAGAATTAGTACTAGGAACAAAAGGAAGATCTGGACAACAATGGGATATTTGGGAAGCTACTTATTCTCCAATTGACGAAGAAGGTTATCCAAAAAGAATTTGGGATCGTATGACCGGAGAAATTGACAAAGAGGTTGCTGAATATTGGAAAGAGAATTATGATTTAGCCTACATTTTAAAAAGAGATTGGGCAAAACATGGTGAAGACTGGAAAAATAAAATTCATTTATACTGTGGTGATATGGATAATTACTATTTGAACAATGCTGTTTATTTAGCCGAAGAAATTTTATCTGAAACAACAGCACCGTATTATAACGGCGAAGTTGATTATGGTGACAGAGCTGAGCATTGCTGGAATGGTGATCACGATAATGGAAATCATATTAGTCGATTACGATATCATAGAATGTTTATTAAAAAATATGTTGATAAAGTTCAAAATGTTGCACCTAAAGGAGCTGACTTAAAAAGTTGGAGGTACTAAAAACTAAGTTAATTTCTTATAAAGAAGTATTATGCTGTAAAATAATATAAGACGAATTAAAAACATCTATACGAATGAAGTTTAGTTTCATTTTTACTTTTATTTATTTTTATGGCATAATACTTTTTTCATTAATTGAAACTAAAAATGAACGTGTTATTTTCTTCCTTCATAACCGTTTCTTAGAAACTCATGAATTAAATGAGACTCACCCTGAATATGGCAGAACAGAATATCTTGAAATAATTAAGAAATTTAAAAATCGAGGATTTAAAGTTATTTCTGAAAAGCGCGAAGGAAATGTGAATGCTAGATCTTATGCCTTAAAAATTGTACAACAGATTCAACTTTTACTAAAAAGCGGTACGCCACCAAATAATATAACTATTGTTGGTACCTCGAAAGGCGGTTATATTGCTCAATACGTTTCCACATTAGCCAACATACCTAATCTAAACTTTGTTTTTATTGGATGCTTCCAGGACTCTGACATTGAAAACATTCCTGAAATTAATTATTGCGGAAATATCTTATCAATTTACGAAAAATCAGACCCCTACGGAGTTTCAGCTAAAGAAAGAATAAAAACGTCAACCTGTGAAATTGAAAATTTTAAGGAAATAGCTCTAAATACAAAAATGAAGCACGGCTTTTTATTTAAGGCTTTGGATGAATGGATTCAACCAACTATTAGATGGGTCGAGGCTAAATATCATTAAGAATATTTGTCCTTTTTCTGCTAAATTTTAACTTCATCATTCTCTACTTTTTATTTACATTTACACAAAATAATGCTATCTCTATTTAATCATAAACTAAATAGAATAAAAAATAAAAAAATTGAATTCCCCTTTTCCTAAACCATCAAAATTGGACTTTTAGATTAAATAAGAGAATAATACTTATTGTATTAAAGCCAAAATGGAAAATATGATGAACAAAAAAAGCTAATTCAAAAATCAATATGAAATACATCTTAAAATTAATTTTCCTCTCCGGGTTTATTCCTATTACGCATAGTCAGGAATTAAACTCTGTTAACAGCGGCTCGTATTCTTTTAACAATTTAATTTATTCTGTTGGAGAAGTTTATGTCATTCCATCAAATAAGGACAAAACAAGTGCCGGTATTATTGGTGCAGTCTCAACAATAAATAACACTACCTTGGGTGTTGATGATTACGATATCTCTCAAAAAATAAAGTATTTTCCAAACCCAACAAATCAATCTCTATTTATAAATTCCAATGAAATTATTATCAAAGAGCTTTCATTATTTGATATAAATGGACGATTAATTGCGACGAAAAAAGTAATAAATAATCAAATAAACTTAGAAAATTTACAAGCTGGAATTTATTTTATCAAAACAGACAATCCTAAAGTTCAAGCATTTAAAATCATAAAAAAATAACTATGAAATATTATTACACTATTACATTGCTTTTATTATCACTAATATCATTTGCGCAAGCTCCCCAAGGAATTAGTTATCAAGCTGTTGCTTTTGACACCAATGGAAATCCAGTTTCAAATAGCAATGTAGGTATCAGAATTAGCATTTTAGATAATTCTGCAACTGGAGTAACTGTTTATCAAGAAACACACGAAAAACCAACTAATAATCAAGGACTATTTAACTTGAATATTGGACAAGGAACACCTTCAGAAGGAACATTCTCGGAAATAAAATGGGGCGAAAATTCAAAGTTCTTAAAAGTAGAAATTGATGCAAGTGGTGGTACGAATTATACAATAACTGGAACCAACGAACTTATGAGCGTTCCTTATGCTTTATATGCTGCAAATGTAAATTTATCTAGTGCTACAAATTCAATAAAAACTTCAATTACAACAGGAAATCAAACCAGTGAAATCATAGTTCTTTATACTTCAACTCATGCCTATGGTTTTTCACAAAATGCATCGAGTGGTTCGGGAAGTTGGTCTTCACAAGCTATATCCGGAAATCCAATAGGAGCAGTTGCCTCAGGAAATAACATTGTTATTTATACAGACACACATGTTTATGGCTTTTCAAGATATACAAGCAGTGGTTCAGGAACTTGGTCTTCGCAAGCTATATCCGGAATACCTATTGATGCAATTGCTTCTGGACGAAACATTGTAGTATACACAGATACTTATGCATATGGTTTTTCACAGTATACGAGTAGTGGATCAGGAACCTGGTCTACTCGAACAATTTCAGGAACAATAGCAGGAGCGGTAGCTTCAAGAGACAATATTGTAATTTATACTAATAGTAATGCTTATGGCTTCTCGGAGTATAGCAGTAGCGGATCAGGTACTTGGTCTTCGCAAAGTCTTTCAGGAAATACAATTGGTGCTATTGGTTCAAAGAAAAGTATAGTTGTTTATACTAATACTCACGCATATGGTTTTTCACAGTATACTAGTAGTGGATCAGGAACTTGGTCTTCACAAGCTTTATCTGGAACACCTATTGAGATAATTTCTAAATAAAAATATTACTGAAAGAGTAATTGCAAAAGAACTAAAGTTACATTATGATAAAGAAGATATTTGAGATTAAAGAATTTCCGTTTTTTCAATATGTAATTAGATTAATTTGTTTGGGTTGGATCATTTTTGCGTATTCAAAATTCGAGATCAATCCTGAATTTTTCGGAAGTACAATTGCTCTTTCAGTTATTATAATATTTACATTAATAGAAAAATCTGTTGTCGCATCAGACCTCTATTTAATAATTTATAGAAAAAGATGGTTTCCTTTTTTCAACGAAGAAGAGAAAATTTATTATCGTGACATTTTTTATCTTCATTTTGAAGAAAGCTCTGTTGATTTGGGTGCATTATTATTAAACTTCCTTATAACTTCTCCCGAAAGTGCTTTTAAACGTTCTAAACTCGTTATAACTAACAAGGATTTCATGACACATGAAGTTAAATCCATTGGTTCAGAAGAAGAAGTTAATGAACTTATTGCTATTGTAGAAGAAAAAATCAGGGTTTACAATAGTTAACTTTTTTGATGAGAGAATCAAGATAAACAATCATAAAGTCTTGTTGTAAAACTTTGCATTTGGTAATTTCACAACAAAAATTAAATTACTACAATGAAAGATCTTTTAGCATCTCCTGTACAATTTTCATGTGGGCTTGAAATGAAGAATAGATTCATGTTAGCTCCGCTTACCAACACACAAAGTTTTGAAGACGGTAGTTTATCTGATGATGAATACAATTGGCTTACCATGAGAGCAAAAGGTCAATTCGGATTAGTAATGACATGTGCCTCACATGTTCAAGAATGTGGAAAAGGATTCCCAGGGCAACTTGGAATATTTTCTGATATTCATATTAAAGGACATCAAAGACTGAGTCAGAAAATCAAATCTTACGGCAGTTTAGCTGTTATTCAATTGCATCATGCTGGGATGAGAACTCCTACCGAATTAATAAATCAAAAACCTGTTTGCCCTTCTCATAATGAAAAACATGGAGCACGCGAACTTTCTTTCCAAGAAATTATCCAGTTAAAAAATGATTTTATCAGCGCCGCAGAACGTGCTCAAAAGAGTGGGTACGACGGAGTCGAAGTTCATGGTGCACACGGTTATATATTAACTCAATTCTTAAGTGCTTCCATTAATAAAAGAACGGATTCCTATGGAGGAAGTTTAGAAAATAGAGCCCGTATTTTGTTTGAAATTATTTCAGGAATAAGAGAAAAATGTGGTGATAAGTTTCTATTAGGTGTTCGTTTATCTCCAGAAAGATTCGGACTTGACTTGAATGAAATTAAATTAATTACACAAAGATTAATAGACGAAACTACTATTGATTTTCTTGATATTTCATTATGGGATGTATATAAAAAACCTGAAGAAGAACAATATCAAAACCTGACTTTACTTAAACATTTTACCGAATTAGACTTCAAAAATGTTAAGCTAACCGTTGCTGGAAATATTAGAAATGGCAATGATGTGAAAAATATGATGGAATCTAAAATTGATTTTGTCACAATAGGGAAATCTGCTATTCTCCACCACAACTTCCCAGAAAAAGTAATGAATGATATTAGTTTTAATGCTACGGAAATCCCTGTTTCTAAAGAATATCTAACAAACGAAGGATTAGGAAAAAATTTCATTAAATACATGGAAAGATGGCCTGGTTTTGTGAAGAATGAAAATGATTAGCGATTTTACATGTTATAAGAAAAAATTAAACTTTAATTTTTTTAAATTAACTTTAGAAAAAAATTGCTCCTAAAAATGTATAAAGAAACTCGAATATTTTATCCGAATAAACTTAAAACGTTAGCCTTATTATCTATATCTACAATTTTTGTAGTGGGAGGATTTTCCTTAATAGACAAAGAACCAATAATTGGATGGCTTACAATTTCTTTTTTCAGTTTAGGAATTATAGTGTCAATTGTACAATTCATTCCAAATTCTACTTACCTAAAACTAAATCATGAAGGTTTTGAAGTAAAGGGGTTATTCAAAAGTAATTTTACAAAATGGATTCATGTTAAAGATTTGAGAGAAGGTAGTATAAATGGGAACAAAATGATTTTCTTTGACTATACTGAACAGCATCGAAAATGGAAAAAGGGGAAAAAACTTTCTAAATTTTTATCTGGAAAAGAAGGAGCTGTACAATCTAGTTACAATATAAAAACCAAAGTCTTATTACAACTAATGATTGACTATAAAAAAGACAGTGAATCCCAATTCATTGATTCTTAAATATTACTTTTTTTACTTTCTTATTCCCTAAAAACAA
The DNA here is from genome assembly GCA_022448525.1 of Tenacibaculum sp. Taxonomy (GTDB): domain Bacteria; phylum Bacteroidota; class Bacteroidia; order Flavobacteriales; family Flavobacteriaceae; genus Polaribacter. The sequence goes on from JAKVCX010000001.1 coordinate 506,276, forward strand.
TTTATTATGAAAATAAAATATTTCATTTTTATAATTAGTTCCTTACTTCTTAATAATTTTTCGGAATTAAAAACAAACAATAAACTAAAAAGTAAAGCTTCTGAAGCGCTAGAGTTTTGCAAAAAAAACAACTTAAATACTGAATACTGTTTTTTGATTGATATGAGTATACACTCAGGAAAGAACAGGTTATTTGTATATAATTTTAAAAATAATTCTATTACGCATAAAGGATTATGTTCTCACGGATGTTGTGATCAACCATGGGGAACAGACGCTACGAAAACAAATCCAACATTTAGTAATACAAACAATAGTCATTGTTCATCTTTAGGTAAGTATAAAATTGGAAAACGTGGTTACAGTAACTGGGGAATAAATGTTAACTATAAACTTCATGGACTTGAAAAGTCAAATAGTAATGCCTATTCCAGAATAATAGTCTTACATTCTTGGAAAATGGTTCCAAATAAAGAAATATTTCCTTCAGGAACTCCAGAAGGTTGGGGTTGTCCTGCGGTTTCAAACAATCTTATGAAGCAACTTGATAAACTCTTAAAAAAGAATAAAACTCCTACTCTACTTTGGATTTATAAATAAAAAACTTACTCCTTCAATTCAATTATCTTATGATTACAAAATTAATGAACCTATTATTCCCAGGTTATTCAGAACATAAAAAAGAACAAAAAGATAATTTAAATTATCAAAAAACTGATGTACATAGAAGAAACGATACTGCAATTGATTCATCTTATGACGAATCGCTAATAGGAACCGATAATATCACTACGATAAAAATTCCTGATCTAGGATCTAAAGAAAACTCAGTAGTTAAAAAGTGGAAAGTAAAAGAAAATGATTGGGTAAAAAAAGGAGATATCTTATGTGAGGTAGATAATGGAAAATTTATAATGGAATTTGAAAGTTTTGTAGATGGTAAAATTATTTGGACTTGTGACTTAGATAAATCATTACCTATTAATTCTGTTATTTGTAAAATTCAAGCTTAAAGAAGGAATGTGATGAAAATTTCAAGATACTTATTCTTTCTATTCATACTTACAAGCTGTCACTTTAATGAAGAAACAAATGAAAAGGAGAAAGAAGTTAAAACAGAAGTAAGAACGAAAATAAAACAACAAGGCGACAAGATTACGCCCATTAAAGACGAAGAATGGAGTGCAATTAAAACGCTTTTTAGCACATCAGAAAAGATCTTTAGTCCTAAAGAATTAGTACAAAAACTTCATACGAACATCCCAATTTCAATAAAAGCAAAATACAAAACCTCAAAATTTATTGATTTTGGTTCAGAAGTATTTGGACTACTTTATAAAATTGAATGTATTGCTGGTGGTTTTTGTGAACGAAAAGAACTACTAATTATTAAAAAAAACGTTGTAACCGAAAGAATTGAAGTTGGTCATGAATACGCTGATTACGGAGGTACAGATATGCTCACTACAGAAATTAAAGAAAATCTATTTACATTCATTCGTTTAAAAATAGAAAATGTGGAAACCGAAACCGATGAACTTATAGAAATTACGGTGTTAAATGACACTATTAAAAAGAAATTAAATTTGAGTAGTGGTAAAATCGAAAATTAGCACACTTTAGTATAGAAAAATAAAACCTTGGTTAGATAAATTTGAAGTTAACACAAACACATAGAGGTGAAAAAAAAGTGTTTTTTATAAAAGATACAAGTTTAAAAATCACTACCGAAAGTTCTTATGGTATAATGACTAGAAATATTCCATTTGAAAAAATAACGGACGAATTCGTAGCATTGAAATTTAATATTATTCATTATTTACTAATTATAGTTTTCGTCGTTCTTCTCCTATTATCATTTCTAATATTAAAAATGTATAACACAGAAAATGTTGAAAAAATTTACGGAGTAATCGTTCCACTTCTACTTGGCGGTGCTTTTGGAATTTATAATTTTAAAACCGCAACAACTGTTTTGAGATGTATCGATTATGAAGGAATTGAATTTTATAAAGATACTCCTACCAGAAAAGAGTTAAATAATTTTATCAAACAAATCCTTGAAAATCGAAATAAGTATTTAGAAAAAAATTATTCGAAAGTAAATCCAAATTTGAATTATGAATTTCAATATGAGATGTTTTTACATTTAAACATGTTAGAAATTATCGACTCTGAACAACTGGACCAATTAATGCTGGAACTTAACAATACATTTAGCGAAAGATTCATAGGATTTAGTAAAAACTAACTGTAATAAATCTTAAGTTTTATATATTTAACCATCGAAAATTTAAAAGTATTATAACAAAAAAAGCTATGAATAAACTTCACAATTAATCGGAAGTTCATCAGTTTCTTTTTGAAATAATAAATCTATAAGATTTATCGATTAAACAGAAAAAGTTACACAACCATCAAAAATAAATTAGCATGAGTTTTTTAAAAAGAATATTTGGTTCTAAACAAAATCAACAACCTCAACAAAAAGCAACCAATGAGGTAAATCTAGATACTTACAAGAAAATTCCTTGGATGACAGATAATAGACTTCAGAACATACAAATTTGTCTTGAAGCTGGTTTCAGGCCAGCGAGTTCATTACCTACCGAATTTGAAAGAAAACTTAGGCCTTCAATTGAAATAGCAAAAAGATTAAATGCTATAAAAGCGCTCGTACTTTGGTTAATGGTTCCGGAAGAGCATTTAGAAAGTGAAAGAATTTTATCTTTTGTAACTAATAACGAACTTCAAAACTTTATGGATGAAGAAGAAAGAGAGATCCTTACTCTTTCTAGAGGTGATGAGGACGCTAGAAATGCTATAGGATGGAAATTCGAAAATGCATGGACTTTGGCTTGGTTTTTTGGTTATAAAGAACCAGAAATATCAGGTGAAATGATGTCAGGAGAGCAAATGCAAGAAATTTTAATAGAATTTACCTGTCCGTTGGAAAAATCTGTAGAGAATTGGTTAAATAATTTGAACACCATTTCTGAAGAAGAAGTTATTCAAAAAGAAGATTTATTTTACTGTTTACACAATGCGGTAAGAAGTGCACAATTAGGAGGAAGTACAGTTCCTACTTCATTTGATCCGATGGTAAATGGCGGTGTTATTCATGAAAGAAGACACTCATTAACTTGGATGTTACAAGAAGGAATCAACTGGAATGAAACTGATTTAAGCACTTAATAATTCTCTTGTGATTTAAGTAAGAGCAGCTCGCAAAAATTATTTTAACAATTGAGTCGGAACAAAAGAAAGAAACATTTATAATAAAAAACTTTCCTAACTTGTAAATCCCAATTTACCAATAACCACAAAAGAACTAACTATGAAAAAAGTCTTTTTATTACTAGTATTTATAACCAGTTTAAGTTTCTCACAAAATAAGCAATCCAATTTTAGCTTTGACACCAATTTTTTTGATGCTGTTGACAAATGGGTAGTTTTCCCAAATACTGACTCTAGTCTAGTGCATGCTTATGGTTTTATTTATTTAGATAATACTGCAGGTTTTACTTTTGACTTTGAAAACAAGTTAGTTGTTCTTGAAGACGGACTAAAAAATTTAAAAAGAGAAACTGAATCTGGGACAGTAAAATATAGACTAGAACCGAACACTAATAAAGTTGCTATATTAACAGATGAACAAATAAAAGAATTAAACTTACCTAAAGTTCCTACATGGTTATCTACATACAAAGAAGGTTCTAACGATATAAGTTATTTAAAAAACGAAGGATATCATTACAACCACGTTGGAGCCTGTGAAAATGCGTTAAAACCATTATTAAAAGCATACAAGATGAATCCGCATTTTGAAGGATTAGAATTTGAATTAGCCTATGCTTATAATCATTTAGAAAAATATGAAAAAGCAATTCCAATATTACAGAAAGCATTAAAAAACAATCCAAAAGATTTCTATTTTTTCCGTGAATTAGGTTATTCTTATGTTCATTTAGGTAAAATTAAAAAAGCAGAAAGCACTTATACTAAAGGAATTGAAATTTCAGATAATGACTTTGAAAAAAGCGAAATGGCTTTAAATATGGCTCAAGCTTATTTCAAACTAAAAAACAGAAAAAAATTCGATCAGTGGGCTAAGCTTACTAGAAAATACGCTCAGAAAAATGCTGACTATGTAAAGTACATTGAATCATTCGAGAAAAACTGGAATGAAGAATAATTTTTGGTTCAATAATTGATAATCTGTAACGATTAAATTATAAACTATGAAAAATTTATTCTTGCTTTTTCTTACTGCAATTTCTTACCAATCAAGTTTTAGCCAAGTCAAAAATAACATCAATGTAATAATACCTAATTGTGGTATCGAATCCCAATGGACTTCCATTAAAAACAACATATCTGAAGAATACAAAGCAATTTATCAAGTTAAAGATTATCATGAATGGGATAATTTCATTATTGAAAACTTTAATCCAAAAAAATCGACTATTCCGAAGTTTTTAATCAAAGGCCTGAATACAAATTCTCTTTCATCCACAACAGGAAAATGGATTAACAGAATGTTTTTTCCAGGGGAAACAATGATTTTAACAATCTATAATCAAGAAGACAAAAATGACCATTCTTCTTTTTACATTTATGCTTCTGGAACGGTAGTTAAAAAAAAGAATAATAAGTTCCCTTTCATTGAAAAAATTGAAAATTACGAGTTGAAAGTAACCAATACAACTAGTAACATATCTCAAACTATAATGAATACAAAAACTATCCCTTCCTGGTCTGCAGGTGGTTACGAAGGAGGGGTGTTCATTTATTGGATTGGGGACTTAAATGGAGATAACAAAATGGATATGTTAATTGGTTATTCTAATCATTATGCAGCTACTGAAACACTCTTATTTCTTTCTAATAAAAATGGCAAAAAACTTTTTAATAAGTATTCCGTTGGAGGCTGTTCCTTAGATTAATCAAGCTTTATTGTTTCAATAAAAGATTTTGAGTATTTTTATATTGCTAATTCTTATAGAAAATGAAAAAGAAACAAATACTTTGTATCCTAGCACTTTTATGTCTAGGTCTGATCACTAGTCAAAACAAACTAAACGTCTCAAAAAAACTATATCCAATAATCGAAAATGGGTTGTGGGGTTATATTGATAGTTCAGGAAAACAAATTATCAAACCAAAATTTAAATCTGCCTCTTTATTTGAAGAAAATTTAGCCGCTGTAAGACTCAACGGCAGTTATGGTTACATCGATGTTACTGGAGCATTTAAAATCCATCCAAAATTTGATATGGCTCATAAATTTCAAAATGGAATTGCACTAGTTTACATTGATGGAAAACCATTTCTCATAAATAAAAAAGGCGACAAGTTATTTGATCATAACTATAGTGAAATCAAAAAATCTAGTGAGGAAAACATCTATTTTGTTCGCAATAAGAAAGGAAAATTTGGACTTATTACTAAATCTGGAAAGAAAATCATTTCTCCAAAATTTACTCGTATTGGTTCTTTTTCAAACGAACGTTTAATCGTTCATAAAAACAAAAAAACTGGAGTAATCGACACAAATGGAAAATGGATTATCCCGTTAGGAAAATATGACAAAATTTACCCTTTTAAAAGTGGTTTGGCGTTAGTAACAATACCTGATGTAAAAGAAAATGAAGACGATCAAGCTTTTATTGATGTCAATGATAAAATACAATTTAAAATTCCTTTTGATAATTGGAGATTAGAATATGATTACGAGTTTTTTAATGATGATGTTGCTTCCATTAAAATTACGCCTTCGCAAGCCAATAACTTGATAATTTCAAATTCAGAAAAACTTCCGGATTACGCTGGAGTAATTAATACAAAAGGAGAGATTTTATTCAGTAGTAAAGACTTTAAGGAAATTACACCTTTTTCAAATGATGTAGCCTTTGTAGAAAACTTCAAAAACAAATACTCTCTAATAAATGTAAAGGGAGAAATTATTAGCTCCGAATTTACTGACTTAGTACATGATACGTATGATATAAAACCTGAAAAGTTATTTGAAAATGGAATCGATTTTGTTGAAACAAAAGATGGTTGGGGCGTTATTAATACCAAAGGTGAATTCATAAAACAGCCAAGAGAATTTGATTTTGATTATAGTCATGTGAGTCGATCTGGAAGATTCTTAATTCTTCATCAAGACATAAGTATAGAAAATAATTCTTACTCTTATCAATATGGTTTTTGGGATTCACAAAATGACATTGTAATTGAACCTCAATTCTTTAGATTAGAATTTTTACAAAACAATGATCTTGTCTATGTTTTAAATAATAAAGAAGAAGTCGGATACATCGATTATAAGGGAAATTATATTTGGAAGCACAAAGAGAATAAAGAAATCAAAAAATTGAATATTGATTATATGAATAGAGGCTATTTTTATGCTTCTTCTCCATATAAAAAAGAACTTGCTGGTTATGGCGGTTGGGGTGGTTCAAATAATAATTTTCAAAAAAACAATGATGTAACTAAACTTGAAAATGAAAAATTCGAGGTGTATGTTGACTCTGAAATAAAAGATATTTACAAGAAAGAATATAATGGCATTAAATTATTTGTTCGTAATAATTCTAAAGACACAATTTTCTTTGATGCTCAGGATAGCAGACTGGATTTAAAAATTCAAGCAAAAGATAAAAAAGGGAAATGGAGAGATATTGAATATTCACCAAACAGTTGGTGTGGAAATAGCTACCATTCTTTATTCTTACCATTTAATCATTTTTGGGAATTTACAATTCCTGTTTATGAAGGTGAATTTCAAACTGAACTAAGAGCAAAGTTATCTTATAAAAAAACTCTTGAGGGTAAAGAAAAATCAATGTACAGTAATACTTTTAAGGGCAGTATAAATCCAGCTCAATTCTGGAGGAAACAAACCTATTATTCAAAAGGACTAATGGATCCATATAATGATTAAAATGAAACAAATACTTAAACTCTTACTTTTTTTATCGCTAACGGTAACCAGTAGTTGCAACACACAAAACAATAAGCTTAGCGAAACAGTTCAATCGTCTAATAACAAATTACCTGTATTACAAGATAGGGTATCTGATTTTGAGAATATTTTTACTTCAGATCAAAAAGAAAACTTAACTAAAATTATAAAAGATTTCGAAGCAAAAACTACAAATCAAATAGCATTTGTTTCTGTTAAATCAATTGGTGAATATGAAAACTTTGACAAGTTTGCTCTGGATTTAAGCAACTTCAATGGCGTTGGCCAAAAGGATTTAGATAATGGTCTCATAATTGTATTCAGTAAAAAAATGAGGGAAATTAGAATATCTACAGGCACTGGAACTGAGAAAATACTTACCAACGAGATCTGTCAAAAAATCTTAAATGAATTAATACTTCCAGAATTTAGAGAAGGAAAATACTATCATGGAATTGAAAGCGGATTAAATGCCCTCATTAAAAATTGGACAAATTGATTTTATTTCAAGACATATTTGACGATGCTTTTCGGTTTTTAACAAGCGATAATTCAAGCTTAAAATTTTTAGCGCTTGTAATTCCAGCTTTATTCACTGTTGCTTTTATTTTCCTTAATCCACTACTAGAAAAACAAAAGTTTAAAAATCAATTATTAAATAAAAGTATCACTGTTATTGTGAATTTCAAAGAAGAACAGAATGCTAACGAAAGTGAATATCTTACAGAAGGAATAATTGATAAAATCACCAATGACACTATTGAAATAAAAAGAAAAACTCAAACATTATTTCGAGTTCCACTAGATACTGAAAACATCTCAATAGGTTCAGAATCAAACTACAACTCAGACTTTGCTATATTCTTTACATTGAAAAACAAAAAGCAATTAGATAAAAATAAAGGTATATTAGTATCCTAATTAACCTTTTAATTATGAAACTACTAAAACGTATTCTTAAAATCTTAGCGACCTTTCTTGCATTACTTATTTTAAGTTTAATTGTTATACTTTGGGTAGATTCTAATAATACAAGTTATTTACATATCGATGAAGACAGTGAGTTGTCTCAAAACTCATTTTTGATTAAAAATGCTAATGTAATTCCAATGAATACTGATACCATTTTGAGGAACAAAATGATATTAATTAAAAACGGAATTATCGAAAAGATTGAAAATGAAATTAGTAATGAAAATATTCCTGTTTTCGATGCGAATGGTAAATTTATTACACCTGGCTTAATCGACATGCACGTTCATGTTTGGGATTCCTACGAACTTGGTTTGTATTTGGCAAACGGAGTTACAGCTGTGAGAAATTTATGGGGAATGCCAATGCATTTAAGAATGAAAAAAGATATTCTTAATAATAAAATTATTGCTCCTTCATTTTTCACCACTGGACCTAAATTAACAGGAACTGAATTTATTGGGGACGATAATCTAAACCTAACTTCTCCTGAAGAAGCAAAAGAAAAAATTATCTCATACAAAGAACGAGGTTACGATCTTATCAAAACTTATTATGGTTTAGATAAAGAAATTTTTGATGCTGTTATTGAACAAGCGAAAGAATCCGATATTGAAATTGCGGCTCACCCTTCTCAAAAAGTTCCTTTTTCCTATCATACAAAATCACCTATAAAATCAATAGAACATGCAGAAGAAATCGTTCAGCAACCTTTAAAATTTGATTTAGACACATTAAAACTTCAACCGATTATTGACAATATTGCTTCTTCCAAAAACACGAACTACTCTCCTACTTTAGTTGTTTTTCATAACATTTATGAAATGATGATGAATGATGATATTTTAAACTCTGAATCATTAAACTACATAAATCCTCTTATCAAGGAAGTGGATAGCAAAGCTCAATTTGATCGTTGGTTTTATGCGAAACAAAATGATTCGACCGTGATTTCAAGAATAAAAAACCAACATGATTTCCACATTACAATTGTTAAAAAACTTCATAAAGCCGGCGTTCCTATCGTATGCGGAACAGATGCTGGAATTGGTGTAACAGTTCCTGGTTTTTCTATTCATCAAGAGCTTAAGTTTTATCAAGAAGCAGGTTTATCAAATTTTGAAATTCTAAAAACGGCAACTATTAACGCAGCTCAAACCCATCAAATCATGAATTCTTTAGGAACCATTGAAAAAGGAAAAGTTGCTAATTTATTAGTTTTAGAAGAAAATCCTCTAAAGGAAATTTCAGCTCTAAAAAAAACTTCTGTAATATTTGTTCAGGGTAGAAAATTGGAACAAAAAAATCTTGACATCTTCATCGAAAAAGCAAAAAACAGAAAGAATTTTATCGCTTCTGCACTTAGATACGTGGAAAATTTACTTTTTGAAAAATAACTATTTATCAAACCTTTATAACTTTTCTACTAATAAAAAATTAAAAATCGTGTAACTTTTTAAAAAGCTAGTCTACTGATATTACAAATTGTTAAATTAATCAAGACTATGAAATTTTTAATTGAATTACTTACAAATCACTTAAATCCTAACTTAGAAAACAACGAAACAAAAATACATTCTGGAGAAGCCAATTTGTTTAGGCATGGCATTACAGTAGGTGGAAAATTGTTTCTTACAGATCAACGTTTAATCTTCTTGCCACATAAATTAAACTTAAGTCAAAAAGAAGAGCTAATAGATTTAGGCGATATTAATACTATGGAAGAAATAAATTCTTTAGACTGGCTTAATAATACTCTAATTATTAAACTGAAAAACAATACAGAATTTAAATTCCTATTGTATAATAGCGATGTTTGGGTTGCAGAAATCAACAATATTAAAAAAGTTAATAATTTGATTGACATCAATTAGAAATGTTAGAAAATTAAAATGAAGTATTCCATTCTTCCTTAATTATTTCAATTCTTAAAACGATGGGATACTTTTTTCAGAATTACTTTTAAAATTCAAGTTAAAATTTCGCCACTACGTCTTAATTTTAGTTAATTGTTCAACTATCCTTTTTGACCGTTATTGCAGAAACTAGTGAAGATGGTTAGTTTTGATTTTGTTGAATATTAATTAAGTACAATGAAAAACTTATCAATTGCAATTTTAACTTGTCTCTTTATTTCATCATGTAAAGTTGAAAAAAATCAAGAAGATAAATCTATAGTTGAAACCATACAAAACCCAACAAACAAAGTTAAATTAAGCTCAGAGATTATTTGGGAAAAATTAAATCCTGCAAGAGGAGATCAAAGTCCACAAGCTGGAACAATTTGGGGAAATAGAAAAGATACGGTTGCAACAGGGTTTTTAGCAAAATTCGTTGATGGATTTTCATCTCCGCCTCACATTCACAATGCCACATATAGAGCTGTTGTTATAAAAGGATTAGTTCATAATGATGATCCCGGTGCAGAAAACATGTGGATGAAACCAGGATCCTTTTGGACGCAACCTGAAGGAGAAGCTCATATTACATCGGCGAAAGGATCTGAGAATATTGCACTTGTTGAAATTAATAAAGGTCCTTATTTAGTGAAATCAATTTCAGAAGCTTTTGATAATGGAGAAAGACCAATTAATATTGATGTGACTAATATTGTTTGGTTAAATAATAAAAAATCCAACTGGATCTCAAGAAACAATAATACTGAAATTAGTTTTTTATTAGACGATTATCCTTCGAAGAGCTTATTTGTAAAACTTCCAAAAGGGTTTAAAGGAAAAATAACATCAACAGGTAATATGATGCATTCTGTTGTAATTCAAGGTAACTTGAGCTATGAAATGCCCCAAAACAAACAAGTGAAAAATCTTGATGAAGGAAGCTATTTCGGAGCTACAGATAAAGCTATTCATACTTTAGAAAATAATTCTCCAGTAGATGTAATCCTTTACATTAGAACGAATGGTATAATTCATATTGATTAAATAATTCTATTTTACTCAACTTTTAAACAAAGTATTTTCGACTTTTAAACAAAACTTTGAGTTTTCTTTCTTTGGATCTTTGTAATCGAATATAGTACAGAAATATTTCTGCTACTAACTGAATCACATAAAATTACAAAGAGATGAAAGAAAATAAATTTGGTAAAAAAGGATGGACACCAGAAAGAATAAAAAACATAAAGGGTAAAACCTTTTTAATAACAGGTGCAAATGCCGGCGCAGGATTTCAAGCTTCTAAAATATTATTAAAAAAAGGAGCTCAAGTAGTTATGTTAAATCGTAATCCAACGAAATCTGCAAAAGCAATTCAACAATTAAAAAGTGAACTTGGTGCTGATATTAAAGTTTCATTTATAAAAATGGATCTTTCTGATCTTGCCTCTGTTAGAAATGCAGCTAAAGATATTATTGAAAAAGTACCGGTAATTGACGCTTTAATTTGCAATGCAGCTATTGCACAAGTTCCAACGCAGCAGTTTACTTCTGACGGATTTGAAAGTCAACTTGGTGTAAACCATTATGGTCATTTTGTTTTAATTAGTTTACTCTTTGAGAAAATTGAAAATGAAGGAAAACGAATCGTAGTAGTTGGTAGTGAAGGTTATAAAATGGGAATAAAAACTTTTCAATTTGATGATATGAATTGGGATAAAAACTATCATCCTATGAATACTTACTGTCACAGTAAACTCGCACAAATTATCTTTTCTTATGAACTTCAAAATAGAATTGACGCGGCTGATAAAAAAACAAAAGTGTATGTATGTCATCCAGGAGCTTCTGCAACATCATTAATAAAAACAAGTGGTGGATTAAGAGATCGTGTTATTTGGAGTATTGTCTCTAAAACTCCATTAGTACAATCTGCTGAAAAAGGAGCATATCCGGAAGTTATGTGCGCTACAGAAGAGAATTTAAAACAAAAAGCTTATTATGGTCCAACTGGAAGAATGCAGTGGACAGGTCCTGTTGGAGAGTGCAAAATTGAACCATTTGTATGGAATCGTGAGCTAGCAGCTAAACTTTGGAGTGTTTCAGAAGAAGCTACAAATGAAAAATTTACTATCTAAAGCAGTGCAAACTCTCTATATATTATAATTAGTAAATTTAAAATCGATTATTTCTAGTAAGACAACTATGAACATTCCTAATGGATCAAATAAAAGTCAAGTGTTTATGACTTGCGTTATAGATGAAATTTTTACTTGGGAAAATATTTCACCTCAACATATCGTAGCTTTTATTTACTCAGGTGAACTTATTATTTCATATGGTAAAAAACAACAAACTTTTGTTACTGGAGATGTTGTTTTGGTTCCAAAAAATCAATTATCACGAAGTATAAAAAAACCGTTGGAAGGAAAACCATTCAAATGTGTTTCCATGATCCTTTCAGAAGAACAATTGCGTAAATTCTATTTGAATCGCTTTATTCTTAGTTCTCAGGATATGGATTCTTTAAAATACAGACCGATAAAACCTCATAAACTATTTGATACTTTCTTTGAATCATTACTTCCATATTTCGAGATGCAAGATGAATTACCGGAAGAATTAATTCCTATTAAAACTCAAGAAATACTGACCATTATCGATACTATTGATAAACGTGCGAGTTCAATTTTAGGAACATTTAGAGAAATTGGAAAAATTGATTTAGAAAAATACATGGAAGAACATTACATGTATAATTTACCGTTAGAAAAATTTGCTTTTTTAACTGGTAGAAGTTTAAGCACATTCAAATCGGATTTTAAAAAACTATTCAACAATACTCCAGGTAAATGGTTAACTACCAAAAGACTTGAGTTGGCTTATCACAAACTGACCGCTGAGAAATTAAAATCTTCTGACATCTATCTTTCAGTAGGTTTTGAAAACCTTTCGCATTTTTCGTTTGCTTTTAAAAAAGCATTTGGTAAAAGTCCGAGTAGCATTTCTTAATTATGATAACAAACTAAAAAACCCGATAACATTTAAGTTATCGGGGTTCTATATTTTGTGGAGACGCCGAGAATCGAACTCGGGTCCAAACAAGTAGCTCAAGAGCTTTCTACATACTTAGTTTTTATTTAATTTTCGACTAAAAGCTGACTAAAAACGATCCACTTTTAGCTTATCTTCTTTAGTTTCGAAAACCTATCGAAGCTCTAGATTTTCTATGTTTACTTTTATGATGCCCAGAAATGAAACGCCGTAAACCAAGGCTTTCCGTGGACATTTAGCTTGCGCACCTCGTGCGCCTAGGCTTGAATCTTACTATAATTCGGATTATTAAGCAGCTAAAGCGTAATTATTTTCGCCATTTAAATTGTTGAAATAAGTTTAACGAGCATCATTTCAGTCCTCGGTATGCTTACAATTTCACTAGTCTTGCTGTCAAAACCAGTCGTCCCCAATATGTCAAAGATATATGTATGAATCTCAAAATATGGACCAAATACAACTAAATGTCAATTTGACTTAACACATCTTAAAAGTCGGACCACAAATATAAAAACAAGTTTTAGATTATATACTAAGAATTGATTGATTTTAACGGTGTTTTATTAAAACCATTCGTTTTTTTATATATTTAAACCCATCGCTAACCATTTAAATTTATGCGCGCCTGCTATTACTTCCTTACCATATTCAGTCTTTTAGTAATTCAGTCTTTTGCTCAACAAAATCAGTCGAACGAATTTGATCAACTGCAAGAATTAAAATTAAAATTCTACCAAAACAAAAAAATTGGAACTGATAGTGCTTTATACTTCATGAAGAAATTGGCGAACAAAGACGATTATTCCTTTAAAACATTTGCATACGCCGCATCTTTGTATTTAAAAACACGCGACAGATACTCTTTCAATTTTGAGTCTTACAATGATAGTATTCATAAATATCTTCCTAAAATTCATGAGAACAACCAGAATTACGCAATGTTATTCGACATTCATATTCTTTTAGGAAATACATATAAACGACGCGGACAAATGAAGGCTGCTTTAGATAATTATTTGAAAGCAGAAAACTACGCTCTTATTATTAATGATGTTGAACGAATTGTAAAGATTAAAGGCAATGTTGCACTGGTTTATCAAGACATGCGACAACTTGATAATGCTATAAATCAAATAACCACAACCTACAAAATAGTAGAAAATAACAAAGAACGACTAGGAAAAAAGTACAATTCTCGTAAGTTTAAAACACTTCTTAATACAAGCGCCATTTACAACTCCTTATTACAAGACAATAACATGAATTTGTACTATGGAGATTCTTCTGTTCATTTTCTGAATAAGATTCTTTCAGACAAAGATCTTAAACTCTCTAAATTTAAATATGGGCAAGTTTATCGAAATCTCGCAACTGCGTATTCCTTAAAAAAAGAATATGTTCAAGCAGAACCTTTCTTTCAAAAGAGTATTGAATATTTTTCGGAAATAAATGCACAAGCAGATTTGTATAATGCTTTCTACAATACAGGCGTAAATTATTTAGAAATGAATAATTTACAAAAATCTAAAAATGCTTTCCAAGAAGTTTTACGTATTAAACAAGATACTTTGCTCGATCCGAATTATGTAAATGCACACAAGTATTTAAGTGAAATTTATGTTCAACAAAATAATAAAGACTCAGCATCATACTACTTCACTAAGCATCAAAAAATACTAGCGAAAGCAACAAAAGAACAACAATTAGAATATGAAAAAATATTTAGTGCAGACGAAACTTATCAATTAAAAAAGAAAATAGAAAGTCTGGAAAAAGCAAATTCAAAAAATAAAAATCTAATTGTATTTTCATTAATTCTTCTTCTCGTTATAATTTCAACCAGCACAGTTATTATTTATAAAAATGTAAAAGAAAAAAGAAACGCGAAAAGTAGATTACAACATTTGCTAGATGTTCCGAAAGAAACTAACAAAGAGACGAATAGCCAAAAGTTAATAATTAAAGATGAACATCATGCAGAAGTCATTGATGGACTAGAAAAAATTGAAAAGAAATTATTTTTTCTAAAAGAAGAATTCAACTTATATACAACGGCGAAAAAGATTGGAACGAATACTACCTATCTTTCAAAAATTATAAAGGAACATAAAAAAATGACCTTTAGTGAATATTCCAATGATTTAAGAATAAAATATATCGTGGAAAAACTGAAAACGGATAAAACAGTTAGGGCATATACAACTCAAGCAATTGGTGAAATCGGTGGTTATAAAAATGCCAAATCATTTACTCGAATATTTAAAAAATATACAGGAATAACTCCGTTCCAATTTATCGAAAAAATAGAAACGGAGTTGGAAGGGTTTAATAAATAAGTAAGCTTAAACGCATACTGAATTGTTCTTTTTCTTTGGTGGTTTATCTTGAGTTGGGAAACAATCTTCGTCTCCATCAGTATTTACTCCACCGTCAAGTTTACCTCCCATTGCATAAATTTTATGCTGTTCTTTTTTCGATAATTCAAAACTTTTTAAATCCTCCATAATTGATCTTCTCATGATTATTAGTTTTTGGTTTCTTAAAATTAGTTTTTTTTAAGTCATCTTTTACAAAGCTCCTTGTCACTCTTTCAAAAACAATAAAAACCCCTACAAAACAAGAGTTTACAAACAAAACCCACAGTCATTATTTTTAAAAAATACCCCCATATTTTATAAAACAAAACTCTATTCGTTTCTTTTTTACCTGTTTTCAATAAATATTTGTTTGAAAGTTAAGGGAGTATTTCAACAATGAAATGATTCATTAATCTCCTCGAATTATTAGGTAATATCAATCCATAAAATTTTATCAATATGATCAAATCTATTTCAAAAATCGGGACGGTTTTAAAAAAGCAAACTTTACAACAAATTAATGGTGGTGGACCAGGTTCTCCTTACTGGTGTAAAAACAGTGCTAATTGGGGGCCTAATCCAACTGCTTGCAGAAGAGGACAAGAAAGAGTTTATGATTACTCTCTAGGATATTGCGTGTGCAAAGGAAAGGTTGCAGATCTGTAGTACCAACAAATTTTTCAGTTAAAGATGATGAGGCAACTCTAAATTACCTTGGAGTTGTCTTATTCTCCTTCAAAACTAGATTTCACAAACACTATTCTTTTCAAATTTATTGGTCTGTTAAACACTAAAATACTACTTGTACAGTAGGTCAAAATCGTGTATTTTTGTAAATCAAAAGTTGTAATTTACAACAAATAACACCTTTTTTGTTAAATTTTATACAATCAACCATGAAGTTTGGAATTATAAAGGAACGTAAAAATCCACCAGATAAAAGAGTCGTATTTTCTCCTGAAAAATTAAAAGAATTTAAAGCTCAATTTCCTCAAGCAGAAATTGTAGTAGAAAGTTCTGATATTCGAGTATTTAAAGATGAAGAATATGCAGCGGCTGGTTTTGAAATTACAAATGATCTATCTGATTGTGATGTTTTATTAGGTGTAAAAGAAGTTCCTGTTGATAACTTAATTCCAAACAAAAAATATTTCTTTTTTAGCCACACAATTAAAAAGCAACCATATAACAGAAAGTTGTTACAAGAGATGTTAGCTAAAAACATTGAAATGTATGACCATGAAACAATTATAAAAGCAAATGGCGCTCGTTTAATTGGTTTTGGTCGTTATGCAGGATTAGTTGGTGCTTACAATGGGATTAGAGCCATTGGTTTAAAAGAAGGTAGTTTTTCACTTCCTAAAGTGGAAACATTAGCTGACTTAGACGAAGTAAAAGCAGAGCTAGACAAAATATCACTTCCTAACATAAAAATATTACTTTCTGGTACAGGAAAAGTAGCTAAAGGAGCTCAAGAAATTCTTGATCATTTAAAAATCAAGCAAGTTAGTGATGCTTTATATCTTACTTCTAAATTTACAGAACCTGTTTACTGCTTGGTGGATGTAATGGAATATTCAAAACGTAAGGATGGTAAAGTTGGTGACAAGTTTGAATTCTACAAAGATCCAACTGGTTATGAAAGTAACTTTATGCCTTACGCAAAAGAAACCGATTTCTTTATTGCTGGACATTTTTATGGAGATGGTGCTCCGTATTTATATACAAGAGAAGATGTAAAATCAAACGACTTTAATATCAAATATGTTGCTGATATATCTTGTGACGTTGATGGACCAGTTGCTACTACATTAAGAGCTTCAACAATTGCTGATCCTATTTATGGTTACGATGCAAAATCTGAATCTGAAGTTAATTACAAAGATGACAATGCAATTGTTGTAATGGCAGTTGATAATTTACCTTGTGAGTTACCTAAAGATGCTAGTGAAGGTTTTGGAGATATGTTCCTAGAACATGTAATTCCTGCTTTTTATAATAATGATAAGGATGGAATTTTAGAACGTTCTAAAATGACAACTGATAATGGTGAATTAACTGAACGATACCAATATTTACAGGATTATGTAGAAGGTAACGATTCGTATGCACTTCATTAAATCGTAAATAATTCTACTTTTTATTGTTAATTAGTATCTCAGGATATTTAAAATTGCCCCCAATATAAAGCATGGAACCGGACAAACAGTTTTTAATTGATACGGCAAATATGAAGATGCCTTTCGGAAAATATAAAGGAACCTATTTAATTGATATTCCTGAATATTATTTAGTTTGGTATAAGAACAAAGGCTTCCCGGCTGGAAAGCTGGGTAAAATGATGGCTTTAGTTTACGAACTACAGCTAAACGGCTTAGAAAGTATTCTTAGAAAAATAAGATCAAAATAAGAAAAGACATCTCAAATTTGAGATGTCTTTTTTTCAATTTATATATTTATTTTACTTCTTTTTACAACTGAAAATAAAATCCACAGTAAGAATCCAAATCCAAAAGTAATATACCAGGCTGTTGATTCTTGAAAACTTAATATACTCTCTTTCACTAAATCTAAAGGAGAAAATAGAACGTCCCAACTATTAAATCGAAGAAAGCGACCTAAATAAATTCCGAACCCACACAAGAAGAAAACTACTATGGAAAAGTTTTGTGCAATTTTCTTGTTCCACTTGACACATACAATATCATAAAAGCTTACGATTGACAATAAACCTAATAAGGTTCCTGTTGATGCGTTTACAAACAACATAAATAAATCAAACCAAGCCATTTTACTTTCAGGCTTAAAATGAATGAAATCTGTAATGATATATGGAGCATTTGGTAAAAAAAACAACCATGCAAATATTAAAATAATCAAGTGAGACTTTTTTGTCTTTGTAATATCAAGTCGTTTTGCATATTCGGCAAACATAAATGGAATAACGGCTAAAAACATATTCCATAGTAAAAAAGTATAATTCAATGACTGTGTTAGCTGTACTCTTAGTAGCGGAAGAAAAGCTGAAAATACAACTAGTAACAAAACAGTTCTCTGCAAATTTGTAATTGGTTTTATAAGCATAACAATTAACTTTTATCCGTTTTGCCAATCAATTTTTCTAGAAGCATACATTACAGAAGCCAAGATTAAAAATAACCCAACACTTCCTACTAATAAAGCATAACTTTCTAACTGAATTATAATAAAAATAAAGGTATACAAAGCTGTTAAACTAATTCCAATAAACATCGGAAATTTAAAGGTCTTTAATATTGATTTAGAATATAATGTTATTAAAGCAACAACAGATATTCCTGCTAGAAGATACGCATTTAAAAAATTACTATGCTCTGATATTGAAATTAATAAAGTATAAAACATAGTTAATGCTATTCCAATCATTAAATATTGAAATGGATGAATTGAAATTTTACTCATTGTTTGAATTAAAAAGAAAACTAAAAATGTAAGTGAAATGACTAAAAATCCATATTTAGCTGATCGTTCACTTTTTTGATATTGATCTACAGGAATCATAAAATTAACACCAAAGGCATATTTTTTTAAATTAGGAATTCCATTGAAAGATTGTTGAGGAAATGGCCTGTTTATATCTAAAACCTTCCATTTAGCATCGAAACCATCTTCCTTAATTTTATCTGGATTATAAGGTAAGTATTCACCTAAAAAATTCGCAGTTTTCCAATTCGATTTAATATTTACATCAGTTTCTTTTCCAACAGGAATAAAACGAATTTGTTTACTTCCATTCACATTCATTTTTAACGAAAAACTTACTGGATTTTCAATTGGTAAATCTGTTTTCTTTATTGACTTACTTTCTAATTTGTGCAATGTTAAATATTCATACGAATGTTTATCTAAATCGTAATAATTATCATTTGAATTTGGAGTTGAATGATCATATTTTGATTCAAAAGCATAGTTATTTTTGTTAAGATTTATTTCTACCAAACTACTAACTCCTTTTAAGTTTGATGTTTCAATAATCAATTTTGATTTCTCCCAGATAATATCTTTCTCCTCAAGATCTTTTTCACTAAAATCAGGACGAGTAAAATTACCATCAATATGAATTTCACTTCCATATACTGCCGTTTCATAAATCCCTCGTTTCTTTGGTTGTGGATTCACTATTGAACTTACCGATAATTTATTCGGAAAAAAATATGCGTTATGAATATTCTCTATGGTTTCCTCTTGATATGTTTTAGTGTTCTGATTGTAAATTCTTTTTACAGAATATGTTTTGTAAGGAACCTTCAACATTGGACCATATAACATAACTTCCCCACCCCACTTTTTATTTATTTCGCTAATCATTGCCTTTTGATTATACTGACGTTCGCGAATAATATCTTTAACGTACGAAAGCGGTATTAATAATATTAGAATTAAAAATCCTATCATTAGCATTCTCGCAGAAATTGAATTTCTTATCCATCTCCCGAATTTTCCTGTTTGTTCATGAACTTTTTCCATCTTATTAGTATTTATTTATTATTCAATTTTTTAGAATCCACCCAACCAGTGCTGATCGGGCGGTTTTAGCAATCTCCCCATTTTTAAAAAGAACTTTGAAATTCAAAGTTTATTTTTAAAAAAATTTTACTTCCCTTTTATCAATTTTTCCAAAGCTTCTACATGCTTTTTAAATTCCTCTTTTCCCAATTTCGTTGCTACATATTTCGTATTCGGTTTTCTTCCAATAAATTGCTTCTCTACAATTATAAAACCTACTTTTTCCAAAGCTTTCGAATGACTCGCTAAATTTCCATCAGTAACTCCTAATAATTCTTTTAATGTTTTAAAATCTGCGTACTCGTTCACCACCAAAATAGACATGATACCTAATCGGATTCTATGATCAAATGCTTTATTTATGTTATTAAGAATATTCTTCACAATGGTCTTAACCTCTATTTTCTTTCGTATTTAAAATACATTAAAGTTCCGTAAACAATATGCATAACTCCAAATCCAATTACCCAATACCAAAATCCTAATCCAGGAGAATATGCACAGAGCAAACCTAATACAATTTCTGTATATCCTAAATACTTTACATAGCCCAATGTATATTTAGAAGCATTCACCAAACCCAATCCATAAAAAAGTAACATCAATGCTCCTGTTTGACCATAACGTTGCTGTTGTAAAATAATAAACGTATAAATTCCACCAGCAATTAACGGAACTAAAAAACTAGTCAACAATCGTTTTGTTGTAGCATCCCAAATCTTCTCGTTATTCTTTTTTGCTTTTACAGTTGTTAAAAAAATGGCCGTTCCAACACTTAATACAAAGACTAAAATCATGTCCAACATAACCAAATTAAAAATTCGACCATTCAAAATTAAATAACCTCTCGCGCTACTAGTTACCAACCAATAAGCATGTGCAGCTCCTATTAATGCGAATGTTCCAGCTAAAATCCCAGATAATCCGCTTAATGAAATAAATCGAGTCGATCTATTCATTAAATTTTTAATTTCCGTAATGTCTTTTAAATAGTCTTCTGAACTCATAGTAAAGTACTTTGAAACACAAAGTAAATTATTTATTACGATTCCACCTAATAAAAAACTGTTAATTTTAATTTAGAGTTTCTCAACACACAGTTTTATTTTGAATAAACTCCTATTTTTAAAAGATGAAACCAGCTGAAGAATATATTTTAAATCAGGAAGAACCTTTTAAATCAATATTGCTGCATCTACAGTTAATAATTGAGCAAAGTTTTCCTGAGGTGACATTACAATTTAAATGGAAAATTCCATTTTATGTTTTAGATGGAAGTCCATTTTGTTATTTAAACCCATCAAAGAAAAAAGGTTATGTGGATGTTGGTTTTTATGGAGATTATCAATTTGAAAAATACAATAATCTCTTAATTTCTGAAGGAAGAAAAGTTGTAAAATCCTTACGTTTCTTTTCCGTAGAAGATATTAATGCCGAGATTCTAGTTTACATTTTAACCAAGGCTAATAAAAATAAAGTAAAAGGATTTTGGAAAAAATAAGGTTTTCAATCCTCCACCTTAAAAGCTAAAGCTGATTTATTATTAAAATACAAAGTCAAAATCCCCTCTTTAGTAGTATTGATAATCACATTTGTATAAGCTCCCGACCTTTTCACTCTAGGTTCTTTAGCAAAATTTTCATCATCGAACTTGTAAGTAATTTTTAAATTTTCATTTAAGTTTTTAAATGTGATAAATTTCTTTCGTTTATGGTTACTTAATTTCCCGTCACTTGGTGTTACCAACTCTGCTTTTGCTTTTATAAAACCATCCCAAAACATTGGTAATGCACTAAACTTATTGATATTAGATTGTTCTAAAAAATTAATCCATTTCGGCTCGCTAGGATAATGCGTTAATCTCATTTGCGCCGATTGAATATCAAAATAACTAAAATCACATTCCGCTCTATCTAAATAAGCATCATAATCAATACCATAAGTTGCATCTATTAACATCCATTTACCATTAAACTTAACTGCATTCCAAATATGGTTTTTAAACTTTGGTCTTATACCTATTTCTTCAGGTGTATTTCGAACATATCCCTTTATAAGTTCATTTTCAATTTCGAAATAATCACAAAGCTTTTTTAATGTCAAAGCAATATGCTCACAAACACCTCCTCTATCTTTAATTGCTTTCTCTACTAATCTATCATTTTTAGCAATTAATTTCCTGTCTAAATCTTCCTGATTAAAATAAACTATCTGTTCTGGCTCAAACACAAATGAACTCGTAGTAATTCGATATTTCATATGCAACGTTATCCAACAGTAAACAGCCTTTACTCTCGTAAGATCCGTTTTAAAATCGCTTTTTATATGCTCAAAAAGATCTTGAGAACTATTAATTGTTTTGTAGGTTCTAACTTTCTCTTTTATCCATAATTCGTCTTGAGAATGTGCAGAAACACACCCTGCAAACAACACTAAAAATATTATTTTCTTCATCATAATTTCTACACAATGTAATAATTAAAAATGAAATAAATTTCAAAAGTCAAACAACAAATATTATGAACTATCAAATATATTTTAACTAAAACTTGTAACATTTTGTATTTTAAGTCTTCTAACTATAACATACTATCATTAAAATAATCAAAACAATGAGAAATCTAAAATCTTTACTTTTTGCTTTTACTTTAGCATTTTCTGTATCTGCTTATGCTCAAACGGCAGATGAAATTATCAACAACTACATTGAAAATATTGGAGGAAAAGAAAAATTAGAACAATTAAAAGGTGTTCAAATGATTGGAAACATGAAAATGCAAGGAATGGAAATTCCTTTTGAAATGTTATCTACTAAAGACGGAAAACAATTAGTTTCAATTGAATTGCAAGGAAATAAAATGGTTTGGTCTGCTTTTGACGGAGAAACTTCTTGGCAAAGAAACCAAATGACGATGGATGCTGAAAAGAGTGATAGCGAAGCTACACAAAACTTAAAAAATGAATTAGAACAATTTCCTGACCCATTTTTAAACTATAAGGAAAAAGGTTACACAGTTGAATTAATCGGTAAAGAAACGATTGATGGAACTGAAACTTTCAAAATCAAATTGACTAAAAAACCTGTTTTAATTAATGGAGAATTAACTCCTAATATTACAAACTACTATTTTGATACTGAGAATTTTGTTCCAATCGTAACTGAATCTCAAGTAAATCAAGGTCCAATGAAAGGACAAACTGTAAAGTCTACTTTAAGTGATTATCAAGAAGTTGGCGGAATTTACTTTCCATTTAGTATTGGGAGTCAATTTCAAACAATGGAATTCAAAGAGATTAAATTGAATCCAGAAGTTGACGCTGCATCTTTTGCTCTACCAGCTAAGAAATAATCAAACAATACTTATACTAACTTAACTTAATTTTCGTACGGTGTTATTCATTGAATAGCACTGTACATACTTTCATTATGAATAAGCTAATTAAAGTTTTAGCCTGTAGTTTTATTACAGTAACTGCGAGTGTTAATGCACAAGATATTGTTCTTAAAGGAAAAGAACTTTTCGGAAATTTAGAAGCAAGAGAAATAGGTCCTGCTTTAATGAGTGGTCGTATTATTGACCTAGAAAATCATCCTACAAATTCAAAAATTATTTATGCTGGTTCTGCCGGTGGCGGTGTATGGAAATCTGAAAATGCTGGTGCTTCATTTGTACCAATCTTTGATGATTATGCACAGTCAATTGGTAGTATCGCTGTTGATCCTAGTGACCCAGATAATACAGTTTGGGTTGGAACTGGTGAGATTTGGACAAGAAATAGTGTGTCTTTAGGTGATGGTTTATATAAATCTAAAGATGGAGGTGCAAACTGGAAAAAGATAGGTTTTGAAAAATCGGAACGCATCAGTAGTATTAAAATTAATCCGAATAACTCAAATGAAGTTTACGTTGCCGTTTTAGGTGCACTTTGGAGCGATAGTGAAGAAAGAGGTGTCTATAAAACCACTGATGGAGGGAAAACTTGGGACAAGATTTTATATATAAACGAAAAAACTGGAGCCAGTGATTTAATCATGGATCCTACAAATCCAAACATTTTGTATGCTTCAATGTGGGAATTCCGAAGAACAGGTTGGGGATTCAATTCAGGTGGTCCAGGAAGTGCGTTGTATAAATCAACGGATGCTGGTAAAACTTGGAATAAAATACATAACGGTTTTCCTCAAGGAGACCTAGGTCGTTTTGCAATTGCCATTGCTCCTTCCAAACCAGAATTAATTTTTGCAGTTGTAGAAAGCAAAGAAAACAAAGGTTTATATCGTTCTGATGATGCTGGAAAAAACTGGAAATTATTAAATAGTGATTTCGGTTTAGTGGTTCGTCCTTTCTATTTTTCTAGATTAGTTGTTCACCCAACAAATCCTGATATTTTAGCTAAAGGAGGATTGTTTGGTTCTATCTCAAGAGACGGAGGTAAAACGTTTAAGAATTTAGGAGAAATGCATGCTGACATCCATGATATTGTTTTTGACATCAAAAACCCAGATGCTATGTTCGTGGGAACTGACGGTGGTGTTTATAGAAGTTGGGATGGAGGTGCAACTATGGATATGGTTGATAATCTTCCGCTTTCTCAATTTTATCACATTAGTGTTGATAATCAAGAACCATATAATATTTACGG
This sequence comes from Tenacibaculum sp., assembly GCA_022448525.1. GTDB lineage: Bacteria > Bacteroidota > Bacteroidia > Flavobacteriales > Flavobacteriaceae > Polaribacter. The sequence goes on from JAKVCX010000001.1 coordinate 530,716, forward strand.
AGGTTTACAGGATAACGGTTCTTGGTATGGACCTTCTTCTTCTCCTGGAGGAATTGAAGCAAGAGACTGGAAACGTGTTGGTGTTGGTGATGGATTTAGAGTATTAAAACACCCAACTAAAAACATTATCTATTCTGAAATGCAAGGTGCACAACAAGTTTGGAGATACGATGTAGATAAAAATTATAATAAAACTATTCAGCCATTACCTATTAAAGGAGAAGCAGATTTACGTTTTAACTGGAATGCTCCGATGGCTGTAAGTACGCATCAACCTGATCGCTTTTACATGGGAAGTCAGTTTTTACATGTAAGTGAAGATATGGGAGATAACTGGAAGAAAATTTCTCCAGATTTAACTACTAACGATCCAGCAAAACAAGATAAAGAGTCAGGAGGTATTTCTGTTGACAAATCTGGTGCTGAAACACATACTACCATATTTACGATTGCTGAATCTCCATTAGATGAAAACGTTATTTGGGTGGGAACAGATGATGGAAATGTTCAAGTAACTCAAAACGGAGGAAAAACATGGGAAAATACAGTTGCTAATATTTCTGGTTTACCTAAAAACACTTGGGTATATCATATTGAAGCAAGTTCTCATAATAAAGGAACGGCATACGCTGTTTTCGACGGTCATACTTCAGGAGATATGAATACGTATGTATACAAAACTACTGACTTTGGTAAAACTTGGAAATCAATAGTTACAGATGACATCATAGGTTTTGCAAGAAACATTCAAGAAGATTATGTAAATGAAGATTTACTTTTCTTAGGTACTGAGTTTGGTTTATTCATTACTATTGATGGTGGTAAAAACTGGTCGAGATTTACAAATAAAATGCCAGCAACTGCAGTTCACTTTATCGATTTACAAAAACAAACAAACGATTTAGTTTTAGGAACACACGGACGTGGTGTAATTATTATTGATGATATTTCTCCTTTACGTGAAGTAAATCAAGCAATGTTATCAAAGAATGTTCATTTCTTTAAATCTAAACCTGGAATTATAAAGGAACAAGGTGGTTTTGGTGGAGGTAGTACAGAATTACAATTCGTTGGAAGCAATCCAAGTTCTGCTGCTAAGATTATTTATTATTTAAAAAAGCGTCATACGTTTGGTAAAATGACCTTAACGATTAAAGATCAAAATGACAATGAACTAATTACACTAACTCCAGGTAAAGCAAAAGGAATTAATGTTGTGAGTTGGGGTTTCAGACAGAAAAACCCTAAAGTTGCTGCTGGTAAAAACTTTACTCGTGGTGGATTTACAGCTCCAAGAGTTCCTGCTGGAACCTATAAAGTTGTGCTTAAAAAAGGGAAAAAAGAATATACAAACACTATTATTGTTCAAAATGATCCTAAATCACAAATAAGTGATAGTGATAGAAAAGCACAACGAAAAACTACCATGGAATTATACGATGACATGGAAAGATTAGCTTATTTAGTTCATAAAGTTGATGCATATTTAAAATCGGCAAATCGACTAAAAGAAGATAATAAGTTTAAAAAAGTGGCAACTAAAGTAATTGAAGTATTACAACCGTTAAAAGAAACATTAGTGGTAACTACGGGAGATAACTATGTTGGTGAAGCTGAACCAGAACTTCGTGAAAAGCTTTCTGATTTATATTCTGAGGTTGCGAATCAATTTGAAAAACCATCTTTATCTCAAATAGAAAATCAAGGAGTATTAAAAGCTCGTTTGACAAAAGCTCAGGAAGATTTTGAAAAAATCAATAAAAAAGTAATTTCAAAATTTGAGAGTCGTAAAGTAAAAGAAGGTAAAAAACCTACAAAAGTTTTAAGTAAGGAAGAATTCTTATCTAAATAATAACAAAAAAACCTCTTGAAAAATCAAGAGGTTTTTTCTTATTGTATTAAAAATTCAATAGCTACTTCCCTATCAATTAATAAGAATAAAGCTTTCGCTCCTGGAGGTGGCATTATTGAAACAATTGTATTTCCATTTTTATTTATTGTATTTGGTTTCAATGCTCTCGTTGAACCTAAAAATCCAACCAAAACTTCCTTATCTGTAGCGTTTTTCAATTCCATCGTAACACTTCCGTTACGACTCTTATTCAAAATACCAGAACTTGGCGATGATAATTCAACATTAGATCTTAAAAACTCATGACTGTAGATTGGTTGTTTATAATATTCTTCTTTATCGATTCTTCCAACTCTCAATTTCCAAATCGATTTTTCTGGTAAATGTGTTTTAAAGTATTTCTTTTTTGGAATATCATAATAGTAAGAATTAAACTTACGAATCCACCTACCATTATATTCAGAACCAGCACCCCAAGTTGCATCAATATAAATCCATTCGTCATTTAATTTAACAGCATTCCAAGAATGATTTGGACTTTGCAGCGGCCTACCTATTCTATTTGATGAACTTCTAATATAACCTTCTATCACTTCATTTTCGATAGCTAATAGTGAGCAAACCTTAGAAAATGTTTGTGCATATCCTTCGCAAACTGCTTTTCTTGTAGATAATGTTTCATTAACCATTTCATCCTTAATAGCTTTTAATTTTCTATCTCTTTCCTCTAAGGTTTGATAACTAAAACTAACTTTGGTTTCTCTGTTCGGATTATAAAACTCCTCTAAATCATAACGAATATTAGCGGTTAACCAGCTATAAATTGCTTTTACTTGATCTTCTTTGTTCTTAAAATCTCTTTTTATATTTTGTGCTAATTGATTAGCGGTAATTAAACCTGGATATGTTTTGGTCTTTAAACTAATCGCATCAAAGTTTTGCGAAAAAGATGAAAATGTAATGAATACTACTATAAATAAAATTCTCATATTTAAATTTTAATTCCTCTCGAAAAAATCAATAATCGTGCCTGTAAATAATTTACATACTAAAACTATATAGAAAGGTGTTATAAATATAATATTAATTCAAGCTATGAAGAAAATTATAATTACATTGTTAGGTACTCTTCTTTTCATTTTTTTGATAAGAACCAATTCAAAAGGAAAACAAATTACCAACCATTTAAAAGGAATTGTTCAAAACACCATTTCTAAACCAAATCACATTAATATTATTGGCGATTCGATTTCTACAAGAGTTCTAGTACCTAAAGGATTTAATCGTGTGCAATATAAAAATGGATCATTTCAAGAATATCTTCGAAATTATAAACTCAAAAAACATGGATCTCCTATTATAAATTATGATGGATCAGAATATTTCGCACAACACTGGCATGATGCAATTTTAGAAGTCCCTGTTCCAAAGAACGGTTTACAACAGTGTGCTGATGCATTAATACGAATTAGAGCAGAATATTTATGGGAGAATAAACAACAAGAGAAAATTGGATTCAAATTTACCTCTGGTCATTATTGTTCTTGGAAACAATACGCTGCCGGTTATCGACCTAAAATCAATGGAAATAAAGTAACCTTTCACAAAACGGCTAAAGCTAATAATTCGAAAAGTAACTTTTACAAATACTTGAACTTAATATACACTTATGCAGGTACAGCTTCTCTTCATAGTGAATTACCAAAAGTTAAAATCGAAAATCTAAAAATTGGTGATATGCTGGTACAACCTGGATTTCCTGGTCATATTGAAATTATTGTTGATGAAGTTGTCAATGAAAATGGCAAAAAATTATATTTACTCGCTCAAGGAAATACGCCTGCTCAAAATGTTTGTTTGTTGAAGAATTTTGAGGATTCAAATATCTCGCCTTGGTATCAGTTTTCAGAGAAAGAACCTGTATACACTCCTAGTTATTATTTCGACGAACCAATATTTGTTCGGTTTAAATAATTCAATTAAAAAAGGAGAAGCACCTATATAAATATCCCCAATACGGTACTTCTCCAAAACATAGCTGTAATTGGCAACTAATCGTTTGTTAAATTATCAACTAATTGATGACAATCATTTTTTTATCGATAAGAAGAACAAAAGTGTAGATGAATAAAAGTTTATACTTTTATCCTATGATTAATGAAGAAAAATTATATCAACTAGGATTTGTTAAAAATGAAAGCGGGAGTACAATTAGTAAAACAATTTATAATCACCTAAATAGACCTTACAGTTTACAAATATTAAAAGAAAAACCAATAGTAGTATTTTACAATAAGAGTGGTTCTGCAACAGGTTTTGTTGACGCAGAAGAATTTATAAAATGGCATAAAAACCATCCTGCTACTATTTAAACTTTACTTAGAAAGAAAAGCAATACACGCTTCTCGAATTTGCCAAATAATATCAAAAGAAAACTCCATTTCAGATTCTAAAATCCAGTTTTTGATAAACTGTTTGTGATATTGAACTTTAAAATCAGCAACTTGTTCAGGGGTTATTGTTTGTTCTTCAATAATTGCCATTTTTAAATTGGTAAAGTTTGAACCTGAAGTAGTGATATCAATTCTCTCACCTTCAACTTTCAGATAACAATGAGCTTCAGGAATATAGGATAAACCATTATCATCTATGACAGTTCCAACTTTCGTATTAGCTGAATTCATTTTATAAATAGCTAAAATTAACTCCACCTCATCAATGGAATTTTCTTCAGCTAAAGCTCTCAAAAAAGCATGCTTAGAACTACAACTTCCTTTTCCTTCTTTTATAACAAGAGAAAAGTCCGTTCTGTTTCTATTCCTTCCGTAAGGTAAATCTTTAGTATAATCAACTACTTCTTTCCATGTTGACAATCCTTTATTTTGAACCAACACCGACAAAGGTCTCAAAGAAGTAATTGAAAAATCGAAATCCATTATAGAGTATTCACAACTTTTCTAATGGCCACCAAGTTGGTTAAAACTTTTTCTAGATGATCTAAATGTAACATATTAGCTCCATCTGATTTTGCATTTGCTGGATCAAAGTGAGTTTCCATAAATAATCCATCGATATTATTTACAACACCTGCTCTAGCGATAGTTTCAATCATATCTGGTCTTCCTCCTGTTACTCCAGAACTTTGATTTGGTTGTTGTAAAGAGTGTGTTACATCTAAAACAGTAGGCGCATAACTTCTCATTGTAGGAATACCACGGAAATCAACTAACATATCTTGATATCCAAACATAGTACCTCTTTCAGTTATCCATACATTATCATTTCCAGAATCTTTAACTTTTTTCACAGCGTGTTGCATTGCTTCCGGGCTCATAAATTGTCCTTTTTTCAAATTAACAACTTTACCTGTATTCGCTGCAGCTACTACTAAATCCGTTTGACGAACTAAAAATGCAGGAATTTGTAAAACATCAACATATTCAGCAGCTAAAGCCGCGTCACTAACTTCATGTATATCTGTAATTGTAGGAACATTAAAAGTTTCAGAAACTTTTCTTAAAATCTTCAACGCCTTTTCATCGCCTATTCCAGTAAAACTATCAATTCTACTTCTATTAGCTTTCTTGAAACTTCCTTTAAATACATAAGGAATCTCTAATTTATCAGTAATTTCAATAACCTTTTCAGCTATGCGTAACGCCATTTCTTCTCCTTCAATTGCACAAGGCCCAGCTAATAAGAAAAAGTTATTTGAATTCGTATGTTTTATATTTGGAATATTTGATAAATTCATGGAAAAAATTTTCGGTAAAATTACAAAATAATATTATCTCAATCTAAACTTAAAGTAGTTCATACATGAAAAAAACAACCATTCTATCGGCTTTCTTAGCTGTTACATTATCTTGTAAAGAATATAACAAACCTGCTTCAAAAGAAATAGTAAAGAAAAATGAACAAACTTCAATTTCTTCATTTAATAAAGCAACAATTAAAAAACATTTGTACACTCTTGCTTCAGATGAAATGGAAGGTAGAGCTACTGGTTCTCCTGGTATTGAAAAAGCCGCTCAGTATATTGAAAATGAATTCCAAAAAATAGGATTAAGTTTTTACAACAACTTAACTTCTTACCGACAAAATTTTGAACACAACAATATTAAGATGTTTAACGTGATTGGCGTTTTGGAAGGTAAAAGTAAAAAAGATGAATACGTAATTGTATCAGCGCACTACGATCATTTGAGAATGAAAAAAGAAGGTGAGGATAGAATTTATAACGGAGCAAATGATGATGCATCTGGTGTAACTGGAGTTATTGCTCTAGCTGAATATTTTAAAAATAAAAATGATAATGAAAGAAGTATAATTTTTGTTTGTTTTACTGCAGAAGAAATGGGGTTAATTGGCTCTAAACACTTTGGGAAAGACATAGACGCTTCAAAATTTGTAGCAGGTATAAATCTGGAATTAATCGGAAAAGAACCTAAAACAGGACCAAAAACAGCTTGGCTAACTGGTTTTGAAAGATCTAACTTCGGAAAAATTATTCAAAAAAATCTTGAAGGAACTGGTTATAAACTCTTTCCTGATCCTTATAAAAAGTATAATTTATTTTTTAGATCTGATAATGCCTCTTTAGCCCGTTTAGGTGTACCTTCTCATACCTTTTCAACAACTCAAATTGATATTGATCCAGATTACCATAAAGTTACAGATGAAGCAGAAACCCTAGATATTGATGTATTGACAGAAACCATAAAGGCTGTTGCAATCGGAACATCTTCAATAATTAATGGAAAAGACACTCCTACCCGAGTAATTTTAGAAAAATAAATTTCTTTTTTAGATATTTTCATTTTAAACAACTTTAAAAACCACATTTATAAAATTAATGTGGTTTTTTTATGCACTTTATTGAATTCACAGAAAATTCAGCAAAATCAATAGCTATAAAGCACTTTTTTAAGATAATTTAATGGTTTTATTGGTTTTTTCGTAATTAAAAACATATAAAATTACATAATTATTTATTTTTTAGTTGTTTTTTTAATATATTCGCTATCGCAAATCTTAAAAACCCTTCAAAATGAAAAAACTAGTACTTAGCATGGCTATTGCCATGGCTATTGTGTCTTGTTCTAAAAATGAGGATATCCCTCAAGAAAACACAACTCAGCAAACAGAATTATTAACAAAAGAACAAATCAATGCAAAGATTCAAGAATCTATTGACTTGAAAGGAGATTTCTTTTGGATGGAAACAGACGCTCATACTATTTGGAGCGCTATTAAACATGGTGATAATATGCTTACCATTGGTTATGGGGATTCTAAAGATGAATTTCAAAAAGGACCTAAATCTGATGCTATTAAAGATAATTTAATTTCTCTAGTAAGAAGCTTAGAAAAAACAACTTCGAACAAAGAAAAGGATGAACTATATGTTGATGCAACTTTAAATATAATTGACATTAAAGTTGAAAATAAGGAAACCGTTGAAGCTCTTTTAAATGATGAAAGAGTTCGATATTTAGAACCTGCAACTTATAAATTGGAAAATGAAAACACTAGGTCGGGAGACGGGTTTGGTTGTGGTTTTGCTTCACAAAATCTAAATTCAGCCGACTATCGTACAGTTGCTCCTGGAGCAAGAGTTCCATGGAACTTCGACATCCACAACATCCCGGCAGCATGGAACTATAGTACTGGTAGAGGAGTTACAGTGGCTGTAATCGATACTGGACTTTCTCCGAATCAAAGATGGATGAACCAATACTTTAATGACGGATATTCTTCTGGAAGAACAGTTCAAAAGTATGGTACTTTTGTAGATTCATGGTGGGCATGGTCTAATAACTATGATGGTGTTAATGACAAGTGTGGACATGGTACAAGCATGGCTTCAGCTGCAACAGCACCAAGAAATAATGATAACTTACCAGTTGGTGTTGCATACAATGCTAATTTAGTTTCTTATCGCTCTGTACAAAATGTATTAATCGATGATTACCATGAAAAAAGAGGTGTTGCTGAAGCATTAACTGCTATCGGAAACAGAAGTGACATTAACATTGTATCAATGTCAATCGGATCTCCATTTAGTAGTTCAAGAGTAAGAGATGCTATTAGATATGCGTACAACAGAGGAAAGTTAATCTTCGCAGCAGGAGGAACTTCTACATCAGTAACAAACTGGTATGGTGTTATTTTCCCTGCTAATATGAGTGAAACAGTTGCTGTAACTGGAATTATCGAAGGGCAATACAAAAGATGTGGAAATTGTCATTCAGGATCTAAAATTGATTTTACTATTGAAATGGAGCGTAGTGGATCAGGAAAAACAGTTCCTGTGTTAAGTTCGAATGATGGAGCTGCAAACTACGTTGGTGGATCTTCAGTTGCTACTGCAACTACAGCAGGAATTGCTGCTTTAGTATGGTCTAAAAACCCAACTTGGTCACGCTCTCAAGTGTTAGATAAAATGAAAAGAGCTGGTGAATTCTATCCTAATAGAAATTCAAGCTTCGGTTATGGTAATATTGATGCGCTTAAGGCTGTTCAATAAAACAATATAATCCCTTTATAAAAGACTAATTAAGAGTCAACCTATTAAATCTAAAACTCTACATTTTTTAAATGTAGAGTTTTTTTTATTTGGCATGAATTTAGCTTGTTTCTATTGGTTTCGAAATAGTCTAAAAACGACTATACCTAGTCATCTAATGAGTATTTTGTAACTTACACCCAGTTTAATGATAAATTAAATCTCCTAAAAATGAAAAAAATTACATTAGTTCTGATTTTCCTATTTATTAGTTTAACAGGAATATCACAAAACAGAGAAGGTTCTTTGTTTTATTCTACGGTTGAAAAAACAGATAGTATCTACAAAATTAATGTTGATATATTCGAAGTTGGAAAAATCGAATACATTGAAGTACAGTTAGTTGATGAAGACAAAAATGAACTAGCTTCTGACATGGCGCAACTTATTAATAGAAATGGTAAGTACTTCTTATCGTATCAAGATAAAGAAAAGGCTGTGTATCCTGAAAATATTGATCTTACTTTGAAAAACGAGTATAACAATATTAATTATCCACAGATTAATATAAAATTGTATGACGCTAATTTGAGAATACTCGACTACTCTCAAACAGTGTTTTACTAAAAAATAAAACCCGAGGAAGATTCCTCGGGTTTTTTTATACTATAAATTTATTCTTTCTAGTATAAGTAGTTTAATGCTGTTACATCATTATTGTTAAACTCTCCATCAGTACTTCCACTGAAACAAGCTAACATGATCGACGTTGGATCGTATCCTGAAGGAGTACCTGGGATTGGATTAGCTCCAACTCCTGCTGAACCTTCATTTACGTTTTGTCCACAACTTTGTCTTGAGAAATAATCAGTGTGACGGAATCCTACAGAGTGTCCGATTTCGTGAGTAATAACGTGCTCGTTCACGTTAGTATTGAAACCTTCTAAACCGTAAATCTGCACAAATTTAAATGGCGCTCCACCTGATGGGAAACCTGCAGAACCTCCTGAACCACTTTGGTTAGGATTGTTATAAACTACCATATCTTGTGGTTGGTAATTTGTTCCGTAAGTTAAATTAAATCTAATAGATAAGTTTAATCTATTATAGTTATTTACAGCCCACTGTAAAGCAGTTTGTGCTTTACTTGAAAGACCGAAACCACCACCACCAGTATAACCAATGATATTGATTACTGTGTTTTGCGCAACTAAGTTATTTGTGTGATAGTTCTTTCCTGATACACCTTGAAGATTAGGTAACCCCATTACCTGATCCTTTGGTAAATGGATATCCTCCTCTACACGAATCATTTTTGTTGTACTACCATCAGGTAAAAAATAATCTACTTCTTTAACGTTATTTACGTTAAAATCATAGTTAGCTAATTTAGCTACAATCTCAGGAGACACATTGCTCTCTACAGTTTCAGCTGGTTGCTCATTGTTTTCTGTTTGACATGCGAAAAAACTAGCCCCAACTAGTAATAATGCAATTCGGGAGAATTTCATTTTTTTCATTTTTAAATTTAGTTTTTAATGGTTTATAAAAAATTTTTAACGAAAATATAACAATTTATTCATCGTTTTAACACTTCTTTATAATTTTACAGAATCATTCTAAATGTTGACATTTAAACATTAATCTGTTTTTTTTAACACACAACAAGTTTAATATTAATGTATTAAAGCGAAAAGCCTACTAAAAAACTAGAGATTTAAATAAAAATAAACATCGGAGTTGAATTTTAAACTTTATAACCAAAAATTAACAATTAGTTAAATAAAAAAAAACTCAAGTAAAAACTTGAGGCTTTTTTTAACCAAACTTAGTATTAAAACTAACTACTTATTTAAAACTATTTACACTTAAATTATAATGACTAAAACAGTCAATTTTTGGGAATTATAAAATCCTTATATGCAGGATTAATATTTTGTACTTTGAAAAAAGAAACCTCAAACAAATGCTTGAGGTCTCCTCGTCTAACCAAACTTAGTATAAAAACTAACTACTACTATTTTTAACTTATTTTTTCTATTTGAATAAACTTTTAAAGTTCTATTCATTTATTTAGACACATCTATTTCTTAAAAGTCACAATTAGAAATTCTTTTTTTGTTAAAAAGAAGCCTCAAACGATTGCTCGAGGCTCTTTGTCTAACCAAACTTAGTATAAAAACTAACTACTACTATTTTTAACTAACTATTTCTAACTTATAAATTATAAAGCCAGAGCTCCTTTATCCTCCATCCTAATTCACTACTAAAGAAGCTCTTTTTATTTAGGGATTTGGCCTTCTAATTATTAAGGGACTAATTCTTACTATTACAATGAACTTTTGTTTTTGAATAACCTTTTTCATTTGTTATTACACTTATTAAGACACAACATTTTCTAAAAGGTCACATATAGGTCAAAAAAAAAGATCAAAAACTTGATCTTTTTTAAATTAGTATAAATATTTCCTTAAAATTACTCGATGTTCTGGAATAGATTTGTCGTAGTTTTTCATTAATAACTCCAGTATTTCCGGAGGTTTTCGACCTATTTCCTTTTCAGAAGAATACTTTGAAACGTATAAATCATAAGTCTCATTATTTTTAGTAAAAATTAGAAAATGTTCTGAATTTAATTCTGTGTAAGAGATTTCATTCCCTTCAAAAGCTCCAGATTTATCTTCAAAAAAATCCGAAAACTCATAATACCTGAGGACATTTTCCATTAGTTATACGATTTCTGCCGATAAACCCAGTTCTAGTAGCTTAGTACATCTAGGTTCTAATTCTTTATATTCTCCTGTTTTTACAGCACATTTACCTTTATAATGAACAAGTATAGTACACTGCTCTGCTTGTTCTAAGGTATGATCGCAAACATTAACTAAACTATCAATTACAAAATCAAATGTGTTTACATCATCATTGTACAAAATTATCTCATGTTCTCTCGTTTCCTGTACAAGAACATCTAACTCTTCTTGAATTTTCTCAATTGTACTCATCTTCATTACTTATTTTAGATATTTAACTGCAACCCAATTATTTCTCTTAATTACGGTATCTAAAGTTAAATCATATTTTCTAGCTTCTGCATCTATGATTGGAATATCCTCCTCATAAAATCCACTTAAAAGTACTATTCCTTTTTCATTTAAGCAATTTACATAAGTCTTTAAATCTGTTAAAAGAATATTTCTATTAATGTTAGCAATTACGATATCATATTTTTTGTTTACCAACAATGAAGCATCTCCTTCATAAACACTTATACTTTTACAGTTATTTCGCTCAACATTTTCTAAAGAGTTTAAATAACACCAATTATCGATATCAATAGCATCAATAGGTTTTGCTCCTTTCATTTCAGCAAAAATTGCTAGAATTCCAGTTCCACAACCCATATCTAGTACTTTTTTGTTTTCAATATTTAACTCCAACAAATGTTGAACCATCATATGTGTAGTTTCATGATGACCAGTACCAAAACTCATTTTTGGTTCTATAACTATATCGTATGGTAAATTTGGATTCTCGTGAAAAGGAGCACGAATACTTACTTTATCATCTACTTGAATTGGTGTAAAGTTTTTCTCCCATTCTTCATTCCAATTTTCTTGTGCGATTTCTTTATGAGTAAATGAGATTTTAAACTCATCAGATTTAAGAATAAAAATATCATCTAATAAATTTTCACTCCAGTCTTGCTGCTGAATAAAAGCTACAACTCCGTTATCATTTTCTACAAAACTCTCAAAACCAACACTACCAAGTTCTGCAATTAAAATTTCTGTTGCAGGCTCTTTTGGAGCAACCTTAAAAGTGTATTCTATATAAATATTATCCAATTAAATTGATTTTACTATGTCCGAAAAATCTTTCGCCTTTAGTGATGCTCCTCCAATTAATCCACCATCAACATCAGGTTTTGAAAAGATTTCTTCAGCGTTTGCTGGTTTAACACTACCTCCATATAAGATAGAAATACTATCTGCTAACCCTTGACCGTAAGCTTCTACAAATAATCCTCTAATAAACTGATGCATTTCTTGTGCTTGATCAGCTGAAGCTGTTTTTCCTGTTCCAATTGCCCAAACTGGCTCATATGCTAAGACCACTTTGCTAAAGGCGCTCGAAGGTAAGCTAAAAAGAGCATTTTTCAATTGTGATTCTACAACTTTAAAATGATTGTTTGCTTCTCTGTCTTCTAATTGCTCACCAAAACAAAAAATAATTTCAAAATCATTTTCTATTGCTGCATTCACTTTTTCTGATAAAATATCGTCAGTCTCATTAAAATATGCTCTTCTTTCTGAATGACCTACGATAACAGTTTTAACACCTACAGAAGTCAACATATCTGCAGAAACCTCTCCCGTGTAAGCTCCACTTTTAGCTTGATGCAAATTTTGAGCAGAAACCTCAATTACTGAATCGTTAGTTTCACTAATTGCTTGTTGTAAATTGATAAAAGAAGGAGCAATTATAACTCTTGTATTATCTAAAGTTACTGCTTCCATTTCATTTTTTAAACCTTGAATTAATTCTTTCGTTTCATTAAGGTTATTATTCATTTTCCAGTTACCTGCTACTATCTTTTTTCTCATTTTGATATAGTTATGTTGAATTATAATTAGTTGTCTTTATTACCTAACAAAACTAATTTATAATACGGAACACAAAAACAAATGCTCTTATTTTTTTACGAAAACGTAATATTATTCCTTTAAAATTTATTCCAAAGCTTCAAGAATATCAGAACTATTAGGTTTTGTTTCATTAAAAACTTTAATTCCTCCACTTTCATCAACAATTAAATATCTTGGAATCCAAGATAATCCTAGAAACTCGCTGAAATCTGCATCCCATTTTTCAGGTAATAAATAATGCTCACCTTCAATATTATATTTTTGAATGCCAGCTTTTAAATCACTAATAGAATCATCAATGGATAGAAATAGAAACACAACCTCTGGATGCTGAATTTGTAATTTCTTTAGAGCGGGAAGACCTTTAAGACAATCTCCACACCAAGTTGCCCAAACATCAATAAATATTTTCTTTCCTTTATACTTTTCTAAAACTTCTTGAATAGCTAATTGATCTCCATTTAAACTAAACACAATATCATTTAATGCTTTCTCTGAGAATTTACTTTCGTTTCTCGTCGAGCAACCCAACAATACGACAACAAATATTAAAATCAAAAAACGCTTCATCATTTTAATTTCTCTGACACTTTCGAAGTTTTATACACCTCTATTTTACCGTCTTTATTAATTTTTAAAAATCGTGGAATGCTTTTTAATTTTAAAAACTTACCTAAAGCTCCATCTCCTTTTTCAGGAATATAATAAAACTGACCTTTCGGTTTTACATATTCCAATCCTCTTTTCCAGTCGTAATAAGAATGATCTACCGAAAGAAAAATATATTCTTTTTCTGGATTCTCCTTTTGAAATTTTAAAACATCTTCGAAACTATCTTGACTTACCGGACAATAACTGGCAAAAACCTGAACGAAGAGTTGTTTTCCTCTATTCTTATCGAGAACACCTTGTAATGAAATAGAATCTCGATCAAGCGTTACTAATTTTTCTGTTAAAGCTTCATTTGTAAATTGTTTTTTCTTTAGGGACGCACAACTCGTCATTATTAAAACAATTACCGCAAAAAATATTATTCCTCTCATTTTAATTCAACTTTACTCTTGGATCCAACCAACTATATACAACATCTACTAAGATATTAATAACTATAAAAAGGGTTGCTACAACAAGAACACTCCCCATAATAATTGGTAAGTCTAATGTGTTTAATGCATTTACTATTTCCTTCCCCAATCCGTTCCAATTAAAAATATATTCCACAAAAACAGCACCCGCTAACATAGACGCAAACCATCCTGATATTGCTGTTACCACAGGGTTTAATGAATTTTTCAGAGCGTGATTTTTAATCACTTGATAATTATCTAAACCTTTGGCTCTTGCTGTTCTAATATAGTCTTGGCTTAAAGTTTCCAATAACGAATTTCTCATTAATTGTACTACTACTGCTAAAGGACGAATTCCTAAAACCAAAGCAGGTAAAATCAAATTTTTCCACTTTATGTAAGATCCTTCACCAAAGTCATCAACTTCATATAAACTGCCCGTCATTTCCAACCCCGTGAATTCATGTAATAAAAAACCAAAAAACCAAGCAAATAAAATAGCTGAGAAAAACGAAGGAACACTCATTCCTAAAGTACTAATAATCGCAATAATTTTATCAAACCAAGAATCTTTAAATAAAGCCGAAAAAACTCCTAGAATAATTCCAATGATAAGCGCTATTGTTATTGAAACTATTGCTAAAACTGCCGTATTAGGTAAGGTTTCTTTAATTACAACACTTACGCTTTTTCCATTTTTCTGAAAAGAATCTCTCAAATAAGGATATTTTAAGGCTATTTCAGTGTTTCCCATAGTAAACAAAGAAAGTCCTGAATATTTACCAGAATCAAATGAAGTATAATTTTCACTGCTTTTACTATGAAAAGAAATCGGAGAAATATCATTTAAGTAATAATAATATTGAGTGGATATTGACTGATCAAATCCATACTTCTTTCTTATAATCTCTAATTGCTTGCTATCCTCTCTTTGTCCCATTAACATTCGTGCTGGATCACCAGGTAAAACATTAAATAAGAAGAAAATTACAGTAACTACTCCAAAGAGTGTTAAAAAACCGTATAAAACTTTACTGAATATATATCGAAACATCTAAAACAAATATACTAGAAAGTTTAAAATATTTACTTTTGCCTAACTTATCATCAGTATACAATGACAACACAACAACTAGTAGCAGAAATTAAAAGAAAAAAATCTTTTTTATGTATTGGATTAGATGTAGATCTATCTAAAATCCCGACACATTTATTAGAAGAAGAAGATCCTATTTTTGCGTTTAACAAAGAAATAATTGATGCTACTCACCATCTTTGTGTGGCATACAAACCAAATACTGCTTTTTACGAAGCTTACGGTTTAAAAGGGTGGAAAGCACTTGAGAAAACTATAAACTACATTAATGAAAATCATCCTGAAATTTTCACAATTGCCGATGCGAAACGTGGAGATATCGGAAATACTTCAACGATGTATGCCAAAGCTTTCTTTGAAGATTTATCTTTTGATTCAGTAACTGTCGCTCCTTATATGGGAAAAGATTCAGTAGAACCTTTTTTAGCTTTTGAAAATAAACACACAATTTTACTAGCACTTACCTCTAACCAAGGAGCCTTTGATTTTCAAACGCAAAAAATCAACGACCAAGAGGTTTATAAAAAAGTTTTAGAAGTTTCTAAAACATGGAATAACGCTTCTAATTTAATGTATGTTGTTGGTGCAACAAAAGCTGAATATCTTGGAGAGATTAGACAAATAATACCAGATAACTTTTTACTTGTTCCTGGTGTAGGTGCTCAAGGGGGTAATTTACAAGATGTATGTAAATACGGAATGACCGAAGATATCGGATTATTGATAAACTCTTCAAGAGGAATAATTTATGCAGGAAGCGGTAAGGACTTTGCTGTAGAATCGTCTTATAAAGCTAAAGAGCTTCAGAAACAAATGGAGCAAATTTTAAATTTATCGTAAATTGCGTATCAAACTTTAATCTACAAATGAAAAAATCCTTTATACTAGCCCTTACAGCTTTATCTACTTTCGTTTCTTGTTCAAAAGATTCGGAAAAAGCACCTGTAGTTCCTGAATTAACTGATGAAGTTTTAGTTTATGAGCCAGAAAAAATAAGTGACAACTTAGTTTTAGTAACAGACGCCGGAGCTGATGAAGTTTATTTACTTCAAAAAGATGGGAAAAAGTTTCATGAATGGACACTAAGCAATGAATTAGGTAATGATGTCGTACTAGAAGAAAACGGAAAATTATTAGCTCTATTAAAAACCGATGACGACAAAATTACTTTTGGAGGCTCAGGAGGACAAATTCAAATTATAAATCCGGATAACTCAATAGACTGGCAATTTGTTTATTCTACCGAAGATTACAATTTACATCACGACATCGAAAGACTTCCAAATGGAAATATTATTGCCTTAGTCTGGGAAAAGAAAGTTGCAACTGATGCTCAAGCAAGAGGATATCAAACGAATAACGACTTTTATGTGGAATCAATTATTGAAATCAATCCAACAACGAATCAAATTGTTTGGAAATGGAGTTCTTGGGATCATTTAATTCAGGATGTAGATAACACAAAATTAAATTTTGGTTCTGTTTCAGATAATCCTCAATTAATTGATATTAACTTCAATACTTTTGACCACGGAGATAATATGCATGCTAATGCTATTGAATATGATGAAAAAAAGGATATTATTTTTATTAGCGTAAATTTCTACAACGAAGTTTGGGTAATTGACCATAGTACAACAACAGAACAAGCTAAAACGAATACTGGAGGAAACTATAACAAAGGAGGTAATTTATTATATCGCTTTGGAAATCCTGCCACATTTAAATCTACAGGAACTCAATTATTCTCGAATAATCATCATTGTAACATTATTAACGACGGCTTACCAGGAGCTGGAAACATGCTGATTTTCAACAACGGAACAAAAGACAAGCAGTCAACTGTATTTGAGTTACAATTCCCAAATCCTTTTGACTTTAATACTGCACCAACAGTGATATGGTCATATACAAACGGAGAATTATTCTCATCTAAAGTTTCTGGTGCACAGAGAACCGAAAATGGAAATACAATCATCACTGAAGGTGATTTTGGGTATTGGGAAGTAACATCAAGCAAAGAACTTGTTTGGCAGTATAACAAACCTGGATTTTTCTGGAGGGGTTATCCATATAAAACCACCAATACAGCAGTAGTAAATCTTAAAAAATAAGGTTATCGAAACTAATCTAGATTCAAAAGCAAAAACTTATAAAAGAATTATTTCACTAGTCCCAAGTCAAACAGAGTTATTATTTGATTTGGGATTAGAAGATAAAGTTGTAGGAATTACAAAATTCTGTGTTCATCCTTTTCACTTTAAACAAACCAAAACTATTGTTGGAGGAACCAAGAACATAAAAATCGAAAAGATTAAAGCTCTTCAACCGGACATCATTTTATGCAATAAGGAAGAAAACACCAAAGAAATTGTAGAAATGTGTCAAGAAATTGCAGAGGTACATGTTTCGGAAATTTATAACCTTAATGATTCTATCAAATTAATTGAAGAATACGGCACTCTTTTAGGATGCAGGACTGAAGCTCAAAACATCGTTCAAAAACTAAATTTCAAATTAGCTGACTTCAAGAGATTCACCAAAGATTTAGAACCAAAGAAAGTCGCTTACTTTATTTGGAGAGAACCATGGATGGTAGCTGCTAATAATACTTTTATCGATCATATATTAGAACTTAATAAGTTTATTAACATTTATAAAAACAAAGAAAGATACCCAGAAGTTGAACTTAAAAAAATTCGACTTGAGGGTGACCCTGACTTGGTTTTCTTATCATCAGAACCATATCCTTTTAAAGAAGAACATGCTTTTGAGATTGGAAGACGCACACACCATGCAAAAACTGTTTTTGTTGATGGAGAATTATTCTCATGGTACGGCAGTAGAATGCTTAAATCTTTTGATTACTTTAAAAAATTACACCAAAGAATTATCTAAATAATTTACTCTATTAATTTTTTCAAGGATTTTCATTGCTTTGTACGAGGCCATATCACTTTTTGCTTCATCAACATACTTGTAATCCTGAGATCTTTCTACAAGTATATAATAGCGCTCTTCCAAGTGCTTCTTGTATCTGTTTAATTGATTTACGCGTGACATTTGTTAGTTAGAATTTCAGATTAAATATAACAATAAAAATCTGAAATTCAAATATTTAACACTACCTATTATCTTGCAATGCGAAAACTCTTCTTAATAGATCAGTATCACGTAAACCTATCTTATTCCTAATTCCTTTTTCCTCAACTGCAATCATAGTAAACACACCTTCTAGCGCTTCTTTTGTAACGTAATCTGTTAAATCAGGATTTACTTTTTTCACAAAAGGAATATTATTGTATTTGGTAATTAAATTCGCCCAAATATCATCTGCACCAACTTTTCCAAAAGAATTTTTGATCACAGGATTAAATTTAGAATACAAAGCTGAGTTCGTTTTGCCTTGTAAGTATGAAGTTGCAGCATTATCACTTCCTAATAAAATATTCTTCGCATCATTAAACGTAATTTCTTTAACTGCATTTACAAATATTGGAGTAGCAGTTTTAACAGCATCCTCAGCAGCTCTATTCAAGGCTTTGATACCTTCATCTGCTAAACTACTTAAACCTATTTTACGCAGTCCTTTATCCACTACCTGCAATTCCTTAGGAAGTAAAATCTTAACTAATTCATTTCTATAGAAACCGTCTTTAGCAGTTAATTTAGAAACCTGATGTGAAATTCCATTATCTAAAGCTTGACGTAATCCTGCTCCAATTTGTGCTTCAGTTAAAGCTCCTCCTTGTGGTAATTGACTTGCTATTTTTTGTAATTCGGCACAAGCAACAAATTGAAGTGCCACAAATAGTAATGCTACTCTTTTAATCATACTAATACTTGTTTATGGTTAAGATACGTTATTTTGAAATAAGTCACACTTTTTTAAAACTATCAGTTTTCTTATCATAACCGTACGGACAATGCTTACACCCACTTTTACAACAATAACCTCTTCTTAAATGGTAAGCCTCCTTAAAAACTCTATATCCATCCTCGTTAACATAATACTCATCTGGAGTTGGCTTCAATATTTTCTTCATATGGACAAAGATAAATGATTCTAATTTTCAGCTATTGGTTTGTTAGTAAAATTATTATCAAGAATAGAGTTCATTTAAAAAACCCAAACCGTAATTTCAGAAAGTGACATCAACAAATTCTCTTCTTATCGAATAATTTCCAACCTGTTTATAACCAATAAAAAATCAAATTATGAGAAAATTAATTTTATTAACTACATCACTATTCTTTCTAACTATCGGATGTAGCAAAAACGAAACTAATGATGAATTGAATGATTCAGAAATTAAGAAAAAAACATACAACAGAAAATCAATAGATATTATTGAAAAAACTGGAATTGTATTTAACAGAATTCTAGAAACTAAGAATTTAAAAAACGATTTAATATCAATTTATGAAGATGATATTATGATGTTAAGCAATGGAGTAAAGCACAAACTTACAGCCTCTATTTTTGAAGATCACATCATGATGTTAACTCAAGATGTTGTTAAAGATGATATTATCATGATTTCCGAAAATGTGTTTGAAGACAATATTATGTTATTAACTAATGATGTTTTTGAAGATAATGTAATGCTGAAAGTTATGAGTTCTAATGGTGTAATTGAAGACCATGTTATTATGTTATCAGATTTAGGTGATTTTGGCGATTACCTTTTATTTAAACCATCTACTATTAAGGACGACGTATTACCAAGTGCTTGTATTGGAATTAGAGATGACATATTAAAATGTACAACTACTTTTGAAGAAGTATTTAATCATTTTTTAAATGAGCTTTATCCTGAAAGCGAATATGATTTAAATATGATGATGAATGAAACAACCAATTTATATTTAGCTGTAAAACTCTAAATAGCAATTGATAGAAAATTAAAAAAGCTCAGTAAAAACTGAGCTTTTTTCTATTATTTTTTCTTAGAACCTGGAGGATATTTCTCAAGAATCTCTTTTACAAATTCTTTAATTCGTGCATCTCGCTTTTCTATATTTTTAAAAGCTAAGGCACCAGAACCAATTCCTTGCCAGATTAATTCTTTTTTATTTGCATCAATAATATCAATAAACAATGTTCCTTCTGTGTATTGGTTAACATTTAATCTACCTGCACCACCCCACATCCAAGGATTCCATCCCCAGCCGAAGCCCCAGCCCCAACCGGCGCTATTATCGTTTACATTAATTCTTTCACGAGATTTTGTAAAAATACTTACTAAAACATCTGGAGTTGACGATTTCTCCATTCCTTTAGCTATTAATTCAGCCTCAATTGCTCTCATGATTCTCTTTTTATCTAAATCTGAAATAGGAGCTTTATCGATACCCGGTTTATAAAAAGCAAATGTTTGATAATTAGAAAAATCAGCTTTTGTATCATAATCTGTTGCTACCTTAACAGAGCTACAAGAAGTAATTAATAATAAAAAAAGAGGTAAAAATTTTACATACTTCATAGTAATAGAGTTTTAAAAGTTGTTAAACAAAGAATCGTCTACTAAGTTAGGCAAAGTAACTTTAAGTTTTTTCTCTGCCTGCATAGCACGTTTAATTGCAAAAACAGCTTCTTCGTTTCGAGCCCAACTTCTTCTTGCGATTCCGTTATTTACATCCCAAAAAAGCATCGATTTTAAACGCTTTGACGCTTCTTTAGAACCATCAAGAAGCATGCCAAATCCTCCATTAATCACTTCTCCCCAGCCTACTCCACCTCCATTGTGAATTGACACCCAAGTTGCTCCTCTAAAACTATCTCCAATTACATTATGAATAGCCATATCTGCGGTAAATCTAGAACCATCATAAATGTTAGAAGTTTCTCTATATGGAGAATCTGTCCCAGAAACATCATGGTGATCTCTACCTAAAACAACTGGACCAATTTTTCCTTTTTTAATTGCCTTATTAAATGCTTTGGCTATTTTAATTCTTCCTTCTGCATCAGCATATAAAATTCTTGCCTGAGAACCTACAACCAACTTATTCTCTTGCGCTCCTTTAATCCACTGAATGTTATCGGCCATTTGTTGCTGAATTTCTTTTGGAGAATCTTTCATGATTTCCTCTAGAACTTCACACGCAATTTGATCAGTTTTTGCTAAATCTTCAGGTTTTCCTGAAGCACAAACCCAACGGAATGGGCCAAATCCATAATCGAAACACATTGGCCCCATAATATCTTGAACATAACTCGGATATTTAAACTCCCTTCCTAATGTTGGATTTTCATTCATCACCTCAGCTCCTGCTCTACTCGATTCCAATAAAAAGGCATTTCCGTAATCAAAGAAATAAGTTCCTTTTGCAGTATGTTTGTTAATTGCTTCTGCTTGTCTACGAAGAGATTCTTGAACTTTCACTTTGAACTCTTCTGGATTATTTGCCATCATATCATTAGCTTCTTCTAATGATAATCCAACTGGGTAATAACCACCTGCCCATGGATTATGCAAAGAAGTTTGATCTGAACCTAAATCAACATAAACATTTGCCTCATCAAACTTTTCCCAAACCTCTACAACATTTCCTAAATAAGCGATGGAAACTACTTCTTTATTTTCTTTGGCTTTTTGAACTCTTTCAACTAAAAGATTTGCATCAGAAATTACTTCATCAACCCATCCTTGAGAATGACGAGTATGAACAGCTTTTTCATTTACTTCTGCACAAACCGTAATACACCCAGCAATATTTCCTGCTTTAGGTTGTGCTCCACTCATTCCTCCTAAACCAGCTGTAACAAACACATTTCCTTTTGGTGATTTACCAATTTTCCTAAATCCGTTTAATACGGTAATTGTTGTTCCATGAACAATTCCTTGTGGACCAATGTACATATAACTTCCCGCCGTCATTTGTCCGTATTGAGTAACTCCTAATGCATTAAACTTTTCCCAGTCGTCTGGTTGAGAATAATTAGGAATCATCATACCATTTGTAACGACCACTCTCGGAGCATTTCTATTAGATGGAAATAATCCCATTGGGTGACCAGAATACATTACTAATGTTTGCTCATCTGTCATTTCAGATAAGTATTGCATTGTTAATAGATATTGAGCCCAGTTTTGGAAAACTCCACCATTACCACCGTAAGTAATTAATTCATGAGGATGTTGTGCAACTGCATAATCTAGGTTATTCTGAATCATCAGCATAATAGATTTAGCTTGCGTAGATTTTCCTGGATATTCTTCAATAGCTCTTGCTTTCATTTTGTAATCAGGACGGAATCGATACATATATATTCTACCATACTTTTCTAGCTCTTCAGAAAACTCTGGTAATAATTCTTCGTGATGTTTTTTATCGAAATAGCGTAAGGCGTTTCTTAATGCTAATTGCTTTTCTTCTTTTGTAAGTATTTCTTTCCTTTTTGGAGCATGATTAATCGTTGTATCATACTCTTTTTTTGATGGCAAAACACTTGGTATTCCTTGTTTAATCTGTTCTTTAAATGTCATGATATACTTACTTTTTATGCTACAATAAATTCTTTTTCTCTTACTAAACTGATCATTGCGTTAATATCATCTTTTAACACTCGATCCTCCTCTAACTTAGCAACTTTACTTCTAATTAATTTGAAATTACTTTCTATAATTTCTGAAAATGTATTTGGTCTTCTGAATTCCATTGCTTGTGCAGCATACATTAATTCTATGGCTAATATTTTCTCCAGATTACCTAGAATTTGATTGAATTTTCTTCCTGAAATACTTCCCATTGAAACATGATCTTCTTGTCCTAATGAAGTTGGAACACTATCTGCTGAAGGTGGAAAACAAAGAGATTTGTTCTCTGTTACTAAAGCTGCCGTAGTATATTGAGGAATCATAAACCCAGAGTTTAAACCGCCCGCTTCTGTTAACAATCTTGGTAAACCATACTTTCCTTCTAATAACAAATAACTTCTTCTATCAGAAATATTACCCAATTCAGCAGCAGCAATAGAAGCATAATCTAAAACCATTGCTAAAGGCTGACCGTGAAAGTTTCCTCCAGAAATTGCTTCTGTTTCACTCAGTACGATAGGATTATCTGTAACCGAATTCATTTCTATTTCAGCTAAATCCTTCAAATGATTGAATGCATTTCTTGATGCACCATGAACCTGAGGCATACAACGGATAGAATATGGATCTTGTACACGATCACATTCTAAATGATTTTCAACATTTTGAGAATCTTTTAATAACATTCGAATTCGCTCAGCTACTTTGATGTTTCCTTCAAAAGGACGAATAGCATGAAGCTCTGCTCTAAACGGTGAAGCACTTCCTTGGAATCCTTCTAAACTCATTGTTCCTGCAACATCAGCTAAATCTAAAAGATACTCCATTTTCTTTAACCCAATAATTGCATGAGATAAAATGAACTGTGTTCCGTTAATTAATCCTAATCCTTCTTTAGCCATTAAGGTTAAAGGTTCTAAATTATGATTCGCTAAAACTTCTTTTGCAGGTAAAATCTGATCCTCAACCCAAAATTCACCTTCTCCTAAAAGTGGTAAAAACAAATGCGATAAGGGAGCTAAATCTCCAGAAGCACCAACTGAACCTTGTTCTGGAACTACCGGTAAAATGTTATTTTCTATGAAATAAATAATCCGATTGATCATTTCTAAACGTACACCTGAAAATCCTTGACACAAAGCATGTACTTTACAAATCATCATGATTTTTGATAATAGCTTATCAATAGGTTCACCCACACCTACAGCATGTGTAATCAATAAATTCTCTTGAAGTTTACTAGTTTCTTCAGGTGTAATTTGCACATCACATAAAGGCCCGAATCCTGTGTTTATTCCATAAACCGCAGCATCAGAATTTGCCATGGTTTCAACCTTTTTTCTACACTCATTCACTTTCTTTTTAGCTTCATCAGTAATTCCTGCTTTCAAATTACCATTTGCTATAGCTAAAACTTTATCAACTGTTAGGTGATCTATTCCGTATTTAAACATGTTTATAGTTCGTTTTATACAAAATTACCTTTATTTTTGATGCTTAATAATATCATTTTTATCAATATTTAATAATTATGAGTTATCAATTAGAATTAAGACATCTTAAATACTTTTTGGCTGTAGCTGAAGAATTACACTTTAGAAAAGCGGCTGATCGATTGTTTATATCTCAACCTGGATTAAGTAGACAGATTAAACAAATGGAAGATGATTTAGGTATTCAATTATTTGAACGACATAATAGAAAGGTTGTTTTAACTCCTTCTGGAAAATATTTGAAGTCTGAACTTACCCGGAATTTGAAAAATTTAGATAACATTATTAATCATGCGAAGCTTATTCATGATGGAAAACAAGGAAAATTAGAATTTGGTTATGTGGGATCAGCCATGCAAGAAATTATTCCAAACGTTTTAGTAAAATTCAAAGAAAAACATCCCAATGTTCAGTTTGGTTTAACAGAAATGGACAACCAAAAACAAATTGATAATTTATTGCATCAAAAAATAGATATTGGTTTTGTGAGATTAGATACCGTCCCTAGAGGCTTAACTATTCAACCTATTCTTAAAGAGAACTTTTGTTTGGTGCTACCCAAAAATCATCAAATCAATTCTCAAAACTTTAAAGGTTTACAAGAATTAAAAAATGAATCTTTCATTCTCTTTGATCCTTCTTACAGTCCTTCTTATTATGAAAAAGTGATGCAAATTTTTACAGATAGTGGATTTACTCCAATTGTTTCCCATAATACAATACATGCGGCTTCGATATACAAATTAGTAGAAAACGGTTTTGGATTATCTATTGTTCCGAAATCTTTACAATTAGGATATAATATGAATGTTAAATTTATTGAATTGGATAACATCAATCAACATACAACATTGTCTGTAGTTTGGGATGAACATAATAGAAATCCCGTTTTGCAGTCGTTAATTAACACTATTCTATTTTCTCTCTAATTAAGTTCTTTACAATTTATTCGAAATTTATTTCAAAAAGTTGGGTAACGTTTTTCAATTTTCCTAACAGAAGGGTAAATAAAAATAAATTGCACATGAAATTTAAATTAAAAGGTTCCACGAACCTACTCAAAATTGTCTTAGCCTTAGGGGTATCCATTTCGCTATGGAATTGTGAAAAGGAAGACTATGAAGTAACAACAACAAACCCACATGCAAGTCATGAAGAATACAAAAAACCTTTTGAAAAAATAAAATATAATGAACTTGTTAATGATAACGAGTTTTCTGAAAAGCTCTCTTTCTTAGAAAAACATTCAAATAAATTAATTTTAAAAAAACAATTCTCAAAGGGAGAGACTAACTCAAATAAGAAAATAAAACTTTCCATTGTTCAAAATGAAGTTATAAGAATTGAAAGTAACAACACAATTACTTGGACTTTTGAATTAGAAAGAAATTTATTTAAAGACACCGACTACGAAAATTTATTAGTAAAGAAATATAACAACACGTATACTTATCACTTAATTGCATATTTTAACACTAAAAACAAAGCTGAACAAGAAAATAGTCGTTCGTACTCATTTGAAATACCAGAAGAAAAACTTGATTTAGATGAATTATCATTAGCTTCTCGAGGAGATGTCTTTGATTGGGCATCACCTGACGATGGAGGAGGTGGAATTGATACTTCTAACCCATGTGAAGGAGTTTGGATTCCTGAATACAAACAATGTGATGCCGGAGGTAATGCAGATGGACATGGACCTGCTCTTCAGCATGACGGTTCATACTGTAGTGGTAGTGATTTTATTGGATATATTATTGATTTTTCTCATTGCGAAACTGGAACTTATGATCCTCCAAGCGGGCCTAGTAATGGTTCCACAGACCCAGCCGATCCAGGACCAACAACAGGAGGCGGAGGAAGTTCCTCAAACGATTCTGGATCTACATCAAATGGAGAAAGTAACGACGGAGAAACATTAGTAACTAGCCCTATTCCTCCGGATAAAGATGGAAAATGCGACGAAGGTTACATTAAAAATCCTGTAACAGGCGAATGTGAATCTATCTGTAAAGGCGGAAAAATCTATGACCCTGTAACAAAAAACTGTAATTGCCCTGATGGTAAAAAAGAAGATAGTAATGGAAACTGTGTCGATAAGCCCTGCAAAGGAATACCTATATTAGGAGCTATAGAAATAGCATCTCAAAAAGGACTATCTGGCACACAAGGCGCTATGTTTGGCAACTCTAATATTGGAGGTTGTAAAAGATATGGTTCAAACGATTGTTCTACACCGAGAAATAGAAAACATGATGGTATAGATATTAAAAGTAATTATGGAAGTCCTATATTCGCAATGTATGATGGAATTGTCTATTCCACTAAACATGATAAAAAAGGAGCTGGATATAATACAAGAATACAAAGTACGATTAATGGAAAAACTATTTTGATTTCATATTTTCACCTTCAAAAAGAAAATAGAGTTTTGGCTACCTCCTCACCAGTAACAAAAGTAAAAGCTGGAGATATAATAGGTTATCAAGGTGACTCTGGCAATTTAAAAAACGCCTTAAAAGCCAACTCTGTTGATTCTCATGTCCATATTGAAGTAAGAGTGCATAATGGCAGTTCAAGTTGGGCGTACAAAAATTTTGAATTAGTAGATCCAAGAGATTATTTGAATGTAAAAATAAATGATGATGGAACTGTGGAAAACAACATTAACTGTAATTAAAGAAAAATAAAGAAAATGAAAAAAACAATTTTAATTTTATTATTTGCTATTCCTAGCGTAATTTTTAGTCAAATTAGCTCAAACATTATTTCTCAAAATGATTTTGACAACATCAAAATTAACAATTCAACATTAAAAACAATCAAAGAATCTCAAGGAGAGTTAAATCTAATTAAAAACATGTTCGGTGAAAATTTCACTGATAAAACCATTGATCCTGATGGCGAATTTAAAAACTATGAATATAACGGATTCTCTATCGGGTTTTCAGGATTAACAGGTACTCTTGATAATCCTGAATTGAGTAGTTTTGAAATTACCAACTCTGATTGGAGCGTTACCATTAAAGGGAACGTCATAAAGGTTGGAAATCATAAAAATAATTTGGGAGATGTTATTCTTAATAATCAAAAAGATGGAGGAAAAAGTATAGTTTATCAATTTTGTAATGGATGTAATAGTTTTATATCCTTTCATTTAGATAAAAGCGGATATATTTTGAAAATTGTTTATGTTGAACAAACATAAAAAATCAACGCCTTTGAATAATAAACTATGAAATCAGTAAAATACATCTTCATCATCTTAATTAACTTATTTTGTCTAAATTCTTGTCATGGACAAGCCTTACAAGAAAATGTAGACCAAGAAATAATTGGTACTTGGATAGCTGAAGATGATCCGAAAGTAAAATTAATCTTCTCAAGTAATGGCGAACTCAAGGATTATTATAACAATGAATTAACAGATACCTACGACTATTCAATTTCTCACGAATGCGGTTCAGAATCTGATACAAATGCATGGTTCTTAAAAACTTCGAATAAAGCCGTCCTAGAAATTAGATGCTACGAAATATATGGGGTTAATGATAATAATGACAAAGTCTTATCGATTAGAGATATGCGAACTGGAAAAACATTCATTTATAATAAACAATGATAGTTAAGTTATACTAAAAAAAGTGCCCTTCCGTAGGGTGCTTTTTAGTTTAAAACAATTGTAAATCTATATTTTCTTTAAAATACAACCGGAATTAATTCAAAAAAGAGGTTTTTATAGAAAGAATCTAATGAAATTATACTGACGCATAGCAATAAAAAAAGAAGTTAAAAATAGTACCAGTAAGTATAGGAATTTCTTTGATTGTTTTGAGAATGAATCTTTTTACATAATTCCAAAGGAATCTATAAGAATTCAGAGTATTATCGTTTATAAATAAATTTAAAATTCATGAAACATTTAAAAATAACATTTCTTATCGTATTAGTATTTAGTTTAGTAAGCTTTACAATACAACAAACAACACAAGGAGATAAAGAACTAATTATTGGAACATGGATTCCTGAAGGGTGTTCAAATTGTAAGTTAGTGTTTACACAAGATGGTAAATTATATGATTATGTCGAAGGAAGCCTTAATAAAACTTATGATTATAGTATTAGAGAGTCTACAGCTGCAAATGGAGTAACTTTTTCTTACTTAAAAAAAACCAATGTAAATGACTCAAAAGATTCCTCTGAATATGATATAAATGGACTAAATGAAACAGTTATGTATTTAGATTATTTAGGTGATAGGAGTACAAAACTACTTAAATATACTAGGCAATAAAAGAAGACGAAAAAAAGCATCCTAATATGGATGCTTTTTCGCTTTATATAGTAAAAACTGCATATTTCAATACACATATAGAATTATCATATAAAAAATGAAAAAAAATGTATTAATATTACTTCTATTTAGTCTTTCCTGCTCTAAAAAAATAGACTGGAAGGATTTTAATTCAATTGAAATAATTGAACTTAATATAAAAGAAAAGGTTCCAGAAGCCTCTAAAGAAAAAATAATAGAGATAATTAAACATTCCAAAATCACTAAAGAGAAGTTTTTATGGAAAGGGTTTAATGAAATCGTACTAACCAATGGCGATAAAAAGAAATTTAAAATTAGAGCCAGCAGATATGGCAATTTCTTTTACTGTTTCGAAAATGAATCTTTTTACATAATTCCAAAGGAATCTATAAGTGTTTGGAATAGTATCATTTTTAAATAAAGTTTGTCTTGAAAAAAAAGCATCCCAAATCAAGGATGCTTTTTCTTTATAGTTAAACTATTAAGATTACCTCACAATAAATTGTTTTGTAATAGTTTTATTTCCAGCTTTTACCTTTAAAAAGTAATTACCAATTGCTAAAGTTTCGACATTAAAACTCACATTATAAATTCCTGTTTCTTGCTTTTTATTAACTAAAATGTCTTTCACTTTTTGTCCGTTACTATTAAAAATAACAATCGACAACTCTGTTGGATTTTGTAATAAATAATGAACATTTCCAGAAGTTTGCATTGGGTTTGGATAAACACCCATTATTATTGCTCCTTCTTCCAATAATGCTGCAGAATTGCTAATTGTTTCTGGTTGCTCTCCGTATCTTGAAGTCGCATTTGCAGGCGTATTTGTTGCTATAATTCCGCATCCGTTTTTATTCACATAGTATCCTTTATGATAAAACTCTACTGACTTTGGAACTTTTACATCACGAATATAAAACCAATCAGCTTGTACTCTTTCTTCCTTCACATCTAACACAAAATATCCGTGTGCATCTAAATCCACTTCTTTCATATGACGATTTAAAAGCTTGGTGTAAAACTCTGCTAGTCCTGTTGCGATTCCGCCAAAAGCATCTAAATTTTGAGAAGTAACACTTGGAACAACAAATTCAGCACCGATACATTCGCGTCCGTATTTTAAATCTCCTGCAAACGTACTGTGAATGTCACCTGTTAAAACGACTACATTATTAATATTGTTATTAGAAATATATTGATATAAACGTTCACGTTCTTCTTCATATCCATCCCAAGCATCACTTGTTGGAACTCCACTATAATTCATCATCATAACCTGGTTTCCAATAATTTTCCAAGTCGCTGAAGAAGTTGATAGTTTACTTAACAACCAATTGAATTGTGCTTGACCCAATATTGACTGGTAAGTTGCTTTTCCTGCTAATTTCTTCTCAACAGTTGTAGCTTTTACTAGAAGATCTTTTAATTTTGATTGATCTTCTTTAGAAGTTAAATTTCTACTTCCAACATTTTTATAATTATAAGCAACTTGGGCAAACTTTTGAATTACATATCTTAATTCTTCTCCTGTTAACTTTCCTTCTTGAATAAAATATGGAGCAATTTCTTCGATAACTTTCTCAAAATCTTCAATTGATTGTAACGATTTACTTTCAACTAGACTTTTAACTTTTGACTGCAATTCTTTCTTTACATTCTTCGTCAACTTTTGAGTAGTTGAAACCGTTTCATCTCTTCCTTCAATTCTTGTATCTAACATTAATAGATCAGCCAAATCTCCATAAGAGAAGTCTCTATATAATCTATATTCCTGAATTGAATTTGCACGAACTGGCATCCATTCAAAATAAGCTTTATAGGCATTATTTTTTCGAACTTCCCAACTTCCTTCCGTTGATGGATCATGATTTTCTGCACCGAATTTATTTGCGTCATTTGAAAACTCATGATCATCCCAAATTAAAATAAATGGATGTTGTTGGTGCAATTTTCTCAACATCGGATCCAATCTGTAATAAGAATAACGAACTCGATAATCACTTAAAGTTACAATCTCATTATTTGGTAAATGCCCTCTTCCAACCTCGTCGCTATATCCATATCCACCAGTTTCATATTCATAAATATAATCTCCTAAATGAATAACAGCATCAATATCTGTTCTATCTGCTAATTCTTCATACGCATTGAAATATCCGTTTTGGTAGTTAGAACATGACACGACTCCAAAACGAACATTACTAACATTTCCAGTTGGAGAAGTTCTTGTTTTTCCTATTTCAGATTTCTTACCTAATGCTTCGAACTGAAAATAATAAGTAGTATTTGGCTGCAAACTTCTTACATCTACTTTTACCGTATAGTCCTTTCTTTCATCAGTAACTATCATTCCTTGTTGAACAACATTTGTCATCGATGTATTTGTCGCCACTTTCCAAGTAACATTAACATCCGGTTGATTCGTAGTAACACGTGTCCAAATAATAACTGCATCTTTTAAAGGGTCTCCAGAAGCCACTCCGTGGTAAAATGGAGCTAAAGCAGCATTGAAATAATTTTCTATACCAGTCGTATTTTTCCTTCCAATTTTAGTAACTACAGTTTGTTTTTGAGCTTGAAGTGTGAATACTCCAGTTAACAAGACAACAAAACATAATACTTTGAGTTTGTTTTTTTTCATGATTTCGGGGTTGATTTTTGGTTAATTCCCCGCGAAACTAATTGTTAAAATTTCATTTTATTATGCGCGCATAACAATTAACTCAATGATAATTTTTTTAACATTTTTATATTCTTACCCCAATAAATACTAACTTTTACATGATGATTTCTTTACGTTAGAATCCTAAAGAAAACTCAAAATAGACTTTGTATATTTGACTTCAACTCAATAGACTTAATTTGATTTTTATTTCGAAATATATTGTTCCGAAAGGTTATGAAGGAATCACATTATATCCTTTTATTTTTTTGAAAAACAAAGAATTAAAAGAAAATGAGACTCTGGTTAATCATGAAAAAATTCATTTAAGGCAGCAGAGAGAACTCTTAGTTATTTTCTTTTATCTTTTTTATCTGCTTGAGTGGTTTATAAAACTTATACAATTCAGAAATGGGTATTTAGCGTACATCAACCTTAGTTTTGAAAGAGAAGCCTATCAAAATGAGTCGAATTTGAACTATTTAAAATCGAGAAAATTATATCGTTTCTTTAACTACTTATAATCCCTAAGAATTCGTTCTATTTTTTAGGAAATCCGTAAATTGCAGCTCATTTAAACAACTAAATTTACGAATGGAACAAATAGCACCCTATAAACCTAAACATAAGGTACGAATTGTAACAGCTGCGTCTTTATTTGACGGACATGATGCTGCGATCAATATTATGCGTAGAATTATACAATCTACAGGAGTTGAAGTTATACATTTAGGTCATGATAGAAGTGTAGAAGAAGTAGTGAATTGTGCTATTCAAGAAGATGCAAATGCAATTGCAATGACTTCTTATCAAGGTGGACACAACGAGTACTTCAAATATATGTATGACTTACTGCAAGAGAAAGGTGCAGGTCATATCAAGATTTTTGGTGGTGGTGGTGGAGTAATTCTTCCAGAAGAAATTAAAGAATTAATGGATTACGGAATTACTCGTATTTACTCTCCTGACGATGGACGTGAAATGGGATTACAAGGAATGATTAACGACCTTGTTCAACGATCTGATTTTGCGATTGGAGATGTTTTAAACGGAGAAGTAAACCATTTGGCAGATAAAGAAATTGGAAGCATTGCTCGTGTTATTTCATCTGCTGAAAACTTCCCAGAAGTTTCAAAGGAAACTATGGATGTTATCCACAAGAAAAATGAAACTTCAAAAACACCAGTTTTAGGAATTACAGGAACAGGTGGAGCAGGGAAATCTAGTTTAGTGGACGAATTAGTTCGTCGTTTTTTAATTGATTTTCCAGAAAAAACAATTGGATTAATTTCTGTTGATCCTTCTAAAAGAAAAACAGGAGGAGCTTTATTAGGAGATAGAATTCGTATGAATGCTATTAATAATGAGCGTGTATATATGCGATCTTTAGCAACTCGTCAGTCTAATTTAGCTTTATCTAAATATGTAAATGAGGCTGTTGAAGTTTTAAAAGCCGCAGAATTTGATTTAATCATTTTAGAAACTTCAGGTATTGGTCAATCTGATACCGAAATCATCGAACATTCAGATGCTTCTTTATATGTGATGACTCCAGAATTTGGGGCTGCAACTCAGCTAGAGAAAATCGACATGCTTGATTTTGCTGATTTAGTTGCGATCAACAAATTTGATAAAAGAGGTGCTTTAGATGCATTACGTGATGTGAAGAAACAATACATGCGTAATAACAATCTTTGGGATATTCCAATGGATGAAATGCCTGTTTTTGGAACTATTGCTTCTCAATTTAACGATCCAGGAATGAATTCGTTATATAAAGCGATTATGGATAAAGTTGTTGAGAAAACGGGAGCTGATTTAAAATCTACTTTTGAAATTACAAAAGAAATGTCTGAAAAGATATTTGTAATTCCTCCTGCAAGAACACGTTATTTATCTGAGATTGCTGAGAACAACAGGGCATACGATAAGAAAGCTAATGAGCAGGAAAAAGTAGCTCAAAAATTATATGGGATTTATCAGACAATTTTATCTGTCATTCCGAACGAAGTGAAGGAATCTTTTCTTACGAAAAACGGAATTGACCAAGATGAGATTCTGAAACAAGTTCAGAATGACGAACATCCATTTGCTAAATTATTATTTGCGCAATTCGATAAGGTAAAAATGAACCTAGATCCGTACAACTGGGAAATCATTTTAAACTGGGCGACTAAAGTTCAAAAATATAAAGATCCTATCTACTCATTTAAAGTTAGAGATAAGGAAATTAAAATTGAAACACATACGAAATCACTATCTCATTCTGATATTCCAAAGGTAGCTTTACCGAAATATCAAGCTTGGGGAGATTTATTACGCTGGAATTTACAGGAAAATGTTCCTGGAGAATTCCCATATACTTCAGGATTATATCCTTTCAAAAGAACTGGAGAAGATCCAACTAGAATGTTTGCAGGAGAAGGTGGACCAGAACGTACAAACAGACGATTCCACTATGTTAGTTTAGGAATGCCTGCAAAGCGTTTATCTACTGCATTTGATTCTGTAACACTTTATGGAAATGATCCTGGACACAGACCAGATATTTATGGAAAAATCGGTAATGCTGGAGTTTCTATCTGCTGTTTGGATGATGCGAAGAAATTATATTCTGGATTCGATTTAAGTCATGCTATGACTTCTGTATCTATGACAATCAATGGACCAGCACCAATGCTTTTAGGTTTCTTTATGAATGCTGCTATTGATCAGAACTGTGAAAAATACATTAAGGAACATGGTTTAGAAGCAAAAGTTGAATCGAAGCTGAAAGAATTATACGATAATAAAGGAATTGATAGACCTAAATATAATGGAGACTTACCAGAAGGAAATGATGGATTAGGATTGTTATTATTAGGAATTACTGGAGATCAAGTTTTACCAGCTGATGTTTATGCTCAAATTAAAGCTAATACATTATCTCAGGTAAGAGGTACAGTTCAAGCTGATATTTTAAAAGAAGATCAAGCTCAAAATACTTGTATTTTCTCTACAGAATTTGCTTTACGTTTAATGGGAGATGTTCAAGAATATTTTATTGAGAAAAACGT
This sequence comes from Tenacibaculum sp., assembly GCA_022448525.1. Classification (GTDB taxonomy): domain Bacteria; phylum Bacteroidota; class Bacteroidia; order Flavobacteriales; family Flavobacteriaceae; genus Polaribacter. Next base: position 564,958 of record JAKVCX010000001.1, read on the forward strand.
ACGTAACTTCTACTCTGTATCGATTTCTGGTTACCATATTGCAGAAGCAGGAGCAAATCCTATTACTCAGTTAGCATTGACTTTAGCTAATGGATTTACCTATGTAGAATACTATTTATCAAGAGGAATGGATATTAATAAGTTTGGACCAAACTTATCTTTCTTCTTCTCAAATGGTATTGATCCTGAATATGCAGTAATTGGACGTGTTGCTCGTAAAATATGGTCTAAAGCTTTAAAATATAAGTACGGAGCAAATGCACGTGCACAAATGTTGAAATATCACATTCAAACTTCTGGACGTTCTTTACACGCACAGGAAATTGATTTCAACGATATCAGAACGACCTTACAAGCATTATACGCGATTTACGACAACTGTAATTCATTACATACAAATGCATACGATGAAGCGATTACAACACCAACAGAAGAAAGTGTTCGTAGAGCAATGGCAATTCAGTTAATTATTAATAAAGAATTAGGATTAGCTAAGAACGAGAATCCAATTCAAGGTTCTTTTATTATTGAAGAATTAACTGATTTAGTTGAGGAAGCCGTATTAACTGAATTCGATAGAATTACTGAACGTGGTGGAGTTTTAGGAGCGATGGAAACTATGTATCAACGTTCTAAAATTCAAGAAGAAAGCTTGTATTATGAAACTTTAAAACACACCGGTGAATTCCCAATTATTGGTGTAAACACTTTCTTAAGTTCTAAAGGATCTCCAACGGTTACTCCACAAGAAGTAATTCGTGCAACAGAGGAAGAAAAGCTATTCCAAATTAAAACGAAAGAAAACTTAAATGAAGCTAACAGCGAAAAAGTTACTGAAGAATTATCAAAGATTCAAACTGCTGCAGTTCAAAATGAGAATATTTTCGAAAAGTTAATGGAAGCTTCTAAAGTATGTTCATTAGGACAAATTACCTCAGCTTTATTCGAAGTTGGAGGACAGTATAGAAGAAATATGTAATTTTCTTCAAAATACTTTACAAAATTTAGCCTCTCAAAAATGAGAGGCTTTTTTTGTTTCTAACGTTAAAATAGATTCTTAATTCCACCCATTTTTCAACAATATTTTTCTCCAAGAGTAGTATTTAACATTTTTTAACTTTTAATTTTTAACATATTCGAAAGGCTCATCAAATCTGGATTTCCAGTATGTTTTCATAAGTAAAAAAACACTCAAAACACCTAAACACCTGTAACAAAATGAGTTGTTTTTCTTCTTATTTGTAAAAGCACATAAAAAATGAGTAACAATTATTTTATCTTTAGTTTAATCTTTGCCACGGGCTTAGGAGCTTCATTAGGAGTGAATTTTGGAACATTAACTGGAAACCTTCCAGTAGGTATTGTATCAGGTATAGTTGCAGGTATTGTATTAGGTTTTATGGTAGGTTTTGCTCTTAAAGCATATATTAAAAAATATAAACTTAACGCATCAATATAAATTAAACATAACTAACCTTACAACTCAAACATATTAAAAACCTATACTTAAAAGTGTAGGTTTTTGTTTTAAAAATGTATTCCAGACTTCTATCAAAATGTTAAAATTACATTTATAAATGTTAAAACATATTGGTTTTCACCTTCCCAGACTCACATTCCATTTGAATTATTTACAAAAGCCTTATCTTTAATGTGAAATTTTAAACCCGTAAGTATGAAGAAGAGTTACATTTTGTTATTCTTATTAGGTCTATTTTTATTTCCTTTTAATGTTAAAGTTACTGCGCAATCTGAAAAAAAGGTTACTATCGTTGTAAAAGATGCAAAAAATAAACCAGTTCCTGGTGCTGTAATTTTAATTGATAATGTGAGATTAAAAAGATGGACAAACTCCAAAGGTGTTTTCAAAGCAAAATTTAAAAATACCCCTAAAGAAATAAGTGCATTTTCTCCAAAAGTTGGATTAGGTAAAGTAGCTTACAATGGAAATTCTAAAGTTGAGATTGTTATAGCAGATAATAATGATTTAGGAATCAATAGAAGTCCGACTTCCAAAAATATTGGAGCTATTCAATTCAGAGATTTTTATGATTATTTGAGAGGTCAAGTACCTGGTGTAAACGTGACAATGGATAATGCTATTAACATTAGAGGTTATAATTCTGTAAATGGAAGTACAACTCCATTATTTGTTTTAAATAACACACCTGTTGATCAGGTTGAACTTGAAAATATCGTTCCTACAACAATCAAATCTGTAGTTGTATTGAAAGGGCCAGATGCTTCGAAATATGGTTCTCGTGGTGCGAATGGTGTTATTGAAATAAGAACATTCTAATTATAATATTAGAGGATACTATTAAAAAATAAAAAGGCTGTTTATTTCTAAAACAGCCTTTTCCTTTTTAACTAAACTAACTATTTAGAAACTACATCCTAATTCTTATGTAGTATCTAACTATGAACTTATATAATCTCTTTCCATCTATCCGACTCTGCGTATAATTTGATGGTATCGTTTCTTTCTAACAAAAATTGTTTCATATATCTTTTTAAGAATAAGAAATCAACAAGTTTTCCTAAAAAACCAAGCGGACTTACAAACTCCATAACATCAACTAATGTTGTTGTATTATTCTCTTGAGAGAAATAATGTTCATGTCTGAAACTTTTAAATGCTCCAGAAACCATTTTATCTGCAAAATATTCAGACGGACGACAACCTGTAACTTTAGATGTAAAATTTTGATAAACACCTAAATGTTTTGCTCTCCACGTTACAGTTTCATCCAATTCTATTAATCCAGTTTTTCTTCCAGCAATAGCTTTTTCATCTGTCTTTTCTGCAGAAATTTTATGTAAATCAATGCTTCGTGATAAGTTAAATACTAATTCTTTTTTTGCTTTAATTTTTGTAAATAAAATAATTGTTGGCATCAGCTAAATTTTTAAATCATTAAACTTTGTAGTACCAAACTCGAAACCTAAATCAAGAAGATTTTGGGGATAAACTTTTCTACTTTTCAATAACAATTCTGTTTCCGTTCCGATAATCTTCGCACCTACATTTAATAACAGTTTTGGAGCATTTATCCCTACTTTTATTCGCAACTTTTTTCTTAATTCTTTCTGAAAACTATAATTTCTTATTGGGTTTGGTGCACATATATTATAAATACCCGATGGTTTTTCAATTAAATAATTAATTGCATTTACATAATCTTGTTCAGAAATCCAGCTAATAAACTGCTTGCCGCTACCTTGTTTACCTCCTAATCCAAACTTGGTCATTCTTTTCATCAATGGAAACGCTCCGCCGTTCCTTCCTAAAACTATAGAAGTTCTTGTAATAATCTTTCGCGTATTTTCAAATTCATAACTATTAAACAGCTGTTCCCACTTTTTACATACATCCATAGAAAAATCGACTCCAATTTCACCATCTTTCTCTGTCATGTATTTTTCTTCTGAATGCTTATAAATAGTCGCTGAAGAAGACTGAATAAATACTTTTGGTGGAACTTTCAAACGTTGAACTACTTCGCATAAAACAGCTGTACTTTGTAATCTGCTATTATAAATGGCCTCTTTGTTTTTGTTGGTATATCGGCAATTCACAGATTTTCCTGCAAGATTGATTAAAACATCTGCTTTCTCAAGGAATTGAGTCCAATATCCTTTCGATTTTCCATCCCAGTATATATAGTTTACATTTTTATAATTCAACTTTTGAGTTCGTGTTAAAATGTAAACTTGATTTTCTTTTTCTTGTGTATAAAATTCGGTAAGCAACTTTCCCAAATATCCAGTTCCTCCAGCTATGACTATTTTCATTTTTTCTTAATTAATTTTGTGCTTTTATATTGGCTTCTTTACTAGCTTTTCTTCCTTTCAAAAAGAAAATGATGAAAAGAATCATTACTATTCCTAAATAAATTGAAAAACCTCCAACCTTCGCACTTAAAACCTCTACTAATCTCTTATAGTCAGCTAGATTATAAATCTTAATTATTCTTAATGCAAATCCAATATTTAACAGATAAAATCCAATTTTAAATAGTTTGTTAGTAGCAAAAGCTATTTCTTCTTTTTGATTAAAAATATCGAGCATAAAAATTTTACTATTCTTAAATAAATGTTGAGACACAAAAGTTGTTAGCCCGATACTTATTGGTAAATAAATTGCATAAGCTATAAGTACTAAAGTTGTTTCCATAATTACTTGTTTTTAAAATATGTGTGTGATATATAAATTGTGAATAAATTGATTCCATGTAAGAATCCGATTAATAATAAAATAAAACTAAGTCTGCTCGTTATCTCTTCTACTAATTGAAGGATTGTTTCAATATTATTAATAGAGTTTAAAGTAAAAATCACAATCCCAAGATTCATTAAGTAATATGCTGTTCTAAGAATTTTATTAATTCCTGTTGCAAAATTCGCATCATTTGGAAAGAAGTTATTTATATAAACCTTTCCATTTTGATAACAAGCGTTGCCAACATAGATAATTACGAATCCAGATAATAAAATATATGTTAGATACGTAGCTACATCCATCGTTTACACAATTAGGATTAACGGCAAAATCACTACTCGATAACCAATCCAAGTCCAACTCAAATAACTTGGTAATTCTAAAAGTTGAATTCTTCTTTTATGTTCAAAAAACATTAAAGCTACTGTTCCTGCAAAACCAATCATTATAACAGTTTGTGACAAAGGAAAAATCTGATTCAAAAGCATTAACTGGAATAACCCGATGCAACCAAATAATGAAACGGTGATTATATTGCCTACATAATTGATTTGAGTTTGATAATCGTTATTCCCAAGAAATAACAACTGAGAAATTACCATTCCGATAGCCAATACAACCTCTCTTTTATAATTTGAATTTGGTAAAATTTCAATCAATTCCGAGAATTGAAAAAGTGTTACTACTGTGATTAAAAGACCAAAAACAATATAAAGCAAGCGATATTTGATGTTAAAACTTGGAGAACATTCAAGATTATTATCTTCTTTTTTCTCAGAAGGCATAATAACTTTCCTATTATAAGAAATGAAAGAATATAACTTTCTTAAAAGGTAATTTACAGGAGTAAAATTTCCAATCTTCTCAATTATAGGAAATGAAAATCCAATAATTTTAAGCAAACTATCAATTCCATAAATTACCTGATTCTTTTCATTATCAACTAAAGCAATTTCATTCGCAGCTCGTTCAATATCAACAAACTCTCGTTCATGATTTGAGATTTTACAGTAAGGTTTTCTTCCTTCCTCATCAAGCATTTTTGTGTTGATAAAAGTACTTGTGTACGCATTACATAAAGGACAATCCTCGTCGTACAATATTGTATGATTATTCAATGTTTTCATGGCTAAGATTTTTTTCTAAAATATATGTTACACTTAAGGCTAGTAATACAGGGACACTACATAAAAAGCCTGGAATTAATATACTTTGATTCTGATTACTTGTATCATAGACGTAGTTCCATATCAAAAAATGAGCTGTTACCAATAAGAAATATGTGACGAAAAATATTCTCATCTTGGCTGCATAACTACTCCAATTGAAAACCATTTTTAGACAAAACAAAATCTGGAAAAATCCAAGAGGAATAGCAACTAATGCCGCTATTAAGATCCAACCTACTTCTACAACTCCGAGTAATAACATAAGAATCATTGGTATTACGAATATTCTGTTTAAAATTTTCATAGTTTCAGAAATTATTGAAAGTTTGATTATAAATTTTTTTACTTTTTTATCATTCTGGTAAAATTCGATAAAAGCCAATGCTCATCAGCCTTAATCGCTTTATCCAAAATTCCATTCACTGTATTGGTAACAGTTGATAAATCATTCATTAACTTTTTGAAAGTCTCAGCTTCCTCTGAATCTTCCTCTACTCCACTCTTCAATTCATCTAGAATTTTCAGTACTGGCTCTATCTCTCTTTTTTTACGTTCTTTCGTTACTTGCTTAAAAAGTTCCCAAATATCTTTATCAGCAACGAAGAATTCTTTTCGCTCTCCTACAACCAATTCCTTGCGAACAATTCCCCAATCAATTAATGCACGCACATTCATGTTCACATTACCTCTTGAAATTTTTAACGCTTCCATAATTTCATCTGCAGACAAAGGTTTAGTTGAAGCCAATAATAAAGCATGTACTTGCGCCATTGTTTTATTAATTCCCCAACTTGTAGCTAAACTACCCCAAGTATGAATGTATTTTATTTTTGCGTCTTCTAATTTCATAGGACAAATATAGAACTTAATTCGAAACTTTCAAAAATTATTGAAAATAAAATAATTTAAAAAAATTATATTTCCTGTAATATTTTAAATTCTCAGTTTACTAATCAAGTAAATATTAAATTTTGAGTAACGATTTTTATACAACTTCTATACTTCCACATGCTGGGATAATCATTAAGATTTGTCGCGCATATACAGATTCACAAGAGGACTTTGAAGATTTTTATCAAGAAGCTTGCTTGCAAATTTGGAAAACAAAAGATGCATTTCAACAAAAATCGAAATGGTCTACTTGGATTTATAGAATCACTCTAAATGTTTGTTTAACTCTTAGTAAGAAAAATCAAAGACAAAATAGAAAAGTATCATTTTCACATGAACTTTCCGAAAACAACAAAGCCTTTGAAAACGAACATTTAAATCTACTTTATGATGCTATTAAAAAGCTCTCAGAAGTAGACAGAGCAATTATTCTATTGCACTTAGAAGAAAATCCTTACAAAGAAATTGCTGCTATTATTGGAACTAGCGCTAACAATATTGCAGTTAGAATTAACAGAATTAAAAAACAATTAAAAGAATTACTAGATGGAAAAATCAATTGAAAAAATATGGAACGAAGCCTTTATTAATGAAGAATCATTAATTGCTCCTAAAATAAACGATTTATACAATCAAAAATCGAAGTCGATTATTAACAAAATTAAAAGAACCTATCAATTTGATAATAAAGGATTATTACCAATGGCTGGAATTGTAACAATTGGAGGTGTGCTATTATCTGAAACTATTATTGGATTATATGGAACATTACTAATTCTTGCGCTTTATATTTTCAATACTCGATTATTAAAAAGGTTTGAAACTATTGATATAAAATCGGATAACTTAAACTATTTAAAAAGTTACAGAAGAATTATCAGTTCTATTACTCGATCAACGAAAAAGCTATTCATTTTTGGTTTACCATTAGCAATCATGTCAATTTTCGCACTAGCTTTTTTCTTAAAAGAAGATAGTTTTTTAGCAAGGTATATTTCTGAAGACACTTCCGTTTTGCAAGTTTTAGGAATCGGAGCTTTGATAGCAGTTTGTACTTCAATTATTTGCACCGTGGTTTATACAATTTCAACAAGAATGTTATACGGAACACTTTTCTCAAAGCTTGATGATTTAATTATTGAAATGGAAAGCTTAAGAGAGTAATATAAAGAACGTCATTACGAAAAATTTTAATTTTGAAGTAATCTAAAAGATGACTATTTAAGATCAAAAAGATTCCTTCACTATGCTCGGAATGACGCTTCTTTTTTTAAATTGACTTTTTCTGTAGAATAGTTAAACCTATTCTTATCTGTTCGTAAGAAACTTCCTCTCGTAAAAACTCAAAATACGGCTTCAAGGCTGTTTCATTATTCAACACTTTTTTAGCATTTTGAATTAACTTTAAAGTATTCACATCAATGAATTTATCAAGATTTACATCTTTACCTTCTAAATACAATTTTGCTAAATGTGAAAATATAGTTTGCTCTTTTAATCCACGTTGAATTGCAATTTCCTCAATTGAAAAGTCTTCTAAATACAACTTATAAGTTTCCAACGTCGTATCCTTTTTTCCTTTCTTTTTCTCTTTGATGAAAGATTTAATTTCTTCCATAAATTCAGCTCCATATACTTCTAATTTACGCTGCCCTACTCCACTTATTACTAAAAACTCTTCATCTGTTTGTGGTCTTTGGATTTCTAATTCACGTAAAGTTGCATCACTAAATACCAAGTAAGCTGCAATATCTTCTTCTTGTGCGATTTGATAACGAAGTTTTCGTAAACGCTCAAATAATGTATCTTTTGCAGTTGATTTTTTCTTTTGCTCTTTCTTTTGAGCTGGAGTTTCTTTTTTAGCAACTGTAGGTACGGTTAATCTAACTTTTTCTCCTTTGAATAAAACTTTTTCTGAAAACTCAGTTAATTGAAGCGTATTATTTAAATGAAAAGCTATTTGACACAATCCTTGATTTACCAATTGAATCATATAATGTTGCCAATCTCTCCAAGAAATATCTTTCCCAACACTGTATGTCTTTAACGTGTTGTATTTTTTATCCAAAACAGTCGCATTTTGAGCGCCACGTAAAACATCAATAACAGTTCCCATAGCTTCTTTTCCTTTTAATCGAAAAATTGCCGATAATGCCTTTTGAGCGATTAAAGTTCCATCAAAAAATTGAGGTGGATTTTTACAAACATCACAATTTCCACAATCCTCTTCAATTAGTTCTCCGAAGTAACTTAGTAAAATTCTTCTGCGACAAACAGTTGCTTCTGAGAACTGTTTCATTCGTTCTAATTTCGCCTCTTGTACGTCTTTATTTCCTGTATTTGCAATAAATTGTCGTAATTGAATTACATCGGCATAACTATGAAATAACAATGCATGCGAAGATAATCCGTCTCTTCCTGCTCTACCGATTTCTTGATAATATCCTTCAATATTCTTCGGCATGTTATAGTGAATTACCCAACGAACATTTGATTTATCAATTCCCATTCCGAAAGCAATTGTTGCACAAATTATAGGAACATCATCTTTAATAAAATCCTCTTGAATAGAAGATCTTTCCTCAAAAGATAATCCCGCATGATATGCTTTTGCTTTAATTCCGCTTTGATTCAATTTACTTGCTAATTGTTCGGTAGCTTTTCTACTCAAACAATATATAATCCCGGATTCATTAGTTCTACCATTAATGAACTTCACAATTTGAGTAACTCTATCATTTGCTGGACGAACTTCTAAGGCGATATTCTCTCTATTAAAAGAACTCACAAAACGTGTGGCATGTGGAATAGCCAATTGCTCTAAAATATCTTCCTGAGTAGCTTTATCGGCAGTTGCGGTTAAAGCGACAACTGGAACTTCTGGTAAAGATTTTTTCAAGAAAGCTAATTGTTTATACGAAGGTCTAAAATCATGACCCCAAGAAGAAATACAGTGCGCTTCGTCAATTGCTATACTACTTATATAATTCTGATTTAAGATATTCTGCAAGAAAGGAAGACTTTCTGGGGCAACATAAAGTAATTTTATTTCTTTATTTACTACAGCATCAAAAACACTTTGTTGTTCTTCACTCGACTGACTACTATTAAAATAAGTTGCCGAAATTCCATTAGCTTTTAAACTATCAACCTGATCTTTCATTAAAGCAATCAAAGGAGAAATCACCAATGTAATTCCTTCAAAAAATAATGCTGGTAGTTGAAAACAAATTGACTTTCCTCCTCCAGTTGGCATAATCACCAAAGTATCCTTTTTGGCTAATATATTCTCAACAATCTTTTGTTGCTGTAATCGAAAACTGTCGTAACCAAAATTCGATTTTAACTTAAGCAACAAGTCTTTCTCATCAATACTATTCATATGGCAAAAGTACCATAAAAAAAGCGCAGCATAAACAGTGTAACTACGCTTTATATTTTAAATTTTATATAAAAATCTCATCCTTTCTTCTAAAGGTTTTAAACTCTATATAATATCCATTTGGATCTTGTACTAAGAAGGTATTTTGTTCTCCATTTTTATCTTCAAAAAATGTTTTTTTCACTACGGTATCAAACATCCACTGACTATTGACTTTATCATAAGTATTTTCCCATTCATCACTATCTAAAACAACTCCAAAATGAAACGATGGTAACTCTTCATTATCTAATGAATAAAAAGGAAATTGAAAATCAAAGTTTTCAGTAAGAACAAAAGTTAATTGATGTCCGAATAAATTAATATCTACCCAATTCTCAGTTTTTCTTCCGATCTCCGACTCTAATTGATCTTTGTAATAATTAATTGTCTCTTCAATATTTTTGCAAGGAAGTGACATATGAAAACATGAATTCATATTACATGGGTTTTAATTCTTCTAATTTTAATACTACAAAATCTTCGTCGTCTAAATCGTTGATAATTTCTTTATAGATAATTTCAAACTTTTTACCCTTTAATTCAATTCACTTTAAATCATACTTTACTAGTAACATTTTATTGATTTCTTCAAAATCAACAACTTCATTATCTTCTAATATAAAGGTGTAATATCCGTCTTTATATCCTGAATAAACTCCAACTGATTCCATCAGTTGTTCTGCTCTGTAGTAGACCATAAGTTAATCAATTAAAAATTATTATCATCAAAATTGTCAAAATCAGTATCATCAAACGAAGTATCTTCATCCATATAATCGTCCATAGTTTGCTCCAACTTTTTACTGATTTTCACTAAATAAACAGTGTCTTCGGTTTTAACTTCTACTGCGTTTACTGTTTCTCCTTTTGCGTTTTTAAACGAAATAATATCATCAGAATCATATCCATCAGGATACTTTTTAACTAATAAATCTAAAATATTAGCTGTGAGTTTTACGTAATCTACAATAACACGTTTCATGGTTTTTTACATTTTTAGTAGATAAGCAAAAATGAGCGGCGCTACTATAGTTGCATCACTTTCTATAATGAACTTTGGTGTATCAACATCTAATTTTCCCCAGGTAATTTTCTCATTAGGAATTGCTCCAGAGTATGAACCATAACTCGTTGTTGAATCAGAAATTTGGCAGAAATAACTCCAAAATGGCGTATCTTCTCTTTCTAAATCTTGATATAACATTGGAACTACACAAATCGGGAAATCACCAGCGATTCCTCCACCAATTTGAAAAAATCCGATTCCATTATCTGAATTTTCAGTATACCAATCAGCTAAGAAAGTCATGTACTCAATTCCTGATTTCATTGTTGATGCCTTCAGTACTCCTTTTACAACATAGGATGCGAAAATATTTCCCATTGTAGAATCTTCCCATCCAGGAACTACAATTGGCAAGTTTTTTTCTGCTGCTGCATACATCCAAGAATCTTTAATATCAATCTCATAATATTCTTCTAAAACTCCAGACAACAATAACTTATACATAAATTCATGGGGAAAATAACGTTTTCCATTCTCTTCAGCATCTTTCCAAATCTTGAAAATATGCTTTTGTAATCGTCTAAATGCCTCCTCTTCTGGAATACAAGTATCGGTTACTCGGTTTAATCCTTTTAGAAGTAAATCCCATTCGTCTTGTGGTGTTAAATCTCTATAATTAGGAACACGTTTGTAATGAGAATGTGCCACTAAATTCATAATATCCTCCTCTAAATTTGCTCCTGTACAAGAAATAATGTGCACCTTATCCGCGCGGATAACATCGGCAAAAATTTTACCTATTTCTGCTGTACTCATAGCTCCTGCAAGTGAAACTAGCATCTTAGCTCCATTATCAATTTGTTCTTCATAACCTTTAGCTGCATCTACTAAAGATGCTGCATTGAAATGAAGAAAGTATTTTTCTAAAAATTCTGAAATTGGGTGTGTATATGTGTTCATTTTTGTTTTTAATCTTTTTTGTTTCTTTTCTGTTATTTAAAAAAACATTTTTACTACTTCTAATAGTATCAGAATGATGATAATCCATTCTAGCATACTACTATACTTATGATTTAATATATCTCTAAATAAATCGAGATTTTCTTTAATTACATTTAAACTATTTACAATGCCTTGATGTCTTTTAATAACATCTAACTCGTCACGTAATTTATAATCTAACTCTGATAATTCTTTTGTGTTCCAGGCAACTTCAGGAGTTTCAAAAACAAATAAATCTTCCGCAATGTTGTTCTTAAGATTCATAGTTCTTCCTATGAACTTACTCATCTTTTTCTTAGATAATTTGAAATTACCTGTTTGTTCTAATTGCTTTGAATACACAAGTGTTTTATCATGTAAATCAGATGTTTTATTCACATAGTTCATTAAGGCAACTGATTGAGCTAGATTTAGACAAACAATATGAATTGTATCTACATTTATCTCCTGTACTGTAACTGATCCAAAATCGACATCTGTACTTGCGCCTAAATTCACCTTGTAACTTTCAAACGGTAAATGTTTTAGCTTAACCTCTTCCTCTAAAATTTTATGAATAACTCTTGTACTAAAAAGCTCATCACAATTAAAAAAGACAACACTACCATAGTCTTTGATGTATATAAAAGAGTTCTCTTCTCTTTGATACAATAAAAATGTATGTTCTCTTTTTATTAAAGAAAGTTTTGGAAAAAGACTTCTAATTGATGATAAATCAAGTCTTTTCTCTAAATGATATGCGATTACATTGTAATTGTTATCAAGACTCATAATCGTAGTCATCATCTTTAACTTTCATAATAACGTGAGCATCATTTTCTTCAAAGTCATCAACTTCATCATCTTCTACTTCAATTGAAAACTTATAACTTAACATTTTGTAATACAGTTTTGCAGCTAAGAAATCTGATGATTTATCTATTTCATTTGGACATAGTTCTACTATATCAAAACCAACAACATTCTTTTGTTCAAAAACCAGTTTCAAAAACTCTAACGTTTCATACCATAATAAACCTCCAGGCTCAGGAGTTCCAGTACTTGGCATTATAGAAGGATCTAAAGCATCTAAATCGAAAGAAATAAACACGTTGTCTGTTAATTGTTCTAATACTTCATCCATCCAATATTCATTGATTGCCATATCATGAGCGAAAAACGTTTTATCAAGATTCATGGAACTCATTTCTGATTTATCCATACTTCTAATTCCTACTTGAACTAAATTGGTATTTAAACTCGCTTCATACATTGCACAAGCATGATTACAAGAAGAACCTTCATATTCTTTTCTTAAATCTGCATGAGCATCTATATGTAAAACTGTTAAATTATTAAAACACTCATCGAAGGCTCTAACTGTACCAATTGAAATGGAATGCTCACCTCCAATTATAGTGACAAACTTATTTTTAATTATGTACTTCTTTGTTGTTTCATGTACAGCTTCAACCATTGATTCTGGAGAATTATCTTCTTCTACAGCATCCGCCAAATAAACACCTTCTTTATATACTTCACTTTTAGTTTCAATATCGAAAAGCTCCATGTTTTCAGATGCATCTAAAAATGCTTCCGGTCCTTTATCAGCTCCTTTTTGCCATGTGCTTGTTCCGTCATAAGGAACAGGAATTACTACAATTTTTGCGTTCTCTAATTTTGCATATTGATCTGGAATTCCAGCATAATTTCTTTTGTTCATCTCTTTTATTTTTTAGTAGCCAAGAATCGATAAAAATTCTTCGCTTCTTTGTTGTTCTTTAAATAATTGTGTTGTGATATCTCCGTTTTCGTTTTTATCAATTAAAATGTGTTTTGGATTCGGAATCAAACAGTGCTGTAATCCTCCGTAACCACCAATAGTTTCTTGATAAGCACCTGTATTAAAAAAACCGATATACAAGGTTTCTTTTTTATGATACTTTGGTAAATAGATTGCGTTTGTATGCTGTTCTGAATTATAATAGTCATCACTATCACAAGTAAGTCCACCAAGCAAAACACGTTCATACTCATCATTCCATCTATTAATTGGTAACATTATAAACCTCTTATTTATAGCCCAACTATCTGGTAATGTTGTGATAAAAGAGGAATTAATCATGTTCCACTTTTCACGATCATTTTGTTTTTTTTGATACAATACTTCATAAATTGCTCCTCCAGACTCTCCAACTGTATAACTACCAAATTCTGTGAAAATATTTGGAGTATCTACATTCGCTTCATCGCAAGCCATTTTAATTTGATTGATAATTTCTTCTACCATGTATTGATAATCATAATCAAAAGCCAATGAATTTTTTATAGGAAACCCTCCACCAATATTTAAACTATTTAATGTTGGACATATCTTTTTTAGTTCGATATATACTTTTAAACATTTGGTAAGTTCGTTCCAGTAATAAGCTGTATCTCTAATTCCTGTATTGATAAAGAAGTGTAACATTTTCAAATCTACTTGCGGATTAGGAGCAACTTCTTTTTTATAAAAGTTAACTATGTTTTTATATCCAATTCCTAAACGGCTAGTATAAAATTCGAACTTTGGCTCTTCTTCTGAAGCGATTCGAATTCCTATGTTAAATTTGCTACTAGTTTCATCTAAAATTAAATCTAACTCTTCGTAATTATCAATAATAGGAATACAGTTCGTATGTCCACCATCAATTAAACTCACAATATTTGCTATGTATTGATCACGTTTAAATCCGTTACATAACACATATGTATCATCTTTAATTTTTCCTGAAGCTTTTAGTGATTTTACAATATCAATATCAAACGCCGAAGACGTTTCTATATGAATATCATTTTTTAATGCCTCATCTAAAATGTATTTAAAATGAGAACTCTTTGTACAATAGCAATAATTGTATTTCCCATTATAATTTAATTTTTCGATGGCATTATTAAACCACTTTTTAGCGTTCAAAATATTTTCAGATATTTTAGGTAAATAGGTAAATTTTAATGGTGCTCCATACATTTTTACCATTTCCATTAAATCAATATCATGAAATTGAAGTTCATTGTTTTCTACTGTAAACTCTTGCTGTGGAAAGTCAAAAGTTTGCTCTATTAAGTCTATATATTTTATGTTCATTTTTTAAAATTTGAGTGTAGAATTCTATTAACAAACATCCAGATGAAGCGTATATACTCATCAGAAATTTGAATAAATTCCAAGAAATTATAAACCGTAGATTCGTACGATTTAATTACTTTTTTATTAAAAAAAATAAATGCTTAGACTCGTAGCGCCATACAATCTCCACTCTGTTTATCAAAGTTGAGAGGTAAGGAACTCTTGTGTAGAAAAGAAGACACCTTAATTTTTCCGATGTGTTTCCCAAACACGAAGTAACTTTCCGTCTTCGAATAAAAGTTACTAACGAAATAAGTAAAACGTAACATTTAACTTATACATAAGATGGGGTAAATATATACTTTTTTTGAATACAAAATTATTTTTTTAAAAAAAGTGAATATTTTTTTCAAAATAAAAGAACCAAGGTTTTCACCATGGCTCAACTTAACATATATTACTATAAATAAACTACTTATATTTTTTGTTTTAATTTCTTAAGAAGTACTTTAAATTACTATTTTTCCAGAAAAATCAATCTATTAACACTTCATCAATAAAACTCAGAAAACTTTGACTATTCCAGTTAGCTGCTCCTGATTTATCGATTCTTATATTACCTTCTTTATCTAAAACAAATGTTCTTGGAATTGAATTCACAGGAGGTAATTCATTTAGGATAAAATTCGATTGATATACCGGAAATTCATAATCGTTCTCATTAAAAAATTTCAAAATATCCTCTGAATCTTCCGATGTTATAAAAACAAACGCAACTTTATCTTGATATTCATTATAAAACTTTTGAATTGAAGGTAACTCTGCTATACATGGTGGACACCAAGTTGCCCAGAAATTTAAGAATACTACCTTTCCTTTGAACTCTGAGAAGTTAATATTATCTGTATTCAATCCTTTTAACTCCCAATTATAATTAAATACACGAGCACTTTTTTCAACCTTTTCTATTGAAGGACTAAATGACACTAGTCTTATAAACCAAACCCTACTTGGTTTATATAATAATAGTGCAATGGCTAAGACAAAAATTATGTTAGATAATGTGATATGTTTTTTCAATGCTAATTCAAGTTAAATTCCGAAAACTTTTGTTTACTTCTTTGTCCTTTAATTTCGGAAAAACTAACATGAAAATATTATAAAATCTAGTTAAAACTTTGTCTAAATTGAGTAGGAGACATTTCTGTTTTACTCTTAAATAATTTGGTAAAGGAAGATGGATATTCGAATCCGAGTTTATACGCAATTTCACTCACAGAAGAATTAGTAATAGTTAACTCTTCTTTTGCCTTTTTAATTATTGAATTTTGAATGTGCTGCTGCGTATTTTGCCCTGTTAAATGTTTTAAAACTCCTGTTAAATAATTTGGCGTAACTGATAATATTTCGGCTATTTTCTGAACAGTTGGCAAACCTTTTTCTTCTAACTCATTATCGGATAAAGAATTTAACAGAACTAGTTCAAAATCATTTAAAATTCTATGATTTAATTTTTCTCTAGTTATAAATTGTCGCTCATAAAAACGGTTTGCATAATTCAGTAATGTCGTTAGCTGAGAAATAATAATATCTTGACTAAACTTATCAATATTTGAAGCGTATTCCGAAGAAATATTATCTAATAATGAAATTATTAAATGTTCCTCCTTTTCAGAAAGAAATAAAGCTTCACTCACAGAATATCCGAAAAAATCATAGTTTTTTATCTTTTTAGCAAGATCAGTATTCCATAAAAAGTCGGGATGAATTAATAAAAGCCACCCCGTTGGTTTTGTATGTAGATTTGGATTTTCTCCTAAACTCATAACTTGATTCGGAGCAATAAAAGTCATAACTCCTTCATCAAAATCATATTCTTGCTGTCCATAAAAAAACTTATAAGCAACATTTCTTTTTAAGCCAATCGTATAATAATCCTGTCGCCATTTAATTTCTTTAATATTTTCTGGATACTTAATTTGAGTGTAATCAATTAAACTAATTAATGGATGCTGTGGAGCTTTTAAGTTGGCTAACTTATGATAGTCAGAAATTCTTTTAAAATGCAATAATTCTTTCATGATGCTTTAAATTATAAAACCATTCCTCCTGATACTTCAATACGTTGACCGTTAATCCAACCTGCTTTTTCAGAACATAAAAATGAAACAACGCCTCCGATATCTTCAGCCTCTCCAACACGACCTAATGCTGTAACGTTTTCAATTATTGTTCTTTTTTCCAAATTATCTCTATTTGTTCCACCAGCAAAGTCTGTAGCAATTGCTCCAGGTGCAACTACGTTCGCCGTAATTTTTCGTTCACCTAATTCCTTGGCTAAATATTTTGTAAACGTTTCAACTGCCGATTTCATTATTGCATATGAAGACATTCCTGGCAAACTAAATCGAGTTAAACCACTTGAAATATTAATCACTCTTCCTGATTTGTTCATATATTTTAGCGCTTTTTGAGTTAGAAAATAAACACTTTTTAAATGAATATTTAACATCGTATCAAACTGTTGTTCCTCTGTATCTTTCACCAAATTAAAAGTTCCTGTTCCTGCATTATTGATTAAAAAATCAAAATTCGAACTTCCATAATTTTCTTCCTGATACTTCACTACATTTTGTAAAAACTCCTCTCCACTTTTTAGATCATTTGCATCATAATGAAAAGCAACTGCATTTACACCAAGTTGTTTTACTTCCTCAATTACTTCATCTGCTTTCTCCTTTTGACTGTGGTAGGAAAAAATAATATTGTGCTGCTCTTTTGCAAGATTTAAAACCATTTCTCTTCCTAAACCTCTACTTCCGCCTGTAATTATTGCTGTTTTCTTTGAATTCATTTTTTCTTCGTTTAAAATTACACCACAAAATTCAGTCATTTATTACCTTTAAACTTTTCCAAATCTCTCTTATACTTTTCCAAATCTACTTTAGGATAAAAAAAGAAACATTTGTAAGATTGAATGAATAAAAACTACCAATAGAAAAAATTAATATCATTTAAATATAGATGAAAGATACATTAAAAATAGATATCGTTTCTGATGTTGTTTGCCCATGGTGTACCGTTGGATATAAGCACTTACAAAAAGCAATTGACGAATTAAATATAGCAGACCAAGTAGAAATTGAATGGCAACCTTTTGAGTTAAATCCTCATATGCCAGCCGAAGGTCAGGATTTAACAGAACACATAACTCAGAAATATGGTTCTACCAAAGAACAACATGAAGCTTCTAGGCAAAGATTAGTTGAAGCTGGAGCTAATGTTGATTTTAAATTTGACTTTTATGAGGGTATGCGAATTGTAAACACTTTTGATGCTCATATTTTACTAGAATATGCTAAGAAGTTTGGTAAACAAACTGAATTAAAAATGCGATTAACTACAGCTTATTTCAGCGAACGAAAAGATGTTTCTAAAGAAGAAGTTTTAAAGGAAGCTTTATTAGCCGTTGGTTTAAATGCGGATGAAGCTTTGGCAAAATTACAAGATGATGAAGCTCGTTATGAAGTACAAAGTAATAAGCAACATTGGCAAAATCTTGGAGTAAGATCTGTACCTACTATAGTTTTTAACAGAAAAGAAGGAGTTACTGGTGCACAACCTATAGAAACTTTCAAAAGTATTTTAAAACAATTCGTAGAAAAAGCTTAGAAAATCAATCTTAATAAATAAAAAAAGTCTCACTAAAATAATTTTAATGAGGCTTTTTTTATAAAATTCTTAGAATTATTCTCCTTTTATACTTTTTACAAAACCAGCTGTTCCCTCTACACCATCTTTGTCTAAACTCTTAATAAAAGCAGATCCGATAATCGCTCCATTTCCATATTCACAAGCTTTTGTAAACGTTGCATTATCAGAAATACCAAATCCAATAATTAACTTACTTTTTAAGTTCATTGATTTAATTCTTTCGAAATAATCAATTTGCTGTTGAGAAATTTCGCCTTTTGCACCTGTAATTGATGAAGAAGCTACCATGTAAATAAAACCTTCTGTTAACTCATCTATTTTACGAATTCTCTCATCTGGAGTTTTTGGTGTGATTAAGAACACATTGGTAATTCCGTATTTCGCGAATAATGCTTTGTAATGCGTTTCATATTCAACCATTGGTAAATCAGGAATAATGACCGTATCAATACCACAATCCACTACTTTTTGGCAAAAAGCATCCTCTCCGTATTTGATAATTTGATTTACATATCCCATTAACACTAATGGTGTTGTATTTTTATCTTTTAAAGATTGAAGTTGCTCGAAAACAACATCTAAGTTCATTCCATTTTTTAATGCCACAGAACTACTATGCTGAATTGTTGGTCCATCCGCCAAAGGATCTGAATAAGGTAAACCAACTTCGATAAAATCAACTCCGTTACTTCCTAATTCCGTAATAATTCTTTCAGTTCCATTTAAATCTGGAAATCCAGCTGTAAAAAATATAGATAAAAGGTTTTTATCTTTCTTTTGAAATATTTGTTGAATTATATTCATTTTTAATGTGGTTTCTATTTAGTTCTTTTTTCTTCCTCTCTGAGGAATTCTAACTTTTTTAATGCTTGCCCTACAGTTAATTCAGCTCCTCCTTCCATTAGATATACTTCCTTTGCATTCATATGTCTAGCAGAATCAATTAAAGCTCTTTTTTCAACTTCAGACAAACCTCCTTCAAGAATTTCCATTTGATGTACAAGCATTCTATGTGCTACCCAATTACTAATAAAATCTCTTAGTATAGTATTAACAAAATTCTCTCCTACTTGATAATCTGCCCAAAGAATCCTAGTACTTGAAAAAGGTGGTGTTGCATTTTTTTCAACAAACTTCCCCGACATTAAATCAATAATCTTCACTTTGTTCTTATACAATACTAAATAAATTAAGTTTGTTTTAAAGATTCCAAACATTATGAATTTTTAAAATTATTGAGTTTAACGATCGCTTGTTCAATTGATAATTCTTCTTCATCTTCAATGACAAAAACATCTACTGCTGAGCTATGTCGAATTGCATCAATCAAAGCTCTCTCCTCTACTTGTGATAATCCTTCATTTATCATTTCCAATTGATGTGCTAAAACAATTAAGGAACGTGAAAAAAAGCTACCTAACCTTGGAACTAATTCACTAATTAATGAGCTTAAAAAACGTTCACCTTCCGTAAAATTTGCAAATAATATTTTCGAATTTGAAAATGGAATAACTGCATTTCTTTCAATAGACAATCCATTATCTAGCCGGTATACTTTTATTCTGTCTTTATAGAAAAGAATATAGATTGGTATTGGTTTAAAAAATGCTAGCATAAAATAGTTATTCTTCTAAATGCTTGATATAGGTTTGTAAATCTTTGTCTCCTCTACCCGATAAATTAATCACTACAACTTGATCTGACTCTAGTTTTAATTTTGGTAATACTGCAAATGCATGTGCAGATTCTAAAGCTGGAATAATTCCTTCTAATCTAGTTAATTCAAAAGCAGATTGTAATGCTTCTTTATCTGTAGCATTCATGAACTTTGCTCTTTTAGAATCAAATAAAAATGCATGCAAAGGTCCAACTCCAGGATAATCTAATCCAGCAGAAATTGAATATGGCTCAACAATTTGCCCGTATTCATCTTGCATTAAAATAGTTTTACTTCCATGAATTACACCTACTTCTCCTAATTGAGATGTTGCAGCACTTTCTCCAGAATCAACTCCTAAACCGGCAGCTTCAACAGCAATTAACTCTACTTCTTCATCTTCTAAATAATGATAAAAAGCTCCAGCTGCATTACTTCCGCCACCAACACAAGCAATAATGGTATCAGGATTTTCTTTTCCAGTTTTCTCCTTTAGTTGCCATTTTATTTCCTCTGAAATAATTGCTTGTAAACGAGCTACCATATCTGGATGTGGATGCGGACCAACAACAGAACCTATTAAATAAAAAGTTTCTGGGTTTTGAATCCAATAACGAATTGCTTCGTTTGTTGCATCTTTTAAAGTTTTACTACCACTTGTAGCAGGAATAATTTTTGCTCCTAACATTTTCATACGAGCAACATTTGGAGCTTGGCGTTCGATATCTTTTTCTCCCATGAAAACGATACATTCTACATCCATTAAAGCACAAACTGTGGCTGTAGCAACACCATGTTGACCTGCTCCTGTTTCTGCAATAATTTGAGTCTTTCCTAAGCGCTTTGCAATTAAGATTTGACCAATTGTATTGTTTACCTTGTGTGCACCTGTATGATTTAAATCTTCACGCTTTAAGTAAATATGAGCTCCATATTTTTCTGATAAGCGATTGGCATAATACAATGGACTTGGACGTCCTACATAATCTTTCAATAAAGCTTTGTATTCTTTTTGGAAAGATTCAGACTCTATAATTTTAATATAGTTGTCTTCTAGTTCTTTTACGTTTGGATATAATAATTCTGGAATAAACGCTCCCCCAAACTCTCCGTAATAACCGTTTTTGTCTGGATTATATTTCATTTTTAAACTTTTTAAGTTTTTTTATAGATTTTAAACCGGGTTCTGTTTCAAATTTACTGTTTACGTCAATGGCATAAATTGGTAAATTGGTTTTGCTTATTTCTTTTACAGCAGTTACTTCTTCTAAACCAATTCCTCCACTTAGAAAAAATGGTTTTGCTGATGGATAATTTTTCAACACTGTCCAATCAAACACCACTCCATTTCCTCCTCTCTCTTTTCCTTTAGTATCAAACAAGAAATAATCTACTTCTGATTCGTATGCTTCAAGAATTGAAAAATCAAAAGTGTCTTTAATTCCAAAAACTTTAATGATTTCAACTTTTGGCAAATGCTTTTTTATTTCCTGAATATAGGCTACAGATTCGTCTCCATGCAATTGTAAAGCTTCTAACTTATACTCTTCAGCAAGTGAAACTAAAATCTCCAAATATTCATTTACAAATACACCTGTTTTTTTTATTCCTTTCGGAATTTCAGGTATAATACCTTCAAAGTTTCTTTTAGATCTTTCGTAGAAAATAAAACCTAAATAATCAGGTTTTAATTCAGCAACTTGCCGAATATTATCTACGTATTTCATACCACAAACTTTTAGCTTCATATGTTTAGTTTTTGTCATTACGAACGAAGTGAAGTAATCTCTTCTAAGATCGCTTCGTCTTTCCTCCTCGCGATGACGATTAACGAATTTGATTTATAAAATCTAAACAAGCTTCTCCTGGATTTTCTTCTTTCATAAAGTTTTCTCCGATTAAAAACCCTTGAAAACCGTACTCTTTTAATCCTGTAACAATTCTTGGATTGCTAATTCCGCTTTCAGAAACTTTGATTGCCGAACTTGGTATTTGATTCGCTAACTTGATAGAATGTTCTAAATCGACTTTAAAGGTTTTTAAATCACGATTATTGATTCCTATAATCTTATTATCTAAATCAGAAATTTTATCTAAATCTTGTTGGTTATGAACTTCATATAAAACCTCTAACCCAAGATCGTTAGCTAATTGTCCATAATTCTTAATTTCTTCTGCAGTTAAACAAGCCGCAATTAGTAAAATCACATCCGCTCCAATAGCCTTTGCTTCTACAATTTGAAAACCATCAACAACAAAATCTTTACGTAAAATTGGCTTAATCGTATTAATAGTTCTTGCTTCCATTAAATCTGCCATCGTTCCTCCGAAGAAAGAGGTATCCGTTAAGATAGACTGTGCTGCGACATTTGCATCTAAATATCCATTTGTAACTTCAGTAACAGAAACCTGATCGTTGATAATTCCTTTCGAAGGAGATTGTCTTTTAAATTCTGCAATAATTCCTGTTGAACCTTCTTCAGTTAACGAAGCTTTTAAAGAAATTGGAGTTCTTTTAAACTTTGGACTTTCTACTAATTTTTTAACAGGAACTTCAGACTTTATTTTAGCTATTTCCTGCTTTTTGAAATTTATAATCTTCTCTAAAATTGTCATTTTATCTAATAATTACGTCATTGCGAATAAAGTGAAGCAATCTTTTTATTGAGATTTCTTCGTCATTCTTCCTCGTAATGACAATAGTTTATTTAACTCACTAATTTTTGTAAACACTCTTTTGCTTTCCCTCCGAATAATGAAGATTTTGCTTCTTCAAAAGCAGCTGAAAAGTCTTTATTTGAATCTATTATTGTTAATGCAAAGGCAGCATTTGTAAGCACAACACTATTTTGCGCTTCTGTACCTTCACCATTTAAAATTGTTTTGAAAATTTTTGCTGCTTCTTCTACAGAGTTTCCTCCGTAAATATCTGATTGTTCAACACGTTGAATTCCTAAATCTTCTGGAGTTATTAATTGTTCACCTTGCTTTGTAAATAATTTAAATCCTCCAGTTAATGAGATTTCATCATACCCATCTAAAGCATGAACTATTCCGTAATTTGTTCCTTCTTCTTGTAAGATATAATTGTATAATCTAGCTACTTCTAAATTAAACGTACCCAACAATTGATTTTGAGCAAAACTTGGATTTACCAAAGGCCCCAACATATTGAAAAATGTCTTTAATTTTAACGCCTTACGAATTGGACCGACTGCCTTCATTGCTGGATGAAATTTCGGAGCATGTAAAAAACAAATATTTGCTTTTTCTAACTGAGCCTTTAGTACCGACTCATCATTTGTAAATTCATATCCAAAACTCTCTAACATATCAGAAGAACCCGACTTTGAT
This sequence comes from Tenacibaculum sp., assembly GCA_022448525.1. GTDB lineage: Bacteria > Bacteroidota > Bacteroidia > Flavobacteriales > Flavobacteriaceae > Polaribacter. The sequence continues at coordinate 588,485 of JAKVCX010000001.1, forward strand.
GAAACAGAATAATTCCCATGTTTAGCCACTTTTTGTCCAGTTCCTGCAACTATAAATGAAGTTAAAGTTGAGATATTAAACGTGTCTTTTCCATCTCCTCCCGTTCCAACTATATCAATGGTATTGAAATCAGATAAATCAACTTTAATTGCCAATTCTAATAATGCCTCTCTAAATCCTGCTAATTCTTCAGCAGTTATTGGACGCATCATAAATACAGTTAAGAAAGAAGCTAAATGCGCATCATTATATTGTTCTTTAGCAATATCAATTAAAATCTGTTTTGCTTCACTTTTTGTTAATCGTTTGTGCTGATACAAATCGTTTAAGATATCTTTCATAATATAAGCTGGTCATTGCGAGTTTAAACGAAGCAATCTCTATAAAAAGATTACTTCACTTCGTTCGTAATGACATTTTAATTTTTAGAAACTGAATTAATAAAATTGCGAACTAATTGCTCACCCACTTCTGTTAGAATACTTTCTGGATGAAATTGCACAGCGCTGATTTGATGTTTTGTATGACGGATTGCCATAATTCCTCCATCTTCATCAATTGCCGTCACCTCCAAATCTGCAGGTAGATTTTCATTAGAAGCAATCCAAGAATGATAACGTGCAGCTGGAAAAACTTCAGGAACATCCTTGAAAATTACAGCTTCAGGTTTTGTAACCTTCATATCTGTAGCCACACCATGAAATACTTCGTTCATATTTATTATAGTTCCACCGAATACTTCCGTGATTGCTTGTAATCCTAAGCACACACCAAAAATTGGTTTCTTTCCTGCATAGGTTTTAATGACCTCTTTTAAGATTCCAGCTTCATCAGGAATTCCTGGTCCAGGAGATAACATAATTAAATCATAATCTCCAACTTCTTCAACCGAGATTTCGTCATTTCTATATACATCAGGATATTTGTCCGTAATTTTTTCCACCATGTGAACCAAATTATAGGTAAACGAATCGTAATTATCTAAGATTAATATTTTCATAATTATATTTTTTCAGCTAAGGTTAACGCCTTCTTCAATGCTGCTAGTTTATTATTTACTTCTTGCAACTCTTTTTCTTCATCTGAATGAATTACAATTCCTGCTCCTGCCTGATAGTAAAGAACATTGTTTTTACTTACAAAAGATCGAATACCAATTGCCAAGTTTACATCTCCGTTCAATCCCATAATTCCGACAGCTCCTCCATAAAATCCACGAGATTGATTCTCATACTTATCAATTAACTGCATTGCTTTATATTTTGGAGCTCCGCTTAACGTTCCAGCAGGAAAAGTATCTCCAACAATCTTAATCGGATCTCCCATTAATTGTCCTTGAACTGTAGAAACTAAGTGAATTACATGACTAAAATATTGTACTTCCTTAAATACTTCAACAGTTACATTTTCTGCATGTTTACTTAAGTCGTTTCTAGCCAAATCAACTAACATTACATGCTCTGCCGTTTCTTTTTTATCTTCTGATAATTTCTTTCCTAACTTAATATCTTCTGCCATATCTCCAGTTCTTCTGAAAGTTCCGGCAATTGGATTGATAATAGCTTTTCCGTTGTTTATTTTAATTTGAGCTTCTGGAGAAGATCCCATTAATTTGAAGCTTCCGTAATCGAAATAAAATAAATATGGTGATGGATTTATAGAACGTAATGCTCTATACACGTTAAATTCATCTCCTTTATATTTTTGTTGAAATTGACGAGATAACACCAATTGAAAAACATCTCCTCTTTTACAATGCGCTTTTGCTCGTTTTACATTTTCAATAAAATCTTCGTTCGTAACATTAGATGTTTCTTCTCCTTGAACTTCAAATTTCTGCGTATTGAATGCTTGAGCTTCAATAATCGTTTCAATCTCTTCTAATCTTGACTCTTCTCCTACTTCAAGGTTTTCGATCAATTGCATTTCGTCATTAAAATGATTAATTGCAATAATGAATCTGTAAAAACTATACTGCATCATTGGAATTGAAGAAGGAGCATCTGGATTAGTTAATTTAATAGTTTCGAAATACTGAACGCTATCGTATGTTGTGTAACCATATAATCCATTAAAAGATTTTAGTTTTTCTTCGCAATCTAAATCGATTCGACTCGTAAAATCTTTAAATAACTCATTGAAATTTCTATCAATTGGTTGCTTTTCAATCTCTTTGTTTTTCAAAGAAATCGTAAAATCATTTTTATCAGCTTTGAAAGAAACTATAGGTTCAACACATATGAAAGAGAAACTTTCTTCCTTACTATGGTAATCTGAACTTTCTAGAAGTAATGTACTCGGATATTTGTCTCTCAAACGCAAATACAAACCAACAGGAGTAACCGTATCTGCTATTTTTTGTTTACAAATTGTTTTAAATTGTAATGGCTTCATTTTAATTTGGTCAATAAAAAAAGGCTTATCATGAGATAAGCCTTTTTCGTTAATATTTATATATAACAAGATGGTCTCACTAACGTAAGTTAAGAGATTTCCACCACCAGTTATTTAATTGTATCGTTTTCATTTGCAACAAAGTTATAAAGTCATTTTTATCTAAACAAATATTTATTTAAAATTTTTTGTTTGATAATATTGAAGTGCGTTTACAACATACACCAATGGTGCATTCCAGTTGATTGTTACTTCATTAGAAGCATAGGAACACCAAGTATCAGAATATGATTTTGCTGGCATTTTACTGAAATATTCACACTTATCTTGCTGCCCAGGTTGCGGTCCACCAACCACCATTCCTGGCACTGGTTCTTCAATTTTATCGGCTTCCGAAGTTCTATGATGAGGAAATTTTGGAGATATTATTCCCTGTCCAGTAATATAAGTTGTTCCTACTCCATTTCTTCCTAAAAAATAATCTAACCCAACAAACACGGCATTCAAATAGTCAATATCATTAGTAACCTCGTAAGCTTTCATCAAATACATTAACTGATTCCCTGCTACACCATTGCTGCCCCAAACATAATCTTCACCTTTCATAACTACTCGCATTGGTTCGGTTTCAATTCTATTTTTTAACTCCGAAGCTTGATCTAAAAATTTCTTCTTAGCTAAATTCACATCAATAAACTTATCTAAACTTGTGATATGTTTTGTAATTGAATATAATGACAACGCACTTGCATCTTGCCACCAAGGAACTTCGTTAGATATTTTATCAATCTGAATATCTTTACTATAACTTTCATCCTTAGTCGTAATTAACAATTCCACAGCCGCCCATTGAAATTCACCAAATAAATCATCATCTTCATATTGTCCTGTTTTAACTCCTTCCGGGTTTCTAAAATAATCCTCAGGATGTTTCTTCGCCCATTCATAGGCCTTTTTGGATGCTTCCAAAAGTTTCACTGAATAGTCTTTTTTAGTCTCAAACTGTGAAAAAACTCTTGACGCAATTGCCGCTACTGCCGCTAAATTCAGAGCAGCAGAAGTACTTTTTTTAACTACATATCTTTCTAAATCATATTCATGTGGCATAATCGCTCCCGAAAACTTTAATCCTGTAAGTTTATGATATACTCCACCATCGAACGGATCTTGCATAGACAACATCCAGTCTAAATTCCAAATAACTTCATCTAAAACATCGGGAAGATTATTTCCTGATTCAGGAATATTAAATTCTTTAGAACCGTAATACTCACTATAATTCTCAAAAGCACTTAATAAAGTATAAGTACTAATTCCGCTATTTGAAACATACTTATTATAATCACCTGCATCAAACCAACCTTTGGAACCAGAAATAACGGTTCCTTCAGGCCTTTCTTTTGTAGCAGCTGAACTATGAATTTTCACTACATCATCATTCAATCCAGCAGGTCTTTTCCATTGACCAGTATACTTTTCTTCTAATTCAATTGAACAACGATTTAAATAATAATACTTGAACAACGCCTGGGATAAATCACTGTAAGGATTATTTAGCACTTTAAATCTTACCTTATTTTCTCCTATTAAAACTTCGTATTCTCCTTCATTATTTATTAAACTAGCATCAAGTATTGAAACATACTCTCCAGAATCTTCCCACAACAAACCTTTACCCGTCTTTCCAGACATAATTTCCTTTCCTGAGGCATCCTTGATAATATATGAGACTTTATCAAACTCATTATTTGAAACGACCGAAATCAATTTTGGCCTATTTGCAGTATATCCTATTTGATTATATCGAATAGAAAGTTCAATTTCTTGAGTACCCGATGTACACGACATAAACACAACAGATATAAGTAGCATATATTTATTTAGAAGTTTCATTGAAGTCTTTTGTTTTTAGAATATTCTTACAAATTACAACTAAAATATTATCAAAAAATATCAAATATTAATTCAAATCACACAAATCGACTTAAAAAATTACAATAAAACACTAAAAACAAATTAAAAGTTACAATATGAAATTAAAACAAACTTTTTGGTTTTTATAAAAAAGTATATTCAGGTAATTTGAACCATAATTAAAACAACAAGAAATTAAAAATTACTATATATTATGTGTGGAATTGTATGTGCGTTTGATTTAAAAGAAAAGTCTGAGTCGTTAAGACCTCAACTACTAGAAATGGCGAAAAAAATTCGTCATAGAGGTCCGGATTGGAGTGGAGTTTATAGTGATGATAAAACAATTATGGCCCATGAAAGACTTGCCATAGTTGATCCAACATCTGGACAACAACCATTGCTTAGTAAAGATAGAAGATTTGTACTAGCTGCAAATGGAGAAATATATAATCACCAAGAATTAAGAGAACAGTTTGAAGGAAAATATGATTTCCAGACTAAATCTGACTGTGAAGTAATTCTAGCTTTATATCAAGAAAAAGGTGAAGAGTTTTTAGATGACTTAAACGGAATATTTGGTTTCGCAGTTTACGACGCTAAAACTGATGAATACCTTGTTGCTCGCGACCACATGGGAATTATTCCTTTATACATGGGTTGGGACAAAAAAGGAACATTCTATGTTGCTTCTGAATTAAAAGCTTTAGAAGGGTTTTGTAATAAAATTGAAGTTTTTCCTCCGGGACATTACTATACGAGAGAACACGGATTACAACGTTGGTATTCTAGAGACTGGATGGATCATGAAGCGGTAAGAGAAAACCAAACTAGCATAGATGAATTGCGTGATGCACTTGAGGCTGCGGTTCATAGACAATTAATGAGTGATGTACCTTATGGTGTTTTATTATCAGGTGGATTAGATTCTTCTATTACTTCTGCAATTGCAAAGAAATATGCTTCAAAAAGAATTGAAAGCGGAGATGAAGAAGAAGCATGGTACCCACAATTACACTCGTTCTCAATCGGATTAGAAGGTTCACCAGATTTAGCAGCTGCTAAAAAAGTTTCAGACCATATCGAAACAATTCATCATGAAATTACGTTTACAATCCAAGAAGGATTAGATGCAATTAGAGATGTTATTTACAACCTTGAAACCTATGATATTACAACCATTAGAGCTTCTACTCCAATGTATTTAATGGCACGCGTAATCAAATCAATGGGAATAAAAATGGTATTATCAGGCGAAGGAGCTGATGAGATTTTTGGAGGATATTTATACTTCCATAAAGCTCCAGATGCAGAGGAATTTCACAAAGAAACTGTACGTAAACTAGATAAACTATATCAATACGATTGTTTAAGAGCCAACAAAAGTTTAATGGCTTGGGGAATTGAAGGAAGAGTTCCTTTCTTAGACAAAGAATTTATGGATGTAGCAATGCGTATAAACCCAGAAGATAAAATGATTAACGGTGAGCGAATGGAAAAATGGGTTCTAAGAAAAGCATTTGAAAGTTATTTACCAGAAAGCGTTGCTTGGAGACAAAAAGAGCAATTCTCTGACGGAGTTGGTTACAACTGGATTGACACTTTAAAAGAATTAGTTGAAACTGAAGTTACAGATGAAATGATGCGAAGTGCTCATCATAGATTCCCGAATCAAACTCCAAGAGCAAAAGAAGAATATTATTACCGCTCAATATTTGAGGAACATTTTCCAAGTGAAACAGCGGCATTAACAGTTCCCTCGGTTCCTTCAATTGCATGTAGCACACCAACTGCTCTTGCATGGGATGAAAGTTTCAAAAACCAAAATGAGCCAAGCGGAAGGGCTATAAAAATGGTTCATGAAGACGCATATTAATATGCAAATTTTTAAATTTTAGTTGTGTTAAAATCCTGCCTTGTGCAGGATTTTTCTATTCAAAACCTAATAAATCCTGCGCTTTAATCAAATCACATAACGCATCTATTTTTTGCATCATTTTATAGTAGAATTGATTCTGCTCTTTTTCACCTACAGTATTTAAAAGTCTTGAATGATAAAATTGTTTGTCAAAATACTGTTTCGCTTCCAAGCAAGTTTCTTTATCTCTTGTATTTAAATAAGACAACATAGCGCATGGAACGAAAAGAGATTGCTGTTCAGGAGTAATAATCAAAACATTATTACTCATTAACAACAATTCATTGTGATATAATTTGAATTTATGTTTTTTAGAGACAACTTTTTTAGAAATATCATCTAACAATTCTTTAAGCTCTTCACATAACTCTAAAGAAACCTTTAAACTTAACTGTCCTGCTTTATAATAAAAATGAATTTGTTTTAACGTACTATTAATTGTTGTGATATCCCATATTTCTGAAGTATTCAAATCCTTATATAAATCACCTAACTTCTGGGCTGATTGTAATGTGGATAATCCGGGAGTAAACTCCTCAAATTTATAAGTTCTAAAATTCTTATCTAACAACTTTAACCACACATACATTTTAAAGGAACTCAACTTATTATTCTTTAATGTATAAAATAGTGGGATATCTTTCGCAGAATAATAGACTTCACAATCTTTTCGATCAAGCAAAGGCAAAAGAGAATTATATGAAGTTTCAAAATATTCTTGTAAATCATGCTCATTCTTTATACTTGCTGTTCTACTTACAGACACATACTTTTCTGTTGACGTTCCGAATAACTTATCTAAAGAAATATTAAAATACTGCGCCAATTTTACACTCTCATCTAATGAAAACTTACTCTTAAAACTCGTACGTCGATGCGCGGCATCATAACTAATATCAAGGGCAGTGGCGACAGCTTCAATAATTGAAGTTTCCTTTTTTACATTTTTTCCAACTTCCTGAATTAAAACTTCTTGAAACATAAAAATAATTTGTGATTTTCACAAAAATAAAAATTTAAAACTGTGTATTACACAAGTCAAAACACAATTATCACAATAATTTTGAATTGAATTTAAAAACAAAATCAAAATGAAAAGAATAATTTTAATTTCAACATTACTTTGCTTCTGTATTTCGCATAGTCAAAAAAGAAAAATTAGACCTCTATTATGGACACATCACTCAGATAATACTGATACATTCGGGGTTTCTGTAGGATTATATCCGTCAGATTTAGAATATCAAACTACCTACAGCAGGACATTCGGTGTTAGAATTGCTGCCTCACCTATATCTCTTTTGCATATTTTCGGAGGCAAACCATCACAAGGAAACTCTACTCATAAAACCTACGGTGTAAATTTCAGCACAGGATCTTTAATAAAAATGGATGTACATGGTGTATCTGGCACAGTCATCACAAATAACTTTAAAAAAATGAATGGAATTTCAGTATCCATACTGTCAAATCAAATTGAAAGCGCTAACGGCATCATTGCTGCTTTTGGAGGAAACGGTGTAGTACAAGGAAATGGAATTATGATTGGCGGACCATGGTCTAATACAGCAAAAGATTTTAATGGAATACAAATCTCTTTTCAAAATGATATTATTGAATACGGAACAGGAATTCAAATTGGATTATTCAATAACGCAAAAAGATTCAACGGAATTCAAATTGGCTTGTGGAACAAAATTAACGGAAAAGGTTTTCCTTTTATTAATTGGGATTTTTAGGATAAAAAAAAATTACCCCTGATTTCTCAGGGGTAATTTAGATATAAAAACACAAAATGATCTTTATCTTTCAAAAGACACTTTAATTTGAAGCTACAAAGAATGGAGATAAATTAACTTTTGCATTTCCTCTAGCTCCATAGTAATTTGAATATGATTTATTCTTTTCAATTGTATAAAAAGAATCTACATAATCATCATTATTAGTATACCATTGATTAGGCATTGCCTGGATAATAGCACCAGCAACTTGTCCTAAAACATTTACCCAAGGCTGCGTAGAAACAGTTCCGACTATTTGGAAAACTCCATTAACAATTGTTGAAACTAAATCTTTGTAATTTGTATTATCGTCCTTTTCAAACAACTGAATATTCGCTGCTTGATATTGATAATCATCCCAAAACAATAAAATTTGATTCGGATAATAATCACGACCATCGTGATCTAAATAATACATTGGTATAATCTTAATTTCTGGAGAATTATCAGCATCTTTAATACCAGAAGTAATAGCATAAATCTCAGCTGCTCCACTAATCCATGGTTCTTCGTCATCATTCAATCTAATCTTATCAAGTTTTGTGGTTTCTAAACCTTGAGCTTTTGAATTTAAATTAGAAAGATTAGCACCTAACTTTTCAAATCGAGAATTCTGCACACCTTCTTTCCTTAAATAAGCATTCATCAACTCCACTTCTCTTTTTAATGTTTCAAAACCATTTGTTTCAATAACAATTACCGGTTGCTCTGGAACTTCGTTTACATCTAAATAAACAACTTCTTTATTCATATTGAATGCTTTGATAGAAGACCACGTTTTCTCGTCACCTTCTGGAGCAAAGGAAAACAGCACATTTGAAAAGTCATTAGTTTTTGTCGAATTCAACATCCATAATTCTAAAATTTCAATTTTATCTGGAGCTTCAGAATAAGCTAAAGATTCTAGCTTTTGTGCTTTTTGAGTTAAATCTTGATAGGAAGTCATTTTTCCCACACAATCAGCACTCTCTTTGAGAACTTTGGACAATGCAACACTTGGCTCCTGAAGCTCTAAAAGATGTAGTGTTTTAGATTGAAAATTTTGGTTTTTCATTAAATCAATCAAATTAAAAGCAATTTCTTTTTTGTCTACTTGTTTTTCAACATGTAAGAAACTGTTTTCTTGTTGATTACTTAATTCTTCTGAATTACTACAGCTCGATAATACGGCTGAAGCAATAATACCTGCGAATAAAATTCGGGGGAATCTCATTTTTTATAAAATTTTAATATTAATAACGATGATAAAAATATAAAAACAACAACATAAAACAATAAAAATGTTAATTTAATTTATTAATCATAATAATAATTTATTTTTAACAATTTAAATATATTTTTTTAACACTAATTAACAATTATCGGTTTTCACTAAATCAAAATCTATTTTTAAACGATTTAAAGCAAAATCCCACTCATACAAACAGCCAACAACGTAAACAGAGGTCAGAATTTATTTTAACGTCGTTTTTAAGCGTTTTAAGCCATTTTTAAGTTTTACACAATTGTTGATAAATTCCGCATAAAAACGCTTAAAAATTATATTTCATCGATAAAAAATCGTAAATTTGTTAGCTACCAATTCGCTCTAGTGGCGAATTTTTTGTGGGGGACAGTTATCATTTTAAAAACACTTCCCTAGTGTAAATGATAACCGTAAAAAAGACATAAAACATAAAAGACATAAAACTCAAATTATGAGCGAAGAAAAAAAGCACAATTATTCTGCCGATAGTATTCAGGCGCTGGAAGGAATGGAGCACGTAAGAATGCGTCCTTCAATGTATATCGGAGATGTAGGTGTAAGAGGTTTACACCACTTAGTATATGAGGTTGTAGACAACTCTATCGATGAAGCTTTAGCTGGACACTGTGATACTATTTCGGTGGACATTAATGAAGATAATTCTATAACAGTTAGAGATAACGGTCGTGGTATTCCTGTAGGACTTCACAAAAAAGAAGGAGTTTCTGCCCTAGAAGTTGTAATGACTAAAATTGGAGCTGGGGGAAAATTCGATAAAGATTCTTATAAAGTATCTGGAGGATTACACGGGGTTGGTGTATCGTGTGTTAACGCACTTTCTGATCACTTAAAAGCGACAGTTCACCGTGATGGAAAAATTTGGCAACAAGAGTACGAACGCGGTAAAACATTATACCCTGTTAAAACCGTTGGTGGAACAGACATTACAGGAACAGAGGTAACATTTTTACCAGACAAGTCTATTTTCCAACAAACTACAGAATACAATTACGATACATTAGCTGCTCGTATGAGAGAGCTTGCTTATTTGAATAAAGGAATAACAGTTACTTTAACAGATAAGCGTAATCAAGACGATGAAGGAAATAACATTTCTGAGACTTTCCATAGTAATGAAGGATTATCTGAATTCGTAAGATACCTAGATAATACTCGTACTCCAGTTATTCAGCATGTAATTTCAATGGAAGGAGAAAAAAATGGAATTCCTGTTGAAGTTGCAATGATTTATAATGATTCTTATGCTGAAAATCTTCATTCATACGTAAACAATATTAATACGCATGAAGGAGGAACACACTTATCAGGGTTTAGAAGAGGATTGACAGGAACGTTAAAGAAATACGCGGACAATTCTGGATTATTAAAGAATGTAAAATTCGAAATTTCAGGAGATGATTTCCGTGAAGGATTAACTGCAATTGTATCTGTTAAAGTTGCAGAACCTCAATTTGAAGGACAAACAAAAACAAAATTAGGAAACAGAGAAGTTACTTCGGCAGTTTCTCAAGCAGTTTCTGAAATGTTAACGGATTACCTTGAAGAAAATCCGAACGACGCAAAAACTATTGTACAAAAAGTAATCTTAGCTGCTCAAGCACGTCATGCTGCTCGTAAAGCAAGAGAAATGGTACAACGTAAAACTGTAATGAGCATTGGAGGTTTACCTGGTAAACTATCTGACTGCTCCGAAACAGATCCTGCACAATGTGAGATTTTCTTAGTCGAGGGAGATTCGGCAGGTGGAACTGCAAAACAAGGTAGAGATCGTAATTTCCAAGCTATTTTACCATTAAGAGGAAAAATCTTAAATGTTGAAAAAGCAATGCAACATAAAGTTTTTGAGAACGAAGAAATCAAGAACATGTTTACGGCATTAGGAATTACAATTGGAACAGAAGAAGACCCAAGAGCTTTAAACTTGTCAAAATTACGTTATCATAAAGTAGTGATTATGTGTGATGCCGATGTCGATGGATCTCACATTGCAACATTAATCTTAACATTCTTCTTCCGTTATATGAAAGAAATGGTTGAACAAGGTTATATCTATATTGCTACTCCTCCACTTTACTTGGTTAAAAAAGGACAAAAAAGAGAATACGCTTGGGATGATAACCAACGTGATTTAATCAACCAAAAAATGGGTGGTGGTGCTACTATTCAACGTTATAAGGGTCTTGGAGAGATGAATGCTGAACAATTATGGGACACAACGATGAATCCTGAGTTTAGAACATTACGTCAAGTTACTATTGACAATATGACTGAAGCAGACCGAATTTTCTCTATGTTAATGGGAGATGAAGTACCTCCTCGTAGAGAATTTATTGAGAAGAACGCGAAATATGCAAATATCGATGCATAATCAATTTTTTAAATAAAGTTCATAAAGCCTCTGTATTTTACAGGGGCTTTTTAGTTAAAATCCTAATTACTATAATTCTTTTTTCATTAATATTTTCATACATTTATTGAACTCATCAATAAAAACTTAGTATGAAGAAATTATTAATTGCCCTCATAACAGCAACTTCAAGTTTATCCGGATTTAGCCAAGATGGCCCAGAAGGAGTTTTATTTTCAAGTCTTGAAGACGCGAACAGGTTAACTCAAGCCTACATGAATCCTGCAATGAAAGGTTTAATATATAGTATGAATAGTGGTTGGTATCACACAGCTAAAGTTCATAAAAAATTTGGATTCGATTTTTCATTTGGACTAAACGGTTCTATGATTCCGTCAAAAGACGAAATGTTCACCTTAAGCAATTTAACATCAGTAAATCAACCAACCGGAACTATAACTTCTGCAACTGTTGGTGGATCTGAAAACGATGGAACAACAGCAACTGTAACTTTCCAAGAAGAGATTGGTGGAATTAATACAACATATACAGGAACTTTCGATATGCCAGGAGGAATTAAAGAAGACCTTCCGTTAAATGCAGTTCCAACAGTTTTTATTCAAGCTGGTGTTGGTCTTCCTTTTAAAACCGAAGCAATAGTTCGATTTATCCCAAAAGTAGGACAAGATGACGTCAAGGGAAGTCTTCTAGGGTTTGGCCTTAAAAAAGAAATAACAGATTGGTTTGGTCCAATGGATAAAACTCCACTGCATATTTCCTTATTAGCCAGCTATACAAACATGAATGTAGATTATGATATCGTTGATGATAATCCAACGGATGATATTGATATTCAAAACGGAAAGGTAGATTTAGACTTAAACTCTTATACTATTCAGGCAATCGCTTCATTAAATTTTCCAGTAATTAATATTTATGGAGGCGTTGGATATTCTGGAGGCTCATCGTCATTAGATATGCTTGGAACATATACCGTAACATATAACGGATCTTTAAATCAAAGAACTCTTACAGATCCTTTAAATTTAGATTTTGATGCAGGTGGATTCAGAAGCACAATTGGAGCACGACTAAGTCTAGGTTTTTTCAAACTTTTTGCAGATTATACGATTCAAGAATACAACTCTGTTAATGCAGGAATAGCGTTTAGTTTTAGATAAAAATTTAATTTCTTGTTATAAACCAAAGCACTTGGAAATTTCCAAGTGCTTTTACTTTTATATGAATAGGCAAATAGCTATTTTTGTGAATCTTATTTAATAATTTTCAATAAAATATATATAAAATGAAAGTAACAGTTGTAGGAGCAGGTGCTGTAGGTGCAAGTTGTGCTGAGTACATTGCTATTAAAGATTTCGCTTCAGAAGTGGTTTTAGTAGACATTAAAGAAGGATTTGCTGAAGGTAAAGCAATGGATTTAATGCAAACTGCTTCTTTAAATGGGTTCGACACTAAAATTGTTGGAACAACTGGAGATTATAGCAAAACTGCTGGTTCTGATATCTGTGTAATTACTTCTGGAATTGCTCGTAAACCTGGAATGTCTCGTGACGAGTTATTAGGAATTAACGCTGGAATTGTAAAATCAGTTTCTGCAAGTTTAATTGAGCACTCTCCAAACACAATTATCATAGTTGTATCAAACCCAATGGATACAATGACTTATTTAGTTCACAAAACAACTGGTTTACCTAAAAATAGAATCATCGGAATGGGTGGTGCTTTAGATTCTGCTCGTTTCAAATACAGATTAGCTGAAGCATTAGAAGCTCCAATTTCTGACGTTGACGGTATGGTTATCGGTGGACACTCTGATAAAGGAATGGTTCCTTTAACTCGTTTAGCTACTCGTAACTCTGTTCCTGTTTCTGAGTTCTTATCAGAAGAAAGATTAGAGCAAGTAAAGCAAGACACTAAAGTTGGTGGAGCTACATTAACTGGATTATTAGGAACTTCTGCTTGGTATGCACCAGGAGCTGCTGTATCTGGATTAGTTCAAGCAATCGCTTGTGATCAAAAGAAAATCTACCCATGTTCTGCTTTATTAGATGGTGAATATGGATTATCTGATTTATGTATCGGAGTTCCTGTAGTATTAGGAAGAAACGGTATTGAAAAAATCGTTGAAATTAACTTAAGTGATTCTGAAAAAGAGCACTTAGCTGCATCTGCAGAAGCTGTTAAAAACAACAACTCGAACTTAGAATTTTAATTGTAAGTTCATTTAACATATTTAAAAAGCAATCTCAAATTAGAGATTGCTTTTTTGTTTTTATCTTAGTTATAAATTTTACCACTAATGGATATTTCATATAGAAAAGTTGAACAACGAGACAATCCTTATTTAGCAAAAATGATTCGAGGCGTTATTGAGGAATTTGATGCCCCAAGAACCGGAACTGTTTATTCAGATAGTTCAACAGATACACTTTTTGAATTATTTCAAGAGTCAAATTCAGTTTTATGGGTTGCTGAGCAAAATAACGAAGCCATTGGTTGTTGCGGAATTTTTCCAACAGAAGGTCTTGATAATGGTTATTGTGAACTAGTAAAATTCTATATTTCAGATAAAGCCAGAGGAAAAGGCATCGGGAAAGAGTTAATGCTTAAAACCATTGATTCCGCAAAAGAATTTGGTTATACTCATATTTACCTTGAGAGTTTACCTCATTTTTCAAAAGCAATTTCAATGTATGAAGAATCAGGATTTATAACCATCGATAAACAATTAGGAAATTCAGGTCATTCGAGTTGTAATGTATGGATGCTTAAAAAGATTTAAATAAAAATCACACCTACCAAACCTTATGTAATAAGATATTATTGCTGTTTCAAAACGAAATTTTGTAAACTTTCTTAAAATCAGCAAGAAAATGTTAAAATATTCATAACAAGTGTAAGTCTTTCGGAAATCGCTCGTCTATAGATAAAGAGACGTATTTAAAGTTTCTTTTTCATAGTTTTTCATAGCAATTTCCCGCTTCACCTTGAAGCGGGTTTATTGTTTAAAAATTTTTCTAAAAACAAATTTAGATATTCCTAAAACGTAAAAGAAAGGCTTCATAAATACTGAAGTTAACCCCACTTTTAATCGTATTTCCTCTTTATATAAGCTCCAATTATAATTCTTTGAAACTCCTTCTTCTCCACAGATTGCTGCAACCACACGTAATTGTTTAAAGGCAACCTTTGATTTGAATAATTTTAAATTTAACTGGTAGTCTCCAAGAATTTTAAAATTAGTATCGTAACTAGTTTTAGAAAACAAACTTCTTCTATAAAAAACTGATTGATGATGTAACGTGTTTTTGTACCATAACATTCTTGAAAAACTAGATTTAAACTTCAGCCCGTTTTGGTATTCTATCTCTCCGAAAAGCAATTGCTTGTCTTGAATACTTTCTTGAAAAACTTTATGTAATACAGTTTCATTACTAAATACATCATCAGTTCCCAAAAAATACAACCATTCTCCTCTAGCCTTTCTTATTCCTTTATTCATTGCATCATAAATTCCTGAATCTTCCTCTGAAACATAATTGAATGGTAGTTTTAAGCTTTGCAAAAATTCTTTGGTCCCATCAGTAGAATCACCATCTATAATCCAAACCTCATAACTCTGATAAGTCTGTAATAGTATACTTTGAACACAATTTTTCAAAGCATTCAGATTATTATAAGATGGTACTATTATGGAAACTTTCGGTTTGATATTACTTTAGTTTATGAAATAATCGTCTAATTTTTTCTCCTCATTCTCCCAACATAATTCAGTCTTAGCATTTCGTTGGTTTTCTTTTATCTTTCCGTACAATTCTTTATCTGAAAGAATAGATTCTATCGCTTTTGCTATCTTTTTTGGACTATAATTGTTAACAGCAACACCAACTTTATAAGAATTAACAATACGATTAATCTCAATCAAGCTTCCAGAAATAATTGGTAATTCGGCGTGTATATAATCGAATAATTTATTCGGTAATGAAAACTCAAAACTCTTACCCAAAGGTTCTTCTAAAACCATTCCTATATCAGCAATTTGAGTATAATTTGGCAAAACATCATGAGCCACTCTTCCTAAAAAATGGACCCTTTTATCCATCTTTTCTTTTGAAACAAATTCTATTAACTCCTCCTCTACTTTACCGTAACCTATAATTACCAAGTCAACATCTTTTAAAAAATGTAAGGCTTGTATCATCGGCTTTATTCCTCTTCCAGGATTTAAAACTCCCTGATACAAAACAACTTTATTTTTAGTTGGGAAACATACATTCTCCTTTTTAACAGTTCTATCTAACAAAGGGACATTTCGTATAAGTCCCATGTTATTATCGTAGCGCTTATTGTAGAAATCAACAATAGATTGACTAACTGTGTACGATTTCTTAATTCTCGGCAGAAAGAAATCTTCTAATTTTCTCCAAAATGTCTTAACAAATTGTCTTCCTTGTAACTCTGGACCTTCTGAAAATAATTCATGACTATCATATATTAATTCAGACTTTCTTTTGAATTTACTTGCAAAAAAACAGGCTGGTAATGTATCCAAATCGTTAGACAAAATATAATCCGTTTTATAAAAAAGCAATCGAAAGAATAACCTTAGATTATACTCAGCATAAAAAAGAAAATTATGATTAAACCAATGTTTTTTTCTGTAGATAGTATATGTTCTACTTACTTGAATTGTATTTGGTAAAACTCGTCCATAAACAACAACTTCGAAATCTTTCTTAACCAAATATGAACATACTTTATGTACTCTTTGATCCGTAGAAACATCATTGGTTACTGCAACAAAAACTCGTTTCTTTTTTGGCAAGTTTTATGAATTTTGATTCGACTCTGAAGATGATGTAGATTCACTAGGCTTCGTTGATTCTTCTTGTTTTTCAGTCTCAACTTTTTTCTCAACTACTTTTGGTTTAGGTTGCTGCTGAACTACTTCAAATAATTTACCTCCTTCACATTTTACAGTTTTCTGTCTGAATTTAACAATCAACTGATAATCGTGAGTAGCCATGAAAATAGTTTTTCCACTTTTATGAATCTCATTCAATAATTCCATAACCTCAAGTGAAGTTCTTGGATCAAGATTCCCTGTTGGTTCATCTGCTAAAATTAATTCCGGATCATTTAATAAAGCTCTCGCAATAGCAACTCTCTGTTGCTCTCCTCCTGAAAGTTCAAAAGTTTTTTTATAATACTTTTCTTTCATTCCAACTTTGTTCAGAACTTCATAAATTTTATCCTTACGCTCATCTTTATCCTTCCAACCTGTTGCTTTCAATACAAAATCTAAATTGTCAAAAACGTTTCTATCGTTTAGCAACTTAAAATCCTGAAAAACGATTCCAATTTTTCTTCTAAGAAAAGGAATATCCTTCTCTTTAATTTTCTTTAAATCAAAACCAACAATACTTCCTAATCCTCGTTGTAACCTTAAATCTCCATACAAGGTTTTTAGCAAACTACTTTTACCACTACCTGTTTTTCCTATCAAATAATAAAATTCTCCTTTACGCAAAGTGAAGTTTATTTTCGATAGTACTAACATGTCTCTCTGATAAATATCTGCATTTTCTAAGTGCAGTATAGGTTGCTTCATAAAAATGTCGTTTTTACAAATCTATTATTTATTATTCAGTTTAACCACTTTTTTTATTTTTGAAGCGGAATTATCAAACAAAACAAAAAAAATAGCGTTATTTCTCTTGGGAACAACGAACAAAGGTAAATTTAACGTATGAGATATATATTCGTCATATTTTGTTGCTTTATAAGCATTTCAAGCACTTGGGCACAAAAAACTGAATTTCAAACTAATACTGACGCACAATACCATAGAGCAGTTACTTTGTATAACAACAAAGCATATTCTGGTGCACAACGAATTTTCAGGGAAGTTTCTAAAAACACATCTAAAGTAAATGTAAGAACCGATTCTGATTTTTATGATGCCATGTGTGCGATTAAGCTAAATCAGACAGATGCGGACGAGCAAGTTTTAAATTTTGTTCGTAAACATCCGTACAGCAGTAAGAAAGAAAAAGCTTTTTTAAATGTTGGAAACTACTATTTTGCCAATAGAAAAGCTTCTCATTCTTTAAAATGGTATCAACGCGTTGATGAAAAACTACTCAACAAAGAAGAACAAAAAGAGCTGAATTATAAAATGGGATATGCACTTTTAGTATCGAACTACCTGAAAGATGCAAAAGCTCGTTTTGCTCCATTATTAGGTGATCCTAGATACGGTACTGATGCTCGTTATTTCTATGGATTTATCTCTTACAAACAACAAAATTTTGGTGAAGCCGAAGACAATTTAGCTCAGCTTGCCGATAACGAAACGTATAAATCAAAAGCCAATTATTATTTATTAGATATGGCTTTCAAAGGAGGAAAATTTGAAAAAGCTGTTCAAATCGGTGAGAAGATTTTACCTAAAGCTGAGGAAAAACAAAAATCTGATATTTGTAAAATTATAGGTGAAAGTTACTTCAACCTTGAAAAATACGAACAAGCAGTTCCTTATTTGAATCAATATCAAGGTAAAAACGGGAAATGGACCAACACTGATTATTATTACTTAGGATTTTCTTACTACAAACTGGAAGATTACGAAAGTGCTATTGGTCAATTTAATAAAATTATTAACGGGAAAAATACCGTTGCTCAAAATGCCTATTATCACTTAGGTGTATGTTATTTAAAAGTTGACAAAAAAAATGAAGCTTTAAATGCTTTTAAGAATGCTAGTGAAATGGATTTTGATCCGTTAATTTCTACTGACGCTGATTTAAATTATGCCAAATTGAGTTATGAAGAAGGAAACCCATACCAAAGTGTTCCAGAGGTTTTAAAAGCTTTTATTTTAAAATATCCTGAATCCGAACATCGCTCAGAAATCGAGAGTTTATTAGTTACTTCTTATTTACACCAACAAGACTATCAAGGAGCAATTGATTATTTAAATAGTAACAAAAGCTCAAACAATAGCGATCTTGCGAATGAAGTTTCTCTTTATAGAGGTATTCAATTATTTAACGAACAAAAATTAAGTCAAGCTTTACCGCGTTTTGAAATTGCAACAGATGCAAAAAACGACACGATTAGTAACAAGGCAAAATATTGGTTAGGCGAAACTAATTATCAGTTAGGAAACTACAAAAATGCTGTATCTGCGTTCTCTGCAATCGATAATTTAGAATTCAAAGACGCGAAGACTTTAAACTATAATCTTGGTTATACCTACTTTAAAATGAAAGATTACGATAATTCTTCAAAGTATTTCCAAGAATTTTTAAATCAACAAATAGATGATAACGACTTAAATGATGACGCTTCTAATCGTTTAGGAGATTCTTATTATGCATCTAAAAGATATTCAGAAGCTATTAAAGCTTATGAAAAAGTAATTAACGAAGGCGGAGTTGGTTCAGATTATGCTCAATACCAAAAAGCAATGAGCACCGGATTAGCTGGAGATGCTAATGGAAAAATTAAAGCACTTAATGAATTGACTGAAAACTTTGGCGATTCTAATTTAAAAGATGATGCCTTATTTGAGTTGGCAAGTATTTACGCATCAAAAGGAAAATCGAATCAAGCGAAAAAAACATACGATAAGATTCTGAAAGAACATCCTAATAGTAGTTATACTCCTAATGTTTTATTACGTCAAGGTTTATTATTCTACAATGAAGGTAGTAACAAAAATGCTCTTCAAAAATTCAAGGAAGTTGTTTCAAAGTTCCCAAACTCTGGAGAAGCGCGACAAGCTGTTTCGAGTGCGAGAAATGTATATGTTGATCAAGGTAATGTAAATGAATATGCGAAGTGGGTTAAAAATATCGATTTTGTAAATGTTAGCAATAGTGATATTGACAACACAAGTTATGAAGCCGCCGAGAATAAATATTTAGAAAACGATACTAACAGAGCTATTTCTGGATTTCAATCTTATTTAAGAGATTTTCCAAAAGGAATTCATGCTTTGAAGGCTAATTTTTACTTAGGTCAATTACTATTCAATAACAACAAAAAAGATGAAGCTATTGTAAACTATCAATTCGTTACCAACCAAGAGAAAAACGAATTTTCAGAAGAAGCTTTATCTAAATTAAGTTTGATTTATCTAGAAAAAGAAAGATGGAACGATGCTATTCCACTGTTAGAAAGATTAGAAAAAGAAGCAAACGTTAGTCAAAATATCATTTTTGCTCAAAGCAACTTAATGAAAGGTTACTACAATAAAAATGAATATGAGAAAACGGTTCAATACGCAGAGAAAGTTTTAACGAACGGTAAAATTGACCAAATTGTAGCTGAAGACGCTAGAATTTACATTGCTAGATCTGCTATAAAAACAGGAGACTTTGTTACCGCAGAAGAATATTATTCTGTATTAGATGATACTGCAACCGGTGAATTAAAAGCAGAAACTTTATACTATAAGGCTTTCTTCTTAAATGAAGCCGATGCTTTTGAAGATTCGAATAAAGAAGTTCAAAACTTAATTGCTAATTATTCTACTTACAAATATTGGGGAGTAAAAAGCTACATTGTCATGGCTAAAAATTATTACGAATTAAAAGATGCTTATCAAGCTACATATATCTTAGACAATATTGTGAAAAACTTCACCCAATTTAAAGATTTAGTTGAAGAAGCTAAAAACGAATTAAGTAAAATAAAAAGTAAAGA
The DNA here is from genome assembly GCA_022448525.1 of Tenacibaculum sp. Classification (GTDB taxonomy): domain Bacteria; phylum Bacteroidota; class Bacteroidia; order Flavobacteriales; family Flavobacteriaceae; genus Polaribacter. The sequence goes on from JAKVCX010000001.1 coordinate 608,839, forward strand.
AGCAAAAACAAACGAATCTATCAATTCCCAAAATTAAATTTCATGAAAAGATTTATAGTTACAGCAATATGTACGTCGGCTTATGGTTTCGTTTTTGCTCAAACCAAACCCAACACTGAAAAAGCAAAAGACACAGTTAAAACAGAAGTGGTAGAAGTAGTATCATCTTATGCTCCTAAAGTAACAGATGCTTTTAAAATTAAAAGAAAACCAGTTATTGAATTATCTAAAAAGGTTCAAAGAAAACCATTAGATTACAAAATCAAATCAGTTCCTGTAGTTTCAACATATATTCCAAAGAGTGGAGTTTTAAAAGGAATTGACATAGGAGATCGAGAACGTTTATTTAATAATTACGTTGCCTTAGGATTTGGTAATAACACAACTCCTTTTGTTGAAGGATATTTTCATAATAATAGTGCTTTTGAATATGAATATGGAGGGAAAATTAATTTCATTTCCTCAACAGATCCTGTGGCAGACACAAGATTAAACAGTGGTTATTATAATGCGAGTGTTGATTTATTTTTAAAGCAAGAAATGCGTTACTATGATTGGACTGCAGGTTTTAATGCTTATCGCAATAAATACAACTTTTACGGTTTACCAGAAAACATAAATTTTATCGACCCAACTGTTAATTCAATTGATCCATCACAAACTCACAAATTCTATAATATTTTTGGAGCTGTGCATTTTCCTGACAGAGATTTACAAGAAATAAAAGGTTCTGTTGCGTATTTCTCTGACACATACGAGTCTGATGAATTGCATGCCGATATTGATGCTTTGTTTGAATTTCCTCTAGGAAGATTTGGGCTAAATCTTGACGATTTAAAACTCGCAACTTCAATTAACTTTATCAATGGTGGATTCGCTAGAACTTATAACGACCCACTAGTCGAAACAAATTACGGTTTTGCTACAGCCGGAATCAATCCGAGTTATTCTTTTTCGTACAAAAAATTCGATGTTAAATTAGGTGGTAAAGCTTATTATTCTTTTGATTTAGAAAATACAGAAGGAAAATTCTTCGCTTATCCAGATATTGAAATTAATCATCCTATCATCAAAAGATACGCGAATATTTATGGTGGAATTACTGGAGATTTAGAAGTCAACTCTTATCAAGGTTTTACTTCTCGTAATCCTTATGTATCTCCAACTTTAAACATTACACAAAGTAGTGAAGCGTTAAATGTTTACGGTGGTTTTAGAGGAATTTTAAGTGGGAATATCAATTACGATGTAAAAGCAGGATTCAAAAAAGAAGAAAACAAAGCTTTATTTCTTGCTAATCCATCCAACTCAAATGGCACAACAAACTCTTTTCCTGGCGGTGTATTCTTTAAGGGGTATGATTATGGTAATTCATTTGGTGTAGTTTATGACGATGTGAATACTATTTACTTTTCAGGAGGAATTACTTATGATTATTCTAGACATTTAAACTTGGGGATGAACTTAGAGTTCAACAATTATGATTTAAGTACTCAGGCAGAAGCTTGGAATTTACCTCAATTAAAAAGTGATGTTTTTGCTACTTACAAAAAGAAAGACTGGTATGCAAGTGCCAACTTATACTTTGTTGGTGGTAGAAAAGGAACGACTTACATTTCTGGAACCCCAAGCGTTATAGATTTAGATGCTTATATCGATTTAAATTTAGACGGTGGATATCATATTAACGATTTATTCTCAGTATTCTTAAGAGCAAACAATATAACAAATAGCAACTATCAAACTTTTAATAATTTCAACGCACAAGGAATCCAAGTGTTAGGCGGTATTATTTATAAGTTTGACGCATTGTTCTAATAAAAAATGTAACTTGGAGGTATGTTAAGTCATATCTCCAATTTTATAACCGCTATTGTTTGTTTGATTGCGTTTTTCGTAATCCAACGTATTTATCATAAAGAAAAATTAAAAAGTCTTTACACTGCCAATTCTGTAGAAGGAATTAAATGGTTTGCTCTGGCAATTCTATCATGGGGAGTTGGAGCCACTTTAAACATTGTATTAACTCAAGTTTTTAATTTCCCTCAAACATCAAGTGTAGTTATCAGCATTGGGGTTTTCTTTTCTCTAGCGAATTCTTTATTCATACTCTTATCAATTCCTTCAATTCAACACAAGGAAAAGAGAAACATCGTAATTAGAATTATAGAACGCTTTTCGAATAAAGAGGTATTTATAATTTTCGGTGGAATTTTAGTAATGATTGCATCAGTATTCTTAATTTCCTTTTTCACAAGAACAAATGATAATTCAAGTAACAACGTTATTTGGTTGATTGATATTCCTATTTCATTGGTGGTTGCTTTTGCTTTATTACAAGAATTAAACAAAGCTTTTAAGAATCGTGGAATGCGATTTATGTATTTACCAACATTTGCCCTATTCTTGTTGATTGTAGTAGCAGTAACGCATCGTATTTTCCCTATTGAAACCACTTCTAAATGGATAAATATTGAACTATGGAATGCTATTGGAGTTACCACTAGTATTTCATTCAAATTCCTTTTCGTTCTGCTGTTTATAATTCTGCTGTACAGCTGGAAACTATTAGCTGAAAAAGAAGAAAAACAATCAGAACTTCAAGAAACTATTTTTGCACATCATAAATTAGAATCAGAAAACGAAACCTTGACTGTGGCAAATGAGAGTCATCTAAATACTATAAAGCTCTTAAAAAAGGAAATCTCATCTCTCAAAAAGAAACATGACGAACTTAAATCTGCTTCTAAAATTGAATTATCAGATCGTCAAAAAGAAGTACTCGCTAACCTAGGGATTTGTGGAGAGCAGAAGTCGTATACAGAAATTGCAGAAGCTATGAATATAAGTGTAGATGGATTTCAAACTCATATTTATCAAATTAAAAAAGTACTTAATATATCAGGTTCAGACGGTAAAGAGCAATTAATTACGTACGCAAAAAAGAACCAACTCCTTGAATTTGCTACGATTCAGCATGATTAAGTACATACGTAACCATAGCTAAACTAAAAAACAGCATAAGCCAACCTTTTATCGTCTTCCGTTTAAAAACATTTTTGTGTAACAATTTTAATACACACAAAAATGAAACTACTTATACTTCAAAATTCTTCTTTAGATGAACGAATTAATCAATCTTTTCATAATGCTACTTCATGGTTTACAGATGCTATTCTTTACCAAATTCCAATAACAGATTCAATTCAAATTCCTTGGGTATTAATTATTCTAACTCTTGGAGCTTTATATTTTACTATTTATTTCAACGGAATTAATATTCGCAGTTTTATGACCTCCATAAATATTATCAGAGGTAAATATGACGCTTTAGAAGCAAATCAGAATGAAGAAGACATTAAAGAAACAATTAAAGTTGAAGATAACGGTGAAGTTTCTCACTTCCAAGCCTTAACTGCGGCATTATCTGCAACTGTTGGTTTAGGAAATATTGCAGGAGTTGCTATTGCACTTTCCATTGGTGGACCTGGAGCTACTTTTTGGATGATTGTTATTGGATTACTCGGAATGGCTTCAAAATTTGTGGAGTGTACGTTAGGTGTGAAATACCGAGAAATGGATACTAACGGAACTGTTTATGGTGGACCAATGTATTACTTGAAAAAAGGTTTTGCTGAAATTGGTTTTGGAAAAACAGGAAAAATAATGGCTATAGTTTTTGCGATTATGTGTGTTGGAGGATCTTTTGGAGGAGGAAATATGTTTCAGGTAAATCAAGCTTTTAAACTGTTTGAATACGTTACTGGAGCTGAGCAAAGTTTTATTTATGGTAAAGGCTGGCTTTTCGGGTTAATAATGTCGATTTTTACGGGGATTGTAATAATCGGTGGAATCAAAAAAATCGCAAAAGTTACAGATAAAGTTGTTCCTGTTATGGTGGTTGTTTATGTTCTAGCGGTTATTGTTGTTTTAACAAGTAACTACAGTCTCATTCCAAATGCTTTCTCTCAAATTATTGAAGGAGCCTTCAATCCAACTGGAATTGCTGGAGGATTTATCGGTGTTATGATTCAAGGATTTAGAAGAGGAGCTTTTTCAAATGAAGCTGGAATTGGATCATCGTCTATTGCTCACTCGGCGGTAAAAACAAACTACCCAGCTAGTGAAGGCCTTGTCGCTCTACTAGAACCTTTTATTGATACTGTAATTGTTTGCACTATGACAGCTTTAGCTTTAATAATAACTGGACAAATTACTCCTGGTAATGCAGTTTCATTTGAACAAGGGGCAATATTAACTTCCAAAGCTCTAGAAAGCAGTATTTCTTGGTTTCCCTACATTTTAACTATCGCTGTTATTCTATTTGCATTTTCATCAATGATTTCCTGGTCGTACTACGGATATCAAGCTTGGACATTTTTATTTGGTCGAGATAAAATAACTGGAAATATTTATAAAATAATTTTTTGTGTGTTTACTGTAATTGGAGCGGCTGCAACACTAAATGCTGTTACTGATTTTTCAGATGCTATGGTATTTTCAATGATGGTTCCAAATATGATCGGATTAGTGGTATTGGCTCCAAAAGTTGTTGTAGAACTTAAGAAGTATAAAAGTAAGATAATTCAAAATCAACAATAAGAACTAATGTGTTTATAATACCATCAAACTCAATACAAGAAAAAATAAAACCGTAATTTTAATACCTCATAATGCAAACCATAAAATGAAAAAAACCATACTTCTTTTATCATTGTCTGCAATAGTAAACTTTAGTTGTTCTAATACTAAAGAATCTAAAAACGGTAGTGATAATACAAATTCAACTGTATTGAGTACTGATGAAAAGAAAGACAGTACCAACATTAAACATTTTTTCAACTCAGCGTTAACCGAAGGAAAATCATACGAATGGTTACGTGATTTAACACAAAACATTGGCGGTCGTTTATCTGGTTCTCCGGAAGCTGCAAAAGCTGTTCTTTGGGGAGAAAAACTTATGAAAGATATTGGGTTAGATTCTGTTTGGCTGCAACCTGTGATGGTTCCTCACTGGGTTCGTGGAGAAAAAGAAGAAGCTAACTATACCGTAAATGGAGAACAAAAAAACGTACCTATCTGTGCTTTAGGTTTTTCAATTGCAACACCTTCAAATGGTTTAACTGCTGAAGTGATCGAAGTAAAAAGCTTGGATGAGGCAAAAGAAATGGGAAATAAATTAAAAGACAAAATTGTATTCTTCAATGGAGCTTTTGATAATACTTTAATAAATACTTTCCATGCTTACGGTGGATGCGTTGGACAACGCTTTTCTGGAGCGAGAGTTTGTAGTGAATTTGGGGCAAAAGGTGTAATTGTTAGATCTATGACCAATGGAATAGATGATTACCCCCACACTGGATCAATGGGATATGGGGATATTGCTAAAGACCAATATATTCCTGCTGCTGCAATTAGCTCAAGAGCTGCAGAAATTTTAAGTAAAGATTTAAAAGACAACCCGAATTTAAAATTCTACTTCAAGCAGAGTTGTGAAACGTTACCAGATGCTCCGTCTCATAATGTAATTGGAGAAATTAAAGGAACTGAAGAACCTGAAAAAATTATTGTTGTTGGTGGTCATTTAGATTCTTGGGATTTAGGTGAAGGCGCACATGATGATGGATCAGGTGTTGTTCAATCTTTAGAAGTAGCGTACTTATTCAAAAAGAATAATATAAAACCGAAAAACACGATTCGAATTGTATTCTTTATGAATGAGGAAAACGGAACTCGTGGAGCTAAAGAATATGCAAAACAAGCGAAACAAAACAATGAAATTCATGTCGCAGGACTGGAAAGTGATGCTGGTGGACATACACCTAGAGGATTTTCTATAGATGCAAATGATAATAACACACAACTTTTAAGAAGCTGGAAAAAATTATTAGCACCATATGGGTTACATGATTTATTAAAAGGCGGAAGTGGTGCTGATATTAGTCCATTAAAAAATGATGAAATTACTTTAGTTGGATACAGACCAGATAGCCAACGTTATTTTGATTATCACCATACAAGTATTGATACTTTTGATAAAGTGAACAAGCGTGAGTTAGAATTAGGTAGTGCTTCTATGGCTAGCTTAGTCTATTTGATGGATAAATATTTGTATACAGAAGACAAAGTAAAACCTTAATCATTTAGCATGGAATATGTATCCTTAGGACTGAAAGTTTTAATGGCGACAATGATGATTTTCGCTGGGTTTTATCACTTTTATAAACCGAATTTTTACAATCCAATAATTCCAGATTTCTTACCTAAGAAACTAATTACATATGTTTCTGGTGTTGTAGAACTTGTTTTAGGAATTGGACTATTTATAAAAGGTTATGAACGTATTTCAGCCTATGGAATTTTTATTCTTATGCTAGTTTTTCTACCCATTCATATTTGGGATGCAACTAGAGAAAAACCCGCGATGAAAACTAAAAAAATCGCATACATCCGAATTTTAATCCAATTCCTTCTTATTGCTTGGGCTTGGTATTTATATCAAAACGAATTAACCTAAATGAAAAAACTAATCACATTAACACTTTTAAGTGTTACTATATTCTCTTGTAATCAAAAACAAGAGGCCGATATTATTGTAAAAAATGCTAAAGTTTACACCGTAAATAATGACTTTGCTTCAGCAGAAAGTTTTGCCATAAAAGATGGGAAGTTTTTAGCTGTTGGAACAAATGAAGAAATCGATCAAAAATATAATTCTTCGAATATAGTAGATGCAGATGAAAAAGCTGTTTATCCTGGTTTAATCGACGGACATTGTCACTTTTTTAGATTTGGTTTACAACTTCAAAAAGTAGATGTTACAGGAACTACCAGTTACGATGAAGTGCTTGAAAAAATTGTAGCTTTTCAAAAGGAAAAAAACCTTCCTTTTATCACAGGACGTGGATGGGATCAAAACGATTGGGAAGTAAAGAAATTTCCAACTAAAGAAAAATTAGATCAGCTTTTCCCAGATACTCCAGTTGCAATTACACGTGTTGATGGACATGCAATGTTGGTAAATCAAAAAGCACTTGATATTTCAGGAATTACAGAAAACTCAACTGTAGAAGGCGGTGAATTCATACGAGAAAATGGGAAACTAACTGGAGTGCTTATTGACAATGCAATGGATTTTGTTAAAGTTCCTGCTGCATCAAAAAAAGAACAAATTGAAGCATTAAAAGAAGCGGAAAAAATTAATTTCTCTTATGGTTTAACAACTGTAGTTGATGCAGGTTTAGAGAAAGAAAACATTGAATTAATTGACAGTTTACAACAAGCAGGAGCATTAAAAATAAAAATCTACGCTATGGTTTCTGCCACGCAACCACAGTTAGATTACTACATCAAAAAAGGTATTATTAAAACAGATCGTTTAAATGTTCGATCATTTAAAGTTTATGGTGACGGAGCCTTAGGTTCGAGAGGTGCTGCAATGAAAGAACCATATAGTGACAGACATAATCATTTTGGAGCTTTAATATATTCTCCTGAACGATACAGAGAAATTGCAAAACAAATTGCAGCTTCAGAATACCAAATGAATACTCATGCCATTGGAGATTCTGCGAATTATTTAATGTTAAAAACTTATCAGGACGTTTTGAAAGGTCAAACAGATAGACGCTGGAGAATTGAACATGCTCAAATTGTAGACAAAGCTGATTTTGATTTGTTCAAAAATGTAGTTCCTTCAATTCAACCTACACACGCTACTTCCGATATGTACTGGGCTGAAGATAGAGTTGGAAAAAAAAGAATTAAAGGTGGATACGCATTTAAAACATTATTGAATACATATGGTAAGGTTGCTTTGGGTACAGATTACCCAGTTGAGAAGGTAAGTCCGTTTTTAACTTTCTATGCTGCAGTTGCTAGAAAAGACTTAAACAATTATCCTGAAAATGGATACCAAATGGAAAACGCGTTAACTAGAGAAGAAACCTTAAAAGGAATGACAATTTGGAATGCCTATGCTAACTTCGAAGAAAACGAAAAAGGAAGTATTGAAGTTGGTAAAATGGCAGATTTCGTTATTCTTGATCAAGATATAATGACGGTTGACATTAAAAATGTTCCGAATACAAAAGTTATATCGACTTACGTAAACGGAGAAAAAGTTCACTAAATATGAAACTAAAACTTAGCTTAATTCTTTGCTTTTTAATTACCGCTTTTTCCTTACAAGCACAAACCGAAAAAGAGGCTTTAAGTAAATTATCTTTTATGATAGGAAATTGGAAAGGAACTTCATTTTCTTTTTCAGAAAACGGCACAAAATCTACCGAAGTCACAGAAGATGTCACTTACAAAATGGATGAAAACTTAGTTGTTCTTGATGTTAAATCACCTTGGATTGAATTGCACACCATAATAAGTTATAGTGTAAAAGATCAGTGTTATTATTATCATCCGTTCTCAAAAAAAGGATTAAGAGATAAGTATAAAAGTAATTTTGAAGACAATGTTTTTAGAGTATATTTTAGTAAAGAAAGAAGGCTAACATTCACTTTAACGAAAGAAGGTTACTTCCATGAATTTGGTGAAAACCTTAAAGATGGAAAATGGGAAAAATACTTTGAGGATATTTTAAAACCAGTACAAAAATAAACTTGAAATAAAATGCATCTTTTTTAAAGTTCCTGAGTCTATTAGGTGAATTTAAAAATAATAGACATGGAATATAAAAATCAATGTGCTTGCAATTGTACAAGCTGCTCAACAGATGACTGTAAAAACTGTACTTGTGAAAACTGTACATGTACAAATTGCAATTGTTAATTAAATAAATGTCGCTCTGAATACATTATATATTCAATGCGACATTTTTTGTAAATTTACTAAGATGACTACCCAAGAAGTTTGGACTACATATCATAAAGATTTAAAGCGTTTTATCATTAGCAAAACTAAAGACGAAGTTATTGCAGATGATATTTTACAAGACTCTTTTATTAGAATACACAATAAACTAGATACATTAAAAGATGCTTCAAAATTAAAATCGTGGATTTTCACAATTACTAGAAATGCGATTTACGAGCATTTTAAATCTCAAGGGAAAAGTATCGCATTCAATAACTCTGATATCCCAGCAGAAATTGAAGATCACATTCATACCGAAAAAGACTGTTTAAGAGGAATTGTAACGAATCTTCCAAAAAAATATAGAACGCCTTTATTTTTAGCCGACATAAAAGGTTTAAAACAACAAGAAATTGCAGATCAACTCAATCTACCATTACCAACAGTAAAATCCCAAATTCAAAGAGCTCGAAAAATGATTGTTCAAGGATTTATGGATTGTTGTGGTTTTAAATTAAATGAGAACGGTAAATTAGTAGGCGAAATCCAAGAAAAAGCAGACTGTAAAATTTGTAACTAAAATCCATTGAAAACCAAAACTCAACTTTCTATTCCTTTTCATGAAATCTTTCATGGAATCAATTTATCGACCCAAGAAAAAGAGTTTATTCGGCAAAAAATTGAAATCGTAACCGTAAAAAAAGACGAAATCCTTTTTAAACAAGACGATATAATTGATCATCAATATTATGTTTTCGATGGCTGTTTAAGAACCTATCATATAGATGAAAATGGAAAGGAACACACATTACAATTTGCAATTAAACATTGGTGGATTAGTGATTATATAGCCTATTTTGGAGATAAAAAAGCGGTCTTATTTGTTGAATGTATTAAAGACGCTCAACTCTTTAAAATAAACAAAGAAAATTTTGAAGCTATCTATCAATTCAGTCCAAAAGTTGAGGAACTCTTTCGCCGAAAATTAGAAAAAGCTTTAGTTAGAAACGAAAAGCGAATTCTTGCTAACTTAACGAATTCAGCCAAGGAAAGATATTTAGCTTTTTTAAAAAAATATCCACTTATTGAAAAGAGTATAAAAAATTATCATATTGCTTCGTATCTCGGAATAACTACGGAAAGTTTAAGTAGAATCAGAAAAGAAATAGCTTCTAATCATTAATTACCATACATCAATTTTTTTAAGAATGTTGGATCGTAATTTTGTAAAAAATAAAAATCAACTCTTATGAAAAAAGTATTATTCGTAGTTACAAGTCATGATGAACTTGGAAATACCGGAGAAAAAACAGGTTTTTGGGTAGAAGAATTTGCGAGTCCATATTATCTTCTAGCTGATAAAAATATTGATATTACAATTGCTTCACCAAAAGGCGGACAACCTCCAATTGATCCAAAAAGTGAATTACCAGATTTTCAAACTCCTGCAACAGAACGTTATTATAAAGATTCTGAATTACTGTATAAAATGGCAAAAACAACTCCATTATCAGAAATTAAAGAAAGTGATTTTGACGCAGTATTTTATCCTGGAGGACACGGACCTTTGTGGGATTTAGCAGAAGATAAAAACTCAGTTCAATTAATTGAATCTTTCTACAATAACAATAAACCAGTCGGAGCAGTTTGTCACGCACCTGCTATTTTTAAAAACACAAAAACTGAAGGAAAACCTTTGGTAAATGGTAAAAACGTAACTGGATTTAGCAATACTGAAGAAGATGCCGTTCAGTTAACTGATGTAGTTCCTTTCCTTGTAGAAAACATGTTACAAGAAAACGGTGGAAACTATAGTAAAAAAGAAGACTGGCATCCTTATGCAATTGAAGATGGACATTTAATTACTGGTCAAAATCCAGCTTCTTCTGAATTAGTTGCAGATTTATTATACAAGCAGTTATCCTAAAGGAATTAAGTTCAAAACAACGAACTAAGACCTATATTTATAAACCTTCTTTTTTCGAAAAGAAGGTTTATTTTTTCACTAAACTATCTTACATATAATTTCCTTCTTACTTTATTCTTTTTTTTTACTAGATTGGTCAAATTAACCAACCAATAGTATGAACCAACCTAATTCAAGTTTTGAAATCTTACAGAATGAGATTCAAAAAATGATTGATTACACTTCTAAAAAAAGTACAAAAAACAAAAGAAAATCATTTTATATTTATATTTCCGTAGCTATTTCATCCGCATTAATTACTTTTTTAGTTGCTATCGGAGATGATTTTCCTGTTTGGAAAGAAACATTAAAAATGTCTACATTATTTTTTAGTGCAATGAGTAGTATTCTTGCTGCTTGGGACGGTTTTTACAATCACAAAGAACTATGGGTAATTTATGGTGAAACACGACACTATCTTAAAGAATTACATTTAAAAACTAGGTTGATTAGTGAAAGTGAAAAGAACAATCCTGAATACATTAGAAAACTACACAACGAATTCCAATCTATTGTAAGTAAAGGTAATTTCAAGTGGAAAGAATTACGAATGGACGATAATGATTAATTTTAACTACCCTGCTTTTACATAATGAACAGTAAACCTCTTATAAATTATTTTAATCGTATTGTTTCTCTATCAAGTCAGGAGGAGGAAATGATTCGCGAAAAAGTTATCTATCGAAGATACTTGAAAGATCAATATTTGGTGCAACAAGGTGATGTATGTAAACACATTAATTTTATTGTTGAAGGTTGTGTAAAACAATTTTATGCAAGCTCTGATGGTTTAGAACACATACTGATGTTCGCCATTGAAGATTGGTGGGCCTCAGATATGGGAAGTTTTATTACTCAAACTCCAGCCGATTACAATGTCCAATGTATTGAAAAGACCGAGCTAATTCAATTAAATCATGCTGATGTAGAAGAACTATTTATTTCTATTCCTAAACTAGAACGCTGCTTCAGAAAAATTACCGAACGAGCACTTGTGGCCTCTCAAAAAAGAATCGTCAGAAACTTCAGCAAAACAGCAAAAGAGAGATATTTATTTTTCAAAGAGAACTATCCTACTATTGAAAATAGAATTCCGCAATATATGCTCGCTTCATATTTAGGAATTACCAAAGAATTTCTTAGTAGAATTAAAAGTCAGATTGCCAAAGAAGGTAAAAGTTAAACTAGTTTAACATTATTTTATAAGATAGATCATTTTCCAAACCATTTATCTTCAAGAACTTTGTTGTATACATTTTAATACAAAAATTAGTACAATGAGAAATTCAATAAAAAAAGGATTAGGTATCGCTCTAATTTCTTTATTCACACTCTCTTTCACAACTAATAAAAGAGAAACAAAGCAAATCAACACTAGTAAAAGTAAAATCGAATGGAAAGCTTATAAAGTTACAGGTTCTCATAACGGAACAGTAACTGTAAAGTCTGGTTATTTAAATTTTGATGATAACCAATTATCAGGTGGTTCAATTACAATAGACATGACAACTATTAATACAACAGACTTATCTGGAAAGGCTAAAAAAGGTTTAGACGGACACTTAAAATCTCCTGATTTCTTTGGAGTTGAAAAACACCAAACTTCTGCATTAAACTTCACAAAAGTTAAATCAAAAGGAAGTAATGCATATGAAGTAACAGCTAATCTTACCATCAAAGGAATTACTAAAAAAGTAAACTTTTTAATTTCAATTAATGGTACTAAAGCTACTGCTACTTTAAAAGTAGATAGAACAAAATTTGGAATTAAGTACGGATCTTCTAGTTTCTTTGATAACCTAAAAGACAAAGCTATTTACGACGAATTTGATTTAGTTGCTGAATTAGAATTGAACTAATTCTTCTTAAATAAAAAAAAGGCACACTTTAAAAGTGTGCCTTTTTTTATTGATTAGATTTAAGTTTATCTTCTTCGTTTTTTCTTAAACCCTTTATTTTTTCTTCGAGATTCTTTTACTGTTGTAACCGTATCATCAAATGTATTTTTAGTTTTTCCTGGTTTGTTCTTTCTCCAAGAACTATCATTCGGAAGTAATTTTTGAACTAAATCATTCCTACCTACTTTACTCAAGGTATCTTTAATCCATTTTCTATTTTCCTTTTTGTACCAAAAGAAAAACTTGTGTTGGTCTAACTTTTCTTGTCGAGTTTTAGCCGTTTTAACTGGTTTTAAAGTATAAGGATGGTAACCACTATAATAAATTACAGTTGCTACTGTCATTGGAGTTGGAGTAAACCCTTGAACTTGCTCCAATTGGAAGCCCATATCTTTAGTCTCAGCCGCAAGATTTGCCATATCTTCTGGTTCACAAGCTGGGTGACTCGAAATAAAATATGGAATCAATTGTAAATTTAACTTACTCTTTTTATTGATTTTATCAAAACGATCTTTAAACTTATGAAAGTATTTGAAAGATGGTTTTCGCATTAATTTTAATACTGGATCAGAAGTATGTTCTGGTGCAACTTTCAATCGTCCAGAAACGTGATTTGTCATTACCTCTTCCGTGTATGCATCTAACTCTTCTGGATCTGCATTTTTATTGAACTCAGGAACCAACATATCATGTCTAATTCCACTTCCAATAAAAGACTTTTTCACTTTTGGATGGGCATCAACAGCTTTATATAACTCTGTTAAAGGTTTATGTGAAGTGTCAAGATTACTACAAATTACAGGAGAAATACAAGACGGAGCAACGCACTTGTCACAAATCGACTGTACTTTTCCTTTCATTTTATACATGTTCGCAGAAGGACCACCGATATCAGATAAATATCCTTTAAAGTCATCCATTTGAGCAACCTTATCAACTTCTTTCAACACTGACTCTTGACTTCTACTTGCAATGAATTTTCCTTGATGTGCAGAAATCGTACAGAAGCTACAACCTCCAAAACAACCTCTATGAATGTTAATAGAGAATTTGATCATCTCAAAAGCAGGAATTGGCCCACGCTTATTATATTTTGGATGCGGTAATCTTGTATATGGCAAATCAAATGAGGCATCAATCTCTTTTTCCGTCATTGTCGGATAAGGCGGATTAATCACTAGTTGCTTATCTCCTACTTTCTGAAATATTCTTCGTGCTATTAACTTATTTGATTCTTGCTCAATAACTTTAAAGTTTGAAGCAAAAGTTTTCTTATCTGCCAAACAATCTTCATGAGAAGCTATTTCTACATCTTCCCAATTCTTATTCTTCGGTGTTTTTTCTTCTTTATCAACCAAAAAAGCAGTTTGCTTAATTGTTCTTAAACTTGAAAACGGAACTCCTTTTTGTAATAACTGAACAATTTCACGCAAGGGTTGTTCTCCCATTCCGTAAACTAACATATCAGCTTTAGAAGTTTCTAAAATAGTTGGCAATAACTTATCTGACCAATAATCATAATGCGTTACTCTTCGTAAAGAAGCCTCAATTCCTCCAATTAATACAGGAACGTCTGGAAACTTTTCTTTTAAAATTTTGGTATACGCAGATGTAGCATAATCGGGTCTAAAACCAATATCTCCATTTGGAGTATAGGCATCTTTATCTCTCTTTCTTTTACTAGCGGTATAATTACTTACCATTGGATCCATACATCCACCAGTAACAGCAAAGAATAAATTAGGTGTTCCTAACTTTGTAAAATCTTGTAAATTATCGTTAACATTGGGCTGCGGCACAATTGCTACACGTAAGCCGTAACTTTCTAAGATACGACCAATTACTGCAGGTCCAAACGATGGATGATCAACATAAGCATCTCCACTGAACAAAATTACATCTAGTTCTTCCCAACCTCTCAACTTAACTTCCTTATTNGTAGTTGGTAACCAATCAGATAATCGTCTTATTCTCATAGAGTGCAAAAATACGGCATTTCTTCTAAATGAGCTGTTATTTATTTACAACTAAATGAGGTACCTTGGTGTTTTTCCAATCAATTACTAAACCTTCCGCAATCGAATGTGCAATTTCTCTACCATATAAATACTCGCATAAATATAATGCGGCCTCAAAAGATTTTGCTCCTCCGGCGGAAGTAATATACTTACCATCGTGCACAAATAAAACGTCTTTTCTAATATCTAAATCAGGAAACGTTTCTCTCATTTTATCAATATCTGAAGGAAAAGTTGTCGATATTTTACCATTTAATAATCCAGCTTTTGCCAAAATAAATGCGCCATCACAATGTGATGTAATAAATTTAGCTTCTTTATCAACTTTTTGTACAAATTCAATCATTTCTTGATTATCTAAATCAGAATCTAAATGATGTTCTGCACTAGGAACAACCAAAATATCAATCTTGGGTAAACTGTCTTTTTTATAATTAAAATCAGGAAGAATTCTCATCCCTTCAAAGGTTGTTATGGTTTCATCTGTATCTGCAACAGTAAAAACGTTCATTGCTTTAATCCCTTTTCTAAATACAGTATGTTGGAAAATATCAAAAGGAGCGGTTAGTTCGGTATTATAAGTTCCGTTCATTATTAAAAATGCAACATTATACCTGTTAGGTTTTAAATCTGGAACATACTTCAAAGACTCCTTTTTAATCTCAACTTCTTTTTCATTTTTATCTTTAGAATGGCTCACAATACAACTGGTGATTGCTATCAGGAAAAGATTAAGTACAATATATTTTTTCATTAATTCATTCTTATA
>JAKVCX010000010.1 GCA_022448525.1 Tenacibaculum sp.
CTTTGCATGTCATTACGAATGAAATGAAGTAATCTTAATATTCATAATACCTCTTTAAATCAAAAGATTGCTTCGTCGTTCTTTCCCACAATTACGATTCCCTTTGCACGTCATTACGAATGAAATGAAGTAATCTTAATATTCATAATACCTCCTTAAATCAAAAGATTGCTTCGTCGTTCTTTCCCACAATTACGATTCCCTTTGCACGTCATTACGAATGAAATGAAGTAATCTTAATATTCATAATACCTCCTTAAATCAAAAGATTGCTTCGTCATTCTTTCCCACAATTACGATTCCCTTTGCACGTCATTACGAATGAAATGAAGTAATCTTAATATTCATAATACCTCTTTAAATCAAAAGATTGCTTCGTCATTCTTCCTCACAATGACGATTCACTTTGCATGTCATTACGAATGAAATGAAGTAATCTTAATATTCATAACACCTCTTTAAATCAAAAGATTGCTTCGTCGTTCTTCCTCGCAATGACGATTCTCTTTGCATGTCATTACGAATGAAATGAAGTAATCTTAATATTCATAATACCTCCTTAAATCAAAAGATTGCTTCGTCATTCTTCCTCGCAATGACGATTCCCTTTGCACGTCATTACGAATGAAATGAAGTAATCTTAATATTCATAACACCTCTTTAAATCAAAAGATTACTTCGTCGTTCTTTCTCACAATTACGATTCTCTTTGCATGTCATTACGAATGAAATGAAGTAATCTTAATATTCATAATACCTCTTTAAATCAAAAGATTGCTTCGTCATTCTTCCTCGCAATGACGGTCGTTGTTAATACCCCTTTGAATCCGGAATTCCTGAGGTAACTAACGCAACACCTGAAGATGTTCCTAATCGAGTTACTCCCATTTCAATATATTTCTTAGCTGTTGCGATATCTCGTATACCTCCAGCTGCTTTAATTTGTACTTTATCTTTTACTACGTCTTTCATCAATTGAACATCTTCAAAAGTTGCTCCGCCAGTTCCGAATCCTGTTGATGTTTTAATGAAATCAGCTCCAGCATTCATTGCCAATCCACTCACTTTTTGGATTTGATCTTTGGTTAAATAACAATTCTCAAAAATGACTTTCAAAATGTTCTCTCCTATTCCTTCTTTGATTAAACGGATTTCGTTTTCTACATAATCAAAAGCTCCTTCTAATAACTTTCCAACATTAATGACCATGTCAATTTCTGATGCTCCGTTTTTAATGCAATCCTTCGCCTCAAAAACCTTTGCTTCTGTTGTCATTGCTCCCAAAGGAAAACCAATAACCGCAGCTACTTTCACATTGGTTTCTGCCAATTCTTTTACTGCTAATTCTACATACGATCCGTTAACACAAACTGCATAAAAATTGTACTGTTTCGCTTCTGTACACAGGGTTTTTATTTGTGCTGATGTTGCTGTAGCTTTTAACAAAGTATGATCGATATATTTATGTATTTCCATATTCATTATTTGATTTTTCTTCCTAAAATATTCGTTGCAATGGTAGTAAATACCACAATACTAATTGAACTTAACGGCATTAAAATTGCTGCAATAACAGGAGATAATTGTCCCGTTACGGCAAAATACAATCCGATAACATTGTAAAATATAGAAATAATAAAACAATAATGAATAATTTGAATCGCTTGCTTCGATGCTTTTACAAAAGCTGGTAATTGCTGAAACTTCTTCGCATCTAAAATGGCATCGCATGCTGGAGAAAACACGTTAATGTCTTCGGAAATGGCAACACCTACATCACTTTGTTGTAGTGCTCCTGCATCATTCAATCCATCACCAATCATAGCCACTTTCTTATTTGTTCTTTGTAGAGAAGCAATGTATTTTAATTTGTCTTCAGGTTTTTGATTAAATACTAACTTAGTATCTTTTGGTAACAGTGCTTCCAATCGTTTTTGTTCACCATTATTATCACCAGAAACTACCGAAAGACCATAATTAGAAAATTCATTGAATACCGTATCCACATCTTTACGATAGCTATTCTTTAAAGTAAACTTTCCTTTGTAATCGTTTTGCATACTAATATGCACAGAAGTATCGGTATTATGATTCCCTTCATTTTTTACAAAAGGAGCTGAACCTACTTTTACCAAGGTATCATCTACCACTGCTTCAATTCCTTTTCCCACATGTTCTTTCACCATTTTTGGAGCTATTGTTTCAACTGCAGCAAAAGAATTATATATCGTTCTACTCAATGGATGATTCGAAGTTCGTAGTGTAGATTTCAATTGAACTTTTTCTTCATTGTTCAACTCAATCCCTTCATATCGAATTGCTGTATCTTTATTCGTAGTTAAGGTCCCTGTTTTATCAAAAACCAACGCATTGATTTCTGCCAAACGTTCTATGACTGAAGCGTTCTTTAAATAGAACTTTTGCTTTCCGAAAATATGTAACATATTCCCCAATGTAAATGGAGCAGCCAATGCAATTGCACAAGGACAAGCGATGATTAATACCGCCGTAAATACATTCAATACTTTTGAAGCATCTGTAACAAACCAAAATAAACTTGCTAACACAGCAATTGATAATACAATTACTGTAAAGTGCTTACTGATTTTATTAGTGATACTTGTGTAAGATGAAAGCTTATCTTTTTTAAACACATCGTTACTCCATAATTGAGTCAAGTAACTTTGTTCTACCGCATGCATAGCTTCGATCTCAATAGCACCTGCCACTTGTTTTCCACCCGCAAATAATTTATCGCCCGATTGCTTTGCTATCGGAACAGCTTCTCCCGTCACAAAACTATAATCAATCTCGGTTCGTTTGCTCATTAAAATACTATCTACTGGGATGATTTCTTGATTACGAATTAACAATCGATCTCCTTTTTGAATATCGAAAATTTGAATATTTTCTTCCTTATTATTCCCAACAACTTTGGTAACAGCAATTGGGAAATACGATTTGTAATCTCGTTCAAATGATAAGTAACTATAGGTTTTTTGCTGAAAGAATTTTCCTAATAATAAAAAGAAAACCAACCCTGTTAAACTATCGAAAAAACCACTTCCTATATCTAAAATAATTTCCGCTGAACTTCGAACAAACAGTACGATGATTCCTAATGCTATTGGAATATTGATATTCAACAGTTTCGAGCGAATTCCTTTATACGCCGATATAAAATAATCTTGTGCTGCATAAAACACTACAGGTAATGAAAAAGCAAACATCAACCAACGGAACATGTGTTTGTATTGCTCCAGCCAAAACTCTTTTACTTCAAAATATTCTGGAAACGACATCAGCATCACGTTTCCGAAAGCAAATCCAGCTACTCCTAATTTGTAAATTATACTACGGTCAACTTTTTTATTTTCTGTGCTGTAATCCTCTAACGAAATATATGGTTCATAACCAATAGAACTTAATAATTCCACCGTTTGCTTCAGAGAAATTTCATCTTTAGCAAAGGATATTCTTACACTCTTTTTAGGAAAATTAACTTGAGAACTCTTAATTCCAGGATGCAGTTTTTGCATATTTTCCAGAATCCAAATACAAGAACTACAGTGAATATGTGGAATGTATAAGTTTACTACTTGATTGGTTGCGTCATTGAATTCTAGCAACTTTTCAATAATATCTTCATTCTCTAAATAATCGTACTTGCCTTTGATCTCTTCTGGAGTAGCTCCTGGACTATTTTGTAAATCGTAGTAACAGGTTAAATCGTTTAATGAGAATATCTCGTACACCGTTTTACAACCGTTACAACAGAAACTTTTCTCGTCAAAAGTAATTGTTGTTTTCGGCTGACATTCGTCTCCACAATGGTAACAAGTTGTTTTCATCTTATTCATTTAACCACAGCAAAGATTTGAATTGTAGGAATGATAAACTATGATATTTATCAGGCTTCAAATTGAACTGACTTGTAACATGGTTTTAAGTAATTGAATTTAGTTGCTTGATAATTTGATTCTGAACTAATTTCAGAATGAAAAAAAGGGTTTAACCGATTCGATTAAACCCTTTCACTAACACAACGTTTGTTACTAACTATCAACTAATAAAAAACAAAATAAGTACTATCTCTAGTATTTTAAATCTTCACTTCTTTTACAAAGTAATCTCTTACGTAGGCCTTAATTTGATTCTCTGTCATACTATCCTCTTTTTTTAAGGCTACTATTTTTTCAAAGAGTTCTTTGTTTTGCGTTTCAATATGTTTATGAAAATATTGAGGTACTTCAGCCGGACCAATAATTAACAATTCATCTGTTTCATCAATTTGATCTACTATAGAATTGAAATAATTCTTTAGCTGATGTTTTTCCTTCTTTAAATATTTACTGTCTTGTATAACATCTTGCGGACCTCCTTTAAAACGAGTTCCTGACCCACCCCACACTTTAAAGTCGTCAACTTCAGATTTTACTACTACTAAGTTCTCTACTTCTTGTTCTATTTTTACGATAAATGCATTTCGTTTATCTAACCAAATTCCTGTTTTCATCTTTAAAAGTTTTAAAATTAATTTGCTTGTGGTACTACCATTAATGGTATTGTAATCTTATGACCTAGTTTTTGAATTACTGGTTCTCTAAAGATTTTTTCAATGAAACCATGTTCATTTTTAGTGATGGCTAAAAGATCTATTTCTGCTTCTTCTACGAAGTCTAAAATTTCCTCTGCGATTTTGTCGTACATCGGCATTACATGGAAGTAATAATCGATTCCTTCAAATTCTTCTTTCAGTTTGTCAAGATTCTCTCTTTGAGTATCTGATAAATTTTCAGCATCCATAATATGCATAATCATGATTGTTGCATTATGGAGTTTTGCTAAAAACTTAACCTCTTCAATAACCTTCGGAGAAATTGATTTTAAATCGGTTGGGAAACCTATTTTATGAATGGTTTTAAATTCCATTTCATCCGGTACAATTAAAGTTGCACAGTCTTCTGTTTTATTTAAGACATTCACGGCATTACTCCCGAAAAACATTTTACGCAAACCTGTCATTCCTTTGGTACCCATCACTACCAAATCTATTTTGTGTTTTTTGGTATTTAGTTTTACCGAATCAACCAAACTATCGAAACTTAAAATAGTCTTTTGTCGATTTTTGAATTTTGTATCGGTAATGGTAAAATAAGACTTCAACTTATTCAACTTAATCAACGCCTCTTCTCTTATCGATTGGGTAAATTGATGTGTTAAATTGTTTAATCGAGATACCTCAACATCTACAGAATGCAGGTGATAAAACTTACACTTTTCATTCTCAAATAAATTCAAAGTATATTTTGCTGCATCTGTAGCATTCTTTGAAAAATCGGTTGGTATTAAAATGTTTTTCATTTCTAGTAAGTTTTAAAGATTATGAACTTAATTTAACCTCTTTATGTTTATCTAATTGTCTTTGTACTTGATCTACAGCTTTAGCCACAGCTACTTGATAATCGCTTTCATTAGCAGATGCAAACACATGTAAGCCTGACTGCTTCATTTCTACTTCACAAATTCTTCCTTTATTTTCAGAATTGTTTTCATATTTGATGTATACATTAATATCGATAAGGTTTTGATTAAACTTAGCTACCTTCTCTAATTTCTTTAAAATGAAAATTTCTAAATTTTCACTTGTATTCATCCCTATAAATTGAATATTAATGTTTGCCATAACGCTTTCCTTTTTGGTTTATAACAAAGCTATTGACAATTAGAATTCTGTGTAATGATATAAATCAGTTCGGAATTTTTTTTTGCTTAAAAAAGAAAAAAGCAAGACCTCTTACCGTCTTGCTTTTCATTCAAAATTTGAATCTAATAATACAAATCACAATATCCTAAGTTGCTAAAATATCTAACCTATTTCCTGTGTGAAATGATATTTATCAGGTTCTAACATATTACATACTTATAAAAGTAAAAAAGCAAGAACAACCACGATCTTGCTTTTCTTTTTCACCTCAAGGATTGATTTGACCGAATCAACCTTGACGTGCTCCTAAAATTAAAAGTTAACACCTCTCACCGTGTTACCTAATTATTTATATTAAAGATAGTTCACTTATGGTAGTATTAAAATGATAAAAATCATGTAAAATTTTAATTACCAAGTGTTTGTGTGGTTAAAAAAAGCAAGACTGTAGAAGTCTTGCCTTATTTATCGCCTATAGAATTAACTCATCAAGTTAAATCTTTGAATTACTCGATATCGAAATTACTTCAAAGTTTAAAAAATGGAATCCTGTAAAATCATTTGGCTATTATTTAGTATGAAACTAAATAAGCGAGTTTTCCTAAGAAATCTCGCTTACTTTTTAACCACCTTCAAATCTGATATAGTCATATTAAACCCCAATGTCTTTAATGACTTTATTCTTTAGTATAGGTTTAAAACGCTCTAATGGTATTTCTATTTCATAGGTACCCACAAAAGATGGACACATCACACAATCATTAAAATAAAATATGATGGCATTATCTTTCAAAACAAAATCGTTTTTTGCTTTTTCAAAATCATCTTTACTTACTGTAAAACATTCATAGTATATATCTCCATTTCTTATAGACGTACTTATTTCAATATTTACAATATCCAATACTTCTTCACTATTTTCTGCATCGAAAAAATCTTCGAAGTTTAAAAGCTTTCCATTGATTAAATCGAAATTAACTGTCTTAAAAGTGTAGTAAGTCGTTTTGGTATTTGTATAATGATTTTCTAAGTAAAACAAAACGCTTAACTCTTTTTCATTTTGCAGAAACACCTTGTAATCTGCTATTCTGTGTTCTCCATTTAATTTTACCTCTGAAGTATCACACAAAATTTCTTGACTTTCAATAATATTTTTCTCAACCTCATTGATCTTTAATAAATCCTTTGAAACATGAGTATTAAAAACCTTAAACTTTGGGTTTACCTTCTCTTTTAAAAAAGGATAACAAAAATCAATTGTGTATTGTTCCGTTTCTCTACGAAATCTTCGATTCTCAAGATATTTAGAAGCCTTTTGTAAATCGTCTTTTCCTTCTTTAATAGGAATTACTTTTAAGTCGTTTCCTTTTAAATACAATGAATCAGTTTCCATCATAGGTGAATCTATACTTACAAATAGAGAATCGTTACCAACTCCATTCACTTCTTCTTTCTTTGCTACATTCGAAATACACGATTGTGCTAAGAATACCAAAGAAAAAACAAATACTACTATTTTCAAGTTTTTCATTTTTAAAATTTTATTGATGTAAAATAAGGATTGGTTTCAGTAAGTTTTTACTGATTTTGGTGGTAGAATTATCGTTAAACAAACGATCTAAGGCAGATGTTTCTTCAACTAACAATACAGACATATCAATCTCATTGGTTTGTATTTCATAAGATTTTACGTACTCCATTGGAATATTAGAAATCATTTTATAATCGACATTCGTGTATTTTTTTAATAGAAACTGATCTCTACTAGCTTCTGTGAAATTATTATTATTTACCACACGAACAATGTCTATCTTTTTATCAGCTAAAAAAGAATTCTTTAAAACTATACTTAAATCATCCTGATCATCTAACAAACAAAGAACAGTTTTTGGCTTGGTTAAAACGACCTCTTGCGGAACAATAATCGTATCTGTTTTTATCGAACGAATTAAGTTTAAAGTATTACTTCCAAAAATCTTTTCTTTTAAACTATTAGCTCCGTCAAAACCAGAAACGATCATATCTATTTGATACTTATCGACATATTCTTCTACAGCATCTATAAAGTTGTTAAAACGAATACTCGCTTTAAACTTGGTATTATACTGCTTCTCTAATGTACTTTTAATGATTTTTAGTTTCTCTTTATTATCACGAATTACTGTATCGTAAATACTATCGTAACTCATTAATGATGAAAGTGATAAACTACCAGCTTTACTTACATTTAAAATAAAATAATTGGTTTCTTCCTTTGCGAAAACAGCACACACGTAGTGAATTGCTTCCATTGAAGATTCTGAGAAGTCCGTTAAAAAAAGAATATTTTTCATAATAAACACTTTTAATCACCTGTACATTACTGGGATAAAAGTATTTATATGAGAGAAGTTATAAAATGACAAAAGTCATTACTCCACAGATTTTAATGCTTCTAAATCTAAAATTTTAATATTTCGACCTTCAATCGCAATGATTTCTTGTTTCTTCAATTTAGAAATACTTCTAATTAAAGTTTCGGTGGCAATACCTGCAACACTTGCTAAATCGTAACGAGAAATTTTAATTGGATCTTCTGGTTTTCGGTTGATTCGCTCAGCAAACATCAATAAAGTATCTGCGGTTTTTTTATGAACAGAATTGTAAGCCATGTCTAACAATTGCTCTTTTACATCTGTCAAGTTATCCGTAAGTAAATCGACTAATTCTAAAACAACTTTATGATTGTTATGAAGCACATTGGTAAGTTCCGATTTTTTAATTCCAACTAACTCAGTCGCTCCAATAGCAACCGCTGTTTCTTGATAAGGTTGATTTTGAGAAAAAGAAGTGTAGCCAAATAAATCGTCTTCTTTATAAATAGAAGTTGTTAAGTTTTTTCCTTGTTCGTTTAATTTTGAACATTTTACAGCTCCCTTGGTAACTAAGAAAATATAATTTGAATTATCTCCTTCTTTATAAACAGTATCATCTTCTTGGTATTCGAAGACTTTTCCATTGTCATCGAAAAAGTTTTTCAAATCGTTTAAACTTCTAAGAGAACCCTCATCTTCTGTTTTCTCTCGAGCTTCACGTCTTTCTTGTAATATAGATGACTTTGCAAGTCTGCTTTCAATTGCCTCTAATAATTCTTCTTCTGTGAAAGGTTTAGTGATATAATCATCTGCTCCTAAATTCATTCCTTTACGAATATCTCCTCTTTCTGTTTTTGCAGAAAGGAAGATAAAAGGGATAAATTGTGTGCTTTCGTTTTGTGACAACGCTTCTAAAACTCCATAACCATCCAACTCTGGCATCATGATATCACATACAATAATATCTGGTAATTCTTCTATCGCTTTTGCCACACCTAACTTTCCGTTAGCTGCTGTAATCACATTATAATATCCTGAAAGTTCTAATAACTCTTCAGTATTTTCTCTTAAAGTGATATCGTCTTCTATTAATAAGATTGTTTTCATAAAACAGCTTTGTTAGGTAGTTGAACAGTAAAAGTTGATCCTTTATTTTCTTCACTTACAAATGTAATTGTTCCTCCTAAATTTTCTAAATGACTTTTCACAATATTTAATCCAATTCCTGTTCCTTCATTTAATAATACATTCTCTGCTCTAAAATAACGTTGAAAAATATTCTTTTGATCTTTCTCTGGAATACCAAATCCTTCATCGATTACTTGGATAGTGGATACTCCATTACTTTGCGTAACAACAAGTTTAATTGTTGTTTCTTCAGGCGAATACTTTATGGCATTACTTAATAAGTTAGACAATGCCAATCCTATAATTTTTGGATCTTGATATAATTCGTCTTCTTCAATAGCACTCTCTACGATTACTTTTTGCCCCTTTTTAACTATCAAATTTAAACTCTGAATGGTTTCGCTAATAATTCCTGTTAAGCTGAAATTCGTTAGGTTATATTTTACTTCTCCTTTCTCTAATTTCTCTATGGATAAGAAATCATTTAAAATATTGTTCAGATAATGAACTTTATTATTGATAATTGACAAATGCTTTTCTCTCTTATCTTGCTGTTCGGTAAGTTTATACTTTGCCAACAACATACTGGAAGTTAAAATTCCACTTAAAGGTGTTTTAAATTCATGGGAAACTAACGACAAGAACTTTGTTTTCAATTCATTTAATTCACGTTCTTTCTTTAAAGCCACTTTCGCCTTTTGCTCTGCCTCAATTCTTTTTTTGTTTTCCTCGTCGAGCTCTTTGTTGATTTTTTCTAATTCATCAACGGTGGTTTTTAGGTTTCTTGTTCTTTCTTTTACTTTGTTTTCAAGTTTTGTGTTTAGCTCTAGAATTTCTAGCTCTTGATGTTTTCTCAAAGAAATATCAATAATTAAAGCCATGATATATTTTTCTCCTTGAATCTCTAAGGGATTTAAACCTGCTTCAATTGGAAAAACATCTCCTTCTTTATTAACTGCATACAAATCTCTTCCCTTCCCCATTTGACGTTTCTCTTTTGTTCCAAGAAAACTTTTAAAATGGGATCCATGATTTGATTTATATTTTTGCGGAATTAAAATTTCAAGATGTTCATTAATAAGTTCATCTTTTGAGTAACCGAACATCTGCTGAGCTGATGAATTCACAACTGTTATTTTCTGAAACTCATCTACTACTATTACTGCTTCCGATACTGCTTCAAAAAGCGTATCAAAAACAACTTTATCTTCTTTTGAAAACATTCACATTTGTATTTACAGTAAAGATAATTCTTTCTAAAAAATGGTAAACTGACTTTTATCATTTATTGATAGAACACATCCCTATAGATTTGTATTTAAATACTTAGAAATGAAAACTAAGAACCTCAACATTACATTTTATCAAAATATAGCTAAGATATTTTACGCTATTGCCAAAGCGGACAATATAGTCACACCCACAGAAGTGAAAGCTTTGAAAAAAGTAGTAAAAGAAAATTGGCTTCAAGTTGATGAAACATTTGATGTTTTTGGTACCGATACAGTTTATCAAATAGAAATTGTTTTTGATTGGTTGTATAGTAAAAATGCAACTTCAGCAGACTGTTATGAAGATTTCGTTGAGTATTATCAAAATCACTCTTATTTCTTTTCGTCTGAAATAAAAAAACTAATTCTTGAAACTTCAGGGAGAATTGCAAGTTCATTTTCCCAGAAAAACAAATCAGAACTGATTTTACTTGCAAAACTAAACTTGGAATTCAATAAAGAAATAGCCTAAACTATAAACTTAAAACAAGAACGTAATGATTAAATCTATTTTAAAATTCAGCTTCTTACTATTTGTCATTACAGGATGTACATTAGAGTCTAAATTCGGACTTCCTAAAAAGGACAATGTGGATCAAAACTTACTTGGGGTTTGGACAACGCCTTGTATTATTAATCAAGAAAGTGATACGCTGACTATAAAATCTATCAACGATAAAACTTATGAATTACTCTTTGATACTGATGAAAAAATGGAGGCCTATTCTTTAAAAATTAAAGATTATACCATTATCAATATTATTTCAAATGTTGATCAAAGTAACCTTTTTTATGGTTACGAAGTTGAAAATGACACTTTACGATTTTATGAAGTAAACCCAGAATTATTAAAAGGAGAAATTACTTCTGAAAAAGAACTTAATGACTTCTTCTTACAAAATATTGACAAACATAACTTCTTTATGAACGCTTGTATTATGCTTCGTAATTAAAGAATTATCTAAAATAAAATACTATGAGACAATTAATTTTATTTACAGCTCTTGCTCTTATTTCAACTGGCTGTGCAACGACGCATCTTATTCAACAATATAAAAATCCGGATACTGGATACTTCGAATCGAACAAATTATTCATTATTGGATTGGAAGGAGATTTTCAATTACGTGAACAATTTGAAAAAAGCTTAGTACGTTCTTTCGAAAAAGAAAATGTTAGAGCTGTGAAAAGCATTGATTTCTTCGAAGATTCATTCACCAAAAAGAAAAAAACGATTGAAGAACTGAATAAAATTGAAACAACTCTTTTAAATGCAGAATTCGATGCAGTTCTACTTACCAAAGTTACAGGAACTGAAAAACGATACTATACATCAAGTATGGTTCATCAATTTATGACCAGTAATCAAACTTTTGAAGATTATTATTATGGAAACCAGTATAAATATCTACGTGAAAAAGGTAAAAAAGAAGATTATACGGTATATATGGTAGAAACGTCTTTATATTGTATTTGTCCAGATAAAGAGAGAGAACTTTTATGGAGAGGAGAAATTGAACTAACAGATACGAAAAACAACCAAAAAAACATTAATAACTATATTAAAACCTTATTTAAACATTTAAAAGAGAATGACTTGTTAGTGATTCATCAATAAAATGAAATGAGTTAAAAGGAATAGGAAATGAACTAATAAAAGTCTGTTATTCAGCGTAGTTTTACTATAAATATTAGAATAAAAATTTATAAATAAAAAACTACAATACAGCATGGATGATGTAAAGAGCAATTTTGAAAAGTTTGTTGAATTATTAGAAGAAATAGGTGAAGCCGCGAGCTATGCCATTAAGAAATAACACAATAAAAAGAGTAATTAAATACAATTGCTCTTTTTTTTTAAGATTATTTTATCATGATTCTCAAATAAAAAAGATTACATTTCGTTATTCAATAATATAAACTCTAAAAACCAAACACATACTATGAGAAAGCTTATATTGGGTATTGCTGCCCTAAGTCTCGCTTCATGCAACAATTCTGAACCAGTAAATTATGCCTTATTTAAAGGTTCCATTAAAAATCCGAATAGCAAAAGTGTTATGATTATTGATGGAAACAATAAATTGGTTAAAACAATTGAAGTTTCAGATACAGGAACTTTTTCTGACACCATTTTTGACGTAACAAAAGGATATTACAGTTTAAATGACGGTAAAGAAGGATCATCATTATATCTACAAAATGGATATGATATTACGATGGATTTAGATGCTAAAGAATTTGATGAAACTATTTCTTACTCTGGAGAAGGAAGTGACGTTAACAATTACCTAGCACAAAAATTCTTAATCAAAGAAAAAGCAGGATCAACATTTAAATTATATGGTTTAGATGAAGCAAAGTATTTAGAAACTATGAATACTTTAAAAGCTGATTTAGAAAAATCTTTAGACAATGTAGATTCTAAATTTGCTGCGGAAGAAAAAACGAACTTAAACTACGAGCATATTGGAAATATTTCACAATATGAACTTTACCATGGATACGTAAGTAAAAACAAAGATTTCAAAGTTTCAGATTCTTTTCCTAATGTACTTGAAGGAGTTGATTTTTCTAATGAAGACCATTATAAATCATTTGATTCTTACAAAAGTATTGTAAGTACTAACTTCAATAAAGTAGCCAGAGAAAACTCGAAAAAAAATGGTACATCGTATGAAGCTGAAGCTATCGCACAATTAAAAGAATTAAAAAGCAATGTGATTAAGGATGATATCCTTCAAAATATGGCAGGTCAGGTAAGTGTTATGAATCCAAATGCTGAATCTTTATACAAAGGAATCATGGAAATTTCAACTGACGAAAAATTCAAAGAGCGTTTAACAAAACAATACAACACCGTTTTAAGATTAGCAAAAGGAAAAGATTCACCAGCATTTGAAAATTATGAAAACAACGCAGGAGGAACTACTTCGTTAGCCGATTTAAAAGGTAAATACGTATACATTGACGTTTGGGCGACTTGGTGTAAGCCTTGTAAAGATGAAATTCCACATTTGAAGAAAGTTGAAGAGCAATATCACGATAAAAACATTGAATTCGTAAGTATCTCCATTGATCAAGCTAAAGATCATGATTTATGGAAGAAAATGATCAAAGATGAAAGTTTAGGTGGAACACAATTAATGGCAGATGCTGCCTGGGGATCTAAATTTGTTAAGGAATATCAAATTCAAGGAATTCCAAGATTTATTTTAATTGATCCTACTGGAAAGATTGTTAATTCTTTTGCTCCTAGACCATCAGACAAAAAATTAATTGAATTATTTGATGGATTAAAAATCTAAAAATTAATTACTTTATAAAACATTAAAAAGCCACAGTAAAATTTACTGTGGCTTTTTCAATTATGAAAAGTTGATTCGACTAAAATCCATCTCCTGGGGCTTCCGGAGAAGCTGCTTGCGCCTTTTTAGGATTCAATATTAAATAAGTTCCTAAAGCGGTTAAAGCTGTATATTTTCCGTAATTTCCTATTTTCTGAAGAGCTTCTTTTCTAGTTATCTCTTCTTTATTTGATTTTATATTTTTCATCTTTTATTTCTAGAATACCGTTTATTCAATAATTACTTTCTTTGTTAAATTCCCCATTTCTGAAGATAACTTTACAATATAAACTCCAGAAGAAACATTCGATAAAGGAATATTATTCTCAATGTTTGCTCCTGCTTTTACATCTGCTAATTCTTCTCCTAAAATTGAATATACTTTTACATTCGCTACAGTTGATAAACCCGTAATCGTAATTTGCTTTTTCGCAGATTTATAAATATTAACATTCGCTAAAGTATTGTCAATATCATTTGTACTTAATCTTTCTGAAATTGTATGAATATAAAATCTTCCTGTTCCACTAACTGATGCTACTGAAGTGATTACATATTCGTTTCCTTCTGCTAATTTTGTAACAACTCCTTTATCTCTATCTTCTAAATACACCTCAACTCCTGAAGGCAATCCATTACTACTTACTGTAAAAGAAACTTCCGTGTTAGCAGCTAACTTCATTCCAACTGGAATCACCATGTTTTCATGATCGTTATTTGGTAACGATTGAATTGTAAAATCTTCTGTTGAACCTTCTAATAAATGCGTAAACACATCAAAATTTGAAGTTCCAAAATTTCCAACATCATATCCTGGATCTAGACCTTTTGTTGCATTTTCAAAATACTTTACAACTGTTTTTACAGAAGTACCATTTGCTGTAGCTGTTAACTCAATAGTTGGAGTTTCTTTTTGTGTTCCTCTTGCAAATGTTCCACCAGTAGCAGGTTGCGCTAAAAGTTGTGTTTCATCTAGTGTAATTGACGTGGCAGCAGCATTTGTTCTAATAAAGAATCCTTGACCTGGAGCTAATGAATTTTCTGATGTAACTAATGAATTCGCAACATACTTATTTTGTGCATTATCCCAAACATATGCTGCAACAAACGCTGGATCCATACTTGCGTTATTATCTGCCACGAAATTATCTCCTGTATTTTCATTTAAAGGTAAAAATGCCGTAAACGGATTTCCAACAGCATTCCATTCTGAAGCAACTACAGACTTAGTTACCGTGCTTGTTTCTAGCGTTCCAGTAAAACTTACTTGTCCATCTGTAGCTCTAGAAATAGCGTAACCTCTACCTTTTTCAAAAGTTAATGTATTCGTTGTTAAATCATCCGTTGTATAATACACCCATTTTGCTCCATCTGCATTACTATCATCATAATATGCAATTGCATATCTATTTGGTGTTACACTTGTATTAATCCTGATATTATTAGATGCATTTTCAGCAAACTCTTTAATGCTTTGTCCAACCACTGGAGAACTTACAACATGCCATTCATTTGCCAATAAACCTCCTCGTAAATAGGTAACTGCTCCCGAACCAGAAGCTGTTCCTTTAACTATTAAAGAACCACTATTTGTTTCTCCTGAATTTATTGTAACAGCTCCATTGTTTGTAAAATTTCCATCAACTTGAGCACTCGACATGTCAAGAATCACCAAGGATGAAGAAGCGTCTATTGTAAGATCTTTCATTTGTGCATCTGTTCCAATTCCTATAACAGGTTTATCAGTTACGTTCGGAATTGTAATATCATAAGTAGTTTCTGGAAGTGCATTAATATTCCAGTTTCCTGCACTTGCCCAATCTGGATCTACTGCTCCTGTCCATGTAGCAGAAGTAATAATTACAGCACCTGTAGAATCAAAACTATCTCCTGTTATTTGAGAACCTGGAGTATTTGTACAATCAGCTGTATTAAAACCAGTAGTAGTTGGTCCGCAGGCAGTAAAAAACTGATCTAAGAATACAGAACCTTCTTCAAAAGTTACATTTGGACTTTCATTAATATCTGTATATTTAAATTTAATGCTGAATAAATGTGCTGCTGTACTCGTAACATTATTCCCAGCAAAAGATCCGCTACTTGCCAATTGTTGAAATGACGTAGAAACTCTAGAAGTAGTATTATCATTTACAACGAACGATTGGTAAGCTGCAACTGCTCCTCCAAAGAATGAAGTTGCTAAAATAGAACCATCTGGTTGAGTCATTTCAAAATTTCCATTGTTATGCACGTTATCTCCAAATGCAGCTGTATTGTAGTTAAAATAAATTTGTCCTGAGCCTATAATAAAATCAGTATCAGACGAAATATAAATATCTGCTTCATAATAATCATTTGTACCGTCATTAGTATTTCTAGCATTTACAAATGTGAAGCTAATATTTTGGGCAAAAGTAATTGCCGAAATAAAACTTAGTATTAATGTAATTATACTTTTCATTTTTAAATTTTTAATAGGATTATGTTATACTCTTTGTATGTTTATTACTTGCATATGAATTCCATTGAACGATTTTTCAATTTGTACTTTCGACAGCCAAAAAAGCGTTCCATGATGGATAATTGGTAGAAAAGCAAACTTTTGTATTACTCTTCTCATCTTTGGTTTTCTATGAGATTTTAATATTATTTTCATTATCGTATTTCTTAAATTACTTATAGGATGTAAGTAGCACATGAGAGAAGGATTTAATGGTATATCCCACAAGTATAAAGTGTGTGTTACCTTCTCTTCATGTACTTCTATTTACCCTAAGTCTTAAAATTGTTCTCCTTTACCTATATTTTGTAGTATTACATTGATATCTGAGTTTTGAACTTGGCCGTTCATATCGACATCAAAAATGCTGTAACCAGAAATTCCAATTTTTAAAACAGCTCCGTTTAAATCTGCATTTTGAACTTGACCGTTTGCATCAAAATCCCCTAAAAGCAATCCATAATTCCCATTAGTTAAATCGCTTAAAGCGGCAGTGCTTCCAGTGATATTATTTGGATCGTTAAAATTTATTAAGGTTGCTGTAGTGTCTAAAGCATAACTGGTATTAGATAAAATTGTAACATGATTTCTATGAGCAATAGCAACATAAAACTCATCCTTCCAAGCTGTTATTGTAGGATTTGAAACACCGTCAACATCTACAATAGTTCCATCTCTTAATAGTAATGCCGATTTGGTATATCGTATTTCAGAAACATCATTTGCATTTCTTAATTGTATTTCAATCCAATCGACCACAGCACTATTTCCTGTTGTATCAAAAACAGTTGCCTCGCAAGTAATTGCATCTGCATAAGGAGAAGTAGTAGGAAGGTGATTATTGGTTCTTAAATCATCATTCATAATTCCAGTATTCCTATCAAAAGGACCTTCTAAAAACACGTTAACATCTACTAAACATGATTCGCAATCTGTGCTGAAATATGATTGTGCATCAATAGAAGTCCAATTTGTAGTTGAGTACGCTACATCATCAACTTGAATACAATTTAAATCAGGATTTCCGTTTGCTGCCATCCTTAAGAAATTCGCGTTATTCCCATTATTCAACTTCAAAACAGATAAATTTGAGTTATCTACTCTAAGATCATTCAGTTGACTATTTTCAGAAATATCTAATGCTTTCAGGTTTGTTTCTCCTAAATCAAGAGTTAATAAAGAGAACAATGAAGAAACATCGATAGTTTCAATTGCTGTTCCGTCGGCATAAATAGTAGCCAAATTGTTTAAGTTTTCTCCAAAAATCACTGTCGTTAATAACGGATTATCATCGATATCAATTCTTGTTAGTGCGGTATTTGCTGAAAAATCTAAGCTTGTAACTTGGTTTAAATCGATGTCAAAATCCTCTAAAAGTGTATTTTTTGATAAGTCAACAGTAGTTAAATTATTAGACTCTAAATTCACATCATTAACCAAAGTGTTTTTCGATAAATCAATTGATGAAAGATTGTTATAACTTAAATCAGCATTTTCTAACAGCGTATTTTTCGATAAATCAATTGATGAAAGATTATTATTATCTAAATCAAAAACCTGTAAATTAACATTGGTAGTAAAATCAATTACATTAATAGCATTGTTATCAATTTCTACATCTCTTAAAAGTGTACAACCAGTAAAATTTATAGCAGTTAAGGTTGCCATATCATCCGCATCTACAGTAGTTAAGAACGTATTATTACTAAAGTCTAAAGTGGTGAAGCTATTCTTATCACAATCAATTGTCTCTAATTTTAAATTTCCAGAAAGATCTAATGTTGTTAATGAATTAACTGAGCAATTCAACGAGATTAATGATGCGAAAAATTCAATTCCTGTTAAATCTGAAATACTTTGACTATTCACATCTAATTCTTTTAAATGAAAAATATTCTCTAAAGGAATTTGATTGTCGTTACTAATATCATCATAAGCAGCTAAAGCGGTTTCAAATGCAGAATCTGGAATCGAAACATAGGACGTACATTGTGTAGCATTAAATGTAGTTTGATTATCAACATTTGTAAAATTAGTAGTTGCATAGGTTTCATTATCAACAGTAATACAAGTTAAATCTGCATTGTTACGAGTATCAAAAGAAGTTATACTTGTGTTTGCTCCATTTTTAATATTCAAAATTAGTAATGCATTTGTACTAACATCAATACTCACAAGCTTTGTTAAGCTAGACAGATCTAAAACCTGAAGTGTATTGTTTTGCATGTTAAGATTTTCAAGCTCTGTATTTTTTGAAAAATCGGCTGTTTTTAAACTGTTACCACTTGCATTTAAAATTTTCAATGCGGTAAAGCCTTCTATTCCGGTTAAATCCGAAATATTTTTATTTGAAATATCTAAGTCTTCAATAGTTTCTATGCTCGCTACAGGAACGTGATTATCATTCAAAATATCATCTACAGCGGAAAATTCAGCCTCGAAGTTATCATCTGGCATGTAAATGTGAGAATCACATCCAATGCTATACGTTACATCTGAAGTAAAGTTATTTGTAGCATAATTTACATCATCTACTGATACACAATTTAGATTTGCATTTTGTCCAATACTTAAATTACTCAGTTGTGTTAAATCAATATTTCTTAGATCTAAACTATTTAGATTATTACTGTAAATCTGAATAACTGTAAGCTTGGTATTATTACTAAGATCTAAACTTTCAATTTGATTTGCCCCTGCACTCAAAAATGTAAGATTGATAGCATCAGTAAAATCTAATGCTATGATAGCTCCCGTGTTAACTTGAAATAATTCTAAAGCCGAATTTCCACTTAATGTTAATGTTGTTAAGTTACTATTTGCACTACCGTTTATAGTGTTTAAGTTTGATAATCCAGTAAAATCAAGACTGGTGAAGTCACCGCTTCCAAAACTAAATGACTTTAATGCAGTGTTATTTGTTAGATTTATTGTAGTCATCGTAGTTTTTTCCACAAATAAATCTTCTAAGTTTACTAATGAAGAAACATCTAAACTTGTTAATGGATTTTCATCTAACTCTAAATAAGTTAAAGCCGTATTATTAGAAAGGTTTATACTACTTAAATTACAATTCTCTGCTGTAAGTCTGGTCAGATTTGTGTTTTGTGAAAGATCAATTCCAGAAGATAAATTCAAATCACTGATATATAAGTAATCTAAGTTTATGTTTGCGGATAAGTCTAGGGTTGTAAAACTATTCTCACCAATGAATAATTGTTCTAACGCAACGTTCTTACTTAAATCTACAGAAGTTAAAAGGTTGTTGTTTGCTCTTAATTCTTCAAGTAATGGAAAAGCTTCAATTCCTGTTAAATCTGAAATTTGATCTCCACGTACATCTAAACTTGTTACTGTTGCTACATTAAGTCTTGGAACTTGCCCATCATTAGCAATATCATCATATGCTGCTAGTGCAGTTTCAAAATTAGCATCTGGAATAGAGACATATGTACAATCAGTTTCATTGAAAGTTGTATACTCATCAATACTTGTCCAATTTGCATCACTATACGTTACATCATCTACTAATACGCAGGTTAAACCACTATTTCCAGAAATACTAAATGTATTTATATTAGTATTATTTCCGTTTTTAACGTTTAAATAGGTCAGTTCATTTCTACTGATATTTATTGATTTTAACAATAAATTATTAGAAAGATCTAAAGATGTAATTTTATTATCTCTAACATCAATTTTGTCAAGATTTGCTAATGTTGATACGTCTATACTCGTAATGATACAATCGTCGATAACTATTTCTTCTAACAATGGTAAATTCCCAAAAGTTACGGTTGTAAGTGCTGGGTTTTCCTCTGCATTTATATCTTTAAGAGTAGGAATATCTGGAAAATGTAAACTCGCAAATAAATTCTCTCCTAAATCAATATCAAGTAAGGCTATATTTCCTGAGAGATCAATTGTAGTTAACTGATTTTCTTCTAAATCTAATTCTTGTAACGCTGTATTACTAGATAAATCAATAGAATTGATTTCATTAGTAGACAAATCTGCTTCTAGTAAAGCTGTGTTTGAAGATAAGTTTAATGCTGTCAGGTTATTTCTTGCTAAGTCAATTTCCGTCAATTTAGTATTTGAACTTAAATCAATAGATGAAAGTTGGCAGCTACTTAAATCAAAAACTTGTAGCTCTGTGTTTCCACTTAAATCTAACCCGGTAGAAAAATCATTCCCGTAAGCATATAAATGCGTTAATGCTGTATTATTAGTTAGACTTAATGTTGTTAAATTATTATAGTAACAACGTAAATCTTCTAAAACAAGATTACCTGAAAGATTCAAATTAGAAAGTTCATTACTACCAATATTAAGAAAAACTAACTTCGAAGAATTCGAAATATTTATAGTTGCTATATCATTAGAATCACAAGTAATTTCTTCTAATTCTGTATTTGAACTCAAATCCAAAGAAATTAAACCATTCCTCCCAATTTCTAGAGTTTTAAGTTTTTTATTAGATGAAAAATCAACTGTTGTAAGCGAATTATTGGAACAGTTTATCTCCTCTAAAAGTACGAATCCTTCAATTCCAGTTAAGTCCGAAATTCCTCTATTATTAAGATCTAGTGTTTTAACTGAGTACACCACATCTCTTGGTACTTGTCCGTCTCCATCAACATCGTCATAACCCATATCAAACAAAACTCCTTCAAAAGTTCCATCCGGTATTTGAATATAATTGGTACAGTTAGTAGCACTAAATAAAGTTTGATTATCAATATTGGTAAAGTTGGTTGTGGCAAAAGTTGCATCATCCACCAAAACACAAGTCAAGTCAGTATTTCCTGTAGCATCAAAACTCGTTACGTTTAGATTATTTCCATTTTTAAGGTTTAATGAAAATAGTGCATTGTTGCTGGCATTAATACTTGTTAAATTTACTAATTGAGAAGTATCTAAAACTCCTAAAGAATTATTGGAAACATCCAACGAAGTAATTGCTGTATTAGCACTTAAATCTAAAGATTGGATATTATTATTAGCAACATTTAATATTTTTAATGCCGTAAAGTTCTCAATACCTTGTAAACTTGAAATATTTGAATTTGAAACGTCTAAAGATTGTAAACTAGAAATTGAAAGAATAGGAACTTGATAATCATTTTGAAAATCATCTAATCCTAAATTATATAAAGCGTTTTCAAAGTTTAAATCAGCGATATAAACATATTGATTACAATTCGTTGTAAAGTTAGTATTCGCATCTGCATTAAAATTATTTACCGCAAACGAAACTTCATCTACAGAAACACAACTCAAATTTGGGTTGTTCTCAATATTACAGGTATGAATATTTTGATTATTACCATTTCTTAAATCAATTGACGTTAAATTGTCTGAAGTAATATCTAGACTCGTTAAAAGTGGATTATTACTTAGATCTAAGGTAGTAATATCAGTACCTGTTAATGAAATACTGCTAAGTTTAGACGCATCTGAAAGATCAATTGAACCAAGACTTGTAAATGCTAGATTAATACTCGTAACGTTTACTGCTCCTGAAAGTGTTAGTGTTGTAAAGTTTCGGTTGTTATAACAATTTATATTTTCAATACTTAACAAGTTCGTTACATCTAAAGAACTAAGATTATTATTCGTACAATTCAAGTATCTTAAACTACTATTACTTAATACATTTAAGCTCGTAAGATCATTATTAAAAAGATTTAGATTTTCTAATTTAGTTAATGCTGAAATATCTAAACTGATAAGATCATTATTACCAAGAAATAGATCAGTCAACTTTGTGTTATTTGAAAGATCAACTGTTGTAAGATTATTTTGTTGTACATCAAGAAATTCTAATGAAGTAAAGCCTTCTATTCCTGATAAATCAGAAATACTTTCAAGTTGTAAACTTAAAGTAGTTAAATTTTCGATATTCGCTGTTAAAACTTGTCCATCTCCTGAAACCGTATCATAACCTAAAGTTACTAAAGCAGCTTCAAAATTGGCATCAGGGATTTGGGTATACTGCGCATTAAGAAACGAAGTAATTCCGATAGTGAAATAAATTATTAATTGTACTTTTTTTCTCATTTTATTTAAATTAAACTCCCTTTATTACAAGGAATTACACACACTTTATTTTTAGGACAAACCTAAGTTCTGACTCGATAATTTTTATTGATTTGTAGTGGACAATTGGACTACATTCAGGAAGACATTTAGGAGACTACACATCTATATTGAATACAAATTGTCGCAAAGATTCTTTCGGAGCAATATTTAATCTAACCTTGATTCTTTGAATAGCTTTCTTTACTCCTGCCATTGAAATACCTAGAAAAAATGAAATCTCTGAATTGTTAAATCCCATTTTTATAAAGGAAGCTAGTTTTAAATCATTACTCGTTAAGTTCTTGTTATTCTGGAGCAATTTTTTGTAGAACAAAGGATGAACCTCTTCAAAATGAGCTTTGAATAAATCATGATGATATCCTTGTTTTAGTTGTTTCGAAATTTCATTGCTAAGACTGTTTAATTCTTTGCTTATTTCTGAACCAGGAAGTTTGGTTAAACTATCTATCTTCTTTTTCACTTTTTCTAAATACTCGTTTTTAGAATCAATATTTAGGTAATTGGTAGATAGTATTCTGTTTAACTGATTTGTTTTGATTAATGAATCTCTCAAATCGAACCAATATTTAATTGCTGTGGTTAATGTTTTTACAATCGATTCATAATTTTCTTTATAAGCATAAGAGAAAACACCTTGATCTAAAATTGTAAAGGCTTCTTTAATTGAAATGCTTTCGGACAATAATAGTATCAGGGGAACATCTTTGTATTCCTCTATTTCTTTTAACGATTGAAGAAACAACTCCCATTTAATTCTATGGCTCGTATCTATTAAAATTGCATTCGGACTTTCTTTCCACAGGCTAATTTCTTGCGGAATACTTTCCATGCATTGTACTTTGAAATTACTTTCTGCTAATTTCTCTCGAATACTACAATCTGTATTTTCAGTTATAATCGTTACCGTAAAAGTATTCGTTGCTATCTTACTTTTAAAATCGGTACTAATCATTAATTAAATATTTCATTGCTGTTTCCTTATCCGTAAAATATTTGATATTACTTTTCGTATATGAGATATAAATCTTCATTAAAAGCGACAATATTCCTGATGCACCAACAATTACAGATTTCTTCATTTTTGGTTGTACTTGCTTTCCCAACATCTTAATAGTTCTCATTGCTCTAGGACTTGTTTTCATTTGATATGCATAAACAAAAGCTCTGATTGATTTATCTGGTCTTCGCATTCCTAAATCAACTGCTTTTAATACATAATCAATGATCTCATCATCTGTAGTTAATCCAGAAAAATCAATTTCTATATACTCTACATTTTCATAATGCTTCCAAACTGGGTCAACATTCAATCTTGTGTTATTTGCTAAAACCATTTCCATAAATTTTAGGGGTACATAATATTTCCGCTAAGTAACAATTGAAATGATTCTTAAGAAAAAATCAAGAGGAGACATCTGGGGAGACAAGCCTTAAAAACACTATTAATCAGCTATTTGAATCTGTTCTCCGCGACCTAGATTTTGACGGATTATATTGATATCCGTGTTTTGAATTTGCCCATTCATATCTACATCAAAGATGGAATAACCTGAATTTCCGAGTTGTAAAATTGTACTATTTACTCCCGAATTCTGAATCTGTCCTATACCTTCAACATTACCTGCTGGTAAAGCAAAAACTGAATGTATTACTTCAACTAAAGCATTACTACCGTTTAAAACACTTCCGTCTGATGTGAAATCAACATTAGCTTCATCTCCGTCAAAAATTATCGGATTCTTAGTTACAACCGTTAAATGATTTCTATGAACAACAGCAACATAATAGTTCCCTTGCCAAGCACTAATTGAGAGATCTGAAATACCATCAGCACTACTAACACCACTATTTTTTTCTAATAAGAATGATTTTGCCGCAATTATTGTATTGATATCATCTGCACTTCTCAATTGAATTTCTATCCAATCTACTGCATCAGAATTTTCTAGTACAGATGCTTCACAAGTAGCTCCATCTGAATATGGAGAAGTAGTTGGTAATAAATTGTTAGTTCTCAAATTATCGTTCATCTCAAAAGTTGAACTATTGAATGGTCCTTCTAAAATTACTCTCGCGTTAAAAGTGCAGGATTCGCAATCTTCACTGAATGAATTTTGAGCATCAATTGAGGTCCAATTGGTTGAAGAATATGTTGCATCGTCAACCTGAATACAAGTTAAGTTTGGAGTTCCCGTTAATAATAGATTAGTAACATTTAAATTATTTCCGTTCTGAAGATTCAGCTGGCTTAAATCGTTATTACTACTTGCTACTAGATTCGTAAGCTTTGAATTTTTACTTAAATCCAAAACAGAAATATCAGTATCATTAACAAATAAGTTTTCTAGTAAAACATTGTTACTTACATCTAATGTTTCTAATCCTACATTATATCCACACCATAATCTAGTAAGTTTTAAATTTTGACTGACATCTATTTTTTGTATTGAACCGTATAAAACATCAAGTTCTTCAAGTGCCGTAAAATCTTCAATACCGGTTAAATCTTCTATCGAATGAAAGTTAATTTGAATTTCAGTAACAGTTTCTATCAAATCTGTTGGTACCTGACCATCTCCAGAAATATCGTCGTAACCTAGGTTTTCTAAAGCAGATTCAAAATTACTGTCGGGAATTGAAGTATAGTTACAATAGGCATCTGTAAAACTGGTATGATTATCAATATCTCCTAAAAATTTTGTCTCAAAATGATCCTTATCTGATACAGCTATACAAGTAAGATTCGTATTTCCATATGATCTGAAACTAGTTAATGTACTATTAGCACCGTTTTTGATAATTAAATTAGTTAGTTCATTATCATTTACCCAAACTGCTTTTAGTTGTGTATTCTTAGAAAAATCGAGATTATTGAATTTTCCTCCATAAAAATAAGCAGTCTGTAAATTTGTATTTGTACTTAAATCAACACTCGTAAGATTCACATTGGTAAGTGATAAACTTTTTAATTTTGTATTAGCACTTAAATCAATAGTTTTTAAAGCCGAATCATCGATAGATAAATGTGTTAACTCTGTATTTGTACTTAAATCGATAGTTTCAAAAACTGCATCTTTCAAAAAGATACCTGAAAGCTTTGTATTTAATGATACATTCAAAGAAGTTAAAGGACTATCTTCCAGATAAATTTCAAGTAAGTTTAAATTATTACTAAAATCAGCAGTTGATAGTTCGTTTCCGTCTCCAAAAATGGATTGAACAGCTACAAAATCCTCTATTCCAGTTAAATCTTTAATCTTGTAAGCTGAATAATCAAGATCTAAATATTTAATTGTTTCAATACTTGAAGTAGGAACTTTACCATCTTGTGAAATATCATCATATCCTTGATCTTCTAAAATGGCTTCAAAAGCAGTATCTGGAATATCAGTGTATCTACAATCATGATCTGCAAAATACGATTGACTATCTCTTGTACTACTCCAGCTATTTTCAAAAGTTGATGGATCATCTACTGTAATGCAAGTTAAATTTGCATTTCCTGTACTCGTAAAATTTGTTACGTTTGAATTGTTACCGTTTTTAATATTTAGAGAAGACAGATTATTGTTATTTACTCCGATAATCCTTAACACTGTATTCTTACTCAAATCTAAATCAGTAATTGCATTTCCTCCAGCGTATAGTTGCTGGAGCGCTGTATTTTGAGTAAGATCCAAACTGGTAAGATTACTATTACTAATTCCTAATGCTCTTAATAGTGGACTTTTAGTTGGATCGAAAGTTTCAATATCATTGTTCTGTACCCAAGCACGAGTTAAAGCCGTACATTTTGTTATGTCTAAATTTTTAAGATTATTATTCTCAAGTAATACTAAATCCATTTTAGTACATCCGGTAATATCTATACTTTCTAAACCATTATAACGTCCTGAAACAACGGTAAGTTCTGTATTATTGCTTAGATCTACACTAGTTACCGTATTATTATTAAATATTAAAGATTGTAACGCCACAAAATCTTCAATTCCTGATAAGTTTGAAATTGATTTATTTGAAATATCTAAAGATGTAATGCCTTCAATTTGATCTGTAGGAACTTTTCCATCTCCGGAAATATCATCATACCCTAAATCTTCTAAGGCCGTTTCGAAATTACTATCAGTAATTGTAGTATATTCTTTTACCGTAAGTGTTGCAGCACTTGATAGTATATCATTTCCACAATCATCTGCCAAATACACTCTGAATTTATAACCATTAGCACTTAAAGGAACATTGGTTAACTCTATAGTTGTACTATCTTTTCCGTTAACAGTTAAATCATCAAATCTTGTGTTCCAAGCGTTTCCATCTTCACTTACCAACCACTGTGCAGAAGTAAAATTTACACCTTCAACTGTAAACTGCACTGTTCCATTTACCTCAACAGTAGCATTTGCTGGTGATGTAGTTATTTCAGGGACTACAGGAACATGTGCTTCACCAACACCTACAGCATAAAATGCATTTGTAACAGAAGTAACCTCTTGAGAACATGCTCCATATAAATCAGTTGCAGCTTGGATTGCCGCTACTCTTGCATCTGTATAATCTGAAGTTGACGTTAAATAATTTTGTTGCATTTGCCAAACAATATCAGCAGCATCATACACATTGATGGCTGTAACACTGTAAGTATTACCAATATCATTGGTTCCCGATCCTCCGTTGTACAATAACCAAAACCAATGATTCAACACACCACTATTGGTATGAACTCCACAGTAATCATTTCCATTTTGACTTGGAGTACAGTTAGTTGTATCATACCAATACGTTCCTCCATAGGTGTCAGGCTGACCATAAGAATTTGGATTTGAAAAAGATCGTAATGCACCACCTGCATTTTGGTCGTTAATTCTAGAAGGATCTGTATTGGTTCCTAAATTATCATTTGCATAATTTTCAAAAACCATGGCCCATATATCCGATAATCCTTCATTCAATGCACCAGACTCATATTCATAATCTAAATTTGAAGTAGCATTATTTATTCCATGAGCGATTTCATGAGCAATCACATCTAATGTTGTTAGTGGAGTAAATTTTCCTGCACCATCTCCATACAACATAAAACCTGCGGTATTACTTACTGCTCCCCATGCCGCGTTTGTCCAATCCGCATCATAATGAACCATGGACAATAATGCGCTATTTGATCCATTATAACTGTTCCAATTATGTTCATTTTTCCAGTAGTCATATAGTTGTGTTGTTCCCCAGTGAACATCAATTGCATAAATATTATCATCTGTTGCCATTTCAACAGCAGACCAATTATTATCTGCATCGGTGAAGTCGTAAATTGGTCCGTTTACATAGTCAGTTCCATTACGCATATCAACAGTAATGATACCTTTTCTATTTCCTAATCCTTGATTCGTTAAGTTCCACTGACTACTCGCTGCTCTCGTTTCGTCATTCAAAATATAATTACTTCCGTCTGATTTGGTTTCGAAGCTCACCGACCCTGTGTAAGCAGCAAAACCCGATGCTGAAGCAACTAAAGACTTTCCATACCTTTTTGTACTTTGAGTATTAT
Organism: Tenacibaculum sp.; assembly: GCA_022448525.1. Classification (GTDB taxonomy): domain Bacteria; phylum Bacteroidota; class Bacteroidia; order Flavobacteriales; family Flavobacteriaceae; genus Polaribacter. The sequence continues at coordinate 27,958 of JAKVCX010000010.1, forward strand.
TATGAGAAGAATGATCATGGTTTTCAAAACATGCAAATAATTGGTTTTTATATTTCAATATACTTCCATTGTTTGCATCAATATATAAAACACCTAATTTCATAACTGGTTTTGTAGCTCCTACAGTTACCGCGTAGGCCAAATTAATTTCATCACTTCTTCTACTTGGTAATATTAGTAACTCCATTTTCGGCTTACTTAATTTGGTCAAATTATCACCAGGCCAAAACACAGTATTCCCCATATGTTTTGCCGCAATTGAAATAATTGAACTCTCTGACAGCCTTGGTGAAGTATTTAAATTAGCTACATCGTAATATTTACCGTTATAAGCATCAATCTCTCCATTCTTTTTATGAATTTTGACTTGCCCGTATTCAACTTTTAGTCCTTGGAAATATTGTTGAAAAGTCTCATGGTTATTCTTTTGTTTATCGATACTAGATTTTTGTCTTCTAAATTCTGTGCCAGAGGTTCCTTTAAATTCTGAGTTCAAAATACTTTGTAAACTTAGTCTCTTTTTTAACTTTCCTACTTTTGTTAATGAAACTTTCTTTAACCTTTTTTGCTGTCCAAAAGCACTTGTAACAGCCACTAATGCAACAACTAGTAGTAGTAATTTACATCTCATATATTTAGTTATTTAGGGATAGTAATTATTAAATACATCTGAAAAAGATGAGTTAATTCATTTTTTTGATCTCATTTTCAAGCTTTCTTAATTTTTCTAATACGCTTTCCAAGTCTTTTTTTCTTTCTTCTAATTCTTCAATAGAAATAGATTTTTTATTCACTTTGGAAATAATAGTTCTAACAAAACTGATCATGATTTTTCTCTGCTTTTTCAAAGTGCTAAATAAGTGGCTTTGCAAATTATGAGAAAGCAAACAAGGGCGACAATTAGTAGACGTATAATCTAAATTGTGGAGACAAGTGAGGAGACAAGTGAGGAGACAAGTGCTTAAAAAGAACAATTAATATTCTCATACAGAAAAGAATTTCTAGAATCTTTTATTCTAGAATAGTTTAATAATTTCAAGATTCTTAGATAGTATTAATTAAATAGATTTAAGATATTTTTCTAAATCATCTTCAACCTCTAATTCTAATTTCTTTCGAAGTCTATATCTTGATTTTTTTACAGCGGCAACTGTTGTGTATCGTAAACGAGCAATTTCTTTTCGCTCTAGTGATAATCGTATGTACATACAAATTTCCAAATCGGTTTTAGTAAGATTTGGATGAATTTTCTTTATTCTTTGAACGAAATCTTTATTAATTCCTTCGATGTCGTTTTTAATATTCACTAACTGATTATCTTCTAATAACTCAGACTTTAGGTCAGCTATTAAACTTTGAATAGATACTTTTTCATCGGCAGCAGCAACTTTTTTCAAATTATCTACCATTCTTTCCTTCGATTTAATTTGTTGAAAAGTATCTTTTTTCAAGTTTTCAATCTCTTCAATTTTATAATCGATATCCGATTTTAAGGTACTAATATTTGAATATAATTCGTTGAGAAGTTTTTGTTTCTCTGCTTGAAATCTATGATTCAAATAAACGTGAAAAATGATATAACATAAAAAGCTATAATTAATAACGAACTTTGTGTGAATTATTAGCATCGCCGTTAAAATATCGTTGGCAAAAACGGAAACTTGGATAATTAAAATAATTAAAACCCATTTTGCATAAGGCTTTTTATCTTTAATTGCTTTTGTTATAATATAAGTTCCTAATGAGATTGAAAGCAAACCATAAATCTGAAAAAATGGGGCAATAAAAGTTCCATAAAAAATAGGAACTACCAAAACATATAATACCCCCAACACAGGTATTAAACAAATTATTTTGACAATACTCTTTTTAATGTAGTTTGGATAAAGAGAGTTATAATATAATATGATTAATGATAGTCCTCCGAAATACCCAACATATCTCATTCGTTGCACTATTTCAAAGGATATGTCTGGAAAAAAACTATAAATTAAGGTTTCCCCTACAAATAACTGCCTAGAAACTCCAATCAAACAGAACAATCCGAAATATAAAAAATGTAATTCTCTATTAAAACTAAAGTACCAATAGATTTGAAACATTCCGAAAATGATTATTAAAAATGTAATCAAACCTTCAATTAAAGGGTTTGCTTTTTGATTCTTTGAGTTTAACTTTTTTGTTTGAATCACATTCTGTAAAGCAGGTCCACCTCCTAATCTACTATTATGACTTGATACTACAAATACAAGATCAAGTTTTTCACTGTTAGGAAGATCAATATGAATTTGAGGACCAAAAGGCTTTTCTTCTTCTCTATCTTTTGAAATTTGTCCAAAACTCCCTTTTTTTTCTCCGTTAATCCAAATATCAGTAGCTCCAAGTAACCTTCCTATATTTAAAACAAGTGGAATTTCACCTTTCCTCTTTTTTATCAAAAGTCTGAAAGTACCGTATCCTTGTCTGGGAAATCCTTGAGTTCCCCACAAAGGTGAAGACCATTTAAGTTCTTCTGGTTTTTGTAATAAACTCTCATTGTAATTCCCTAAAGAATCTAAAGGCCATTGTTTCCAATAAAATAATCCCTCGCCTTGAATATTTAACTCAGGAAATTTCTTAAAATTCCATTTTGAAATATCCAATTCTCCATTCATTATTGTTGGAGATTCAGATGTATTTGTACAACTGGACAATAAAAAAGCTAGAAGTATAAAAACTAATTTATTCCAGTTTGTACATACAGAAAAACAAAAGCGCTTCAAATTTGACATAACTTAAAAAAGTTCAAAACAAAGTTATTCTTTTTAAATGTTATTTTAATTACATTTAAAATACCTTCTTTTAAATTATGCTATTGAGAACGCAATTTTAATCAAAAACAAAATCGGCATCTGGAACTAAAAAGAGTCCTTCCTTATGATGCAATTTCACCAAAAATTTAATTTTAATTGAGTTATTCCTACTAAATATCGGAGTTAGTATATAGAGGATTTCTGCTCTAAAATGATTTCTTAATTTTGCTGTTCCCTTCAGGATACAATCTTTGTGATACACATATTCTTTTGAGTATACTTTCAAATCGTCGAATGGATTTCCTAGCACTGATTCTTCAGAGAATTCGAAGTGCAATTGATCTATTCTCTCTTTATAATAGGGGAATTTTTCAAGAAATAAGTGTATCCTATCGTAGTAGTCGACGCTGCAAATCATACTAATAGGATTTTGGTTAATAGGTACTTAAATATACTAAAAACTTCTCACTTATCCTCTAATAATGAATAACATAAATTAATTTAGGGGAAAATCCCTATAGGTAATTATTCATGCAGAAACTCTTAAACTACATTTTGTTGAACTTTTCAATCAACTCTTGTTTCTTACTCACATGCAGTTTTTCATAGATATTTCTTGTATGCGTTTTTATTGTGTTCACAGACAAGTTTAACTCTTCTGCAATTGTTGCATAACTTTTTCCTTTTGCTAATAATTTAACAACTTCATTTTCTCTCTCAGTTAACTCCTTTCTTTTCGGGATTTGAAAATATGAAATAACTTTTCTTGCAATATTCCCGCTCATTGGAGAACCTCCATTTTTCACCTGGTTTAAAGCATTAATAAGTTCTTCAGGCTCTATATTTTTAGTCAAATAACCAATCGCTCCTCCCGATAAAGCATCGAAGATATAGTCTGAATCTTCATACACAGAAATCACCACACTTTTAGCATTTGGATTTTGGTAATTGAATCTTTTTACTCCTTCAACACCATTTATACCTGGAAGTTTTATGTCTATTAATATAATATCTGGATGGTTCGTTTTACAAAACTTAAGAGCATCTTCACAGTTTAAAAATGCGCCAATAACATCAAATCCTTCCGCTGAATTTACTATTTCTTTAAATGAAATTAGTAAACTTTCATTATCTTCTATTATTACAACCTTACTCATTACTTTGCTTTTATTTGGTAATAACTCCTTTAAAATAAACCTTAAACCCTCTTCTTTTTGAACTAAATTTTAATTCTCCGTTAATAGTTTTTATTCGTTCTTTCATATTCAGCAACCCATTCTTTCTTCCTTTTTCATCGTACTCATAACCAATTCCATTATCTTCGAGAGAAATCTCCAACACATTTTCATTATAGAATACATGAAACCAAACTTCGCTAGCCTTACTATGCTTAAAAGCATTTGTCATCGCTTCTTTAAAAACTAATACTAATTGTTTATTCCAGTAGTGTGGCAGAAACACTTTCGATTTGGAGACGTTATTTTTACTTTTAAAATTTATCTCAGAGTATTCAAATAATTTTTCACCAAAATCATTAAGATAGATTTGAACTTCAGAAAGACTGTTGTTATTGTAATCTAGAGACCAAACGAAATCTCTCATTCCACGATATAAGACGTTTGCATCTTTATTTATTTGGAACAGATTTTTATACAAACCACTTTCCTTATCACTCTTTTTTAAAGATAGATTTGAAAGCATCGAAATGCTGGCTAATTTATTTCCTAAATCGTCATGAAAATCTTGAGCTATTTGATGTCTAACATTTTTCAAATCCTCCTGTAACTGCTCCCTTTCTGAGATAATTTTTTTAAAAACTCTATTCTTTCGTTTTACTCGTACTAATTGTTTATAAACAACAAATAATAACCCAATAAGAGTTAATACAATAAAACAAACGTATAACCAACTACTCTCGTACCAAGGTTTGCTAATTAGAAAGCCAAACATGTTTGTGTAATTCCAATTACTTAATCCATCTTTATATCTAAATGTTATAGCATATTTTCCTTCCTCTAAATTTTGGAAATCTATTTTATCATTTAATAGTTCAGTCCATTTAGTTTCGTTTAATCGATACTGTATTTTTACAGTATTAGGATTGATATAATTTATAGGAATAACTGAAAAGTTAGCTTGGTTCTGGTCAATCAATAACTTTGTATTGGACTGAACTTGAAATGGTTTTTGATTATCATAAACAAACATACCTCGATTTCCTATGACATATAAATAATCATTAAACTCAGTGATTTTATTTAGAGCTGAAGATCTTTGACCCAAATTCTTATCAATGTGATAAAACTGACCTTCTTTTAAAACATTTAATCCTCGCTGAGTGACAACCCACAAAATGCCATGATGATCTGAAAATAAGCCATTAACATGATTACTAATTAAGCCATTTTTTGTAGTAAAATTCTCAATCTTATTATCAGTTATTTTATACAAGCCTTTATTGGTTCCTAACCAGAGGGCGTTTTTATGAACAAGTATATCTGCAAATGAATTTGCAGAAACTCCAAATTCCTTATTCCAAATGTAATAATTGTGAGAGTTTACATTGAAAACATACATTCCAACAGGATCATAAATAGCATAAATTTTATCCTTAAAACGAACTGCTTTTGAAATATAAACTCCAGTATCTTCAGAAAATATTGGTATTATCGTATCGGTTTCTGATTGGGTAATTTTAATCTTATTATCAACAAATCTAATTTTCTTATTTGTGTCTGTTTTAAATTCAAATATTTTCGAAGGTTTACTTCCAATGTTAATATTCTTAAACTTACTATGAAAAGTTAAATAATTTGAATTTGGGATTATTAAATCTAATTTCCTTGAAGTTTGCTTTACAAAATTTTCGGTATGAAATGGTATTTTTTGATTTGAAACAGAATGATGTTCATCTAAATAATAGAGAATATTAGGGGCCATTGTCATAACTCCTGTTTCAAGAGTTATTACATCCGTCAAATTATTTTTCTCGAAATACTGATCACCTAAAAATAAGTTGTTTGTATTTAGCAATTGATAGATTCCAGAACCGTAAGTAGTAATCCATAAGCTAGCATCGGTATCAAATAAGAAATCGGATATTGAACTATTAATTCCTACTTTCTTTGATATATTAACAAGGTGATTGTTTTCTAATGAATAACTGTACAGCTGCCTTAATCCATCTTCACTTTTAATGTGTACGAAATAGACTTTATTTCTGTTTTCCTGAATTTGGATGATTTTACCTACAGGTAATTTTAATTTTCTTTTTTCTAGTAATCTTGATTTATCATAAAAACTCAAGGTATTATAACTTGAAATTATAGTGTAATCGTTAACCTGTAATAAGGCATGAACCGACCTTTTATTCGAGAAAATACCCCCTAACTTAATTAATTCCGATTGGTTAAATTCATAAACTCCATCTAAATCAATCCCAATTGAAGTATTTAGTTCAGAATCATATAACAGAACCTTGTCATGTAACTGAGTATGATTAATATCTGGAATATCAAATTTATAACTATTTTGACTTTTAATTAATTTTCCCTTTTTCAGGCCTAAAAACTCTGCTCTTAAACCATGGGAATTTACATTATAGATTGATAGTTTATGTGTATTTGAAAAGCCCAATATGATACTATCATTAACCCTGTAAATTTTGTTGATTTTAGATAAATCTTTTTTATCCGAGAGTTCATATTTATAAATTGAATCATTCTTTAATACATGAATACCTCTTCCCCAAGTTGCTATGAAATATTGATCATTCTTTTGATCTTCTACAACATCAATTACATAATTTGATTTCAATCCCTTTTCAAAGCCATAACTTTTTATTTCTTTTCCATTAAATCTTACCAGACCATCATCTGTTCCTGCCCAAATAAAACCTTTTGAATCTTGAATGATTTGATACGTGATATCATGAGGTAATCCATCTTCAGTGGTGTAATGTTTATATATGAGGTCTTGTGCCTTAACTTGAAAAACAAACAAGAATAGGAATAATATAATGGGATAATATGGAAGTGATTTTTTCAAATAAATAGTGACGGAAAACTGAACAAATATCTTGAAATAAATTTATTCTAAAGAACACTCAAATTAAATAATAGAAAGTAAATCCTACCTGATATAATTACAGATAGGATTTTTAATATATTAATTACATGGGCTATAACTAAAACTTGTTACCTCAGGATTAACACTCCAAATACCCATATTGAGATCAATAATAAAATTTGTATCAATTTGCACACAAGACAAGTTATCATTAAATCTGGCATTAAAAGACTGAATATTTGCATTATTACCATTAGCAATATTCACTTTTTCTAAATTATTTTTGGTTAGTTGAACTGATTTTAATGATGGATTATTTGAAAGATCCAGCTCTACTAATTTATTATTCGGCATACTTAAAACCTGTAAACTAGTATTTTGAGACACGTCTACAGAAGTAATTTGATTATTACTAAGATACAACTCTTTCAATGCTTCAGAATTAGCTGTCATCACACTTTCTAACGCATTCAATTCAGCATTTACTACTCTCAAATTTTCATTTTTAGAAAAATCCAAACTTTCTAAATTGTTTGATCTAAGTGCAATGTAATCAAGGTTTAAATTGGTAGAAATATCAATCATTTGTAAACTATTATTGATTAAAACTAAACTTTTAATCTCTGTACTGTTATTTAAATCTATAGATGTAAGTTGATTATCTTGACAGTTAAGTGTACCTAATTTTGGTAAATTAGAAGCCTCTAAAGAAGTAAGATTATTTTTAGGAAGGTAAATATTCTTGATATTTATATTATGAGAAAAATCAATACTTGAAAGTTTATTTTCTGACAATGACAGATTTTCTAATAACACATTTTTAGTTAAGTCAATACTCTCCAAATCATTATTATCTGCTACTAAAATCTTTAAATTTACATTATTAGTTAAGTCTAAATTACTCAAAGAATTATTACTGCACCTAAGATCTTCTAATAAAGTGTTTTGTGATAAGTTTAAACTTACTAGAGGATTACCATAAGAATAAATTACTTTTAACTGAGTATTATTCGATAAATCAACACTTGATATATTGTTATTTTGAAAAAATAGTTTTGTAATGTTATGAAACGATTCAATTCCTTTTAAATCATTAATACCTAAACCTCCTACACTTACAATACCTGAGTATGACTCTGCCTCACTGATTTCAATTTTAGAATTACCATTTGTATCAATATTATGATTGTTTAGTAATTCCGCTAAGAATTTTTCATCAGGTATTGAAACTGTATTTCCTTCTTCAACATCAGTCACATTGATAGTGATTTCTGCTTCTGCATATTTGTCTTCATCCGTTACTCTTATAACTACAATATGTTGTTGAGTAGTTTCATAATCTAACTCTTTACCCGAAACTAAACTTAACTTTCCTTCACTAGTAATTTCGAATAACATATTATCCACAACTGAATAACTTAAAATATCTCCGTCAGGATCGGAAGCTATAACGGTCCCAATAACTTCATCAGCACTTATATTCTCTGCCACAGAAAAAGTTTGATTTTCTATTACAGGAGGGTTATTTTCATTTACATCTGTAACATTGATAGTTATTTCTGCTGACCTTACCTCCTTACTATCTGATACTTGTACTAAAAATTTATGAGTGGTTTGAGTTTCATAATCAAGCTCTTTTCCAGAGACTAAACTAAGAGTTCCATCTTGAGTAACTTCAAACATTTCCGATTCCAATACTGTAAATTGCAATTTATCATTATCTGGATCTGAAGCTTCAACTTTACCAATAGATTCTCCATCTCCTATAGACTCAGGCACGGTAAATGATTGATTTTTGATAAGTGGACCTTGATTTTCATCTATATCTTTTACGTTTATAGTAATTGTTGCTGTACTCGACTCTTTTCCATCAGATACTTCAACAATAATAGAATGGGTTACTTTACTTTCAAAATCGAGTTGTTTTTCAGCAAAGAGACTTAACTCACCCTCTTCGGATAATTCAAACAAGTCCTCATCGTTTTCCTTAATGGTAAATATTAAGTCGTCATCATCTTCATCAGTAGCAACAATATTTCCAATAATTTCTAAATCATTGATATTCTCGAAAACTTCAAAAACCTGATTATCAACTTTTGGAATTGAGTTTACTTTTTCATCTTCATCACATGCGACAATAGTCATAATCGTCATAAAAACAATACTTATACTTCTTTTAATTCTCATTTTAATCTATTTACTAATTTTTTGTTTGGGCAAAATTAGCGTAGTACTGAATTTTAAAATTCACCCATTTCGGGTGATTTATATTCTATGAAATGCTGATAGTTTTGTAGTATCAATTTTGAATATGATGAATAAGAAAGTGTTATTACTGCTAAGTATTACTTATTATTAAATAAAAAGTAATCGTAGAAGTTTTTCACCACCTGGTAATACTTTTGGAAGGGGAAAAGTATTACAATTTTAAGGGCTCGCATGTTTTCATACGAGCTCTTTTTTATGGAATTATTGGAACTTACGTTTCCATAAAAAAAACCGACTCAAATAATGAATCGGTTTCCTTGAAACATGAAGTATTTTTACTTCATAGGGATATAACTAAGGGGAATATTTTTTTAGGATTTTGCTCCTAATTTCTTTAAAATATCTTCCATTAAACACCATTTGGTTATTGATGATTGTAATAAGTTCGCTCCAACAAATGCAGTAAACCACAACCAATTGATATTCACTTTAACAGCCAATACAACACTTATTAATATAAATGTTCCGGCAATAGCTCGAATAATTTGTTCTATCTTCATTTTACTTATAATTTTTACGTTCTATTAAATAATATACAAGTGGAACGACAAGCAATGTCAGAATCGTTGCGGTAATAGTTCCACCCATCAATGAAATTGCTAAACCTTGAAAGATAGGATCGAATAAGATTACAAATGCTCCGATAACAACAGTTCCTGCAGTTAATAAAATTGGAGTTGTTCGCACAGCTCCTGCTTCAATTACAGCTTGTGCTAACGGAATTCCTTCTGATAAACGAAGGTTTACAAAGTCAATTAGCAATACTGAATTCCGAACCATAATTCCTGCTAACGCAATCATTCCGATAAAAGATGTAGCTGTGAAATAAGCGTCCATTAACCAGTGACCTAATACAATTCCTACCATAGATAATGGAATTGCGACCATCATAACCACTGGAGCTTTAAAGTTTTGAAACCAACCTACAATCAACATGTAAATGATGATAATGGCTCCTAAAAATGCAATTCCTAAATCTCGGAATACTTCCAACGTAATTTGCCATTCTCCATCCCACTTCACAGTGTAGTTATCTTCGTACTTTGGTTGTCCTAAATATTTTTCTTCTAATTCATATCCTTTAGGTAACGGAATCTCTTTCAATTTTGCTTCCATTCCTAAAATTGCGTATGCCGGACTTTCTAATGCTCCAGCCATATCGGCCATAACATAAACTACTCTTTTTTGATTTTTGCGATAAATACTTTTTTCATTGTTTTTTTCTTGAACTTCAGCCAAATCACCAACAGAAACCATTGTCCCTAATTTAGATTTGATTTGAAGTTGAGAAATATCTGAAATGGTTGATTTTTCCTTTTCATCTAAGGCTAAAACAATACCTATTTGTTTCGAAGAGTTTTCATTATATAAGTTAGAAACTGCTCTGTTTGAAAGTGCTGAGTTTAATGTATATACTATTTGCTGTGGAGCGATTCCATATAGCATTGCTTTTTCTTTATCTACTACAAATTCGTATTCAATTGTTTCATCTTCCACCATCCAATCGATATCTACAACATCCTCAGTATTCTTTAAAATGTTTTGAACCTCATTCGCGATTTTAATTTGTTTGTCATAATCTGGCCCATAAACCTCAGCTACTATCGTTGATAATACTGGTGGGCCAGGAGGAACTTCAACTAATTTCACATTTGCGCCAAACGGTTCTGCTATTTTTTGAATTGCTCCACGCATTGATTTTACAATTCCATGACTTTGTTCATCTCGATCATGTTTGTCGGTTAAGTTCACTTGGATATCCGCCATATTACTTCCTCCACGTAAATCATAATGGCGAACTAATCCATTGAATGTAATAGGAGCCGAAGTACCAACATAACTTTGATAATTCACAACATCAGTTCTCGTTGATAAATATTGAGCTATTTCTTTAGTTACCACAGATGTCCTTTCTAAAGTTGTTCCTTCTGGCATATCAATGACTACTTGAAACTCATTCTTATTATCAAAAGGCAACATTTTTACAGCTACAGATTTGGTGAAAAACATTCCTAAAGATCCAAATAATAACAAAGTTGTAATTCCTAAAAAAATCCACCTTTTCGTTGGACTTTCAATTAACGGACGTTCAAACTTTTCATACAACTTGTATATTGCAGTTCCTTGCATCGCTTTTGTTTCGTCTTCTACAAAAGCTTCTTCTTTTCCATTATCTTTTTCACGTAAGAAAATGTATCCTAAATACGGTGTAATTGTTAGTGCAACAAATAAGGAAAGTATCATTGCTATAGAAGCACCAATTGGCATCGGACTCATATAAGGTCCCATTAAACCTGACACAAATGCCATTGGCAAAACAGAAGCAATTACTGTAAATGTTGCCAATATTGTTGGATTTCCTACTTCATTAATTGCATACAACGCAGCCTCTTTTAATGCCAAACGTTTCATTTTAAAATGCCTGTGCATATTTTCTGCAATAATAATACTATCGTCTACTACAATTCCAGTTACAAAAACTAAAGCGAATAAAGTAATTCGGTTTAACGTGTAATCGAGCATATAGTAACTCAATAATGTTAGAGCGAATGTAATTGGAACTGATAAGAAAACTACCAATCCACCACGCCAACCCATAGCTAACATTACCACTAAAGTCACTGCGATAATCGCACCGATTAAATGCATTAATAATTCAGATACTTTTTGAGAAGCGGTTTCTCCATAATTCCTGGTCACCTCAACATGCAAATCATCTGGAATTAAGTTTCTTCTTAAATGTTGAATTTTATCTAAAATAATAGCTGCAATTTGCATGGCATCCGCTCCTTTTCTCTTGGCCACAGAAATTGTTACTGCAGGATATTCCGATTTAAATGTTTGAGATTTTTCACTTGCTTGTCCAAATCCTAAACTCACATAATTCTTAGGAATCTCTCCTCCCTCAATAATTTTAGCTACTTGCTTTAGGTAAATCGGTTGGTTTTGTTTTACTCCTACCACCAAGTTTTCAACATCTTCTGTCGTTTTTAAAAATCGTCCAGTCGATACCAAAAATTCTTGATCGTTTCGATTATACTTTCCAGCACTCATTTGCTGATTACTCGCTTTTATCATTTCAGCAACCGAAAGAAAATCTAAACCACTCGCAGCCAATTTATCTTTATCTAAAACTACTCGTAATTCCCTATCTCTTCCTCCAATTTTATGAGTAATGGCAACATCGTTTACCTTTTCAATCTCATTGGTTACTTCCTCTGCAATTTGCTTTAGTTGATAATCATCATAATTTTCACTCCATAAGGTTAAACCTAACATTGGAACATCATCAATAGCACGTGTTTTTACCAAAGGCATCGTAACTCCTTTTGGCATTTGATCCATATGCTTACTGATTTCGTTATATAACTTTACAAAAGAGCGTTCAATATCTTCTCCCACATAAAACTGAACAATAACCATTGCTTGCTCTTTCATGGAAGTTGAATACACATATTCTACTCCTTTTATGTTAGAAATTATTTTCTCTAAAGGTTTGGCAATTCTAGATTCAACTTCTGTTGGACTTGCTCCAGGATATCCAACGAAGATGTCTGCCATTGGAACATCGATTTGAGGCTCTTCTTCTCTCGGAATTAAAAACGACGTGTACACCCCAATGACCATAAACACAATCATTAACAACACGGTGATTTTAGAACCGATAAAACCTTTTGCTATTTTTCCTGCTAATCCTTCTTTCATTTTCTTATTTATTGAATTGAAATATTGGCACCGTTATACAATTGACCATCAGCAGAGAGTATATAGGTTTCTTCAGCTTTTAAACCAGATAACACCTCTACTTCATTACCAAATGAACGACCTAATCGTAACCAACGTAATAATGCTTTATTGTTCTGACTTACCGTATAAACACCTTGCAATTGTCCTTGCTCAACAATAGCCGATTTAGGAATTCTTACCGTGGTTTCAGATGTATTTAATTTCTCTACTGGAAATTGAACTGTTGCAAACATTCCTGATAATATCGATGCATCTGTTTTATCTAAAGCTACTTTCACCACATATTGCCCACCAGTGTTTTTGGCAGAAGAACTTACTTCAGCTACTTTTCCCTTTATGGTTTTGTTGATAGATTTTATTAAAACTTCAACCTCAGTATTCCTCTTGATTTTTGAAATCTCAGTTTCTGGAACTCTAGCTAGAACTTCAAAACCTCCTTTTCCTTCAACAGAAACTAAAGGCATTCCTGGGTTTGCCATAGTACCTTTATCAATAAAAGTGTTTGTTACAACTCCAGAAAATGGTGCACGAATATTTGTATAAGCAAACTGAGCATTTATTTCATTTCTCATTTGTGTTGCTGCTTGTAAACTAGCTTTCGCCATTTCATAACGAGCAGTCATGTCATCAACTTCTTTTTGAGAAGCACTATTTTGGGCAAACAAATTTTTAAAACGATTGTAATCTTTCTCAGCATTTTTCAAACCTGTTTCAGCTTTAATTATTGATGCTTCCACTTGAGCTTTTTTAGCCTGAAGATCAGAATTGTTGATCGACACTAACAACTGTCCTTTTGTAACTTTATCTCCAACTTTTACATATAATTCATTCACAAATCCCATCATACGCGTACTTAAATCTGCACTTGATTCAGCTTGTACAACACCACTGACACTGATGAATGATGCATTTTCATTTGAGATAACTTTTTGAACTTTAACTGGAATTGCAGGATCATTATTTACCGAAGTTTCAGCCTTCTTTTTTCCACAACTTACTATAATTGTTACCAGAATAAGAGCTATATATTTTTTCATTTATGTACTTATTATTTCGTTAAAAATTCAACGTAAGCTTTCGAGAAATTATACTCGAAAATCGTTTGATAATATTCTAATTGTTTTTGAACGTATTTCGTTTCAGCGATTAATAAATCTGTTGACTTTTCTAGACCTTCTTTAAATCTATTTTTACGAATTCGTAAAGCTTCTTTTGATTGTTTCATCGCCAATTCAGTTAACTTTAATTTGTTTTCCGTATCGTTTAACATTCGTAAAACTTTATTCAATTCTAATTCACTTTTAGATTTATATTGTTCGTACTCTAAAAGCGATTTATCGTATTCAGCTTTACTTTTCTGAACTTTTGAAAAACGTTTTGATCCTTGGAAAACATCCCAACTTAACTGTGCTCCTACTAAATATCCACTTGCATTCGCGTTGAAAATGGCATTGTCAAATAATTGATAACTTCCGAAAGCATTTAATCGAGGTAAAAAGCTCATCTTCTCCGACTGATACATCTTTTTATACGCTTCTGTTGAAAGTTCCATCGCTTTAATATCCGATCTATTTTCAGAGATTATTTTTGAAGACTCTTTTGAAATATTAATAGTTAAACTATCGGTAGGTTGATAACTTACATCAACTGTTTCATTCATTAAAAATGATAGATAATTGGATGTATTTAACACATTACTTTTAGCTGTTTGCAATTGATTTTTTACTTCTGTAACATGAACTTCAACAGCCAAAACATCCGATTCCTGCAAAAATCCTTGTTTAAAACTATTTTCAGCTAATTGCAGATTTGCTTCTGCTGTTCGTAAAGCTTTTTCTAGAACTTCAACTCCTTTATAACTTAACTGCAATTGCATGTAAGCTTTGTTTACTTCAAGGGTTAAGTATTCTTTTGTTCGGTTTGATTTCAGCTTCACAGCTTCCATTTTTACTTTAGAAGCCTTTCGTTTATATATTCCATCCACATTCACTAAAGGTTGTTGAATTTCAAGAACAGTAGCGAAATTTCTTGTCTCATTAGGATCATTTAATCTTGCAGGATCGAAATCATTTTGAGTTAAGATTTCTTGATTCAATTTTGAACCAAAAGCCATTAAAGGATTTGTGGTTATAATTCCTGTGTGGGATGCTGTGATATTTGGAAGAAAAACTGCACGACTTTGATTAAAGTCGGCCTTTGCCATCAAGTATTCTTGATTTGTAATTTTTAAAGAACTGTTTTCTTCATGAACTTTCTGTAAAACTTCCTTTTTGGAAATCATTACTTTTTGCTGAGAAAATCCAACTGAAAAAGAAAAGAGACTTATAAATACTATTGCTCGCATGTGGTTAATTTACTTTTGAGCAAAATTAAATCAGAAGAATAATGTACACAGTAACTAATGTTACAATGTGCCGAAATAAAAAAACACTTTTGAAAATTCAAAAGTGCTTTCTAGGGATATAACATCAGTTACTACGCGTTTACTTCTTTAAGATTCGCGAGTTTCTGGGATTCTTGATGCGATGCTTCATAATCGACAAACATATTACTCCATATAATTCTTGAGAGTTTTACTAAAAACGGACCTAACAATAAAAGTAAAACAATAATAGAAATGAAACTTTGTAAAAGAGACAGCCCGATAAATACTTTAGTAACAATGAATAATACTACTGCAATTGCTACAAACAAAGCATAACTCACATACATTGCTCCGAAGAAAAATGATGGTTCAATCATGTGTTTAAATCCACAATTTGGACAAGTTTCTCTAACCTTTCCAATATGAACTGGGTTAAAAGTGAATCGATGCGTAAAAAAATCAGCATCATGACATTTGGGACATTTAAAATTTGTAATACTGTATGGTTTAGTTCCTTTCTTAAACATGTTTGATTTTTTAATTTATTATTTAAATCTATTTATCAGATCTATTAAATCTTGTTTTTGCAACATTCCAGATTGCCTCCATAATAACTGGCCTTCCTTAAAAAGCATAAATGTTGGCACTCCTTTTATTTGATATTTGGCTGATATCGTATTGTTTTTATCGACATCTATCTTTAAAATAACCACCTCATCTCCTAAATCGGATTTTAAATCTTTTAAGATTGGAGCCATCATTTTACATGGTCCGCACCACTCTGCAAAAAAGTCAACCAATACAGGTGTTTTTCCGTTTATAATAGTTGTAAAATTACTCATGTGTTATTTTTTAAAAGTTATACTCCACATCCCTCTGACTTCATTTGCATCATAACCTATTGCTTTATCTTTTGGATACAGTTTATCTAAACTTGCCAATACTTCTGTATTAATTTGTTCTTCTGGTTTTCCATGACATTGAAGGCACATTCCATTTGTGATGATTGGATAATAAAATTGGATGTTATCTTTATTTTTCTCTGTTATAGGATTGATATCTAAAGAATCTATCAAAGCTTTTTTATAAATTTCTATAACTTCATTTTCTCTTTTATTAGCCAGGTTATCTTGATTTCTTGGTTTATCTGAAACTCGTCTAATAATCGCGTTAAATTTTGTGGACATACTATCGGTAAGATGAATTGCTTTTTCATTACAAAACTCCAAGGCTTTCAATGTTCCTTGGTTTTGAATTGTTCCCATCAAGTTTTTTCCTAATAATTTTTTGGTTCCTAATGCAAACTCTAATCCGATTTCGGATACCGTTTTTTCCTTTTGCAGATTTACTGCTAACTTTCCTTGATTATAATTACAATTTCCGTTTTTCTCTTTCCAATGATTTTTAAACCAATCAGGTTCCTGAATTCGATAGTCATACACATATTCAGCTATTTTTTCTAAATGACTTTTCTTGTAGTACTGGTAAGGCATAACTCCAAATCGATTCACTGCTCCTTTCAGTTTTGCTTTTTCCTTGGTAGGTTTTTCAAGAAAGGATAAAAATTCTCTTGTAAACTCTTCTTTGGAAGTATTCTCAGAAATATAATGTGCTTTTATAGCAACCATAGGAGGAGCAATTCTACTTTCTTTTGAAGCCGTTGGATTATGACAAACAAAACACTGATTTTTCAACAATTTCTTCCCAGAATGTTCGGTTGTTGAACTTTGTTTATTATCAGGTTTATCTTGGTAATCTGAGTTATTCGATTTTGATTTCCCGCAACTAAAAATTACCAAAATTAGTAGCAGACTTATCTTACTTCTCATCGTTTCGTAAATTTTCTATAAAAATACGACGATGAAAAATTGTGGAATGTAACCTATGTTACTTTAAGATTTATAATTCTAGAATTTTAATATAATTTCGGTGTAATTCAATTTTGTTTTCTTTCTCTAACCCTTTTAACAAGCGAGATATAACAACTCTAGAAGTATGAAGATCGTTTGCTATTTGTTGATGTGTAACTTGAATTACTTCACTGTGATTTACCAGCGCCTTATCTTTTAAATATTTATACAAACGTTCATCCATTTTTAAAAATGCAATAGAATCAACGGCTTCTATAAATTCTTCCATTCTGTTATGATAACTTTGAAGAACGAACTCTTGCCAAGATTGATATTTACTTAACCATTCTGCCATTTTCTTTTTCGGAATCATTAGTAATTCTACATCAGTTTCAGCAACAGCTCTAATTTGACTTTTCACTTGTCCCATACAACAAGAAAGTGTCATTGCACAAGTATCACCTACTTCTAAGTAATACAACACCAGTTCATCACCATCACTATCTTCTCTTAAAATTTTAATCGCTCCACTTAAAACCAATGGCATGGAAGTAATATAATTATCAACATCAATAATGGTTGAATTTGCTTCAATTTTCTTGTAAACTCCAACCTGTTGTAATTCTTCAAGAAGTTCTTTTTGGAATAAAAACCCGTAGTTCTGATGTAATAGCTCTGACAATACTTTGATATTTTAAGTAAAAATAACACAACTATTCCATTTTCTGAAAATCAAAGAAGAATTCTAACCATTTAGAAATTACTTTCCACGGAAAATTTCACATTTTTTTAATACAAAAATCAGATTCAAGCTTTTGATTCTAAAATCTAAACACATAATTTTGTTCAAGTTTTCTTAAAGAATCATTAAACAATATTTTTGTCTTCTAGTTTCAAACTCTTCTAAATTCAAAAAAACATAAGAAATGACAATTTTAACGAGAGTGATATTTTTTGAAAAGAAGAATTCAAATCGCCTATTAGAAATCATTTAGGCTTTAAATAAAAAAGCAAGAATTAATTATGAGAATTTACGCAATTATCATGTTACTTTTAATTCCCCTTACTGGTATTTCTCAAAGTAAATTTACCATCAGCGGAACTTTAAAAGACAACGCCAACGGAGAAACCTTATTTGGTGCGACGGTTTTTTTAAAAGGAACTTCCATTGGTACCATGACCAACGAATATGGATTTTACTCATTAACAGCTCCAGAAGGGAAGTACACATTAAGTATTTCATACATTGGATATGCTCCTATTGAAAAAGAAATTCAACTTACTGAAAACATTAAATTCAATGCTTCTTTAAAAGAAGACACGAATGTTTTAGATGAAGTAGTTATTACTTCTGAAGAAAGTAAAAAAGTAGATTTGAGAAGTCCTCAAATGAGTACAACAAAAATCAGTTCTCAAACAATAAAACAAATTCCTGTTGTATTAGGAGAAGTGGATATTATTAAATCAATTCAGCTACTGCCTGGTGTTACCAATGCTGGTGAAGGAGCTTCTGGATTCAATGTTCGTGGTGGAGCTGAAGATCAGAATTTAATATTACTAGATGAAGCTATTATTTACAACGCATCGCATTTATTCGGATTTTTCTCTGTTTTTAACAATGACGCGATTAAGGATGTTAAATTATATAAAGGTGGAATTCCTGCAAAATTTGGTGGACGTGTCTCTTCTGTATTAGATGTTCGTCAAAAAGATGGGAATAATAAAGAATTCAAATTGACAGGTGGGATTGGTTTAATTTCAAGTAGATTAACTGCAGAAGCTCCATTGTTCGGAGATAAAGGATCGTTCTTAATTGCTGGTCGTGCTTCTTATGCAAACATCTTTCTAGCCTTAGCAAACAATGAAAACAGAGTTGGGTTTTACGATTTAAACTTAAAAACCAATTATCAACTTAATGAGAAAAACCGTTTATACTTGTCTGCTTACTTTGGAAATGACGATGTAAGTTTTACAAATTCTTTCTTTAATTCTTACGGGAACTTATCTGCAAATTTACGATGGAATCATATTTTTAGTGATAAACTATTCTCTAATCTTTCAGCTATTTACAGTAGATATAATTATGATTTACAGCTTGAGTTTGTTGGGTTAGACTGGTTATCTCGAATTGATAATTATAACTTAAAATATGATGTAGATTATTATTTGAATGATAAACTAAAATTTGATTTTGGTGCTAGTGGAATTTATTACAAATTCAATCCAGGTGAAATTAGAAAACTAACTCCTGAATCATCAATCAACGAAGATTTCTTAGATAAAAAGTTTGCAGTAGAAACAGGAATTTACGCAAGTTTAGAACATAAAATTTCGAATAAACTAACGGCAATGTATGGTTTACGTTACAGCTATTTTAACAGATTCGGAAGTCAAGTTTTAAACACCTACGCTAATGATTTACCAGTTGTTTACAATCCAACTTTAGGAATTTATGAACGTGCTGAGCCAACAGGTCAGATTAATTATGGTGACAAAGAAAGTATTGCAAGCTTTGGAAATTTTGAACCTCGATTTGCTTTGTCATATCAATTAAACGAAAAGTCTTCTATTAAAACAAGTTATAATAGAATGGCGCAATATTTACATTTAATTTCTAATACAACTTCTGCAACTCCTTTAGATATTTGGGCACCTAGTGGAGAGTTTTTAAAACCGCAAATTGCCGACCAAGTTGCTTTAGGATATTTCCGTAACTTTAAAAATAACATGTATTCAATTGAGGCAGAAACTTACTATAAGACTGTAAAAAATCGTGTTGATTATATTAATGGAGCTGAATTAATTGCTCAAAACACCATTGAAAGAGAAATTTTAAATGGTGATGCTAGAGCGTATGGATTAGAGTTTTTACTTCGAAAAAACAAAGGAGACTTAACAGGTTGGATAGCCTATACATTATCAAAGTCAGAGCAAAGAACTCCTGGAGGCGCAGCAGGTGGTCCAGGATTAAACAATGGAGACTGGTATAATACTCCTTTTGACAGAACTCATGATTTATCTGTTACCGGAAATTACAAATACAATGATAAATGGACGTTTAATGCGAATTTTGTTTTTCAAACAGGACGACCTGTAACATATCCTAACGGACAATTCCAATACAATGGTTTATCTATTCCGACTTATTCTACGAGAAATGCAGATCGTTTACCATCTTATAATCGTTTAGATGTTTCTGCTACGTTGACTCCAAGAAATAATAAAAATAGAAAATGGCAAGGAGAATGGGTTTTTGGTATTTACAACTTATACTCAAGAAGAAATGCTGCTTCTATTCGATTTGGTGTTAATGATGAATCCGGAGCTAACGAAGCTGAAAGAACTTCTATTTTCGGAATTACTCCTTCTATAACTTATAACTTTAAATTCTAAAAAAATGAAAAAATCAATATATACTCTGTTTATCACTATCAGTACTATTTTTTCATCTTGTACTGATATTGTTGATGTTGATGTTCCAAATGGAGGAGCAAGATTAGTTATCGAAGCTTCTATTAATTGGGAAAAAGGAACTGCTGGAAATAGTCAAACCATTAAATTAAGTACTTCTACAGCATATTTCGATAGTAATCCTAATGTTCCTGCTACTGGAGCCACAGTTACGGTAACTAAAGTAAATGATGGTTCTCAATTTATTTTTGCTGATCAAAATAACGGTGATTATATTACTTCAAGTTTTGTTCCTGAAATTGGGGCTGTTTACAACTTAACTATTGTTTACGGTGGAGAAACTTATACTGCAACTGAAACATTAGTTGGCTTTACAGAAATTAATAGTGTAACTCAAGAAGAAGGTTTTAATGAAGATGAATATCGTGTAAGAGTTCTTTTTGATGATCCTGCTGATGAAGTTAATTATTACATGGGAGAATTTATTCAAGATAATTTAGCGGTTCCATCATTAGCATCTATTCGTGATGAATTTGTGAATGGTAATGAAGCATTTGTTTTACATTTTGATGAGAAAAACGTACCTGGAACTGAAGTAGATATTAAAGTTTTTGGAATTTCAGAACAGTTTTACTTCTACATAGAACAATTAATTGAACAATCAGGAACACAAGGTGGTGGTGGACCATTTCAAACAACTCCAGCGCAACTTAAAGGAAACTGTGTAAATGTAAATAATGTAGACGAAGAAGTTTTGGGATATTTTCGTTTAAGTCAATTTGCAAGAACAAACTATACTATTCAATAAAAATCTAAGTATTTAGACCCTTTCTAAAGCAAGTAGTTCCTTTCACGAAAGTAATTTACTTGCTTTTTTCTATTATAGTATTTTCTAATTGTAGCATATTATCAATCAAATTTTCAACAGGTCTTCGAACAAAGCTATTAGCACTTAAGCCAAATTTCTCCAATTCCTCATTAATAATCTTTTGCGTATGGTAGGCAATTGATCCAACAAAGTGAATAGGTACGTTTTTGTATTCATTAGCATATGGCATAATATGATTTTCAATAAAAGCGTTAATCCCATTTCTAATCATACTAACAATATAAGGATGTTCGATATTGTAAATTAAAAACCGAGCGAAATTTGCCAAATACTTATTTGGATATTTTGAATTATAGATTTTATCTAAAACCTTTTGTGGATTCAATTTATAGGATTGTTCAAGAGAAACTCTCAACTCATTCGGTAATTGATTATAATAATAACTTCTTAATAATTCCTTACCAAAATAATTCCCACTAGCTTCATCCATAAGAACATAACCTAAAGAAGGGGTTTTAGTTTGAATATTTTCCCCATCATAATAACAGCAATTAGAACCAGTTCCTAAAATACAAATGATAGCAGGTTCATTTGTTGTAGCAAGAACAGCAGCCATTAAATCCTCTTTTACATTAATAGTGATCGCATTTTGAAAAGTTAAATTAAGAATTTCAGCAACTTTTTCTTGATTCTTGATTGTTCCACAACCAGCTCCATAGAAGTACACTTTCTCCACAATGTTCCTAATAGCAAACAATTCATTATTATTACGAATTAAATCAGCAATTTTTTTCCCTTTTAGAATATTGGGATTTAATCCTTTCGTTCTTGTTCTCGAAAGTTCATTGGTTATATTATCGTAAATTACCCAATCACATTTTGAGGATCCACTATCTGCAAATAAAATCATTATACTTTTTTAAAAATCAACTACGTCTTAGGGGGTTCTACTTTAAACCGAACTTCTGGTTTAAATGATTTGAAAGTGATTTTAAAGAATCAATAATTACTATTTCGACATCTACAAATGGTGTTGCAATTTCAGTTAGTAAACTATCAATTTTCTCTTTGTCTTTCTGTGAGAATTTTTCACTTTTAATTGCTTTTTTTAGTTGAACGGATACTTCAGTAAGATTTTTATAATGTGAGTTTAATCCAACCAGATTTGACGAGTGATGTAATTGTTTAAAATTGAAATAACCTCTCTCCCATTTATTGAAGAATGATAGAACTTTTTCAGTATTACTTAAATTTGAATTTAACTTATATGCTGAAACTACTTTTTTAAATTCATAAGCATCCGGTGCATCTGCTGAACATGCATCTGCAAACAACGTAAATGGAGAATATGTTTTATACTCTATTCCGTCCTTATTTCTTTCATAAATTTTTAGTGGTTCCGAAATTTGAGATAAAGTTTTTAAAGCTGAAATATCTTGATTATTGGAAATATTTCTCAGAATTACATCAATATTTCGAATATGCGTTAAACCTATTCTTTCCAAATCATGATTCACTTTTTTTAGTCGTTTTCGCATATTTTCAACATTCGTAATATGTTTTGGTGACCAAAATCTTTCTGCTATTGCTGCTGTTCTTGGCCAAATTCGACTATCAATAGTTAGTGGTGTTACCAATTCACTCCACATAGTAACTTCACCTCCAAGTACTCTGTTTTCTTCTTCTTTTGTTAAGTTGGCATTTGCTATAGGGTCACAATTATAATAATGTTCAACAGAAAGCATTCTATCAATGTAATAATCATTAGATAAAATTGCATGATAACCATTTTTTAACGCAGGAATTAATGTTCCGTTTTCGAAACCTTCGTTCTTTCCTCTCCAAGAATGAATTATGGCACTTTTAGGCATGCTCGGAGTTCTTATTTCATCCCATCCAACCAATTTTTTTCCGTATTTCCTTAAGATTTTCTCGAGCTTTATATTGAAATACGTTTGTAAATCATGATTGGTTTCTAAACTATGTTGCTTTTTAAAATCCTGAATTTCTGGATTCGCATCCCAATGTTTACCTTCATTCTCGTCTCCACCAATATGAAAATATTCATCTGGAAATAACGGAGTAACTTCTTTAAATAAATTATCTAAAAACGTATATACTTCAGGTTTCGTAGGATTTAATGTAGGGTCAAAAACTCCCGCATTTCTTACGATACTATAATTATATGTATCATTACTTCCCAATTCAGGATAGGCAGTTAAAATTGCTGCTGCATGACCTGGAACATCAATTTCAGGGATAACTCGAATTCCTAGATTATTAGCATAGGCTACTATATCTTTAATTTGTTCATGCGTATAATACTCTCCATCTGAGCCTAATTGATGTAGTTTAGGATAGCGTTTTGATTCAATTCTAAAACCCTGATCATCTGACAAATGCCAATGAAACACATTCATTTTCACAAATGCCATTGCATCTAAATTACGTTTAATCAAGTCAACAGGTTGAAAATGACGAGACACATCAATCATCAAGCCTCGCCATTTAAACCTTGGAGCATCTTTTATATAAAACCCTTCAAAAACAAAATTACTCCCGTCACTTTTAATTAATTGTAATAATGTAGATAATCCTCTAACAATTCCTACATCTGTATTTGCTGTTAATTCAATTTTATTATTCTCTACAACTAGTTCATAAGACTCATCTGTATTTATAGACAAATCTGCCACTTCTTTAAAAACTATACTCAATGTTGCATTTTCCCGATTATAAAAAGGAAATCCTTCATTGATAAAAACTCCTGTTTTATTAGCCAAATTTCTAAGAAATTTAGTTGCAGCACTGTAAACTCTGCTTCCTTTTTGATTCATGCTAATGGTAAAATTCTCATCTAACTTTGTAAAGTTTCTGTTAGGTGTAATTTCCTTTGGCCAAGGCATTAAATCAAGCTTTTCATTTAATATTTCCTGAGAGAAACATGGATTAAAGGAAAAAGTAAAAAAAGAAAGAGCTACTAATAAAATTGAAAATACTTTCATTGCTTAAAAATAATAACGTTTAAATGCTTCAATAGCAGCATAATCTGCCATTCCTAATTGATGGTATTTTTTTGCTGTAAGTCTGTTTCTATCTTCAGCTCTCACCCAAAACTCTCTTGAATCATCACCTCTAAACATTACTTTATCCTTTTGAGATTGATGGAAGAAAATAGCATTACGTTTTTTTATCACTTGATCCGGACTCATTGGAACTGCCATGTCGATTTCGTGAGAATCCCATTCAAACCAAGCTCCTCGATATAACCAAACCCAACAGTCTTTCACAGATTCTTCATGTTTCATTCTTTCCAACGCTAGAAACAGAGCATCTAAACAAACCTTATGTGTTCCATGAGGATCGGCTAAATCACCAGCCGCATAAATTTGGTGTGGTTTAATTTCTTCAATTAAATTACATATGATTTGAATGTCTTCTTCAGAAAGGTTGTTCTTTTTAACCGTTCCGGTTTCGTAAAAAGGAAGATTTAAAAAATGAACATTCGTGTCTGGAACTTCCAAATATCTTGTAGCTGCTAAAGACTCTGTTCTTCGAATTGTTCCTTTTAAGGCTCTAACTTCTTTAGAATCTATGGCGTTTGATTTTTTATTTTGAACATCTCTAAGAATCTCTTCAATTTTCTTTGTTTCAGAAGTTAATGTTAAAGCTGTTTCAGCAAACTTTCTCGCATCTTCGTCTGTTACAGCTATATTACCTGATGTTTGATACGCAATATGAACTTCATGACCTTGCTGTACTAATCGATCAAATGTGCCTCCCATTGAAATTACATCATCATCTGGGTGAGGACTAAAAATTATGACTCTTTTTTTTGAGGGGAATGCTCTTTCAGGTCTATTCGTATCATCAGCATTTGGTTTACCACCAGGCCAGCCTGTAATAGTATGTTGTAGTTTATTGAATATACTAATATTTAAATCGTAAGCACTTCCTTCTTTTGCAATTAATCCAGACATTCCATATTCATTGTAATCTTTATCCGTAAGTTTTAGAATCGGTTTGTTTACCTTTTCACTTAACCAAAAGACAGCTTTTTTCTTTAACTCTTCCGTCCAAACACAAGAGGTAACTAGCCATGGTGTTTTTATTCTTATTAATTCAGAACTAGCCTCTTCATCTAAAATAAATGTTGTGTTTTTATGTTCTTGTAGATATGTTGCAGGAATTTGAGAAGTGACATTTCCTTCAATAGTTTTTTGAACAACTTTTGCTTTATTCAAACCCCAAGCTAAAAGAACGATTCTTCGAGCATGTTTTATGGTATTAATTCCCATAGTGATTGCTTTTTTCGGAACATTATCAATTCCTAAAAAAGCTGAAGCTGCATCTTCTCTTGTAATATGATCTAACGTAATAACTCTTGTTCCAGAGTTGTAATGCGAACCTGGTTCATTAAAACCAATATGACCCGTTCTTCCAATTCCTAGTAATTGGAAGTCTAAACCGCCTACCGATTTAATTTTTAATTCATAATCTATACAATACTGGTAGATGTCTTCTGGAGAAATTGTACCATCTGGAATATTAATATTTTCTGGAAGAATATCAACATGATTGAATAAGTGCTCATGCATAAAATGATAATAACTCTGTAAATCATCTGGTTGCATTGGCAAATATTCGTCTAAATTAAAAGTAATTACATTCGAAAAACTTAAATTATCTTCCTTATGAAAACGAACTAATTCTTCGTACACTTTTATTGGAGAAGAACCAGTTGCTAATCCTAAAACACACATAGCACCCTCTGCTGCTTTTTGCTGAATTAATTCTGCTATTTCAAGAGCAACTTCCTTTGATGCTTTTTCTGAGTTATCAAAAATTACATTATGAATTTTCTCAAAACGAGTTTCTTCGAATTGACCTGCTGGCTTAAATAATAAACTTTTGGTATTGTCCTTTTTTGCATTTACAATCATTACGAATATTTTTTTAACAAAATTATTTTATGGAATATGCTTACTTCAATTTTTTCGACAAACAACGTATTATCACGAATAAAAAACAGGTAAGAACAAAAACTCTTGTCCTTACCTGTGATACAAAAGTATAATGGAAAAAATTACTAATTATTAAAAGTTATTGCTACCAGTATCCCACCATAACCTAGTTCCTCCATTATCCGAACCTTTTAAGAAAGTTCGAGCTTCTTCTACGTTATCTAAATTTGTGTTTACTTCAGAATTCACGAAGTTGATTCTTCTAATTTGGATATTGGTATCTATATTTCCTCCGCTATTATTTAATACAACAGGGAAAATTCTTGGGTAGCCAGTTCTTCTAAATTCACTCCAAGCTTCTTGACCATCAGGAAACATTGCTATCCATTTTTGCGTAATAATTTGTTCTAACTTATATTCATTTGTAGCAGCATTATCAAATGCTATTTTCACATCACTTCCA
The DNA here is from genome assembly GCA_022448525.1 of Tenacibaculum sp. Classification (GTDB taxonomy): domain Bacteria; phylum Bacteroidota; class Bacteroidia; order Flavobacteriales; family Flavobacteriaceae; genus Polaribacter. Next base: position 54,715 of record JAKVCX010000010.1, read on the forward strand.
TAAGCAACATTATTTGCTGCGTCAAGTGCATCAACAAAATCGTTAGGTGTACTTGTATTATCTGCTAAATATGTTTCTACATTTGCAATACCGTGTTGGGTAAATGAAGCTCTAATTCCATCATCATAATTCGATTTAACATCTCCTGCTCCAGTCCAATTTCTAAGTCCTGCTTCAGCTTTCAAAAAGTAAATTTCAGCAACTGTCATCCAAGTTTTAGATTCAGTATCAACCACAGCTCCAATTAAAGAATGGCTTGCGTATTGAGATTTTGAAGTAATATCAATTCCTTGTCTTATTCCTTTATAATCTCCTAAACTTGCATCCGCTGGTGCGTTAAAATATCTCTCAGCTCTTCCATCGTTAAATCCTTTTAAAATGACTTCCATTTCGGCACTCATACAGATATCATTCCACGTTCCGCTTATTGTTGCAATCGGATGTCTAAATCCTGGTGTGTTGATTACCATATCTGATGTTAAAAAACCTGCATCACTCGCTAGTGCTTTTTCACCTTCTGTTTTAGCTAAATTCCCATCAACATTAGAAACTCGAATTGCTAATCTTAATCGTAAACTATTTGCGAAAGCTCTCCAAGAAGCAATATCTCCGCCTAATTGAGATTGATCAAAAGGAATGAACTGACCATTTCCTTCAAACTCTTTTAAACCGTCAATTGCTTCATCTAAATCCGCGAAAAACGCTTTATACGCAATTTCCTGATTATCATATTTTCCTGTTGTATCAAAATCATCAAACTGAGAATAACGAATCGGACCGAATACATCAGAAACTCTGTGCATAGCCATTACTCTCATAATATTTGCTAGGTAAACAAACTTTTCACCTCCAGCAGAATTAGAAATTGCTACTTGATTTTTAATTTCTCTAACAAACGGCATTACTCCATTTCCTCCACTTCCATCATAAGCATCAATCCAAATAAAAGCATTCCAACCATCAACCAAAGCGTAGGTTTGATTGTTTATATTTCCAGCAAATGGAGTTGGACTTGTCATATATCCAGAAAAAATATCTCCATTTAAACCATGCTGTAATTGATAATTCCAAGCAGGTTCTGTTCTAATTATATTCGCAAATATTGGGGAAAATCTAGAGCCAATATGATTATTCAATTGAGTTAAACTTCCTTGAGAAATCCCATTAGGATCTGTATTTATATTTTCAAAGTCTCCTGTACAAGCATTGAAAATAATTACGATTATAAAAAGCTTTATATAATTTATATTATTCTTCATTTTGTCTAAAAATTAATATTAACATTTAACCCAAAACTTCTTGTTGAAGGCTGATTAAAAATATCTACACCCTGAAGTCCTAATCCTGTACTAGCCGTAATATTTGGATCAAAAGGAGCTTCTTTATATAAGAAAAACAAATTGTTTGCTATTAATGACAATCTGATGCTTTCGAAGAAATCAGACTCAATTGGTAATTTATATCCTATAGATAATTCTCTTAAACTTACATTCGTTGCGTCATAAACATATTCTCCTAACATTCCATCACGACCTCCAATTGCATTGTAATATTCTTGTGCTGTAATTTGAGAGGCAACTCCGTTTTCATCAACAACATTTATTTGTCCACCATTTGTATTTCGAGCATCAGCAGTAGCTTGAGAAACTCCATATTTATCATTTACAGCTTCTGTTACACTTACTACATTTCCTCCAAATTTCCCATCGATTAAAAATGAAAAAGAGAAGTCTTTATAATTGAATGAGTTATTCCATCCTAATGTAAAATCAGGTTGCGCATGAGCTACTGTAGTAAATTCAGTTGATTGTAGCGTTCCTGAACTATTAATTACTGGTACCCCGTTTTCATCTCTTACTAAAGATCTTGCTTTAATACTTCCGAAATCTTCTCCTTCTATTAAAGAAAATTCATAACCATTTACACCTCTACCTGTGATAATAGCTTCTCCATTTTGTAATGACGGATGCACTGAAACCACTTTGTTTTCATTCTGTGCAAAGTTTAAAGTAGAGTTCCAAGTAAAGTTATCAGTTACAATAGGTTTTCCGTCAATAACTAATTCGATACCTTTATTTGTGATTTCTCCTGCATTTACAATATTTTGAGTGTATCCTTGTGGATTTGGTGCAGCTTGTATAAAGAATATCTGATTTAAAGTTTTTGTATCATAATACGTGAACTCAACTCCTAAACGATTATCTAATAATCTAAATTCGGCTCCAATTTCAAAAGACTTTTGTCTCTCTGGCTCTAAAGTTTCACCAGGAATTGGTGCAAAAGGAGCATTACTAATACCATTATTTGTTGAATTTATAGAATTTAATGGAATTGTTGCATATACTGGAATATCCTTACCTACTTCTGCATATGAAACTCTAAGTTTTGCAAAATTGATAACTTCTGGTAATTCGAACATTTCTGAGAATATTCCTGTTAAACCAACAGATGGATAAAAGAAAGAAGTACTGTTTGTATTTACTAATGTAGAAGACCAATCTGTTCTTCCTGTAACATCTAAATATAACATTTTCTTGTAGCCAATATTTGCTGAACCAAAAATAGACTGTACTTCTCTGTTCGCAACTGACTGTGCTATGTTATTTGTATTTTGAAAATTAGCTAAAGTAAAGACATTCGGAAAATTAAGTCCATTTCCATCTCTTCCTGAATCTAAAAATAATTTATCTCCAATTTTAAACTTGGTTAAACTTGTTCCTAATAGTCCAGTAAAACTGATATCCTCACCAAAATCACGTGAATAATTTGCTATAAGATCTATATACTGTTGAGTGTTTTCTGTTTTTTCTAGGATATATCTTCCGTTATCTCCTGAATTTACAGGATCTGTTCCTGCATATTGACGCTTGTCAAAAGTGAAGAACGTTTTGTCATAACTTCCTCTCGTTTGTAAAGAGAAATTCTCAGTAATCTGATATTTTAAAGATAAGTTAGCTAATACTCTCTGTACCTTATCGTAACTTGGATTTCTATTAATTAACCAATAAGGGTTTTGTTGAATGTTCTCATCAAAAGAAGATGCAAACTGGTCATAAATATTTCTTGACGTATCAAAATATTCATATTTGTCTTTGTAAATATTTCTATCAATACCAACTGGGTGTAAATAAACTCCTGTAAGTGGATTAGAATACAATCCATTTGTAGGTCTGTTCCATATTGATTGATCTGATAAATTAACGCTAGCAGAAACATCTATTTTATCATTCAAAAATTTTGCTGTTTCTCTTAATGTTACTGAATTTCTTACCAATCTATTTTGCTGAATTACACCAGAACCTAAAGTATTGGCAAATGAAAAATACGTTTGTGCTTTTGCATTTCCTGCTGTTAATGACACAGCATTTATTGATGTATACCCTGTTTTGAAAAAACCTTCTGCATCATTCGATAATCCTGAAGCTTTGCTACCCCAAGATTTTGGATCAGAAACTCTACCATTTTCAGCAATTGGATCATTAACGGAAGCTGATTGATATTCCGACTGCAACTTTGGTAAAGACATTACCTCATCCATCGTTATACTCGAATTCACATTCACTGACAACTTCCCTTCTTTTCCTTTTTTAGTTGTAATTAATATTACACCATTTGCTCCTTGGCTTCCGTATAATGCCGAAGCTGAAGAACCTTTTAGCACTGTGATAGATTCAATATCGTCTGGATTAATTAAAGACATCGCATCTCCTCCGTCTCTGTTACCAGTTTGACTTCCAAAAATATCTGTTCCAGGTTCGGCTCCGTTAGATCCATTCCCTTGATTTAACATTGGAACTCCGTCTATTACGTAAAGTGGATCATTATTCGAAGTTGAAGCATTTCCTCTTAAAACAACTTTCGCAGTTCCTCCTAATCCTGATGAACTTCTATTAATAGTAATACCGGCTGATTTACCAGATAAACTATTTAATGGATTCGTTTGCTTAACTTTTGTTAGTTCATCTCCACTAACTTCTTGTGCAGAATATGTTAAAGCTTTTTTCTCTTTTTTAATTCCTAGTGCAGTTACAACAACTTCATCCAGTATGTTACCTTCTTGTAATACAACATTGATTATGTTATTGTTTCCAACTGTAACTCTAAAGGTTTCCATTCCTATGAATGAAAATTCTAAAATATCTCCAGATTTTGCTTCGATTTTATATTTTCCGTCAAAATCTGTTTCTACACCTTTATTTGTTCCTTTAATTACTACGTTTACTCCTGGTAAAGGTTCTCCATCCATTTTAGATGTTACCTTACCTGATATTTTAGTTTGAGCATTTATCCCCCAAAAAGACATCAAAGAAAAACATAGCAGTAATAGTATTTTTTTCATATGTAAAAAGATTTGAATAGTTGAGATAAATCTATGGTATTGGCTTCTTTATGGAAAAAAAAATATCTGAATGACTTCAAAAAAGGAATGAACTACATTATTTTACGGATAAGAAATAATAAAGTCAGATAAATTGATTTTTTCAGAAAAAAACAACAGAAATACTATAATTTTATCAATATTAATTGGTTAATAAGAATGATTAAATGAGTTTACATTTCAATAAAGAAAACTACAAATCAATTCCGTTAAAGTATCATTTTTTATTTTGGATTTGCTACTTCACGTTCAACATTATTAGGTGGGGAAGCTATTTTAATGATTACTATTATTCTCTGAAATCCAACCTTGTTGAATTCCCAATACACATTGCATTAGTTTATATAAACATCTATTATTTCATCCCAAAATTTTTGGTGAAGAAACAATACAAAACCTACATATTTTGTTTATTTCTTTCGTTAGGAATAGTCTATATAATTCGAACTGGTTTAATTTATTTTTTAGTTACTGAAAATATATGGCCAGAAGCATCGGGTAATCAAAAAGCTTTCACATTTAATCATATTGTTGCAGTAATTATTGGTGAACTTTATGTTGTAGCATTAGTTACTACTATTAAATTAACCGTGGTTTGGATCAATCAAAGAAAATATGTAGAAGAGCTATCTAAAGTCAATTTACAAACAGAATTGAAATTCTTAAGAATGCAAATACAACCTCATTTTTTCTTTAATACTTTGAATAGTTTATACTCTTTAACTTTAGATAAATCGGATGAAGCTCCTGAAGTTGTTTTAAAACTTTCTAACATTATGGAATATGTTATTTATGAAGCGAAAGAAAACAAAGTAAAACTTTCAAAAGAAGTTCATCTTATTCAAGATTATGTTGATTTACAGAAAATTCGTCATTCCAATAATGTTGATCTAAAAATTATAACGATTGGAGATTTGGAAAAAGCAGAAATCCCTCCATTAGTATTATTATCTTTTATTGAAAACAGCTTTAAACATGGTAAAAAAGATGGCGATTTTTATATCCATATTTATATTGAAAGAAAAAAAGATGGAGCTATCTTTTTCTCTGTAGAAAATAATTATGTATGTTTCGCTGAGGAAAAAAAATTAAAAGGTGTTGGAAACAACAATGTGAAAAGAAGGTTGGATTTATTGTATGGAGAGAACTATAATTTAAATATTATAAAGGACAAAACTAAATTTAAAGTAGAGCTACTTATTTTAAATCAGGACGAATTAAAATGAATTTAAACTGTATTATAATTGACGATGAACCTTTAGCAATAAGGGTAATTGAAAATCACTTAAAAGAGTTCAAAAACTTTTCGCTTATTGGAAAATTCAACAATCCAGTTGATGCATTACCAATGATAGAGAATAATGAGGTAGATGTTATTTTTCTAGATATTAACATGTCTAAAATGAATGGCTTGGCTTTTCTACGAAGCATTCCTATTTCACCATATGTAATCATTACTACTGCATATCGAGAATATGCTGTGGATAGTTTTGAATTAGATGTATTAGATTATTTAGTTAAACCTATTCCGTTCAATAGGTTTATGAAATCTATCAATAAATTAAATCAGCAGATTTATTTAAGACAAAACGCACAGCAAACACAATCGGAACCAGAGACCTTTATTTTTTTAAAAGTTGATAAAAAATTAGTAAAAATAAAATATCAGGATATCCTTTATATAGAGAGTTTAAAGGATTACATAAAGGTTTTTACCGTTGATAACAGTTTTCTTGTACATAAATCATTAACCAGTATCACGGAAGAACTTCCGAGTAAAAAGTTTCTTCGTATTCATAGATCCTATACAATTTCTTTAGACAAAGTAGATTCTGTAGAAGGAAATCTGGTAGAAATTGGAAACAAGAAGATTAATATTGGTCGTAAATATGTTAGTTTAACCAGACATATTATCCTAAATAGAGAGTAATTCGTTAAAAATCTATTCTTGGTCGTTTAAATTATGTCGTATGTAGATTTTATTTTTCTTCTTCTGAGATAGTTTCTAGTATTATATCCATAAAGGATGAATCTAGATGAATAAAAACTATCAAACAGCAATCTTAATTATTATTGGATTATTTTTCATATTCGGTTTTGTAACCTGGATAAATGGAGCATTAATTCCGTTCATGAAAACCATAAATGAACTTACAGAAGCACAATCTTATTTAGTAGCTTCTGCATCTTATATCTCATTTGTAATAATGGCTTTACCTGCATCCTTTTTAATTAAAAAAACTGGATATAAAAAAAGTATGTCTGTAGGATTAATTATAATGGCTGTTGGTGCTTTATTATTTATTCCTGCTGCAAATACAAGAACGTATTGGTTATTTCTTCTTGGAATTTTTATTCAAGGTACAGGAATGGCAATTTTACAAACTGCAGCAAATCCATATGTTACTATTTTAGGTCCTATTGAAAGTGGCGCAAAACGAATTGCTATCATGGGAATTTCAAATAAAATCGCTGGAGCTCTTGGTTCTTTAATTTTCGGTTCTTTGTTGTTATCTGAAATTGATGATGTTGTTGAAAAGCTATCTGTTGTAAGCGATTCAGAAAAAACAGAACTTTTAAATATAATGGCTGGTAACATTATTTTGCCTTATATAATAATGGCTATTATTTTATTTGTACTTGGTATTCTAATTCGTTGGAGTCCTTTACCAAATATTGACACCGTTGAAAGTTCAGATGAAATCACTAATAACAGTACTAAAACTTCAATTTTTCAATTCCCTCATTTGTGGTTAGGTGTATTGGCTTTATTTGTCTATGTTGGAGCCGAAGTAATTGCTGGAGATACTATTATTGCTTATGGGATTTCTTTGGGTATTTCTGTAACAGAAGCAAAGTTTTTCACCACTTTTACGCTTACCGCAATGATTATAACTTATGCTTTAGGAGCGTTATTAATTCCAAAATATATTAGTCAAGGATTGGCATTAAAAGTAAGTGCTATTCTTGGAATTATTTTTACCATTTGCATCATAAACACTTCTGGTTTTACATCGATTTTATTTGTTGCTGCCTTAGGAATTGCAAATGCTTTGGTTTGGCCAGCTATTTGGCCTTTATCTTTAAAAGGATTAGGGAAATTTACAAAAACAGCTTCTGCTTTGTTAGTAATGGCCATTGCTGGAGGTGCAATTATTCCTCCGTTATATGGTCGATTGGTTGATAGTACTAAAGAAAATTTAATTTCCAGTGGAATGAATGAAGCTAGTGCACTTGCAGAAGCATCAACAAACGGATATTGGATTTTAATCCCTTGTTATGTAATTATCTTATATTATGCTACATACGGACACAAATTAGGCAATAAACAATCTTAAATGAATAGAATACAATCCATAGATGTTTTTAGAGGGCTCACCGTTGCAGCCATGATTTTGGTTAATAATCCAGGAGATTGGTCAACAGTTTACCAACCTCTTTTACATGCAGAATGGCATGGATTAACGCCTACGGATTTGATATTTCCATTTTTCATTTTTATAGTTGGTGTTTCTATATCATTAGCTTACAACAATAAAAAACCATCGAAAGAAATTTATCGTAAAATACTCATCCGAAGTTTAAAATTAGTCGGACTAGGATTATTCTTAAATTGGTTTATACCTAATTATCCTTTTTTCGAAAATTATACGACCGTTAGAATCCCAGGTGTTTTACAACGAATCGGAATTATTTTTTTCATTACTTCAATATTGTATCTAAATTTTAGCAAGAAAGCATTAGTCATAATTTCGATAATCATTTTAGTTACTTACAATGTTTTACTGGGAATAGTTCCAATGCCAAACGGTTTACTTCCAAGTTTTGATAGAGTTCCCAATAACTGGGCTAATTATATTGATGTAAAATTACTGGGGAATCATCTATGGAAACCAGACTATGATCCGGAAGGAATTTTAAGTACAATTCCAACAATTGTGAGCTGTTTGGCGGGAATATTTATCGGAGAAGTTCTTAAAATACATAACAAACAGAAGTTACTTAAATTATTATGTATTTATAGTCTTTCCTTTTTAGCTTTGGGATATATTTGGAACAGCTTTTTCCCGATTAATAAATCTTTATGGACAAGCAGTTTTGTTTTGGTTACCTCAGGTTGGGCTTCATTATTTGTACTTGTTATTTACTATTTGTGCGATTTAAAACAAAAATCTTACGGAACAATATTTACCTATGTAGGAATGAATGCCATTGGTATTTATTTTTTATCCTCTTTTATTTCTAAAGCATTCTACTTGGTGAAGATTAACGGTCAAGAAAACGTTCATAGTTTTTTATATAACTACTCTTATAACAGCTTTATTGATAATGGTAATCTTGCTTCGTTGTGTTACGCGTTAACTGTATTGTTCTTCTATCTATCTCTAAGTTATATTCTATTTAAGAGGAAAATATTTTTCAAAGTTTAAAAACATCGAATGAAGTTAGTTGCTAAAAAAATACATCAAAAATCACAAGTATTTACCAATATCGAAAATCAGGTTTTTTCAAAGCTGATTAATTGGTCAAGCGGATATTTTGATTTATTTCTTCAGGAAGATTTAAAAGATAAACTAATCATTTATTGTCCTAATGGAAGCATAACTATCCAATATTACAGAGAAACTTCAGAATTAAAATTAACGGTTGAAAATAAACGAATAGAAAATTGTATTGAATACTTTTCAAGGATCTTGCAACTCTATCAAAACATGAATGAAATTGTAAATCACTCTGATGTACAACCAAGCTTCAACAAAACAACAACTGCAAAAAGACAGAGTGTATAAAACAAAAAAATCGGAACTAAAATTAGTCCCGATTTTTGAATTTGTTTTTGATTTTACTTTCTAATTAGCTTTTGATTTTTAACAACTTTATTTCCCTGAATAATCTGTAAAATATAAACTCCTTTAGATCTTACTTTAGGGTTAATGACTATAAATTGATCTGTATCTTTTGTTGAAATTAACTCTTCATAATACAGATTTCCACTTATATCTTTTACTACTATTTTTAGAGGGACTTTCCTTTCAACAGTATTTAATGATATCTTGATTTTATCAGTAAAAGGATTTTGCAATACTCTAAATTCATCTTCCATTACAAGTCCATCCTTCCATTTTTCTACCTTCTTTGTACTGGTTTGAGCTTTGCAGTCATCAATATTTTTCCAAACATCATATCTATTTGAAAATTGTAAAGGATTATCTCCTTTAGTCCACCATTTTGCCTGATAAAGTTTATCCATAAATCGCACAGAATCATTTGCAACATAAATAGCCTCTTCTTTCCAAAGTGGAATGTTAACACAATTATTATCTCCATGATCTCCACCACCATGGTCTCCCCCGTGATCATGATCACCTTCTCCTTGATCTCCGTCGTCACCATGATTTCCATCATCACTACTTCCTCCACCAGAAGCAACAACCTCTATATCACTAACGGAATAAAAAGCCTCATGACTATCGCTGTAATCTCGCTGCCAAACACTATATAAAACAGCTCTTTTTCCAATGTAAGAATCTGGAATATATGCTTTTATTTCTGTAAAATCTTCTGCCGGTCTCTTGCCTACATGACCAATTTCCATCAAATCATCCCATTTGAGCGGTTTTGAAGGATCCCAATCTAAAGGTGTTATGTAAACTTTATAATATTGAGTTTTATGCGGAGCTGTGTTTTTCCACTTCACATAAATATCTCCATAATTAACCTTAGTTGTAGTCCAATCCGATTGAGTTGGCCAACTGATTAGCGCATCTAAACAACTATATTTATCTGGATTTCCTCCACTGGCTAATTGTCCATTTGAAACATAATCTCGATGTCTTCCATAATTGGTGTCTGGTTGTAGAATTGATCGCCATTCATAGATAGAGCTTCCACACGGTCCACAATTATTGGAATTAGGGTTATCATGACAAGTTTTAATTCTACTCTTAGGCCAAATAACAGTTCCATGAGAATAGACATTTTCATTTAAAAAGATAAAAATCAAACAAAATAAAAAGTATTTAAATGTTTGATGTAAATCGAATACACATTGTTTTTGAAGTTTTGATTTCATGTTTTCGGGGGGTTATTTGTTTACACATAAGTTACTCATTCACTACAGGTTACTGAAATTATTTATCTCAACAACAGCAATTAAAGCACGAACAACAGTAAAGAAGACATACCGAATATTCACACTATACTCCTATTAACCAACACTTTGAGTTACAAATAAAAAAAGCCTCACAAGTGTGAAGCTTTTTCCATTATCAAAATCAACATTATTTGACCTTAATAAATTTCCCTGAATAGCTATTTGTAGTATTACTAATCGTAAAAAAGTATAATCCGTTTTTTAATGACGTAGCATCTATGCGGTTTAATCTTTTTCCTGAATTTAATTTTGATTTTAAAATTACATTTCCTCTACTGTCATAAATTCTTAATGTTGAAGCATCATTATTTTGGAAATTAGACAAATCGATCGTCATAAAATCTGTTACAGGATTCGGATAGGTTTTTAAATTAGAATCCATAAGCTTAGTTGTCCTACTAGATTGATTTAAATTATCCAGATAAAACCTATGACCTGATGAAAAGTTAGAATTATTCACTAAATCCCAATTGATAGACCACGTCATTATTCCTCTAAAATCAGGATATGTTGAACTTGTTGTATAGGTTCTTCCAGAATAAGAAACTCCTTTAATTAAATAATCTAAAGCCTGTTGAACAACAGTTTCTGATGTATAACCACTTCCTGCTGCTTGGGTAGTTGAAGGTAATCCTATCGCTACTTGATTTGGATTCAATCCTGGAAAAGTGAGCCCTGTTTGCGCAACTTTAAATCCTGTAATTAACATTTCTGCCATTGCCACATGGAAATCTGCAGTAGCTGGTTGATAAATATTACCATCAGCACCAAACATTGATCCTGTATTATAATGTTGTACATGGATGTAATCCATTTCATTACGCAATGCATGGATAACTGGTAAATAAGCTCCAAAAACTCCTGAGTAAGTACTGTAAGCTCCTTGTACATAAGCTGTTTCTGGCGCCATACTTAGAACAAACGAATTACTTCCGATATTATTTATGATCTGCTTTGTAGCATCAATAAGATTAATAATTTTTGGTGTAGTTGGATTTCTAAAGTCGGTATCACCATTATTTAAGGACAAAGAACTTCCTTCTAAATCTATATCTAAACCATCAAATCCATACGTATTAATAATATTGGTCATAGAATTGATAAATTCATTCTTTTCGGTTTGATTATTCAATTCAACTCTTGCATTTGCGCCTCCAATTGAAATTAATACTTTTTGACCTCTAGCTTTTACTAAAGCAACATCGTTAATAAATTCCTGTTGATTTCCTCCATATATTTCATACGGAGCAAATTGCATATCTGCGGTACTACCCGCTTTTGGTTCAGCAAAAGCAATACAAATTACATCCCAATCAGTTGACACTTCTCTCAACTTAGGAATTGTAGATCCATTATTAAAATTATGCCAATATCCTACCAAGATTTTCCCAGGAATATCTCCACCAGTATCACCAGTGTTTTTTCTTATAAGGACTTCACTCGAAGTGGTTTTGTTATTGTCATTATCCGTAGCAACAGCTTTTAGCAAATAACTTGAGTCCTGAGCATTACTAATCGTATACGAATAAGGTGAAGTAGTATCTTCTCCTAGCTTAACTGATCCATTGAAAAACTCAACCAGCGCGATTGATCCATCATCAGTTGCGCTTGCATTTATCGTAATACTACTGTTTTCATTGTAAGTTGTTCCATTTAGTGGAGCTGTAATACTTACTTCTGGTGAAGTACCATTTCCTCCATTACAATCACCAGTTTTAGACCATGCATCTTGCCAATGTGCTCCAACACCAGGTTCATATGCCCATGCAGCATTTGAAGAACACCAACCAGGAATATTACATTTAAATTTTTCTCCTCCATTCTCAACTTCTTGATCTTTACCATACGAAGTACCCACTATGTATTGTGGAATTCCATTACATCCTCCACTATTTGAAGAGCTTACTACAATTGAAACAGCTTTTGAAGTTGTTTTAGCGCCATCATTATCAATAGCCACTGCGGTTAAAGAATATGTTCCTTCTGAAATATTATTGATAGTAAAAGTATAAGGAGTACTTGCATCTTCTCCAAGTTTATTATTTCCACTAAAAAATTCCACTTTTGAAATTGTTCCATCAACATCATTTGCTTCTGCATTTATAGTTACTGTTGAATTCACTTCAAATGAACTATTATTATTTGGCGAAGTTATAGCTACTGATGGAGATTGATTTCCTGTACCTGAGCCTCCACAATCTTTTATTTTTTCCCAAGGTTGTCCGCTACCAGTATGCATATCTGGAGTTTGATTTTGAGTCCACCACTTAGCTTGATAATTTACATTATTGTAAACTACATTATCTCCTCCGTTATACACTTTTGAAGCCAACCATTCTGGTATTCCTTGACATTCGTTGATAGTATCTCCATCGCTTACTGTAATTGAAATAGGAGAAGAAGTGGTTTTTGCATTCTCATTATCCGTAGCAATTGCGGTAATCGTATACGTTCCTACACTTACGTTTTGCCAGTTGTATTCATATGGAGACGAATTATCCTCTCCTAATTTAATAGTTCCATTATAAAACTCAACTTTAGAAATTGTTCCGTCAACATCTGAAGCATTTGCACTTATATTTATAACATCTCCTAAATTGAAAACAGTATCATTATTTGGTGAAGTAATGCTTACTGAAGGAGCATTATTTCCCCCAGTTCCACCGTTAGCAAAAACTTCATTGATTTTATTTACTAAAGGTGATTTCACATTTGACCATCTTTTCAACTTAGTTCCAAAAGAAGTAACAGATCCACTGATTTCTAAATCTCCATAAACAGTCCAAATTATAGTTCCTCCAAGATTATTATCATTAATAAACTGTGCCTTTATTCCTATAGATTCTTCATCATCATAACTTAAAAAGAAGTTTCCTTTAGTTAGATAAGGAACCTTTGCCTCGTTATCCCATTTTCTAACCCATCCACTGTTTGGCGTTAATGCTTTTTGTTTGATAAAGTGATAATTGGGTGTTCCATCATAAACCTCTTTAGGCCAATTTGTAAAATCAGAAGCCGTTTGAATTGGTCCATCAGGCTGAATATTTTCAGATCTTTTTACAGTACTGGCATTAAGATCTGCATTACCAGTTGTTACAACTCCTCTTCCATAAAATGGAGCTCCAAAACAGATTTTACTTCTAGGAACATTTAATTCAACTAATTTATCTAAAGTTGATTTCCAATTGAAAAATGAAACTTCAGCATTTGAATATGGATATACTGGAGCATTATGCCCTGCCTTATTCGACCAACCTCCATTATAATCGTAAGTCATCATATTAAAATAATCCATAGAACTTGAAAGCTTACTCCAATTAAAACCTTCCAGTTTTCTTGGGTCAGCTGCCATAGCCGATGTTATTAATTTATCAGGACCAATAGCAGTTCTTATATCATCAACTAGATTCTCAAAATTTACAAAGTCTTCTTGAGAACCAGTAAAATTCATTCCAGAAAATGGACCAGGATATTCCCAATCCAAATCAATTCCATCAAAACCAACAGCGATTAGCTTTTTACAATCTTCTATGAATCGAGCTCTTTTTACAGGGTCAGCTGCCATTTCAGGAAAGTGTTTACACATACTCCATCCTCCAATTGACGCCATAACTTTTACTCCTTTTTGATGAGCCAACTCCAATAACCCAGGTGCTCCATCTTCTTTGTGAAGTGGTAAAGGAAGTGTTCCGCTCAATCCCCAAGTTGGATGATTCCAAGTATTTGAATTCAATTCAACTTCAAAACCTTGTGCTTCAGCACGACGTTTAGCATCTTCATTTATAAATTGAAGTGGTTCAATTTCTCCAAACAAAATATGCATATCCCAACTGCTATATATATCTGTAAAAAATAAATCACTTGGTTCTTGTGATACGCCATCTTGATAAATTTGTTTATTTCTATAATCTCCGCTGTGTAAAGATCCATCTCTTGCTACTCCAAAAAAGGAATAGTTTAAAATTGTATACTTAGCATAATCAATATTCAAGTGAGTAAAAGCTCCTTGAGAAGGAAGACCAGCTTTTTCTGACTTCCAGGCGTCCCAATTGGTTATATAACCAATTATTTGTTTTTGATGATTTGAAGTAGTTGCTGTTCCACCAGTATTCACTTGTGATACTAGAATAGAAGTGACCATAAGGAATAAAAACACTATTCCTCTACGAAAAAGATTCGGGGGGTTCATAAGATTTTAATTTTAGGTTAATTACTCTAGTTTAAAACGATATCAACCTAGAACAAAATAAAATCGACCAGTAACTTAAAAATAGTAATCAATGACATAAAAAAAACATGACACTAACTAGTAAACCATTAAAAATCAACAGTATTAAATCATAAAAACTATAGTTTTTTGTGTTCAAAAACCACTAAAATGAAAAAAACCGATTCAAAATTGAATCGGTTTCTTAGTAGCGGGAGCAGGACTCGAACCTGCGACCTTCGGGTTATGAGCCCGACGAGCTGCCTACTGCTCTATCCCGCGATATTGGGTGGCAAAGATACAAACATTTTTCTGTTATAACCAAATAAAATTTAACCTTTTTTAAAAAAACTATATGAGTCTTTTTATAATCAGCAGAATAAAAAACACTTACCTTTGCTTTTATGACACATAAAGCAGGATTTGTAAACATAATCGGTAACCCGAATGTTGGAAAATCAACCTTAATGAATGCCTTAGTTGGTGAAAAATTATCCATAATTACCTCTAAAGCACAAACAACCAGACATAGAATTCTGGGAATAGTAAATGGTGAAGATTATCAAATTGTATTTTCAGACACTCCTGGAATTATAAAACCAGCATATGAATTGCAAGATTCTATGATGGATTTTGTAAAAGCAGCTTTTGATGATGCAGATGTTTTGATCTACATGGTAGAAATTGGAGAGAAAGAATTAAAAAATGAAGCTTTCTTCAACAAAATAGTTAATAGTAATATTCCTGTAATATTATTGTTGAATAAAATAGACCTATCGAGTCAAGAACAAGTTCAAGAAAAAGTAGAATACTGGAAGAAAAAAGTACCAAATTCATTTGTATACGTTATTTCTGCACTCGAAAAATTTAATGTAGAAACTGTTTTCTATAAGATTATTGAGTTGCTACCAGATTCACCGCCTTTTTATCCAAAGGATCAATTGACGGATAAACCTGAACGTTTCTTTGTAAATGAAACCATTCGAGAAAAAATCTTACAACATTACAAAAAAGAAATTCCTTATTCAGTAGAAGTTGAAACGGAAAGTTTTGTTGAAGAAGATAATATTATAAAAATCCGTTCGGTAATTATGGTCGAGCGAGAAACTCAGAAAGGTATTATCATAGGACACAGAGGAGCAGCTATTAAAAGAGTAGGAACAGAAGCTAGAAAAAGCCTTCAACATTTCTTTGATAAAAAAATATATCTTGACCTTTATGTAAAGGTGAATAAGAACTGGAGATCTAACGACAAACAACTTCGTAGATTCGGTTATAAAGAATAACTTAACATAAACCGCTAATCGCTAACAATCACTTTTTGTTTAGATAACTTTCAAGTAAAATTTTACATGAAGTTTTGCCAAAACTATCAATCATGAAAATTTTATTTAAAACCTTATCATTAGCACTAGCGGTTTCTTTAGTTAGCTGTAATGATGATAACACTGGAACTACACCAGTAAATACAGAAGTTAATTTTGCATACGTAAACACCATAAATGTTGGTGGTGAAGGTGCTGCTGAAATTTCTGCATACGATTCTAAAACTCAAAAACTATTTGTTGTCAATTCAGAAGCAAAAGAAATTTCTGTTTATGACTTAAAAGATGTTGACTCTCCAGTTAAAGCAGGATCAATTCCTGTTATGTCTGGTGCACCAAATAGTATTAGTACTTATGATGGAAAAGTTGCAGTAGCTCTTGAAGATGCCGTAAAACAAAACGATGGGAAAATTGCATTATACAACGCCGAAAATAATACTTTAATTTCTTCTTACACTGTAGGAGCTTTACCGGACATGGTGACTTTCTCTAAAGATGGAAAATTAATTATTTGTGCAAATGAAGGAGAACCAAATAGTTTATATACAAATGATCCTGAAGGAAGCGTAAGTATAATTACTGTTGAAACTGGTAATGTTACTACTTTAAACTTCTCCGCTTTTAACAGTCAAGAAGCTTCATTAGAGAACAGTGGTTTTAGAGTATTTGGACCAAACGCTGATTTAACAAAAGATATTGAACCAGAATATATTGCTGTTTCAGACGATTCAAAAACAGCTTGGGTTTCTTTGCAGGAGAATAACGGATTAGCAAAAGTAAACTTAGTTACAAAAACTATTGAAGGAATATATCCTTTAGGATTTAAAGATTATAGTGTTCCAGGAAATGCTATCGATCCAAGTAACAAAGATGATAAAAAAGAATTGAGAAATATTCCTGTTTACGGAATTTATCAACCAGATGCTATTACTTATGTGAATATTAATGGAACAGGATATATTATTTCAGCAAACGAAGGAGATGCTAGAGAATATATTGACGATAAAGGAACAGACACTGAAGATGATGACGAAGAAATCTTTGTAAATGAAGAAAGAATCAAAAAAATTGATTTAGACCCTACTGCTTTTCCAAATGCTGTTGAATTACAAAAAGAAGAAAATTTAGGTAGATTAAAAATCGCTTTAGATCTAGGTGACACTGATAATGATGGGGACTATGATAAGCTTTATTCTTATGGAGGAAGATCATTTTCTATCTGGTCTGAAAATGGTGCTTTAATTTATGATAGCGGAAATAGTATTTCTGAAAAAACATTAGAATTAACTCCTGCTACTTTTAACGATGATGACGGAAGAAGTGATGATAAGGGTGCAGAGCCAGAAGCTGTAGAAGTTTTAAACATAAACAACGAACGTTACATTCTTTTTGTTGGACTAGAACGCACAGATCAAGTACTAGTTTATGATATCACCAATCCAACTTCACCAATGTTCCTAAGTATTTTATCTCATAATGGAGATGAAGCTCCTGAAGGATTATTAGTAATCCCGGCTAAAGATAGTCCGAATGGAAAAGACCTTCTATTAGTTTCAAATGAAGATAGTGGAACTGTAAGTATATATCAAAACGTACAGTAATCATTTTAAAATAATACTGTAAGCAATCACCGTTTGACAAAGCAGTGATTGTTTTTTTTTATTCAATTTCTTTAAGGATGGACTCTGTAAAGCTTTTTAGTTCATCCATTTGATTTTGCCCAAAAGACTTCCCTAGTCTACCAATCCAATATAAAGTAATCCATAAAAGCGGTAAAATAATTAACATGATTACAGGAAATGTAATACTATTTCCTAAAGAATGATTTGAATAAGCAATGACTGCGAAAATGAAAAAAGCTAAGGCTACACCAAAATGAATAAACATAAATAAGGTCCAAACATGAGGTTTGGGTCCAAATAACCCTCTAATTTTTGAAGTATCTTTATTTTCCTCTTCAATTTCCATGTGTAATTGTGGTGACCAAAAATGACTTTCTTTTTCAGGTATATCAATGATTATATGATGATCTACTAATTTAATTCTATACTTCTTTTCATTCCTTATAACTTCAGTAATTTTAGACAGTAATACCTCAGCTGAAAAATTCATTTCAAGCTGAAATCGTGGTTTCAAAAAAATCTGATTGTATAACTGATCATCCATATTTACAAGGTTAATATGATACAAGTTAGCGAAAAAAGCATAGTATTTAAAAATACTGATGGTTTCCTTTCAGTAAATTGTATCTTTGCCCCAAATTTAAATTTGAATGAGTAGCATTGTTGCCATTGTAGGAAGACCGAATGTAGGTAAATCAACCCTTTTCAATAGATTAATTAAGCGTAGAGAAGCTATTGTTGACTCTGTAAGTGGAGTTACAAGAGATCGTCATTATGGTAAATCTGAATGGAATGGGAAAGAATTTTCTGTGATTGACACAGGAGGATATGTAGTAGGATCAGATGATATTTTTGAAGAGGAAATCAGAAAACAAGTTCAGCTTGCATTAGATGAAGCGGATATCATTCTTTTTGTAGTAGATGTAGAACAAGGTATTACACCAATGGATGATGCCGTTGCAAAAATTTTACGTCAAGTAGAAAAACCATTATTTATGGCTGTAAATAAGGTTGACAATGCAATGAGAGCTGCTGACGCGGTTGAGTTTTACAACTTAGGTTTAGGAGATTACCACACAATTTCTTCAGTAAATGGTAGTGGAACTGGTGACTTATTGGATGCTATTGTAGAAAAAATTCCAGAACCTACGGAAGACGATAAGGAAAATGAATTACCAAGATTCGCAGTTGTAGGAAGACCAAATGCTGGAAAATCTTCTTTTATTAATGCGTTAATTGGTGAAGACAGAAATATTGTAACAAACATTGCAGGTACAACAAGAGATTCAATCGATACAAAATATAATCGTTTTGGTTTTGAATTCAATTTAGTTGACACTGCTGGAATTCGTAAAAAATCGAAGGTTAAAGAAGATTTAGAATTCTATTCTGTAATGAGAGCAGTTCGTGCAATTGAACACTGTGATGTTGCTGTAGTTGTTGTTGATGCCACACGTGGTTTCGAAGGACAAGACGAGAAAATTTTCTGGTTAGCAGAAAAAAACAGAAAAGGAATTGTAATTCTAGTCAATAAATGGGACTTAGTTGAAAAGGAAACAAATACAATGCGTGATTTCGAAAGAAAAATCCGTGAAACTGTTGCTCCTTTTACTGATATCCCAATCGTATTTATTTCGGCGTTAACAAAACAAAGAATATTCAAAGCAATTGAAACTGCAGTAGAAGTATTTGAAAACCGTAAGCGTAAAATTCAAACAAGTAAATTAAACGAAACAATGCTGGAAATTATGCAACACACGCCTCCTCCAGCAATTAAAGGTAAGTTCATTAAAATTAAGTATTGTATGCAACTTCCAACGCATACTCCACAGTTTGCTTTCTTTGCTAACTTACCTCAATATATTAGAGATCCATACAAACGTTTCGTAGAAAATAAACTTCGTGAACATTATGATTTTTCTGGTGTTCCAATTAGTATTTATTTCAGACAAAAATAAAAGGGGATTATAGTTATCTAACTAAAACGAACTATTATTCATCTAATTGAAAATCTATAGGTAAAAAGTATTCAACGTTCACATATTCGTTGTTTACTTTACCCGGTAGAAATTTAGGTAAAAGAGTAATTAATCTTTTTGCTTCTTCCTCCAATAATTTTGCATTTTCTGGTCCAGATGCTGTAATATTTTGTACATATCCTTCTTTATCAACAATAAAACGAACCCAAATTCTTGCTTCAATTCCTTCAGAAGCAGCATCAAAGGGATAAACCAAATTTTCTAAAACGTTATTAACGAAAGTCTCTTTTATACATTCTTGTTGAGTTGTAGCCTCATAATCTGAACAACCAATAAACACAGGAGCTTCACTTAACTTATCAAAACGAATATAATCTTTAATAATACCATTCGCTTCAGTTTCTTCATAGAACTGCTGAATCTTATGATTGGGTAAATTAAAGTTAATGTAAACCTTATGCTTCATTTTAGTTGCTATTCCTTTATGCTTAGCTGGAAGTAATTTTGGTAAACTTGAAATTAATCGTTTCGCTTCATCTTCTAAAACCTGATGCTTTTTAGAACTTATAATTTTCACTTCCGAAACCTCACCTTTCTCATTTATAACAAATTCAGTTAAAACTTTATCTTCTAGACCGTTTTTAAATGCAGATTCCGGGTACTTCAAATTACCATTAATATGATGTTTAATTTGATTATTAAAACAAATTTGCTGCTCATCTCGGCTTGAGGTTAAACTACAGTCTTCAAATAATGGAATTTGGTCAATCTCTAGAATCGATAGTTTTCTGGATGAAGATTTTTTTACACTTTTCCTTAAATTTAAAATATTAGAAGACATTCTTCTTCTTACAACTCTTTTACGAGTAGAAATTTTAACAAACTCTGTTTCTTTAGATTTTTTAAAATTATCGATGGCACATTTTCCAATTGAATTAAGATCTTCCTCTTCATTCTCTGAACTTGTACAAACTTCATTTTGACCTACGACAATTAGGCTCGAAAACACTAATAAAAGTGTTATATAATTCTTTAGAATCATAATATTGGGGGTTTAAAATGATAGTAGAGCAATGAGTACTCAACCTATTCTAAGAATTTAAAATAATATGGTTATAACTATTAAACTCTCACTTTCTTATTCTTTACTCTTGTTTAACATATACTTTCTTTGGTATTCTGGGTCTTGTTGAATCTTTTTCCTATTCAATTTTCACTTTTTCATATAAGTTGGTAATCTTATTAAAAATTTTGGTTAACGAGTTACTCAACGTATACACTTCTTGATCATTATAGCCTTGTTTAAATACCTTTTCTTTATTCTCTTTTATATTTTCCCACATGACGGTAACTTCTCCTAAAGCATTATCAATTCTATCATTGTTAAAACTTGATAATAACAAATCATTCAAAGCGTTATCAAGTTCCATAAAAACCTCTTTCAAAACATTCTCGGTTTTCTTGTTTTTCAATTCTGGTTTATTAGCAAAATAATATAGCGCTAAACGTTGCGACAGCATTCGTTGTCTACCTGATTTATTGATAATACTTTTTAATTCAGCATCCTCTTCGGCAATGTAAGAGTCACTTGAACTACCAGTACTACCTTCCGACTCTAAAATAATGGCTTCAACAAGGCTATTTGCTTGTTTCAACATAGTCGTATTGGTATTAATTACTTTTTCAGCATTCTTTTTACTTGGAGCTGCATCAACAATTTCTTTATACTTAGACCAAGTTTCAGATACCGTATTCGCCCTGTTTTTAGTTTTTAATTCTCCCGCATTTTTCTGAAGAATGGAAAGTTGCTTTTCAAAAATAATTTTGGTGATTT
Organism: Tenacibaculum sp.; assembly: GCA_022448525.1. Classification (GTDB taxonomy): domain Bacteria; phylum Bacteroidota; class Bacteroidia; order Flavobacteriales; family Flavobacteriaceae; genus Polaribacter. Next base: position 76,214 of record JAKVCX010000010.1, read on the forward strand.
TTAAATCTTTCTTTGCTTTGAAATCACTTGGATTGTACAATAAATAAAGATATATCTTCCCCATGCGCTGTGTTAGCATTCTTTGCTTTCCTGAAATGTTTACAGCCTTATTAAAAGTTAATGAACCGTATTTCTTTTCTTGTGAATTGACCAATTGAATTGCAAAAAATACAAGACATGTAAGAGCTATTTTTCTTAGATCTCTACTCATAATTTCAAAATTAAACGTGTTTTACTTATACTAATATTCTTTTATCTCAAAAGAAGCTATTTTACCATCTGATTTTAAACGAATTACCATTAATAATGATCCGTTTTCAAAATCTAGTAAATAGTTCTTATCCTCTTCCTCTAAAATCAGTTCATAAGAAGACATTGTTCCTTTATTCTCATAAAGACTATCAATTGATTTTTTAAAGGCAACTACTTTCAATTTATTTTTGAGTGCCTCATCGAACTGTTGATGAATTAAAGAAGGGTTCTTTTCATTGAATGCTTTTTTAACTAACTCAAGTGTCTCAGTATATTTACTATCTGTTTGTGAAAAAGCTGCAAATTGAAAGAATATAATCAATAAGGAAGTAAACAAAATTCTCATATTTCGGGGGGTGATATTTTGTTGTTAATCTCTTCCTAAATTACTGTTTTCAAACACACTACACAAAAATTTTGAAAGAGGAAATCAAAAAACAGGAAAAACACCCTTATTTTGAAAAAATCTTAAAAATGAGTTCTTTAAGTGAATTTTAAAGGGAATTCCATTACTTAAAAAAATGAAAAAATAACATAAATTAACTTTTATTAACTTTTGGGAGGTCTGTTTTTTTTGTTCTTTTGCGCCGACAATCAAAAACACCAATAAGTTCTATGAAAAAATTACTGATTTTAATTGCTTTAGCTTTTTCTTTTGCGGCTTCTGGTCAGTCCTATAAATTTAGGATTTCAGGTAAAATTCAAACGCAAAAAGAGAAAATGCCAATTGAAGCTGCGACAGTACATTTAGAGAAAGTTAAGGATAGCTCAATTGTTTCTTATACAATTTCTGATGAAAAAGGATATTTCTCTCTGGAAGGAAAATCTTTCCATAAAAAAGTAAAATTATTCGTTTCTTTTATTGGAATGGATAACTTTAGTAAAATTATCTCTTTAGATAAAACACCAGAATTAAATCTTGGAGTAATTTCTTTGAAAGAGGAATCAAATCTACTAAACGAAGTCGTAATTAAGTCAAGAGCTCCAATAACTATAAAAAAAGACACATTAGAGTTTAATGTAAAATCTTTTAAAACTAAAAAGGATGCTAATGTAGAAGATTTATTGAAAAAGCTTCCTGGTGTTGAAGTCGATGAAGAAGGAAAAATTACAGTTAACGGAAAGCCAGTAAATAAAATTCTCGTTAATGGAAAACCATTTTTTGGAAACGACCCATCTATTACTACAAAAAACTTAGCTAAAGAGATTATAGAAAAAGTACAAATCACAGATACTAAATCTAAATCTGAAGCATTCTCTGGAGAAAACGGTGATGCAAATAATAAAACAATCAACTTAACTATTAAAAAAGAAAATAATAAAGGTTGGTTTGGTAGAGTTTCCGCTGGAGGAGGAACTGATGAACGATATGAAGGTGCAACGATGGTTAATCGATTTGACAACAATCAACGTTTTAGTGTTTTAGCCAGTGCAAACAACATAAATTCACCAGGTTTTAGTTTTGGTGAAATTCAAAAAATGTTTGGTAATGGAAGCGGTGTTTGGTTTGGAGGTAACGGTTCTTTTGGAGTTGGCGGAAGACGATTCGGAGGTGGAAATGGAATTATAACTTCAAAAACAGCCGGAGCAACATATGCGGATGAATACGGAAAAGGATTTGATGTAAACGCTGATTATTTTTATTCTGGAAGTAATTCGAAAGATGTTTCTCGTAATAATAGAGAATATACTTTACCAGATAGAAGATACTTTACAAATTCAAATTCAAGTTCAGAGAACGATAATCACAATCATAGTATTAACGCTGAACTTGATATCGAAATAGATTCTACATTTTTAATTAATGTAAATCCATCATTTATATTTAATAAAAGAGAAAGTGTTTTTAACACATCAGAACAATCTCTGGATGAAAACCAAGTACTAACCAACGAATTTACAAGTAGTTCTATCTCTAATTTCGATGCTAAAAACTTTCAAAACAGAATAGATATTACAAAACGCTTTGGTAAAAAAGGATCTTTTATTAAAGCAACGGTAGAGAATCAAATTGATCAATCTGATGGAGAAGATTTTAATAAATCTACCATTAATATTTTAGGAACAAATCCAAGTTCAGAAATAAGAGATCAAAAGAGTATTGTTGACAATGAATTGAATAGTATACGATCAAGAATCTCATATCGTATTCCTGTAATCGCGAAAAAGTTATTTATTGATGCTAAATATCGTTTTAGACGTGATGAAAGAACCAATGTTGAAAGTACCTTTGATTTTGATAACACTACACAAGATTATAATATTTTCAACACAGATTTAAGTTCTAACTTTACTTATAATGACATTACGAAAACACCATCTATTGACTTTGTTTACAATGTAAAAAAATGGAGGTTCAATTTTGAAATTGGTCAAGTAAATAGAACTTTAGAAAATATTGACTTGTTAAGACCGAACTTAAGTCTTGAAAGAGATTTCAATAACATAACATTGGACGGAACATTCAGATATCGTTTTGATTCAAAAGCATCTGTGTATTTAAATTATTCTTTAGACAACAATGCACCTAGTATAAATCAATTACAACCGTTTAGTGATGTAACCAATCCATCAAATATTATTACGGGTAACCCAAACTTAAAACCAAGTCAGACACACAGAGTTTACGCCAACTTTAATAAATACAACTGGCAAAAAAGAACAGGTTTCTTTCTTTACATGGGAGGTAGTTTAACGAACAATCAAATTGTAAGCAGAACATCTATTGATGATAATTTAGTTAGAACCTCATCATATGATAATGCTGATGGAGTATATGATTTTTGGAGTGGAGCTAACTATAATAAAAATGTAAAACTAGACTCTATTACAAGTATAAACTTTAGGTTCGGTACTCGTTTAAATGGAAACAGAAGTGTGAACATTTTAAATGATGTTGACAACATCGCAGAAACATTCTCTGTAACTCCTAATTTCGGTTTTTCATTTAACTGGAATAAAATCGTTTCCATTGAACCAAGATATGATCTTACATTCTCTAAAACATCTTACAACGTAGATTCGTTTTTAGATCAAGAATTCACAAGTCATAGAGTTAGAATTAGAACAAAAACTAATGTTCCAAAGAAATTAGAATGGAGAAACGATATCAACTATACTTATAATCCTAATGTTATTGGATTTAATCAATCTGCATGGTTTTGGAACTCAACATTGGCTTATTCAATCTTAAAGGACAAGGCAACAATTACCCTTAAAGCATACGATTTACTAAATCAGAATACTAATGCACGAAGAGTTGCTACGGCAAATTATATTGAAGATTCAGAAAGTACAGTATTACAACAATACTTTATGCTTGGATTTAGCTGGAAATTTAACAGTCTTGGAAAAAAAGGAAAAATTAGGGATTACAATTTCAATTTTTAATATTCAAAAGCCATCTTTTTTAGATGGCTTTTTTATGCTTATCCTGTAACATTTCCCCAATTTATTCGACTAATCTAAACATTTCGTAATTTTGCAATTACAAAAAGAAGGGAAATAATGACAATACGAAACTTTCATAGCAGTTCAGATTTAGAATTACCTCTACATATTAATATCAGTTTTAAAATGGTTTACGACCTTTTTGTTAAATACACTGATAGTCAATACGAAGGACATCCTTATCATGTCTCTGCCAAACATATGGTAGAAGAAATAAACAAGATTCCTGAGCTGATTGAAGGTTTTTCTGACTTTTCATTACTTGAAAAACACGAAGAAATTATTGATCTTGTTCTAGATCCATTATTCCCAGAAATTCTTAGCGGAAACGAAATTAAAGCAGCAACAGTTCCTTTCTCTTTTACTTGCTTTAAATTTACTAAGCGATTTGAAACGATTTTAGAAAATGCTGGTAAAGATTATCTTTTTGAAGTTCGAAATTTTGAGCCAGACGCTATGTACATTTATGCATGTACATTAATCTTAGCCGCTATTTATAACTATCCTGTTGATTTAAAACGTCCTTTCTACTTTGACATTCCAGACGAGAATACGGGATTCACAAGACACTATAGAGTTGCATTCAATGGAGATTTTATGGACATTACTCCAACTCCCGATGCTCCAAAAATTACAGAAGACGATATAAAGTTGTTATTAGACAATTTTGACAACATAGATATCTGGAGAGAAAAATTCCCTCCAAATTCATACATTTTCAAAGGGTTTGGTATCATGAACCTTTTTGATGTTACAGCTGATGAAACTATCAATTCGATTCAAAATAATTTAATTGGTAGAGAAGATGAATCAATGACTGAAAAAATTAGAAATAATTTAAGAGACTTTTTCGGTATAGGTGATTTAAAAGTAGGTTATTCATTATTCGATCTTGGTAACATTGACGAGGGTCAAGTAAAAGTTAAACGATCTGAAAGTATTTTATTAAGTAACCAAGGAAAAATTACCTGTACAAAATATTTTTGTAACTACGTTATTAATAAAATCTTTGTTGAAAATGAAAGTGTTGTTATTTCAGATGTTCAGAAATACAAGGAACTTTCTGGTGGAAATCACTTTTCATTGAATCTTGAAGAAAAAGGTATTGGAAGTATTATTTTAATTCCAATAAAAACAGCTGCAAATCAAGATTTACTTTTACTTGAAATGGCATCTCCAAGAACCTACGAATTAAACTCAGTGAATAAGCAAAAACTACGAGACATTGTTCCAATGTTTAGAGCTGCAGCAGAGCGTAATTCTGAAGAATACTTAAATGTTTTAGAAGCAACAATTCAGGAGTTTTATACATCTATTCATCCATCAGTTAAATGGAGATTTTATGAAGCTGCAGAAAATTATCAAAACGCGCTTTTAGACAAAGATGAAGATGCAAAAATTGAAAAAATTGCATTTCATGATGTATTTCCATTATACGGACAATCTGATATAAAAGGATCTTCGAAAGCAAGAAACTTAGCAATAAAACAAGATTTAACGAAGCAATTAAATGCTGCGATTCATGTTTTAAGAGAAGCCTGCAAAAAAGAAACGCTTCCTATTTATGATGAATTAATGTATCGTGTTGAAGATTATTTAATTGAAGTTAATAAAGGAATGAAAGCAGGAGATGAAGTTGCTATTCTAGACTTTTTAAGAAGAGATATATATCCTGTTTTCAACCATATTAAAGAAATAAATGAAGAGTTAACTCAAGTTGTTAATCAATATTTAAGTCAATTAGATGATAACCTTCAAGTTGTTTATGAGAAAAGAAAAGATTATGAGAGCAGTGTCACAAAACTAAACGACAAACTCGCTAAGTTTATTGATAAAAAGCAAGAGGAAGCTCAAAAAATATTCCCTCACTATTTTGAAAGATATAAAACAGATGGTGTTGAGTACAACATGTACATTGGACAATCTATAACAAAGCAACATAAGTATGACTCGTTATACTTATATAATTTACGATTATGGCAATTACAAACCACCTACGAAATGGAAAACGTTGCTTATAATTTGAGAAAAAACTTAGATTATGATTTACGTGTTGCGTCCTTAATTCTTGTACACAGCAATCCACTTTCTATCGAATTTAGAATGGATGAAAAGCAATTTGATGTTGATGGAGCCTATAATATTCGATATGAAATTATTAAGAAAAGAATAGACAAAGCTCATTTAAAAGGCACTAAAGAACGTTTAACCGTTCCTGGTAAAATTGCGATAGTATATTCTCAGGATAAAGATGCTGACGAATATTTAAAATACATCAAATTCTTACAATCTAAAAACCAATTAGGAAAAGTTGAGTTATTAGAACTAGAGGATTTACAAGGCGTATCTGGATTAAAAGCAATTCGAGTTGAAGTAATTTACGAAACAAAAGAAGATGAAAAGTCTTCTATGTCAATCGATCAGTTGATTAAAGACATGAAATAAATTCATAAGAAATTACTATTAAAACAAGCATGCTACAGCGGAAGTTGTAGCATGTATACTTTGTGAGTAAAACGCAATTGCAAAAGCTATTACACTCACAATTATTCCGATCATAAAAACCGTATAAGTTGTTCGCAACAAACTATATTTTCTATTCAATACTAAACCAAGAAAGTATAAATCTTTAGTTAAAGATCCATATAAATAATCTCTATCTTTCATCATTTCACTCATTCCCCATTCAAACTCTTGTAAACTCATTTTATGAAAGTTTCCGAAGAAAATTAAATTTACTTTTTTATTTGCAATATCTTCTTTTGAGAACTTTCCTTGTGTAACATTTGGTCGTGTCGCTAAGATTGAAAGCACAATTGAAACAACAGTGAAAATTATGAAAATGATACTTGGATAAATTAAATAACTATTCGATGGGTTATCTAGCTTTGGAATTAACGTTGATAAGGCCATTGAAATAATAATAGCATTTACTGAAAGTAAAATATTAGCTTTCGTATCTGCTATATCACTCAAAGTAATATGATTTCGTAAAGCTACTCTAAACATGGTTTCAATTCCACGCTCAGGCAATTCAACCTTTTCTTTTTTGAATTGTAATTCCTCTTTTTTCTGAGATAACTTCTTATTTTCTTGTTTAATTTTTTTCTCTGTTTTTAATAATTGAGCGAGATTCTTTGATTTTTGTTTCTCCCATTTTTTAACAGCCACATCTGAATAAAAACGATGTCCATTCGTCAAGAAATTAATATTTTTCTTAATCCAATCGGTTTCTTTGATTTTTTCATTCGTAACTAGTTCCATTTCTTTCTGCAATAACTGCGAGAATTCAGTGTAATTCTTACTTCCCAAATGCGAACAATCTGCATCTTTTAACAATTTTTGTAAATCAGTAGAAGGATTACTATCCATTTTTGTTGCCAAAATAGTGTCAGTTACAACATCTATAAACTCTTTCTCAACCCCCTCTTTATTTAAAAAGTCCGAGGCAATTTTTGCACTTTCATCTTCATGACCTTCAGATTTTATAGTAAATCCTGTATCATGAAACCAAGCAGCAACTAATAACCTTTCCCTATCAGCCTCTTCTAATTTTGCTTCTTCTGCTAATTCTGAAGATTTTTCAACAACTCGAAGCGTATGTGACAAACTATGATAAACTAATTTTGTATCTAACTTTTCGTTTAGCGTCGCCATTACAAAACTTTCTGTTTTTTCTAGAAGAGTGCTCATAAATCAGTAATTTAGTTTAGTAAAAGTAACTAAACTTTAGCAATTTTAATAACGTAAGTTTTCTTACAATTTCACGACAAACTATTATGCTTACTTGGAAAAATATTATAGACTTCACGGTTAATGGAAATCCATTACCTGATAAAAGAATTGAAAAAACAGACGAAGAGTGGAAAGCTGAGCTTACACCAGAACAATTTATGATTACCAGACTTAAAGGAACAGAAAGACCTTTTAGTGGAGAACATTGTTCTTCTTTTAGCTCAGGCAAATATAACTGTGCTTGTTGTGGAACACCTTTATTTGATTCAACAATTAAGTTTGACTCAAGTTCCGGATGGCCAAGTTTTACACAACCTATAAAAGAGAACGCAGTAAAATATCATAAAGACACTACTCATGGAATGATTCGAGTAGAAATAGTTTGTAATACTTGTGATTCTCATTTAGGACATGTGTTTCCTGATGGACCAGAACCAAGTGGATTAAGATATTGTGTGAACTCATTATCAATTAAATTAGAAGATGAAAACTAAAATAGCTACAGTTGGGGGTGGATGTTTTTGGTGTACCGAAGCTGTATTTAATCAAATTAAAGGCGTAGAAAAAGTAGTTTCTGGATATGCAGGCGGAAACGTTCCTGGTTATCCAACATATAGAGAAGTTTGTTCTGGATTAACTGGACATGCAGAAGTTGTTCAAATATCGTATGATCCTGAAGTAATTTCATGTCAGGAGATTTTGATAATTTTCATGACTACTCATGATCCAACCACTTTAAACAGACAAGGAGCTGATGTTGGTACACAATACAGATCTGTAATTTATTATACTAACGGAGAAGAGAAATCAGTAATTGAAGAAGTAGTTAAACAAGTTCAACCATATTACGACAATCCAATAGTTACCGAAGTTAGTGAATTACCAACTTTTTATCCTGCAGAAGAATATCATCAAAACTATTATGCAAATAATAAAGAGCAAGGATATTGCAACTTTGTAATTACTCCGAAAATTTCGAAGTTAAGAAAGTTATATGCTGATAAATTGAAGTAGTTTAACTTGAAATTAAATCTTCTAAATATCTAATAGAATCTTTATGAGCTATACCATTAACTACAACTTCACCCGTATTTTGTATGGTAATGGTTAGCTTGTTTTTAATATCTAGTTTACTAGCCAATTCTTTGTATCGATCAGTAAAGAAGAAATAGCGCTGGTTACTTGAGCCTGACCATGGACGCGATAAATCGTGTAACTTTTCTATATAAGACCCATCAACAAAAATATCGCATAGTTCAAGAAGCAAATGATTTGTTTTATTTTTTCTCCTTCTGATGTGTTCAATGGTGTAACCACTAAAAATCATTACTGACAATTTAGTTTGGTTCTTTATTTTTTTAATTAATGAGTACAGCGCTTCAGGCTGATCAAAAGGTTCTCCACCAAAAACAGTTATCCCTTCAATATCCTCTTTTACGTTTACTATAATATTATATAATTCATCAACGTTAATTTCTATTCCATTTTCTCTTTTCCATGTTTGTGGAACAAAACAATTTTCACATTGTATGCTACATCCTTGAACCCATAAAACAAAACGTTTCCCTGGACCTTCAACCTCTGAAGAAGTGATATATTTATGAATATTTAAAACCATATTATAACTCTAACCTTCTTCCTCTAAATCTTTTTCTGGATGCATCCTTTGGCTCTTCATTTTCTCTCTCATTACACGTAATTTTCTCTTTAATATTCTCTTGAATATTTTCAGAAATATCATTTCTAGTATAAAAATTCAATATTGAACTATAACTACCATTATCTTCTCTTTCTTTCACCAAATACTTAGCTTGTACCATTGAAATTCCTGATAATGTTGCAAAATCTTCCTCAGTTGCACTATTAACATCTAATAAACTGACTTCTTTTTCAACACTAATTACACCAATATTTTCATCAGTTTCATTGATTACATCTTCTAACAAATTATTCGAATCCAATTTTCTTTCGTTTTTTAAAAATGATGGTCTTTTTTTCGAAATATCTTTTATCGATTCCACATAAGTGTGGGTAGTTTCAACTGAGAAAAACGTATAAAATACTGCCAAGATGCATAGTATATAAATAATTCTTCGAGCGTACCAAAAGAGTCCTTCTTTTCGTACTGGAAAATCAAGAACTACCTTTTTACCAGGATTATCTCTTTCATAATTGGCAACTTGTAAATGGTATAATTTATCTAAATGATTTTCTAAGGTATCTCCCGATTTATTAGTAATAAAATATGAGGTAAACACTCCTGACTCTACTTCAATTTTATGAATCGTTTCGATATTATTACTATCCTTTTTAATTTCATGATACCCATTATTTAATTCTGTAGTTACTAAAGAATAATTTGGGTTTATAGTTGAAAAATAATCGTTTCCATAAAAGAATTTTAAATTATCAACATCGTCCACCTTGTAGAACGATTTCATATAATCTTCGTTCGTTTTTTCATCTATTTGAACCGCATAATAGTAAGCCACAAATAATAAAATAGTTCCTAAAATTAACTTATAACTACCACTAAATAAAGAGAAGAAAATTGCCACAATTGCATTGGCATATGGCACAAAAGCTAGGACGAAAATGATAATAGCAATTAAACACATAACGAAAAATAATATTAAAAATCCAGTACTCTACCTCTTCGTTCATTTGAATCAGAAGTATCATCATCGTCTATATTATTTTCAACAAAAAGGAATTCTTTTAACTCATTTTGTAAATTCTGAGAAATGGAGTTTCTTTCGAAGAAATTAGTAAGACTTATATATTTTCCATTTTCATTTCTTTCTTTAACGAAGTACATCGCTTGAACTTTCGATATCCCTTTTAGCTTAGCAAACTGAGTATCATTAGCATTGTTTACATCTAATAATTTTAACGCTACATTTAAATCATTTTCACTTTTCTGAATTAACTCTTCAACCTCAATATTTGCATTTACCTCATTCTCAACAATCATTTCAACTTCTCTTGATGGCTCGATACTTATTCGTGAATTGTTTCTTGTAGTTACCACTTCATCTTCTTTTTTTCTTCTCAATGTAAAAAAGCAATGAATCATGGAAATTATGATGATAAAAGGAGCAATCGTTCCGTAGTAAGAACGATAAACTACATCTTGAAAAACTACTTTTTTATTAGGATGATCTTTCTCGTAATTTTTTAATTGTTGCTCATATAATTTCTTTAGTCTGTCTTCAACTAAGTTTCCTTGTTGATCTAAAATAAAATAGGATTTAAACTTCCCTCCTAAGGTTGTAATTTTATGAACCAACTTCTTTCCTTCATTCTGCTTAACTTCTTCATGATAACCATCTGAAAGTTGAGTGGTAGTTAAACTATACTGTGGGAATCGTATAGAAATATCATCAAAATAAAACACTTCTAAATTTTCAATTTTTTCTACTTCATGAGTTTTTAGCAAATGTTGATTTGTCTCGTTAGAATCTAACTCTAAAAGAACTACTGAAGCAATTAAAAATAAAGCAGCGTAAATCGCTGCAGAAAATTTCTTTATGAAAATTCCGTAACCAATAGCAGCTATACTATTAAAAACAGGAACTATGGAAATAGCAATTATACCTACTAATTTTAGCTTTTTCATTTTAAAAATTACATCTATTTACTGTTGTTTGACAATTTATTTTCTTTGTTTACTTCAATCTCATTTTCATGAAATTCATGAGTAAGTTCATGTTCTAATGTTTCTCCTTCAATTAAATCTTCCAATACACTTATATACTCTAAACATTTTTTTCCTTTTACTCCTTCAACCTTTGCATTTACAGCCCCACTTTTTGTAATTTCTATTATAACTTTCTTCATTTCTTAGCAGTTATTGATTGATGTTATAAGTAAGTACTATAGATTTATTCTCTGTTAATTCTTCTGATTCTAGAGTTAAACCTTTAGAGCCAGCATCATTTTTTAATTTCTTGTAAACCAATTCTTGAATAACATTACCATATTCCGTTTCTATTTGGGATACTAATTCTTGAGCCTTTTCTTCATTTGCTCCAATAAAAAACATATCAATAGCTTTACGATTAGGATTGAATACGCACTCTATTTGAACATCATCAATCTCTGACAAAACATGATTTTTAGCATTTAATCTCGCATTATTTGATAAATTATTCAATGCAGATTTAACGATGTTTATCTTTCTAAAAATAGAAGGATAAATTACGGTGTTATTTATAGTTGAAGTTTTAGTTTCAAGATTAGATAACAATTTTTCAGCCACAGCTCCTACAGCGATACTACCAACAGAAACTCCCGCTGCTCCTAAAAGAGCACTTGCTCCTCCAATTACGACTACTACACTCATTATAATTACTTTTTCCTTTTAAAAATCTATTGTTCTTCCTCCTCTTCTTGGCTGGCTATTTGGTGATGGTTTAAAATCATCAAAACTATCTTTGTCAACAACTACAGCTTCTTCAATGAATTCATTGTCATTAATGGTTGTTGCTGATACAGCTCTAACATTTGCCCATTGTCGAATTGCCTCAATATTTTCTGCTTGAGTAACTTTTAAAGGAACCGTATTTTCAATAGATTTTTCAAAATCTTCAAAGGTTAGTTTTCTTCGTTGATCAAAAGCTTCGAATAATGCAGAAATAACTACTTGTTCAATTTCAGCTCCTGTAAAACCTTCAGTTTTTTCTACAAGAATATCAAGATATTTCTGCTCACTAAAATCAGCTTCTAAAACTTCTTTGTTCTTTAATTTTTTACGCAAATGCACTTTAAAAATTGCAGCTCTTTCAACTTTAGTTGGCAAATCGACAAAGAAGATTTCATCAAAACGTCCTTTTCGCATTAATTCAGGAGGCAATAAATCAATTTTGTTAGCTGTTGCAACAACGAAAACAAACTTTTGTTTCTCCTGCATCCAACTTAAAAAAGTTCCAAAAATACGAGTTGAAGTACCACTATCTCCAGAAGAACCAATTCCCGTAAATCCTTTTTCAATCTCATCAATCCATAATACACACGGCGCAATTGCTTCTGCAGTTTGAATTACCTTTCTCATATTAGCTTCACTGCTTCCTACAATTCCACCAAAAACACTTCCAACATCAAATCTCAGCAATGGTAAATTCCATTCGGAACTTAATGATTTCGCTATTAACGATTTTCCACAACCTGGAACCCCAGTAATTAAAACTCCTTTGGGCGAAGGAAGATTATATTGTTTTGCTACACTTCCCCAAGAATTAGATCTTTTATAAATCCAATTTTTAATATTATTTAAACCTCCAACGCTTTTCATATCTATTTTTGGAGATAAAAACTCAAGAATACCAGATCTTTTTATCAGTTGTTTTTTCTCTTCCTTTATCGCTTCAATATCACTCAAACTTAAAGTACCATCTCTTGTGATTGCTAATGCCAATGCATTCTCAGCCTCATGTAAAGTTAGTCCTGATGCAGCATCACTTAGTTTCTTCAAATCTTCATTATCGACTCGAAGCTTTAATTTTTCGTTGTCTTTATTCGCATCTATAATATTCTTGTATACTTTCTGAATTTCCTCATTATTTGGCAATTCAAAATCCATCAAACAAATTTGCTTTGACAAATCATCCGGAACAAAAATATCATGACCAACGATTATTATTGTCTTAGAATACTCTGACATTTTGAGCTGATAAACCAAATCTTTAATTTTTCTAATTAAGACTTGATTTGGATGATTTTCACAACATCGCTTTAAATCAAAATATAAATCTTTTAAAATGAAAACTGCATCTTCCTTGTAATTTTCAATATACTCAAGTATGCTTATTGCATTCTTAATATCTGGTTTTACAACTTTTCCATTATTCTCTATTCCTTTTGTAACACTCCATTGAAAAACTTCTTTTTTATACTTAAAATGATTTTTTTCATTTACCATTTGATCAATTAATTCAATAAGTCTTTCTTCTTCCCAAGTAGTAATATATAATATTGGGAATCGAGCTTTGATATGATTCACTAAAGATTGTTCAAACTGAAGATATTGTGATTTCATTGCGATTTTTTGTTGATTCTGCTATAAAACTACTTAATAAGAACTTATTTTAAAAGGAATATCAATATCTTTTTCAAACCATTTCTTTCGTAAGAATTAAAAGTGGATAACGACATAAAACAAAAACTAAAATTCAGAATTTATCCATGAAAAGATCTAAACTTACTATACCGAACGATAAAGGATATCAACTTAATGCATTTTTAGAATTACCTGCCAATCAGAAACCGGAATTCTATGCAATTTTTGCGCACTGTTTTACGTGTACAAGTTCTTTAAATGCAGTTAAAAACATAAGTAGAGTTCTAACTAATTATGGTTTCGGAGTTGTACGTTTTGATTTTACAGGTTTAGGTAAAAGTGAGGGAGAATTTCATGAAAGTCATTTTTCAGCTAATGTGACGGATTTAATTGCTGTGAGTAACTACATGGAAGAACATTTTCAAGCTCCTTCCCTATTGGTTGGTCATTCTCTTGGTGGAGCGGCTGTAATTACGGCAGCTTCAAAGTTAACTTCTGTAAAAGCTATTGCAACTATTGGTGCTCCTGCTGATGTTGAACATGTTACACACTTATTTTCTCACGGAATTAATGAAGTTCAAGAAAAGGGAGAGGTTGATATTAATATTGGTGGAAGGCCATTCAAAATAAATAGAGATTTCGTAGATAATTTCACCAAAACAGATTTACCTGAGATCGTTAGAAGTTTGAGAAAGCCAATCTTAATTATGCATTCTCCAATCGATAGAATTGTTGGAATAAAAAATGCTGAAAAAATCTATGTAAACGCGCATCATCCAAAGAGTTTTGTAACCTTAGATAATGCCGATCATCTATTAACTAACTCTGAGGATAGTAAATATGCTGGAAATGTAATTGGAACTTGGGTACAACGATATTTTCCAAAGAAAACTATTCAAAAATTAGACGCTGATCAAGATCAAGCTGTTGGACATTTGAATTTAATAGAAGATAATTTCACAACTAAAATTCAAGCTAGTAATCATAACTTAATTGCTGATGAACCTGAAAGTGTTGATGGAGACGATTTTGGTCCTTCTCCATTCGATCTCTTAAACGCAGCGCTTATTGCCTGTACAACAATGACTTTAAAAATGTATGCGAATAGAAAGCAGTGGGATTTACAAGAAGTATATGTTTATGTGACTCGAGTGAAGAAATCAAGTGAAGAATTAGGAATCACTTCAGAAAAATTGAATCGACACGATTTCTTTACCAAAAAGATTAAATTGGTTGGTAACTTGGATGAAAAACAAAAAGCTCGTTTACTAGAAATTGCAGCAAAATGTCCGGTTCATAAAACATTGGAAAACCAGGCGTACTTTGAATCTAGTTTAATTGATTAGACGTATCTTTATAGTTCCTAAAAATAGTCCATGATTTTTAACCTTAACGACACGTTTAACAAAGAACTTCCTGCTGATATTACTCAGGAAAATTCAAGAAGACAAGTATATAATGCTTGTTATTCTTTTGTTACTCCAAAGCAAACTTTGAATCCTAAACTGATTCATTTTTCAGATGATTTCATTCATGAAGTTGGAATTACAAAAGAGGATACTCAGAATGAAGAATTTCTTAAGGTATTTTCTGGAAATAAAGTGTTGAAAAATACGCATCCTTATGCAATGTGTTATGGTGGACATCAATTTGGTCATTGGGCTGGACAATTAGGAGATGGTAGAGCAATTAATCTATTTGAAATTGATCATAAAGATAAACATTGGACTTTTCAATTAAAAGGTGCAGGTGAAACTCCGTATTCAAGAACTGCGGATGGATTGGCCGTTTTACGTTCTTCAATAAGAGAACATTTATGCAGCGAAGCCATGCATTATTTAGGTGTTCCAACTACTAGATCTTTAACACTAAGTTTAACTGGAGATCAAGTAATGAGAGACATTATGTACAATGGAAACGCTGCTTATGAAAAAGGAGCTGTAGTTTGTAGAGTAGCTCCTAGTTTTATTCGTTTTGGAAATTTTGAAATTTTTGCGGCAAGACAAGATAGTGAAACTCTTAAAAAGCTTGCTGATTACACTATCGATCATTTTTATTCAAACATTACCTCAACAGGAAAACAAAAGTATTTAGATTTTCTAACGGAAGTTCGAAATAGAACTATCGATATGATTGTTCATTGGCAACGTGTTGGATTTGTTCATGGTGTAATGAATACTGATAATTTATCTATTCTTGGATTGACAATTGACTATGGACCTTATGGATGGTTAGAAGGGTTTGATTATGAATGGACTCCGAATACCACTGATGCACAAAACAAAAGATATCGTTTTGGTAATCAACCATACATTGCCATGTGGAATTTATACAAACTTGCTAATGCCTTATATCCGTTAATTGAAGAAGTAGATCCGTTACAAGCAATATTGAATGAATATGAAGCTATGTATTTAAAACAGTATGAGGTTATGATGAAACAAAAATTAGGCTTGGATACTAAATCAGATTATGCTTCCCTTGTTTCTGGCATTGAGAAAACATTGCAATTAATTGAAACGGATTACACTATATTTTTCAGAAAACTATCATTGGTTACTAAAAACGATACTCCAGCAAGTGCAATATTGAAAATATCGGATGCTTTTTACAACGAAGAAGAACTTCAAAAAGAAAGTAAAAAACAGTGGTTATCTTGGTTTGCTCAGTATATTGAAACTATACAATCATTGGATTCAACAGATGAAGAAAGAGCTGCACGAATGAATACTGTAAATCCGAAATATGTTTTACGAAATTACATGGCACAATTAGCAATTGATGATGCGGATAAAGGAAACTATGATTTAATTGACGAATTATATCAACTGCTGAAAAATCCATATGATGAACAACCAACTTATGAGAAGTGGTTTGCCAAACGTCCGGAATGGGCCCGTCATAAAGTTGGTTGCTCAATGTTATCTTGTAGTTCCTAAGCTTATTACTTAAGCACTATTTTCTTAACTATTTTACCTTTACCTGTATCGAGTTGTAAAATGTATAATCCAGTCGCTAACTTTTTCATTGGAACACTGTTATTTCCATTTCCAATAAAAGTAGAAGCAACTATTTTCTGCCCTGAAATATTGAATAAAGTTACATCAGTGTCGTCATAAATTCCTTTTACCTGAATGGTATTATGATCATCCACAAAAACCGTAACCGATTGTAAAGTAGCATCATCTACATTTAAAACAGATTGACTTGTATGTAAGTAAAAACGTCCAGTTCCTGAAACATTCTCAGTTAACTGTTTAGTGTAATTAGAAGATCCATCTAACAATGTAAAAACTCCTTCAACTCGGTCTTCCAAGTACATTTCATATCCCGTAGGTAAATTCGAAGATTCGGCAGTAATTGTTATCGCCATATTTTCTGAAGCGTTAACTCCTAATGGAATAACTTCACTAAATGTATCATTTGCTAATGATTGAATGGCAAGCTTTTGTCCTTGACTATTTTCTACCAATTCTGAATAGATTATTAAACCTGTACTTGCTCCATCAAAAATTGTAGAATCCCAACCATTATCCCATCCTGAAGTAGCTCCCTGAACGTATAAAATGTCTGTTTCCTTATCCGAATTACCATCAACACTTAACTTCAACTTTATACTTGAATGATTTTGGTTAATTCCTTTGGCGAATGTATCTGATGACTGATGACTTTGTAAAGATTCAGGAAAACTAAAGTTTCCACCAGTCGTATTCGATCGTACAAAGAAACCTTGCCCTGGAGCAATGTAATAGATTCCATTTAAAATTGCCGATGCCTGATTTACTGTTGAATATTGACTCGTAGCTTGATTCCAGAACCAAATAGTTTCTTCCTCTAGAATTCCTGTATTTAAACTTAATAAGTTATTTGAACCTGTAGGAGAAGAGTGATTTGCAGTTACATAAGATGGGAAAGGATTTCCGATCAAATTAAAGCCATTTCCTCCTGGTCCACCATCAGCAATTGCAATTATAACATCATTTAAAGGCATGGCCCCACTAAATGAAACATCGGCAGCAGCAGTTAATTTTATTGAACGTCCTTCTCCACTAGCTAAACTTCCAGTTGTTGAGGCATTAGCATAAGTCCAACCTGGAGTTGAATTATCATAATCTCCAATACCAATATTTCCTGATGAACCTGATGCTAAACTGTGATTACTAATTATATCTTGAATTGTTTCATTAGTAACTGTTGATGAAACCAAATACCAATTTGTTGTTCCTAATGATCTGTTATAGGTCAAATCAAAACTAGTAGAGTTTTGTGCAATCAAAGAAGCTCCTGAATTCACAGTTACAGTTCCTGAAGTTGTTAGATTTGTTCCTATTGTTAAAGATGCTCCTGGATCAAGAGTTAAATTTGCCACTGAAATACTTCCACTAGCACTAACATCTTTACCTGATCCAATCATAACATTTGTATTACTTGGAACCATTACAAAACTCCAGTTCGATGTTGTATTCCAATCGCTATCAGTATTTCCTGTGAAAATATTTGTAGTTCCTGCAATATGAAATCCAATATTGGTAAATGTATCTGAAGCGAAAGAATCCCATTCAGCAGCAGAATATGTTGTTGTTGGTCCACTAACCGTTGATTTTCTAACTAAAGTCGTATTGATTGCAAAATTCCCTGAACCTCCATCAAAAGTTCCAATAATATCAATAAGTACGTCATTTTTAAACAATCCTACTGGATCATTTCCATTAAAGGATAATTCGGAAGCATTTGAGGTTTGATTTGCTTTGTTTGTAATATCTGCAGAAGCGCCAGAATTGGCAACTACATGAACATTTCCATTGCCTAAATTCCCTGTTAAGGATAAACCACTAGACCAAGCTCCTGCTCCATTAGTTTGTCTTTTTATAGAATACATACTTAAATCAACTGTACTTCCCGTATAATTTGCTATTTCTAATGCTTTGTTTACAGAAGATCCTTCAATATATTCCGAGAAAAATAGTTCTGAAGCAAATCCAGTTTGTACTGCAGTTGTTACCATGATTTGAGTACTTGAAACAGAAGTATTTCCTGCTGCATCATAAGCCTGAACAGTAACATTATATGTTGTCGAACCTGTTAAACCCGTTGCATTGTAACTCGTTGTATTCGATGTTCCTACTTGAACATTATTTAATAGAATATTATATCCAGTAACCGCTGTATTATCTGTAGAAGCCGACCAAGAAACCGTAAACGAAGTTGAAGCAATATTTGAAGAAGCTAATCCCGTTGGAACTGTTGGTGCTTCAGTATCGCCTCCGCCACCTCCGCCGAATAGATCTTCGGCTTGTGGTCCACCCCAAATTTCTGTTGCAAAAGCTGGATTATCTATAAATGGATTTCTATTTCCTTGTGCATAAGTTCCTGCACTATCATGATACGCATTTCGTTGTTTTTCAAAATCAGAAACAGGATCTTCCGCATTCCAATCAAGAAATAAGTCTATCATATCATCTGGAGTCGAAGAACTACTTCCAACACCCAACAAAGTTGGTAAACATTGATTTCCATATCGTAAGTACATATACATTGCAATTCTTGCTACATCTCCTTTCCATTCGTCTCCAGGATACCAACCTCCGGTAACTGAACCTGAATTTCCTGATCCATCTGCAAATAATTGGTTACTTCTTGAAGAGTTTGTTTGCACATCACAAGGCCTTAAGTTGTGAGCATCAGAATATGGTGGACCACTTGTTCCAGAAGCATCTAAATCTGGATTAGCGAGAGAATTTGGAAAAACATGCTCTCTGTTCCATTGTCCATTAGTACCTCCATTATTGTTAATCCCTCTGGTTCGAGAAGTTATTCCTGACGCGCTGTAACCATATATCAATAATACTTCAGAACTATTTGAAGGATTTACATCCGTTATTTTTGATGCATCCCAAATATTTGAATAAGACAAACTATTGGTATGTGTATTAATAATCTTTGTAGCTAATTCATTTTTTAAACTAACTCCAGTTAGGTTCAAATTAACATCATTATAATAAGTAGGAATTTGTGCTGATACTTTTATTATAACAAGTAACAGTGATAGAAGTAATAATTTCTTCATCTTTTTATTGGGGTTTTATTGCCCAACAAAAGTATAATTTAAATTCAATATTTTCAATAACACACTAAATATCAATATTCAGCAAAACATTTAGATAAGTAATTTGTATACATCATTCAGTAAAATGTATACTTTCTAAAGGAACCTCAAGACTAATTTTGTGGTGTAATTAAAACAATTATATCATGAAAAAAATAATGTCAATCATATTAATTCTTTATTCAACAGCTTTGCTAGCACAAAGAAATTGGAAGACAGAAACTTCGAAGGATGGAAAAGTTATCGTTAAAAGTGACATCATTAATACTGACAATGGAAAGGTAATCTATTACATCGCAGAAACAACAGCAGACATTTCCTTAGAAAAAGCTGAAAAATGTTTAAGAGATTCTCAAACACATAAAAACTTCCTAGAAAATACGACTGAAAGTAAACAAGTCGAGAAAAGTTCAGAATCAAAATGGATAACATACTACTTTTTTGATGCGCCTTGGCCTATGCCAAACAGCGACGCTGTTCAAGAATTTACTGTTACTAAAACATCAAATTCGCTTACAGTAAGCGGAACATCAAAACCAAAAGCTTACAAAAGCACCGATGTTAAAAGAATGAATAATTATGATATCACTTATCATTTTGAAAAGTTAGAAAATCAAAAAACAAAACTTACCATAACAGCAAAATTTTCACCTGTAGGAAGAGTTCCTAAGTTTCTTTTAAAAGGATGGTTTCCTAAAGGACCAGCTGGAATTGCAACACGATTAATAAACGAAATTTCAAAAAAATAAAATCACATGAGTAAAGTAATCATAGTAACCGGAGCTTCTTCAGGAATTGGAAAATCTACGGCGTTACAGCTTATTAAAGAAGGACACACAGTTTATGGAGTCGCAAGACGATTAGAAAAAATGCAAGATATTGTTAAAGCTGGTGGAAAAGCGTTAGCAATGGATGTTACCAATCAATCGCAAGTAAAATCTGTAATTCAAGAGATCTTATCTATTGAACAAAGAATTGACGTTTTAATAAACAATGCTGGTTTCGCTATTTGGGGAGCTGTTGAAGACACTTCTTACGAAGATGCGAAGCGACAATTTGAAGTAAATATTTTCGGTTTAGCAGAAGTTACCAAAGCTGTACTTCCAACAATGAGAAAACAGAAAAGCGGTAAAATCATAAACATTTCATCTATTGGAGGAAAAATTTACAGTCCACTTGGCGCATGGTATCACGCAACAAAACATGCTTTAGAAGGATGGAGTGATTGTTTACGTTTGGAAGTAAGTCAATTTGGAATTGATGTTGTAATTGTTGAACCTGGTGCCATCAAAACTGAATTTGGAGATGTTTTGAATGAAAACTTTTCAAACTCAGAAAATGGACCTTATGCTGATTTAGCTTTAACTATGAAAAAAGTTACAGAAAATGCATATAAGGATGGAAATTACTCAACCCCAGATGTAATTGGAAATGTTATCTCCAAAGCGATAAAAGCTAGAAAGCCAAAAACTAGATATTCTGCTGGAAAAATGGCAGCTCAAACATTATTTTTTAGACAATGGTTTAGCGATAAAGCCTTTGATAAAACCATTATGAGAATGATTAAGAATATAGAAAAACAAGGTTAGTTTTACTTT
This sequence comes from Tenacibaculum sp., assembly GCA_022448525.1. Classification (GTDB taxonomy): domain Bacteria; phylum Bacteroidota; class Bacteroidia; order Flavobacteriales; family Flavobacteriaceae; genus Polaribacter. The sequence continues at coordinate 97,413 of JAKVCX010000010.1, forward strand.
GCCTTCCCCATGCTTTAAACTGTTAACCATGACACTTTTATTGGTTAACAGTTTTCTTTAAATTTACACATCATGATTATCACTATAGATAAAATAGAAGACGGACATAAATTAATCGGAGTTCCAGCTCCAAAACATCCTTTAGTTTCTTTAGTTAACCTGAGAGACATATCGAAGTTACCAGAAGGAACCGATATTAAATTTATGCTCAACATGTATATGATTTCATTGAAAGATGGAATCTCTTGTTCTTTAAATTATGGAAGAAATTCGTACGACTTTTCAAAAGGAACTATGGTATTTTCCAAACCTAATCAGGTTTTATCTTCGGAAGATGAAACTATTGAAAATGATGCTAAAGGTTGGATTTTATTCTTTCATCCTGACTTAATTAGAAAATCATCTTTAGGTCAAACCATTAATGAATATTCATTTTTTGATTACGAAATTCATGAAGCACTTCACATTTCTGAAGAAGAGCAAGAAACCATAACTGACATTGTAAAGAAGATAGAAAAGGAATATCAACAAAATATTGATAAACACAGTCAGAAGTTAATCATTTCAAATATTGAACTTTTATTAGACTATTGCAATCGTTTTTATGATCGACAATTTTATGTTCGAACAAACCTAAATCAAGATCATATCTCAGAATTTGAATTATTGCTTAAGAATTATTTTTCTTCTGAAAAACCTTATGAACTTGGAGTTCCTTCGGTAAAATATTGTGGAGAGCAATTAAACATGTCACCCAATTATTTAAGTGATGTATTAAAAAAGGAAACCGGTAAAAGTGCTAAAGATCATATTCAAGGATTTATTGTAAATCAAGCTAAAAACCAGCTTTTAGGAAGTACAAATTCAGTGAGTGAAATTGCCTATAATTTAGGTTTTGAATACCCCCAACATTTTAGTAAACTATTTAAGAAAAGAACAGGTATAACTCCTGCAAAATTTAGGTCATTGAACTAATTCAACTAAGCGCATTGCTCTAATTTGTATATTTGTTATACATCAACTTTAATTACCATGAGAAAACTTTACGTTATCGGTATAACAATTCTTTGTTTATACGGATGCGCTACCTATAATGCGCAATACGCTTCAAAGAATTACGCTCACACTACAACTTCAAAAAATCCAATACATTCCTTTTATTTAATTGGTGATGCTGGTAATGCCAAAATGAACGAGAGTGTAGTTTCTTTAGAATACTTTCAAAAAGAAATTGATAAAGCAGATAAAAATAGTACAACACTTTTCTTAGGTGATAATGTATATCCTTATGGAATTTATCCAAAAAGCCATAAAGACTATAAATTAGTTAAACATCGATTAAAGATTCAAACTGACGCTGTAAAAAATAATCCTGGAAGAACAATTTTTATTCCTGGAAATCACGATTGGTATAATGGAGTTGATGGACTTAAAAGACAGGAAAAACTAGTTGAAAAAGCTTTAGGGAAAAATACATTTTTACCGGAAAATGGTTGCGGAATTGACAAAGTTGATATTAACGAAAACTTGACTTTAATTACTGTTGATAGTGAATGGTATATCATGAATTGGGATAATGAACCTAAAATTAATGATAGTTGTGACATTAAAACCAGGGAACGTTTTATTGAAGAATTATGGAGTTTATTCAAAAAGAACAGGTACAAAAACGTGGTTGTTGCATTACATCATCCGTTATACTCAAACGGTTCGCATGGTGGTAGCTTTTCAATTAAAGATCATATGAAACCTATTCCAGTTTTAGGAACTTTTAAAAATATGTTACGTTCTCACGCAGGAATCCAAACCGACAATTTCCATCAACGTTATCAAGATTTTGTTCGTCAAATAGAAACAATTGCTGAAGACTTTAAGAATAATATCGTTTTTGTAAGTGGTCATGAGCATAACTTACAATACATTGAAAACAATGGATTCAAACAAATAGTAAGTGGAGCTGGTTCTAAGCAATCGCCTGCATTGGTAGGATATGGAGCTGAATTTACTTATGGAAACTACGGATACTCAAAATTAAACTTCTATGAAGATGGTTCTGCAATTGTAGAATATTACTCAGCAAATAAAAAAGATGAAAATAAATTATTATTCAGTAAACAAATTATTGATCCAGTAATTCGTAAAACAAATTTTGACTTTTCTGAATTTGAACTACATAAAAAAGAAGTAACCACTTCCCTTTATAATAAAGAAGATGTAACAAAAAGTGGATTTCATAAATTTATGTGGGGAGATTTAAATCGTAAAAAATATGGAGAAGAAATAGTAGTTCCTGTTTTAGAGTTAGATAATGTTTTTGGCGGTTTAAAACCAATTCGTAGAGGAGGAGGAAATCAAACTAATTCTTTACGTTTAGAAAATCCGGATGGAAAACAATATGTACTTCGTTCTATGTACAAAGACGGAAGTAGAATTATGGGAGGCGTTTTAAAAGGAACTTTTTTAGTTGATGTTGTTCAAGACATTTTCACCATGTCACACCCATATGCTGCATTTGTAATTCCAGATATGGCAGAAGCTGTGGGAATTTATCATACAAATCCGAAATTATACTATATGCCAAAACAACCTGCTTTAGGAATGTATAATGATGTTTTTGGTGGGGGAATGTATTTGCTAGAAGAACGTCCGGCTGGAAACAGAGAAGATGTGGCAACTTTCGGAAACTCTAAAAAAATAATTAGTACTTACGATGTTTTAGAAAAAATTAGAAAAAACGGAAAGCATTCTGTCGATCAAAACTTTACTGTTCGTTCTCGATTATTTGATATGGTTATTGGAGATTGGGATCGTCATGAAGATCAATGGCGTTTTGCTCGATTTGAAACTGAAGATGGTAAAAAATACTACAGACCAATCCCGAGAGATAGAGACCAACCTTTCTCTAAATTTGATGGAGTTTTAATTCCTTTATTAAAATTAAATACTCCGCTTATCAAGAATATGCAATCAATGGATTATGATATCAATGATATGAAATGGTATAACAATTATCCACGTTTCTTTGATGCAGAATTCCTAAATCAACTTACGTTGAAAGAATGGCTTACAGAAGCTGAATATATTCAAAACAAACTTACTGATGAAGTTATTGAAAATGCTATCAAACAATTTCCAAAAAGCGTTTATGATATTGATGGTGATGAGTTAATTTCTAAAATTAAATCAAGAAGAAATAAACTAAAAGAATTTGCTTCTAAATACTATAAAAAACAGGCTAAAAAAGTTCAAGTTGTTGGTACAGATAAAGATGATAAATTCATAATAAAGAGGTTAAACGATAATGAAACCAGTATTGAAATCTTTAGAAAAGAAGATAAAATTTATAGTCGAATTTTCTTGACTAATGAAACTAATGAAGTTCAATTATACGGTTTAAATGGTGACGATGAGTTTTACATTTCCGGTGATGTTGATGATAGTATTTTAATTCGTTTAATCGGTGGACATAATCATGATGTTTATGAAGATACATCGCATGTTTCTGGTTGGAGTAAAAAAACCAAAGTTTACGATTATCTGTCAAAGAAAAACACTGTAAAAGGTGGAAAAGAATTGGCTGATTTAAGAGAAGATAATTACTTTAAAAACACATACAACCACAGAGACATTGAAAATAACACAACTCTCATTTTCCCAAGTTTAGGGTTTAACCCAGATGATGGTTTGTTCTTTGGAGTAAACGCTACTCATACTCGTTACGGATTTAAGAAAAGACCTTTTGATAATCGCCATAACGTAACGGCTAACTATTATTCAGGAACTAACGGTTTTGATATTAGCTATACTGGTGAGTTCGCAGAATTTATTGGTAATTGGATGCTAGAATTAAAAGGTAGAGCGACCAGTAGTAATTATGCTTTCAACTTTTTTGGATTTGGGAATCAAACTGAATTTCCAGATTCTAGAGATCTAGATTTTTACCGTGTAAAAAGAGAAGAATTCACTTTCTTACCATCTTTAGTTAGACAATATAATTGGGGAAGTACTTTAAAACTTACTGGAACTTTTGAAGCTATTAAAGTTGAAAATACTCCTGGAAGAAATATCACGAACTTCACTAACGGAGTTACTAATATTTTTGATCGAAACTACTTTGTGGGTGGAGAGCTAAATTTCAATCATACAAGAACTGATAATAACAGTTTCCCGACAAAAGGAATGAATTTCGATTTCATCATGGGAGCAAAAATGAATGCTGAAAACACAGATCGCAACTTTGGTTATATTAGAACTTCATTAGCAATTTATCAAAATTTAGTTTCAAATAGAAGTTTGGTTTTCGCTTCGGAAGTAGGAAGTCACTTAAACTTCAGAAATAGATTTGAAATTTATCATGCAGCAACACTTGGTGGTAATAGAAATTTAAGAGGATATAATCGTCAACGATTTACAGGTAGTGAAAGTTTTTATCATTCAAACGATTTACGTTTACGTTTCGGTGATATTAAAGCTTTTATTCCTATGAAAATTGGAGTTACGGGAGGTTTCGATTACGGAAAAGTATGGAGTCCTTTCGCTCCAACAGACTCTGAATCTTGGAATTCAAGTTATGGAGGATCTTTATGGTTAAGTGGATTAGATATGTTTACCATGAATTTAGCAATGTTTAATGGAAATGATGGAGGTAGATTTACCTTCAGCGTTGGATTTAACTTTTAATAATGACTCAACAAATTGTATTAGCTACAGCTTCTATTTTTGGAGCTTTATCAATTATTTTAGGTGCCTTTGGAGCACATGCCTTGAAGAAAAAATTAACTTCAGAACAATTAACCAGTTTTGAAACCGGCGTAAAATATCAAATGTATCACGCTATTGTTTTATTATTAGTTGGATTTAATTTCCAGTCAAACCTAGGAAATGCTTCACTGTTTTTTATCATCGGAACTATTTTATTTTCGTTCAGTATTTACGGTTTAGTTTTATCAGATGCATTTGGAAAAAAAATGAAATTCCTTGGTCCAATTACTCCAATTGGTGGTTTGTGCTTATTAATTGGTTGGGTTTTACTACTAATCAATTGCTTGTAAGAAATAGTTTTAATTAAAGAGAACAACCTCTAGCTTATATTTTTGTTTAACTTTAATCGGAATAGATTAAACATTTTGTATCTTTGTGACTCAAATAGTCATATTATGTTTGGTTTATTCAAAAAGAAATCCGAAAAGGAAAAACTTCAGAAATTATACGCTAAATTATTAGCAGAAGCGCATAAACTATCTACCTCAAACAGAAAATTGAGTGATGAAAAGGTTTATGAAGCTGAGCAAGTAATGAAACAAATTGAAGCTTTAGAAAAACAATCTTAACATGACTGAGAAAAAAAAGCCAGATTCGGTTGTATATAATACAGAAACTGAAAAATATGATGCCGCATTAAAACCCTACGCAACTTCTGTTGGAGCTCCCGTAATTACACCTACCGACACCACTGCGTGGAAAAATAGAAGCATTAATAAGGTAAATCATAAGATAAAAACAAAATACCTCGAACTTAAAGCTGAATACGAAAGAATGATGCAAGAGTTCGAATACAACAACTTAATTCTAAACGCTAACTTCTCTTTCGAACCAATAATAGGTGAAACATATCACTTATATTTAAATAAGAAAGATGAACATTTTTTATCTTTAATTGCCCCTGAACATTGTAATTTTAATTATGTCGGTAGCTTTATTTTAAATGCTGATCAAATCTGGGAAAAAGTTTAGTCTAACGTAATTGTATTGAATGACTTCAACAAAACATCGTAACATTTACATTATTGGAGCAGGTATTAGCGGATTAATTACTGCGCTTGAATTGAAAAAAAATGGATACCAGCCAACAATTTTAGAAGCTTCAGATTCTATTGGAGGTAGAGTAAAAACCGATGTTTATGATGGTTTTCAACTAGATCATGGATTTCAAGTATTATTAACTTCTTACCCAGCTGCACAAAAGTATTTAAATTATGAAGATTTAGAGCTTCAAAAATTTCTTCCTGGTGCTGTAATTTTCGAAAATAAGTCTACTTCAATTCTTGGAGATGGTTTCAGAAGTTTCAATTTGCTTTTTTCAACATTAGCAACAAATAAAGTTACTTTTGGGGATAAGCTTAAAATACTCAAGCTAAATCGTATTCTGAAAAACAAAACGCTTGACGATATTTTTTCTGAAGAAGAAACCACCACTTTTAAGTATTTGAAAAACTTTGGTTTTTCATCAAAAGCAATCCGAAACTTTTTTACTCCATTTTTCAGTGGTATTTTTTTAGAAACTACTTTAAGTACTTCAAGTAGAATGTTCGAATTTGTTTACAAGATGTTTGGAACGGGTTACGCCGCATTACCAAAAGCTGGTATTGGCGCTATTCCAAATCAGTTAAAAGAACAACTAAAATCAACTTCATTTTTATTCAATACGAAAGTAGCTTCAGTTGAAAATAATTTGATCACATTTACAAACGGAGAAACACTTAAAAGTGATTTAACTATTATCGCTACAGATTCCTCGAAATTATTAACCAGTGTTGCTTCCTCAAATTTCCAACAGTGGAAATCTTGTCAAACGTTATATTTTGAAACACCAAAAAGAACTATTGACAAACCATTAATTGGGTTACTCGCTAATGAGTTTTCACTAATTAACAATATCTTTTATACTACTTCGATAGCAAACAATAATTCTTCCAAAAAAGAACTTTTATCTGTTACAATTGTAAGAGATCATAATTTACATGAAACTTTATTAGTAAAAGAAGTTATTAAAGAACTCAAAGAAATTTGCGGCATTGAAGTCTCGAAGTTTGTAAAGATGTATGACATTCCTAAAGCGCTTCCAAAACTAGATTCTTTAAGATATGCTCCAATTAAAGAAGCCATAAAAGTTAGTGATTCTGTTATTTTAGCTGGTGATCAATTATGCAATGGTTCTTTAAATGCCGCCATGCTTTCTGGTGAATTAGCAGCACGAGTAGCTATTGAGACTTTAGAAAGTTAGATTAAATACTCTTTTAATACTCGTATTTTTTCAGTAATTCTAAAGTTGTATACTTTAACGCTTTTTGATCTGTAGCTTCTAAAATAATCTTCGGAGCTTTTCCATATTTTTCCGCTTCCAACCATCTAGAAATACATAAGCACCATTTTGATCCAGCTTTTAAACCTGGAAATTTCCAATGTGGAATTGGAGTTGTCAAATCGTTTCCTCGTTTTCTAGTAAATTCCAAAAAGTCATCGGTCATGATAGCACAAACTACATGAGTTCCATAATCAATACCTGTAGTTCTACAAAATCCATCGCGGAAATATCCTGTTGCTGGATCAGCACAACAACTTTGCAATGGTTTACCTAATACATTTAATTCCATTTCATCTAATTTAAACTTGTACGTTAATCTTTTGGAAGAGAAATTTTATACAAATTTCCACCACTACCATGAGATCTTTCATCTGAGATATACAATGAATCTCCCACGAAATCGATTGCTTCTTTTTGTGAAGAAAAACCTAAATCAATTCTTTTTAAGCTTCCAGTAAAAAAATCATCATTTTCGAAATCACTAAATAATAAAACTTCATTAGAAGTTAATAAAGCAACTCTTGTTTCATCCTTCGAAATTGCTGCAGATGTAATCCAACAATCAATATCCGAGCAGTTTTCAAAACTACTTATATATTCAGCTTCAAATGTTCCTTTAATAGCAGGAATTCTGTATAAACTCGTTTTTCCGTATTTATGTTTTACCCTACTTTTAGAAAAAATATATAAGTTTTCTTTTAGGTAGAAAATACTTTCTGCATCGAAAAATAGCTTTTTCTTTTTTGGTGGAAATTTATTCTGTTCTGGATAATCAAACTTTATTTTTTCTACATCTACAGACTTTCTATTTAGCAAATCTGATTCTTTAATTTTAAAGATAACTAAATCTTTTCTAGCACTTTGATTATTCCCAAAATCTGCCAGATAAATATTTCCATTGTTATCAGATGTAATATCTTCCCAATCTCTATTTTTAGCTTTTATCTCAACAGTTTTAATAATTTCTCCAGAAGTATTTATCAAATACAATCGATTTTTATTTCCTCCATCATTGTGCATCCAAAAAGTTGAGTCGGTTGATTTCACCAAACCAGAAGCTTCTTTTAACTTCTTCGGAAGTTTCGTTACAAAAGTAACTTGACTGTAATTTGTACAGCCGTAAAACAGGAAAATAAAGACGAATAATTGAACAATTTTCATAAGAATAAAGATAAAAAAAGCTCCTGATAACAGGAGCTTCTTATCTTGTTAAAATAACGTTTAAATAGTCAAAGTATTTTTTACTGATGTAGTATACGTTTTTTCCGTTACAGAACTTACATAGGTCCAGTCCGTTTTAACTGCCCCTGCCGTTACAGTTAACTTCATAAACCCTCTATCTACTAAATTTGTAAAATTCAAATCATCAATTAAAAATTCCAAAGCACCACCTAATTGCTGAGCTCCATCTGCTCCAACAAAAGATTCAAATCCAGGAGAGGAAACCGAGCTTGTTGCCAACTCATCTCCTACTTTTTCTCCAAAAGCTGTTTTTAAATCACTTTGCCATGCGTTATGGGTATCTCCTGCTAAAACAACCACTTTTTTACCTTTAAAAGTAGCTAAAACCTCTTCTCTTTCTGAAAAATATCCGTCCCAAGCATCTAGATTATATGGAATTACAGTTTGTACTCTTGCAATTTCTTCTTGAGTCAAAGTAGAATCTCCTTGTGCTAATCTTCCTTTTATCTGAACTAATTCACCCAACGCAACTTGAAATTGAGCTGTTCCGAACAACTGGATTAATTCTGCGGGGATTAACATTTTACCCATTAATACTTGCTGACCAATAATTTGCCATGACGAACTAGCTGTTGCCATTTCATTCTTTAACCAGGTTTTCTGTTGACTTCCAAGCAAAGTTCTAGATGGATCTGTCCACGCTTGTTGAAATGCTACACCATCAAAACCACTAGCCGATGTAAAGTCTGCATAATCTAATTGCTTATCTCTACCTACAATTCTTGTGTCTAACATTATTAAATCTACAAGATTTCCAAGTTGTAAATTTCTATAGATTATTGCATTATTTTCAATGTTAGTCATATTTGGTAAATATTCACTATACACTTGCAGAGCACTTTGTTTTCTCTCTTCATAATCACCTTCATTATCTTGATGATTTTCCGCTCCATCAACGTACGCATCGTTTGTTACTTCGTGATCATCCCAGACACAAATAAAAGGCTTGTTTTGATGAAGTGATTTTAATTGTTCATCTGATCTGTACTGACGATAACGTCTTCTATAGTCATCTAAGGACAAAATTTCTCCTGTTGGATCAGGATCTCTAAAAGAACCGTAAGTATCTTCTCCATACTCGTAAATATAATCACCTAAATGCACAACTACATCAGCATCTGACAGATTGATTGCTTCATAAACATTAAAATATCCGTAAGCATAATTTGAACAAGAAGCTACAGCTAACTTTAATTCAGTAGTACTTGCTCCAAAGGTTAGCGTCTTACCAACTACAGAAGTAGCTTTATCATCAATATTAGCAAATCGATAATATAATTTTAAGTTCTGAGCCAAGTCTTTAATCTCGATAGCCACAGTATAATCTCTAGACGCGTCAGTTTCTACTTCTCCTTCACGAACAATATTCGTAAAAGCTTCGTCATTTGCTAATTGCCATCTTAATTTTATAGAAGTTTGCTGAGATGTATATCTCGTCCAAATAATTACCTGAGAGTTGGTTGGGTCGAAACTTGCAACTCCGAGGTCGAAATTCTTTTCAGTTGCATCTGAAGGAATCGATGGTAAAGTATTTACATCATCTGAACTACAACTAATAAAATTTGGAGCTAACAGAATACCTCCTGTAGCTAATAAAGAGTTTTTTAAAAAGTTTCTACGTTTTAAATTGGTTGCCATTGTATTTTAGGAATTTGTTACCTGCATAGTTACACAGACCATATATCCTAAATGTTATCAAAAGTTAACCGAAGTATAAATTTACCAGCTTCCACCAGCACCGCCGCCACTGAAACCTCCGCCGCCGCCAAATCCACCAAAGCCTCCGCTTGAGCTTCCTCCGAAGCCGCCACTTCCAAATCCACCTCCGAAGCCACCGCCTCCACGACCTGAATTGCTTAGAATAATGGTTTCAAAAATATCTCTTGCGTCCGAATATCTTCTATTTCCTCTACCCCCATTACCCCGATCACCTCGAGAAATTAAAATAAAGAAAATAACAAGTATAATAATGAAAACTAAGAAGGCAAAATCTCCTCCTTTTTTCTTAGACTTTCTTCCACTACTCTTATACTCACCATTTAATACTTCAAAAATTGCATCAAGTCCTTTATCTAAACCACTATAATAATCGTCTCGTTTAAATTCAGGAATTATAACATTTCTGACGATTTCTCCATTAACACCAGCAGTCAATTTATGTTCAATACCATATCCTGGTGCAATCCAAATTTTGCGATCATTCTTGGCTAATAAAATCAGAATACCATTATCTTCTTCCTTTTTACCAATTTCCCATTTGTGAGCCCATCTTGGAGCCAAAACTCCAATGTATTCTCCTTTAGTTGAGTTAATTATTGCAACTACAACTTCAGTAGATGTAGTATCGCTATATTTTACAAGCTTATCATAAAGTTTCTTGTGCTGAACCTTATTTAACAAACCTATACTATCTATTACTGGTGGAATAAACTTGGGTTTCTCCGGAATATCATATTGTGCATTTGAAAATTGAGCTCCAATACACAAAAACAGAACAAAAAATAGAAATTTTATCTTTTTCATTTATCCTTTAGATACTTCGTTTGGTAATTCATTTTCATCATCAGAAGTCCATGGAAAATGTTCTTTTAATTCCTTCCCAGCTTGTAATACGCCTTCTACAATTCCTTGCTTAAATTTCCCTTCTTTAAACAAACTTTGCATCACATTTTTAGTACTTTCCCAAAAATTACCTGGAACTACTTCATTAATTCCTTTATCGCCATAAATTACGAACTGATGATCATCAACAGCAATGTAAATTAACACTCCATTTTGCTGTTTTGTTTTATCCATTTCAAGCATATAAAATACTTCTAAAGCTCTATCAAAATGCGATATCGAAGCGATTCTCTCAATATGCACTCGAATTTCTCCAGAAGTATCTCTTTCTGCTTTTATAATTGCCTGAACAATTTCTTGTTCTTCTTCAGGTGTTAAAAAATCTTCTACAGTCGACATTAAATAAATCTATCTAAAATCAAAATTTACATCTGTAGCTTTTTGCTTATCTGTATCTGCTTTGAAGTAAGCTTTACCTTCAAAACCAAAAAATCCTGCAAATAAATTATTTGGAAAACTCTTAATATGGTTATTGTAAGGCTTAACCTTTTCATTAAAGCGTGTTCTTGCTGTTAAAATTTGGTTTTCGGTACTTGTTAACTCATCTTGAAGTTTCAAAAAGTTCTGATTCGCCTTTAAATCAGGATATCTTTCTACAGAAACTAATAATTTAGAAAGTGCACCTGTTAATCCAGACTGTGCCTCTTGAAATTGAGCAATTTTCTCAGGAGTTAAGTCTCCTGCATTAATTGTTGTTTGCGTTGCTTTAGCTCTTGCATTTATAACAGCAGTTAATGTACTTTTTTCAAAATCTGCTGCTCCTTGTACAGTCTTTACTAAATTCCCTATTAAATCTCCTCTTCTTTGGTAGGCTGTTTGAACATTCCCTAAGGATTCTTCAATATCTTCATTTAATTTTATGGTAGAGTTATAAAACCCTTTTCCAGAACTATATGCATAAAAAACTAAAATACCAATTACTATTAGTGGTAACCATTTTTTCATAATTTCTCTCTTTTGTTATTCTAATTGACTTTTTATTTTGATTAACTCAGCTTTCACTGCTTCTAATCTACTAATTATTTCCTGATTGTTTATAACCTTTTCCGGATCTTGTTTCAGTTTTTGCTTTGCTCCGTCAAGCGTAAAACCACGTTCCTTAACTAGGTTGTAAATCAGTTTGAAATTTTCAATATCTTGTTGAGTAAATAAGCGATTTCCTTTTGCATTTTTCTTTGGTTTGATGATGTCAAACTCTCCTTCCCAAAAACGAATTAAAGATGCATTTACATTAAAGGCTTTCGCAACCTCTCCAATTTTATAATATCTTTTCTCAGGTAAATCAACGTGCATCAGGGATTTTTCTTTGCAATTTACAAATTAATCAAAAGATTGACGTTGCTCTTGAGATGCTTTTTGCATCGCTATAAATTCTTCTGGAGATAAATCACCGTAGTAGTAGTAAATTGGGTTTACTGGCCTGTTATTTTTGTGCACCTCATAATGTAAGTGAGGTGCCGCTGAACGACCTGTATTTCCGACATATCCGATTAAATCTCCTCTTTTAACTTTTTGTCCCTTTTTCGCTACAATTTTACTCATATGAGCATAAATTGTTTTGTAACCGTAACCATGTTCTATGTAAACAACTTTTCCAAAAGTTGCACTTCTATTTGCTCGAGTTACTTGTCCGTTACCTGAAGCGTAAATCGGTGTTCCTGTTGGAGCTGTAAAATCCATTCCATTATGCATTCTCCAAGATTTCAAAATTGGATGCAAACGCATTCCATAACCTGAAGCCATTCTCGTTTCATCCTCATTCTTTATAGGCTTAATTGCAGGAATTGAAGCTAACATTTTTTCTTTCTTCTTCGCTAAATCAACAATCTCATCTAAGGATTTTGACTGAACAACCACTCTTTTAGAAAGAATATCAAGGTCTTTTGTCAAGTCTGTAATCATCCCACTATTATCGAACCCTTCAAGGTTTTTATAACGATTAACTCCACCAAAACCTGCTTTTCTTTGTTCATCTGGAATCGGATTTGCCTCAAAATAAGTTCTGTAAATATAATTATCTCTTTGCTCTAAATCTTCTACAACTGAGGTAAGCTCTTTCAATCTCTTACCTAATAACTCCATATGTAATTTAGAATTTTCTAACTCTCTCTTTTGAGCTTTCTCTTTTGGTGACTCAAAAAATTGGCTTAATACTACAAAACCAAGAAACGCAACTAAAGCAACACCAATTAATCCAATAACTGTGTTCTTAAATTTATCCCTTTTTCTTACCTCAATCTGTTGGTAAGAAAGTGTCTCTGGGTCATAATAATATTTTACTTTTGCCATACGACCAAATGTAGTATTTTTGTGTCCTTTAGAAAAGAACGACTTATATGGTTAGACGTGCAAATTTATAAAATGTTTCAATATATAAGTATTCTTTACACTCAATTAGAAATATTTTAACTAAAAAAGAATGAAATCTCAAGAGATAAGAACTAAGTTTTTAGAATTTTTCAAGTCTAAACAACATGAAATTGTTCCTTCTGCACCAATGGTGTTAAAAAACGATCCAACCTTAATGTTTACCAATTCTGGTATGGCACCGTTTAAAGAATTTTTCTTGGGAAATGCCGCCCCAAAAAGTACTCGAATTTCTGATTCTCAAAAATGTTTACGTGTATCGGGAAAACATAACGACTTAGAAGAAGTTGGTTACGACACTTATCATCACACCATGTTTGAAATGCTTGGAAACTGGAGTTTCGGTGATTATTTCAAAAAAGAAGCAATTGCTTGGGCGTGGGAATTACTTACTGAAGTTTATAAAATACCAAAAGACATTTTATACGTTACTGTTTTCGAAGGAGACGAAAAAGACGGAACTAAAATGGACCAAGAAGCGTATGATATTTGGAAAGAATATATTTCTGAAGATCGTATCTTAATGGGAAATAAAAAAGATAATTTCTGGGAAATGGGAGAACAAGGACCATGTGGACCATGTTCTGAAATCCATGTGGATATTCGTTCTGCAGAAGAAAAAAATAAAGTAGACGGTAAATCTTTAGTAAACGAAGACCATCCGCAGGTTGTTGAAATCTGGAATTTAGTTTTCATGCAATTCAACAGAAAAGCGAATGGTTCATTAGAAGAATTACCAGCAAAACATATTGATACAGGAATGGGATTTGAGCGTCTTTGTATGGTTTTACAAGGAGTTCAATCGAATTACGATACTGATGTATTCACTCCGTTAATCAGAGAAATCGAGACGATTACTGGAATTGAGTACGGAAAAAATGAAAAAATTGATATTGCAATTCGTGTAATTGCTGATCACGTGAGAGCAGTTTCATTTGCAATTGCTGACGGTCAGTTACCAAGTAATAACGGAGCCGGATATGTAATTCGTAGAATTTTAAGAAGAGCTATTCGTTACGGATTTACTTTCTTAAATAAAAAAGAACCATTCATTTTCAAGTTAGTAGAAACACTTTCTCACCAAATGGGAGATGCTTTCCCTGAAATTAGAAAGCAAGATACACTTGTGCATAATGTTATTAAAGAGGAAGAACAATCTTTCTTAAGAACTTTAGATCAAGGATTATTATTACTTGATAAAGTAATTGAAGATACAAAAGGGAAAGAGGTTTCTGGAAAGAAAGCTTTTGAATTATATGATACTTATGGTTTTCCTTTAGATTTAACGCAGCTAATTGCTCGTGAAAAGGGTTACGATATTAATGAAGATGAGTTTAACGCAGGAATGCAAGCTCAAAAAGATCGTTCACGTGCCGCATCTGCAAGTGAAACCGGAGATTGGATAACATTACTTGAAGATGAAACTGAAGAGTTTGTTGGTTACGATACATTAGAGGTTGATGTTAAATTAACTCGCTACAGAAAGGTAACTACTAAAAAAGATGGTGATCAATACCAATTAGTATTTAACATGACACCGTTTTATCCAGAAGGTGGTGGACAAGTTGGTGATAAAGGATATTTAGAAACAGCAAATGGAGATATCATTTACATTCTAGACACTAAAAAGGAAAACAATGTAATTATACATTTTGCTAAGAATCTTCCGAAAAACTTGAAGGAAACTTTTAAGGCAGTTGTAAATGACAAATTCAGAAACTTATCTGCAAGCAATCATACAGCAACTCATTTATTACACCAGGCTTTACGTACAATTTTAGGAACACATGTGGAACAGAAAGGCTCTTTAGTAAGTCCGGATTATTTACGTTTTGACTTCTCTCACTTCTCTAAAGTAGATAAAGATCAACTTGCAGAAATTGAAGAATTTGTAAATGCTAGAATTCGTGAGAACTTACTTTTAGAAGAAAAGAGAAATATTCCAATGCAACAAGCAATTGATGAAGGAGCTATTGCATTATTCGGAGAAAAATATGGAGATAGTGTAAGAGCAATTCGTTTCGGACAATCAATGGAATTGTGTGGAGGAACACATGTTCAACAAACTGGAGATATTTGGTACTTCAAAATAAAATCAGAAGGAGCTGTTGCGGCAGGTATTCGTCGTATTGAAGCGATTACTAACGTTGCTGTAGGAGAATACTTCGAAAATGTGGAACGTAATTTCTCAGAAGTAAAAGCTTTACTTAAAAACCCTAAAGATGTAACAAAGTCTGTTAGTTCTTTACAGGATGAAAATGCTGCACTTAAAAAGCAAATTGAGCAACTTTTAAAGGATAAAGCTAAAAACATGAAAGGTGATTTAAAAAATCAAATCACTGAAATTAATGGTGTAAACTTTTTAGCTACAAAAGTAGATTTAGATCAAGGAAGTATCAAAAACATCATGTTTGAATTAGGAGGGGAAGTTGATAATCTTTTTGTGTTATTTGCAACGGCGCCGTCTAACGAAAAAGCGATGTTGACTTGTTATATTTCTAAAGATTTAGCAAATGAAAAAGGTTATGATGCTGGTAAGGTAGTTAGAGAATTAGGAAAACTTATCCACGGAGGTGGTGGTGGTCAGAATTTCTTCGCTACAGCTGGAGGTAAAAATCCAGGAGGAATCCCAAAAGCATTAGAACGCGCAAAAGATTATGTAAGCTAAATTCATTTTTAAAAATTGCATAAAAAAGAAAAGTATGAATAAATTAAAATCAATAAGATTAATCAAAACCCTAATTTTATTAGGGTTTAGCTTTATTCTTTTATCATGTAATAATGATAAAACTGTAATATCTGATTTAGACGCTTTATCAATTAAAATTTTATCACCTAAAAATACTCAGGTTATAAAACATAATGAAAATTTAGAGTTTCAAGGTCAAATATCATCATCAACAATTACTGATTTTTCCAATTATAATGTAGAATGGTCAAGTGATATTGATGGTGTTCTTTATCAAGGAAAAACAAATTCAAACGGATTCAATAGTTTTTCCTATTCAAACCTTTCGAAAAACATTCACTACATAAGGTTTACATTATCCAATGAAATAGATGAAGTTATTTATGATGAATCTGTCATATATAATTCAATTTGGCTTCATCCTATAACTGATGAAAACAGCTCTGCACATTTAAAATGGAGTAAAACAAATGATTCAAATTTTGAAAGTTATCAACTATATAGATCAAACAATAAATTTAATTTAGAGAACAAAACAGAGGAGTTAATCTACACCTCTACTAATCCTCAAGACACAACTTTTTTTGATAAACAAGCTTTTCTAGGACAAAAACACTATTACAAAGTGTTTTTAAAAAGAAAGAATGTTGCTCCCACTTATGTTGGAAGTAATATTGATTCTATAACTCTTGGAAGATTCGTTAATGTAGATTACCCAATTCTTAAACTTGCCCAACATCCTAATAAGCCTTATATCTATGGAATTGTAAACACTGAAGATACTTTCAACAGTAACATTACCGGTTATGGAATTGTATTAATCAATACAGAAACAAAAAACGTTGAGAAAAGATTTTTAACTAATATTAGATTTTCTGATTTAGACATACAAGGAAATTATTTATACTTAGCCTCTAGATCAAATATTATTCATAAAATAGATTTAGAAAAGAATCAATTAGAATCAACATTCTCTTTAGCAAGATCAGCACATAAAATTGAAATTGGATCTAACAATAGGTTATATTATCATATTACTCCTCCTACAAGTGGGGCTACAGAATTTAGAATGTATGATTTACTTAATGGAAACGACATTGTTTACAGTTCAACAATTAGTGATGCTTATTCTAGTTTTAGACATGGAGATTTTGAACTAGATATTAACAACACCATCTATCATGGAGAAAGCAACTCATCTAATCCAGGACTTTCAAAAATCACCACTATAAATGATACTTTTGGATTAGCTAAACAAATTTCTATAGGGGACTATCAGAATCCTGTAATTATTTTGAACAACGATAAATTATACTGGAATCATTTATTATATGATACAAATTTAAATTTCTTAGGTTCATTCTTGGATGATAATCAAGAAATAGAGATAGAAACGATTACTCCAAATGGTGAATATGCATTAGGTTTAAGAAGGTTATTCAAAACAGAAAACCTAACCGTTTCAAGATATATCCCTGTAATTTATGAAGTATCTCACTTTGTTGATAATTCGAATTTAATTTTAATTAATAACGAAAAAAAAGACGCTAGTCAATATCAATCTACTATTTACTTTTACAATGTAGAATAATTAATAAATACTACTAAATAAAAAAAGTACTGCAATCATCGATTTGCAGTACTTTTTTTATTTAAAATATAGTTAACTAATAGATTAATTTAAATACTCAGTATTAAACTTGTAGATATATCCATCGTATAACATGTAAACATCATTATCTACAACAAAATAACTCGCTCTAAAATAGGACTCTTCATTAGTTTCTATTATTCTCCATGTGTCAAGCATTGGATCATATTCGTATAAAGATTTGTATTGAAAGTAAACCTTATCATCCAAAACAAATGTTTGTTGAAGCTTAAGAGGATAATCCATTAACTCATCAGGAATATTACTTTTCCTAGTAATATTGTAAGATTGTGTATCGAATTCCCATAAGTCTAATTTATAATTTCCATATGGCTGTCCAGAACCTAGATAAATTTTATCTTTAACAACAAAAAAGAAAGGACTTTCTTTACTTGTTTGATATGATGATATTTCAGGAAAATCATCAATTATTTTTTCCCAAGTATTTTGAGAAATAGAATATCTCCATATATCAGTTTTTGGTGTGTATGGATATCTAACTCCTAATCCTGTATAAATATAATCTCCAATAGTTACCATAAAACCGTTTGCTCTTTGTTCTCCTGGAAAATTTGCAAGTTCAATCTTTTCGTTAGTGAAAATATTATAACTAAAGAAACCATCAACATCAGAACTTACATAATGTTTTATATAAAAATTAGAACCATAATATCCTAGTAAGGTAGAATTATTGAAATAATTTTCATCAGGAGGTAAACTACCTTCAACTTCTACCATAGATATTTCAGAAACATCAAATTTCCCCATTTTTCTTGATATACCATGTGCTGACGAGCTATTGGTAATACTATAATAATCTCCCTGAAAATAGTGAGGTTCTGATGAATAAGTGTGGTTATATGATTCATTTACCATTATCCATGGTTCATCAATACATAATTTATCTGCTGAAAAAATTTCTTCACCTAGGTATTCCATAGAAATTTCATTCCCCGTAAAGTCCTTGAATTTTATATATTTACCTAGATTAAACACCAATTTGTTTTTGGTTTTCTCACTAGCAAAAATATACCTATCGTTTATTTTTGTAAAGCTACTCTGATTGTTAACCGGAAAATTAGAACCGTATATAATTAATTCATCTTCGAAAGAATAACAAGACTTATTTATGGCAGAAATTTTTGGCAATAACACCTGAACAGTTCTTGAAACACTTGTTAATTGACTTCTAACAATAAAGGTTGGATTTCGTTCGTGTAATTTTTGTGGTGCAACTTTAATCAGATTATCTTTTAGTTCAAGAATCTTATATTTATACTCAACTCCATTATAATTAGTAGTGACCATATTATCAAAAGACTTTCTATCAAAGTTAGCTCCATGAATTTTCAGAGTATCTGAATCCGTAATATATTTAGGTGAAATAGAATCTATTCTAGGTTCAAGCATTGAAAAATCTTCCAACTCTTTCTCCTGTTTATCATTATTAATAATTTTTATACTCTTGTAAGGTTTTACAGTTTCATAACTCGATTCTGGATAAGGAACTTTAACCTTTATCAATGAATCTGATTCAGTCAATGTTACTGCTTTTATTCCTGAGAAAAAAACTTCCGGATTACTTGAAAAGAAAGCCCCCCTAATTACAATAGTATCTGACAATCTAGCCTGTTTAGGATAATAATCACTTACCACTGGTAAAGCACTACCATTAGAAATAAAAACTCTTTCTGTTCCAAATATTTCCTCTCCATCAATATTTACAAAACAATTGAAATAATACTTCTTTCCTTCTATTAAACCATTTCTTATCTCAACCTTATGTTCACCATCAGAAACTCCTTTTTTAAAAATAACTTTTCCAATTTTATCATATGTTTGATTCTCTTGCGTAGACAATACAAAACCCAAATTTAAGTCGCTATTAGAATTTCTTAAATCCCCTTTTAAAACAACACCTCCACTACTAATATTTTGAGCAGATACACTTTCAACAGTAATTTTTCCCTGCATATTTTCATCTTCATCAGAACAAGAAAAAACAACTGTTATTGATATGATTATAATTAAAACTTCTTTAAAATAAAATCGTAATAATTTCATTGACAATTTTTTTAATTTTTGTGCAAAATTACTAAAAAAGAATAAAGCTTATAAATAAAGAATTAAGGTAGGTAGAAAAAATGAGTTAAATTCGCTCATAATTCCACTAACTAAAAAGAACATGGATATTTATACGGCAGATTTATGTGATGATTTTATTGATATGCTTCAAGTTGCTACTCCAATTGGTTTTAGAGATTATGGCGCTAAAAAGAACTTTCATGGTGAAATTGTAACTGTAAAATGTTTGGAAAAAAATCCTTTAGTAAAACAAACTCTTAATACAGACGGAACAGGGAAAGTTTTGGTAGTTGATGGTGGTGGATCATTAAAATGTGCGCTTATGGGAGACAACTTAGCCGCAATGGGAATTAAAAACAACTGGAACGGAGTTGTGATTTTTGGCTGTATTCGTGATAGTAGAGAAATAGCCACCATGGACTTTGGTGTAAAAGCACTGAATACGACTCCGAGAAAAAGTATAAAAATTCCTGAAGGAGAAGTGAATGTTAAAGTCTCTTTTGCGGATATAGACTTTACTCCTGGTCATTATATTTATTGCGATGAAGATGGAATTGTAGTATCAAAAACAAAATTAGTTTAACTTTTAGATATGAATCTACAAACTCAAATACCTCTTCAGAAAGAAGCTCATCATCAAATTGATTATACTTCTAAGTTGTTCCTTTTAGGTTCATGCTTTTCTGAAAACATTGGGAATAAACTTTCATATTTTAAGTTTCAATCTGCTCAAAATCCGTTTGGGATTTTGTTTCATCCAAAAGCTATTGAACATTTAATTTTAAACTCAATTAACGCTAAAGAATATACAGAAGAAGATATATTCGAATTAAATGAACGTTGGCATTGTTTTGATGCACATTCTCAGTTAAGCAACAACGGTAAAGAAGAACTGCTTCATAACTTAAATGAAGCTGCAAAAACAACAAAGGAACAGCTTACTCACTCAACGCACATTATAATCACCTTAGGAACGGCTTGGGTTTACAGATATATAAGTTCTGATATGATAGTTGCAAACTGTCATAAGGTTCCGCAAAAGCAATTTTTAAAAGAACTGTTATCTGTTGATGAAGTAACTGAAAGTTTAGAAAGTATAACAGCTTTAATTCAATCAACAAATCCTAAAGCCTCTATAATTTTTACGGTTTCTCCAGTACGACATGAAAAAGATGGTTTTGTGCAAAATCAACAAAGTAAATCGCATTTAATTGCTGGAATTCATAATGTAATCGAACCTAGAAAAAACATCCATTACTTTCCTTCTTATGAAATTATGATGGATGAACTACGTGATTATCGTTTTTACAAAGAAGATATGATCCATCCTAACCAAACAGCTATTCATTATATCTGGGAAAAGTTTGTGTATAGTTGGTTTAATGAATCTTCCTTATCAACAATGAAAAGAGTTGAAGAAATTCAAAAAGGAGTTACTCACAAGCCTTTCAATCCTAATTCTGAAGCTCATCAAAAGTTCTTGGACAAACTAAAATTTAAACAAGAGCAGTTACAAAAGGAATTTTCATTTATGGAATTTTAGAAATAGAGAATCATCAATATTTTAATTCTTAATAACTTCCATTTTATTCCAATAAATACCTTCCTCATTCTATTTTTCATTTTCTCCTGAAGATTAGTTCAGACATTTGAAGTGTTCAAGAAAGCCAAAATTGCTTTTCTAAACATACTTAATTGAAACTAACCTTAAAACTTATATAAAATGGGAAATGTAACATCAACAATTTACTCAACTACAGCTAAAGAACCAATGACTCAATTAAACTTTTCTACTGATTTCAACGGAGAATCAGCTGTTGTAAAAGTAGATTTTTTAAAGAGTGGAAGTGTTGTAACTAGCCAGAGTTATAATTTAGATAACGCTAATCGTATTGCTAAAATTAATTTAGAAGCAACAGATATGAAATCTGAAGGAACATTAACTTTTGCTGCTGACGGTAATGCAATTGCTTATTCAGGAGTTGGAATTTGGGGGAATGTAACTTCTTTTAGAGCAGAAAACGTTGCCGTTGCTTATAGATAAGCACTAAGCATGTTCATAGTAAGTAAATGAAAAAGAGATGCAATTTGCATCTCTTTTCTATTTAAACTCTTTTCAAATCTTTATAAGTACTGATCAACATTACCCCAAGGTCCTCCATTGATAATATCAACTCCATGACCTTGTAAAAATTCTGTAGCTTGTCCACTTCTTCCTCCACTTCTGCAAACTGCAATTACGGGTTTATCCCAAGATTTAATCTCTTCTACGTTGTTAGGAATTGTATCTAAAACAATATGCTTAGCTCCTTCGCTATGTCCTTCATTCCACTCTGCTAAAGTTCTAACATCTAATACAACTGCACCTTTACCTAGGTACTCTTGAATTTCATTTGCCATATTTTTCTTTCTAAATAATAAATTAAATAATTTCATTTTAAACTACTTGCTCGTTATATATTATAGATAATCCATCATTAATCAAACTAGAATACCCTTCATCTACTTTAAGATTATCTAAATACGCTTTTATTTCGTTTTGAGTGCTATAGTTATTTTCTACAGATAACTCATACAATTCTAATGCCAACAACCAATCGTTATTAAACTTATCTTGAACAATACTAAAAATACCTAAAACGGCTTCTTCCGAAATAGTATTCTCTTCTCTCATTTGTCGAACTTGATCATATAAACCATACAATTCTCGATCAGCATCAGAGTAATTAATTTTATGTGTTTTAGTTTCAGAAACCTTGCCCAAATCCTCATAAGAACTCACATCTGCTGGACCGGCATATGCTGAAACAATATCTACACCAACAGCCATGTCGTAAATTCCCCAATCCGGATGGAATAAAACAGTATCGAAATGAGTAACAGTACAATTCTTGAAAGAAATCAATAAGATTCTACCTCTTAAATCTCTTGTTCCTGTAATTACTTCACCTTCTACTTTAACACCACCTTCAAATTCTAAACTTACAGTTTTACCTTCATAAATTCCATATGCTTCTAAATCTCTAGGACTCATATTCTCAATTGGAATATTAATTCCTTTCAATTTACCAATTGGACTTCCAAATCCTTCTTTATGATAATTTATTCCGTGCCCGATCAATTCTTTGTCACGATTTGAAAGCGCAGTTCCTCCAGTTGTTTGAATATAAATTGGTTTATTATTTGAATCTGTAATTACATTCGAAAATACTCCTGAAATTTGAATTCCTGTTGACAATTCAATAGTTCCAAGGTTTTTAGAATCTATAAGTTTCTTAACTCCACTTAATCCACCCTTACGAATTCCCATAGTATTTGCATATTGCTCTAATACTAAACTTAAATGCGCAAAATCCGGAGTTACAAATAATTGCGGTTGCGGTTTTGTAATATCGAAGGAAACATTTGAAGCATCTAATGTATATGGTAATTTCTTTACTGAATCTTGCATACACCATTTGCTCTCTCCTATAGAAGATAATAAACCTGCTCCATAAATCTTAGGATTCTCCAATGTTCCGATAAGACCATATTCCACCGTCCACCAATGTAAGTTTCTGATTTGAGCCATTTCAGAAAGTTCTCCTATATTATTCTGTAACCACTCAACCTTTTCTTGAGCTTCTTGAATTTCTTTATGAGTAGAATTAGGATTTTCTTTTAAAATAGAAAGTAAACGAATTGCTTCATACATTTCATAATCACGAGCTGAAGAAATTGCCTTTGCTCCTATTTCTCCAAATCGTCTTAAATATTCAGCGTATTCAGGATTAGCGATAATTGGTGCATGACCAGCAGCTTCATGAATTATATCAGGCGCTGGAGTATACTTAATATGATCTATAGTTCTCATATCAGAAGCAATTACCAATACGTTGTACGCTTGAAATTCCATGAATGCATTTGGTGGAATAAATCCATCAACTGAAACTGCAGCCCAGCCTATTTCCTTTAAGATTCTATTCATTCCTTCCATTCTTGGAATGGTATCCACAGAAATCCCTGTTTTATCTAGCCCTTCTAAGTAAGAATTATGAGCTACTTTTCCCAAATAATCAACATTCATTCTCATTACATATCGCCATACAGCTTGATTCTGAGAAGTATATTCATCATACGGTTGCTTCACCACAAACTTGTGCAAATGTTTTGGTAATTTTTTGGTTACCTCATTAAGCTCAAAGTGAGTTTTCATAAGTTAAAAATCTTAGGGTTGTTTGTAAGCATAAAAATACTCATTTGAAAATTAATAAACCTTAAAATTTTGATTTTTGTATATTTACGAGTATCACGTAAAACTTGAAGAAATGAGAAGAGGAGGATTGAAATACAGACTATTAATTGGTTTAGCAATTGTTGCTTTTGCCTATTTACGAAAATGCAGTCAAAAACAGGAAAACCCATATACTGGAAAAGTACAAACAATTAGTCTTAGCGCACAGCAAGAGATTGCTATTGGAATACAACAAGCTCCAGCAATGGCTAATCAACATGGCGGGCTGTATCCAAATAAGGACTATCAGGTTTACATTGATAAAATCGGACAAAAATTAGTTGATAATTCGATTGCAAAAAAATCAGAATATAAATATGAATTTCATTTACTTAAAGATGAAAGAACTATAAATGCCTTTGCTCTCCCAGGAGGACAAATCTTTATCACTTATGCGCTACTATCTAGATTAACCGATAATTCGGGTAGAATAAATGAGGATATGGTTGCCGGAGTTTTAGGTCACGAAATTGGTCATGTTTTAGGAAGGCATTCTAATGAAAGAATTAGTGAGGCTAATTTTTGGAAATTAATAACCATGGGAGCTTCCGTTGGAGCTGACTTGGGAAGCTTAGCAAATAGTATAGGACAAAACACTTTACTTAAAAATGGACGAGGAGACGAATTGGAAAGTGATGATTTAGGTGTAAAACTTATGTTGGATGCAGGTTATGATCCTAGATATTTAATTAATGTTATGGAAGTATTAAAAGCGGCAGCTGGACCAAATAGAGTTCCTGAGTTTCAAAGCACACATCCAGATCCAGAAAATAGAATTCAAAAAATAAAAGAGGCTATTCGAAAATATTCGAATTAGGATTATAAATCATCCTAAATAAAAAAAGCTAATACATTCTGTATTAGCTTTTTTTTGGTTTTAACAAAATGTGCAATTTATGCTCCTTTTAGCTTTTTAATAGCCTCTTTTTTACTTTCAATCTCTCTCTCTATCTTATTTAATCTCTTCTCAATTCTTTCTATAACCGAAGATCGTCTTGCAATAGATTCCTTTGTTAAAGACCCATCAACCTTTGCTGCTTCTAGTTTTTCTTTTTTTCTTTTTAAACCTTCTCTACCACTTATTAATATTTCTTCATTTACGCTTATATCATCTTCAAATTCCATGATTTTTTGCCTGTTTTCTTCAGTCAATTTATCCTGGATAGCTTTCTTTTCAGCTTTTAACTTATTATCAAGTTTAGAAAGCTCTTCATTCTTTTTTCTAAGCGCTTCTTGTTGTCTTTTAAAAGCTTCTTCACTTTCTTTAATTTGTTGAGCTAATTTTTGTTTTGCTAATGCTAACTTTTCCTCTCTTTCCTTAATGTCTGAATTACTTACCTCTTCAACAACTACATTCTCAACAATCTTAGCTTCCTTTTTCTCTTCAACAACAATATTTAAACTCTTCTTAAAATCAATTAATTCTTCCTTTTGTTTTGCAATTTTTCTCTCTAAAGAAGAAAGTCTAGATTCCACACTTCTAATAATCTTTTCCTTTCTTTCTACTTCTGTTTGAGATATTTTCTTTTTACTCTTGTCTTTTTCTAAACGACTTTTAATTCTTGATAATCCTTTTACTCCAGAAACTAACATTTCTTCATTTACACGGATTTCCTCCTCTTGCGCTTTTATTTGCTTTTTACTTTCTCTTGAAATTTCTTGAGCAAAAGCAAAGTGAATATTTAAACACACTAAAATAAGAGCAGGGATAATTTTAAATACTTTCATTTCGTATTATTACTTTTATTAATTCTTTATTTACACAAATGTTTGAAACATATTCTCAGAAAAAGTCACAAACACACACTTATTTTTTTGAGGGGTGCAAATTTACAAATTAAAAAAAACACAACCAAATAAAAACCAACAAATATTATTTTTCCAGTTTAACTGTAACAATTCTAACCTTTTAACTACCTATAAATAAAATTAAAATTATTTGCTATGGTATTCGGAGGATTTGTATCTGCTATGATTAGCAGCCTAAAAAACAACAAAAGAGAAAGAAAAAGTGCTTTTAAAAAAATGAAAGACTATTCTAGTCATTCCACTACAACAGACCATTTGGTTTTTGAAAATAAGGCTACGAAAGAAGATTTAATTTCAATAAGAACGAAAGTTCGATCTGAAAACAGAAAAAAACTTTTTATTAATGGGATTGGAATTTCTTTAATCGCTTTAGGAATCACCTATTTCTTAATTCAATTAAGATTTTAGATAAAAAAACTGTTTTAAACTCACTCAAACTCGCAATCGGTTTCGTTAAATTTTGACTGTAGGTTGTAAATCTTTACTACTTTTACTTTCCAAACGAAATCTAATGAACAAGAAAGTTATTTTAATGATTTTAGATGGTTGGGGAATTTCACCTGACCCAAAAGTATCTGCAGTTGATAAAGCAAACACTCCTTTTATTGATTCTTTATACAAAAATTACCCTCATTCAGAATTAAGAACGGACGGCGAACACGTTGGTCTTCCTGTTGGACAAATGGGTAATTCTGAAGTTGGACATATTAATTTAGGAGCTGGAAGAATTGTTTATCAGAACCTTGCCAAAATCAACAAAGCTATTGAAGACAACACATTAGCTTCTGAAAAAGTATTAGTTGACACTTTTGAATTTGCAAAGCAAAACAACAAAACTGTTCACTTGTTAGGTTTAGTTTCTGATGGCGGAATCCACTCACACATTAATCATTTAAAAGGATTAATTACAGCAGCTGACAACTACGGAGTTAAGAACTTATTCTTGCACGCATTTACAGATGGTAGAGATACTGATCCAAAATCTGGAAAAGGATTTATAGAAGACATCAACAACTTCATGAATTCTACTTCAGCAGAATTAGCAAGTGTAACTGGAAGATACTACGCTATGGATAGAGACAATCGTTGGGAAAGAGTTGCGCTAGCTTATAATGCCTTGGTTAATGGTGAAGGTAAAAAAACTCAAAATGCAATTGAAAGCATTGAAAGTAGTTATACTGAAAACATAACTGACGAATTCATTAAACCGATTATTATGGTCGATGAAAATAACGAACCAAAAGCGACAATAAAGGAAGATGATGTTGTAATTTTCTTCAACTTTAGAACCGATCGTGGACGTCAATTAACACAGGCTTTAAACCAAAAAGATTTTCCAGAACAAAACCTGAAGAAATTACCATTGCACTACGTTACAATGACAAATTATGACGCTACTTTCGAAAGAATTAAAGTTGTTTATGACAATAAAAATATTGAAAACACTCTAGGGGAAGTTTTATCAAAAGCAGGCAAGCAACAAATTCGTATTGCTGAAACTGAAAAATATCCTCATGTTACTTTTTTCTTTTCTGGCGGAAGAGAAAAAGAATTTGAAGGTGAAAAAAGACTCTTATGTCCTTCACCAAAGGTTGCAACTTATGATTTACAACCAGAAATGAGTGCTTTTGAAATTAAAGATGCAATTGTTCCTGAGCTTAAAAAAGGAGAGGTTGATTTTGTATGTTTAAATTTTGCAAATGGAGATATGGTTGGGCATACAGGTGATTTTGACGCTGCAGTAAAAGCATGTGAAGCTGTAGATCAATGCACAAGTGAGATCATTACAACAGCATTAGAAAACGACTATACAACTTTAGTTATTGCAGATCATGGAAACTGTGAAACAATGATTAACCCTGACGGTTCGCCAAACACAGCTCATACTACGAATCCGGTTCCATTAATTTTAGTTGACAAAGAATTGAAGTCAATTAAAAATGGTATTTTAGGCGACATGGCTCCAACAATTTTAAAATTAATTGGAGTTGAACAACCAAAGGAAATGACACAACATTCGTTAGTATAAATTCAAAATGAAAAAAACACTTTTATTTGTTTCAATAATATTTTTAGCCGCGTGTGCTTCAAGTCAAAAATTAGCAAACAACAATTCTAAACCTAAAGCAATCAAAAATGCTAAAGGAAATTTAGTAGGCTATGCTACTAAAAATGACTTTAAACAAGAACCATATGGAAGTGAATGGTTTAATGACTATTACGAATATTACGAAACTGATAAAAGTGTTATAAATAAATTAAAACCTCTTTTAACAAATATCACTATCAAAGGTTTCATGGGAACTTGGTGCGATGATAGCCGAAGGGAAACACCTAATTTCTATAAGATTTTAGACGAGACTGGATTTGATTACAACAAGCTTGATTTAGTTACTGTAAACCGAGAAAAAACTGCAAACGGAATTGAGAAAGGATATGATATTGAAAGAGTCCCTACTTTTATTTTCTATAAAAATGGAAAAGAAATTGGACGATTTGTAGAACATACCGTAGATGGAGCTTCACTTGAGCAAGACATGCTTTTAATCCTGTCAGAAAAAGGATACAAACATGCTTATGAAAAGTAATTAAAGTTAAACAATGAATATTCAATCTTTATTCAAAAGTTTACTACTTACACTAATTACCTTTTGTGTTATCTCTTACGTTACAGTAATCCATTCACTTATGTTCACTACTGGGAATTTAAACACGAAACCATTTGTCAACATAGGTTTTCCTTTTAAATATTATTATCAATTCTGGGTAAATAACAATGATTTTCCAAATAGTGGTTGGAACATTAAAAGTTTCCTTCTGGACCTTCTTATTTGTTGGATATTAACATCGTTTATTTATTTTTATTTCAATAAACCAAGACAATAGTATTTATCTAATTTTCTTAAATTATATTTGCACTTTATTTTAGGTTATGATCATACAAAAAACTAAAGAAGAAATAGAATTAATGCGCCAAAGTGCGCTTGTAGTTTCTAAAACATTAGGAATGCTTGCTAAGGAAGTAAAACCTGGTGTAACTAGTTTGTATTTAGATAAGTTAGCAGAGGAATTCATTAGAGAACAAGGTGCAATTCCTGGTTTTCTTGGTTTATACGACTTTCCAAATACGCTTTGTATGAGCCCTAACTCTCAAGTAGTACACGGAATTCCGAATAATACTCCTTTAGTCGAAGGAGATATTATATCTATTGATTGTGGTGCTATTCTGAATGATTATTACGGTGATCATGCCTATACTTTTCCAGTTGGAGAAATCGCTCCTGAAACTCAAAAACTACTCGATGTTACTAAAGAAAGTTTGTACGTCGGAATTCGTGAGTTTAAAGTAGGAAACAGAGTTGGAGATGTTGGTTATGCGATTCAGCAGTTTACTGAAAAGCATGGCTATGGTGTAGTTCGTGAATTAGTTGGTCACGGACTTGGTAAAACAATGCATGAAGATCCTGAAATGCCAAACTACGGCAGAAGAGGAAGAGGAAAAAAATTCATTGAGGGAATGGTTGTAGCAATTGAGCCAATGACCAATATGGGTACTCAAAAAATAAGACATCACAAAGATGGCTGGACTATTACTACTTTAGATGGAAAACCTTCAGCACACTTCGAACATGATGTTGCCATTGTAGACGGTAAACCAGAATTACTTTCTACTTTCCAATATATTTATGAAGCTTTAGGTATTGAAAGTGATGAAGAAAATGAATTCAGACAACAACCTTTAGTTCTTTAAATTGTCTATTTTTCAATCCATATTAAACACCATTCCACGTCCGTTACTTATTAAGTTAAGTTATCCGGTTAGATCGTTTTTAACTTTTTGGTTGAAAGGAAATAATTTCACGGACCCAATTGACGGAAAGTCTTTCAGAAAGATGCTGCCTTATGGATATGAAATACAACGTAAAAATGTATTATCACCGTCAACCTTGTCTTTAGAAAGACATCGATTAATGTGGTTGTATTTAAAAGATGAAACTGATTTTTTCACAACAAAAGAGAAGAAAAAATTATTACATATAGCACCTGAGCAATGTTTCTATAGCCGATTTAGACATCAAGATAATTTAGACTATTTAACATCTGATATTGAATCTCCTTTGGCAGATGTAAAAGCTGACATCTGTGATTTACCATTTGAAGATAATTCTTTTGATATTATTTTTTGCAATCATGTTTTAGAACATGTTACTGATGATAAAAAGGCAATGCAAGAATTATTAAGAGTTATGAAACCAGGCGGATTTGGTATTTTCCAGATTCCTCAGGATATTGAAAGAAAAAGTACTTTTGAAGACGATTCAATTACAGACCCCAAAGAACGTGCAAAAATTTTCGGACAATACGATCATGTTCGAATTTACGGAATGGATTATTTTGACAAATTACGCTCTATTGGATTTGATGTAAAAGAAATCAAATACTCAGAAAAAATACCTTCTGAATTAGTAAAAAAATTCGCCCTCGACGAAACTGAAATTCTTCCTATTTGCTATAAAAATTAATTAGCGAACTCGAGAATCTCTCCTTCTTTATTAGCATATAAAAGAACCACCTTTAGTTCTGGATGGTTTTCTAAAAACGTTTTTGTTTTCTCCAATCCCATAGCCATAAAAGCAGTTGCATAGGCATCGACATCCGCACAATCACCTTCAATTAAAACAGATGCACTTAACAAATTATTTTCTTGAGCTAAACCTGTTTTCGGATTTACAGTATGAACAACCTTCTCTCCATTACTATTTAACTTGAACTTTCTGTAATTTCCTGAAGTTGCCATAGATTGATTATTTATTTCAATCGTTCTTGATTGGCTTCTTGAACCATCTGTATTAGGATCATCAATTGCTACTTTCCACAACGAATTTCTTGGACTTTTTCCTCTTGCTCTAATCTCACCACCGATTTCAACAAGGTAATCTTGAATATTTTTACTTTCCAATAATCTACCTACAACATCAACTCCTAAACCTTTTGCAAATGCGTTTACATTAAACTCTATTTCATTTGGTTTGATAACCTTATTTTCAACAAGAACAATTTTCTCAAATCCCATTAACTGTTTTAACGAATCAACTTCTTCTTGTGTCAAATCCTTCTTCTCTTTTCCAGAACCGAAACCGTAGGCATTAATTAACTTCCCAATAGTTGGATCAAAAAAACCATCTGTTTCTTTAAAAATTCTTTTTGCTTTTTCAAAAGCTTCAACAAAGTAACTATCAACTACTACAGACGTATCATTCTCATTTACTTTTGACACAATTGAATTAGGAATATAAGTCGATAATGAATTATTGAAATCCTCAAAAACCGTATTAATCTCATCTTGATAATTTTCAGTATCCTTATAAACAATTGTATAAGTTGTTCCAAAAACATCCCCTCGAAGCTTAGTGTATTCATCTTTTTTTTGTTCTTCTTTACAAGCACAAAAAGTAATTAAAACTAAAAACGACAGGAATAAATATTGTCTGATCATGGTTGATTTAGGTTTATTTAACAAAAATAAACTAATATGTACTAAAATAGCGTTAAGATGACTTTTAGTTTAATCATTTTGCTAAATTTGTAACTTACCTTTAACTATAATTAAGATGAAAAAAATAGTATTATTTGTATCAGCTACTTTTTTGTTGGTGTCATGTGCTGCTAATAAAGAGCTTGAGGCTTTAAAAGCACAACACGAGCAAACAAAAGATGAATTGTTAACAGTAAAAAACAACTTAACTAAGTGTTTAGTAGAAAAAGAGAAATATCAAGATCGTTCTAAAGATTTAGAAACTCGAGTTGAAGAATTAAAGAAGGATAAAGAAAATACTATTCAACAAGTTGAAAACTTAACAGTTCTTACAAAAGGAGCTAATGATAACATCAAAGAAACATTATCTCAATTAAGCAAGAAAGACAAATACATCAATAAAATTAGAGCGGCAGCTTCTAAGAAAGATTCATTAAACTTAGTTGTAGCTTTCCATTTAAAGAAAGAATTACAAGATGGAATTGACGATCAAGACATCGAAGTAAATGTTGAAAAAACAGTAGTTTTCATTTCTATTTCTGATAAGTTATTATTCAAGAGCGGTAGCTACACAATTACAGATAAAGCTTCTAAAGTTCTTAAGAAAGTTGCTACAGTTGTGAATGCTCAGCCTGAAATGGATGTTATGATTGAAGGACACACTGATGACACTCCAATTTCTGAAGGATCAACTTTAAAAGACAACTGGGATTTAAGTGTTAGAAGATCTACTGCTATTGTTCGTGAGTTACAAAACAAATATGAAGTTGCTCCACAACGTTTAATCGCAGCTGGAAGAAGTAGTTATATTCCTTTAGCAGTAAATGATTCTCCTGCTAACAAAGCAAAAAACAGACGTACGAAAATCATTATTTTACCTCGTTTAAATCAATTCTTTGATTTATTAGACCAAAAAGTAGAATAGTATTTTTACAGCATACAAATAAAAAAGCCATCGGAAATCGATGGCTTTTTTATTTTCTATAATTTCTACTTTCTATAAAAACCTATAAGTGGCTTTGATTAAGAATGTGTTCTCTAAAGTATTATCTAAAATTTGATTATTCAATCCTCCTAATAAAGATCTATCAGAATCTACATTTCCTGTAGTTCCTTGAGCCCAAACCAAAAATAATTCAGATCCTGGAATGTATTCCCATCTTGCAACTAAATTCGAACGGAACTGCACGAATGAGAAATTAGGATCAGAAAATTGATAATCTACAACTCCGTTTCTATCTTCATCCACTAAATAATCTCCTCCTGGTGCTTGCTGGATTTGATTATCGTCATACCAAGTTACACGCTCATTTAAATCTTTAGCAATAGAATTATTTACATAGTTGAAATTATTATATCTACCTCTAGAAATGAATGGTTGCCCATAATACTGAATCGACAAATTAGGATTGATACTATAATTCAACCTCAGGGTTGTACTCCAAGTTTTTTGGTCGATATTTCCTAAAAGATATCTTTTAACCGAACCAAAATCCGCCTCCCCTACATATTGAGTTTTATTAGGATTTTCTGTAAACTCAGTTGTTACAGAAGCACTAAAAGAATCGAACGGCTGATAATTAAACCCTAACACATATCTTGTAAAAGAGAAGTTGTTTTGTTCTGTTCCGCTTTTAATATATCCAGTTCTAAAATTAAACTTCTTACTCTGATCTGAACCAAAAAATAATACCATGAAATTCTCTTCAGAATAACGCCACCTAGGTCCACCACGCAAAAATGTATTTAAAAATATTCTTGGTTTGTGCACCAACTCTAATTCAGTCCACCAGTTATTAATCCAGTTGATATTTCCTTGAAGACTGTATTCCATACGATTATAATTCCCTTCAAAATCAAAAGAAGATAATTGACGGAATCTCACACTCGCATCTCTATATGTTTTTGTTGGAACTTGCCACAAGTATCGAACATTTGCAAACTGTCTAATTTCATCCGCTTGTCTTAAAAAACCAACATCATTCAATTCTAATTCAGGAGATCGCCAATTTACTCCAGCCCAATATCTCCAGTTTCCTCCTCCTCGTTTTCCTCCAAAAACTCGACCTCCAGTACCTGTTAATGAAGTTCTATTTGGATCAACTTCAACATGACTAGCATCTACTCTTTGGAACAAGTGTGTCAAAGATTCTTGTGTTGCCTGAATTGCCTCTTTACTTCCTGTAACATGACTAGCCACAACATTACTTTGAATATAATAATCCCTATTATGCCATTCATGACGAAAATCTAAACCTCCCGTATAAGCATTCTTTCTCAAGAAACTTAAATCGTCTGTTAAATTTCTGTTTGTCGATGTAAAAATTCCACCAATATAACTATTACGTTCATTAAAGTCTTTCTGAACTCTTGCTACAAAATAATTCGTTAACGGCTCAACAAGCTCCTCTCTCCTATTACCATTATTATCTATTTCTGCATATTCATTAGAAGTAACTGTTTCTAAGATTCCAATCGACCAACCATCTTTTGTTTTACCAGAAAACTTTGCAGCTCCTAAAATTGTCGTATTAATAGGAACATCCGCAAATTCATTATCAGCTAAACTCACACTACCTTGTGGAGCTCTACCAATTCGTCTACTGTAAAAAACATTATCTGGCCCATTTGCAAATCGAAAATCGAAAATATTCTTATTTTCAACAAAAAACGGGCGTTGTTCATTAAAGAAAATTTGAAATCCATCTAAAGCAATTGCACCTGGATCAGCTTCCACTTGACCAAAATCAGGATTCACAGTTAAATCCAAAGTTAAATCATTCGTAATTCCAATTTTCGCATCTAATCCTGCATTTACACTAAAATCGCTACCATCTCTAAAAGGATTACTTCCTTCCTTTTCGTATGTGTCGTATTGAAAAACAGTAAATGGCTGAATTTCTAATTGCTTTTGAGATTTTAATCCTTTTAAACCATGAAGTTCACCAGCCTCGCTAATAAATCCGGAAACTTCATTTGGTATTCTTTGCCAAAGAGATCTTTCTTGTTTTCTGAATAAGGTTCTATTAATGTTTAATCCCCAGATTTGCTCCTCTGATTTACCAAAACGCAATTGAGTTAAGGGAATTTTCATTTCAGCCGTCCAACCTTTATCATCCACTTGAGCATCTGTATACCAAATTGGATTCCAACTTGCATCCCAGTCTTGACCATTTTGAGTTGCTAACTCCTCTCCTTTAACACCTGCTGCTGTCACCGTAAAAACGAAAGCTGTACGTTTATCGTGATAACTATCGATGATAACATTTATTCTATCTCCTGCAAACCCATCTCTTCTAGAAAGACGCTCCTCAATTTTGTCTGGTTCTCCATCAAAAGCTCTTAATGCCACATATAAATACTTTTCATCATAACCGATTTTAAACTTAGTATCATAGGTTGGAGCCTTTCCTTCATCAGGAACTTTCTGTGTAAAGTTTCCACCCCAATCTAAATGATCCCATGCTTTATCTGTAATTACACCATCAATCTCTGGAAGTGTAATCATTTTTTTTGTAGTGTATATTTTCTTTGGAACAACAATAGTATTCGAATTCTCTTGGCCGAATCCATTTTTAAATAGAAACAGCCCAAGAAAAGGAAGTAATTTTCTGGCTCTCATTAGTAGTTTTTAATCTGACTTCAAAAGTACCGCCAAATTCTCTTAATAATATGTTAATTTAAAATATCGATTTAACAAATCAAAACAAAAGCAACTTACTATTTGTCAGATAAATAATTAATTGTAAATTTGCACTCCTTTTTTAAGGAAATAAATAAAATTATTAACAGACAAAAACTAAATCGTGTATGAACACATTAAGTTACAAAACGGTATCGGCTAACAAAGCTACTGTAAACAAAGAGTGGGTTTTAGTTGATGCGGACGGGCAGTCATTAGGTCGTTTAGCTTCTAAAGTTGCAAAACTTATTAGAGGTAAACACAAGACAAACTACACTCCACACGTTGACTGTGGTGATAATGTAATTATCATCAATGCAGACAAAGTTCAATTAACTGGAAGCAAGTGGACTAACAAAACTTACTTACGTCACACTGGTTACCCAGGTGGACAAAAATCTCTTACTGCACAAGAAATTTTCGAAAAAGATCCAACAAGATTAGTAGAGAAAGCAGTAAAAGGTATGTTACCAAAAAACAAATTAGGTAGCGCATTATTTAGAAATTTATATGTATATGCTGGTACAGAGCACGGACAAGAAGCTCAAAAACCACAAACTATTAACCTTAACGATCTTAAATAATGGAAACAGTTCACAAAATCGGTAGAAGAAAGACAGCTGT
The DNA here is from genome assembly GCA_022448525.1 of Tenacibaculum sp. Classification (GTDB taxonomy): domain Bacteria; phylum Bacteroidota; class Bacteroidia; order Flavobacteriales; family Flavobacteriaceae; genus Polaribacter. The sequence goes on from JAKVCX010000010.1 coordinate 133,077, forward strand.
TGCTCGTGTATATGTTTCTGAAGGAAGTGGAAACATCACTATCAACAAAAGAGAATTAAATAATTATTTCACTACTCCAACTTTACAATATAAAGTTCAACAACCTTTAATGTTAACTGAGAACTTAGCTTCTTACGATATTAAAGTTAATGTTTATGGAGGTGGTGTTACTGGTCAAGCAGAAGCAATTCGTTTAGCAATTACCAGAGCTTTAGTTTCAATCAACGAAGAACACAAAGCAGTATTAAAGCCAGAAGGATTATTAACTCGTGATCCAAGAATGGTTGAGCGTAAGAAATTCGGTCAGAAGAAAGCACGTAAGAAATTCCAGTTCTCTAAACGTTAATCGTTTATTAGAGCTGTTATTTATAAGAGTATATTATTTATTAACAGTTTAGTATCTAAATATTTCAGACTTAATAACTACTGAAATATTGCGAAAACAGAACGTAAACACATTTTTTAAAATGGCAAATATTCAAGAATTATTAGAAAGTGGAGTACACTTCGGACACTTAACTAGAAAGTGGAATCCAAACATGGCTCCTTACATTTATACTGAGCGTAATGGTGTTCACATCATCGACTTGTATAAAACTTCAGCTAAAATTGATGAAGCTACTGCAGCTTTACAAAAAATAGCTAACTCAGGACGTAAAATCTTATTCGTTGCTACTAAGAAGCAAGCTAAAGATATCGTTGCTGAAAAAGCAAAATCAGTAAACATGCCTTACATCACAGAAAGATGGCCAGGTGGTATGTTAACTAACTTCGTTACTATCCGTAAAGCTGTAAAGAAAATGGCTTCTATTGATAGAATGAAGCAAGATGGTTCTTTCGATGCTTTATCTAAAAGAGAGAAATTACAAATTAACCGTCAACGTGAAAAGTTAGAGAAAAACTTAGGTTCTATTTCTGACATGACTCGTTTACCAGGTGCATTATTTGTAATTGACGTAAAGAAAGAGCACATTGCTATTGCTGAAGCTCAAAAATTAAACATTCCAATCTTTGCAATGGTTGATACAAACTCTGATCCAAGACCGATCGATTTTGTAATCCCTGCAAATGATGATGCTTCTAAGTCTATTGACAAAGTTTTATCTTATGTTACTGAATCAATTTCTGAAGGTTTAGCTGAAAGAAAAGCTGATAAGGAAAAAGCTAAAACAGAGAAAGAAGCTAAAACTACTGAAGCAAAAGCTGAAGAAGCTAAATAAATTTTAATTTAAAGGTTTCATCACATTGAAACCTTTATTTTATTATATCATTGTAATTATTAATACAACTAATAAAAAAACATAAAATGTCAAAAATTAGCGCTGCAGACGTAAAAAAGTTAAGAGAAACTACTGGTGCAGGAATGATGGACTGTAAGAAAGCTTTAGTAGAGGCTGAAGGAGACTTCGACAAAGCAATTGAAATCTTACGTAAAAAAGGACAAAAAATTGCTGCTAAAAGAGCAGATCGTGATTCATCTGAAGGTGTAGCAATCGCTAAAGTTAGTGATGACAACACTTATGGTGTAGCTATCGTTTTAGCATGTGAAACTGACTTCGTTGCTAAAAATGATACTTACAAGCAATTAGCTCAACAGTTTGTTGATATCGCTATCAACTTTACTACGAAAGAAGACTTCTTAGCTGCTGATTTTGGTGATGGTAACACTGTTGCTGAAAAATTAATCGAGCAAACTGGTGTAATCGGTGAGAAAATTGAGGTTCCTTCTTTTGAAAGAATCGAAGCTCCTTACGTTGGATCTTATACTCACGTTGGTAAAATTGCTGCTTTAGTTGGAATTACTGAGCCGGTTGAAAAGGCTGCTGAATTAACTAAAGATTTAGCTATGCAAGCTGCTTCTATGGGAGCTACAACTTTATCTTATAAAGATTTCTCTCCTGAGTACGTCGCTGCTGAAACTGATGCAAGAATTGCTGCTATCATTAAAGATAACGAAGAATTAGTACGTTTAGGAAAGACTTTAAAGAACGTTCCTCAATTCGTATCTAGATTACAGTTAACTGACGAAGCTTTAGCTCAAGCTGAAGAGACTGCTAAAGAGCAATTAAAAGCTGAAGGTAAACCAGAAAAAATCTGGGACAAAATCTTACCAGGAAAAATGGAAAGATTTATTTCTGATAACACTACTCTAGATCAAGAGCAATGTTTATTAGATCAAAAATTCATCAAAGACGAGAAGAAAACTGTTGCTGAATATGTATCTTCTTATGGTGAAGTAGAAGTTAAAAACTTCGTAAGAGTTACTTTAGGGTAATTACTTTCAAACATATTTTAAAAAAGACCTTTGATTATTCAAAGGTCTTTTTATTTTTATCTTAAAAATCTATGAAAAAGATCTTCGCAGTTTTGTTTATTGTAATTTCAGTTTTTTTATCATTTGGTTTCATAGTTCAAATTCCCGAAATAATAATTTATATTTCTAAATCAAATAGTCCATATGGGCTTGGCTACTTAATCGGTTCTTTATTGCCACTTGTTATTATTATTGGATTATTTCGAATAGGCTTGAAATGGTTAAAATCAAAACCAAAGACCGATAATGAAATTAACGATATTGGTTTAAACTAGTTTTGAAATAGTTTTTTTGGTAAGTTTCATCTTTTTTTAGTTCCTAATACTTTGGTATATTTGCACAACTTTCAACAGAACTATGCAATACAAACGAATACTTCTCAAATTAAGCGGAGAAGCCCTTATGGGAGATCGCGACTATGGAATTGATCCAAAAAGATTAAAAGAATATGCCTTAGAGATAAAACAAGTTGTTGAAAAAGGTATAGAAGTTGCCATTGTAATTGGTGGTGGAAATATATTCAGAGGTGTATCTGGAGCTGCAAACGGAATGGACCGAGTACAAGGTGATCACATGGGGATGTTAGCAACTTGTATAAATGGTTTGGCTTTACAAAGTGCTTTAGAAGATGAAGGTGTATTCACAAGAATGCAAACGGCATTAGAAATCAAAGAAGTAGCAGAACCATATATCAAAAGAAAAGCTATTCGACATCTAGAGAAAGGTAGAGTTGTTATTTTTGGAGCAGGAACTGGTAACCCATATTTTACAACAGATACTGCAGCTGTTTTAAGAGCTATTGAAATAGATGCTGACGCAATTTTAAAAGGAACACGTGTAGATGGAATTTATAATGATGATCCTGAAAAAAATAAAGACGCAATTAAATTCGAAACTATTACGTTTAAAGATGTAATAGACAAAGGCTTAAAAGTAATGGACATGACAGCTTTTACTTTGAGCGAAGAAAATAAATTACCTATTATTGTGTTCGATATGAATAAACAAGGAAATTTAATTAAATTAGTTTCTGGAGAACCTATCGGTACAATAGTTGATCACAAATAAAATCGTATTAATCAAACCAATACTGATTTACAAAATTTTCGAAAAATGACTGAAGAAATAGATTTTATATTAGATAGTGCTAAAGAAGCAATGGATAGTGCCATTTCTCATTTAGAAAAGGAATTAAGAAGTATTAGAGCTGGTAAAGCATCACCTGCAATGTTAGCAAATGTTCAGGTAGATTATTATGGATCTGCAACTCCGTTAAGTCAAGTTGCAAATGTTAATACTCCTGATGCTCGTACAATTTCTATTCAACCTTGGGAAAAGAATATGTTACAAGAAATCGAAAAAGCAATTATGATTGCGAATTTAGGTTTCAACCCAATGAATAATGGAGAAAACATTATCATTAATGTACCACCATTAACTGAAGAACGTCGTCGTGATTTAGCCAAACAAGCAAAAGCTGAAGCTGAAAACGCAAAAGTTGGTGTACGAAATGCACGAAAAGACGCTAACAATGAAATTAAAAAATTGGATGTTTCTGATGATATGAAGAAAAACACAGAAGCTGATATCCAAAATTTAACGGACAACTACGTTAAACAGATTGATGAAAAATTCTCTGTAAAAGAGAAAGAAATCATGACAGTTTAATTTTAGACAATATTTTTTAAAGAAGAGTGTTTCCAACACTCTTTTTTTTTGTTCTATTTCCTCTTTTTAACCTACCTTTGCACAAATTTTTTTGGATGACTTTTTGGACTAAGATCGCAGGATTTATTTTACGTAATCGCTACCTAGTATTAGCTGTAATTATTGGTATTACTGCATACTTAGTCTCCCAAACAGACAACATTCGTTTCTCATACTCAGAAGCAAACCTACTTCCAGAGAATCATCCAGTGAATGTTGAGTATGATAAATTCTTAGATATTTTTGGTGAAGAAGGAAACTTAATCATTCTAGGATTAAAAGACAGCACTGTTTTTGAAGTAGAAAAATTTAATGCTTGGAACAAACTTGCCAAGAAGCTAGATTCAACCGCTCAAGTAGAACTTACTGTATCTATAACCGATATCAAGAAATTAGAAGCAGACAGAAAAAACAGAAAGTTCGTAGTAAGTCCGCTTTTAGACAAAACTCCAAGCAACCAAGAAGATATTGAAAAAATAAAAGAACAGTTATTTGAAAAGTTACCGTTTTATGAAAACATTCTTTACAACGAAGAAGGAACTATTCAAACTGCTATTTATTTAAAAAAGGATATTGTAAATACACCAGAACGTGCTGATTTTATCGAACAAGTTCTGATTCCAGAGGTTGAAAAATTTGAAAAAAATTACAATCTTCAAGTTCGTATTTCGGGAATGCCTTACATCCGAACTTTAAATTCAAAGAACATCGCAGACGAAATGTTACTTTTCGTAGGAGGTGCGCTTTTAATTACGGCTATCATATTCTTCTTCTTTTTTAGATCTTTCAGAGCAACGTTTATTACATTATTGGTTGTTGGAGTTGGAGTTATTTGGGCTTTCGGTTTTATAGGTTTATTGGGATATGAATTAACAGTTTTAACTGCTTTAATTCCACCTTTAATTATTGTAATCGGGGTTCCAAATGCTGTTTTCTTAATAAACAAATATCAGCAAGAGGTTAAAAAACATGGAAATCAAGCAAAATCCTTACAACGTGTAATTTCTAAAATTGGTAATGCTACGTTAATGACGAACATAACAACTGCTTCTGGATTTGCCACTTTTGTTTTTGTAAAAAGTCAATTATTACGAGAGTTCGGAGTTTTAGCATCTATCAACATTATTAGTATTTTCATTCTGGCATTATTAATTATTCCTATTCTATATAGTTTCATGCCTTTACCACAAAAGAAACATTTAAACCATTTAGAAAAACGATGGATGGAAAATGTGGTAAATTGGATGGAGCGAACGGTAAGACATCAACGAATCGCTATTTATATCACCACTGTTGTCATCATTATTTTAAGTATGGCTGGACTTGCGTTAATCAGAGTTTCCGGAAGTTTAATAGAAGATATGCCTAAAGGAAAACAGTTTTATAAAGACATAAAATTCTTTGAAACTGAGTTTGGTGGTATCATGCCACTAGAAATATTAGTTGACACAAAAAGAGATAAAGGTGTAATGAAGCTTTCCACACTGAAAAAGATGGAAAAGCTGAATGAGACAATCGAAACATTCCCTGAATTGTCAAAACCTATTTCTGTAAATAATTTAGTTAAATACTCGAAGCAAGCCTACTATAAAGGAAACCCAAAATATTATCAACTACCCACCAGTCAGGAACAAAGTTACATTTTTGCTTACACCAAAAATTCAGAAGGGAATTCTGGAATGCTAAAAAACTTTGTTGATAGTACTGGAAGATACGCACGTATCACTACATTCATGAAAGATGTTGGAACAGATAAAATGGATATTATTCAGGAAAGATTAAATGCCGTAATCAAAAAGCAATTTCCTGGTGAAAAATTCCAAGTATCAATGACTGGTAAAGCATTAGTTTTCTTGAAAGGAACGAATTATCTAATAAGAAACCTAGTTATTTCTTTATCACTAGCTATTGTTCTTATTTCTATTTTTATGGCTTGGATGTTTAGATCATTAGAAATGATTTTAATTTCGTTAATTCCAAATATGCTGCCGTTATTAATGACAGCAGGACTAATGGGATTCTTCGATATTCCAATAAAACCATCAACGATTCTTGTATTCAGTATTGCCTTTGGAATTTCCGTGGATGATACTATTCACTTCTTAGCGAAATATCGTCAAGAACTCTTAGCCAACAATTGGAGAATTAAACCTGCTGTTTATTCTGCCTTAAAGGAAACTGGTGTAAGTATGTTCTACACTTCTATTGTATTATTCTTTGGATTCTTAGTATTTACAGTGTCGAGCTTTGGAGGAACTATTGCATTAGGAGGTTTAGTTTCGGTAACACTTTTATTAGCAATGGTTTCGAATTTATTACTATTACCTTCTCTTCTATTATCTTTTGAGAAAAAAATAGCTAATAAGAAAGTACTAAAGGAAACGAATTTCAAGATTTTACCTCCAAAAGAGAAAACTGAAAAATAAAACTACTTTTATTTAAAATCCTACTATTCATAAGATAAATCCGTTGTTAATTTCTCTTTAAAAAATTATATTTGTCGCTCAATTTTTTAAAGAATATGAAAACAAGTAGCGTAAAAGAATTATTAGCTTCGGAAAAGCTTCTTCAAGAAGTAAATGTTAAAGGTTGGGTAAGAGCGTTTAGAAGTAATCGTTTTATTCAATTAAATGATGGTTCTACTATTAATAATATTCAATGTGTTGTTGATTTCGAAAATACAGATGAAGCTTTATTAAAGAGAATTAATACAGGCGCTGCTGTTTCTATTAATGGAACTTTAGTTGAAAGTCAAGGTAAAGGACAATCAGTAGAGATTCAGGTAACAAATGTTGAAATTTTAGGAGATGCTGATCCAGATGAAGTTTCTAAAACAATTCTACAACCAAAAAGACACTCATTAGAATTTTTAAGACAACAAGCTCACTTACGTGTTAGAACTAATACTTTTAGCGCGGTTATGAGAGTTCGTTCAGCACTTTCTTTTGCCGTGCACCAATATTTCCAACAAAATGGATTTTACTACGTAAATACTCCTATTATTACGGGATCGGATGCGGAAGGAGCAGGAGAAATGTTTAGAGTTACCAACTTTGAGGCAAACAAAGCTCCATTGAATGAAGATGGTGAAGTAGATTACACTCAAGATTTCTTCGGAAAGCAAACGAATTTAACAGTATCTGGACAACTAGAAGCTGAAACATATGCAATGGGACTTGGTAAAGTATATACTTTCGGACCAACTTTTAGAGCTGAAAATTCAAATACTACTCGTCACCTAGCAGAATTCTGGATGATTGAACCTGAGGTTGCATTTAATGATTTAGATGCAAACATGGATTTATCTGAAGATTTCATTAAGTACGTTTTACAATATGTTTTAGATAACTGTAAGGATGATCTCGCTTTCTTAGAAAACAGATTACTTCAAGAAGAGAAGACTAAACCTCAAGCTGAAAGAAGTGAAATGTCTTTAATTGAGAAAATTAAGTTTGTTGTTGACAACAACTTTAAAAGAGTATCATATACAGAAGCTATTGACATTTTACGCAATAGTAAACCTAATAAGAAGAAAAAATTCCAGTACCCAATTAATGAATGGGGAGCTGATTTACAATCTGAACACGAACGTTATTTAGTAGAGAAACACTTTAAATGTCCAGTAATTTTATTCGATTATCCAGCGAAAATTAAAGCATTCTATATGCGTTTGAATGATGATGGTAAAACGGTAAGAGCAATGGACGTTTTATTCCCAGGAATTGGAGAAATGGTTGGTGGATCTCAAAGAGAGGAACGTCTAGATGTTTTAAAAGAAAAGATGGCTGCTTTAGGAATTGAAGAAGAAGAATTATGGTGGTACTTAGACACTCGTAAATTCGGAACTGCAGTTCACTCTGGATTTGGATTAGGTTTTGAACGTTTAGTGTTATTTACAACAGGAATGGGTAATATTAGAGATGTAATTCCTTTTCCAAGAACACCGCAAAACGCAGAATTCTAAAAAGAATATTAAAATACATATAGTTATCGCCATTCCTAATAAGAATGGCGATTTTATTTTTTCGAAAATCATATATTTGTAACTATGCTAAAACAAAGTTTACATCAAAAATTACTTCAAAAACTGTCTCCTCAACAAATTCAGTTAATGAAATTGATTCAACTGCCTACACAGGCATTTGAAGAAAGATTAAAACAAGAAATTGAGGAAAACCCCGCACTAGATACTGGAAAAGACGAAAGTGATAGTTTTGAGGATGATTTTGCTAACGATGTTGATTATGATGATTCTGGAAATGAAAAAATTGATGCAGACGATATCAATATCGATGAATATTTAAGTGATGATGAATATCCTAGCTATAAAACACAAGCTAACAATTATTCCGCTGATGATGAAGAAAAGCAAGTACCTTATGCTGCGGGAACAACATTTCATCAATCCTTAAAAAATCAATTGAATACTTTCAGAATTGATGAAGAAGAAAAAGCAATAGCCGAATTTTTAGTTGGAAGCATTGATGAAAGTGGATACATTAGAAGAGAAATTATTGATTTAATTGATGATTTAGCTTTTACTCAAAACGTATTCACCTCTGAAGAAAAAGTTGAACACGTATTAAAAAATGTTGTTCAAAAGTTAGATCCCATAGGAGTTGGTGCAAGAGATTTAAAGGAATGTTTAATCATTCAATTAAAATCAAAATCTGAAACAAAAAGTAGGGCTTTAGCCATTAGAGTTCTAGAAACAGCATTTGACCATTTTGTAAAAAAGCATTACAAAAAGCTGCTTGATAAATTCGACATTTCAGAGGAAGAATTAAAAAAAGCGAATTCTGAAATTGCAAAATTGAACCCTAAACCAGGAAGTTCATATGCTGGAAATAACAAAATTGCAGAGCAGATCGTTCCTGATTTTACGATAAGAATTATTGAAGGAAAATTAGAGTTGACCTTAAATTCAAGAAATGCTCCTGAACTTCATGTTTCTAGAGAGTATAATAATATGCTTAAAGGATATCAAGACTCTAAGGATAAAACGAAATCTCAAAAAGACGCAGTTCTATTTATTAAACAAAAACTTGATGCTGCTAAGTGGTTCATTGACGCAATTAAACAGCGTCAACAAACGTTATTGGTTACAATGAACGCAATTATGCATTACCAGTATGATTATTTTTTAACTGGTGATGAACGTAAGTTAAAACCAATGATTTTAAAAGATATTGCTGATACTATTAACATGGATGTATCGACCGTTTCTCGTGTGGCTAATAGTAAATACGTTTCCACTCCATACGGCACAAAGTTAATTAAGGAGTTCTTTTCAGAGTCTATGAAAAATGACCAAGGAGAAGATGTTTCAACAAGGGAAATAAAGAAAATATTAGAAACAGTAATTGCTGAGGAGAATAAAAAGAAACCTTTAACAGATGAAAAATTGTCTGGAATATTAAAGGAAAAAGGCTATCCTATTGCTCGAAGAACGGTGGCAAAATATAGAGAGCAGTTAGACATTCCTGTAGCAAGACTTAGAAAAGAAATATAATAATGCGTTGGCACAAGTTCTTATCGACAATCTTACATCCTATCGTAATGCCTACGGTAGGAATTTTGCTTTATTTTTTTCTTTCTCCTTTTACTATAAGTTTTCCCGAGCAATTATACTTCCTTACATTCGTTTTTAGCTTGACTTATGTTATTCCTATAATAATCCTTATAACATTAAAGTTAACTCGTAAAATAAGCTCTATTGATCTTCCATCAATAAAAGAAAGAAAAGTTCCATTATTCATAATGATGTGTCTATTTCTTTTTCTGGCAAGATACTTTAGTAATTTCAGAAACGTTCAAGATCTATCTTACCTGTTTTATGGAACATTATTAGGACTAATTGGAATCTATTTGATTTTCGCATTGGGAATAAAAACAAGTATACACTTATTGTCAATGGGAAGTGCAGTTGGTTATTTCATTGTATTCCAACTGATTTATAATATATCAGTTACTCCTTTAATCTTAATTCTAATATTACTATCAGGACTTCTTGCATCATCAAGATTATATTTGAAAGCACATACACCTAAAGAAGTATATCTTGGTTTTCTATTGGGAATAGGAACACAGCTCATTTCTTACTATATTCTATAACAAATAAAATATAAGACCGAATTTTGTGATCTTACTAGCCACATTGACTCCATTTATTTCTGCATTTTTGTATACAGAATTCAATCCATAATAAAAGTAAAAATTAAAAGCACCGTAACCAGCAGACAGTTCTATCCCTGTTTGAAATTTGTTATAAATATCTATGTTTGAAAATTCTTTTAATTGCGAACTCTCCTCATATGAAAAAGTGTTACTCAAATTATAGCTCAATTTTACCCCTGCATAAACCCTCCAAAAGGCATAAGTAACAGCATCTGAAGTTCTCCAACGTAACTGTAAAGGAATTTCAAGATTATGCATTTTTAACTTGTTAGAAGCAATATTATCAGCAATCTGAATTGTATTGGAATTGACAACCTGTAAGTCATGATTATATGAACTATACCCATAACCTAATCCAACTCCTCCAGCAAATCTACCATTCTTTGAAAAAGGTATATCCTTAATGTAACCAAAAGATAAACTATAAGAGAATCCTGTATCTTCAGCCGTATCAGGTTGATTACGCATCAAATCATAAGAAATTGACATATATAGTTGATCCTCCCAATACTTGTCTCCAATTCTTAAAGAATCAGTTTGAGATAAGACATTAATACTAAAGAAAACAATAAAAAGTGATAATAATTTTTTTAACATAAAACTAGTCTAAAAGAAAAAAGAGCAATTAAATAATTGCTCTTTTTCTATATAATAAATCAAAATGAAATTTATTCACTAATAGTACTTCCCTTGTGAGTAGACAAACTTAATTTAAGAGCATTTACATCTCTTAATCTTTGTCTAATATCTGTCAAAGTACCTACACTCATTTGCTTATCCGCCTTTATAGAAGTAGTCATTCTTGGATGATTTTCTTCTGGAACGTCCAATCTTGCATTTAAAATAAATGCTGGAATATCATCTGGCGTTGCAATCTTATCGTTTAATTGGATACTGTTATACTTATTACCATACTTATCTACCTCTTTTGCTTGACCAACGTAAATAGTAGTAACTAAACTCTTTTGTTCTAGTTTCTTTACTTCAGTTGCACTTGGTAACTGTGGACTAGTAATTTGTAAATCTGTTTCTCTCATCACGGTAGTTACCATGAAAAAGAAAAGTAACATAAAAACAATATCAGGTAAAGAGGCCGTCGAAATCGCCGGTGTCCCTTTTTTCTTTTTTCCAAATTTTGCCATATCTAATTGTTTTTATAAATAATTATTCAGTATCTGTTGGATCTAAATCTGTAATGATTTGAGGATAAGAATTCTTAATCAACTTAACCTGAGCTTCAAGATTCTCATCTTTATTTCCACTCTTTTTGTAAGCCTCTTCAATCTCATTAAACGATCTCTTAAACTTCTTAAGAGCTAATTCATTTCTCAATTCAGTGTAAGCTGTTCTTAACTCGTTTTGAATATTTACATAAACCTCGTAGTCAGAAGCTCTATCACTTTCAATTGAAATGATCGCTTTATTTGGGTGATCTGATGAGTCAGGATTTCTGTCTCCTGAACAGTAATCACATTCTTTACCCTTCTCTTCTCCTGGCATTGGATTTCCAACACCACCACCATTATCGATGAATTTCTTAGCAGCCTCTTTTAGGTCTTTTAACTCCATAACATCTCCATCTACAAATAGATCATTATTTCTGTTAATACTAATTTCAAAGATATTTCTTTCTTTAATTTTTGGTGGATCGTAATTCGCTGGCGGTTTCTCCGGTAATTTCATCGAAATACCTGAGTCAACATCCATTGTTGTCGTTACAAGGAAAAAGATAAGTAGCAAGAAGGCGATATCTGCCATCGAACCTGCATTAATTTCTGGGTTTTCTCTTCTTGCCATGATAAATTATTTAATTAATCCTTTTAATAAATCGAATACGAAGAATGCTCCAGCTATCACTAACAAGAATAAACTTCCCCAAATACCAGTACTAGTTAATTTTGAAACTGAACTATCAGCAGCTGCAATAATTTCTTTGTTAGCGTTAATTACTTGATTTGCGTCTGCAATCAAATATGAAACTAAAATTACTACACCTAAACTAGCAACTCCTAATATTGCTCTCTTTAAAGCAGCAGGATTTTTCAAAAACCCTAATAATGAAGCAACAACCGCTACAACAACCGAAGCAACTAATAAAATAATTGCGAAAGTAACCATCGGCGAAGAAGCATTATCTACTGCTACAACATCTTCTGCATCTACAGCCATAATGTTTGCATATAGACCTAAGCCTACAACTCCCATAATAGCGATAAATATTGTTAAAATTTTATTATTCATGCTAGATATTATTTTTTATACTTAGCTAATAAATCGATTAAAGAAATAGATGCATCTTCCATGTTGTTTACGATACTATCTACTTTTGATACGATATAGTTATAGAAAATCTGTAAGATAATCGCTACAACTAAACCGAATACTGTTGTTAAAAGTGCAATTTTAATACCTCCTGCTACTACTGCTGGTGAGATATCATTTTGAACTTGGATTTTATCGAATGCCTCAATCATACCGATTACAGTACCCATGAATCCTAACATCGGTGCAAGAGCGATAAATAAAGATAACCAAGAAATGTTCTTCTCTAATAATCCCATTTGAACTCCTCCATATCCAACTACTGCTTTTTCAGCTGCATCTAATCCTTCATCAGCTCTTTCTAATCCTTGGAAGAAAATAGAAGCTACAGGTCCTTTAGTATTTCTACAAACTTCTTTAGCTGCTTCAACACCACCAGAACTTAATGCGTCATCAACACTAGCAATTAATTTCTTAGTGTTAGTTGTTGCCATGTTTAAGTAGATAATTCTTTCGATTGCAATAGCTAAACCTAAGATTAAGGCAACTAATACAATACCCATAAACGTTGGATCTCCTTCAATAAAACGTTGCTTTAACTCTTGGTGAAAAGTTTTTTCCGCGTCTTGTGCAAAAGTTGATTGAATAGCCCCAAAGAACATAAATCCTGTAAGAGTTAGGACATTTACTGCTTTTTTCATTTTGTTATAATTAATTTAAAAATAGTTAACGTGTTAAAAATACAAATTTTTATATTGCTAACCAGCCTGATTACTAGTGAACTACTGTAAATTATCGGCTTCACTCGTGTAACCCCGCCAGTTTTCAGAGAGCCAAGTAACAAAAAAATGTTGGTACATTAAAAAAAATTAACGCTAATTGTTAAAAAACTTTTCCTTTTTGTCACTTTAAATTTAAAAATTCTCAATTACAATTGTGAACTTATTTCTCCGCGTAATGATTTCTCAAAATAATATTTAAAATCTTCCTGTGACAAATTCTCTCCAAGTAGATACATCATTTTTGCTACAGCTGTTTCTGTGGTTATATCTCTACCATTAATTATGCCAATTCGCTTTAAATCGGTACTAGTTTCATATAATCCTAAAATTACACTTCCTCCAGTACACTGAGTAACGTTTACAACTTCTACTCCTTTTTCAATAATCTTTTCAAGCAAACTGATAAACCAAGTTTCTGTTAAAGCATTTCCAGAACCATAGGTTTCTAAAATAACCCCTCTTAGGTTATCTATATTAAGGATGGCTTCAACCACTTTTTTTGTAATTCCTGGAAATAATTTTAGTATTACGATATCATCAATTAGATTCTTTCTAAAAATCAATTGATCTTCTTTCGCCTCATGTCGAAATAACAAATGATGATTGAAGTGAAGATGAACTCCACTTTCAGCTAATGGAGGATAGTTCATCGAAGCAAATGCTTCAAATTGTTCAGCATTTATTTTAGTTGTCCTATTGGCGCGGTATAGTTTATACTCAAAATAAAGCCCAACCTCTCTTATAATAGGTTGTTCATTTTCCCTTGCACAAGCAATTTCTATGGAAGTAATTAAATTTTCTTTAGCATCAGTTCTTAAATCACCAATTGGTAATTGTGAACCGGTAAAAATTACTGGCTTCTGCAAATTCTCAAACATAAAACTAATTGCAGAAGAAGTATACGACATTGTATCTGACCCAGTAAGGACTACGAAACCATCAAAACTATTATAATTCTCTTCAATAATTTCAGCTATTTTCACATAATAAGTTGGATTCATATTGGATGAATCAATTGGCGACTCAAAAGAAATAGTTGAAATATTACAATCTAAATGTTGCAATTCAGGGATTTTATCTTGAATTTGATTAAAATCAAACGCTCTTAAAGCACCTGTTTTATAATCCTTTATCATACCGATCGTTCCACCAGTATAAACTAATAATATGTTAGGTTTGTTTGCCATTTTGTCAACTTTAACCACTGTTTTTTGAAATGGAATAATTTATGCTGTAAATTTATCAAACTAGAAAACAATACAAATAATTAAAAGTAAAAAAGAATAAGATATGGTAATGGATATTGGATATTATATAATAATGGGTATTGTTGCTTTAATAAGCAGTGCCGTGAGTGGTAAATTAAAAAGGAAATTCAAAGAATACTCAGGAATTCATTTGAGGAATGGAATGAGTGGTGCTGAAATTGCCGAGAAAATGCTTTCAGATCATGGAATATACGATGTTAAAGTTATTTCAATCGCAGGAAGGTTAACTGATCACTATAATCCGCAAAACAAAACAGTTAATTTAAGCGAAGGTGTTTTTCATCAGAGAAATGCAGCAGCAGCAGCAGTTGCTGCTCATGAAGTTGGTCACGCAGTTCAACATGCCCAAGCTTATAAATGGCTTACTATGAGATCACAATTAGTACCTATGGTTTCTATTTCTTCTAAATTTTCTAACATATTAATTATGGTTGGACTTGTAATGGGACTAACATCTAGCTTAGGGTATTGGGCATTAGCAGCCGGTGCAGCTATGTTTGGAATGGCAACATTATTTAGTTTCGTTACTTTACCTGTAGAATATGATGCAAGCAATAGGGCTTTGGCTTGGTTAGAAAATAAACATATGGTAACTCGTGAAGAATTAGCAGCGTCGAAAGATGCTTTAAAATGGGCTGCTCGAACTTATTTAGTTGCTGCCATAGGTTCTCTTGCGATGTTATTATATTGGGTTATGAGATTAATGGCTGCAAACAGAGACTAATAAATTTTATTACAGATATTATAAATAACAAAGGCTTTCAATTATTTGAAAGCCTTTGTTATTTACAGAAGTTTCTTTCGTCTAAGTTAGAAATTAAAATCATGAAAAAAGTTATTTTCTCCCTTTTCTTCCTATCGTTATTTATTAGTAATGGAAATAGTCAAAAAATGACTCCATCAAAACTTGGAACTATGCTTGAAAAAATAAGTGATAGTATTGTAAGTCAGAAAACACAATGGCGATTTATCATAAAAAATGTTCCTTTTATTACGATTGCTGACTCTACACATAATCGAATGAGAATTATGTCACCTATAGTTGAAAGTGACAAACTTTCTGAGGAACTTAAGACCGCTTCACTTATGGCAAACTTTCATACTGCTTTAGATGTTAAATATGCTATTTCAGATAATGTACTTTGGTCAGTTTTTATTCACCCTTTAAAGGAATTAACGGAGGATCAAGTACTTGATGCAGTAAGTCAAGTTTATTATGCAAAAGTAAATTTTGGAACTACTTTCTCTAGTACTTCATTGGTGTTTCCTGGAAAGAAACCAGAAAAAAAATCTGAAAAACCAAAAATTAAACGACTGACAGAAAAGATATAGGATTGAAATCCTAATTCGACCGAAATTTAACCCACTTTACCGATTTTCAATTTTTAAAAGCTTGTAACAACTATAGTTTTGACATGTCTTTAGAAAAATGAAAATCAAATGAAAACAACATTAAAAAAGTCACTTATATTAATTTTAGCAAGCCTATCTTTTACTTCGATACTTGCGCAACATTCAATAAATGGGAAAATTGCTGACAATCAAAAATTACCATTGCCTTTTGCCAATGTAATTTTAATCAGTGAGAAAGAAAACATTACACCAAAAGGAGTTGTCTCAGACGACAACGGAAATTATAGTTTCGAAAATATTCCTGAAGGTAACTATACTATAGAAGTTTCAATGTTAGGTTTTAAAACAAAGACTTCAGAAAAATTCAACCTAACCTCAAACAAGACATTCAACTTTACATTAAAAGAAGAAAACGAATCTTTAGACGAAGTTGTTGTAAAAAGCAAACGACCTGTTATTCGTCAAACTGCAGAGAAGTTAGTAGTTGACCTTGAAAACTCAGAGATGTTAAACAACAGTTTAGAAGATGTAGTAAAAAGGGTGCCTGGTATAATCGTAACAAATAACGGAATTAACTTCGCTGGTCGATCTGATGTTAGAATACTTATTAATGGTAAAACAACAGATTATATGGATATGGATACTCTTTTACAAGATCTTCCTGCCGATAATATTGCTAAAGTAGAATTAATTGAACAACCGGGAGCTGAATTCGATGCGGAAGGATCGGGACCAATTATCAACATAATTCTAAAAAAGAATGTACGATTAGGAACCCATGGTAATGTTGGATTATGGCTTGGTGAAGATGAAGGTTTTGAATATGGAACAAGTGCTTCTATAGCTAGTTATAAAAACAAATTAAACTGGCAATTAAACACAGGATATTCGGCACCAACTTGGAGAAACGATTTATTCATAACACGTACCGTTGGAGATACATTTTATGATCAAGCAACTATCGAACCTTTTGACCCAAAAAGAATCTGGGTAGGTGGAAATCTTGATTATTATATAAATGATAAAAACTCAATTGGATTTGGAACTCGTTTCAACAATACAATGTCCGACAGAATTTCAAGAAGCAATACAGATATCACGTCGCCTTCTTCTTTGGAAAGGTTTGTTACTGAAAATACTTTTGACAGAGATCGAAACACTTTTAGTATTAATCCTTATTACGAATACAAATCTGAAACGGATCGATTATTTATAGATTTCAATTATGTAGATTATAAAAACGAAAATACTAATGATATTTATGCTGTAAATGGTAACACAATTCCTTTTACAAACCAGCGTTTTCTTCAAAATGGGAAATACAACATTAACACTTATAAAGTTGATTACACAAAAACTTTCTCAGATGAATTTAAGTTAAGTTTCGGAACTAAATATTCAGATGTTGACACTGATAGTGACTTACAGTTATTCACGGAAAATTCTTCTGGTGGTTTTGATTTTCAACCAGACAATAGCAACCGTTTTTTAATCGATGAAAACATCTTCGCACTTTACACTAAGGTTAATGCTACTATTGGAGATTGGTCACTTTCTGGAGGGGTTCGTTACGAAAACAGTGATACGAAAGGAACTTCAACAAACACAAATGAAACCAGAACAAGAAACATTTCTCAATTATTCCCAAGTGCATCGGTTAGCAGAAAACTTACTGAGTCATTGGGTGTAAATATTGCATACAGTTATAGAATTAGAAGACCTAACTATAACAGTCTAAATTCTTTTGTTACGGTTTATGATCCTTTAACTTCTGAGGTAGGAAACCCAAACTTGAAACCTGCTTTCACTAATAATTTTCAATTCAATCTAACATTTGACAGTCAACCTTTTTTTACAGTTTCCTACAGTGAAACTAAAGACAACTTATTCTTGTTTATTTCGCAAGATGATGCCACAGCTCAAATTTCAAGAACTACAATTAACTTAGAAGATAGACAAAACTGGAACTTCCGTTTATTTGCACCGTTAAACTTTGTAGAAGGATTAGACGGATTTACAGGTGTTATTGTTGATTATAACAAATTTGCATCCACAGAGTTAGATCCTAATTTATTATTAACTAAGTGGAACTACGGATTATACACACAAGCTAGCTATAAACTTCCTTGGGATGTAAAAGCAGAAATGTCTAGTTATTTCGGATCTGGAGCGTTAGAAGGACAAATTGATGTAGGCTGGGTTGGAAACTTAAGTTTTTCTTTCGGAAAAAAGTTCATGAACGACAGATTAAAAGTAAACTTAGGAATCAATAAAGTTTTAGACCGTGGTTTTGTGGGACGTGTAAACTACGACAACATCAACGCGAATATTGAAAGTAACGGATCGAGGCAAAACGTACAACTTCGATTCACTTATAATTTCGGTTCTAAATTTGGGAAAAAGAAATCTAAAAGCAACTCTTCAAGAGATGAAGAAAATAGAATCGACAGCAATGACTAATAATTTAATAAACTATAAACCTCTTTTTGTTCTAGGCTTACTCTTTGAAAGCCTAGGGCAAATTTTACTAGCCCAAGGAAATGGTTTTGTATATTCCTTACAACCCATAGATTTTGCCCATTGGAGCTTACTTTTAGGAGTTGCTTTTTTAATACCTCAGCTTGGTCAATTTCCTAAATCGGTTTTCACATTTATTGGAGCTCCAATTCTTCTAATTGGAATTGTATCCATTATCGGTATGTGTATATTAGATTTTATTTGGTGGAGCCAAACTACACAAGAAATAAGAAATGAATTTGCAGGACACTTATCCCAATTTCCTTCAATTTGGAAACCTTTTATCACAACAGGTCCGGGATTTACGAACATTGGTTTACTTATTCTATCATTAAACTATTTCAAAACTGAAAAAGTTGGAGTTGGACTAATAATAATTGCTACCTTGTTGATCTATTTCGGGAGTTTTATACCATCTAGACTAATTTATGTGTATTTAATTTCAGCAATAGGTTATGCAATTATATTGTTTAAAAAACCAATTGATGAACACCAAAATCAACAAATCTGACGTATATATATTAGCCATATATTTCATATTCTCATTCATAATTCAATTTTTCGATTATTATGATAGAGGCGCTCATACTAGAGAGTTCATTTTTGATTTTCCTATAGAATTAATAACTACCAACGCTATTATTCTTATTTATGTTTTTTGGTTAATTCCAAAGTTCATTATAACCAAACAATATGCTTCTTTTACATTTTTAGGAATTTTAATATTGGTATTCTTTTCTACTATAGATTATACTGTTGGATTTTGGTCAGGCAAAAACGATTGGAACGATTACCCTATCGGTTTGGATTATCTATTTAAAATGATAGATATAGGAACAAACAATAGTGCTTTCCCTTTTGCCTTGTTACTTACTAAAAAATTCTATGAAGGACAGACTCAGTTTTTAAAAATGGAAAAGCAACAAAAAGAAAATGAATTAAAACTTTTACGATCGCAATTAGATCCGCACTTTTTGTTTAATAATTTAAACACATTAGACAGTTTAATCGATTCAGATTCAGAAAAAGCAAAGGAATACATTAATCGACTTTCACTAATTTACAGATACCTCATTAAAACAAAAGATTCTGAAGTTATGGAGTTAGAAGATGAAATACAATTAGCTGAAAACTATATTTTTCTAATTCAAACTCGTTTCGGAATAGACTATCATTTTCAAATCGAAAAACAATCAACTTTAACTGATAAGTTTATTCCAACCGGAGCAATACAAACTTTACTTGAAAATGTTGTAAAGCACAATAAACCAGACGAAAATCCAATAAAAACTTCAATTATTATTGAAGAGAACAAACTAACTGTAGTTAACGAGAAATCTTCTTTAAAAAACAATAAAGAATCCTTTGGAACCGGTTTAGAAAACCTAAAAACCAGGTATCAACTGTTATCGGATCAGGAGATTTCAGTAGTAAATACTGATAATAAATTTGAAGTAACTATTCCTATTATTAACTTAATTGAATAAATAATACTATGAAAATACTTATTCTAGAAGATGAAATACCTGCGTATCAAAAACTTTCTACGTATTTAAATGAGTATTTCAAGGATGAAATGAATCATGATTGGGCAAGGAGCATAAAAGACGGAAAACAATTTATGCAGGAAAAAGTGTATGATATAATCCTGTCTGACATACAGTTATTGGATGGAATTTCTTTTGATTTATTTGATGATATTAGCACTGATACACCAATCATTTTTTGTTCAGCACATGATGAGTATTTATTCAAAGCTTTTAACTCCAATGGAATTGCTTACATTCTAAAACCTTATACTAAAAAAGAGTTTAATGGTGCTTTAGAAAAATACGAATCGCTCTTTAAAAAAGGAACCTATGGCAATTTGAATACTGAAGTAATTAATGAATTGAAATCTACTTTAAAAGAAGAAAACACAACTTTCAAAAAACGTTTTGTAATTAAAAAAAGTAAGGGAATACAATTACTAAACGTTATTGATATTTCCTTAATTGAGGCTTCTGGAGATTTTTGTATAGCAACTGATTACAATGGTAAAAGACACACCATATCTCAATCGTTAGGAAGCATATCTAAACAACTAAATCCGAGTAAATTTTTCAAGATTAATAGAAGTGAAATTATCAATATTGAATTCATAGAAAACATTGAAAGTCATTTTAAAAACAGATTATTATTGACAATATCGGGTTGTAAAGAAAAGCCGATGACAAGCTCTTCTACAACTGCTGAATTCAGAAAATGGCTTGAACAGTAAGACAGACAATCAAATTTAAAAAATAAAAGGCCCGATTTCTCGAGCCTTTTCTTATATATAAACGATAGTAAATTTAAACTAATCTCTGTCTAAAAATATTTGTAATACATACCAGAATAATAACATTAAAGAGGCAAATAAACCTAATGCTGCTGGTATATAATCTTCAGTTGTAAACTTATGTACTAAGTTAGAAGTTTGGTATAAAATAGAACCTCCAGCTAACACACACATTCCTACTGAAAACCAAAGTCCCATATTAAATCCGAATAATGAACCAGCAATGATTAAACCAATTGCAATAAAGAAACCAATAGTTAATGCAGACCTTAAAAACGAAAAGTCTTTTTTAGTTATGATTACGACTGCTGATAACCCAGCAAATAAGGTCAAGGTAACAATTCCAGCCTGTTGAAGTACTGCCATACCTTCTGCTCCCATAAATCTAGTAACAATCGCAATTAATGGAACAAAAATAAATGCTTCTGCAAAAATATAACCTGCATAAGCCATATACTGTAAGTTCTTATCTGTTGTTCTTAAAGCTGTACTTTCAGCATAGTTAGTAATTAACATAAAACCTCCAAGTAACAATAACCACTTCCAACCTTGTGTCATTGAAAACATAAAGCTTACAAGAGCATCACTTTGTTGTAATAAGAATTCGAAAACAATAAATAATAAAACTCCACCCGCAACGTGAGCATATGTTTTTTTATAAAACTCTACTCTTTCAGCATCGGTTGTTTGAGCGATTAACACTCTATCATTATCAAATGAATTAAAAGAATTTTCCATAGTTTTTTAAAGTTTAATTAGATTGTAAAAATAGAATTTATTTTTTAATAAAAAACCCTAGTAAGTTACTACTAGGGTTAAATATATCTTAATCATTTAATTTCAATACTGCCATGAATGCTTGTTGAGGGATTTCTACGTTTCCAACCTGACGCATTCTCTTCTTTCCTTTCTTTTGTTTCTCTAAAAGTTTACGCTTACGAGAAATATCTCCACCGTAACATTTCGCTGTTACATCCTTACGTAACGCTTTCACCGTTTCACGAGCAATAATTTTTGCCCCGATTGCTGCCTGAATTGGAATATCGAATTGTTGACGAGGAATTAATTCTTTTAATTTCTCACAAATTCTTTTTCCGATAGAATAAGCGTTACTATCATGTAATAAAGATGAAAGTGCATCAACCGATTGTCCGTTTAATAACATATCTACACGAACAAGTTTTGACTTCTTCATTCCGATTGGATGATAATCAAAAGATGCATATCCTTTAGAAACTGTTTTTAATCTATCATAGAAATCAAATACAATTTCCGCTAAAGGCATTTCAAAAATTAACTCTACTCTCTCAGGAGTTAAATATGTTTGGTTAATAATTTGTCCTCGTTTTTCAATACATAAACTCATTACTTGTCCAACGAAATCTGATTTTGTAATAATAGAAGCTTTGATAAATGGTTCCTCTACTCTATCTAATTTTGATGGGTCAGGTAAATCTGATGGATTATTTACAATAATAATCTCGTCCGGTTCTTTCTTTGTATATGCATGATAAGACACGTTAGGAACCGTGGTAATAACTGTCATGTTAAACTCACGTTCTAAACGCTCTTGAATAATTTCCATGTGTAACATTCCTAAGAATCCACAACGGAAACCAAATCCTAATGCCGCTGAACTTTCTGGTTGGAAGACTAAGGAAGCATCATTCAATTGTAACTTCTCCATAGAAGCTCTTAATTCTTCATAATCCTCAGTATCTACAGGGTAAATTCCGGCAAATACCATTGGCTTTACATCTTCAAAACCTTCAATATTATCAGTAGTTGGATTTTCAAAATCAGTAATAGTATCTCCTACTTTTACTTCTTTAGCTGTTTTAATACCTGTTATTAAATATCCAACATCACCAGTTTTAATTTCTTTCTTTGGCTCCTGTTTTAACTTTAAAGTCCCAACCTCATCGGCAAAATAATCATTCCCGGTTGCCATGAACTTAATCTTTTGGTTCTTTTTAATTGAACCATCTATAATTCTAAAATAAGTTTCAATTCCTCTGTATGAATTATAAACACTATCAAAAATTAATGCTTTCAATGGAGCGTCTGGGTTTCCTTCTGGAGCAGGAATTCTATCAATAATAGCCTCTAAAATATTATCAACTCCAAAACCAGTTTTACCACTTGCAGGAATTACATCTTCCGGATCACAACCTAATAAATCTACGATATCATCGGTTACTTCTTCTGGATTGGCAGATGGCAAATCAACTTTATTTAAGACAGGAATAATTTCTAAATCATTTTCTAAAGCTAGATATAAATTAGAAATAGTTTGTGCTTGAATACTTTGAGCAGCATCTACAATTAACAACGCTCCTTCACAAGCCGCTATAGAACGAGAAACTTCGTAAGAAAAATCTACGTGTCCTGGAGTATCAATTAAATTCAAAATGTATGGTTCACCATTGTGCACATAATCCATTTGAATTGCGTGAGATTTAATTGTAATTCCACGCTCTCGCTCCAAATCCATATTATCTAATAATTGATCTTGCTTTTCACGCTCTGTTACGGTTTGCGTAAAATCTAACAATCTATCCGCAAGTGTACTCTTTCCGTGATCAATGTGGGCGATAATACAAAAATTCCTAATGTTTTTCATTCGTTCTTTATTCCTTCTTAATGACTTGCAAAGATACGCTAATTGCATCGTGTCTAGCAAATAAAAGTTTCGGGTCACTATTTATTTTAAAACATTCTAATTCTGGAGTATTTCATTATTTCTTACAAAAAGAATTTCGAGATTTTATTTAAAGTTTCAATCGATTTTTTTCCCTTTCAACCTTCAAAAGTTCCTCCTAAGAATATTTAATAGTTAGTAAACTAAAGGGCTCCAATACTTTTGTCAACATTACTAATAATTTAAATTCATTAAAATGAAAAAATCAATTTTTCTAATCTTAAGTATCATTTTTCTTATTTCATGTTCAGATGATGATACTACAACTTCACCAAGTTTAGATCAAGAGTTCGTAATTCACGTAAACACATATAATGCTATTCCTGGAATTTCAAACAGAAATGATAGTGGAACAGTAAAGTTATCTCTTTATGAAGATTACACTTTAAAGTTCGACATTAACATAACCAATTTAGCTAATTCCGATAATTTAACTGTAGCCCATATTCATAATGGAGATGTTTTATCTTCTGGAGGTGTATTTGCTGGTTTAGTAGATGGAACCAATGTTTCGTTTACTGGAGGAACAGCACAAGGAACAATTACTTTAACTGCTAATGAAGCTACTGAACTTAAAACTAGTAAAAATTTATATGTTAACATTCATTCATCGGATGCTCCATCCGGATTGGTGAGAGGACAAATAAACGTAGAAGTTAGCCAAGCTTATAATGTACAACTCACATCATCTATTAACGGTCGAACAGAAACCGGAGTTGCAACTTTGCGTGTTGTTGATGATTATTTACATTATAAAATTGAAGTGAATGATTTAAGTTCTTCGGATGAAATCGTAGCCGCACACATTCATGCTGGCTCAACAGGACAAAACGGAAATGTAGTACTAGGCTTTGATATTACAAGTAATGATGATCTTGGAGTTTCGAAAATGTTACAAATAACAAATGACGATATCAACAAATTGAATCAAGATGCTTTATATGTAAATGTACATTCATCTCAATATCAAGCAGGTTTAATAAGAGGACAAATAAGAGATTAAAAAATGAACCAGCATATTAGAACGGAGCTATCCATAGCATTAAAAAGTTGTAGGGGACATTTTTAATAATGAATAAACTTAGGATTTGGCAGGATAAATCTTTATGCTGGTCTCTTTTTAGCAAAACATTTAAACCATTTTTTTCCCTTTTAACCCAAAAAAATTCCCTTTGACTGTAATTAATAATAATAAAACCGCGTAAGTAAAATACTTTTGAAACGACATTAATAATAATCTACATGATTTATGAACAAAATGACATTTAGAATTTAATCTATATAAAGAGCCATCAATCCAGAGGAACACTTAAATATTTAAAGTGGAACTCTAAGACTCAGCATATTCGTTTTTATTCCATTCGAACTGAAAACCGAAGTTAGAGGGGAACGTTATTAATAATTTAAAGTTTTTAGATTCGTTTAAATATTAACATATGCTGAGTTCTTAAAAAAGATGAATTATCTTGAGATGAAAATTCTAATGTATCATTACTTACCCAACCATAAAATTCAGGAATTAACTTTCCATTTCCATATAACCTACTAAACACAAAATCATGAAAACACTAAACCTATCATTACTTTTAATTTTATCGATAACTATTCTGAGTTGTTCTTCTTCAGAAGTTGCCAATGAAGATCCTGTAGTAATCGATCCTACTCAAAAAGTAACTTACGAAAAAGACGTGAAAAACATAGTGAACAACAGTTGTGCTGTTAGTGGATGCCATACAGGCTCATCTCCTGCAGCAGGAATATCATTAAATACGTATACTCAAGTTAGAAGTCAAGCTGAAAACGGGAATTTAATAGGCCGAATCAACAGTACATCTAACCCAATGCCTCCTACAGGTCAATTACCTAGTGCAACACGCAGCATAATCGATCAATGGAAAGCTGATGGATTTTTAGAAAATTAATATTACTAACTATAAAAAGAAACTAAAAAATGAGATTATTAATAATAATGTTACTAATTGGTCAATCAGTATTTGCCCAAAAGTATTTTACAAGAACAGGATCTACTGGATTTAGAGCATCAGTAAAAGCATTCGAACCTGTACAAGCATTAAACAAAAGTACAAGTGCCATTTTAACCAATGAAGGAAAAATAGCCTCGCAACTTTTTATTAGTGCGTTTAAATTTCGATTAGCATTAATGCAAGAACACTTTAATGAAAACTTTATGGATTCAGCAGAATTTCCAAAAGCAACATTTAGAGGAAATATTCAGGATATTAAAGTAAGTGAACTTGAAAACTCGAAAGAAGTTGTTATCAAAGGAACACTTAATATTCGTGGAATAGATAAAGAAGTGGAAACTAAGGGAACTATATCAAAAGTAGGAGACAAAATCGTTCTTGTCTCGAAATTTGTAGTTCTTCCTGGAGATTTTAATATTGAAATACCAAGTCTTTTAAGACGTAAGATTGCACGAGAAGTAACTATTGACATCAACTATGAATTTACTGAAAAACTATAAGAAACTAATTCTCGTCTCTGTTATATTAATCATTGGATTTTTTGGATATAATTATGTTTTCAAAAAAGCTGATACCACAGAAGATATTAAAATTTCATTCAAAGGATCATCAAAAGATTTACTCTTAAAACTGTCTAAAAACGTTGACGAACTCAACAGCAAAGCAGTTTTAATTGAAGGAAAAATATCTTCGATAAACGATGAAGGAATTATTATTGATGAAACGGTATTTTGTCAATTCACTGATTTACAATCAACACAAAAACTCAAAGAAAGTCAAACTGTAAAAATTAAAGGAATTATAATTGGTTACGATGACTTACTAAACGAATTAAAACTAAACCAATGCATTTTAAAAGACTAACCCTATTTTTCTGCTTTGTTTTGTCTATTAACACCTCAACTATTTTTTCTCAAGATGACTTACTAAATGAACTTGATGATATAGTTAAGAAAGACAAAAATTCAAAAGATAAAAATGATGAAAACTCAACTCAGTTTGAACTTCCAGCATTCAAAACACTTAAAATCGGGAATTTACAATCTACAAAGATTGCCGAGAAAGGAGATTTATACTTAATTGTTTCGCATAGGTTTGGACCTTTGAAAGACGGATTAGACACTTTTCTAGGTCTGGACCTTGCTAACACCAAAATAGAATTATTGTATAGCTTCTTCGACGGGGTTCAATTTAGTGTAAGTAGAGAATCTTTTGAGAAAACAGTGGCTTTTGCCAGTAAAGTAAGAGTAGCAAGACAATCAAGTTCTTTTCCATTAAACTTAGCTGCATACGGTACGATAAATATTAATGCAGAATTAAACAATAGCCGATTTACAAACTATCGTTTAAAAGATGCAGATAGATTTAGTTATGCACTACAATTTTTAGCATCTCGAAGAATTTCGAAGAACTTCTCTTTAGAATTAGCTCCAACTTATGTTAGAGAAAACCTACAAATTTTAGAAGAAACATTTGAATCAAATCACAATCAATTCGCAATGGGAATTGGAGGTCGTTTAAAATTAAGTAAGCGTATTAGTTTCAATGCTGAATATGTACATAATTTCAACAGACATCCAAATTCAATTTACTACAACCCATATACCTTTGGTGTTGATATAGAAACTGGAGGCCATGTATTTCAATTATTATTTACCAATGCACAATCTACTAACGAACCAGGATTTATTAGTAATGCTGGAGGAGACATTGCATTCGGATTTAATATTGTAAGAGTTTTTTAACGAGTAATCCCTGTACTCAAAATGTAGTTTACGCTAATCATGATTAGGGTAAACTACATTTATTTTTCTTCTAATCTCATCTAAAGTTTGAATCAGATGTAAACTAAACTGATTAGTTAATATTGGACTTTCTATACATCCATTGTCTAAACATTCCATGACATGAGCAGCTTCAAAATAATATCCAAATCCTGGTCCATCATCTTCTTGTAATTCCTGAATTCCTTCTTCTGTTTTTACTAAAATCGGACTATTCATTTCTCTTGATATTTGAACAGTACCTTTTTCAAAATGAAATATTGAAAAATTTGGAGCATCATTCATAAATCCAGCTCTCAAATATGCTCTTCTATCTTCATTATATTCGAAAATAACATCAATATGCTGATCAGAGCCTGTTGGACTTTTAATTACATTCGCTACAACATTTTCCGGATTTCCTAAAGTTTGTAGCGCCGTAAAAACAGGATAAATACCAATATCAAGTAAAGCTCCACCTCCTAAATTTAAATCGTATAACCTACTTTTCTCATTATACGGAGCGCGAAACATAAAATCAGATTGAACTACTTTTAAACCTCCAAGCTCTTTTGACTCAATGATTGATAAAACTTTTTGAAACGTTGGAACCAATCTTGTCCAAAATGCCTCCATTAAAAATGCATTCTCCTCTTTCGAAGTTTTAATCATTTTTTCAACTTCCTTGCTATTAATCGCGAATGCTTTTTCACACAAAACGGCTTTTTTATGTTTTAACGATAAAATTGTGTGTTCACAATGAAAACTATGAGGAGAGGCGATATAAACAATATCAACGTTTTCATCTTTTAGCATTTCCTCATAACTTCCGAAAGCTTTCTGAAAACCAAAATCCTTAGCAAATCTATTTGCTTTATCAATATTTCTAGATGCTGCGGCATATAACACCGCATTGTCTAATGTTTTTAAATCACTTGCAAAAATTTCTGCGATCCATCCACAACCTAAAATTGCCCAATTATACTTTTTCAAAATATTCTTTTTTATATCTCAGAAATATACTGCAGACGAAAAACTTTAACTAATATTAAAACGCGAAAAGATTAACACAAATACACAATTAAACGCTACCTACAAGAAATTTCAATCAAACAATTCATTTTTTCAAACAAACTAAATTTCAACAACTTAACTAAAAATTGCTAGTAATAATATAAATCGTAAATTTGCACCGATTTTGAATTATGGTAAAGATAGACAACATAGAACTTCCTGATTTTCCATTGTTATTAGCACCTATGGAAGACGTAAGTGATCCGCCTTTTAGAGCATTATGCAAAGAAAATGGTGCTGACGTAGTGTATACTGAATTTATTTCCTCTGAAGGATTAATTCGTGATGCTGCAAAAAGTGTGATTAAATTAGATATCTACGAAAAGGAACGTCCGGTAGGAATACAAATTTTTGGAGCTAACATGGATTCTATGTTACGTTCTATAGAAATTGTAGAAAAAACTAAACCAGATATTATTGACATTAATTTTGGGTGTCCTGTAAAAAAGGTCGTTTCTAAAGGTGCAGGAGCGGGAATTTTAAAAGATATCGATTTAATGGTTAAACTTACAGAGGCGATGGTAAAACATACCGATTTACCCGT
Source organism: Tenacibaculum sp. (assembly GCA_022448525.1). Taxonomy (GTDB): domain Bacteria; phylum Bacteroidota; class Bacteroidia; order Flavobacteriales; family Flavobacteriaceae; genus Polaribacter. Next base: position 161,844 of record JAKVCX010000010.1, read on the forward strand.
TACTGTAAAAACTCGTTTAGGTTGGGATCATGATTCAATAAGAATTGTTGAAGTTGCAGAACGTTTACAAGATGTTGGAATTAAAGCAATTTCAATTCACGGAAGAACCAGAGCGCAAATGTATAAAGGAAGCGCTGATTGGAAACCAATTGCCGATGTAAAAAACAACCCTAGAATGCATATTCCTGTTTTTGGAAATGGTGATGTTGATTCTCCAGAGAAAGCAATGGAAATGCGTGATAGATATGGATTAGATGGAGCCATGATTGGTAGAGCTTCTATTGGTTACCCTTGGTTTTTTAATGAAGTAAAACATTTCTTTAAAACTGGTGAACATTTACCTAAACCTACTATTGCCGAACGTGTTGATGTTGCTAGACGTCATTTACAAATGTCGATTGATTGGAAAGGTGAACATTTAGGAGTTGTTGAAACAAGAAGACATTATACTAACTATTTCAAAGGAATTCCTCATTTTAAAGAGTATCGTTTAAAGTTAGTTACTTCTGATGATCCTGCTGATGTTTTCAGGGCATTTGATGAAATTCAAACAAAGTTTGGTGATGCTAGAATCCCTGAAATCGGGTAAGTTTTCCATTTATCGAAATTTGTGACCCTTTCACCGAAAAGTACACTTGTAAACATCTAATTTCTAAGTTTTCAAAAGGAAATCGGTTGTATCTTGCAGGTGTGTTAGTTAATTAAAACAATCCCAAGTTAAATGATTAATTAGACTTTTCTTTGATAAATGAAACATAAAGTAAATCTCGCCTTCCCGTTTAGAGGTCACTAAAAAGAAACATGTATCAAATTAAACAACATAAAAAAACCTAACTAACACTTTAATGCTAGTTAGGTTTTTCTATTTTATCGTATGAATTAGTCTAGTATACGAAACGAATTTATCATCATTTCAACTTCTGGATATCTTCGGTGAAAAACTTTCGGTTCTGCAGTATATGATATTGTATAACCTACATTGTTGTGAACAATTAAATAATCTGATTTTTCTATTTGTTCGTTAAGATTAAACCTTTTAATATAATTTATAACATAAATTTCGTCATAAAGTTTATGCTTAGCTTTAACTAATTTATAATTAAACTTTTTTCGATTCCACTTCTCCTTATTTAAAATATAAAAGTTAAAGTAATCATCAAGGTTAACAGAATTTTTAACCTCTTTTTTAAGATCTGTTCTATAGATACTAAGACTTGGACTCAACTTAGAATTTTCACTAACTCTTGGAACGTAATATTTTGCCCCTAGATCGCTTTTAAGCTCCCAATCACTCACTGTTTCAATAGAAAAATTCGCCCTTCTTTTAGTAGACTCTAAACTATCTAAAACCTTAAAAGGATTGTTTTCAAATTGAGCAATTTTTGGATTTCTGTATGTTGATTTACATGAGAAAAGAACCACTAAACTTATAGCGGTAAGGTATTTAATATATTTCATAACTATTATTTTTTTACAAATTTAATCGTTATTCTCGAACTTGCAATTTTAGCTGCTATAAACCCTAATATTGCAATTGTAAAAATTACTACAAAGAAATTAGACCATTGGAATTCTACAGGATAAGGTATATTCTGTGTAATCATAAATACTCCAAATTGTTGTTGAATTAACACAAGTACCACGGCTAAAATCATTCCTATTCCTAAACCAACAAGACAAAGTAGAAATCCTTGTAAAACGAATATTCTTTTTATATCTTTTAACGTTGCTCCAATATTTAAAAGTGTTTTTAAATTCTTTCTCTTGTCAATAATCATCATAATTATTGCTCCAATAACATTAAACAGAGCTATAATTACAATTAATGTGAATATTAAATAAGAAACAAAATTCTCAGTATTAATAACCTTATAAACTAGGGCGTTTAACTCTGTTCTTGTTTGAACCTTAAAAGAATCACCCAAATTTTGCTGTAAAATAGCGGCTTCGTCATCTACTTTATCCGCATTTCTTAATTTAATCTCGACCGCTGAAACTTCATTTGGTTCGTAATTCAATAATTGTTGAGCGACCTCAAGTTCTGTAAAAACATATTTATTCTGAAAATCTTCCGAACCTGAATACACTCCAATAATTTGAACATTCGCAGATCGAAAAGCATTTGCCGCATTTAGCATCCCTTTTCCTGGCTTAGGAACAAATATTTTTAACGGATCAGTCATGTTAAAGATTCGAAGTGATAATTTATATGAAATCCCACTTCCTATAACTGCTGTATTTCTAAATTCAGGATCAATCCACTCTCCTACTACCAAAGAAGAATCTAATGCAACAATTTCTGTGTAATTATTATCTACACCTTTAATATGAGCAATATGACTTTTGTCTTTATACTTTAAAAAAACACGCTCTTCTACTACTTTTGAAAATGAGGCAATGTTGGCATTGGAAATTAACTCTTCATCAATTTTTTGATCGTAATTAAAAGTTTTTCCCGAAACTGGTGAAATTTTAATATCTGGATCTGAAGCATTTAATAATGAATAACTAAATGTTCGTAAACCTGAGAAACCAGAAAGTATAACGAATAACGCAATTGTACCCACAATTACTCCAAACATAGCAATCAAAGTAATGATATTAATAGCATTGGTACTGCTTTTTGATTTTAAATATCGTTTGGCTATGTAAAAAGGAAAATTCAATTCGTGTTTAAATGTATAGCAATATAAGAGTTACAGTAAAACTTAGCGTTTTTGTCTGCGCGGTAAAATATCTGGATTTTTAATTGGGTTTTCGTCTTCTCCGTTTAACGACTTATCAATTTCCTCAATATAATCTAAACTATCATCACCAAAGAATAATAATTCAGGCATTCTTCTTAATTGATTTCTTGTACGTTGTGCCATTTCATGACGAATTAATGGCGTATTAGATTTTACTCCTTCAACAATTTCATCTCTTTTATCCGAAGGAAAAACACTTAAATATACTTTTGCTACCCCAAGATCGGCCGTTACTGTAACTTTAGATACTGAGATAATCACTCCTTTCATTCCGTTTTGAGCAGCACGTTGAAGTACATCAACTAAATCTTTCTGTAATAATGCTGCAATTTTTCGTTGCCTGTTCGTTTCTTCCATGCTGCAAATTTATTGATAAATATTGAATTAAAGGTTAAACAAGTCTTCAGAAGTACGTAATAAAATAAAAAGTCGCCTGTTATAAAACTATTTTAAAACAACTCTATAATATGGCGACTTTTAATTTTTGGGTAGTACGAAGTACACTACGGCATGTAAATCTTGTTTTTTATAGCATACATAACCAAGCCAACTCTATTTCGAATATTCAATTTTGTGAATAAACTGTCTCGATAACCATCAATAGTTTTCGGACTTAAAAACATCTTCTCTGCAATTTCCTTGTACGTTAATTCTGAACAAGCTAAACGCATAAACTTAATTTCGTTTTCTTTAAAGTTAACGTGATTATTACTATTTTTTCCTGAAACTGATTCTAGTAGTAAGTTGGTTACATTTTTGGTATGGTAAAATCCATTTTCCATAATTTCCAATAATGCTTTTTCTAGCACTTCCTTTTTCGTGTCTTTTAGCAAATACCCAATAGCACCTGCTTTTAGCATTTTTAAGATTGTACCATCAGCATCTTCAACAGACAATGCTAGTACATTCACATTTGGATAGTTCGCTACAACCCATTCAGTAGTTTCAATACCATTCATTACTGGCATATTTACGTCTACTAAAACAATATCAGGAATGTTTCGGGGTGATGCAGCAAATTTTTCTTGCACTTCACCTCCATTTTTACAAGTGTACAATACTTTGAATTTATCAAAAGTATTCACCATGCCCTCAATAGCCTGAGATAAAAGTGTATGATCGTCTACTACGACAACTGAATATTTCATTTTCGTTAGATAAGTTGGTTACTATTTTTAACATGTAGGCGATTATACTCTATAAATGTAGTAATAAATATTTAAAGTAGTACCCTTATTAGGAATCGATTTTAAATCGGCTTCTGCGTTGATTAATTCGACTCTGGTTTTAATATTCTGAAGTCCAATTCCTTTCTTGTTTGCTTCGTCAATATTAAATCCAACTCCATTATCTTTTGCCGTTATTTCTAAGACATCATCTTTAAAATTTAGGATAACATCTAATTTTGATCCTCTTGCATGTTTTATAGTATTTGAAAAGAACTCTTGTAGAATTCTAAACATAATAATTCCATGCTTTTGATCAATTTCTTGTTCATCTCCGGTAACAGTTAACGAAGCTTCAATAAACTTTAAACGATTAAACCGTTCTATTTCTAAAGCAACAGCTTCTTTAAACTTAATATTGTTTATAAACTCTGGGTTAATCAGTTTAGACAACGATCTAATTTCATTTAAACTTTTTGTGATAGTTTCTGAAATATCGTTCAAATTGTCGGGGGTAGCGTTTTGCAACTGAATTTTTGCTAAAGTGAGAAGTTGCCCGATATTATCGTGCAACTCCCAACTTATATTTCTTAAAGTTTCTTCTCTAATTTCTATTTGAGTTTCGGCAATTTCATTTTCGAACCGCTTTTTCTCTTCTGCCTTTTCAGTTAATAACTGATTTTTTCGGCGCTGAAATATTGTGAATAGTACAATTAGTAAGGCTACAATTAAAACTATAATGATTGTAGAAATTATAAGTACTTCTTTTCCTTCTTGCTCCATATCAATCCATAAATTATAAATAGATTCATTAAAATAACTAATATATTTATAATGAAAAACAAACCTCTATCTTTCATGTAACCAATTAATGAAAAAAATGGCACAGAAGGAAAATAAAAGACTAAAAATCCTACCGACACCCAAAAAGGGAGTAATTTCTTATAATTTAAAATCTTATCAGACAATAACAATGTTCTTAAATATAGAAAAGCAAAAACACTAGTATTAATAGCTCCAAGAATAACCAAATAAAAGAACAGGTTTCTATTAAAAATTACGATTATCCATAGAGCACTAAATACTAATGTTAAACAGACTATTAACTTTCTAAGCTTTTCAGAGTCAATTATATGATAATATATTAATCCAAGTAAATTAAATTGAAATAAAGAATAAATAAAATAAAGAAGATAACTAGACCTTTTAATTGTTATAATGTAAGCTCCAATACCTTCAACAATTGATGAAAACAGCAAATAACAAGATAATAAGAAGAGAAACTTACTTCTATATTTAATCAAGTATATCAAACTAAATAACGCTGTAAATGCTTGTAGTGACAATTCTATATATTCTAATTTCATAATTTTTAATGAGGTGGAGAAATATGACTGAAATTTCCAGCACTACTTTCTTCTTCAGTAAACCCATCACGCATCATCATAGCTTTGAAAGAAGTTTTTACTTCTTCTTTTTGACTAGATTTTAACTTGAAGTTTTCTTTGTTATCATAGCGCCATTCATAATTATATTTTTCAAGTATTTCTTTAAATGTTACTAATTTCTCTCTTGAAGAATTTAAAACATCTACTTGAACTTCTTTACCATTCACAACAGTTGTAGGAATATATAAAAGATTCTCGTAACTTTTTAATTCCTTTTTTGGAGCATGCTCTGCTGAATAAACACCTTTGATGAAACTAATTCCTTTTAATTTTATTCCTTTTTCCTTAGCTTCCTTCTCCATATAATTCATATAGTTTTTCAACTCTTGAAAATCAAATGTATTAATTCGAGTATCCTCAAAACCTAATCCATTTACCAATAACTCAAATCGGGTTCTATCATACTCATGTAGCATAGTAACGATTTCCTTATAGGTTAATAATCTTTTTGGTTTTGTTGCATCTGGACCATCATGTGTAATGATTCCAAAAAGTTTACATAGTTTACGTAGTAACGATTTCATTTTAGTTAAAGTTTAGTTATTTAATCAATCCAAAAATACAAGCATTTTTTTTACACAAAACAAACTCTTTAATTCTTTGTCAAAGAACTTAATTACTTCACAACAAAATCGCAGGAAAAACCCCTTTTACTTAAAGGGGTTTTCATAATATTACGGAACTTATCTAAGCTTAAATAATTCTATGTTGAACATTTTACTCATAAGGAGGGGCAATGTTAGTAACATTAGCTGAACCACTATCTAAATCAGGAGTACCATTTCGATTAGAATAATTTTTTAAAATATCTTTAGAAATATTATTTCTGTTATTATAATCTTCATTACTATCATAAACCCAATTATATCCAAAATCAGACAACTTTTCCTTAATGGTAACAATATTATCCTTTGTTGATAAAGCTGGATCAAAACCAATATTTCTACCATTAATATTTGTTGTAGGCATGAAAATAAAATGTTGGTACCCTGGAGTACCATAAGAAGCTTCTTTAGGATAAGCTCCAGACACAAAATTAATTCCAGTTAATTCAATTCCTTTTTCTTTAGATAACTGCTTTACGTATTTAATGTAGTTTTCTATTGTTTCAATAGAATAATAGTTAATTCTAGTATCTTCAAAACCTAGAGCATTTTCTAAAACTGGCTTTCTAGTTTTATCATAATACTCCAAACGTTCAATCATACCTTTATATGATATCATATTCCAAGGTCTTTCCACTGAAGCTTCTTCAACATTAGTATTAACAGTGTCTTCATCTTTTTGGCATCCTACAAAAGACACCACACTTACAACCATAGCAAGTGCCACAATTTTCATTGTTTTCATAATTAAAAAATTAATATTAATAAAATTAGTTTTGAATAATTATCTCCAATTTAGGTTCATAGCATTAAAAGGAGATAGCAATTATTTGGTTTAAAACTACAAAGAATTATGGTTTTAAAAGTAAACAAACGATGTTTTTTTGATTTTTTTCTTCAAATTAAACCTTAGTCTATTAAAAATATATGTTATATCGAGAAGACTGTGCGGAATAATCTTAGCAGGTCATAAAAAAGATTGCTTCATTTTATTCGCAATGACTATTATGAGTCTCATTTTTGAAAACTACTATTTACACACTACTTGCATCGCGACTACAATTTATGGAATAAAAGTACTTAGAAGTTTTTCTCTTTTTTACACAAGAAAAACACTCTAAAATCTTACTGAATACAACCTTTACAATTCCAGTATTTCTACTACCAACCAAACTAATTCTTTTCTAAATCTTTGCCTTCGCTATTTCGAAATACAAAATCAATGGCGGAAACCGAAAAGCCAGATTAAAAGAGTAGGTAACATCTAAAAACTATTAATTATGCCAAATTTAGTACCTGAGCTTAATAGCTTAGATTTTAATGTATACGTTGGGGGACCATTACAGGCAGCTATTCAAGCACAAACTGCTGCTTCAATGGCAACAGTAAACTTTATTAAAGAAGTAGGATTTGAAAAAGATAACGATCCTACAAAACCAGACGCTTTGCGTTATGTTGATTTTCAATATAAAAAGTCGGTTCCAAATCCACATAAAGGAAAAACAGCACAAGAACTTCAAGATGAAGGATTACCTGCTAACACTGATGTATCGTCAAACTTTATTGACAGTGAAATCGAAATTAAAGTTCCGTTTTTAACCATGTTAACAATTCCATCAATTCGTATTGATGAAGTAAACATTGACTTTAATGCTCGTTTAAGTTCTACTGAAACTAGTAATGTTTCGTCGGAATTTGCTGCAAGTGCAGAGTTAGGAATCAACTACAAAATTGTAAACTTTAAAGCTTCTGCTTCTTACAAAAGAAACACTTCTCAAGGAGTAAAAGTTGATAAAACTTACAATTTAGGAGTGAAAGTAAAAGCGGTAAATGATGAATTACCAGAAGGATTAAGCAGAATTTTAGACATGCTTGAAGATAGCATCGCTGCAGTAGCTTAATACAAATTTTAAAAGGTCGTTCTACTTTTTTGAATGACCTTTTTAAACTTTTCTTCTCATCAATAAATTTAAAAACTTACATCATGATTAACTTAAATGAATATATCGGTAGTATCGCTACAAGTTTAACAGAAGCAAGAATGATTTCAGATTTAAAATCATTAGAAATTGCTGAAAAATTTGCTCAACACGATTTGCTAAAACATTTTTCAATTCCTAGATTTAGAGCTCAAAATATCGAATTAACCATTCCTGTAGCCATTGGTGAATTAGAAACTCAGTATCCAAAAGATCATCAACCTATTGACAATATTGAATTCAGTGCGCAAACCTATAGTATTTTAAAAGATGTAACTCAAAGAACATCTTTTGATAGAAAAACTTCTATTCAATTAAAAGCAGCGATTAATAATGAAGTCGAATCTTTAGAGAAATCAATTAAAGCTACGAATGATGAAACTAGTTCTTTAAAATTATATTCTGCAAGAATCGCAGAACAGTTTATGGCAATTTCAAATGAAAAAATTGATGCTCCAGCTTTAATCAATCGAATTACGGAAAACCTAGCAAGTCAAATCAAGCCAAAACAACCTGTAAAACAAGAACCAAAAGTAATTGTTGAGAGTTACAAGTTACAAGAAATTAAACCAGAAAACTTGATTCAAATTAAAATGACTTTAAACGAGGAAGGTTTAGAATGGCATACTTCGGAAGATGACAATGGAAATAAAAGTTCTAAACTATTACCTGAATAGTCATGAGAAAGTCAACTACTAAAATCGTTAGTAACATAGAATTACAACTAGGCAAAATTTCAAATATTGTAAACTTATTGGAAAAGAAGAGCAGCACCAGCACTGCTACTTTAAAAAATTGGTTATCAGAAACAGAAGAAATGTTACAACAATTAAGCATTCCAGAATCCTCTCAATTTGCTGTAAAACGAGGAGAACTCACCACCTTTTTACCGGATGATTCTCGGAACAAACGAAAAGAATTATCTCGGTTTTCTGCAAGTTTATTAACTGGAGCTCAAGAAAACTTATGGGATGTTTATCAAAAACACAAAGAAAAGCTTGATAATGCAACCCAACTTATTCATCAGTTATTACATATAATCTATCAAACAAAACAGTTTAAATACGATCCGAAAGAAGATTTTACACTGTTCATTCATCAAATTTGGGGGTTTTGTACTTCCCATGAACAACTCAAAGCGTTAACTGTACAAATACTTTCCTTGATAAATAAAACAGATGTACTTCTTGTTTTGGCCAAAGAAATTGAAATTGAAAATCTATAGACTATCGTTTATAGATTTTTTATTTTTACCTCATGAACAAAATAGAACACATCGGAATTGCTGTAAAAAGCATCGAACAATCAAATACATTATTTAAAGCTTTATTAGGAGAAGCACATTATAAAATTGAAGAAGTAGCTAGCGAAGGTGTTAAAACTTCTTTTTTTAAATCTGGACCTAATAAAATTGAACTTTTAGAAGCTACAAAACCTGACAGCCCAATTGCAAAATTTATAGAAAAAAAAGGTGAAGGAATTCATCATATTGCTTTTGCTGTTGACGATATTGAAAGTGAAATTCAACGTTTAAAAAACGAAGGGTTTACCGTGTTAAACGAAGTTCCTAAAAAAGGAGCGGATAACAAGTTGGTGGCTTTTTTACATCCAAAAACTACAAACGGAGTTTTAATTGAACTTTGCCAAGACATTCCAAAATAGAGGTAGGGAAAAATCAAACTAACTTGTTTTATACATGTTAAACATTTTTTTGATTTAATTTTCACTCTCAAAAGAGAAGTAAACTTGCTCTTACTTCTCTTTTTTCATTTTCAATAATGACCAGTTTCTGCCAATAATTTGTAAATTGCCAAACAAAACTCGAGTAAATGACGAATTCTTATGATTCTTTTCAGAAAAGACGATTACGTTCATCGTATGCTTCGGTTATTATAAGTATTGCTATCGTATTATTTATGATTGGAATTTTAGGTTTGATTTTATTAAAATCGACCAAAGTTGCCAACCATTTTAAAGAAGAAGTTGTCATGTCTTTGTTTTTAAAAGACGAAGTAACCAAAGAACAAATTAATGGCTTTAGAGAATCTCTTTTAAAAGAATCTTTTACAAAGGAACTCTACTTCATTTCTAAAGAAGAAGCAGCAAAAACTTACAGTAAAGATTTAGGTGAAGATTTCTTAGAATTTTTAGGAAGCAATCCTTTAAAAAATGGAATTGACTTGCATTTAAATGCTGACTATGTTACGCCAGAACAGATGCAGGAACTTCAGCAGAAATTTTTAAAAAACGCATATATTATTGATGTTTCCTATGACAAACCGCTAGTTGAACAGCTTACCAAAAACATTCAAAGAATGAGCTTTTGGCTGTTAATACTTAGTGGATTTTTTGTTGTGGTATCTATCATTTTAATTAATAGCTCAATTCGATTATCTATTTATTCAAAACGTTTTAATATTAAAACCATGCAAATGGTTGGTGCCACTAAAAACTTTATACGTAAACCATTTATTTGGCAAAGTATAAAACTTGGGTTGGTGGGAGCTGTAATTGCTTTGATATGTTTAACTTTTGTTATTTATTACATCGATAAATACATCCCTGAATTAGAATTAACCAAAGACTATTTATCTTTAGTATATTTGGCAACAGGAATTGTAGTAAGTTCATTTATTATTACTTGGGTAAGCACATTTTTTGCAACACAAAGATTCTTGAACTTACAAACCAACGAATTATATTATTAGACTATGAGTAAAAATAAAAATTCACAGCAACCAGAATTTTTATTCGGTAAAAGAAACTACATGTTAATGCTTATTGGATTAGCTGTTATCGCTTTAGGATTTATCTTAATGGCAGGTGGCGGAAGTGATGATCCAAATGTATTTAATCCTGAAATTTATAGTTGGAGAAGAATTCGTTTGGCTCCTACACTAGTTATTATCGGACTAGGAATTGAAATCTACGCAATTTTAGCGAACCCTAAAAAATAAGCATGGACATTATTGAGGCTATTATCCTTGGAATTATTCAAGGATTAACTGAGTTTTTACCTGTATCATCAAGTGGGCATTTAGAATTAGTTAAAGCAATTTTAGGAGATACTTCTGTTCCTGAAGAAAGTATGACATTAACCGTTGTACTGCATTTTGCTACGGCTTTAAGTACCGTTGTAATTTTTAGACAAGAAGTTGGTGAAATTTTAAAAGGTTTATTTCAATTTAAATGGAATGAACAAACGAAGTTTTCAGCCAAAATTGTACTTTCAATGATTCCGGCTGTAATAATAGGATTGTTATTCGAAGATCAATTAAAATCATTATTCGATGGCAACGTTTTATTTGTTGGTTTAATGCTTTTAATTACCGCTATATTACTTTTATTAGCCGATAAAGCTAAGAACACAAATAAAGACGTTTCTTTTACAAACTCAGTAATAATCGGTATTTCACAAGCCATTGCCATGTTACCTGGAATTTCACGTTCAGGAGCTACAATATCTACTTCTGTTTTACTTGGAATTGATAGAACCAAAGCAGCCAAGTTTTCATTTTTAATGGTTGTTCCCTTAATTTTTGGAAAGATTGCTAAAGATATTTTAGGAGGAGATATTAATTTTCAATCTTCAGAAATCATTCCTATGTCTGCAGGTTTTATAGCTGCTTTTGTAGCAGGATTATTAGCTTGTCAATGGATGATTGCTTTGGTAAAAAGAAGTAAGCTTTCTTACTTTTCAATTTATTGTGCCATCGTTGGTGTAATTGCAATTGTTTACTCTATATTAAATTAAATTATGAATACGGTTGAAGATTTTAAAAACGGTAAGATTTTACTTATCGACAAACCTCTTGAATGGACTTCTTTTCAAGTTGTAAATAAACTTCGTTGGCATATTCGTAAGCAATTTGATATTAAAAAAATTAAAGTTGGTCACGCAGGAACATTAGATCCACTTGCTACTGGATTATTAATCATTTGTACTGGTAAACAAACTAAAAGTATAGAAACCTATCAAGGTCAGATTAAAGAATATACAGGAACCATTGTTATTGGATCAACAACTCCTAGTTATGATTTAGAAACCGAAATCAATGAAACTTTTCCAACTGATCACATTACTGACGAGTTAATTCATAAAACCACAGAACAATTCATAGGGAAAATTCAACAAAAACCACCTATTTTCTCAGCTATTAAGAAAGATGGAAAACGACTGTACGAGTTAGCCAGACAGGGAAAGACTACAGAAATTAAATCTCGTGAAATTGAAATTCGAGAATTTGAAATCACAAATATTGATTTTCCAAATGTAGAATTTAGAGTTGTTTGTAGTAAAGGAACTTATATTAGGTCTTTAGCAAATGATTTTGGAGCTGCCTTAAATTCAGGTGGACATTTATCTGTATTACGCCGTACTAAAATAGGTGATTTTTCAGTAGCAAATGCTCAAAGTATTGATGGTTTTGTTGAGGAGCTAAAATCATAGTGGAATTAATTCTAACATCCAGCCGAAGACTAAATAAGTAGAAATAAGGAAACATATAATCAATAAAACTATTGATAATATTTTAGACCTGTACCTTTCCTTTCTCGCTTTCCTTTGAATTTCTTCTTTTATCTGATTTAATTTATCATTAGAAATTTCGTCAAATTTTAATTTCCCATCAGACTCCTTCAATTTACTGTTTAGAAAGCTTCTTTTTCTTAGTATTTTCTTATTATTTGAAACAACTGTTTGTATACTACTTCCATATCCTCCCATAACTTTTTTAATTATAGGACGTAAAACTTCTTTTTTGTTACAAACTTCAACTTGGAACAATTGTTGTTTCAAAGAAGAAAACTTAAAAAATTACATGAAAAAACTACTACTTATTTTCGCATTAACAGTCAGTTCATATACTCAAGCACAGGTAAAAGAAAAACAACCATTTTTTATTGGAAACATAGGAACAACATTTGGCATCAATCAACAATATCGTTTTGGAGAAGATGGAAATGGACCTTTTATAACTCCAAAATCTATTTTATTAAGAGCTGAAGTTGGATATCAAATTGATAAAAGATGGTCTGGTAGTGTGAGTATCGGATACGATCATCATTTTACTTATAGTATTAATTCGATTCCTCAGTTTGCTACTATCCGTTACAATTTTATCAATAAAAGTAGTTCCGCCTATTTTATTGATGCTAGTTATGGAAGAATGTGGAGACCTTCAAACAACTTTAGTAATGGTAATTATTACAAACTAGGGCTTGGAATTATGAGTTTTAGTTCTAGTAGTTGGAATGGATTAATTAGAATTGATTATCACCGAAAGAAAATTGCAGAATTTGAGAATGGAAATCTAGATAGTATTTCATTAGGTATCGGTTTTTCTTTCTTTTAAGTATAAAAAAAGGTGTGTTTTATCAAACACACCTTTTCATATCAATAATATAATTTGTTACTTCTTAACGAATCTTAATGGTTGATATCCATTAATTCGGAGAATATAAATTCCTTTAGAAAGTTTTTCTATTTTAATTTCCTCTGAAGAAATTTTAGACGATTGTACTTCCTGACCAACCACCGAATAAATTTTATAGTCCAAATTAATTAATTCAGATGGTAAAATTATTCTTTCAGAAGCTGGGTTCGGATAAGCTTTCAATATTTTTTGATCAATATCATTCACACTTAACATACCTGAATTAAATGCTACAACTGGTGATAAAACTATCTGAGTATTATTTTTATTGACTGTTGTTTTACCAACAACTTTCGTAGCCGTTTGTGTAATTTCCATTTCAACCTGATAATTCCCAGATTTTGTAGGCGTAAAAGTTGCTTGAGTTGCTCCGGTTATCCTTTCATTAGTATCAACATCAATCCATTGATATGAGTTTGCAGTTTTAAAAGAAGCTTCTAAAGTTTCAGAAACCTGGCTTACTGAATTATCAATATCGATTTTATCAATAACCACAGGAACCGACTCAGAAACGCATCCATTAGCATCTTTTACAGTAATTGAATAAGTTCCTTCGGATAAATCTCTAAAACTATTTGAATCCTTATACTCAGTTCCATTTATACTATATTGATATCCGGTAAATCCACCAGTTGCATCAATCTCAATTTTACCACTCGCAACATTTCCTGAAGAAACGATATTTATGGCATTAACGCTTAAAGGAGTCGCTTCAGCTTTTTCCACAGTTATGGCACTTAAAAATGGCCAGTAGACGTCACCTCCAGTTGTAAATCTAGCTTCTATAGTATTTTGATTATTCGCTACGATTGAGTTGTCCGTATTAAAAACTTCAAATAAATCAACATCGAAACCAAGAGTATTTGTACTTGCAGGAACTCTAGTAGTCACATGATCATTAAATTGTGATATAGTACCATTGAATAAATTATTTTCCGCATTAATTCCGTTTGAAATATTCGAATAAACACCGTTCGTATCTTTAATTTGAAAACGATCTCCTGAAATTGATAGATCTCCATCCAACGCAGCTACTAATGCTTTCACTTTTACATTACCCGTAAGAATTGCATTTACACCAGAGAAAACGACATTTCCATCATTTGCTCCATCAATGGTAGAAAAACCATCAAATAAGGAAATATGTTTTTCAGTTTCATTAGAGTTCTCATAAACAAGTACCAAAACCCAACCAGCAGCTCCTCCTAAGCCGTTGTTACTATCTTGACCAACCGTAGCTCTAATATTTGCTGCGTAATAATCGCCATTTGGATCGGATAAAGAAGTTAACTCAGATGTTATGTCTTTATAACAAACATATGGTTTTTGAGTACTTATGCCGTTATCATAAATAATCTCATCACTTGAAATATTTACATAATCTTGACCAGGTAATTTAAATTTAATGTTAGAGTAATTTCCTGATCGTGCTTCTTCTCCTTCCCAAGTTTCATAAGGATAAATTGCAGACCAATACAATCCTGCAAAAACAACTTTAGAACAGCTAGGCAAATTTAAAGTTGCACTAGAGGAAGAAAATGTAGTATCATCATTATCAACATCAATATATTGCATATTAAGTTGTCCGTTGGCACCGTTTCCCGAATAAGCGTCATTTGATGTAAAATTAGTGTCTTCTCTATTTAAAATATTATTGGATATGACAGTAATATTACCTCTAACCGTAGTCTTCTCAGAAGATAATCGTTGTTTAAAAGCAACATCTTGCGCATTTAAACTAAATAATGACGTTGATAGAATTAATAATGGGAGTATAGTTTTTTTCATAAATAAAAATTTTCCTTAAAAGTAAAATTTTTAGCCTGAAATAAAGCGATATTCTCTCTCCTCTTTGTAAAGAAAATGTAAAGTATTTATTCTTCAACAAATTATAAAAATCTGTTATACCAACTATCTGTAATTGGCACTTCCCAAAAGTGTTCTAAATCATATTTGGTTTGAACGAGATTGTCAAATACGATAGTCTTGGCATTTACAGATTTATTTTTAAGTAGTTTTTTAAACTCCTTGACATCTTTATATTGTACAAACTCTCCTTGCTTAAAGCAAACATTCATTTTATCAAGTAGCTCAACCTCGTATTCCATTTGTAATTTTAGAATAAAAGCGACTTGTTCATCTAAGTTTTGGTTAGTTAATTTAACTTCGTCCTCAACGGCAAAAATTATAAATCTATCATACAAAACCTGACACCCAACATCTCCATCAAAAGATTGATTCCATGTATTTAGAAAAGAAGTTAACTTTTCTTTTAAAGGTTCAATTTCTTGTGGATAAAATTTTCGACTACATGGATAAATCCATACTTTGGCGTCTTCGGACAATTTTTCAAATTCTACTACCATTTGGCAAATATAGATAAACAAAAAACCACCTAGTTAAGAACTAAATGGTTTTTATAAAATAACCTTTATTTAACTTTAGTTAGATAATAAAGAAATGATGTCCTCTTGAACATTCACACCTTTATCTTTATTATACCATCTTTGAAGATCTTCTTTTACTTTTGCATCTACTACTCCATTTTCTTCTTTATAATCAGCAATCATTTTTGTAGCTACCGAAGGTCTTGGTCCCCAAGTAAACAAAACATTTTTATCTTCATCTAAGGCTATCAACTTTGGTATTGATCTTCCTCCATTTGTTAAAAACTCATCCATCAGCTCCAAATTATCATCCCTTAACACCAACTTCAGATCTACTTTTTCACTTTCATCTGCCATCTTACTCAATACAGGTAAATTTTGAGCAGCATCTCCACACCAACCTTCTGTTAAAACCAACCAAGTTTGAGGTTTTTCAATACTTTTAACAAACTCGATAGTATCTTCTGTTAGTTTAGATGTTTTATCCAAACGTTTCATTCTTCTATCATTCAATAAACTGTAATTGTATAAAGCTTCTGATTGATTTGGACCTGTAGATTTATTCTCCTTTAATAAACCACTAACTAACTCTCTATATTGTTCGTAAGAAATTCCGCTTTCTAAACTATTTTC
Source organism: Tenacibaculum sp. (assembly GCA_022448525.1). Lineage (GTDB taxonomy): Bacteria > Bacteroidota > Bacteroidia > Flavobacteriales > Flavobacteriaceae > Polaribacter. The sequence continues at coordinate 178,244 of JAKVCX010000010.1, forward strand.
AATTACTTCTTTCATATCTATCTTATGTTTCACAGCTTTTAAGACGTAATAAAATATAGAAACTTACAACGTAAATTACATACTCATCATACTAGATTGAATATTCTTTAGCATCTCTTTAGTCATTGATTCCAAATCAAACTCATGAGACCAATTCCAATCTGTTCTTGCTTTAGAATCGTCAATTATTTGTGGCCAGCTATTCGCTATATCTTGACGGAAATCGGGTGCATAAGTAATTTCAAACTCACTTATGTGCTTTTTTATTTCAGAAGTAATTTGCTCTGGAGTAAAGCTAATTGCAGCTAAATTATATGAAGTTCTTACTTTAATATCACTAGGATTAGCCTCCATAATTTGTATTGTAGCATCAATTGCATCTTTCATATACATCATTGGAAGCTGAGTGTCTTTACCTAGAAAACATTCGTACTTTCCGTCTTCAATCGCTTTAAAATAGATATCTACAGCATAATCGGTAGTTCCTCCTCCAGGTTTTGTTTTCCAACTAATAATACCTGGATAACGTAAACTTCTAACATCTACTCCAAACTTTTCATGATAATAATTACACCAATGTTCACCAGCCAATTTACTCATCCCGTAAACCGTAGTCGGATTCATAATAGTATCTTGAGGTGTATTTATTTTCGGCGAAGCTGGTCCAAAAACAGCAATTGAACTTGGCCAATAAATAGTTTGAATATGCTTTTCTCTTGCTAATTCTAGAATAATCAACAATGAATTCATATTCAACTCCCAAGCTTTCTGAGGATATTTCTCAGCAGTTGCAGATAACATAGCAGCCATTAAATAAACCTGAGTAATTTCATATTTCTTTATAACGGCTAGAATTGTATCTCTATCAGTTGCATCTATTATTTCAAAAGGACCTTCTTTTACAAATGAATCTTCTCCATATCGAATATCAGAAGCGATTACATTTTCATTACCGTGAATTAATCTCAAGCTTTGAGTCAATTCTGTTCCAATTTGCCCACATGCTCCTAGTATTAAAATAGTTTCTGCCATTTGTAAATATATATTTTCAGACTGTTGCAAAGTTAATAATTTTAGGATTTCGCAAAATTGTTTTGTTATTTTTTAACTATTAATAAAATTAAACTTCAACTTACTGATTTTTAACCTTTAACTTTATGTTTAGGAACTAAGTAATGAAAAGATGTATTTTTGTTTCGTATTTTAATGATTTATGATTCGACAAATATTCATCTTATTACTTAGTGTAACTGTATTAATCAGTTGTAAAAAAACTATTCAAAATACTGAAACTGTTCCCAAAAAGACTGGAATGCAAATTCCTGTTAAAAGAAGAGGTATTGATACCTTATCAAATTTGGCTCAAAAAAGAGTTCAAGACTGGCAACAATATGATAATTTAATTAATTACTTGAATCAATTTAATAATACTAGTCCAAATGAAGCCTTAGATATGGCTACCGAACTAAACGGTTTCATAAGAACTTTAAAAGACAGTCTGAAAATTGAGGACTTAAAAACCAACTCTTTAAATGCGCGTTACAATGTTTTAAGGAACGAAGCTTTACGTTTAAAGGATATGACACTTATACCAGCCATTCAACCTAACGAAGTAAACGAACAAGTAGATAAGATAATAATGGTATTTAATAGTTATACTCAAAAGGTTAATACTATTTACAATAAAAAGAAATTTGATGAAGAAATTGATTTGGATGCTATTTTCCAAAAAGATTTTTAGTTTAGTTTTCTTTACTTTCTCTTAAAAATGTTAGAATTTCACCAAAGTATGAAATATAAATACATAACCCTCTTATTGTTTGTTGGCACTTTGTCTAACTGACAATATAACACAAATTCTCCTCGGTATCATGGAAATACAAAACGAAAAGATTCAAAACCAACCTTAAAAGAAATGGCTGCCCACGCCGAAAATTATTTTAGCACAATTGATGATAGCAAAAATGGTAGTGGTTAAAAACCGTTTAAAAGATGAGAAGTTCATTGGTCACATTATTTAAATGAAGATGGAACAATCGCCTCTAAAGAAAAATTATGGGACGCCTGGAGAGCTAAAAATGCATTACATAGCAAATCAGCAAAAAGTAATACGAATTTAAGTGATTGGAAAACTTTAGGACCGTTTGACAACATAAGTTATCAAGCTCCTACAAGAAGAATAGGTCAAGGAAGAATTAACGCCATCGCTGTTGATCCGAATGACTCTAATACTTATTACATTGGTTCACCAGCAGGTGGTATTTGGAAATCAACAGATGCTGGAATCAATTGGACAGCTCTTACTGATTTCCTTCCGCAAATCGGAGTTTCCGGTATAGCAATCAATCCAGATATTTCCAATATTATTTATATAGCTACAGGAGATGATGACTCTTCGCACTCTTACTCTGTAGGTGTTTGGAAAAGTACTGATGGGGGAAATACTTGGAATAATACTGGTGCAATACCAGGAGACCCGGATGATATGAATGAAATTTATGTTTTCCCTAACAATACAAATACAATTATGGTAGCTACTTCTACCGGAGTTCAAAAAAGTATTGATGGTGGTAATACCTGGATCACAAAGCTAAGTGGTGATATTAAAGATATCAAGATGAAACCTGGAGATAGTAATACATGGTACGCAACTTCGGATGACACATTTTAAAGATCATTAGATGGAGGAGAAACATTTAGTAATCTTCCTGTTACTGGTTTAACAAATTCTAGAAGATTGATAATGGATGTGACAATTGCAGACCCTGACGTTATTTATTTAGTTAGCGCAGATACGGGATTTGCCTTTAATGGAATTTATAAATCTACTAACAGTGGTAGATCATTTACTAGAACCGCAGAAACCAATGATATTTTTAATAGTACTCAAGCTTGGTACGATTTAGCCATCACTGTCTCTGATGTAAATCCTGACATAGTTTATGTTGGTGTTTTAGACATCTGGAAATCAACAAACGGAGCTGATAGTTTTGCCCGTTTAAATCAATGGGATATTTAAATTCAGTAAGATATACTCACGCGGATATTCATTTTATGCGTTTCATGGATGGAAAGTTATTTGCTGGAACAGATGGAGGTATATATGTATCTGATGATGAGGGTGACTCTTTCTCGGATTTAAATAAAAACCTGGCTATAGGTCAATTTTATAGAATCTCAGTGTCGCAACAAAACCTTGACGTTGTCGCTGGAGGATTACAAGACAATGGTGGTTTTGGACATGACGGAACTACTTGGAGACACTATCACGGGGGAGATGGAATGGAAGGAATCGTGGATCCATCTGACTCTAAAATTTTTTACGGGTTTACACAATATGGAGGAAGACTAAATATTACCGATGATAGTGGAATTTCAAGAAGACAATATTTCTTACCATCTGAAGAAGGACAAGAAGGAACTTCTGACCCAGTCGGTGAATGGATTACACCATTAGCCATTACTAATAATAGTGAATTATATGCAGGGTATAGTCAAGTTTACAGATTTGAACCGACGGGATGGGTGAAGGTTTCTGACCATAATTTTCAAGGAAATATAGATCGATTAGTAATTAATCCTGATAACAATGATATCATGTATGTTGCTCAAGGAGCTGGATTATTTAGAAGTACTGATAGAGGAGTAACATTTACAAAAGTAAACTTTACAGAAGGAGCTATTAGAGGGATTGTTACAGATCCTTCTGATTCTGAAGCTATATGGGTAATAACTAGCAATAATGTCCGAAGAGTAACTAACATATCATCATCGTTCCCTACTAAAACTACAGTTGGAACAAATATTCCTTCAGAAGATTTAACTGTTATTAAACACCACAAAGGAAGTGATAGCAACACTCTTTACTTAGGGACTACACTAGGTGTATACTTTATCAATGATGATCTAACAGAATGGCAGGCTTTTGATACAAATTTACCAAATACTCAAATTAGAGATTTAGAAATAAACGAAACTAATGCAAGATTATATGCAGCAACTTTTGGTAGAGGAGTATTCTATTCTGATATTCCAACCTCATCTGTATTATCTACTGATGATGATGTTTTCTTAAGTGGAATTTCTATTTACCCAAACCCATCACGAAGTATTTTTAATATTAATAGAACTATATCAGATGAATTAACCGTTAGAGTATTTGACTTAACAGGAAAGCAAGTTTTTGCTAAGAAGAACATTACAGACACTACTTTTGAAATCGATATGAGTTCACATTCAAGTGGAATTTATATCATGAACATGTCTTCAAATGGAAAAATAGCTACTAAAAAACTTATTAAAAGGTAATAAATCTATAATAGTATAGAAATAAAAAACTCCATGGGTGATTATCCATGGAGTTTTTTTTATTTAATCAATTTATTATTAACTACAATCATTATAAAACAATGTACTTGTAGAAATTTCATTGAGAATTGGATGATGTGTCATTTGTATAAATTGCATAATTGTAAACCTTCGGTAATCACAACTTTCTAAACCATAGCCCATAACATTTTGATTCAAAAATGTTCCTCTCTCTTTCTCTAAATCATTACCATCAGTACACTCAATTGAAATATAACCTCCACTTCCATTATATGTACAATCCTCTTCGATAGAAAAATGACTTACTATTTCTTGAGTTAACAAAGGTGTGTCAGCAATTAGATCACCTGTTGTATGAGATCTATTTTCTTCATCAGTAAAACATAGTTTTCCACTATTATGAAAAGTATGGTAAAGCCCTAAACAATGACCTATTTCATGTGGCAGCGTATGGCTTAAGGTTCCCTTTTTATTCACAACTAAAGCATTTGATCCTATTCCGTAGGCCTTACCCTCACCTTCTGTACCTGTAACTAGTTTATCTACAATAAAAATATTCAAATATCCTGGCTCATTATATTTTCTAAAAATCAACAAATCCATTTCATATTCAGTTAAAGACTCTTCAAACAACCTTGTATCCCTAATATAGGCAACATCTTTCTTAAAAAACTTAATTGATTTTCCTGGGTAAATTGTTCCTGAAGTATAATTTGTTCCATAATACTTCTTATACTCTGGATTAATTATAGGTTCTGTAAAATATGTATTTATCTTATCTGTCAAAGCATCCAATTCAGATTCAAGATATCCACCTGAACCATTATCTCTGGTGAAGATGTGATATTTTACTTTAACATCAACTCTTACTCTTGGTGTTTCGCATTGTGGTGTTCCTGTTGCCAGTTTTTGCAATACTTCTTCGTGTGAAAGAGGCAAAGAAGGCACACCAAAACTTCTCGTATGACACATTTGATTTTTCACTTTGATTCCTGTGCCGTCTTCATTTGTAAGAAAATCTCTGTTTGATAAATCTGAATTTTCGACTGCATCTTCTTTTGAACAAGAAAAAATAGAAATGCTAATAGCTAGGGACATAACTATCCCTCTAAGTTTAATTTTTTTCATCTTTTCATATTAATTTAACGGGTCAAATATATAAACTTTATTTTAAACAATTATCAATCACTTCATTAATCAAATTTGATTCGTATCCTCGATAATTTAAATACGCATATAACTTACGTCTTCTTTCGTATATATTTTGATCTTTTACTAGTTCATTCTTCTTTTCTGTTAAATGAATTAAATTATCCATATATAACTCTTCATCTATTTCCTTCAAAGCTGTTTTTATATTATAGTCTGAAATATTTCTAAACTTCAGTTCTCTTGTAATCCTTAGTCTCCCCCATTTTTTTATTCGATATTTTCCACGAGCGAAACTTTTTGAAAATCGTTCTTCATTTAAAAAATCATGCTCTAAAAGATGTAATAAAATAGCTTCTTTTGCCACTGAAATTAGTTTATATTCTCTTAACTTATCTTCCACTTCTTTATGACAGCGATCTTGATAAACACAATATCGTTCCATTTTTCGTTTAATCTCTTCAACCGTATAAACTTCCTTTTTATTCATACATCAAAAAAACAAAAAGAGTTAGAAGTAAACAACCTCTAACTCTTTTCAATTAACAAATTATTTTAATTAACTGGTAACACCAGTAATTTCCTCGAATTGATTTTCATCTATTTCTGAGGTACTTCGGTTTCTTATCCACATTTTCAATTTAGTAATTAAATAGAATAAGATTGGTACTACTATAAGTGTTAAGAAGGTTGCTACGATTAAACCATAAATTACAGTCCAAGCTAGTGGACCCCAGAAGATAACATTATCTCCTCCAACGTAAATATGAGGGTTTAATTCTGATACCAAAGTGTAGAAATTAATGTTTAAACCTGTTGCTAGTGGAATTAAACCTAAAATAGTTGTAATTGCCGTTAACAATACAGGACGTAAACGCGCCTTTCCTCCTTTGATAATACTTTCTTTTAGATCAGCAATAGAAACAAAATCATCTTCCTCCAAGCCTAAATCAACCTTTTTTCTATCCAATAATAATTGCGTATAATCTAGAAGAACTACACCATTATTTACTACAATACCTGCTAAGGAAATAATTCCCATCATTGTCATCATAATTACAAACGATGACCCTGAGATTACTATTCCTCCAAACACCCCTATTAAACTTAAGAAGATTGCCAACATAATGATTGCCGGTTTCGAAATAGAATTAAACTGATAAATTAAAATCAAGAAAATTAAACCTAATCCCGAGAAGAAAGCCCCCATTAAGAAAGTCATCTGTTTATTCTGCTCCTCAATTTGCCCAGTATAATCTACTTTAATTGTTGAAGGAAGATCTGTATAGCTTTTCATTTCATCCTGAATCTTAGAAACGATTGCTCCCGCATCAGTAAAACCTGGAGCTAGTGCTGAATACACAGTTACCACTCTCTTACCATTTTTATGTTTAATCGCACTGAATCCTGATGTATTCTTTTGATTTGCAACAGCAGCCACAGGAATAGACTTCACTTGCCCACTTGCCATATCTCTAAACGTAATGGTTTGATTGAAAATAGCACTAGTGTTATATCGATTATCCTTATTAAATCTAACGTAAATATCATAGTCTTCACCATCCTCTTTATAAACTCCTGCCTTCGTTCCGAAGATTGAGTTACGTAATTGTTGACCTACTTGAGAAGCAGAAACACCTAATTCTCCCGCTTTTTTTCTATCAACATTCACTAACATTGTTGGTTTAGACTTATTTACATCAATTTTTAGCTCAGCGATTCCTGGAATTGATTTTGTATTAATAAAATCTCGCATTTTCTCAGCTGAGTTAATTAACTCAACGTAATCTTTCCCTTCTAACTCAATATTAATTGGATATCCAGCTGGTGGACCAACAGGATCTTTTTCTACCGAAATCGATAATCCAGGATAAACACCTTGTAAATCATCCGTAATTGCTTTCTTTAAAATCTTACTATCAGCTCCTTTACGATATTTATATTCACGCATTGAAGCTACAATTTTACCTCTGTGTGGCATCTCGGCTGTTGAACCTCCATCGGTTTGTGGGTTTCCAGATCCTGCTCCAACTTGAGTAATTGAACTTTCTACTAAGAAATTATAATCACCATCTAGATACTTTGGTGAGTTAATTATTTTCTTAACTCTTTCTTCTAAATCACTCATAATTGCATTTGTTTTCTCAATATCCGTTCCTTGTGGATATTCAACATATACAATAACTTGGTTTGGCGTATTATCTGGGAAGAACTCAACCTTGGTTCTTTGAGAACCAACTGAAGCTCCAAATCCCATAAAAGCAACTATTAATAAAACAAAAGTCACTAATGTTAAAACTTGTGGTTTCCAACCTCTAAGTGAAGCTGTAATCATTCTTTCATAAAAACGCTCCCATTTTGGTAAAATTTCTCTTTGGAAATAGTTTGCAGCCGGACGCATAAAATACCTGTAAATCCAAAAATTAGCCGCAGCAAAAACCAATAAAGTACCTAATGGTCTTATTGTTCCCCCAAAAATTAAAATTAACACTCCTAAAACTCCAAGTACAACTGTTAATCTAATTATTTTATGTAAAGGCATATTTTTATCCTCAGTACTCATAAATTGAGACACTAAAACTGAATTGAAAAATATCGCTACAAATAGAGAAGATCCTAATACCACTCCTAATGTTTTTGGGAAATAAATCATGAATTGTCCCATTACTCCAGGCCATAAACCTAAGGGTACAAATGCTGCTACTGTAGTGGCTGTAGAAATAATAATTGGTAATGCAATTTCTCCAATACCTTTCTTGGCTGCTTCTAATCGAGTCATTCCCTCTTCATCCATCAAACGATACACATTTTCAACTAATACAATACCATTATCTACGAGCATTCCTAATCCCATAATTAACCCAAATAGAATCATAGTGTTCATAGTAAAACCAAGTAAATTAAGAATCATCAACGACATGAACATTGACATTGGAATTGCGAAACCTACGAAAAGTGCGTTCTTCAGTCCTAAGAAGAACATTAACACTGTTACTACCAGTATGATCCCAAAAATAATGTTGTTTACCAAGTCATCAACTTGACCAACTGTTTTTGACGATTGATCATTAGCTAATGTAATTTTCAAGTTACCTGGTAAAGCTTTTGTTTCTTGAGCCTCCTTAACAATATCTCTAATTTTCTCAGTAGCTTCTACCATGTTTTCACCAGAACGTTTTTTAACGTCTAGCATCACTACTGATTCTCCGTTTTCTCTTGCGTATGTAGTTTTATCTTTATCTTTAAAACTTACTGTTGCTATATCTTTAAGATAAATTGAGTTTCCTCTTTCAGACTTTACAACAAAATTTTCTAATTCAGAAGGTGTTTCAATTTCACCTAAAACTCGAATAGTTCTTCTTTGTCCACTTGAAATTATATTCCCTGCTGAAACTGTTGCATTACCGTTTCCAATAGCTTGCATTACATCTCCAAAACTCACTTGAGCAGCCATCATCCTGTAAATATCTACAGCAACTTCAACCTCTTTCTCCTCTGCTCCACGAATATCAGCTTTCTTAATTTCTTTTAAATCTTCAATATCATCTTGAAGATACTCTGCATATTCTTTTAATTGCTCAACAGTATAATCACCTGAGATATTTATATTTAAAATTGGTGTTTCTTCTGCTATATTTAGCTCGAAAACATTAGGCTCAACTTTGGCTCCATTGAATGTTGGCCAATCTTCTCCTGAAACCTCTTCATCGATTTCATCTTTAACTAATTGTTTAGCTTCTTCTACAGTTACTTTCTCACTAAATTCCACCGTAATCATGGAAACATTCTCTTGAGATGTTGATGTAATTTTAACTACATTACTAACTGTATTTAACTTATCTTCTAGTGGATCCGTAATAAGTTTCTCAATATCTTCTGCTGTATTTCCAGGAAAAATTGAGTTTACATATATCTTAGTTTCTTTTATTTCTGGGAAATTCTCTCTTGGCATGCTTAAGAAAGCAGAGATACCAGCGAACAATATAATAGCCATTAAAACATAAATGGTTGTTTTATTGTTAATTGCCCAAGAAGATAAACCAAACTCTTTATCTACTTTTTTCTGTTGGTCTGTCATCAGTTTAATTTTTGATTGTTATTTGGCTACCTTTAAAATTTTAACTTCTTGTTTATCTTTTACACTTCTAGCACCTTCTTCTACGATCTCCATTCCGCTAGTTAACCCTTTTGTAACTTCTACAACATCACCTTGAGTTTTACCTGTTTCAATGATAACTTGCTTTGCTATTGACTTATCATTTGATGTTTCAACTACATATACGTATTGCTGACCTTTTGAATTTTCAGAAATAATACTCTGAGGAATTAAAATTGCCGTTGGATTTGTATAATCGTTAATTTTCAATTTTGCAGTTAAGTTTGGCTTAATTGCTCTATCCTTATTAGGAACTCCAATTTCTACCTTAAACGTTCTGTTTGCTGGATTGATAAAGTTTCCTGCTTGACGTACTTTTGAATGTACTTGGGTTCCTAAAATTGGAAAATCAATTTCTACCTCTTTTCCTTTTACAACTGAACTGATATACGTTTCAGGAACATCCGTTTCAATATACATGTCTCCTAAATTTACAACTCTGAAAACCTCAGCACCAGGACCAGGAGAAACAACAGTTCCTTGCTCTTTAATTACATCATCAACAATTCCAGTAAATGGTGCTCTTATTGTATACTTTCCAATGCTCTTACGTAAATTCGTTACAGCATTTTTCTGTGCTTCGTAGTTTGTTTTTGCTTGTAAATATTGAATCTCAGAACCGATTCTTTGATCCCATAAACGCTTTTGACGCTCAAAAGTAGTTTTTGCTAAAGCTTCATTAGCTTCTAATTGAGCTAATTGATTTGATAAACCTCCATCATCAATACGAGCAAGCGCTTGTCCTTTGGCAACTTTTTGGCCTTCTTTTACAAGAACACTGACCAATTGACCAGGAACTTCAGGATATACTAAAACATTCTTTTTTGTTTGAACGCTTCCTTGTAACTCTAAAAAATGAACAAATTCTTTCGAGTTAGCTTGAATTGTTGTTATTAATGGTATTTTTTTATTGGTATCTAATTTCGCAATAGCATCGTCTAATTGTTTAATTTGATTAGCTATATCTTGAGATTTTGTACTTAATTCGTCTTTTTTCGCTCTAATCTTCGTAAGATCGTTTGAAGATAAAACTGCTTCTACTGATTGCTCTTTACTCCCACAAGAAATTAAAAAAGCTGAAGCTATGGTTAGTATAAATATCTTTCTCATTAGTTGATTATTTAACTGGTACATTTAACGCGTTGTCTAAAGTGGCTTTGCTGGCGATAATATTTAGCATTGCCTGTAAGTAATTATTCTGTTGTGTATATAACTGATTTCTTGTTTCTAATAATTCGAAACTGGTAGTTACCCCCTCATCAAACTTAATTGTTTGTTTTTTCTCAATTCGTTCAGCTAAACCTAAATTTTTCTTTGCTGTGGTATAATTTTCAATACTTAATTGGTATTGACTTCTTGCTTGTTTTATTTGAAGGTTTAATTTTTGTTTGGTTTCTTCTAATCTAATATCAGATGATTCAAGTGCTATTTCAGCTTGCTTAGTTTTAGCCGCTCTTCCTAAACTGCTAAAAATCGGAACATTAATTCCTACACCAAAAACAGAAGTAGAAATCCAATTTTGAGAAGAATTAAAAAATGTAAAATCTTCTGAGTTAGCTAACCTTGTATAATTAATAAAAGCATTTACACTAGGTAAAGCTTTACTTTTCTCTAACTTTAAAAGTAAACGATTACTCTCACGATCGTTTTGAGCGATTCTATAGTCAATATGATTATCTAAATCGAACTTCTGAGAAAGCAATTCTAGATTTGAATTTGTTAAAACTAAATCTTCTAAAGTTTCTGTTAGAGTTAACTTGGTATCAATAGGATTTCCTAAAGCTATATTTAAGTATTCATATGCGATTTCAACCATTCTTTTCGCATTTCTAATATTACTCACAATATTTCCCTCGGAAATTTCGAATCTTTCTACATCCTCTTGTTCAGCCAATCCGTTTTCAAAACCTAAACGAGCTCCTTTTAATAGTCGATCATTTACTTTTTTATTTCTCTCAAGAATTCGAACACTCTCTTCTGCGACTAAAACATTTCCGTATGCATTAATAACCGCTTCACGCGTAGCTAATTCTGTTTTCTCTTTGGCTTGTTCAGATATCTTCAAGTAAGTTTTAGCCGACTGTAATCCGACTAAATAAGACCCATCAAATAACAACTGACTTAAAGTTACGGTTCCTGTAATATTATGTTGTGCATTAAAATCAATTGTTCCGTCTCCAGTAAAGTCCACTCCTGGAAACTGTCTTTTTAAATTGTTTTGATAATTGATTGTTCCGTTAATTTGAGGTAAACCTGTGGCTGTTGTTTCCCACTTTCTTTTCTTTGCAGCCTCTATATCATTTAAAGCTGTTTTGTTATTGTAGTTGTTTTTTATTGCAAAGAAAACAGCATCCCTCATTGATAAGCTCATTTCTTTAGTTTGCTGAGCGTTGATAGCACTCATAAAAAACAGCACAAATACACCTAACATGTATTTTCCCATTGTGTTAGTTTTCATTAATTATTTTTAATTGTTTCTCTAGTTCTTTAACTCCTTTTTCTGTAGCAATAGCTCTTATATGATATTCTAAAATTTTATATTCAATTTTCACTAATTCTTGCATATTCTGACTGTACGCATCAGATTCAAATAATCCGAATACTAATGTGAAATAAAACTGAGTTGTTAAATCCAAATCAATATCGGCTCTGTACAATCCTTGTTCGATACCTTTTTCTAAATTGTCTCTATTACAATCTTTGAACATACACACTTCTCGATCCATTAGTGTACTGTAGATTTCTGGATAATACTTTCTTAATTGGTGCATCGGTGAATCTTTAGCATTTTTAAACATTTCTTTAAAAATTGCCTTAATTGCAAACTCCTCTTCAATTGAATTATATTTCTTATCCTTTATAAAATCAATAGTTTGCTCAATAGACTTATGAATCTCCGCACAAGATGCATCTACCAACGAAACTTTATTAGAAAAATGCTTGTACAATGTCTTTTTTGATATTCCTAACTCACTAGAAATATCATCCATCGTAACGCTCTTAAAACCTAAGTTTAAGAACAATTCTCCAGCTTTGTTTATAATTTTATCTCTCATAATTCGAGGCAAAGGTACACAAGGAAACTTTAGAAACAAAAAAAGTTTCCTAAGTTTTAATGATTTTTTAACATTCAATTTACCCAGTTCCTTGAATTACTTTATTTTTGCACAAAAATTTAACCTTTGGACTTAACTAAGTATTTTCAGTCTTTCATTTCTTATTTAGAAGCTCAAGACTTTAATAGAGAACCTAAGAATTTATACGAACCTGTTGATTACATTTTGCAACTTGGAGGGAAACGTTTACGTCCTCTACTTACACTAATTGCATGCGATGTAGTTTCTAATTCATACGAGAAAGCCTTACCTGCTGCTATGGCAGTTGAAACATTTCATAATTTCACTCTGGTTCATGATGATATTATGGATGAAGCTCCATTACGAAGAGGGAAAGAAACTGTTCATGCTAAATGGGATGTAAACACAGGAATATTATCTGGTGACGCTATGTTAATTTTAGCATATCAGTACTTCGAAAATTACGAACCTATTGTATTTCAAAAACTAGCAAAACTATTTAGTAAAACTGCTCTGGAGGTTTGTGACGGACAACAGTTGGACGTAGATTTTGAAACAAGAAACGATGTTACCATACCGGAATACATTAAAATGATTACACTTAAAACATCTGTTTTGGTTGCTGCTGCTTTAAAGATGGGAGCTATTGTTGCTGAAGCTTCTGAAGAGCAAGCGAACGGATTATATAATTTCGGATTAAACTTAGGTATTGCTTTCCAACTTCAAGATGATTATTTAGATACGTTTGGAAATCCTGAAACGTTTGGAAAACAAATTGGAGGAGATATTATTGAAAACAAAAAGACCTTCTTGTATTTGAAATGTTTGGAGCTTGCGAATGATGTGGACAAGGAAAAACTGAAGTACTTCTACAACCAAAAATTAGAAGACAACTCAACTAAAATTTCAGAAGTCACTAGAATATTCGAACAAAATGAGATTCCAGCGTTAACTCAAAACTTAATACAGGAATATACCAATAAATCTTTTGAAGATTTAAAAAAGCTAAACATATCAGAATCAGCAAAAGAAAGTCTAATTAGTTTTGGAAAAAACTTAATGACTAGAAAAGTATAAAAAAGCCTTTCGGATTTCAAAAAATATTTTATTTTTGCAATCCATTTTACTGGTCCTATAGCTCAGTTGGTTAGAGCACCTGACTCATAATCAGGGGGTCCATGGTTCGAGCCCATGTGGGACCACCTTTAAAGCTTCACTTTTTGTGAAGCTTTTTTGTTTTTATAACATATTCTTATACTTTTTGTTAAAAAATAAAATAAACACTGCTATTCATAGTTTTGTAATTACAAATAATACAGTTTTACTTTAAAAGTATAACCAAAAAAGTTATATTTGGAGTAATTACAATCAACCAAAAAAAAGACCTCCGATGAAAAATCCACTATTTATGATAGTGCAGAGGCTGCTATCTAAAAACAAAATTGCACATGATAAGAAAGAGCTTGCCTTTCAAATAAAAAGCCATCCTTCTTATCCAAGCTTACATGCTATAACTGGCGTTTTAGATCATTTCAATATTGAAAACATTGCAGCTGAAGTACCAACCGATGTTCAAACACTACATCAATTACCAGATAGTTTTATTGCTCAAATAAATACTGATGAAGGTACAGATTTAGTTACGGTTACAAAAATTAAAAACAAACCCGAATATTCAATTTTCTCAAGTAGCAGTAAAGACGCTCGACTTTCGGAATCAGAATTTATTCAAAAATTTACAGGGATAATTATTGCTGTAGAAAAAACCGAAAACGAAACTGCAGGTAAAGAATCTAATGCTTTTATTGACTACATCTTATTAGCTTTACTTTTAGGTATTACTGGATTTCTTTCCTACGAAAATATTGGTGCTATTAATCTCGCACATGTTTTATTGTCTGTCTTTGGAATCGTAGCGAGTTACAGTATTTTGAAACAAGAACTTGGGGAAAGCACATTAATTGGAGATGCATTTTGTTCAGGGAATAATGAAAAGAAAGACTGTGACGCTGTTTTAACTTCAAAAGGAGCCGAAATTATAAAAAACCATAAGCTAAGTGATTTAAGTATAATATACTTTATTGGTTTAACAATTGCTTCTTTAAGTTTAAGTAGTTTCAATTCAGTTTTTATCATTAGCGCATTAGCACTTCCGATAACGATATATTCTATTTACTATCAATCACAAGTTGTAAAATCATGGTGTACCTTATGTTTATCAATTGTTGGAATATTATGGCTACAAGCAGGTCTTATTTTACTTGAAACAAATGATTTCACATCGCTTTTTAATCTTGCAACAAAAGATATTGTTATTACCGCTTTAAGTTTCATTGGTACTTACACAGCTTGGCGTTATATTAAACCATTAGTAACAGATGTAATCAATCTTCGAAAGGAAAAAATTGAATCTGTAAAATTCAAAAGAAACTTCAACTTATTTAATAGCTTATTACAAAAGTCACCTAAGTTGAATACTCAAATTCATAATCCAGGTGAAATAATTTTCGGTAATAGAAACTCTTCTTTAGAAATTACAATTGTTACCAACCCATTTTGTGGTCATTGTAAACCGGTTCATAAATTAGTCGATCAAATTTTAGAAAGATACAACAGCCTTGTTAAAGTAACTATTCGTTTTAATGTTCCTGTTGACACCCCTGATAACCAAGGTGCAATTGTCGCAAATAAACTTATTGAGTTGTACAATAACGAAGGTGAACAAGTTTGTATGGAAGCTATGACTGAAATTTACGGAGACGTATCTTATGATGATTGGTTAAAAAAATGGGGAGAAAACTCTAATACCGAAAAACATCATTCGATTTTAACAACCGGTAAACAATGGGCTTCTGACAATGGAATTAATTTCACTCCTGAAATTTTAATCAACGGAAAATCTTTCCCTAAAGAATATAGCAGAACCGATTTAAGTTTTTTTATTGAAGATTTAGAAGAAAACTATAGTAATATTCCGCAACCAAGTGAGCAAGAATAAAAACGAGCAAAGCCAAATGACTTTGCTCTAACGAACAATATTCTCTCGCGAAGAATAGACACACTCAAAAAGAGTGTCTTAAAATGTTCGCGGCAAATGTAGTTTAAAATTTTAATTATGACATGGAATTCAGTTCCCTCTTTTGAGGTTTTACCTTAAAATCGGAAAAAAAAATGCTAAAAACATAATCAACCATAAACATTAACCTTTACTGAGAATGTGATAACTCAGTTGTACTAATCCAATCTCTTTGAAAAAATTTCCACATTACAAACAGACAGAAGCCAAAGATTGTGGGCCTACTTGTATAAAAATAATTGCTAAACATTACGGAAAAACAATAAACACACAGCAATTAAGGAGCTTAAGCGAAACTACTCGAGAAGGAAGTAGCCTTTTGGGTTTGAGTGAAGCAGTAGAATCCATCGGGTTCAAATCTCTTGGAATAAAGTTAGCTTTTGAGAAATTTATTGAAGCTCCTTTACCATGTATTGTTCATTGGAATAAGAACCACTATGTTGTTGTTTATAAAATTAAGAAGGATACCGTATACGTTTCAGATCCTGCTCACGGTTTAATTACTTTTACGAAAGAAGAGTTTATAAAACATTGGATTGGAAACAATGCTGACGAAACTACAGAAGAAGGAATTGCCTTATTAATAGAGCCAACTCCAAAGTTCTATTCAGAAGAGTTTGAGGAGGATGAGAAGTTTGGTTTTTCATTTATTTTTAAATACGTTTTTAAGTATAAAAAATTTATTGTTCAATTAATAATTGGACTTCTTGCAGGTAGTGTTTTACAACTTATCCTTCCTTTTTTAACTCAGAGTGTAGTTGATGTTGGTATTGAAAATCAAGATTTAAACTTTGTATATCTCATCTTATTTGCTCAACTCTTTCTATTCCTCGGAAAAGCATCCTTAGAAATCATACGAAGTTGGATTTTACTACATTTAAGCACACGAATTAACATCTCTTTAATTTCTGATTTCTTTATCAAATTAATGAAGCTACCTATTTCCTATTTTGATGTTAGGATGACAGGAGATTTATTACAAAGAATTAACGATCATAAGAGAATAGAAAGAATACTAACAACTTCATCACTTACAGTGTTGTTCTCTTTTGTGAACCTGATTATTTTCAGTCTTGTTTTAAGTTTCTACAGTTTCCAAATTTTTGGAGTTTTCGTTCTAGGAAGCGTTCTTTATTTCTCATGGGTTCTATTCTTCTTTAAGAAAAGAAAGGAACTTGATTACAAGAGATTTTCTGAAGTAAGTCAAGAACAAAGTAAGGTTATCGAGCTTATCAACGGAATGCAAGAAATAAAACTTCATAATGCTGAAAGAAGAATGCGTTGGAATTGGGAATATGTTCAAGCTCGTTTATTTAAAGTTGCTACTAAAAGTTTAGCTCTTGAACAAACTCAAAGTGTTGGTTCAAATTTAATTAATGAACTTAAAAATATGTTCATTACTATCCTTTCTGCTAAACTTGTTATTGATGGAGATATTACACTGGGTATGATGATGGCAATTAGTTATATCGTAGGTCAATTAAACGGACCAATTACTCAACTTATCAATTTCATGAGAGATTTACAAGATGCTCAAATCTCATTAGATCGTTTAGGTGAAATTCACAATATGGAAGATGAAGAAAGTCCGAACGATGAAAGAGTAACAAACATACCAACAAACCATCCAATTGAATTAAATAATATTTCATTCAGATATACTGGAGGACTTGAACCAGTTATAAAAGATTTAACCTTAGAGATTCCTGCGAATAAAACCACGGCAATTGTAGGTGTCAGTGGAAGTGGTAAAACCACCCTAATGAAATTATTACTTGGTTTTTATCAAGTTGATGAAGGAGAAATAAAAGTTGGAAACTTCAACTTTAAAAGTTTATCGCAAAAAGAATGGAGAAGAAATTGTGGAGTGGTGATGCAAGAAGGATATATCTTTAATGATACCATTGCTAAAAACATTGCAGTTGGTGAAGATTTTGTAGACAAGGAGAAACTAGCTCATGCTATTGATGTCGCTAATATTTCAGATTACATTGATGGACTTCCTCTAGGTTTTAATACAAAAATCGGAAGTGAAGGTAGCGGACTAAGTACAGGACAGAAACAACGAATGCTTATCGCTAGATCGGTTTATAAAAATCCAAAATTCCTGTTTTTCGATGAAGCAACCTCTGCTCTTGATGCCAATAATGAAAAGGTAATTATGGAAAAACTAAACACCTTTTTTGCGGATAAAACTGCTGTTGTTATTGCGCATAGATTAAGTACAGTTAAAAATGCTCATCAAATTGTGGTATTAGACAAAGGTAAAATTGTAGAAAAAGGAAATCATCAAGAACTGATTAAATTAAAAGGGAATTATTACAACCTTGTTAAAAACCAATTGGAATTAGGTAGCTAGTAGCTATTAAAAGTAATTTTCTCAACATTATAAAAAACATAAAATTAACAACCATTAAATAATAAAATCATGAAAAAATCAATCCTAAACTTAGGAACACCATTAACCAAATCAACACTAAAGAATGTTTTTGGAGGTATAAAAGATATTGACCCGATAAAACCATTTCCATGTGAATTACCAGTATTAGCTCCCCCTCCTCCGGGATGTAACTGGGAACGTACTGGTCCTTGTACTTATAAATTAGTTTGTGATAGCATAGATATTTTAGTGAAGTAAGACTCATTATTCGGTATCTCAAACAACTATTAAAAATATTTTTCGCGAAGAATAGACACATGCCTTGAGTGTCTCTAAATGTTCAAGGATTTAATCAATTTAAATCTTAAAAGATTATGAAAAAATCAATCTTAAACTTAGGTAAGCCTTTAAATAAAGCTGACCAAAAGTTAGTAAAAGGAGGGCAAGTTTTTAACGGACCTTGTTTCGAATACTGTGCTCTTGATGATTATTTAAAAAGTATTTTCTGGAAACCTTTGTACTGTAGTTGTAACACTGGTGGCGGTGGATCAAATGGTGGATATCCTCCAGGTGATGACAATGGTCCAACTGACTGGGTATAAATTTCAAATAAATACAAACCATGTAGAGTAAATACTCTATATAAATTAAAATAAATCATGAAAAAATCAATTTTAAATATAGGAACAGTTTTAAACAAAACTGAACAAAAGAATATTAGTGGAGGCCAAGTTTTTCGTGGACCTTGTTTTGAATGGTGTGCTGATCCGTACTTACAAGAAATGTATTGGAAACCTTTATTCTGTAGCTGTAACACCGGTGGATCAGGTGGTGGTAATAATAATCCTCCAGGTGGTGGAGGTGGACCAGTTGATCCAGTATAGTAGTTGCATTTAAAAATTAAATGGGAATAAAAATTTCCTTAAAAAACATCAGATAAATCATGAAAAAATCAATCTTAGAATTAGGAAAGTCACTAAGTACATCTGACCAAAAGAACATAAGTGGTGGATTTTTATTAGTTGCAAGAAGATGTGCAAGTGATAGCGATTGCTGTCATTTACCTCACACATCTAGTTATGGTTATGTTTGTTCTAACAATACGTGTGTAACAGGAATATTCTTTTACCCACATCCATGTGGACAATAACAAAAAATAGCCATGAAGAAATCAATTTTAAAATTAGGTCAAAGTTTAAATAAAGTGCAGCAACAAAATATAACCGGAGGATTCATTCCAACTCTTTATCAATTTTGTTGTACTAGAACTCAAGGATTTTGGATCAGTCAGTACCCGTTTTTAGGTAGCGATCCATATTACACTTGTACTAGAGACATTTGTTCTAGTGGAAATGATTTTTAATTCATAAAAATCAAAAAAATTAAATATTCAAATAAGAAAAAATTACGTGAGCATCACAAATCCATCGATACCAAAGACAAGCAAAAACGACCTGTTTCAGAGTTTCGTTCATCTTGTGATGGACTTGCCTTCGTAATTTTAAATTATATTGTTGCGAGTTTGTTTTAAACTCGCAACTTTTTAGGATGTAAACAATTTTCAAAGTAATTAAATCTAGATGCCACAAGACATTCAAGACATAGAGATCAGAAGCGAAGAAGTACAGGAAATACTTACCAAAGTTCCTAACTGGATGATTCGTTATGGAAACACATTAGTATTTATACTGATTTTAATGCTGTTATTTATTTCATGGTTTATAAAATACCCTGATGTAATTACATCTCAGGTTATGGTAACAACCTCTACTCCACCTGAAAAATTATTCGCTAAATCTACCGGACAATTCGAAGTGTTTTTGGCAAGCGAAGGTGCAAGTGTAGAAAAAAATGATGTACTTGCTGTAATTGAAAATAGTGCTTCTTACAAAGATGTTCTTCTTCTAAAAAGCATCGTAGATACGATTCAGAATTACGAAGATGCTTTTTCATTTCCTATTGATAAGTTACCGCCTTTAATTTTAGGAGATATAACATCTAGCTTCTCTCAATTTGAAAATGATTATTCAGAATATGTCTTAAATGAAAAATTGACTCCTTTTAAATCAGAATCATTTGCAAACAAAATGTCTGTTATTGAAGCTAAAGGAAGACTCCAAATATTACTTTCACAAAGAAAACTAAATGCTAAGGAACTTGAATTTAGAAAACAGGACTTAGAACGAAGTAGAAAAATGTTTAAACAGGGAGTTATTTCTGCCAAAGAAAGTGAACAAAAGGAAGTTGAATATTTACAAGCGCAAAGAAATTATCAAAGTAACGAAACATCAATTTCTCAAATGCGAGAATTGATTAATAATTCAGCTAAAAACCTAGAAGGAACTTCTATCAAGAAAACTCAAAACGATATTCGCTTACGTAAAAAAGCAATTCAATCCTTTTTATATCTTAAAAAAGCTATTAAGGACTGGGAAAAAATGTATGCTTTAACTTCTTCTATTGATGGAAAAGTCTCGTTTTTATCGTTCTGGAACAAAAATCAAAATGTAAATATAGGCGACTTAATATTCACAATTATACCAGAGAATAGCGAATATTTCATAGGAAAAATAAAAGCACCTATAGCTAATTCAGGTAAAATAAAAACAGGACAATCTGTGCATATTAAATTATTGAATTATCCAGCTGATGAATTTGGAAAATTGAATGGGATCGTAAAATATATTTCTGTAATTCCTGATCAAGAAGGAAATTATTTAATTGATGTTGAATTACCTAAAAAACTTGTAACAACCTATGAAAAAGAAATTGAATTTAAACAAGAAATGACAGGAACTGCTGATATTATAACGGAAGACTTAAGACTTATTGAGCGCTTCTTTTATCAGCTTAAAAACGTTCTAAAATAATATATCGCGAAGAATAGACAGAAACCTTGAATGTCTTAAAATGATCAAGGATTTAATTCATTTTAAATCAAACTCTCCCATGAAAAAATCAATCTTACACCTAGGTAAAGTATTATCTAAAACCGAACAAAAAAAAGTAAATGGTCAATTCGGTGGTTGTGACATTGCACCTCCAAACTGTCCATGTATTGTTCCTCCAAATCATCCTTGCTTAAATGGAAGTGGCGGTGGAAGCGGATCTACAGGAACTTGTTTCGGACCTTTTGGAACCTATACCGTTCAGTGCAACAGCACTTGTGATGATGGTTCACAACCAATTTGCTAAAACACACTATCTTTTTATTTAACATTCCCTCTTTACAACTTAGGGATTAAAAGACTATTGCCTATATACAACTGAGATTATGTGATATACATATTCGATTTGTTTATAGCGCAAAAAAAATCGCGAAGAATAGACATATTTCTTGAGTGTCTTTAAATGTTCAAGATTTTATTCAATTTAAATATTTTAAGTTATGAAAAAATCAATCTTAAATTTAGGAAAAGCTTTAAACAAAGCAGATCAAAGAAAAGTAAACGGAGGAGTAACTGTTGCTTACTGTAACGAAGGCGGTAGAGCTCTAATCGCATGTATCGGAGGAGAACTCCTTGGATACTGTCGCGGACCACAAGGAATTTACACAATTTTCTTAGGACCTTGCTTCTAAAGTATTTAGTCTAAAAACTAATCTTCTCGCGAAGAATAGACACATTCTCTGAGTGTCTTTAACTGTTCAGAGATTTAATCAATTTTAATCTTTTTAAAATGAAAAAATCAATTTTAAATCTAGGAAAAGCTTTAGAAAAAGCACAACAAGTTCAAATTAACGGAGGCGCAAACTGTCCAACTTATCCTGCAAGTAGATGTTCAGCTTGTGGAGGACATCCATTAGCTAATGGTTGTTGTCTTGGTTCAATGGATACTCATGCTTGTTTACGTTTAGACGGAATTCAATAATTAAAATAAATTTTATGAAAAATTCAATTTTAAATCTAGGTAAATCTTTAAGTAAATTCGAACAGAAACAAATTGGTGGTGGATATGTTCAATTCTGCTACAGTGCAGGCGATTGTAGCCGCTTTGAATGTTGTAGCGGTGGAAAATGTATTGACACTAGATATACTTTAGAGCAACCTGATTGTTTATAGAATAGCATTCAAAAAGAATTAATTCATCTAAATTACATTAAAATGAAAAAATCAATTTTAAACTTAGGGAAGGTTTTAAAAAAATCTGAACAAGTAACAGTAAATGGTGGACTAAGAAATTGTAGAGATGCAATTTCATTAGATGGAACATTGTGCTTATGCATTGGCTGGGTTCCTGCATCAAGCGGAGGATATTGTGTTGTAGACTCAAATCCTTCTTAAAATAATAAAGCCGTCCAAAGTTGGACGGCTTTTTCACTTATTAATTCTTCGCTTACATATTTAGATAAGGTTTTTCCGTAGCAAATAAACCTCCTTTAATTACTTTCTTCCATTTCTCTGGAATCTTCCCTTCTAATACAACACTTGACAACACATAAACTTGCGCCTTCCACTTCACCGTAAATTCAGCAATTTCTTTTTCAACTTTTGAAAAACGTTTAGCTTTGATATTGAATATTAATTCTTCAAGTCTTGATTTATCAAATTTCAAAGGCTGTAAAATAGGAAGCATTTCATCATAGTTCTTCCCTTCTTTAATATACAAACCTAAAACAGACCAAACTGAATTTAAGTTTAACGACTCAATTTTTAATTCATTTAGAATCGTTGTTTTTAATGCTTCGTCAACATTATCTGAAGCTGCCACTAACGCACTCATGTAACTAATATCTGTATCATATTTTTTAGCAAGTTTAAATCCTTCTTTGATTTTTCCCTTACTAAGCAAATAATACATATAATTCGGATTTTCACTACCTCCATCTACATCTCCAACTTCTAATCTTTGATAATACTTTACTTCCTTATTTTTCACAATACTGCGAAACTTATTGGCCTCCTTAAGATTTAAAATCCTTTTTATTCTTTCCGCTTCTAAAGCAACGATATTTCGAACCGTTGCGTTATTTTTACAAGCAACTTTATAAGCGTTGTACGCTTTCTCGAATTCTGCTCCTCTAGAGTAAACAAAGCCTGATGCATAGGCTAACCAATTATGATCTTTCCATTTTTTATATCCTTCAAGAAATCTTTTATCTTGTTCTGGCCCATCTTCCATGCACCTCATCGATAAATAATAATAATCAGGATTCTCAGGTTCCTCATTAGCAATCTTATTGTGTTGTTCGCAAATTTCTTTTTTACTATTCTCATCAGCCAAATCTTGCAATGCTCTAAGACTAATAAATTCATTCGGTCTTTCATTCAATCTTTCCTGTAACAATTCCATTCCATTTTCAACACCTCCTAATGCATACAACCAATCAACAATTTGCTTACTATTTCCATCATCCCATTTCACGTGATTCTGGATAACTTCCTGAACTTGATTCTGATCATTTAAAACTGCCAGCATATTTTGAGGTTCCAAATCACTATAAGCCGTCAATACGTCTTTTCTTTCCATTGTTGTAGTTGAAGACATTGAGATTTGTGATGGAGCTTCTCTAAAAAAATAATCTGCTTTTACTGGAAATATTTTATTACTCCCAAATATCTCACTTTCATCCGAACCTGAACTACCAAGTGAAACGCCCCCATAATATACCGGATACTTAACCATAACTGCGGCATTCGCAACATTGTAAACATATGCAGAATGCGAGTTCATCGTGAAGTTGAGACTGTCTATTAATGCTCCTTCATTATTTCTAGTTTTAACAAGATAATCCTCACCATAATTCAATTGTATTTTTTCATTAAAGTTAGGATCAATCTCATATTCAGAATCCCCAATAGTAACATTAACAACAGTTTGCAAACCATTATAAATATGGAAAGGTAATTTCTGCGATCTATTTCCGAAGAAAATTGCTGCAAAAACGATTCCACCGGAAATACCAAATTTTGCTATCGAAGGAATAATTCCGTCTCCTGTAGCAAAGCGATCCCAAGCTCCCAATTTGGTTTGTAGTTTTCTTTCTTTACCCGGGATAAGAAGATCGTACGAATCTGGGAAACCTTTAATTACAGAAGCAGTGCTTTCAGTTATATTATTTTCATATGCTTCTTTGATATACTTTTCAGTTTCGAGCAACAACTCTAGCGATTCGTTTCTAAGTTTCATTAGATTCTCCATTGCTAAGGAAGCCCAACCTCCAACAACATTTACCCAATCGTTAATATTATCATGATTTGGTGGCGGCAAAGTAAATTCCTCATATAATTTACCATAGCTTTCAACTCCTAAATTCTTTAAAAGAGTTGTATCAAAAGTAAATTCTTCAGAATGTTTATAAATTCTTCTTAATGTAATATGATATGTTCTTCCGATAGCTAAAATCGCTGATAATTCTTCTGAAGAAACATTACCATCAGCCAATGCAATACCCATTACATTATTATACTTTCTTGAAACATCTTTTAAATTTGCTAATGCGTGTTCACTGTAATGAACCAACTTTACCAGTCTCTCGTGGTAAGCTGCCCAACTTTTGTCAATTCTTAGTGCTGCTTTTTGAAAAACGCTTCTACAAGTAGCATCATGCCTTTTCAATCGATCTCTGATTTCAGAAATTTCCTCTCTCAAACCTTTTAAGATTGACGGAATCTCTTTTCTTTTAACCTGATTTCCTCTATGCCAAATTCTTCGTTTCTCTAATGTTAAAGATTCATCCTTACTAACTTCAAGCGCTACTTCTTCCTCCAGAAGTTCTTGTAAAAGTTGAATATCATCACCTAAACTTTTAGGATAAATTTGACTAAATGTTTCTGACAGTTTTAGCGGATTCACATCAGCGTTAAGTAAGTCTTCATGTGATTCAAAACTTTGGAAGGTATATCTATTTAAAAAATTCGAGTTATAGATTGGCTCCAAGAACGTCCATTCGAAATAAGCTTTGTTCTGAAACTTTAAAGCCTCCTCTTCACTAATTTCTTCAGTCTCGACTTCAACAGTACTAATTAATTTTTTCGTTAATTCCTCCCTATATCCTTTTGGATCCGAAAACAAATCCCACGAAGACCTATTATCTATTTCTTCTGAAATATAATTTTTCTTCGCGTTATTTTCTCTATCAATATCCGCTGGGTGAGTTGCCCACATTTTTGGTGGATTATATTTTTTATTAGCAAAAATCCTATTAGACTCGGGAGATTCAGAAGGAACTTGCGGTGATTCGCCATAAGCCTCATCATTTAGAATCACAGACATTCTTTGAATATAATTTGATTGTAAAGTATACATATCCTTTACAGCTTTCTTCTCTCCTATTAAAGAATTCATACAATCCAAAGCATTGTCATGCGCTTCATCTGCAACTTGCAATTTATACAAAGCGTGAATCAAAGCATCACTTCCAGTTAAAGAAACCGCCACTAAGTCCGCCTGAAATTCCATTTCACGTGACAAAGCTCTCTCAGCGGCAACTACTACAGAAAAGCATATTTCAATGAAAGATCTTACCGACCAAACCAAAATTGACAAAATCCACCCAATCCAAGCAATTCTAATATCAAACCTTGATAATCCTGCTAAAAAAGAATCAAATGCATCTCTTTTACCTACAATTCTAGCTGCTATTTGCTGAACGACGTATACATATCTCCCTAACAACATTGATCGCTGTGCGAAATGACCGAACTCATGTGCTAAAACCGCCTTAAGTTCTCCTAAACTTAAAACATTCACAACACCTAATCCTATTTCCAAATTTTTCTTAGAAGGAAATATTAAGTTTATCAAAGATATATCGTAAGAAACACTTGCATTAACTCTATCTGTCAAAAACACTTTATTTGGTCTAGGTGCACCAGCTTCATCAGCAAGTTGATGCAAATAATCAAATAATACAGGTTCTTCTTGTTCTGTTAAATATCTATGTATTGGATTCTCTCTTCGTTTATTTAAAAAGAAAAGTGATTTTGCCATGAATAACGACAAAAATCCAAAACCAAACGCCAATAAATAATTCAAGAAATGTCCGTCAAAATTATAAGCATCTAGCGCTAAATCATAAGCTAACCTTCCGAACCAAAACGTTAGCATCAAGTACAATCCTATAAAGAATAACAATCCGAATATAGAAAGCCAAACATGTTTTTTAAAAGATTGTGTAGGTTTAGTGTAGTCTTCAGGAACCTCGGCCGAGATCCTTTTATATAAGCTTTTCATAGTTAATTATTTAATAGGCGTAAATATAAAAGAATTATCTAATCAGTATTAAAAATGAAAAACAAAAAAACAGCTACCCATAATTTGGATAACTGTTATACTATATAGAAGTAAATTTTACAACTATTTATTAAAACTTTGTAAGCGAGCTACGTATTTACCAATTACATCAAACTCTAAATTTACTTTAGTTCCAACTTTAAAATTTTTAAAAACAGTATGCTCTAAGGTGTAAGGAATAATAGCAACACTAAATTCATTTTCCTTTGAATTTACCACAGTTAAACTCACACCATTTACTGTAATTGAACCTTTTTCAATAGTAACATTATTATTCTTAGAGTGATATTCAAAAGTAAAAACAGTACTTCCGTCTTGATCTTGAATTCCTTTACAAACACCCGTTTCATCAACATGACCCTGCACAATATGGCCATCTAATCGATCACCTAGTTTCATAGCTCTCTCTAAATTAACTTCATCTCCAACTGAAATATCTCCCATATTGGACTTATCCATTGTTTCTTTAATAGCAGTAACCACATACTCATCACCACTAATTTCTACAACAGTTAAACATACTCCATTATGCGCAACACTTTGATCAATTTTTAATTCATTAGTAATAGAACTCTTAATTGTAAAATGAATATTCTCTAAATCCTTTTCTATATTTGAAACTACTCCAATAGTTTCTATGATTCCTGTAAACATTATATTAATTTAGTTACTTTTGTTTACATCAAAAATACGACATCAAAAGTCTATATGGAAAAAACTGATAAAATTATTGTAGGAATTTCGTTAGGTGACGCGAATGGAATTGGTATCGAAATTATTTTAAAAACATTTCAAGATAAAAGAATGTTTGATTTTTGCACACCAGTTTTATTTGGTTCTAATAAAGTAGTCTCTTTCCATAAAAAAGCATTGAACTTGAATAATAGTGTTCATGGAATCCATTCTTTAGATAAAATAGTTCATGGGAAATTGAACTTGATAAATGTTAGTAAGGAAGAATTTAAAATTGATTTAGGTAAAACCACTCCTGACGGAGGAAAATTTGCTTTAAAATCTTTAACCAGTGCAATGGATGCATTAAAAAACAATGCTGTTGATTTACTTTTAACTGCTCCTATAAATAAAGATAACATTCAATCAAAAGAATTTGACTTTCCTGGACACACAGAATATCTAGAGGATAATTTAGAAGGAAAAAGTTTAATGATATTAATGACTGAAGATTTACGTATAGGTTTAATCACAGGGCATATTCCTGTTGCTAATATTGCTGAAACGATAACTCCTGAGTTAATCACAGAAAAGGTTAACATCATGGAACACTCATTAAAACAAGATTTTAATATTAGCAAACCTAAAATTGCCGTTTTAGGATTGAATCCACATTGTGGAGACAAAGGAGTAATAGGAACAGAAGATGATGAAATAATTAGACCAACAATCCAAAAAATAAAGGAAACAGGAAAATTAGTATTCGGACCGTATGCTGCTGATGGATTCTTTGGTTCAAAAACCTACAAACAATTTGATGGAGTGTTAGCAATGTACCATGATCAGGGATTAGCTCCGTTTAAAGCATTGTCTTTCGGAAATGGTGTTAATTTCACTGCTGGACTTAGTAAAATAAGAACATCTCCAGATCATGGAACTGGATTTGATATAGCTGGAAAAAATAAAGCCAACACTACTTCATTCGAAGAAGCATTATTTACTTCATTGAAGATTTTTAGAAACAGAAAAGAATACATTGAGTTAGAGAGCAATAGATTAAAATCAAAATAATATTTATTTATTCCGTATTACAAAACATTTTATTATATTTGCGCCCTCAATTTGATATTGTAAATGAAAGGATTAAAAGAATATAATATTTCTTTTGTGGGTTTGAAAGAAGGAAGCCACGACTTTCAGTATCAAATAGAGAACAAGTTCTTTGAAGAATTTCAGTATTTAGAATTTAATGAAGTTAACATTAGTGCGGACATTAACTTTATTAAAAAGAGTACACTACTAGAGCTATTTTTCACAATTAACGGAACAATAAATGTTCCTTGTGATATGACAAGTGAAAATTTCGATCAAGAAATTTCAGGAGAGTTTTCTTTAGTAGTAAAGTTTGGACCAGAATTCAATGATGAAAATGATGAGATTTTAATAATCCCTCATGATGAGTATCAAATTAATGTAGCTCAGTACATTTATGAATTAATCGTTCTTTCAGCACCGTCTAAAAGAATACATCCAGATGTATTAAATGGTACAATGAAATCTGAAGCTTTAGAGAAGTTAAAAGAATTAACAATAAATAACGAAAAAACAGTTGAGGAAGAATCAACTGACCCTAGATGGGATAAATTAAAAGATTTACTAACAGGAAAAAACGAGTAAAATGGCACATCCTAAGAGAAAAATATCAAAAACTAGAAGAGATAAAAGAAGAACTCACTATAAAGCTACTATGCCTCAGATAGCTGTTGATCCTACTACTGGTGAAGCTCATTTATACCACAGAGCTCACTGGCACGAGGGTAAATTATATTACAGAGGTCAAGTTGTTATTGATACAACAGAAGCTGAAGCTTAAGACATTTACCCGCTATTAAGTTGGGTTAGAGAATTTTAACGCCAAAAACGTATGTTTTTGGCGTTTTTTTAGTTACAAAGTGAAAAAAAAATCACTACTTTTGGAAACTAAATTTACTATCCGTAATAGATATGAATAAAACAACTGCAGCAATTACAGCAGTAGGAAAGTACGTCCCTGATTATGTTCTAACCAATAAAGAGTTAGAAACGATGGTTGATACAAATGATGAATGGATTACTACTCGAACTGGAATCAAAGAACGACGAATTTTAAAAGAGAAAGGCGAAGGAACTTCATTTATGGCAATTAAAGCCGCTGAAGATTTAATCCAAAAAGCCAATATTGATCCAACAGAAATAGATGTAGTTATAGTTGCTACAGCTACTCCTGATATGCCAGTTGCTTCAACTGCAGTGTACACAGCAACTAAAATAGGTGCTGTTAATGCATTTGCCTACGATTTACAAGCAGCATGTTCGAGTTTTTTATATGGTATGTCTATTGCCTCGAGTTATATTGAGTCTGGTAGATATAAAAAAGTATTATTAATTGGTGCAGATAAAATGTCATCAATTATTGATTATACAGATCGTGCAACATGTATCATTTTTGGAGATGGAGCTGGTGCAGCTTTATTCGAACCAAATGAAGAAGGTTTAGGATTCCAAGATGAATACTTACGAAGCGATGGAATTGGTAGAGATTTCTTGAAAATCGAAGCAGGTGGATCTATCTTACCTCCTACCGAAGAAACTATAAGAGAAGGACAACATTATGTACATCAAGAAGGAAGAACAGTGTTTAAATTCGCTGTATCTAATATGGCAGATGTGTCTGAAAAAATCTTAGAAAGAAATAATCTAACCAAAGACACTGTGAACTGGTTAGTACCACATCAAGCAAATAAAAGAATTATTGAAGCTACTGCTAACCGTATTGGCTTAGATGAAAATAAGGTTATGATGAATATTAGCCGTTATGGTAATACAACATCTGCTACTTTACCTCTTTTATTAGCGGACTATGAAAAAGAATTAAAAAAAGGAGATAATTTAATTTTTGCGGCCTTTGGAGGTGGATTCACTTGGGGATCTATCTACTTAAAATGGGCTTATAATAAATAGACAATCAACTAAAATTATAAACAATGGACATTAAAGAAATCCAAAATCTTATTAAGTTCGTAGCTAAGTCTGGTGCCAGTGAGGTAAAATTAGAGATGGATGATGTAAAGATTACGATTAAAACTGGATCTGACGCTCCAGAAACAAAAATCATTCAAGCTGCAATGCCAGCTGCTCCACAAATGATGGCTGCTCCAGTTGCTGCTGCTCCACAACCAGTTGCAGAACCTGCGGCTCCTGCAGCTCCAAAAGCTACTGAAGACGATTCAAAATATGTAACTATCAAGTCTCCAATTATCGGAACATTATACCGTAAACCTTCTCCAGACAAACCTGTATTTGTAGAAGTTGGTTCTGAAATTAAAGCTGGAGATACAGTTTGTATTATTGAAGCAATGAAACTATTTAACGAAATCGAATCTGAGATTTCTGGAAAGATCGTTAAAGTTTTAGTAGATGATTCATCACCTGTTGAATTTGATCAACCTTTATTCTTAGTTGATCCATCTTAATTTAAGTCTTATAACTCAATCGATTGAGTTTAAAAAACTTATCAATTATGTTTAAAAAGATATTAATTGCCAATAGAGGTGAGATTGCACTACGTGTAATTCGTACCTGTAAAGAAATGGGCATCAAAACTGTTGCGGTATACTCGAAAGCAGATGCTGAGAGTTTACACGTAAGATTTGCTGATGAAGCTGTATGTATTGGTCCTGCTCCAAGTAACGAGTCTTACTTAAAAATGGACAGAATTATTGCTGCTGCTGAAATCACAAATGCTGATGCTATTCACCCTGGATATGGTTTCCTTTCTGAAAATGCAAAATTTTCTAAGTTATGTGAGGAGCACGATATTAAATTTATCGGGGCAAGTGAAGAAATGATCTCTAAAATGGGAGATAAAGCAACTGCAAAAGCAACAATGATTGCTGCAGGTGTACCATGTATTCCTGGATCTGAAGGGATTTTAGATTCTTACGAAGAAGCTGAAAAAATCGCTGTAGACATGGGATTCCCTGTAATGCTTAAAGCAACTGCCGGTGGTGGTGGTAAAGGGATGCGTGCCGTTTGGAATAAAGAAGATTTAAAGCCAGCTTGGGATTCTGCTCGTATGGAAGCAAAAGCTTCTTTTGGAAACGACGGAATGTACATGGAGAAATTAATTGAAGAACCAAGACATATTGAAATTCAAATTGTTGGTGATTCATTTGGTAAGGCGTGTCACTTATCTGAAAGAGATTGTTCTGTTCAGCGTCGTCACCAAAAATTAACAGAAGAAACTCCTTCTCCATTCATGACTGATGAATTAAGACATGCGATGGGAGAAGCTGCAGTAAAAGCAGCGGAATATATAAAGTACGAAGGTGCTGGAACGGTAGAATTTTTAGTTGATAAACACCGTAACTTCTACTTCATGGAAATGAACACTCGTATCCAGGTAGAGCACCCAATTACTGAAGAAGTAGTTGACTATGACTTAATCCGTGAGCAAATTTTAGTAGCTGCTGGAGTGCCAATTTCTGGTAAAAACTACACTCCTCAATTACACTCAATTGAATGTAGAATTAACGCGGAAGATCCACATAAGAACTTTAGACCTTCTCCAGGTAAGATTACTTCTTACCACGAGCCAGGTGGTCATGGAGTTCGTATTGATACGCATTCTTATGCTGGATATACAATTCCACCAAACTATGATTCAATGATCGCTAAATTAATTGTTACTGCACAAACACGTGAAGAAGCAATTAACAAAATGAAGCGTGCTTTAGATGAGTATATCATTGAAGGAATTAAAACAACAATTCCTTTCCATAGACAACTAATGGATCATCCTGATTATGTAGCTGGTAATTACACTACAAAATTCATGGAAGACTTCGAGATAAAATAAATTCTTAGTACATATAGTTAAAAATCAGTGACCACATGGTCACTGATTTTTTATTTGGTAATTTCGTCTCATGCTTTTTATTTATAATTTAATTATACATATCGTTTATTTTTTCATCAAAATAATAGCTCTATTTAACACTAAGCTTAAATTATTTGTAGATGGTAGAAAAGAAACGTTTCGTGCCTTAGAAAGCATTAAAACAAACGATAAAGTATTTTGGATTCATGCTGCTTCTTTAGGTGAATTTGAACAAGCACGACCAATTATTGAACAATTAAAAAGACTTTATTCCGATTATAAAATTGTAGTTACCTTCTTCTCTCCTTCTGGATATGAAATTCGTAAAAACTATGATTTAGCTGATGTTGTGTGTTACCTACCTTTTGATACATCAAAAAATGTAAAGCGTTTTATTAAGCAAGTGCATCCTGATTTAGCAATTATAGTCAAGTATGAGTTTTGGCCGAATCTATTAAATGAACTTCGTAAAACTAAGACTAAAACCATTTTAGTTTCTGGAATATTTAGAAAAGATCAATTGTTTTTTAAATCTTACGGAAAGTGGATGCGTAACTTCTTGTCTGCATTCAATCACTTCTTTGTTCAGAATATGAGTTCAAAAGAATTACTTCATCAAGTTAAATTCAACAATGTTACTGTTTCTGGAGATACACGTTTTGATAGAGTCCATAAAATTTTAAATCAAGATAACTCCATAGATTTCATTGAAGACTTTAAAAACAATACTTATACAGTTATTGCCGGAAGTACATGGAAAGAGGATGAAGATTTATTAGTAAACTATATTAATGAGGTTGCTTCAAATGAAGAAAAATTCATCATTGCTCCGCACAAAATAAACTCAGAAAGTATTGAATCTCTCAGAAAATCAATTCTTAAAAAAGCAATATTATATTCTGAAAGAAATAACGTTGATCTAAAAGATTATCAGGTTTTTATTGTTGACACTATTGGTTTATTGACTAAAATTTACGCTTATGCAAATGCCGCGTATGTTGGTGGTGGTTTGGCAACAGGTTTACATAATATTTTAGAACCTGCTACTTTTGGTGTTCCAGTAATCTTCGGAGGCAACAAGTATCAAAAATTTAATGAGGCTATCGAACTCCTAGAATTAGGAGGAAGTAAAACTATTACCAATCAAAAAGAATTAAATAGTATTTTAGCCAACTTAAAAAATGACATAACATTAAGAATGGCAATGGGAGAAAGCTGCAAAAATTATATTAGTAATAATATTGGCGCGACTCCAACTATTCTAGAATACATAAAAGAACAAATACAATAATGGACATACTTTTACAACCCTGGCCTTGGTATGTATCCGGACCTTTAATATCACTTATACTCTTTCTATTTTTCTATTACGGTAAAAGCTTTGGTGTTTCTAGTAATTTAGAAACCATGTGTACAATCGCAGGAGCAGATAAACTATCAGACTATTTTAAAAAAGACTGGAAAGAACGTGATTGGGCTTTAGTATTTTTGGTTGGACTTATTATTGGTGGTTTTATAAGTTCTTCTTTTTTAACAACAAATGGAATCGATTCAATCAACCCAGAAACTGTAAAAGAACTAGAAACTTTAGGTTTTTCATACCAACAAAACTCTTATGTGCCTGATGAACTTTTTAGTTTGGATGCTATTCTAAGCATAAAAGGGTTCTCTCTTTTATTGATTGCAGGTATTCTTATTGGTTTTGGTACTCGTTATGCAGATGGATGTACATCTGGACATGCCATCACTGGATTAAGTAATTTACAGTTACCATCATTAGTTGCCGTAATTGGTTTCTTTATTGGTGGTTTGATAATGATTTGGTTACTATTCCCATTAATTTTTGGCTAAGATGAAATATGTAAGATTTTTATTTATCGGGATTTTATTTGGGATCATATTATCTAAATCAGAAGCAATTTCATGGTATAGGATTTATGAAATGTTTAAGTTTCAATCTTTTCATATGTATGGAATCATTGGAACTGCCGTTTTTACTTCGATGATTTTAATGTTTTTGTTCAAACGACAATACATTAAAGATTATTTAGGAAATCCGATTACTCCAAAAACCAAAGACAAACACTACGTAAAAACTTTAGTTGGTGGAACTATTTTCGGTTTAGGTTGGGCGTTAGCAGGATCTTGTCCTGCACCTATTTTTGTATTAATAGGTAATGGTGTTTTCTCGATTTTAATCGTATTGTTTGGAGCTATAATTGGAGCTTTTATTTACGGATTACTAAGTAATAAATTACCAAAATAAAATAAGTCAGCCGAAGCTGACTTATGTAAACAAAATATAGTTCTAATTATTTAGTTTTGATATCAATTAAATAAGGAACTATTTCAGCTCCACTTTTATTTCTGAACTTAGTTAATAGTACTTGAAAACGTTTATTTCCTTTTAATTCTACTTCAAAAGTGAGTGTTTTTTTATCTTCTTCAAATCCGATAAAATTTGTGATAGACAAAACATTATCTGCACCTAACGGGCCATAATCAAAACCTCTATATCTTATATCCATTTCTTCAGAGAAAGTAATTTTAACTAATTTTTTCCCAGGTTCTACTGTTTGACTAAAATTCTCAAACGGTTCTATTTTTTCTATTGTTGGTCTATTTTCATCATAAACACGTTTTAATTCAATTAATGATTCATCAAAATATTTTACTTCCTCTACGAATTCAATAATTGCTTCGTCATTTGAATAATCAAGTTCAATTAACTTCTTAATTGCTAAACTTTTGTCTCCTTGAAATTCATTATAAAACTTCTCTGCAATAGAATGCCCTATAAAATAACCTAAATCTCTATGATTAAATTGATTCGGTGCAGAACTCCATAACCAATACGAGTAAGATGAATTAAACATTTCTTTTTTAAATTCCTTCAAAATTTTGTCTTTGTTACTTTTACCGTAACTCATACAAGCTTCTTTTGATAATTCTCCATAACTTTTCTCTGCGACAAACTCGGCAACTCCCTCATACATACAAGCGGATAATAAATTGCCTCCCATAAAACTCTTCTGTTGCGTATGAACAAACTCATGAACTGCTGTAAAACCAACATTTTTAATTGGATTTGTTTTAGAGAAACTCGTCATACCGAAAGCATTATTGGTAAACTCCGAAGTATTTATTGTAGGATCTAAAAGTTGTTTCTCTGTTCCAAAAACTACTAAACTATCCACGGCAGTCCCACCTGTTTTAAAGGCTCCTATCGTAAAATACACTTTCGCATCTTTTAAATCTGGATAACTTCGTTTTAACTTTTCTAGTCCAGCATTAATTTCAGGGGCAAGAGTTTTGCTTTTAAAAGTATTCTCTCGAATAGAGTTCCAATATTGAGGGTAATTAATGATGTTTTCTAAATATTCTTCTGGAGTACAATTACGAACTCTAAACATTGTTTTCTGACCCAAGGACGCTTTACTGATGAATTCTTCTTCTAAATACTTACGTTGTAAAATCGTGTCATTAGTAGCAACTATTTTATCATAGGCATTCCAATAATTGTCAATATCCTCGGTAGAAATGAATTTGCTGGTAGTTTCAGTTTTACAGCTAAAGAATAATGATACTAAGGCTATTAATAAAGTTTTAATTTTCATTTGGTTTTCTATTTTTTCACAAAACTATTCTGAAATACAATCGAGAAATTGTAAAAAAATTACCTTTATAAATAAACCCAATTAATTCCCTTATTTTCAAGACTTAATTTTTTAAAAAAATCTTTAGGAGTATATCCAGTAAGTGATTTAAAGTCTTTAATCATGTGCGCTTGATCAAAAAAACTATTGGAATAACACAAGTCCGTTAATGAATATAAACCTTTCTGACTCGCTCCAAACTCTTCCAAAGTTCTTTTAAATCTTGCAACTTTTTTAAATTCATTTGGAGTTCTTTTTAAAAACTGCTTGCAATGTTTAATGAAAGTTTTAGAACTAATTTTAAATTTATCAGTGTAATAATCATTTGGCTTTTCAACACCATCCATAACGTCAGATGTGAAATCAATCAGAAATGGATGAACAAACTCTTTATATTTTGATAATAAGTAGGATTCAAACCTTTCGGTAATCCTTTCTTTTTGATCTTCTTCAAGAATAGATTTAATGACTTCTATATCAAAATCAACTAATTTATAATAAATACCTTCGCTATCAATCTTGGAAAAACCTTCAAAAAAAGAATAAACACCTAAAGGTTTGAACGCAATACTGATTTCTTTACATATTCCTTTATAATTAATCAAGAGGGGATTGTTATATCTAAAGATAACATCGCTTATAATCTCTTTATTCTCTGAAGAATTAACGCATATTTTTTCTTTGTTATAATCAATTTCAACACCGAAACTAAAAGAAACCATATTATACTGATTTGGAAATGTTAGATAAGAAGTCTCTTTTTCCTCATCTATTTCTTCCAAAATATAATAGAAATAAATATGTTTTTGAAGTAGTTTACTGCTCGGAATAATTACCTTAATATCCACTAGCTTTTTTTATTTAATCCTCAATTAGAAGTACTTTGTCTAAATCAATTGAATTTGTATTGTCAACTACTTTCCACTGATATATTTTAGACAACTGATATATTTTAGACAATTCTTCAAATAAGCGTGTTTTAGCCTCTTTTTTTTGATTTGTCAACTCAATGGTTTCTTTTATTCTTTCAATAGCTTTAGAGTTAACTGTATTGAGTTCTTGCTTTGAAAATGTATTGAATTGACTTTGTTTTAAATCGAAATATTTTACATCGGGAGAAATGATAACTTCTTGTTCAGGAATTTTATTGATTACAATTTCTCGATTCAAACTATCAATTTGAATATCTAACTGAGATAAATCATAACCAACTTCAACTTTCGCATTTACAGATACAATGGCTTTTTTTTGAAACTGTAAATAATCGAAGAAGTACTTTTTGGTATCGGAGAAACTATACATTTCGGAATAATTTCCCTGAGAAACAACCAACTTACTTAGATTCTTAATTTCATTTACCATTACCTTTACTTCTTCAGTTTGATAAACAGACTTTTGCTTATCATACCAAAATTTGGCAATTAAAAACCCTAACAAAAAAACAGCAAGATATTTTAAAAGGCGCATCATCTTTTTGTTTGAAAGGTACTAAAAAAAGATTTGTAATTTAACTAAGCTTCCGTTTCTTGTTTCTTTGGAAAAGCTTGTTTATGGAAAATAAATAACAACACCACACCGATGCTAATCCAACTATCTGCACCGTTAAAAATAGCATTGAAAAATGTGAAACTCTCACCTTGATACATTGGGAAATATAACATATCTACTACTTTTCCAAAAAACATTTTACCGTAAGGTTCTTCTGCAAATAATGTGGCTACTCCTCTACCGTCAGGGGTGTCAAAAATAATTCCATAAAAAACAGAATCTATAATATTCCCAACGGCGCCAGCAAGAATTAATGAAATTGCAATGATTACTCCGTTATGGAATTTGTTCTTAATAGTGTCTCGTAACCAGTAAATAATGGCCCCAACAGCAACAATTCTAAATAATGTCAAGAATAACTTACCTGCTTTTCCACCGAACTCAAATCCCCAAGCCATTCCATTATTTTCTGTGAAGTGAATTCGGAACCAATCTAACCCAAGCACTTTAATTTCTTCACCAAGATAAAAATGTGTTTTGATGTAGATTTTACTTACTTGATCAATTAAAATAGCTAGTATAACAGTAAGAATTGCAATGGTTTTCTTTGACATTTTTTAAATTTAATAGCGACAAAAATAAGAAAAGTATATGAATACTTTTAAAAAGTAAAGCCCAATTAAATTTCTATTAATTAATTGGGCCATAATATTATTATTTCACTTAATTATCCTTTTAACCAAGCGTTTAATAATTCCTTTTGTTTTGCGGTAGCAGTCTCAACTCTCTTGATTGCTTTTCCTTTTGTAAAAGCAGGAGTTAAAGCATTTTTTATGATAATTTCTTTACCATCTCTTTCTAACTTCACTTCTACTTTTTCTCCTGGTTGCCATCTAAAAACTCCTTGGAAAACTTTATTTGCATTTTTAGGTGATAATTTTTCTCCATTGATTTCTTTGATAATATCGTTTGGTAAAACTCCATTTTCAGACCAATAACTATTCTTTTTTACGTTTTCGTTGAAAATAATATTTCCTGTAGCCATATCTGGACTCACAATAAACGCTCCTCCACCTTGAATATATGTTGTTTGTACTTTGTCTTCCACTACACCTACACCTACTTTGTTGAAAAATACATTATAATCGATAGGAGTACCTCCAACAACATGTGTATTTAAAAATTCACCAATTGAAGGGTAAGTCATTTTCGTAATTTCAGCTATTAAATTATCATCTTCGAAAGGTTTGTTTTTACCGTATTTATTTGAAAGTTCTTTCATCAATGATAAAATTCCTCTTTCTCCATTACTCTCTTCTCTCATTAAAATATCAATACACATTCCGATTAATGCTCCTTTTTGATACACATTAATATATTGATCATGATACTCTTTCTCAAGAATATTTTCACTCATTTTTGTAAAACTCATAGCATCGTTCATACGAGCTGCACTATTTATTTTACCCATTACTTTTGCGAAAAACTCTTCTTCACTTACTAAATCTTTATTTACTTGGAATAACGTTGCGAAGTATTCTGTCACTCCTTCATACATCCATAAATGCTTCGAAAATGTTGGTTGATTATAATCGAAATAATGTACATCTTCTGAATGAACACTTAATGGAGTTACGATGTGAAAAAACTCATGAGAAACAACATCAATCATAGACTCTGCTAACTGCTCATCTTTCATGAATTCAGGTAATACTACCACAGTTGATGTATGATGCTCTAAAGCTCCAAATCCTTTTGGCGCCGTTTCTCCATTTCCAGCTAAGTACAAATAAATATCATAACGAGGTGTGCTATTAATACTACCTAAATACGATTTTTGTGCTTGCATCATCTTTTCCATTACTGCTTTAATTTTCTTAGCAGAATGTTTTTTCTTTGGAGAATACACGCTTAATACGATTTTAATATCTCCTACTTGAAACTCTTCAACATCTAATTCACCATAAAACATTGGGTTATCTGTGATATCAAAATAACGAGGTGCAAAATAACTTGAAGTGATTGTTTTTCCATCTTCGCTAGTTTCTGAACCAACTTCTTGCAAAGCTGAAGTTCTTAAAAACTTAGAAGGAGCAACAACATCTAATTTATATTGATTGCTTTTTAAAGAATCAAAATAACCAATAAATCCATGAAGGTTTAACACATAATTTGTGTCTTCAATATTTGTTCCTGATGGAGAAAATGGCACTTCTTCTGTTCCAATTCCACCTACTTTTTCTTGATCGAATGTATCATTTACCAAATACGTAACTTTATCTAAATTAACCGCATTTGCAATTTCCCAAGTATTGGTATCAACTTTAGTTACTTGTAATGGATTTCCATCATAATCTAACGCTTGAAAATTATCGATATATTTTCCAAAATCACTAACTGAATATGTTCCTTGAACAACTCTTGGTAATCTATATGTTACTTTATCTGTTCTAAAACGACCTGGATTTATAGTTACTGGAACTTTGTCGTTTTCAACTTTTGTTAAATCTAACTGAGTTATAATAGGTGATGTAGTTGCAAAATCCTTCGTTACAGACTTTGTAGAATTACACCCAACTAATAACAAACCAGCTGCAATGGCTGTTAATTTATGCATGTTCATTTGTTAAATGGTTTTAATGGTAATAAGTTGGCGAAAGTTACAAACTGTTACAACAATTGAATAATATTTAACTGTTTTTCACATTTTAACTTTAATTATCTCACAAACAATTAGAAAAATCTCATTTTTAACATAGATGTATAAAAAAAGCTCCCAAACTGGGAGCTTTACTTTATTGTTTTCTTTTGGCCTCGATGCTTAATGTTGCATGAGGAACTAATTTTAAACGTTCTTTTTGAATAAGTTTACCTGTTACTCTACAAACACCATACGTTTTATTTTCAATACGAATTAAAGCGTTTTTTAGATCTCTAATAAACTTTTCTTGACGAATAGCCAATTGCATATTCGCTTCTTTAGCCATGGTATCAGTACCGTCTTCAAAAGATTTAAATGTAGGTGAAGTATCATCTGTACCATTATCAGCACCATTTTTATATGATGATTTTAATAATTCTAAATCTTCTTCAGCCCTTTCGATTTTCTTTTGAATAATCTCTTTAAACTCTTGTAAGTCCGAGTCTGAATACCTTACTTTAACATCTTCTGCCATACTACTAAGCTTTTTCGATTAACATTCTACTTTTGATGGTATCAAATTCAATTTCTGTACCATTTTCTAACGAATCAACAAAAACTAACTCGTTAGTTAATGTTTCCGTTTTAATGTAGTTTTCGTTGGCTTGAACGGATTGCTGTAATTCTGCTAAATTTAAGAATGTAAGTTTGATTTTATCTGTTACCTCAAAGCCTGAATCTTTACGGGCATTTTGAATTCTGTTCACTAACTCTCTAGCGATTCCTTCTTTTCGTAATTCTTCAGTGATTGTAACATCTAAAGCAACTGTGATTCCATCTGCGTTTGCTACTAACCAACCTTCAATATCTTTCGACGAAATTTCTACATCTTCTGTTCCTAATGTAATACTTTTTCCGTTAATTTCGATAGAAATTTGACCTTCTTTTTCTACAGTATTTATCTGCTCTTGGGTAAAAGACTGAATTTCAGAAGAAACCAATTTCATATCTTTTCCAAATTTTGGACCTAGTGCTTTGAAATTTGGTTTGATTTGTTTCACTAATATTCCAGAAGCATCATCTAACAACTCAATTTCTTTTACATTAACTTCTGATTTTATTAACGAAGAAACAGCATTAATCTCTTCTTTTTGAGCATCATCTAATACAGGAATCATAATTTTCTGTAATGGCTGACGAACTTTAATTTTTTCTTTAGCTCTTAATGAAAGTACTAATGAAGAAATCGTTTGTGCGTTTTCCATTTTACGCTCTAATGATTTATCTACAACCGAAGCATCAAATTTTGGAAATTCTGCTAAGTGAACACTTTCAAAAGTTTCCTTACCTGTAGCTGCGTTTAAATCTTTATATAAACGATCCATAAAGAATGGTGCAACAGGAGCTCCTAATTTTGCAACAGTTTCCATACATGTATATAATGTTTGGTATGCTGAAATTTTATCCTGAGCATATTCTCCTTTCCAGAAACGTCTTCTACATAAACGAACGTACCAGTTACTTAAATGATCTTGTACAAAATCAGAAATTGCTCTTGTAGCTCTTGTTGGTTCATACTCTGCATAGAATTTATCAACCTTTTCAACTAATGTATTTAATTCAGATAAAATCCAACGATCAATTTCTGGACGATCTGCTAATGGAACATTTGCTTCACTGTAATTAAATCCATCAATGTTTGCATATAAACTGAAGAATGAATACGTATTATATAATGTTCCGAAAAACTTACGCTTTACTTCTTCTATACCTGCAATATCAAATTTTAAGTTATCCCAAGGATTTGCATTAGAAATCATATACCAACGCGTAGCATCAGGACCATATTCTGCTAATGTTGTAAACGGATCAACTGCATTTCCTAAACGCTTCGACATTTTTTGTCCGTTTTTATCTAACACTAAACCATTAGATACCACATTTTTATATGCTACAGAATCGAATACCATAGTACCAATTGCATGTAATGTATAGAACCATCCACGAGTTTGATCTACTCCTTCTGCTATAAAGTTTGCTGGGTAACTCTTTTTATTATCAACTAATTCTTTGTTTTCAAATGGATAGTGCCATTGTGCATATGGCATTGATCCTGAATCGAACCAAACATCAATTAAATCGCTTTCACGACGCATAGGTTTTCCTGATGCAGAAACTAAAACGATTTTATCTACAACATTCTTATGAAGATCTACTTTTTCGTAGTTTTCTTCAGACATGTTTCCTACTTCGAAATCAGCAAAAATATCAACATCCATAACACCAGCTTCTACTGCTTTTGCTATTTCTCCTTTTAACTCTTCTAAAGATCCAATACAAACTTGCTCAGTTCCGTCTTCTGTTCTCCATATTGGTAATGGAATTCCCCAGAAACGAGAACGAGATAAATTCCAATCATTAGCATTCTTTAACCAATTTCCAAAACGACCTTCACCAGTTGATTTTGGTTTCCAGTTAATCGTTTCATTTAAATCGAACATTCTATCCTTAACATCAGTTACTTTGATGAACCAAGAATCTAATGGATAGTATAAAATTGGTTTGTCTGTACGCCAACAGTTTGGATAACTGTGCACATACTTCTCAACCTTAAATGCTTTATTTTCTGTTTTTAATTTAATCGCTAATTCAACATCAACAGACTTCTCTGGCGCTTCTCCTTCATTATAATATTCATTCTTAACATACTTTCCAGCGAACTCTTTCAATTCTGGTCTGAATTTACCTTGTAAGTCAACTAAAGGAACTGGATTTCCATTTTCGTCTAACACTAACATAGGTGGAATTTCAGGAACCGCTTGCTTCGACACAAACGCATCATCTGCACCAAATGTTGGCGCTGTATGTACGATACCTGTACCATCCTCTGTTGTTACGAAATCACCAGAAATTACTCTAAACGCATTTTCTGCATTTTCATACGGTAATACATAATCGATTAATTGTTCGTATTTGATTCCAACTAGATCGGCACCAACAAACTCTTTAACGATGAAATATGGAATTACTTTGTCACCATCTTTATATGATAATAACTCAGATTTATCTTCTACTTGATTGAACTTTTTCCCTGCGAATTGCTTACCAACTAAGTTTTTTGCTAAAACTACATTGATCGGTTTAAACGTATATTGGTTATAGGTTTCAACTAAAACATATTCTATTTTAGGACCAACAGTTAATGCTGTGTTACTTGGTAATGTCCAAGGAGTTGTTGTCCATGCTAAGAAGTGAATATCACCTTCATTTTGTAGAAAATCTGGTAATGTTTCTTCTAAAGCTTTGAATTGAGCAACGACTGTTGTATCTGTTACATCTTGATATGTTCCTGGTTGATTTAATTCATGGGAACTTAAACCTGTACCTGCCTTAGGTGAATATGGTTGAATTGTATATCCTTTGTATAATAAATCTTTATCATAAATCTGTTTCAATAACCACCAAACAGACTCCATGTATTTAGATTTATATGTGATATATGGATCATTCATATCAACCCAATACCCCATTTTATGCGTCAAATTATTCCAAATATCAGTATAACGCATTACTGCTTTTTTACAAGCTTCGTTGTATTCTTCAACAGTAATTTTAGAACCGATATCCTCTTTTGTAATTCCTAATTCTTTTTCAACACCAAGTTCAACTGGTAATCCATGAGTATCCCAACCAGCTTTACGTTTAACTTGATATCCTTTTTGTGTTTTATAACGACAAAAAATATCTTTAATAGAACGTGCCATAACGTGGTGAATTCCTGGCAAACCATTTGCAGATGGTGGCCCTTCGAAAAACACGAATGGTTCATTTCCTTCACGTGTAGTTACACTTTTCTCAAAGATGTTATTTTCCTCCCAATAGTTTAAGATTTCTTCTGCTACTTTTGGTAGGTCTAATCCTTTGTATTCAGTAAAATTCTTACTCATTTTGTCGTTCTATATATTGAATTTGCGAAATTACATATTTTATTGTAATTGTAAGATTTAACAAAGCAAAAACGCTTCTAAAATAGAAGCGTTTTTTACGAATATGTTATTTTTTCTTATTGATTACTAGAAGAAATGTTTTTTCCTCCTTTTACAATGTAAAAATATGATCTTCTATTTTTCTGATGTTCTTCCTCAGAACACTTTCTTTGATTTGCATCATTACACTTATTTAACAATCGATCTTCTCCATAACCAATAGCGCTTTCAATTCTCTCGGCTGCAATTCCTCGTGAGATAATATAATCTCTTGTTGATTTTGCTCTATTATCGGATAAAATTCTATTGTATTGCTTTGTTCCTCTGCTATCAGTATGCGATTCAATCTTAATTACCATATCAGGATTGTTTTTCATAACTGACACAATATGTTCTAGCTCATACTCTGCATCTTCGCGGATATCAAATAAATCAAAATTAAAATAAATTGGATTTATTACGATTTGTGCAGCTTCTTCAGTTTGAACAATCAAAGACTCTAAAGCCAAATCAGTCTGAATCTGTTTTTTATTAATATCTTCCGTAGCAGTGTCCTTTTGATCATTTCTGTAATCATCTTTAGATGCTGTTACAGTAAAATTATTCTCACAATCAATATCTTTGAAATTATACTTTCCATCAGCTTGTGTTTTTTGTTCACTAACTGGTGCTCCATTTTCATCTATCAATCGTACTGTTGCTCCAGGAATTGGTTCTCCAGAATTTACATCTGTTACAACACCTCCGATATCTTCTTTACAACGATAAATTACGAAACTATAAATATCATCGTCTCCTTTTCCGCCTTTTCTATTTGATGAAAAATAACCATAAGACTTGTCTTCGCTAATGACAAAACTAAAGTCATCTCTTGGTCCATTTACGGGTGCTCCTAAGTTTACAGGCTCTGTAAATTCATCTCCGCTAATTTTAGCTTCAAAAATATCCAAAGCTCCAAGACCTAAATGTCCATCTGAAGCAAAATACATTGTATTTTCATTATCTATATGAGGAAACATTTCTCTTCCCTCAGTATTTATTGGTCTTCCAAGATTTTCAACTTTACCGTAACCTCCATTATCGATTATAGAAACTTTATAAATATCAGTTGCTCCGATTCCTCCTGAC
Organism: Tenacibaculum sp.; assembly: GCA_022448525.1. Classification (GTDB taxonomy): domain Bacteria; phylum Bacteroidota; class Bacteroidia; order Flavobacteriales; family Flavobacteriaceae; genus Polaribacter. Next base: position 223,135 of record JAKVCX010000010.1, read on the forward strand.
ATATCAGAAACAAAATATAATGTCTTCTCATCAGCACTCAATGCAGGGTGACCACATGAATATTCATTACTATTAAAAGGAAGCTCCTCGATATCATCCCAACTATTATTTATAAGTGAAGCCTTATAAATTTTCAAATGCGTTACTCTATTTTTATCACCTTCTAATTTATCTCCATCGTAGTTATCACGAGTGAAATACATCGTTTTTCCATCTGAAGTAATTACTGCATTAGATTCATGATAGCGTGTATTTAATGAAGGTAATTTCTCAGACTCATTTACTTGTAGTCCTTTTTCAATATCATTACTAAGATCAGCCTCCGCTTTGTAAATATTTAAAAACGGTTGTTCATTCCACTTATATAACTTTTTGTCGAATTTGGAACCTTCTGGTTTGGTTGAAGCAAAATACAGTTCATTGCCATGAATATATCCTCCAAAATCAGAATACTTAGTATTAATATTCAGATTTTGAATACTCACGTAAGTTTTCTTTTTATTAGAGTATTTCACAAAGTAATCTTGATTATTTTCAAGTTCTATTGCTCTTGAATCTCCTTTATTAATTTCTTTTAGTTTTCCTAACCATTTGTCAGATTCTTCAATTTTACCATTACTTTTTAAAGTTTGTGCAAATCTAAACATGTACTCAGAAGAGATGTTTTCTTTATACTTTTCGAATAATAGTCGATACCACTTTTCTGCCTCACTAGTATTTGTGTTATAATAATTAGAATCACCTAACCTACTCAAAACAAGCATTGATTCATCGCCCTTATTGTAGATAACTTCATACAATTCAGCTGACTTTTTGTAAGCATATTCGTTAAAATAACGATCTGCAGCATACCTTCTTTGTGAAAATCCTGAAAAACTAATTACTAATAAATAAAACAGTAATACTTTTCTCATAAATCATAATTTAAATTAAAAGAATCGAGGTGATTTTAACACTCGATCTCTATGAATATCCCATCGTAACATAAGCTCATATGTTCCCGAATTATAATTGCTGTAATTTGACGTTGTCAAATCATACGCAAAGCCTATATTTAAATTTCTTGTTGCTTGAAGACCAATTAAAGCACTAATAGAATCATCCCATCGCCAAGCAAGACCTGCTGAAAATTTTTCATTAAATAAAAAATTTCCTGACACATCAATTGACAATGGTGCTCCATTAACCACTTTAACCAGGGTTGCAGGTTTGAACTTAATTGTTTCACTTACATCGAAAACATATCCTGCTATCCCGAAAAAATGTAACCTCTCTTCGGCTAAATCACCGTCCCCAAAACTAGTAGTAGCAACTGTATCATCGTAATGATCCGTTCTTAAAAAGTTCGGAATTGCTGCGCCAATATACCAATTACTTTTGTAAAAATAGATACCAGCCCCTATTGTAGGTAAAAATTTACTAATGTTCCCTTCAAAAATACGTTCCTGTTGTCTTGCTGTTCCTTTACTCCAATCGATTGCTAAATGTCTTCCTCCTAGCTTTAAACCGAATGCCAAGTTTCCGTCATCCCCTGTCCGAATAGTATAAGAAACGTTTACGTCCAGATAAATCTCGCTCGCAGGACCAATTTGATCGTTAGTTAAATTAAAACCAAGTCCTACACCTGTATATCCAATTGGTGTATCATAACTCAAAGTTTGAGAGTCAGGAGCTCCATCAATACCAACCCATTGGGTTCTTCCTAAAACAGTAATTACGGTATGATTGTTAGATCCTGCGTATGCCGGATTTACACTCATAGTGTTATACATATACTGTGTATACTGAGGATCTTGTTGTGAAAAAACTAAAGCTCCCTGAACTAGTACTAACAGTGTTAGTATTCTTAAAATCAATATTCTTTTCATCTTTAACATAAGGAAGTAGATTTATTTTTATTCGTTAATATATAACCAACCTGTCCTAGCTTTTTCTCCATTTCCTGGGTCAATTACGTAATAATAAGTTCCAACTGGTAGTTTTTTATCAACACTAATTGTTGCTCTACCATTTGATATTCCTTCAAATCTTTTTGAAGCATCAACGTTGCTGTACCCATTAATTTTATAAACGGTGTTACCCCATCTATTAAATATTTCCACTGTATTATTGGAATATTCAGGATTGTCGATACAAGGTATAAAAAAGTATTGATTCTCATTATTCCCATCACCTGGAGACATTAAATTATAAGGTGACAAGCAAGTATCTGTAGATATAACAACAATTGTTACTGTAGCCGTTGTACAATTTTGAGGTATCAAATTATCACAAATTGTGTAAGTAAATGTATCCGTTCCACTAAATCCATCATTTGGAGTATACGTAACTACATCGTCACTTGGATCATTTGGTGTTCCACCATCATCAACACTAATTGTACCATCATTCGGATCAGTAACATCTATGGTTCCGTCTGTAGGAATGTCATTATCATTTGCTGTAATATTAATATCAACATCTTCATCTGAATTAGTTGTTGCCGTATCATCAACAGCATCAGGAATAGGAGTCACAGTAATTGTTACCGTAGCTGTGGTACAATTTGCAGGACTCGCATTATCACAAATTGTATAAGTGAATGTATCGGTGCCATTGAAGTCAGCATTTGGAACATAAGTAACAATATCATCACTTGGATCATCAGGTGTTCCTCCATCATCAATAGTTACCGTTCCATTTGTCGGGCTCGTAACTGTTAATGTACCATCGCTTGGAACATTGTCATCATTCGCTGTAATATCAATATCAACTGAACCATCCTCAGCAACAGTAGCTGTATCGTCATTAGCTACTGGAACTTCATCAACTGGTGTCACTGTAACTGTTACCGTAGCTGTGGTACAATTTGCAGGACTCGCATTATCACAAAGCGTATAAGTGAATGTATCAGTACCATTGAAATCAGCATTTGGAACATAAGTAACAATATCATCACTTGGATCATCAGGTGTTCCTCCATCGTCAATAGTTACCGTTCCATTTGTCGGGCTCGTAACTGTTAATGTACCATCGCTTGGAACATTGTCATCATTCGCTGTAATATCAATATCAACTGAACCATCCTCGGCAACAGTAGCTGTATCGTCATTGGCTACTGGAACTTCATCAACTGGTGTCACTATAACTGTTACCGTAGCTGTGGTACAATTTGCAGGACTAGCATTATCACAAAGCGTATAAGTGAATGTATCAGTACCATTGAAATCAGCATTTGGAACATAAGTAACAATATCATCACTTGGATCATCAGGTGTTCCTCCATCGTCAATAGTTACCGTTCCATTTGTCGGACTCGTGACTGTTAATGTACCATCTGTTGGTACGTCAGTATCATTGGCTGTTATATCAATATCAACTGAACCATCCTCGGCGACAGTAGCTGTATCGTCATTGGCTACTGGAACTTCATCAACTGAGCTTACTGTAATGACAACAGTTGCTGTATCTGTGTCTCCGTCTGCATCTGTGATCGTATATGTGAAACTGTCTGTTCCGTTAAAGTCTGCGTTTGGTGTGTATACAAATACTCCGTCCGCTGTCTCTGTGACTGTACCATTTGATGGACCAGAAGTTAAACTGTAGTCTTCTCCGTCTCCGCCATCTCCACCAATATCATCATTAGTGCTTACTGTAATAGTCGTACTTG
>JAKVCX010000011.1 GCA_022448525.1 Tenacibaculum sp.
AGTTACAGATGCTTCAAATGGTACAGTTACAATTGATGATGGCGGAACACCAGATGATCCAAGTGATGATATTGTTACTTATACTCCAAATGATGGATTCACAGGAACTGATACTTTCACATATACAATTTGTGATAACGCAAGTCCGGCAAACTGTTCTACTGCAACTGTTACAATTACTGTAACTCCAGTAGATGACGCTCCGGTTGCAGTTGATGATACAGCAACAGTAGTGGAAGATGGTATGGTAGATATTGATGTAACAGCCAATGATACTGACGTACCGACAGATGGAACATTAACAGTTACGGATCCATTAAATGGTACAGTTACAATTGATGATGGCGGAACACCAAATGATCCAAGTGATGATATTGTAACTTATGTTCCAAATGCTGATTTCAATGGAACAGATGTGTTCACTTACACAGTTTGTGATAACGCAAGTCCTGCAAATTGTACGACAGCTACTGTTACAATCACAGTAATTCCTACACCTGATGCAGTTGATGATACTGCCACTACCAATGCTGGGGAAGATGTAGATATTGATGTTACAGCGAACGATAATGATGTACCAAATGATGGAACTATTGATGTAACTGATCCAAACGACGGAACTGTTGATATTGATGACAATGGTACACCAGACGATCCAAGTGATGATATCATTATATATACTCCAAATGATGGATTTACAGGAACAGATACGTTCACGTATACAATCTGTGATAATCTAAATCCTCAGACTTGTAGTACAGCTACGGTAACTGTCTTTGTAGAAGATGAATGTTTAACTGTATACAATGAATTTAGTCCGAATGGAGATGGAATAAATGATTTCTTAAGAATCAATTGTATCGAAAATTATCCAAATAATACTGTTGAAATATTCAATAGATGGGGTAATACAGTTTACAGAATTGAAGGATATAATAATGACGATAATAACAAGAGGTTTGAAGGATTGTCGAATGGAAGAGCAACAATTCAAACTAATGATAAGTTGCCAGTTGGTACATATTATTATATCTTAGATTTAGGAGATGGAAGTAAGATTAAAAAAGGTTGGATATATATTAATAGATAAAATTCGAAGAGAAAAAATGAGACTATCTTTGTCAAAAAAAGCAATACTGGTTGTGTTAGGAGGCATCTTTCTAAATATAGATGCTTTCACACAGCAAGATCCCCATTATACACAGTATATGCTAAATACAATGTCTGTAAACCCCGCATATGTCGGTTCTAAAGGGCATACAGTACTTACTGCACTAGGAAGAACCCAGTGGGTTGGTTTTGAAGGTGCCCCTGACACTCAAAATTTAAGTTATGATACAAGTTTAGGATGGAACAGAATAGGTTTAGGATTTAATTTAGTTAATGATAAATTAGGTCCTTCGCATGAGCTATACTTAGATGGAAATGTTTCTTATACAATTCAAACTGGAGAAGAAGGAAATTTAGCTTTTGGTTTAAAACTTGGAGGACGTATTTTGAATGTAGATTGGACTTTAGGTAATCCAAACGCAGATGGAAATGATCCAACTTTTGAACAGAATATTGTAAATCGATTTTTACCAACAGTCGGAGCAGGTATTTATTATCATGAACCAGAATGGTATATTGGGTTATCAGTGCCTAACTTTTTGAGACAAGAACATTATGACGCTGAAAGAGGAACTGGACAAGTAGCAGTCGAAAGAATGCACTCATTTTTAATTGCGGGATATGTATTTGATATAAGTGATGATGTTAAATTCAAACCAGCGGCTTTAGCAAAAGTTGTATTTGGTGCGCCAATGTCTTTAGATGTGTCGGCAAACTTCCTTTTTAGTGAGCGATTTAGAGTCGGAGCTGCATGGAGATGGAGTGATTCTATTGCGGCATTGCTAGGTGTACAAGTAAGTGATTCTTTACACATAGGCTACGCGTATGATTTAACTACTTCCAATTATAATGTAGTAAACTCAGGAACTCACGAAGTTTTACTTCGATATGAAATATTTAAACAGGCTAGAATAAAATCCCCTAGATTTTTTTAAAGCATAACTGTAATGAGAACTTTAACAACCAAATTGATCCCCCTCTTTCTTATTGTATTTAACGTAACAGCAAATAGTCAGAGCAGGAGAGTTGCGGATAAATATTTTGAGAAGTTTGCATATTTGAAAGCTGCTAAAATTTATGAAGCAGTATATCAGAAAGGAGATACAACAAAGTATCTATTGAAAAGGCTAGGTGATGCCTATTATAACAATTCACAAACTGAAAAAGCGGAGTTTTGGTATCAAAAACTTGTTGACGAAAAACAAGAAAAGGATCCTTCTTATTTGTTCAAATATTCACAAGTGTTAAGAAGTAATGGGAGTCTGAAGAAATCAGATTCTATCTATGCACTTTTGAATATAGAAATGACCGCTCAAGGTGGTGAGAAATATTTAAATGAAAATAATCATTTACAAGATTTTTTAAATCAAGGAGACCAAAAAATCAGTTTAAGAAATCTTTCAATTAATACGCCTTTCTCCGATTTTGGAGGTGTTATCTTTGAGGATAAAGTATATTTTGCATCAGCATCGCCAAAAGGAGAGAAAAAGGAAAAATTATATCGCTGGAATAATCAGCCATTTTTAAATATTTACAAATCGGATAGTTATTTCCAACAAGTATCAGAAACAAAAACGGATTCTGTTTTTGAGTTAGAAAATAAATCTATTCTTTCACCAAATATTAACACGAAATTTCATGAGTCATCTCCTGTTTTTACAAAAGATGGCAAATTCATGTATTTCAGTAGAGTAAATTTTAACGGTAAGAAGTTAGGTAAAGACAAAAAGCAAACTGTTAATTTAAAACTATATAAGGCAGAAAGAATAGGAGATGATTGGGGGAATGTAGAAGAACTTCCATTTAATAGTGATGAATATTCTGTTGCACATCCTGCGTTGAGTCCAGATGGTAAAATTTTATATTTCGCGTCGGATATGCCTGGTTCAATTGGACAAACGGATATATTTAAAGTTGAGATTAAAGAGAATGGATATGGAAATCCAATAAATTTAGGAAAAGCAGTAAATACAACTGAAAAAGAAATGTTTCCATTTATTTCTGAAGACAACGTTCTTTTCTTTTCGTCTAATGGGCACAGAGGTTTAGGTTTACTTGATATCTTTCAAACTAAACTTTATGATGACGGAAGTTTTAGTCAAATTACTAACCTAGACTTTCCGTTCAATAGTAAAAAAGATGATTTTGCATTTTATGTAGATTCAGAAGGTAAAAAAGGATTCTTTTCATCAAATCGCTCCAAAGGAAAAGGAGACGATGATATTTATAGTTTTTTCATTACCGATATTCCTGAGGTTGAAAAGTGTTATGAATACATTACAGGAGTAGTAACAAATAAAGTAACAAAGGAAAGTATACCTAATACTATAGTTAAACTTATAGATGATTTAGGTACTGTTCTAGAGGAGAAATTAACAGATAGTAGAGGAAATTATAGTTTTAAATTAGAATGTCAGAAATCAAATTATGTGGTTTTTGCTGAAAAAAGAGATTATAGAGATCCAGATAGTAAAAAAGTTTCTGTTTTAGGAGAGGAAAAGGATAAGAGTTATCGTGCTGATTTAGTGTTAGATCCATTGATAGTTGGAAATCAAATTGTAATCAAACCAATTTATTTTGACTATGATAAGGCATTTATTCGTGAAGATGCACAATATGAACTCGAGAATATCGTTACTGTCATGAATAATCACCCAAATATGGTGATTAAAATTGAATCTCACACAGATAGTAGGGGAGGGAAAACCTACAATAGAAAATTATCGGATAGAAGAGCAAAGTCAACTAGAGACTTTATTATCTCTCGTGGAATACAATCATATCGTATAGAAAGTGCTATAGGTTATGGTGAAGATAATTTGCTGAATCATTGTGATGATAAAAATAGTAGAAAGTGTTCTGAAGAGGAACATCAATTAAATAGACGTTCATATTTTTATATCGTAAGAGGTAAAGAGGTAACTGTAGATAATGTAAAACCTACAGTAATTGACAAGAAAGGATACGATAAGCAAAAGGCCATGTTAGATAGGTTAAGCAAGTTTAAATCAAGAAAAGGTAGAAAACTTAGAACCAAACCAGAAGATGATAAATGTTATCGTGGTAAGAGCGACTGTAACGAGTAAGTAATAAGAAACAATTAAAGTAATCCCTAAATTATTTTATTGTACGTAAGTATGTAAAAAAAAGCGAGAAATTCATTTCTCGCTTTTTGTTTTTTGTTTAAATCATAACTTCGGAGCTCTTATAACTCTTATAGTATTGCATTACTATAAAGGAACACATGGCCGATGAGGCTATTCCTTCAATTGCTAAGGCAAAAACAACCATTTGTAAACTTAGTTCTTTACCCCAAAATGAAGAATTTTCTAAAACTGTTATAAAGTTAGGATCTATAAAACCAACATAAATAATCAGTCCTACAATAGTTAATCCTACGCCAATAACAGATGATCCAAATCCTGCATAAAAATTATTAAAATACGAACCTGAATTATGATCAATATTCATTTTAATCGCTCTATTCACTCCCCAGAATACGAAGAGGAAATTTAAAAAACGTAATTCTGATACATTGTCTAAACCGAATAGCTTCATTAATAGAAAATAAACTACGATTAAACCATATATTAGAAATGCGTTTTGAAAAATTATTTTGTTTGTACTCATGTAAGAAATTTTAAATTCGACTTACAGGAATATACAAAATAAATAGCGGAATATCAAATATTTAAGCTAAGGATTCTTTTAAAATGGTTACAGGATGTTTAGCAAGTCTTTTTGTACCATCATAAATTTGATGTCTACAGCTCGTTCCAGAAGCGGCTATTTCTGTTGATGAATTACATTTTCGAATTTTCGGAAATAACGTATCCTCACCAACTTGCATACTAACTTTGTAATGTTCCTTTTCATATCCAAAAGAACCAGCCATACCACAACATCCAGTATTCATAATACTTACTTTATAATTCTTTGGTAAATTAAGCATAGTAAATATCGAATGCGTAGTTGATAGTGATTTTTGATGGCAATGCCCGTGTATTTTAATTTCTTTCTCCTCAGAAGTAAATAAATCTGGTTTTATGAAACCGTTTTCTATTTCTTTGGTAATAAATTCTTCAATGGTAAATGTATTTTTAGAAATTTTTTCAGCCTCACTTTTATTATTGGCTAAGCGCAAATATTCATCTCTAAAACTTAAGATAGCCGAAGGTTCAATTCCAACTAATGGAGTTTCTTCTGTAACGATATCTTTAAAAATTGAAATATTCTTATTCGCAATTTCTTTAGCTTCTTTTAAAAATCCTTTAGATAAATAACTTCTTCCACTTTCTTCGTGATCAATAATTTCGACATTGTAACCAATTTTATCTAATAGCCCAACAGCATCTTTACCAATATTGGCATCATAAAAGTTTGTAAATTCATCATTAAAAAGATAAACTTTCTTTTTATTAGATGTCTTATAGTTTTTAGAATACCAGTTTTGAAGTGTTTTAGGAGCCAATTTAGGAACTTTTCGTTCTTGAGCTACTCCCATTATAGATTTAGCTATAAAAGTGTTTGTAACAAGGTTTGTTAGTCTTGGGAACTTACTTCCAAGTTTATTGTACTTAGCATTATTCGCAAAAAGCTTACTTCTGAAAGAATATCCATTTGCTTCCTGATACTGATAAAGGAATTCAGCTTTTAAAGAAGCAACATCAACATTACTCGGACATTCACTTGAGCATGCTTTACAGCTTAAGCATAAATCAAAAACTGTTTTTAATTCTTTATGATTAAACTTATTGGCTTCTTCCGAATTGGTTAAGAATTCTCTTAATGTATTTGCTCTAGCACGTGTTGTATCTTTTTCATCTCTAGTTGCACGGTAACTCGGACATAATGTTCCTCCAGCTTCTGGAGACTTTCTACAATCACCAGATCCATTACATTTTTCTGCAAGTTTTAAAATTCCTTCGCTATCTGAAAAATCAAGAATTGTTTTAATTTCAGGTTCCTTGCGGTCAACCTCGTATCGCAGACTTTTATCCATTGGAAAAGCATCTACAATTTTACCTTCATTGAAAACATTATAAGGGTCAAACCCTTTTTTGATTCTTTTTAGTAACTCATAATTTTTCTCACCAATCATTAACGGAATAAATTCTGCACGAACGATTCCATCTCCATGTTCACCACTAAAAGAACCATTATATTTTTTAACTAGTTCAGCAGTTTCGGTAGTTATTTTTCTGAATAAATCAACATCTTCCGATTTTTTAAGATTTAAAATTGGACGTAAGTGAAGTTCTCCAGCACCAGCATGTGCATAGTAAACAGCTTGCTGTTGGTATTTATCCATTATCGCAGAGAATTCTTCAATATAATCAGGTAAGTCATTTAAATCTACAGCAGTATCTTCAATGCAGGCAACTGCTTTTTTATCGCCTACCATGTTCCCAAGTAATCCTAATCCTGCTTTACGTAAATCTAGAACTTTCTTGATATCATTACCATATACTTTGGGAAAATGATAGCCAAAATTATTTTTCTTAAGATCCGTTATTAGTGCATCCGCTTTTTCTTCTGCTTTTTCTGGTGAACTTTCTTTGATTTCTAACATTAAAACCGCCTCCGGATCTCCATCTAAGAAAAAACGATTTTGGGCTTGTTCTCTATTATTCTTGGTACAATCTAAAACAACTTTGTCCATTAATTCACAAGTGTACAAATTGTGATTCATTGCAATTACAGTGGCTTTCAAACTTTCATTTACACTAGTAAAATGAGGAGCTACCATAATACTTGAAGTAGGGGGTAAGTCGTCTAGTTGAATTTTAATAGCGGTTGAAAAAGCCAATGTTCCTTCTGAACCAGAAAGAAATTTAGCAACATTTATGGTTTCTTTATCACCTCCGAATAAATTTGAACTTAAAAATTCATCAACAGCATACCCTGTATTTCTTCTATGGATAGAATCTTTTGGAAACTGAGATTTTATTTCCTCTTGTACTTCTGTAGATTTTAGTTCGTTATAAATGGATTTATAAATGTTTCCTTCAAAGGAATTTTCGAATGATTTTTGTTTAAAATTTTCAGATGTAATTTCTTCAAAACGAGCCAAACTTCCATCGGATAAAATAGCATCAATAGCAATAACTTTATCACGAGTTACACCGTATTTTATAGAAGTACTTCCAGATGAGTTATTTCCAACCATTCCTCCAATCATACAACGATTTGAAGTAGATGTGTTTGGTCCAAAAAATAATCCATAAGGTTGTAAAAAACGATTTAAATCGTCACGAATAATACCAGGTTCAACAGTAATAGTTTTATTTTCTTGATCAAATTCTAAAATACTCGTAAAATGTTTTGAAACATCCACAACAATTCCATCACCAACACACTGACCAGCTAATGAGGTTCCCGCAGTTCTTGGGATTAAAGTGATTTTATGCTCTTGAGCAAAAGAAATTAACTTTTGGATATCTTCAATATTTCTAGGGTAGGAAACAGCCAAAGGAATTTTTCTGTATACAGAAGCATCTGTGGCATACATTCGTTTATGTAACTCGTCGAATAAAAGTTCTCCAGTTAATTGCTTTGATAAGAATTGTAGTTGTTCGTTAGCTATCATTGTTAACCTTTTAAGGTATTTTTTAAGTCAGATAAAAATAATATTCTTCTTCTTTAATATCAGAAATATTCAGTTGTATTTGATTTTTAAAAAAAGGAGCATTTAACGTCATAGTATGATACTCTCCATTTTCACCACAAATATCAATATTTAATTTTTTTAATTCTTCTATGGAATTTAGATCAATACGACGTCCAACCCATTTTTCATCGAAAAAAGGTTTTTTAACAAGTGAGAAAATTACTTCGAAATTATTTTCAATTAATTCATTGATTAAGTACGATCGGTCTTTTTTCCAAAGGGGATTAAATACGCTAACACCTGTATTTTTGCTGCGTTCTTCAATCCAGTTATTTGGATGTCCATCGATTTCATCAATATCTCCGGTTACTAGAATATCAACGTTGTAAGAGTTTTTAAGTGTTGTAATTGCAGCTTCATAACTTTCTTTCATTGGTGCTTTTACTTCCAATTTTACATGAGGAAGTCCAATAGCATTTGCTTGTTTTTGTATTAATTCTAAATTATGAGCCTTGAAACTTGCATTTTCAGGAGCGAAAGTTACCAGATAAGTAATGTTATGTCCCGCTTCTTTTGCTTTTAGAAAAGCTAAAGCACAATCTTTTCCGCCCGTCCAAAGTATGGCAGTATTTTTTGTTTTATTCAATTGGAGAACTTCTTTTAAAGCAAGTGTCAAAACAAATAAAGGTATCTGTTCCTGCAACTCCATTAATTAAATGTACTTTATCGTATAAAATTTTCTGAAGATGTTCGTTGTCTCTTGCGTAAATTAATATGAAAATAGCATAGTTTCCTGAAACAAAATTGCATTCAACAATTTCATCTATCTTTTCCAATTCTCTCATTACTTCTTTAGCAAAACGGGCTTCTCGTAATCTTATTCCAGTGTAAGATTTTGTTTTATATCCTAGTTTTCTTTCATCAAGAACAAATTCGGCATTTTTTATAACTCCTTCTGTAGTAAGCTTTTTAATTCTTTGATGAATTAATGAGTTTGAAACCTTTAACTCTTCCGCAATTTGAGAAAAGGCTTTTCTGGCATCTTTTCTCAATTGCGAGAGTATTTGTTTATCGATATAATCAAATTGATTTTTCAATTGGGTGATATGCTATTATTTGATTTTTATATTTAGCAATATTACGCATTTATTTCGGCTAAACATTTTTCAATGGTTTCATTTTGCATGTCTTCATACCATTTCATCAAGTTATAAACTGGTTCACCTAAGTCTTTTTCAAACAAGTTTTGGTTCGAACTTCCTTCATATTCTCGTTTAGCATCATCTGTTCCTAAATTCGAAGCAAAAATACCAGCAGCACTTACAGGTAAAAAGTCTTCGTATACCATTGGCTCAATACTTAAATATCCATCTTCAAGAAGTTGATTTACGTCATTTTTAGTGTATACTTTATTTTTCGGTATAGAAGTAGTTCTTTCCGTAGTGAAATAATGGAAATATGCTAACTCTTCAGAATGTAATTCTTTATAGTTATCTGGAAATACTTTGAAGTTTTCAGCCAATAACTTATTGTATTCTGAGGCATTTTCTGCGGTTGGAGATCCTCCAATTGCTTTTCTTGTTTTACCTAAAAGTTCGTTATATAGGTCAAGTCCTTTTTGAGTTAAAGCTGCACCTCGCTGTTCAATTTCACCGAACCTAGCTTTATGTTCTCCTGTTTTACCATTACCTACGTCATTCTTAAAGATAACTTTTTCAGTTAATGCTTTAAAACTAGTTTGACGTAATAATATTGGACATTTTCTTGTTGGTGGACCTTCTATATTATCTTTTGGTGGAATATTGCGTGCTTCCATACTCGCTTGAACTTTGTCAATATCCAATGTTCTCGGAGTAAGATGGTTAATATGTGGACCTTTAAACGCTACTACATCTGCGATTAATCTGTGTTGGCCAAGTAAGGCTTCATACATTTCATAATCTACCGTAGCGGTATCATGCCATCTAAAAGTTTCTAAAGCCTCCTGAACAAACGTTTCAGCGTCATTTTCATTTAAGCCACCTTCTTTTTCAGATTTTTCAATTAATTCAAGTGCTTTCTTAGTAAAGATTTGTCGACTTTCTAAAATATTTTCTACATTATTACGCAGCTCCTCGTTATCAATAAGATCTAAGCGTAGGAGAGAGGTAAATACTCTGAATGGAGCTTGGTTTAAAGCTGTGTTTTCAATTGCTCTAAATGCTGTAGAATGAACAGGAACTCCAGCTGTTGCTAAATCGTAATAACCAACAGGAAACATTCCCATTACTTTAAATAATCTTCTCATGGTAAATAATTCATAAGGTTTTCCCAAACGAATAGCTCCATGACGTTCCATATTTAGTCTAGTAATTTCCCCTGTGTTCGCTAATTGCTCTTTGACTTCAGTTGATTCTGATAATACATTATCATTTATATCATGTACTAAATCAAGTAATTCTCCGTAAAGAGGAACTTCATCTTTATACATTTCCGACATGATAGTGGCAAAACGGTTTCTAATGTATTCTGATGAGACGAATTTTTCAGTTGTGGTGTTTGAATTATCTATCATTTCCGATGATTACTTAAATTATTTAATTTATATACAAATTAAGTAAAATTTGCTTTTTATTTGATGTAAATTAGTTAAATATGTGTTGTATAGGTTGTTTTTATGATGAATTGACTTTTTTAAGGAGCTAGTAACTAAAATTTACACTATTTGATTAAGTAACCTTATGTTTTATAATCAAATTGACTTTAATAATGTGCTAAGAAATATTAATGTTAATGAGAATAATAGAAATAATTATGAATGAAAGAGTAAGTTGTAACAATATTACAAGAGAATCGTCTTAATAGTAAAAAAGACGATTGTTTATGAGCATTTTCAGAGTATTATTAGCTATACTTTTTCCTCCATTATCCATTATTGATAAAGGATGTGGATCATTCTTAATTATTTTTATCTTGACACTTTGTGGTTGGATACCTGGAGTGATAGGAGCCTTGGTAATACTAAATAATCCAGATAGGTAATTAAGAAACAGTTTCTCCGTTTTTAATTTTCTTAAATGGCTTTAATAATACAACTTCGTTGTTTTCATTATAAACTCCTAAAACAAGACATTCACTCATAAAATTAGCTATTTGTCGTGGTTTAAAATTAAGAATAGCACTAATTTGTTTACCTATTAAATCTTCCTTAGAATATAGGTTAGTTATCTGAGCACTTGATTTTTTGATACCGAGAGTTCCAAAATTGATGGTAAGTTGATACGCTGGTTTTCTTGCTTTGGGAAAATCATTTACTTCTAATATAGTTCCTATGCGAATATCAACTTTTAAAAAATCGTCAAAAGTAACTGTTTCCATTATCGTTTAGTTAGTTTTTCTAAAACCCATAATGGACCAACTAATAAGAATTGTAAATCTTTTAGGAAGGAAGGTTTTTTGCCCTCTATTTTATGTCCATAAAATTGACCAATCCAAGCTAATACAAAGAGTGTAATCGATACTACAAGAAGGTTAGTGTTATTATTTATCCAGTTATTACCGGCAATACAAACGAGAATTACAGCTAACATTTTAACAAAGTACCAAAAAGATAGTCGTAAATAAAATAGTACAGAGATTAATATTCCAATAACAAAACCCCAATTTTCAATAAGTGGATTGTATAACTTAAATGTATCTTTTAAGATGCCATTGGGAATTGTCATAACAAGGCCTATGATACTAAAGAAAATCACTGGAACACAAATATAATGTATTAGTTGGTTCTGTTCATTTTGATGACTTATGGAATACTCTTTGAATAACTCTTCTGCACTTTTCATAATTGATGTTATTTTATTTAATTCTTAAATATAAAAAAAGGTCAGAAAATTTTCTGACCTTTTTAATATGAATTTTTCTCTTAATTATTTTAATCTGAAGTTAATTGGGAAAGCATACTTAACGTTTACCGGTTTACCACCTTTCATTGCTGGCTTAACTCTAGGTAATTTCTCAATTAATTTTTTTGTAGCTTCTTCTAGTACTTTGCTTCCTTTAGGACCTCTAGTTTTAACATCAGCTACATCTCCATTTGAATCAATTACGAAGTAAGCATTAATTCTACCTTCGATGTTTTGATCTACAGCTTCTTGAGGGTAAGCAAAATATTTATTAATGTGCTTACTCATTTGGCTATTGAAACAATCTAATGAATTATCGCTAGAACAGTTTTTAAATGCAGGAATACTTTCCACTTCGTTGAATCTATATACCTGAGCTGTTTTTTCTACAGTTTTAGATACTTTTACGTTTGAAGCCTTTTTACCTGGAATAACGAAAGCGATTGGCACACCATATTTTACCTTAACTAACTTTCCGTTGTGTTTCCCTGGTTTAAATTTAGGTAACTTACGAACAATTCTCTCAGCTTCTGCTTCAAGTAACTCTCCTTGGTAAGGACCTCTAATATTTAAGTTATCTACTTCTCCGTCTTTGTTAATTACAAACTGAACAAGTACACGACCTTGAATACTTTTCTCATATGCTTCTTTTGGATACGTAAAGTTCTTTCTAATGTGAGAAGCGATTTCAGCTTTGAAACATTTTTCTTGCTGATAGATAGCAACTGCTTCACATTCCGAGAATAAAGGAATTTCTTCTACTAAGTTAAATGGAACTTTTTCTACCACTTCTTCGCTACTTAAGTCTAAAGTACCTACTAATGAAGCTTTCTTTTTTAATGCTGCTAATTTGTTTGACGTAGAACTTGAAGAATTAACACCTGTTACAGCATCTCTCTTTCTAATAACTCTACGACGAGAAGTAACTTCTACTGAAATCTGCTTGTTTTTAGCATCTTTGTCTTCTACCGAACATTTAGTAATACTATTTAGATCTAATGCCGGTTCTCCGTTAGGGGTATCACAAGTCTCATTTGCTTTCGATTGAGACATAACGATTTGCGTGCTGAATGCTACAGCAGCAACTACTAGTAACTTTTTAACCATATTCTTAGGGATTAAGAGATTAACTTCGCGTCTAAGGTAGGTATTATAAGTGACTAAAAAAAATTATTTAAGATGTTTTGTGTTAATTCTATAGATAAATGGTTATTATCTATCGATAAATGTATTTATTTAATAGATGAGTTGTAATTTTCGAAAATTCAATTTTTCTTACTATTCTGCATTGAAATTTATAGGTAAACTATACTTTACTTTTACAGGTAATCCTTTATGTCTTCCTGGAGAAAAAATAGGCAATTTGCTTACTACTCTTTTAATTTCATTTTCTAATGATTCATCCTTTTTTCTTGCTTTAACTAATAAATTTTCAACTTTTCCTTTAGAGTCAATTGTGAATTGAATAAAAACTCTTCCACTTACACCTTCTTCAGAAGCTCTTTCTGGATCAAAAGTTTTTGCAAAATGTTTAGAAAACTCGTTATTGAAACAATCTGTTCCACTTTTATTGGCATCTTCGCATTCAGGGAATAATGGTACGTTGTCAACTATATTAAATAAAACTACTTCAGCTTTCATTCTATTGGTAACGATATCATTTTTGATTTCTAAACTTGAGTGAGTTACATCTGCATTTAAATCTTTCGTAGCTCCATCAATAGAATTAACTTTTTCTCGTTTTCTAATAATTCTTTTTCTAGTTCGTTTAGCAGCGACATTTAACGTAACTTTCTTGTTGTCATTTTTATCTTTCGCTATGGTACATTTAGATATTGTATTAAGATCTAATGAAGGTTCATCACTTGGTGTGTCACAATGTTTTTTATTTTGAGACAATACTGTGCCACTTAATAATGTAAATATTATTATTAACAGGGGGATTAGCTGTTTCATGATAAAGGTGTGATTTAAATTGTTACTTGGTTAATGCATTACAAATTTCGTTTAAGATGAATGAAACTGTGTTAATTGTAGCTTATAGAAAAGTTAAGTTCTAAAAATTACATAACTAATAATTCATTCAGATTTTACATTTTATTAATCTCGGGGTCAGTGAAGAAATATCTTCTATATACTCAAAGATATTAAAAATTAAAGCCAACTAAATTAACATATGTTAACCTAGTTGGCTTTTGTTTACAAACTTAAACCATTAATCTATAAATGGTTATGTTTTTAAAGCTATGAAAAGTTGACTTACTTTACATTCATAAGTTCAACATCAAATATAAGAGTTGCATTTGGTGGAATTACTCCTCCAGCACCTCTTTCTCCGTATGCTAAGTTTGAAGGAATAACTAATCTAGCCTTGTCTCCAACTTGTAATAATTGAATACCTTCGTCCCATCCTGCAATTACTTGGCCTACACCAATAGCAAAGTCAATTGGTTGTTTTCTTTTGTATGATGAATCAAATACGGTACCATCTAATAATTGACCTTTGTAGTGTACAGAAACAGTAGCTCCTTTAGTAGCTTTTTTACCTTCACCTTTTTGGATAATTTTATAACGTAATCCACTTGGTGTCTCATCATATCCAGCTGCTACTTGATCTAAAATTTCCTTTTGTTTTGCTTTTTCTGCAGCTTCTCTCTTTTCACGTTCTCCTTCAAAAGTTCTGAATGCCTCAACTGCATTCCAGTTTTCAGCAGTTTCACCAACACGCAAAATTTCTACTTGCATTTCATCTTCTTGCTCAACGGCGTCAACAACGTCTTGTCCTTCAATTACACTTCCAAATACAGTGTGCTTACCGTCTAACCATGGAGTTGCAACGTGAGTTATGAAAAACTGAGATCCGTTCGTTCCAGGACCAGCGTTTGCCATTGATAATTTACCTGGCGCATCGTGCTTTAAATCTGGGTGAATTTCATCATCAAATTTATATCCTGGATTTCCAGTTCCTGTACCTTGTGGACAACCACCTTGAATCATAAAGTCAGCAATTACTCTATGGAATTTTAATCCATTATAGTATGGTTCTCCTTGAGGACGAGCAGAGTTTTCTAAATTACCTTCAGCTAAAGCAACGAAGTTACCAACTGTTCCAGGAGTTTTTTCATATTCTAAATTCACTAAAATATCTCCTTTTGGAGTAGTGAATTTTGCGTAGATTCCGTTATTCATTATTATGTGTTATTTATCTTAAATTATTGTTTGTTCGCAAATAATGATGCAAAGTTAAAACTTACACCTATATTAACGTTGTTTGAATTTATATTTCCAAATGGAGCATATAGTTTTCCTCCAGATAGCTTTAATGCTAAATTGTCTTTAATATGATAGTTGAAACCAAGTGTCGGTCTTATTACAATTCCTTCATCTGTATCAACTCCAGCACCACCAGCAGCACCACCTGCTAAATTTATAAATGCGTCAACTTTATTGTTGATGAATCTATTGGTTTTAAAACCTAACCCAATTAATCCATGAGCATATCCGCCAGATCTTCCTCCATAAGCAAAACCAGCTTCACCTATGATGTATATGTTTTTAAATATGTCGTAATTAAACTGTAATCCAATTAATTGTAAGTCAGTTGAAAGAACGTTATTAGGATCATCTGTTTTGTTTACATCAAAATAAGTTTGATTTTGAAGTGCTATTGATATTCCTTGTGTTTTATAGGTGTAATTATCATTGGTGTTTTGTGTTTTTGTTCCACCAGACAAATTCATGTATTTAATTCCAAAACCTAAAGTGTAAGCTTCAAAATCTCCATCTAAAGCTCTGTAATATCCTCCATGTCCACTTAAGGCTAGATTGTCTGAAAGTTTTAAATCTAATCCTGCAGAAGGATAAATTGTTAAACCACCTTCAGGAGCGATTCTACCACCTGCAGCACCAATTCCTAATTTACCGAAAAAGTTTACATATTTCGATTGATAAGGATGATAACCAGCACCAAAGAATAAATCCATAAATCCAGCTCTCAAACCTTTATAAATAGCATCTGTATGAGCAAATAAGAATGTTTTTTCGTTTAAATACTTTTGGTACTCAAATCCTAATACATATAAGGTTGTATCTAAATCAGTTCCATTATCTCTTTTTGATTCACCAGTAGGGAAGAAGAAATCAAAACGAACTTGTTGTGTGTTTTTAATAGTAGGTTTCTTCCAGAAGAATTCAGTTTCTTCACCAAGTTTGAACTCTTTATTTGCATCTTCATATTTTGCAAATCGGAAAATACTAGGGATTTCAAAGAAAACAGAAACGCTATTATCTTTAATTGCTCCTGTGTAAAAATCAATATAACTGTATTGTACACCAAATGAATAGTTGTTCTTTTTGTATTGCAGTCCGATATTAGAGTTTATAAAAGCTCCGTCATTAATTAAAACACGATAACCACCACCGCCACCGAAATGGAAGTTTCCATCAAAATAAAGATTCTTATAAATTTTCTTATTAACACCTAATTCAGCACCAAGTGTAAACAAACCTCCTTGATCACCAGTTACGGCATAATGAAATCCGGCTCCTCCGTATAACCAATCATTAAAGGGAATTTGATAATGTAAACCAACCAATCCCATAGTAGCATCTAAATTAGGAAATTCATTCGTAGGCATTGAAACCGGAATAAAATTTAATCTAATTCTATTTGTCAATTCTTTTCCTTGTAAGGTTGAAATGTCTTCTTGAGAAAATGAGAAAATAACACTTAAAGAAAATAGTATGGTAACTAGTTTGGTTTGTTTTTTCATATTTATTTATTCAAATTCACTTGTAAAATGAAGCTTCACTGACGGATATTTACTTTGCGTCATTTGGATAGTGAAAGGAGAATCGGCTAAAAATACCAATTGACCTTGTTTATCTTTTGCCAAGTAACGCTGTTTTACTCGTTTAAATTCTTTGAATTCTTCGTTCTTTTCATCTTCAGGTTGTACCCAACATGCTTTATGAACAGAAATGTTTTCATATGTACATTTTGCTCCGTATTCATGTTCTAAACGATATTGAATTACCTCATACTGTAAAGCTCCGACTGTACCAATAATTCTTCGACCATTCATGTCAAGTGTAAATAACTGAGCAACACCTTCATCCATTAATTGATCTAATCCTTTGTATAATTGTTTTGCTTTTAAAGGATCAGCATTATTTACATAACGGAAATGTTCAGGAGAGAAGCTTGGAATACCTTTAAAGTTTAACTTTTCTCCTTCAGTTAATGTATCTCCAATTTTGAAGTTTCCGGTATCATGTAAACCAACAATATCTCCAGCAAAAGACTCTTCCACAATTTCTTTTTTCTCTGCGAAGAAAGCATTAGGACTCGAGAATTTTACTTTTTTATTATTTCTAACGTGTAAATATGGAGTGTTCCTTTTGAATGTTCCAGAAACTATTTTAACGAAGGCCAAACGGTCTCTGTGTTTAGGATCCATATTGGCATGAATCTTAAATACGAATCCTGTTAATTTTTCCTCTTTTGAATCAACTAAACGTGTATCCGACATTTTAGGTTGTGGATTCGGAGCGATATCAATGAAGCAATCTAATAATTCTTTTACTCCAAAGTTGTTTAAGGCAGATCCGAAAAATACAGGTTGTAATTTTCCTTCTTCATATTCACTATTGTTGAACTCAGGATAAACCTCATAAACTAATTCTAATTCTTCTCTCAATGTATTTGCAGAATCTTCACCAACTAAATTGTCTAATTCAGGATTGTTTACATCGTCAAATTCTACACCCTCAGAAATAGTTTGTTTATTATCTCCAGAGAAAACGTTGATTTTCTTTCCCCAGATATTATAGATTCCTTTAAAATCGTAACCCATTCCAATAGGGAAACTTAAAGGGGTTACACGTAATCCTAATTTTTGTTCAACTTCATCTAATAAGTCAAAAGCGTCTTTTCCTTCACGATCTAATTTATTAATAAATACAATCATAGGGATGTTACGCATTCTACAAACTTGAACCAATTTTTCAGTTTGTTCCTCAACACCTTTTGCAACATCAATAACAACGATAACACTATCTACAGCAGTTAATGTTCTAAAAGTATCTTCAGCAAAATCCTTGTGACCAGGAGTATCAAGAATATTGATTTTTCTATCTCTATAGTTAAAAGCTAATACAGAAGTTGCAACGGAAATTCCACGTTGACGTTCGATTTCCATAAAATCGGAAGTAGCACCTTTTTTAATCTTATTACTTTTTACCGCACCAGCTTCCTGAATTGCACCACCAAATAAAAGTAATTTCTCTGTTAATGTTGTTTTACCCGCATCAGGGTGAGATATAATTCCGAATGTTCTCCTTTTCTGTATTTCTTCTAAAAAACTCATCTATAAATTTTGAAGCGACAAAGTTAGCTTTTTAAAAAAAGATGAACAATATGGATTTAAGATACTTCGCTTTTTATATTAACATTTTTTTGATCTAAATATTTTTGAACTTCTCCATGGATACATTCTATTGTATTCTGGTTATCTAAGTCAAAATAATTAGAGCCACCAGTAGCCAATGAAAGGAAACCTATTATATCAGAATTTGTTTCTTTTTTTACTAATGACCAATATTCATATAGTAGATTAAAAAGATATTTCTCTTTTTCTAATTCTTCTCTTGCTAAGGAATATTCTAAATTACTATAATCAACTTTTCTTAAGTCTAAAATTTGTTTAAGTAGATTTTCAAATTCATCTAGATCAAAATGTAAGCTTAACTCAAGACGTTCAATTTTATCTTCATTATAAAAATCAGGATTTGGTTCAACAAAAAGATAAATTTCATTTGGATATATGTTATACCAAAGATTTATAACTTTTAATGAATCTTTTTCTGAAGCTATTTTGTACTTAAATTGATCTGTATGGATTTTGTAGAAAAATTCGTTTAAACGATCTTCAAAGCTTTTTAAAATAATGGATTCAAATAATTCGTCTCTTAATTCCCAAAAAAAATCTAATTCATAAACGTCTGTTCCTTCTGTAAAATCTAAATCATCTAGAACTTCTTCTTTTGATAATTTGTAAACTTTTTGTTTGTAAGTGTTTTTGGATACTAAAACTTTATAATTAATAAGGAAGTCTTTTTCGTTTTCCATTAGCGTTTTAAATTATTTTACAACTTCAATTTTCATTGGAATATCAATTACAGGCCATTCACTTCTTCCAGTTTCAACTTTTGAAATTTTTCTAACCGAAGAGTAACCAGAAATAACTTCCCCAAAAACAGTATATTCTCCGTCTAAATGTGGTGCTCCTTGCTTATCACAAATGATATAAAAGTTAAAAGGATTTGATTTTTTATACGGGTTATATTCTAACTGTCTTGCTAAGGCTAATGAACCGTAAACATGCTTCCTTTTCTTTGACATCTCCGCAGGAATTCTGTAATTTTTGTATTTATTTTTTATATCTGTAGATTCTTGTCCGTCTGATTCTCCTCCTTGTATAGCCATATCGCCAGCAATTCTATGGAATACAGTTGTATCGAAATATCCAATTTTAATTAAGAATAAAAAACTAGCTCTATGTAATGGAGTTTCTTTAAATAATCGGAGTTTGATTTTTCCAAATTTTGTAGTAATAACTACAATTGTTTCCTTGTTTTGTTTTCCATATTCAGTTAAAAAAGCTTTTACATTTTTATGATTTAAACTATCCCAAGGTTTTTCGATAATTTCTTGTACTACCTTTTTAATTTCAATGGAGTCTTTCTTAACTGGTATAGTTTTCTTAATTTCTTCTTTTGGTTCCTTTTTAGGTTCTTCTTTACAATTATAAAAGGTTATGAATAAGAATGTGAAAACTATAATTTTAAACAATTTCATAAAGACTTGATTTATTTGGCCTACAAATATAGTTGATGTAATTATAAGAATGATTTATCAGTAATTTTTTATTAGCGTGACTATTTTAGTATTTTTGTCTATATATGGTAGAAAATGTAATTTTAGTAGATGAGCAGGATAATGAAGTAGGGTTTATGGAGAAGATTGAAGCTCATGAAAAAGCTTTGCTTCATAGAGCTTTCTCAGTTTTTGTTTTTAATGATAACAATGAATTAATGCTTCAACAGAGAGCAAAAAGTAAATACCATTCTCCTTTGCTATGGACAAATACTTGTTGTTCTCACCAAAGAAAAGGAGAATCAAATATTTCGGCAGGAAAAAGAAGACTGCAGGAAGAAATGGGATTTACTTGTGAATTAGAAGAAGTTTTTTCATTTATATATAAAGCTCCTTTCGATAATGGATTAACAGAACATGAATTGGATCATGTTATGATTGGGAAATATAATGGAGAACCAGTTGTGAATCCGGAAGAAGTAGAAAGTTATAAGTGGATGAAATTGGAAGCAGTGAAAAATGATATTGAAAATAATCCTGATGCTTATACAGCTTGGTTCAAGATTATTTTTGAAAAGTCGTACGAGAAAATAGCTAACTTTAATTTTTAGTATTTAATGCCAAGAGTAACGGTACACAGAAAAGCCCATTTTAATGCGGCGCATCGATTATACAGAAAAGATTGGTCGAACGAAAAAAACTTTGAGGTTTTTAATAAATGTAGTAATGAATATTTTCATGGTCATAATTACGAATTAATTGTATCTTTAACAGGAGAGATCAATCCAGACACTGGCTATGTTTATGATTTAGGACATTTAAAGCAAATCATAAAAGAAGAAGTAGAAGAACCTTTTGATCATAAAAACCTTAACATAGAGGTAGAAGAATTCAAAAATTTGAACCCTACTGCTGAAAATATTTCAGTTGTTATTTATGACAAGTTGCGTAAAATTATTCCAGATACTTTAGATATGGAAATTACGCTGTATGAAACCCCGAGAAACTTTGTAACCTATTCAGGAAACTAAATGCGTACATTAAACCAATTTATTAAGTTCGAACCAATTCTTAAAGAAAAGATTTGGGGAGGAGAAAAACTTGCGAATCTTTTAAATAAACAATCTAATAAACCAAATGTTGGGGAAAGTTGGGAAGTATCCGATGTAGAAGGTGATACATCAATTGTATCTAATGGTGAATTAAAAGGAAAGAATTTAAAAGAACTAATCGAACTTTATAAATCAGATTTAGTTGGCGAACAAATTTTTAAAAACTTTGGGAACAAGTTTCCTTTGCTTATAAAATATATTGATGCTAAAGAAGCATTGAGTATTCAGTTGCATCCTAATGATAAATTGGCTCAAGAACGACACAATTCTTTCGGTAAAACAGAAATGTGGTATGTGATGCAAGCTGATGATAAAGCAAATTTGATAGTAGGATTTCAAAAAGATAGTGATAAAGAAGAATATGTTCAACATTTAGAAAACAAAAAACTTTTAGATATTCTTAATGTTGATGAGGTAAGTAGTGGAGATGTATATTTCATTCCAACAGGGAGAATTCATGCTATTGGAGCAGGAGTATTGCTAGCTGAAATTCAACAAACTTCAGATATTACTTATCGTATTTATGATTGGGATCGACAAGATGATCAAGGAAATTATAGAGAACTTCATACAGAGTTAGCTCTTGATGCAATTGATTATAAATCTCAAGAAAGGTATTCAACGGCTTATGATAAGAAAGAAAATTCAGCTTTAGAAATAGTTTCTTGTCCTTATTTTACTACAAATGTTTTGCCTTTAAATGGAAGTATTGAGGTTAATCACAATGATAAAGATAGTTTCATAATTTACATGTGTGTAGAAGGTGAAGTTACATTCAGTAACGATTTGAATAAAGAAACTATTAAAATGGGAGAAACGATTTTAATTCCAGCAAAAATCAAAGATTTTACGATTGCTTCTTCAGTAAAATCAGAGCTTTTAGAAGTATATATAAAGTAAAAAGCTCGAGCGTTTTAAATGTCCCGAGCTTTTTAACAAACAAACCAAATTAACTTACAAAAGAATCTATTCAAACTTAACGGGTTTATAATCAGTGGCAAAACCAAGTCCGTAGTTTAAATGTTAAAGTTTTACCTTTTTAACATTTATTCAATCCTATTTTCAGAATATGGAAATATGTATCTTTGACCTATTCTAATTCACATTTTATGAAGATCATCGCGATGATTCCAGCTCGATATAATGCGAGTCGTTTCCCAGGAAAATTATTGAAAAACTTAGGAGGAAAATCTGTAATTGTAAGAACTTATGAAAGTGCTGTTCAAACAAATCTTTTCGACGAGGTGTATGTTGTTACTGATTCCGATGTAATTTTCAAGGAAATAGAAAGTGTAGGAGGAAAGGTAATTATGAGTCAAAAAGAACACGATTGTGGATCTGATCGAATTGCTGAAGCGGTTGAAAATATGAATGTTGATGTAGTTGTGAATGTTCAAGGAGATGAACCATTTATAGATAAAGTTTCTTTAGAGAAGTTAATTCAAGTTTTTCATGAAGATACAGATCAGCAAATTGATTTAGCTTCTTTGAAAGTAAGAATGTTAGAAAAAGAAGATATTCAAAATCCTAACAATGTAAAAGTAATAACGGATGTGAATAATTTCGCTATTTATTTTTCTCGATCGGTAATTCCTTATCACAGAGATCAAGATATTCAGGCTACTTATTTTAAACATAAAGGTGTATATGCATTCAGGAAAAATGCCTTAATGGATTTTTATACAACACCAATGACTCCTTTAGAAGCTACTGAAAAAATTGAAGCAATTCGTTATTTAGAAGTTGGAAAGAAAATAAAAATGATAGAAACAACGGTAGAATCTATTGGAATCGATACTCCAGAAGATTTAGAGAAAGCCATTAAAATATTGAATGAAAATGAATAGTAATATTAAAGTAATTGCTTTTGATGCAGATGATACTTTATGGGTAAATGAAACTTATTTTCGTGATGCTGAAAATGAATTTGCTCAACTGTTGAATGATTATGAAACTGAAAATAAGATTCATCAAGAGTTATTTAAAAAAGAAATTGAGAATTTAAAGCACTATGGTTATGGAGTAAAAGGCTTTATGCTATCTATGATCGAATGTGCTCTTGAATTATCAAATAATCAGATTGATCCAAAAACGATTAATAAGATTCTAGAAATAGGAAAAGAAATGCTTGAGAAACCAATAGAGTTATTGGATGGAGTAGAAGAGGTCTTAAAATCTTTATATGGTAAATATAAATTAATTGTTGCAACTAAAGGAGATTTATTAGATCAGGAAAGAAAATTGGAAAGATCAGGAATACTCAAATATTTTCATCATGTGGAGGTAATGAGCGAGAAAAAAGTTCCAGATTATAAAAAGTTAATGGGGCATTTAGATATTGATCCTTCCGAGTTATTAATGATAGGGAATTCCTTAAAATCTGATGTGTTACCTCTAATTGAAATCGGAGCTTCAGCAATTCATATTCCTTTTCATACAACTTGGGCTCATGAAGAAGTTAATGAGCAACAATCAAGAAATAAGGATTTTAAAACATTATCAAATATTAGGGAGGTTTTAGAGGTGTTATAATGAAGAGGTATTTAGATATTGAAAATTGGAATAGAAAAGAATTATTTCAACATTTTAGAACTTTAGAAAATCCAAGTTTTGCGATAACAGCTAATGTTGACGTAACAAATGCTTATAAGTCAGCTAAACGAAGAAATGAATCTTTCTTTGTTGTTTATTTACATGCTTGTTTAAAAGCTTTAAATACTATTGAAAATTTTAAATATAGAATCGAGGATAGTAAAGTTGCGATTTATGATGCTATTCATGCTTCTGCCACCATTTTGAGAGAAGATAAGACTTTCGGATTTTCATTTATTGATTTTAATGAGGATTTTGAGATTTTCAAAGAAAACTTTCTTTTAGAGAAAGATCGAATTTTAAACTCCACAAATTTATTTCCTCCTAAGTATTCATTGGGTTGTATTCATTGTTCAGCGTTACCTTGGGTTCATTTTACAGGGCATAAAGAACCGGTTTCAGGCAATAAAGATGATAGCGTTCCTCAATTGGCATTTGGTAAAATAAAGATGGAAGGAGAAGAAATTTTAATGCCAGTTTCTGTAAATGTGAATCATGCTTTGGTAGATGGGTATCATGTTGGTCAGTTTTTTGAAAATTTTCAGAATGAATTAGATAAAATGGATTAATTTTGCATAAAAATATAATTATGGCAAGTGTTAAAAATTTAAAGAAAGACATTAACTATACTTTAGGTGATTTATATGATATCTGTGTTTTAAACTCAAATTTAAATCCTAATATCGATTCAAAGAAGACTGATGAGTTAATTGAAGAATTATTTACAATTCACGATGAGTTAATTGAAAAAATTAATGTTAAAGATGTCGACAATAAAAAAGCACATTTTAAATCTCTTAATGTTGAGCTAGAAACCAGAGCTACGGCATTTATCGATAAATTAAATGCTTTATAAAACGTAATAATTTATGTATATGAAGTCGGTTTCTTTAAGAAATCGACTTTTTTTTTGATAGAAATTTAACAAATCGTATTAAACAATTTCGTATATTTAGAATGTAACTTTAATACCCTATTATGCCAAGAGCAATGTTCGAGTACACTAAAACCGTACTTAAAAAAGTTAGCTTTAATGCAGAATTATTTTGTAAAGAACTAGAAAAGGCTGTAAATAGATTGTTACCGTACGAGGTTGAAGAACTCGTAATTTGGTTGAAACAATATACAGCTAATAAGCCAGAACTACATATGTGTATGGCTGTTGTAAAAAAATAGTATTAAGAAACTATTGTAAACATCTAAAAACAAAAAACATTAAATAAAAAAGGAGCATTCATAAAATGCTCCTTTTTTATTTGTTAACTATTTATAAAGTTATCTTCTTCTATTCTTTCTTCTGTCTTTTAATCGCTCCATTAAACGTTTGTTGAACTCGTGTTCTGCGATTTCTAAAAGTAGAACTTTTTTAGCAGGTAAAATATCTACGATGCTATTATGAAAAGTTGTTTTATTATCATATTGAGCTTTTCTAATATCACGCATAGTAGTTAAAAAACTTTCCGCTTGGCTATTACTGATTTTATCAATACCACCAGCAGCTTTAACTTTATTTCTAATTTCTTTTTTCTCTCTTCTATGTAAAGAGAATTTTGTTTTTTCATATTGATTGTATACTGGCCAGAACTTAGCTGCCTCACTTTCACTTAAGTTCAGTTTTTCTGTAATAAAAGCAATTTTATAGGCTTTTATTTTGGGATTTCCTGGACCTCCGCCACGTTGAGCATACGATTGAAATGCGAAAAGACATAATGTAGTTAAAAGTAGTATTCTCTTCATTTGCGATTGCTTTATTATACGAAACTGTGCTTTCATTGTTTTATTATTCCTCTTCTTCAAATTCAATAAGAGTAGAGGTGTCTATTGTATTAAAATATTCTTCTATATTGTCATCACTCACGTTTACCGTGAATTCTTCTTCTGCTAATTCTTCATTAGTAAATAACATCGCTAATTCATACGAGTTGGCTTCACCATAACCATTTTCAAACCAAGAAACGATTTCAGTTTCTTCAAACTCTATATTTGAACTAGTAGTTCCATTAAAAAAGTATGTTGCTATAAAAAGTATTACAGAAGCAGCAGCTGCAACCGGAATAACTTTTTGAACTCTTTGGTAAAAAGAAATAACTTTTACTTCTTTAATAGGTTCTTCCTCTTTTTTCAACTTTTCAAAAATAGCATCTTCTAATGAATCGAAATAACCATCTGGAATATCATTTAGCTTTTCTTTCTTAGAAATGCTCTCTTCTGAAACTTTACTCAGGATTTCATTTTCCAAATTCTGAAAATAGTTAGCTGGAATCGAAAAACCATTTGTGTTTGGTAGTTTTTCTTCTAACAACCTATTTTCTAAATTTGTCTCTATATTATTAAAATAGTTTTTAGGTATGCTAAAACCATGTTGTTTACCAACATGCTTGTTTAAAAACTCAATACTATTTTTTAATTCATTTTCCATCTCTATATCTAAGACTCTTTTTCCTTTAAAAGGTTTAATTATATGCTTTTATATATGTTTCTATTTTTTTAACTGCATGAAAATATGATGCTTTTAAAGCACCTACGGAAGTTTCTAATACTTCCGCTATTTCATTATACTTCATGTCATCAAAATATTTCATATTAAACACTAACTGTTGTTTTTGAGGAAGTGTTGCTATCGCTTTTTGAAGAATAATTTTAATTTCATCTCCAGAGAACCAATCATCACTTTTCAAAGTTGACACAACTTGTTGTTGATACTCGGTAATATCAACATTTTGTTGCTTAGCTCTTTTGTTTAAAAAGGTAATAGATTCATTAGTAGCGATTCGATACATCCAAGAGTATAGTTTACTATCACCTTTAAAATTATCAATATTCCTAAATATTTTTATAAAGGTATTTTGTAAAACATCGTCTGTATCGTCATGTACAATAACGATTTTTCTTATATGCCAATACAATCGCTCTTTGTACTGGGTAATAAGAGTACGAAAAGCCGCCTCTTTTGTGGCAGCATTTTGTAATTGTAAAACGAGTGTAGTTTCTTCAGTCAAATGAAATTGTTTTTCATTATGACTATAAATTTAAGAAAAGGTTTAATGAATAATAAAATTATTTTCTTCTACTACAACCAAATAGTCTTTTTTCCTTGATAACTTCTGGAATTCCTTCTGGTAACATTTTTTCCCAACCTTCTTCATTGTCTTTAATCATTTTCAATACTGTTCTTGAGAAAATATGAAGAATATCCTGGTCAAAATCTTGAATATCCACAACTCTTCCGTTGTTTTTAAAGAATTTATATAATTCTTTCATTCTTGGATGAACCTTCAAGTTTTCAGAGTTGATAAACTGATTTGATTCTTCTTCTTTGTATGGATATAAGTAAATCTTTAAATCTTTGTAGAATAATTTACCAAATGCTTCTAAAATACCACCACTGATATGACGGTAATATTTCTCATCGAAAATTTGAATTAGGTTGTAAACACCCATTGCAAGAGCCATTCTTTCTTTGGTAAACTCACTGAAGTACTCAACGAGTCTGTAATACTCTTGATAGTTTGTAATCATTACGTTTTGTCCTAAGGAACAAAGTAATTCTGCTCTGTCTAAAAAGTCTCGTTCATTAATTTCACCTTCAGCTCTTAAATTACTTAACGTAATTTCGAAAATAATTTGAGTTTTATCTGGATCAACTTTTTTCTCTTCAAAGAACATTTTTTTAGATTGTTCATACATATCCATATTAACCTTAGTTACAGGTCTAAAACTTCCACGTAAAGCTAAAATGTTCTTTTTATAAAGTACTTGTGCAGGTAATAAGTTATTTCCGTCAGGACCGAACATTACTGCATTTGTCATTCCATTTTTAACAAGTTGTAAACTCATTAAACGGTTATCAACATACGTAAATCTCGGACCAGAGAAATTAATCATATCAATTTCTAGCTTATCCTTGTCAATATTGTCGTAGAATGATTTTAATAATTCTTTCGGATTATCATTTAAATAAAATGCTCCATAGATTAAGTTTACTCCTAAAACACCCAATGTTTCTTGCTGTAAACGAGCTTCAGTTTCTTTAAAACGAAGGTGTAAAATAATTTCATTGTAATCTTCTAAAGGATCTAATTGAAAACGAATTCCAACCCAACCATGACCTTTAAACTTCTTGGTAAAGTTAATGGTAGCTACAGTATTCGCATAACTGAAAAACAATTTTTCTGGATGTTTCTGACGATCTAATCGATCTTCAATTAAATGCATCTCATGTTTCAACATCTTTTTTAGACGTTTTTCAGTAACATATCGTCTATCCGTTTCAATACCATAAATAGCATCAGAGAAATCTTTATCATAAGCACTCATTGCTTTTGCAATCGTTCCGGAAGCACCACCTGCTCTAAAGAAATTACGAACAGTTTCTTGTCCCGCTCCAATCTCAGCAAATGTTCCGTAGATATTAGCATTAAGGTTAATTCTAAGCGCTTTATTTTTTGTAGTAGGCACACTACTAATTTTTTGATCTCCCTTTAAGGTAATTGCCATTCTAGTTGTTTTTGTTTACGTAGAACAAATGTACAGAAAATAGCAAGTAGTAGTCAATATTTATCTTATTTTTGTGAAAAGAATGAGTCAAAAAAAACAATTAAAAATAACCTTTTTAGGTACAGCTACTTCTACCGGTGTACCTATGATATCAAGTAAGAATCCTGTTCGTTACTCAGAAGATAGTAGAGATAAGCGTTTACGCGCCTCTGTAGTATTTTCTTGGGATGATAATAACTATGTTATCGACTGTGGTCCTGATTTTAGACAACAAATGTTACGAGCTGAAATAGAATCTATTAATGGGATTCTATTTACGCATGAACATGCTGATCATATTGCTGGTTTTGATGAAATTCGACCTTACTATTATCGAATGGGACCAGTTCCTATTTATACAGATGAACGAGTATTAAAAGCTTTGGAGAAAAGGTATGATTATATTTTTGCTAAAGAAAATAGATATCCATCTGCTCCAGCTGTGAATCCAACTATTATATCAAAAGATAGCAAATTAACTTTTGAAGGAATTGAAGTGATTCCTATTAAGGTTATGCATGGAGATTTACCAATACTTGGTTATCGATTTGGAGATGTAGCGTATTTGACAGATGTGAAATATATTCCAGAAGAGGAGAAAGAAAAATTAAAAGGATTGGATATTCTAATCACTACCGCCTTAAGAAAAGAATCTCATAAAACACATGCTAACCTCGATGAAGCATTAGAATTAGTTTCAGAGCTAAAACCAAAGAGAGCTTACTTTACACACATCAGTGAATTATTAGGATTTCACTCAGATATTGAAAAAGAGCTGCCAGAAAATGTATTTTTAGCTTATGATGAATTAGAAATTTATAGCGAAGAATAAAGTAAAACTTATTTAGTAGTTATGAGCTTTGTTCTAGATATTGAATCATGACCTTCTTGACCAAATAAAAATGAAGCCATATCAAATGGATTTAATCTAAGAAGTGTTCTCCAAAGTATTCTAATAAATGATGGTTTTTTATTTTTAATGTTGACAACTTTTGTCTTTGTAATTAGTTTCCCAACTGTTTGACCATCATTGAAAAATTCAAATGATATATAATAAAAAAGGTAAAGTAGAAGATATAATGAATCACTAGTACTATAGGTTATTACGCTGATGATAAAGAATAAAATGAGAATAAATAAGTGATCAATGATGAAATTGATTATTCTCGTTCCTTTGGTTATTTCCTCCATAGAGCTACAAAACTAAATATTCTTATTAATTAGGCAATAAAAAAAGCCACCACTAATTGGTAGCTTTTATATATTTCTAGTTGTTATATTCTTAATTATCTTCTAAAGCGAAGTTAATCGGGAAACCATATTTTACCGAAACTGTTTCTCCATTTTCAGAAGCAGGTTTAAATTTAGGTAAATTTGAAACCACTCTAATAGCTTCATCTTTTAATAACTTTCCACCTTTTGGACCTAGCGCTTTAATGTTAGTAACATTTCCATCTTTATCAATAATAAAACGTACCCAAACTTCTCCTTGAATTTTATTAACTAAAGCTTCGTCTGGATATTGGAAATATTCTTGAATATGCTTCATCATTTCAGTATTGAAACAATTGAATTGATCACCTGAGTTATCGCATTCTGGAAAAGCAGGAATCTTATCTACAGTATTAAATTTTAAAGCACTTCTTACTTCCTCTTTTGAAAGTCTGTTTGTTAATGCTGCCAAATTTGTTTTAAATTTTGATGCTTTAGAAACATTTGAAATCCCTGTTCCACTTAAATTATTTGCGTTAGAGACAACTTTTTTATTTCGTCTTTTCAAAAACCTTTTGTTTGAAGCCGATATTCTTACTGCAATCTGTCTTGACTTCTTTTTATCTTTTTTGCTGTCAACCTCTTTGATAGTACACTTTGTTATACTATTCAAATCTTCAACAACGTCACTGTCAGTTTCACAAGTTTCTTTTTGTGCAAAAGAAATTGTTGTAAAACCTATAGCAAGAATGTATAGTAGTTTTTTCATGGGTCTATTTGTTTACATTTAGATTGTTACTTGAACACTTTTTATCATTACAATAATATTAATCGTACAAAAAAGAATTCCTTACAAAAAAACGATAATTTACTGAGAATATTCTAAAAAATCGATTATTGGTGATTTTTTAACTATTATTGGTAGTATTTAATAGATTATTCGCGGCATAAAATGGTGTAGTTTTGCCATTCTCAATTTTTTCCAGTTCTAGCTTCAATAATTCCTCTATTTTAGGTTGATCGTAAAACCTTTTTTTCAACTGATTATTTATTGTTGTAAACAACCAATGTTTGTTCTGATTATTTCGTCTTTTTTCAAAGCTGCCAGACTCTTTTGTACTTTTAATGTACTCGTTAATCATGGCATGAATATTTTCAATCCCTGTATTGTTCAAAGCACTTGCTACCATTACCTTTGGTTGCCAACCATTTTCTTTTGGAGGGTATAAATGTAAAGCTCTATTAAATTCAACTTTTGCTATTTTGGCATTCTTAACGTTATCACCATCTGCTTTATTAATTACAATGGCATCGGCCATTTCAATAATTCCTCTCTTAATTCCTTGTAGTTCGTCTCCAGCTCCTGAAAGTTTAAGTAATAAAAAGAAATCAACCATTGCATGTACTGCTGTTTCACTTTGTCCTACACCAACGGTTTCAACGATAATTGTATCAAAACCAGCCGCTTCACATAATAGTGTACTTTCCTTTGTTTTTTGAGCTACACCTCCTAAAGAAGTTCCAGATGGTGAAGGTCTAATGAATGCATTTTTATCAGTTACAAGCTCTTCCATACGAGTTTTATCACCTAAAATACTTCCTTTATTAACCGAGCTACTTGGATCAACTGCTAGTACTGCAACTTTTTTTCCTAATCCGGTAAGATATTTACCGAAAGCTTCAATAAACGTACTTTTCCCTACACCTGGAACACCAGTTATTCCAATTCGTATTGATTTATTCGCATAAGGAATACAAGCATTTAAAATAGTATTTGCTTTTTCTTGATGTTTAGCATTGGTACTTTCTATTAATGTAATTGCCCTACTTAAAAAAGTAATATCACCTTCTAAAATTTTTTCAATGAAAGTCTCAGGAGAAGTTTGTTTTCTTCTGCTCAATTTAATTTTTTGAGCAGAGGATTTGCTAGTTGTTTCAGGTTGTGAAACACCTTCTTTTTCTGAAAGGTTTGATTTCAAGTCTTTTGTCATTAATTGCAATGGTAAAAATGCTATTTGTAAATTTAAAAAGAAAAAAGTTTAAAAAAATGCAACACCCAGAAAAAACTATCGTCTTTAAGACAAGAAATCAATAAATGAGATCAACTAAGCAATTACATCACAAGCTCATTAGAGATTGTAAAAGAAATAACCAAAAGGCACAGTTGCAGCTTTATAAAAATTATGCTCAAGGAATGCTTTTTGTGGCCAACAGATATATGAAAGATATCCACTTAGCTGAAGATGTTATGCAAGATGCTTTTATTAAGGCTTTTAAAAATATTGAAAGCTATAAAGAAGAAGTGTCGTTTGGAGCTTGGTTAAAAAGAATTGTTATAAACCAAAGTATTGATCAATTGAAGAAGAACAAATTATCAATGGTTTCTATAAATGAAGAAGTAATGAATTTTACGGAAGATGATAGTTGGGAAGTTGAAGAAGAAGTTACCTCAGAAATGGTGATAGAAGCTATTGAAAAACAAAAAGAAAAGTATCGACTTGTATTGACCTTATATTTAATTGAAGGTTATGATCATAATGAAATATCTCAAATATTGGGAATTACTGAGGTAACCTCAAGAACACATTTAATGAGAGGAAAGAAATTAGTAAAAGAACATTTAAAAATAAAAAGTCATGCCGAAGGATATTAGAAATTTAGCGAAAGATTTCCAACACAAATCGGTTGATTTGTCTGAAAATCATGAAGAAAAATTCTTGAAAAAACTTCAAGAAGAATTACCAAAACGTAAAAAATCATTTACGTGGATATATACCGCAGCGTCAATTTTATTAGTGGTTGGTTTAGGAGTGAAGTTTTATCCAACTAATAAACTAGAACCAATAATAAATAAAGAGAACAATGTTCAGAGTGAGGTAAACTTAGGAGATATTTCTCCTGAAATGCAAAAAATTGAAAATTATTATTTAACAGCTATCAATTACGAGATAGCAAGTTTAGAAGTTACTACAGAAAATAAGGCCTTATTGGATGAGTATTTTGAGAAGATTAGCAAGCTAGATGTTGATTACAAACGTTTAAACCAAAAACTTAAAAAAGATGGTGTAAACAATGAAACAATCAACGCATTAATTACAAATCTTCAGTTACGATTACAATTATTAATCCAATTAAAAGATCAGTTAAATGATCTACAATCAAAAAAGAGTAAAAATGAGAATTTTAGCGCATAAATTATTGTTAGTGTTGGTTCTTTTAGTGGTTCAAGTAAGCGCTCAAAAGAAAGATTTTAAAGAAGAATTTAAAGTAAACTCAGATGTTGTTGTCGATATCAATACAAGGCATTCAGATATCGAAATAGAAACCTGGAATAAAGATAAAGTTGTTATTGAGGCATTTATGGTTGTAGAAGGAGAAGAAGTAACCGAAGAAATGCGAGATAAGTTTTATAAAAAATGGGATTTTGATGCTTTTGGAAACAGCTCGAAAATAACGGTAAAATCAAGAACGAATTCTTTTATAGATTTTAATTCTTTTAATTTCGATGCTCCGAATTATGAGTTTTATATTGGAGATTTAGAAGATTTCTCTTTAGGAAGTTTAGATATTTTAGATTCAATAGACTTTATAGCTCCTGATGATATAATTATGATTCCTGATGTTCAATTACCTCCAATGCCACCACTTCCAGATTTACCTCCGCTTCCGAGTGAGTTTGATTTCGAAGCGTATAAAAAAGATAAATCTTATTTAGAACGTTGGAAGGAAGAAAATAAAGGTATGATTGGAAAGAATGCTAAAGTGACTGTTGGCAATAGTTCAATTTCAATTAAAAGTGATGATACCGATATTACAATGTTAAAAGAGGAAGAGAAATATAAAAAGGAGATTGAAAAAGCAAGAAGACTTTATGAAAAAGAAAGAGTTAAGGCAAAAGTTGCGTACAGAGATGCAAAAAAGAAACTGTTAAAGGAACAGAAGAAATTGAAAAAGAATAAAAGAGAAAAGTTAAAAGCATCTTTGAAAAAATATAACCAAGAAAGAAAAGAAATACGTGATTTACTAAAGAAAAGAAGTAAATTAAAGATCAAAAGATTGATAAAAATTAAAGCACCAAAAAATGCTAAATTTAATATGGATGTTAAATACGGAGCTTTAAGTTTTGCTAAGTAAATATTCAAAAGTTAATTAAAATAAAAAACCACTAATGTTAGTGGTTTTTTTTTATTTAAACTTGTTACCTTTACCTCTTAAGAAAACCATTAAATAAAAAGAAATTTACTAAGAGTTTAAAAATGGAATTATACAAAGAAAATCAGTTGAAAATATACAATTCACTTTCTAAATCAAAAGAAGTGTTCGAAACGGTAACCGAAGGAAGAGTGGGAATGTATGTTTGTGGACCAACTGTTTATAGTAATGTTCATTTAGGTAACCTAAGAACATTTATGTCTTTCGATATGGTTTTCAGATATCTTTTGCATTTAGGATATAAAGTACGATACGTACGAAATATTACCGATGCAGGGCATTTAGAAAGTGATGCAGAAGAAGGAGAAGATAAAATTGCAAAAAAAGCAAGATTAGAAGAAATTGAACCAATGGAAGTTGTACAACGATACACTGTCGATTTCCATGAGGTAACTGCTAAATATAATTTTTTACCACCAAGTATTGAGCCAACAGCAACAGGTCATATAGTAGAGCAAATTGAAATGATTAAAGAAATCATGGATAAAGGTTTAGCTTATGAAGTAAATGGATCTGTATATTTTGATGTTTTAAAATACAACGAAGAAGGAAACAATTATGGTGTTCTTTCTGGTAGAAATGTCGAAGATGCAATTCATAATACACGAGCTCTTGATGGTCAATCTGAAAAGAAAAACCCTCAGGATTTTGCGTTGTGGAAAAAAGCAGACGAAAGACATATCATGCGTTGGCCATCACCATGGAGTGATGGTTTTCCAGGTTGGCATTTAGAATGTTCTGTAATGAGTTCTAAATACTTAGGAGAACAAATTGATATTCATGGAGGAGGTATGGATTTAAAATTCCCTCACCACGAATGTGAAATAGCGCAGTCTCATGCCTGTTCAGGTGTACAGCCTGTGAATTACTGGATGCATGCGAATATGTTATTGTTGAATGGACAAAAAATGTCGAAATCT
Organism: Tenacibaculum sp.; assembly: GCA_022448525.1. Taxonomy (GTDB): domain Bacteria; phylum Bacteroidota; class Bacteroidia; order Flavobacteriales; family Flavobacteriaceae; genus Polaribacter. The sequence goes on from JAKVCX010000011.1 coordinate 34,062, forward strand.
ACTGGAAATAGTATTCTTCCAGATGAGATTTTATCGGGAGATAATACAATATTGAGTAAAGCTTTTGGTCCAGGAGTGGTACGTTTCTTTGCAATGCAAGCACATTATAGAAGTATATTAGATTTTTCTAACGATGCGTTATTGGCTTCTGAAAAAGGATACAATAAATTAATGGAGGCATTAAGTATTTTAAAGGAGTTAAAAGCATCAAAAGAATCTAGTTTTGATGTTCAAGCATGGAAACAGAAATGTTATGATGCTATGAATGATGATTTTAATACTCCAATTTTAATTGCAAATCTATTCGAAGCTGTTAAATTTATTAATCAAATAAAGGATAATAAAGCAACTATTTCATCTGCAGACTTAGAGTTATTGAGTGCAACGTTAAATTCTTTCGTCTTCGATATCTTAGGTTTAGTAAATGATTCAAAAGAACAAGGATCAGATAAATTAGAAGGTGTTGTTGAATTACTTATTAAATTAAGAAAAGAAGCAAGAGATAATAAAGATTGGGCTTTATCTGATCAAATTAGAGATGAGTTAGCAGGATTAGGTATTCAACTAAAAGATGGAAGAGAAGGAACTACTTTTTCTGTAAATTAGGATGTTGAAAAAAATACTGGCATATCCATTCATATTATTAATTCGTTTTTACCAAACGGCAATATCGCCATTTACACCAGCAACTTGTAGATATAATCCTACTTGTTCAGCATATTCCTTGGAAGCGTTGAAGAAACATGGGGTTTTTTATGGAGGCTGGTTGGCAATAAAACGAATTTTTAGTTGTCATCCATGGGGAGGTAGCGGACATGATCCAGTACCAGAAAAGAAACAAAAAACTAAATAAATATATTACATGAATTACTTAGCAATTACATGGGATTGGGATCCTGAAATATTTAATATCGGTGGATTTAGTGTTCGTTGGTATAGTTTAATGTTTATCATTGCTTTTGTATTAGGATTACAATTAATGAAGAAAATTTTTACAGAGGATAATATTTCTCATGAAAAAATGGATCCATTATTCATGTATACATTCGTTTCTATGTTGATAGGAATGCGTTTAGGAGAAGTTTTCTTTTATAGTTGGGCTGATTATCAGGATAACCTGCTACAAATAATTTTACCTTTTAGAAGACAAGAAGGAGCGGAGATGTTATTTGGTTTGGTTAAGGGTTGGAAATTTACTGGAATTTCAGGATTTGCCAGTCATGGAGCAGCAATAGCAATTCCGATTGCTTTATATTTTTACGCTAAAAAGCATCTACAAAAATCATGGTTATTCATTTTAGATAGAATGGGAATTATGGTTGCCCTAGCTGGTTTTTTTATTAGAATGGGAAATTTCTTTAATTCTGAAATTTACGGAAAACAAACAGGTTCTAGTTTTGGTGTGATTTTTAAAAGAGCAGGAGAGAAGTTGCCTTGTCATCCTACTCAAATATATGAAGCATTTAGTTACTTAATCTTATTTTTTATTCTTTGGCGACTGTATTGGAAAACAGATAAAAAGAAAAAAGAAGGGTATTTATTCGGAGTATTTATGATTGCTTTATGGTCGTTACGTTTTGTAATTGAATTTATCAAACAGCCACAAGTAGAAGAAAGAAGCCAATGGGCTTTAAACACTGGGCAATGGTTAAGTATTCCTTTGATTTTAATAGGAGTATGGTTAATGTTTAGGAAAACCTCAGAGAAAGCTTAAAAAGTATATTTTATAATAAAAAAGGAGTAACATTTATGTTACTCCTTTTTTTATTTCTGATTTTGTAATCGATTTAATAGTTCTGTTAAAATCTCATCCTTGTCGTCTAAAAGATAATCTTTGATAAATATATCAGGGATAACTCCTTCTTGTTTTATACTTCCATTTACACGTGTCATTTTACCTTTTGACATTTGTACTTGGATTTTAGTATTGGGAAGTTTAAAGTAGAAGACTGAAGCTATTAATGATGGATATTCTGCTGTTTCTTCACCTACAATAGTTCCAAGTTTGTAATCTTGAATTTGTGCTGCGGTTACAGTAGCTTGTGAATGAGATTGCCTGTTAACTAGCGCGTAAACTTCACCAGTAAATCTTTTTTCTTTTGGTTGAGGTTGAGTTTTAATAAAATCATAGTCAAAACGTTCACCGTCTTTATGACCAAAAATCGATTTCCAATACTTGCTATTAGAGTTTTTGTTTTGTTTTCCACTTTCTTTCAGAAGTTTGCTAGTTCTAAGTTGAAATGAGCTATTCCAAGTAAAAGGAGTGTTTGCAATAAATGAAAGCATAAAATCGCTGTAATCATTATCTCCTCCAGAATTATTTCTTAAATCAATAATCAATGTTTGAGACTCATGAAACTTTATTTTTTCAAATGATGATTTAATAAATTTTTTGAATTTATGTAAATCTCCACCGAAACTTCCTGGATTTAAATATGCGATATCATTATAGAATTTCAAATTCATAGTTGAATTCAAAACTTCTGATCTTCTGTCCTCATATGCTTCCATCACTTTTACAGCTGCTACTTGATAGGTTTTGTTGCCAGCTAAGTTTTTTATTAGGATCTCGAAGTGGTTAACTTGACCATACAATTGCCAATAATATCTTGGGAAACTATACATTTCAATCTTAACGTTTTTCATCATGTCACGCTCTCCAGATATTTGAGCATACATATCTTTAAAAATAGTATCGATTGGTTTGTCGTTTATGCTCAAAACTTCATCTCCTGGTTTAATATTTTTATTGTTAGACCAGTTTTTTCTAATTAAAGCTTTGTTGTTTTCAATTGCTATTTCTATTGGAAAAATAGTAGCGTCATTAGAAGAAGCATATTTCATATATTCCGATCCAGGGAAATCAATGCTTGTATGTCCGTTGTTTACAATTACAGGTAATTGCTGCAAAATCTTAGTTGCTTCTAATAAAGAATAAGAGTCTTTATTTATTTTGTTTTTTATCTCTAGATAACCCTTTTCAAAAGTATCTTCTGAAACAGATTCATAGATATTAAATTGAGCTTCAATAAGTGCTTTTTTCAAATAAGAAAGATCTTTAAGAACTTGTTCTTTTGAGTATGTTGTTTGTCCGTTTATGAATCCGGATAAAAACATGATTAAGATAAAAGTGATTTTTATTTTCATTGATGTTTTATAATTTTCATCACAAAATTACAAGTGTAATCTATGTCAGTCGTCCATCTGCTTCTATTCGGACTAGTTTTTTAATTCTTTAATATATTGACTAGGTGTTTGTTGAGTGTTTTTCTTGAACACACTGTTAAAAGTGGACTTCGAGTTAAAGCCACAATCGTATGCTAAACCTAAAATTGAATATGAATTCAAATCAACGGATTGTGCCTTTTCCTTAAACTCTTGTATTCTGTATGAATTTATTAGGTCATAGAAGTTTTTCTCACAATTTTGATTAATTTTTAATGAAACAGTTTTTGGTTTCATTTCTAAAAGTTCTGCAAGTTTTTGAAGATTAAGATTTGATTGTAAATAAGGTTTTTCTTGGAGCATCAAAGTGTTTAACTTTTCCAGAAAATTCTCATCTTTCGGTAGAGTGGGAGTTTCCTTTTCTGAATGACTACTCTCAAAAGGAACTAGTTCAGAAGTTGATTTAATCAAAAAACCTTTAAAACCAATCCAAGTACAAGTTATGGCAAGAACAGCAAAGTTTGGTAAAAAGTAATATTCCCTTAAGTTTCTGTCAAAAGCAAATCGATCTACTTCTGTAAGAATATTCCATAAAATTGGATAGAACCCAAAAATTAAAATAGGAACTTTTAGCCATTTGTATGATTTGTCTTCAATTTTAGAAAAGTATTGTTTTAAGCTCATTTCATGATTATACAATACTCGAAATGATATTATGCTATAAATTAAGGTTGATAATACTCCAATCCATTGTTGTGTTAAATATACGTACGTGATACTTGGCATCGGATTTATATATAATCCATCTGCACCGTCTCTGTAAAAGGATGTTCTGTAAAAAATAAATTCAAGAATTAATGGAATGAAATGTATAAAGTCCTCTTTTTTAAATCGAAAACTAGGTTGTGTTATACTTTTTGTATAGAAATAGAGGGCAGGTCCCAATCCATATAACAATTCAAGCTGGATATATCTAAATATATAGAGTTTTCCATAATCTTTTAGAACATTAACTAAAACGATGTTTACCGCCATAATTGCATAAAAAATGATTAGCATAGCTAAAAATTTATTTGCTAGGATTTTTGGTCGTTTTCGTAAAATAAGAATACTTAAAATGATTGCTTGGATGGCAAAAACACAAATGATAGTAAATAAAATTGAGTTTGACGTAATCATTTTAGATAGTGGAAAGGTAGATTTTAAACTTTCAGAATCTAAAGTAGCCAATTCGCCGGAATTAACTAATTTTTACATAAAAAAAGGAGTACTATTTAGTATCTCCTTTGTTATAATGTGAATTTATTTTTGGCTTCTTAATAACTATCGACCAAACTTGTAATTTTCAATTTATCTTTAAAAATTTCTAGTGTTTTTAAGTTTCCTTTTTTTATAGAAATTACTTTCTCTGAGTTCGGTAGCATGTTAAAATAATTGTCTGAAAAATTTAAATCGAAGTTTCCACTTGCAAAAACACCAATGGCTAAATTTTTAGTTGTTAGTTTAACGAAATATTCATATTCATTTTCGCTAACGTTAAAACTGATATTTGGTTGAGGTAGTTTTAAGTCTTTAAAAGGAACCAGAAAATGTTGTTTTGTATCAAGAATAGAGTTGTTAATACTTAATGAAGTATTTAGGAAAATCTCATTCTTACTCTTTGTAATATCTGATAATTTGCTTTTTTCTATTTCGAAATAACTACCAGAAGAGTTTGCTGTAACTTCAATATTTTGATTCCATGATTTCAGTTTATTACCTTCAAAATTTAATAAATCAATTGTGAGTTTAGCATTGAAATTAGAAAGTGAATCTGTGGCAATAAATACTTTTATTTTATCTTTTTTATCATCATAACTAACAATTGTTTTCTTGAAAGATTCTTTAACTCCATAATGTAAAGCTTTCCATTTTCCGTAATAGTCTATGCTCGACCAAGACGCAACAGGCCAACAATCATTAATTTGCCAATATAAAGATCCCATGCAACGATATCTATTTTTTCGATGCGCTTCAATTCCAGTTGTAATTCCGTAGGCTTGTAATAAATGGCTTACATATAGGAAGCTTTCAAAATCTTTAGGTTGTTGATAATGACGAAGCATGTATTCTTTTATGGTTCCATTTCCTATGCTTGAACGTTGATGAGACTTCATAACTTCGGAAAAAATATCATGATCTTCGGGTAATGTATATTTATTTACTGTTGCTAACTCTGGAAAAGATTGAAATCCGAATTCTGACATAAAACGTGGAATTTTTACATTGTAATTGTCAAAAGGTTCTTTTCCCCACCAAACACCCCAATAATGAGCGTCTCCATCTGTATGAGATTCAGGGACACCTAATTCACTACTTGGAGAAGAAGCCCAATATTTTCTATCAGCATCATATTGTTCAACAACTTCAGGAAGAATTTTGTGAAAAATATCTACATAAGACTGCCAGGTCGTGTTTGCGGCTTTTTTAGATTGTTCTTTGGTCACTTTCTGTTTCCATCCCCATCTTTCCCAAGCAGAGAGTACTTCATTGTTTCCGCACCATAATGCAATCGATGAATGATTTCTTAATCTTTTTACATTATCTATAGCTTCTTGATTTACATTTTCAAGAAACTTTTCATCTCCAGGATACATGGCACAAGCAAACATGAAATCTTGCCAAACCAATAATCCCATTTCGTCACACAAATCGTAGAACTTTTTATTTTCGTAAAATCCGCCACCCCAAACTCTAATCATATTCATATTAGCTTCTTTGGCTGAATTTAAAATATGATAGTAGTTAGAATCCTTCACTTGTGTTAAGAATAAATCTTGAGGAATGTAATTCGCTCCTTTCATAAAAGTAGGTACTCCGTTTACTTTAAAATAAAAAGAAGTTCCAATCGAATCTTTTTCTCGTAATAATTCTATAGTTCTTAATCCAATTCGGTTTCTCTTTTCATCATAATGATTTTTATGACTGACTTTTACATTGATGTCATATAAATACTGTTTTCCCATTCCATTAGGCCACCATAGTTCAGGATTCTTAATTGTAAATGGTATGGTAATCTTATTTTTTCCAAGATTTAATTGATGTTCTTTGGAAACAATTAGAGTATCATTGATGTTAATTTCAATCTTACTTTTTTCGAATTCTTTGGTGCTTAGAATTTCAATCTCTGCAGATAGTTGAGCGGAATCTTTTAGAACTTTTTGACGAATAAAGACATCTTCAATTTTAAAGTTATCCCAACTTTTTAAAATTACAGGACGCCAAATTCCAGATGTAACTAATCTTGGTCCCCAATCCCAACCAAAATGATAACCTGCTTTTCGGGAAAACACACTCACTTTCTTATTTTCTTTAACCTTTCCAATTTTAGCTAAATCATTATCTGAAACTTCAATTTGATAATCAATTGAATCGAATTTTTCTATCCCTTTTTTAATAGGAGATTCCAATATTACTTTTAGTTCATTTTCTCCAATTTTTATATGTTTTTTTATGTCTATTTGATAACGTCTAAACATATTATCTGTAGTAAAAACTTGGGTATCGTTGATGTAAATTTTACTATAGGTATCTATTCCATGAAATTCAATTTCTAGCTGTTCTTTGTTAAAAGTGTCTTCAGTAATATTGAAAGTCGTTTTATATATCCAATCCTCTTTATCTATCCATTGAACATCATGTTCGTTTAGTCTATAAAAAGGGTTTTCAATAATATTGTGGTTCATTAAATCGGTATGAACAGTCCCTGGTATTTCAGCGGTTCTCCAAATGGTATCATTTGATTTTTTGAATGTCCAATTTTCTGAAATTTCTAATTCTTTAACAATCGATTTCTTACATCCTATAATGGTGAATATTAAAATAATAAAAACAATTTTAGATTGATTCATTGATAGAGCTTGTTTGCTGTTGATTAAGATATTCAAGATACTAAATTAAGTTGGAGACAACTTTTACTATTATTACATAATTTAAAAGAAAAATAACTCAGCTCTTATAAAAAAGAAAACCTTATTCGATTAGAATAAGGTTTTAAATGTTTAAATAGTTTGGATACTACTATTTATTACTTAAGTGAACCATTTTTTGATAATTATATGGTCCTGATTGTATTTTCAAAATATAAATTCCGCTAGTTAAACTTGGTAGTGTAATAGTAAATTGATTTGAATCAAATTTATCAGTTGTAACCTGCTTTCCTAACATATCGTAAATAGTTATTCTATAATAGTCTTCTGTTGAATTGTTGTTATTAATTGAAACATTCAAATTACCCTCTGTAGATGGATTTGGATATACTTTTACTGTAGCATCTGAAAGTAAATTATCTGTAACATTTAAAGTGTTATTTGCTATTCCTTGAAGTACCAAAGAGAAGTCTTGATCACCTCTTAAAACAGATGAACTTAATTTTCGTGTTACCTTTAATGTGTATGTTCCTGCAGGAAGGTTTTTCAAATCAATGCGTTCAACATTGTCTCTATAGTTATCTCCTTTTGTCGCAGCTTCACTGAAATTATCATAATTTTCATTCGGTTCAATAACCCATGGCTTATATTCTATACCGTTTCCATAAATCCTAAGATCTAAATCATTGATTAACTTAATATCATGAGCATCTTCGATTAAAGGTAGTACATCACCTCTTTTGTCAGTCCAAGCTAAAGTAGCTGTTACGTTCGAATTTTCATTTACTTCGAACTCCATTGAGTATTGCTGTTTAAAAGGTAAATTCAATTCTTCGATTTGTGTTGTTTCACCATCATTACTAATAACATTTGCTGCGCGTTCAGCATTTAGAATTCCCCAACCATTTTGAAAATCAGGTCCGTCGAAAGAGCCAGCTTCATCAGTTGTACCAATCAGAAGCGCTTTTACAGTAGCCGATTTCATGTAGACATTATTCAATTGATGATAATGTTGTTGTAGCAAGGCAATTGCTCCTGTAGTAGTAGGGGCAGCCATTGAAGTACCGTTTTTTCTTGAATAACTGTCTTCAGCAAAATAGTCAGTAGATAAAACCCCAACGCCATTAGTCACTAAATCTGGTTTTATTCTCCAGTCATCAGTTGGTCCCCAGCTACTAAAATTTGACTGTATTACAGAGTTAGGTCCGTTGTATGAAGACATGTCTAAGACAGCTCCAACCACCAGAATATTTTTTGAGTTTGCTGTAGTTTTTAAAACATCATAACCACCATCCTTTGTGTTAATACCATCATTTCTTGTGTTGCCTGCTGATTTAACAATTGTTAAATAAGGAGCATTAAATGAAATAAAATCCCAATAATCTGCTGAAAAGTCATAGACTCCATAATAAATATGAGTGTTTATCTCAGGTAAAATATGTCCATAAGAATGATTTGATACGATACCTCCCGTTGCTGCAAATAGTGACATCTCTGATTCGTCATTGTCACTAACGTATGAATTAATACTAGCACTTGAAGCCATACCTCTCGCTTCTTGGAAAATACCTGTTGCAATCATTGTTCCAGCAGTATGTGTCGCATGACTACTTGCAACTGAATTCTCCATGTTTTGAATTCTACCTAATAATTCAACATGATTTTCAAGAGCAATACCATTCGGCTCCCAATGACCTATTACTATACCAGTTCCGTCAAGGTTAAGACCTGATTCTCCACCGTTCCAAATTTTATCCACCCGTGAAGTTACAGCAGCTGCGTAATTATCATTTACTTGATAAACTGGATTTCCATTAGGATCAAAATTGGTTAAAACGGCAATTTGATTATTTCCTAGATCAATTCTTTTACTTTTATTGGAAGCATTAAAAATGGCTAGGTTAGTTTTGTAATGTTTCGTTCTTTCTTCAGCGAACTTTTTTAATTCTTTAACATTGGTTTGTTGTATAATGTAATCTCTATCTTTTTGGTTTTGACCAAATGAAAGAGAAACCATCATAAGTAATTGAAAAGTAATTAATACTTTCTTCATAGCTAAGTAGATTTTAATGTTTTGGTTAAATAAATAAATTTTCTTCAGCTACGAAGTTAAAGAATTTAGAAAGAGAAAAAAAAGTTATATTGAGTAATCTAAAACTTCATTCGAAGTTTTAAATTAAGAACTCTTCCAGTCATAAAATTTGGTATTGCAAATTGTTGTTTGCTATACACATCTCTTACCCACGTATTGGTAATAGAGTTTCTAATGTCAAAAATATTGAATAGCTCTAGTCCTGCAGAAAGTTCTTCGAAATGACTTAAGAATCCGTTAGATACTTTTTTATTATTATCAACGAAAATGTATGAAACACCGATATCAGCTCTTCTGTAATCACCTAAACGATTTTGGAAGGCATAAACATCAGCATAAGCAGGTGCTCCTCCAGGAACGCCCGTATTGTAAACTAAGTTCAAATAAGCCTTTAAATCAGGTAAGTTAGGAACATAATCTTGAAACAGGATTCCTAATTTTATTCTTTGATCTGTTGGTCGAGCTATGTAACCTCGATTATCTATATTTTCTTCAGTCTTTAGATATCCAAAACTCACCCAACTATCATTTCCAGGAACAAATTCACCGTTCAACCTTACGTCTAATCCATATGCATAGGCTTCTGTTATGTTGTCTGCTCTGTAACGAATTCTAACATTGTCAATTGAATAGGCATTGACATCGCTTAGGTTTTTATAATATAATTCTGTAGTTAACTTAAAAGGACGGTTCCACATTGTAAAACTGTAATCATTTCCAGTTACAATATGAATCGACTTTTGTGCTTTTACATCAGCTGAAATTTGACCATCAAAACCTCTTAGCTCTCTGTAAAATGGAGGTTGAGAATAAAAACCTCCTGATATTCTAAAAAGCATATCACTATTCCAATCTGGTTTAATAGCAAATTGTGCTCTAGGACTTACAATAAATTGACCTTTTGAGTTAGAACCAACTGGTGAAACTTTCCAATATTGTGATCTAATTCCCGCGTTGAACCATACATCATGATTATTCCAAGTTGTTTTTCTACTGAATTGTAGAAACCCTGAAAATCTATCAATATCTACATTATTTTGCGCCCTAACATTTTGAAAAGGTTCAATCGGACCTGTAAATGGAGTGTAAGGCTGATCGTTACCGATATTATGATGTGGTGGGCGAACAGAGAAACCGACGCTGTCAATAATTTCCCATTCTCGTATACGATCTTTAATGTTTTCTTTTTGATATTTTACACCAGCTCTCCATTCATTATTTCCGTCTTTTAATGTAGCTCTTAATTGTGCGTTTACGATTAATGCATCTAAGTCATTTCTAGCATGATTTAACTGAGAACCTATTCCTTGTGCAAATTCAACATCTCCAAAATTATCAGAACCTAAATTGGTGTTTACTTGTCCTATGTTATATTGAGCGGCAATATCGAAATATTCTTCCTCTTGTGTATTAAAAGAAGAGATAATACCTGTTAATTCTAGATCATCATTTACTTTATAATCCATAGAAAAAGCTCCAAAGAATGTCTGAAATCTATCCGATTCTTGTCCTTGATAAAAAACAATTAATTCTAACGGATTTGCGATTGTACCAAAACGAGTTCTCCTTGATAAAGGCTTATATTCATAGTTGTTCAAAGAAAAATTTCCAAGAAAGTTAATATCTAACTTTGGTGAAATATTATAAGATAAAAAGGTTTGAATATCTGTAAAGTTAGGTCTAAAATTTACTTCAGTTTGTTTATCGTTCACGAATAAACTGTTATCTCGATATCGAACTCCTAAAATAGCACTTAATTTATCATTGAATAAAAGACCTTCGGTTGTAACACTTGCTCCTAGAAAACTTAAATCAACCTGAGTGCTTGCTTTAGTTGGTTTTCTGTAAGTAATATCTAAAACAGAAGATAACTTATCTCCATATTTTGCTTGAAATCCTCCTGCGGAGAAATCAATGTTTTGAATCATATGAGAATTGATGAAGCTCAATCCTTCTTGTTGACCTGATCTTATTAAAAACGGACGATAAACTTCAAATCCATTTACATAGACCAAATTTTCATCAAAATTTCCTCCGCGAACATTATATTGAGTACTTAACTCATTATTATTACTAACTCCAGGTAGTGTCATTAAAACTGCCTCAACTCCTGCATTCGGACCAACAATAGTTTCAACTTTTTGAGTGCTTATTTTTGTAATTCCTTGTGCTTCTTTCTTACGATTCTTAACAATAATTTCTTCTAATTCTTCTGTTTTAATAGAAAGAGTAGGAGAGAAGTCGATTATTCTAGCACCACGAGTAGTAAATTTTTTTACTATTGTTGAATAAGAAACATGTGAGAAAGTTACACTAACCGTTTTTCGTATTGGGATTTGAAATGAGTAATTTCCGTTTGAATCAGTAGTTGTTCCTTTTCCTAAATAGCTAATTGCTACACCTTCAATAGGATCTTTAAATTTATTAACGATTTTCCCTTTAACAGTTGACATTTTCTGAGCGAAAATTAAAGAAGGGAGTAAAAGGAGAAATAAAAGTTTTTTCAAAATGATTTATTATTTACGATAAAACGTCGTAGAAATAGTTTCAGTATTTCCAACTTTGTCAGAAACTACAAGTTTAAAGATATGTTTGCTACCTACCAATTTTTTATCGGAAAAATCGTAAGTTAAAATTCCTTTTTTATGGTTGTATTCCATTAAAACCCATTCATTATCAATAGTTGCACGATATTCACCAATTCCAGAGTCTTCATCAGATATTTTTACCTGTAACGTAGAGTTTTTAGTTAACCAACGATTTTCTTCAAAGTTTAAAAGTTTAATTTCAGGAGCTTCGTAATCAAAAAGAAGTGTATAATTTCCTAAAGTTTTTTGATTTGTAAACACTTTATTGTCTCGTTTTTTAGTCGAAACATGGTAAGGATATTTCTCTTTAGTTACGTTTGCGATATACACCTGTTGCTTTTGGGTATCTGTAAGATGACTTGTATTAAACGTGAGTGTAAACTTTTTATCTAACGGGATAATCGGTTCATGAAGTTTTACAATACTATCTTGTATAGAAAAATCAATAAAACAATCATGATAAAACGTGTTTTTTGGAAATGCAACCGAAACATTTTCCAATTCATATTTGTGGAAGTTTTTAGATATGATTTTGTAATTAGTAGTATCCTTTTTTGAAAACATGGCATTTGAAGGAACTCCTTTTATTGGAATTCTTAGTGCAGTAGCATTTCCGTTATAATCTTTTGCTATAATTTCAACATTGTAGTTTTCATATGCGTTAATATTAATTTTCCCATTATTAACGAGGTCTTCGTATAAGGTTAATTTGTTGTTTTTAACCTTATGCGTTTTCTGATAACGTTTTTTGTATTTGTTATAATGGCCGTAATCGATTAAAAGATTAATGTACTTACTTTCAGAGAATGAAAAAGTTTCTACATCATGATAATACACTCTTTTACCATTTATATTCATTTCCAAACTATAAATCCCATTTTTATTCATAGCTGCATCTTGATGGTCATAGACGTAAATACCTAGTCCAATTGTCCCATTTGCATGAATTCGTTCTGAAATATAATTGCCATTCTCCAATTTCTTTATGGGAATAGTTGTGTCGTTATTTGAATTATTAATCCTAGAACTATTGTCAAGAGCGAATAGTTTTAATCCTTTTATAATAGGTTTTTTAGTGTCTTTTGCTTTTAATCCAAAAAGCATTGGATTTATAATGTTTTCAGTTTTTGTATCTCGAATCTCATAGTGTAAATGAGGTCCACCCGAACTTCCTGTATCACCAGAATATGCAATGATTTCTCCTTTTTTAACAACAAATTGTTCTGGTTTCGGAAATAGATTTCCAATAATATTTTTCTCTTTCTTGTATTGAGTTGCCTTCACAAACTCTTGAATCTTAGGAGCGAATTTTTGCAAATGTGCGTATACGGTAGTGTATCCGTTCGGATGCTCAACATACAATGCTTTTCCGTAGCCGTATTGTCTAACTTTAATTCTAGAAACAAAACCGTCAGCAGTTGCTTTTATAGGAACTCCTTGCTTTTGTTGCGTTTTTAAGTCTATACCCGAATGAAAATGATTACTCCTTAATTCACCAAATGTACCAGCAACGATTAAAGGAATATCCATAGGATTGCTAAAATAATTTTGTGGATATTTCTTTTTTTGCCCAAATGATAAAAAAGAAAATGTCAATAGAAAGAGAGAAAAATAATATTTCAAAGCGTTACAATTTATAAACGAAATTACTAAAATTATGGTAATACTTTATATGTTTGAAATTCAAGTGATTAATAAAAAAGTGCTCTAGAGTTGCGTTTGTTAAAAGAGATTATTAGCTTTGTAGGAAATGGTTTTATCTCAATAATAAATGAGTGACACTTTAGAAGCAATTCATTTACTGGAACTTAAGTTGAAAGATTTGTTAACTAGATATGAGTTCCTTCAAAAAGAAAACGAGGTTTTGCTTCAACAGAATAGTGATTTACAAGTTTTATTGAATGAGAAAGAGCAAGATTTGGTTCATCAAAGAAAACAGTTTGATATATTGAAAGTTGCGAAAACCATTGAAGGCAGTAATGAAGATTCGAGAAATACAAAACTCAAAATAAATGCTTTAATTCGAGAGATTGATAAATGTATCACGCTCTTGAATGTGTAAAAAGTTCTTTAAAAAATGGAAAAATTAAAAGTTAATGTAGTCATTGCTGGAAGAACTTATCCTTTAATTGTGAAAGATGCAACAGAAGAAGAAGGGATGAGAAAAGCCGCAAAACATATTAACAACTTAATTTTAAATTTTGAACAAAACTATGCTGTAGCTGATAAACAAGATGTTTTAGCGATGTGTGCCTTGCAGTTCGCATCTAAATTAGAAATCAATTCATTAAAAACATCTGAAGAAGCTACTGAAGTATTAAATAAACTAAATGAACTAACAGAAGTGTTAGATAATCATTTAAAATAAGTTCATTATATAACAGTTAACATACTGCCTATATTAGTACAAAGTTTAATAAACTCAACACTATTCAATTAAAAAGAATGAGTCTTGGTTAGTAAAGCAAGCCGTTTATTCGGATCCTTGATCAGCCAGTTAGTTCTAAACCTGTTTTTCAGGAGTTTATAAAACACTACTAATATGGGCTTTTTTTATTTATAAGGATAGATTATTCAATTATGGAAGGATTATTATTACCAATATTGGTAGGTGTCATAGGGATTGTAGTAGGATTTATTATTGCGAAAATGCTTGAGAAATCGAAAGCAAATAAGCTACTTAAAGAAACAGATAAGGAAGCTAAGAGCATGATAAAAGAGGCAAAGTTAGAAGCTGAGGCAATCAAAAAAGACAAGATATTACAAGCGAAAGAAAAGTTCATTGAATTAAAAGCGGAACACGAAAAAGTAATTCTATCGAGAGAAAAGAAAATGTCTGATGTTGAAAAGAGAATTAGAGACAAGGAATCACGTGTTTCTTCTGAGTTAGATAAAAACAAAAAACTTTCTCAATCGTTAGAAAAGAAAACTTCAGATTTAGATTACAAGCTTGACTTTTTAGAAAAGAGAGAATCAGAAGTCGAAAAGCTACATAAAAGACATGTAGATATGCTAGAACAGATTTCTGGTTTTTCGGCTGATGAAGCTAAAACAGAATTGGTAGCGTCTTTAAAAGAAGAAGCTAAATCTGATGCCATGAGTTTTATTCAAGAAACTTTAGAAGAAGCTAAAATGACTGCACAGCAAGAAGCTAGAAAAGTTGTTTTAAATACTATTCAAAGAGTAGGAGTAGAGCAGGCAATCGAAAACTGTGTATCAGTATTCAATTTGGAGTCAGATGATGTTAAAGGACGAATTATCGGTCGTGAAGGTCGTAATATACGTGCTTTAGAAGCTGCGACAGGAGTTGAAATTATAGTTGATGATACTCCAGAAGCAATTATTCTTTCTTGTTTTGATCCAGTTCGTCGAGAAATTGCTAGGTTATCAATGCATAAGCTGGTTACTGATGGAAGAATTCACCCGGCGAGAATCGAAGAAATTGTTCGTAAAACTGAAAAGCAAATTAATCAGGAGATTATTGAAGTAGGTAAACGTACTGTTATTGAATTAGGAATTCATGGATTACATCCTGAATTGATTAAAACAGTGGGTAGAATGAAGTATCGTTCTTCATATGGACAAAACTTATTACAACACTCTAGAGAAGTAGCTAACTTATGTGGTTTAATGGCTGCTGAGATGGGATTAAATGCTAAAGCAGCAAAAAGAGCTGGTTTACTACATGATATTGGTAAAGTTCCAGAAACAGAGAGCGAATTACCACACGCATTATTAGGAATGCAGTGGGCTGAGAAATATGGTGAAAAGTCTGATGTTTGTAATGCTATTGGAGCGCACCACGACGAAATTGAAATGAAGAGTTTAATAGCTCCTATAGTTCAGGTTTGTGATGCCATTTCAGGAGCAAGACCGGGAGCAAGAAGACAAGTTTTAGATAGTTATATCCAGCGTTTAAGAGATTTAGAAGATATCGCATTTGGTTTTACAGGAGTTCAGAAAGCTTATGCAATTCAAGCAGGTAGAGAGTTACGTGTAATGGTTGAAAGTACTAAAGTTAATGATGAAAAGGCAGCTGAATTATCGTTTAATATTTCTCAGAAAATACAAAATGATATGACGTATCCAGGACAGGTTAAGGTTACTGTAATTAGAGAAACTAGAGCAGTAAATGTAGCTAAATAAAATATTGTACTTTAAAGAGTATTTAAGTGCGCAGGTTAATTATCCTGCGCTTTTTTTATGGTAATATTTTATTTAGAATAGTTAGTTGTTTAAAGTTGATGTAATAAAAAAAACCACTGTAAAAAACAGTGGTTTTGATTTATTCCAATTAGAATGATTTATCTTCTCCTAGATCTTCTAGAATCTCTTCCTTTCGAATTTTCTTTCTTTGGGAATGGTTTCTTTTTGTTGTTTCTAGTTCTACCGAAACCTTTAGATGGATTATCGTCGCTTCTTCTACTTCTTCCACTTCCACCACGTCTTCTTCCGCCACCACCTTTTCTTTCAGTTTTGGTAATTTCAATATTGACTCTTCTTCCATTGAATTCAGGAGAGTTTGCAGAGAATGCGTCTAATGTGTCACTTTCAAAGTTTTTGTCGATTTCAAAGAAAGAGAATGTATCAAGAATATCAATCGCACCAATCTCAACTTTATTGTTAATTCCCTGTTCGTTAATTAACCCCATTAATTTTGCTGGGTTTAATCTATCTTTTCTTCCTAGGTTAATAAAGAAACGAGTCATGTCCTCACTTGCCATGCGTCCACTTCTTCCACGACCACGTTCTCCACGGTCATTTGAAGCCATATTGTTTAAGTCAGGAGCATTTTCATAATATGATAAGAAAGAATTAAACTCAAGAGAAACAAATTTTTGAATTAATTCTTCTCTAGAGAAATCTTTTAATTTATCATATATGTTTGGTAGATATGTATCAATTTCTGAAGTGTTTACTTCTGATTTTTCAATTTTATCAATTAAGTGGAATAATTGTTTTTCACAAATTTCTTTTCCCGTTGGAATTGAAGTTTCAATGAATTTCTTCTTTAAAATTCGTTCGATCGGATTTAATTTTCCACGTTCTTTTCTGTTTACTAAAACTACTGAAATACCTTTATTTCCAGCTCTTCCCGTTCTACCACTACGGTGGTTGTAATTTTCTATTTGGTCTGGAAGCTTATGATTGATAACATGTGTAAGGTTATCAACATCTAAACCTCTTGCAGCTACGTCCGTAGCTACTAACATTTGGATGTTCTTCTTTCTAAATTTTTCCATGACACTATCACGTTGAGCTTGTGATAAGTCTCCATGCAATGAATCAGCATTATAACCATCTTGAATTAACTTGTCTGCTACCTCTTGTGTCTCTCTACGAGTTCTACAAAAAACAATAGCATAAATATCAGGATTTACATCAGCAATACGCTTTAAGGCTGGATAACGACTTCTTTCGCTTACTAAATAGTATTGGTGAGTTACGTTATCAGAACCTTGATTTTTTTGTCCAGATGTAACTTCAACTGGATTATTCATATAGTTTTTAGCGATAGCCTCAACTTCTCTTGGGAACGTAGCAGAAAAAAGCAATGTTTGCTTAGTATCAGGTGTTGCTTCAAGTACTTTATCAAGTTCGTCTTTGAAACCCATATTAAGCATTTCATCTGCTTCGTCTAATACAAGCCACTTTATGTTTCCAAGTTTTAATGCTCTTCTTCTAATTAAATCTACAGTTCTACCAGGAGTTCCAACAACAATTTGCGCACCTCGTTTTAACTGTTTTATTTGTTGTTCAATATTAGCACCACCATAAACAGTTACCACTTTTAAATCTGGAAGATACTTAGAGAAGTCTTCAATGTTTTTTCCGATTTGAACAGCAAGTTCTCGAGTAGGAGAAAGGATAATTGCTTGTGACGTTTTGTCTTTATCATCTGCTAGTTCAACTATTGGTAAACTGAATGCAGCAGTTTTACCTGTTCCAGTTTGAGCAAAAGCTTTTAAATCTTCTGAAGATGATAAAATTTGTGGAATTGCTTTTTCTTGAATAACGGTAGGAGATTCATAACCTAAATCTACCAACGCCTTATTAATAGGTTCTTTTAAACCTAAATCTGCGAATTTTGACATATTGTGAATTTAAACGAATTCACAGATGCCCTATCCGCGAATTCTAATATTAATTTATTTTAAGGACGGTGCAAAAGTAGTGAATTTAAAATAAACTGATTTTGAAGTGATTATTGTAACTCAGTTATCTGTTTTTCAATCTTTTTTGAAGACAAAGCACAGAATCCATTTTTTACGATTCCTTTGTTATTCACTAAGACCATTCTTGGATATTTACTCGTTAAGAATTTATGAGCATCACTTTCTTTGTGGAGATAAAATTGATGTTTAATGTTTAAATCTTTAATGTATTCATTTTTATCTTCATTCATGTTAATTACTAAGAAGTCAACACTCGGATGCTTTTTAATTAAGTAATTCATTCTAGAAGCTACCCATTTATCTGAAGAGTAATCCTTATTTCTAAAATAAATAACTGTACTATTTCCTTTAATAATATCACGGATTTTTTCCATCGAACCTTGTGGAGTGTACAGTTTAAAATTAGGTATGAGTCTATTTTTTGGAACGTGTTTTACGTCTGTTAATAAACAAGCGATTTCTTCTTTGTCTGCATCGTTAGATGAGAATTCAGAAAATGCATTGTAAGCTTTCTTGTTTAATCCACAACTTTTTTTTGTGTAAAAGTGACGAATGATTGTCTCCTTTAACAATCTATTTTTTAATTCTTGAGAATCTATTTTCTTATTTACAGTTTCTAAAACAGCAACAGTGAATTCATCACTCTCATCTTTTATATTCTTCTCATATACGTCATAATAAATGTTGTTGTAAACGTACTTTCTATATGGTGAGAAAAACATTAAAGAATCACTATTAATATCTAATTCATCTCTATGAGAAACAAACCTAGGTTCATCAATTTGGGTTGGTTCACTTTTTAACCTATTGTTTATGGCATATGTCTCCAACTTCGTATAAAGAGGATAGTATAAAACAATATTTAATACATCAAGGAACTTATCAGAAGTTTCCGGATAATTATTTTTAAAGTTTTCTATGTAATTCTTTTTTAAAGATTTTAAAGAATCTACTGTACTTAAAAAACTTTCAGATTCAAAGGTGTAGTATTTATAGAAATCTTTAACTTGTTTTTCATTGATTAAGAAGTTTTCAATCAATGCATTATTTCTTTCAGCGTTACTTCCACTAAAAACTAACGACTCGTCAAAGTCCCAAGTGTTTAGTCTTAATAATAAACTATCTTGAGGTTCAAGGAATACATATTGAAATTCTGCTCCGTGCTTAAATAGATATAAACCAGCTTTAATATCCTTGAAAGTACCCGTAAATGTATTATCAGGATTTAGCTTGACTGAATCTATAACTTCTTCATAATGATTATGTAAGGTGATGTAATCAGCTTTAGGGTTGATGATTTTACCACCTAAATAAGTGTAGTTCTCTTTCTTGTTGTTAGTACAACTAACTATAAATATTGATAAAAGGGGAACTAAATATTTAATCATTCTATTCAAACCGGGCATATATATTAACGCTCAAAAATAGAAATATAGCTCAAATTGAGATGTTAATTCAGTGTTAATATTCTAAAAAATAAGAGATTTTTAACGATAATATTTATAGAACATAAATGCCGTAAAAGAAAGGAGATTTTATACTTTTGCATGGAATTTTAAAAAATGACAAATGTTAACAGTTTCTAATTTATCAGTTCAGTTTGGTAAGAGAGTGTTGTTCGATGAAGTAAATACTAAGTTTACACAAGGAAATTGCTACGGAATTATCGGAGCAAATGGAGCAGGGAAATCTACCTTTTTAAAAATATTATCGGGTCAAATTGATCCAACTTCTGGACAAGTTCACTTAGAGCCTGGAAAAAGAATGTCTGTATTATCTCAGGATCACTATGCATTTGATGAGTTTCCGGTATTGGAAACTGTGGTAATGGGTAATAAAGATTTGTATAAAATCAAGAAAGAAATTGATGCTTTATACGCCGATTATACGGATGAAAATGCTGAGAAGATTGGTGAGTTACAAGTTCAGTTTGAAGAAATGAACGGATGGAATGCTGATTCTGAAGCTGCAGCAATGTTGTCGAATTTAGGAATCAAAGAAGATTTTCATTATTCCTTAGTTAAGGATTTAGATGGTAAACAAAAAGTACGAGTTTTATTAGCTCAAGCTTTATTCGGTAGTCCGGACGTGTTAATTATGGATGAGCCTACCAACGATTTAGATTTTGAAACTATTTCGTGGTTAGAAAATTTCTTAGCTAATTATGATAATACAGTAATTGTTGTATCTCACGACCGTCACTTTTTAGATGCTGTTTGTACACATATTTCTGATATTGATTTTGGAAAGATTAACCACTTTTCAGGAAACTATACTTTTTGGTATGAATCTAGTCAGTTAGCCGCAAAACAGAGAGCGCAACAAAATAAGAAAGCTGAAGATAAGAAGAAAGAATTGGAAGAATTCATTCGTCGTTTCTCAGCAAACGTTGCAAAATCGAAGCAAGCTACTTCTCGAAAGAAAATGATTGAGAAGTTAAACGTAGAAGAAATTAAACCATCGAGTCGTCGTTATCCAGCGATTATTTTCGAAAGAGATAGAGAAGCAGGAGATCAAATTTTAAATGTAGAAGGACTATCAGCTAAAGATGCAGAAGGAGATTTATTATTTTCTAATGTTGATATTAACTTAAATAGAGGAGATAAAGTAGCTGTAATTTCTAAAAATTCTAAAGCAACAACTGCTTTCTATCAAATCATAGCTGGAAATGAAGAAGCTTTAGAAGGAAAATACAGTTGGGGAGTAACAACTACACAATCGTATTTACCATCTGATAATTCGGAGTTTTTCCAAAATGGAGATTTAAACTTAGTAGACTGGTTACGTCAATATGCTAAAACAGAAGAGGAGAGAGAAGAAGTGTTTTTACGTGGATTCTTAGGGAAAATGATTTTCTCTGGAGAAGAAGCTTTAAAGAAAAGTAACGTTTTATCTGGAGGAGAAAAAGTTCGTTGTATGTTATCTAGAATGATGATGACAAGAGCGAATATTTTAATGTTAGATGAACCAACAAACCACTTAGACTTAGAATCAATTCAATCTTTAAACAACTCGTTAATAAACTTTAAAGGTACTGTATTGTTTACAACACATGACCACGAGTTTGCGCAAACAGTAGCGAACAGAATTATTGAAATTACACCAAACGGAGTAATAGATAAATATGCAACGTTTGACGAGTATTTAGATGATCCTAAAGTAAAGGAGTTAAGAGAAAAAATGTACGCATAAATTGTGTATAATTATAAATTAAAAAAGGAAGCTATTTAGCTTCCTTTTTCGTTTTATTCCTTTTTAATTGGACTTATAATATCTACATCACTAAAGGCGATTGCACCACGAATGATTCCATCAATACTCGATTTTAAAGCTTCAATTAATTGCATTTTTAATTGAGACTTATGATAGATTAAACTGACCTCCCTCGCTGGAGGTGGTGTTTCAAATTCTCTTAAATGATTTTTATCGCTTTCATTTAAGTCAAGTGTGTTTAAATACGGTAGTAAAGTCATTCCTAAACCATCTTTTGACAGTTTAATTAGAGTATCAAAACTTCCACTTTCTAATTGAAATCTTTTATGCTCATCTTTCTTATTCATTTTACATAAGTTGATTACACTATTTTTAAAGCAATGTCCATCTTCTAAAAGTAAAATATCTTCTAATTCTAAATCTTCAACAGCTAACTTTTCTTTTTCATATAATCTATGTTCATTGGGAATTAAACCAACAAAAGGCTCATAATATAAAACACGTTCCTTAATAGCTTCATTTCCTAAAGGTGTAGCAGCAATTGCAGCATCAATATAACCATCTGTCAGTTTTCTTATAATTTCTTCAGTTGTAAGTTCTTCAATAATCAACTGAACTTTTGGGTAGGTTTTAGTAAAATGCTTAAGAAACATTGGAAGTAATGTTGGCATAATCGTAGGAATAATTCCTAATTTGAATTCACCTCCAATATATCCTTTTTGTTGATGAACAATATCTATAATCCTATTACTCTCATCAACAATTACTTTAGCCTGTTCAACAATTTTTTCTCCAACAGGTGTTAACTCAATTGGTTTTTTTGAACGGTTGAAAATTTTAGCATCTAACTCTTCTTCAAGTTTTTGTATTTGCATACTAAGCGTTGGTTGAGTAACGAAGCAATGTTCAGCAGCTATGGTGAAGTTTTTATGTTCGGCTACCGCTAGAGTATATTTTAATTGTGTGATTGTCATCAATAATAATTTTCGATAAAGATATTAAAACTATCAATTATACTAATGGTTAAACACTTTTATTTTGAACTAATTTTGTAAATACAAAACGACAAAACATAAAAAAATGGCAAAGACAAACATAGGATTAGATATAGAAAAATCGAATAAATTAGTAGAAGATTTAAATACGTTATTAGCAAATTTTCAATTGTATTATCAGAATTTGAGAGGATTACACTGGAATATTAAAGGGAAAAACTTTTTTGAACTTCATACAAAGTTTGAAGAATTGTATACCGATTCTCAGTTAAAAATAGATTTAATCGCTGAAAGAGTTTTAACATTACAAGGAGAACCATTACACACTTTTGAAGATTATATTAAGGTGGGAGCTGTGCCTGTAGGAAAGAGTATAAGTAAAGATGAAGAAGCAATTACGTTAATTGTAAATTCATTAACCGAGTTATTAAAAATAGAAAGAGATATTCTTGATACTTCTGACGAAGCGAATGATGAAGGTACAAATTCAATGATGAGTGATTTTATTGCGGAACAAGAGAAAACTGTTTGGATGTTAAATGCTTGGTTAGGTAACTAGGATTAACAAAAAATTTACAAATAATTTAGTTGGAGCGGCCATTTTATGGTCGCTCTTTTTCTTGATGTGTTTGTTATTGTTTGATTTTCAGTTTTTTGTGTTGGTTTTATTCTTGTTTAAGTTGTTTGTTTAAAACGATTCTAATTATTAAGGCTAAGTTTAATTCTGTAACAGTTTCTTAAAAAGGAATTAAAATTGGATTGATTTAAACTTTAAACTGCTAGTCTTGTTTTGTACCATCAAAAAACAAAACTTAAATAAGGACACGATGAAAAATCTTAAACTAAGCTTAACTGCGTTATTAGCTTTATCTATTGGTTTTACTACGCTTACTTCTTGTGAAGATCCTAAAGATGGAATTGACGGAGTAGATGGGGTAAACGGACAAGACGGTGCAACTGGAGCAACAGGTGCAACTGGACCAAATGGTTCTGATGCTTCTGTATATTTAGCATCTTCAAAAACTCCTAATTTCTTAAAAGTAACTCCTGATTTCGTAGGATTAAAAATTACTCCAATTTTATCATCAGAAGATGTAATTCCAAATACACCTGATTTCGTTTATGGATCAATGGCGGATGGAGCTGGATTATTAAGAGAAGCTGATGGAACTTTTACTTTAATTAATAATATTGAAGCTGATTACTCAATCGCTAGAATTAAATTAAACCAAAATTTAAGACCTACAGAAGGAGAGTATATTTTAAATGCGGCTGCTACAGCTGAAACTGCTCAATGTTCTGGTTCTATGATTTCTATGCAAGAGCATGGTTTTGGACCAATGTATTTATCTGGTGGAGAATGGGGAGGATCTTCAAAAGGAGTTTTCGCTACAGATCCATATAAATCAGTTGCTGATGCTGGAACTGGGAAATTATTATCTGCTTTTGGACAATGGTCAACTGAAAATGCTGTTGTTATCGGTAAAGATGCTTACCCAAACCAAACTGTTGCTTTTATTGGTGATGATCATTCTGATAATGATGTACCATCAGGACAATTAGGAATGTATGTTGGAAACAGAGGAGATTTAGAAGGAGGTAAATTATACGGGTTAAAAGTTTCTACCGCTGGAATCACTTACGAAGTTGATATGGTTGAAGGGACTGAGTATGATGCTGAATTCGTTGAATTAACAGAAACTGAAATCAATGCATTAGATGCTGAAGCTAAGTCTAAAGGAGTTATGGGATTCTCTCGTTTAGAAGATATTGATTGGAGAAGAGGTTCTGCAGGTAATCAAAGAGAACTTTATTTCGCTGTAACAGGAAGAAACAAGTCGGGATTAGCCGGTAAAGGAACTTTCTTAGGTCGTATTTATAAAGTTGTGTTAAATGACACTGATCCTACTGGTGCTGCGAAAATTACATGTGTTTTAGATGGAGATAAAGTTGGTGGTAAAGCTGATGGATTCCATTCACCTGATAATATTTTAGTAACTGAAAACTATGCTTACATTCAAGAAGATCCAAACGGATATTTAGATACTTCAGTAAACGGATTTGCTAAATTATATCAGTACAACTTAAATACTGGAGAGATTAAAACTGTATTAGAGTGTGACCAAAATAGAGCTGCTGATATGGGATATGGTTCAAACACAAGAAACTGGGAAATTACTGGAATGATTGATGTTACTGAAATCGTTAATAATGGTAAGAATACATTTATCGTAATTACTCAAAATCACGGATGGGAGCCAGCTGATGGAACTTCATTTACAGATCCAATGGCTAACCCTGATTTAGGAAACAGAAAAGAAGGTTCTGTTTTACATGTTATCACTGGTTTAGAAAGATAAAAAATGAAAGACATATTTAGTCGAGCTAAGGCATACCTTTGTGTATGTCTTTTGCTTTTGATAATAGGATGCGGCAAAGCTGAAAAAAAATATGCAACTGTAGATTCATTTTCTGCGGATATTTCTGTTTTGTATAATGAATATTTAACGAATTCAATTGCTAGTCTAGAGGAATTGAATTTAGAAATACCTTCTGAGGAAAGAAAGGAGTATTACAAGGAGGCTCGTAAATATTTCAAGATGATGGAGCCGATTTTAGCCTATTCAGATAAGAATAATTATAAATCTTTAAATGCTCCAAATATTATTCAAGTAAAGGGTGAAGAATCTCAAGATACAAGAGTTATTAACCCAATCGGTTTTCAGGTTATAGAAGAGAATCTTTACGAAGAAGAGATTGATACAGTTACTTTAACTAGAGCTATAAATGTAACAAGAGATCGATTGAAATTAATCAAAGAAAATCTTTCCTTAAAGTTGAAAGATTACCATATTATATGGTTGCTCAGAGAGCAAATTGTGAGGATTGCAACAACAGGAATTACTGGTTTTGATTCTCCAGTGTTAAGTCAGTCATTATTAGAAAGTAAATATTCTTACAGTACATTAATTGAAATTGTTAAGATGAATGAAAACAAGTTCAAATCAAAAGAGTTAAAAGATAAATTTATTCAATCTATATCAGGTGCGCAGAAGGATTTAGATCATGATTTTAATACTTTTAATCGTTTTACATTCATAAAAAAACATACAGATAATCAGTTGAAATTATTAGTTGAGATTCAAAAAGATTGGAATGTGAAATTTCCTTTTGAAATGGCTTTATCAAATACATTATCAACTCTTTTTTCTAAGGACGCTTTAAATATCAATTACTTCTCTGATCAATTAAGCGACACAACAAATCTTGCTCAAAAAGTTGAGTTTGGTAAAGAGTTATTTAATGATAAATCTTTGTCTAAAGATTATTCAATGGCTTGTGCTACCTGTCATGTAAAAGAATTGGCATTTACTGATGGAAAGAAAACATTTGATAAAAACCAAACTAGAAATACACCTACTGTTGCTTATTCAGCTTATCAGCAAGCATTTTTTATGGACGCTAGAGCTGGAAGTTTAGAAGGGCAGGTTGTTGGTGTTGTAAAAAATCATAATGAATTTAATATGTCTATGGATTCTGTTGTGAACAGAGTTCAACAAAATGGTATTTATAAGAATAAACTTGAGGAATTGTATAACAATAAAAGGATTGATTACAATATTAGACATGCGATTGCTTCATATATCAGGAGTTTAAATCCTTTTAATTCTAAGTTTGATAAAAACATTAGAGGAGAAGAGAATACATTAACTGAAGAAGAACAGTTAGGTTTTAATTTGTTTATGGGAAAAGCAATGTGTGCAACATGTCATTTTGCTCCAGTTTTTAACGGAACGGTTCCACCAAATTACACAGACACAGAACTTGAGTTTATTGGAGTTCCTGCAACTACCGATACTATAAACGCTAAATTATCTTCTGATTTAGGAAGATTTGAATTGTTTAAAACTCCAGAAAGAAAGCACTTTTTCAAAACTCCAACAGTGAGGAATGCTGGAATTACTGCTCCATACATGCATAATGGAGTTTATGCAAGCTTAGAGGAAGTAATGAAGTTTTACAATATAGGAGGTGCCGCCGGTCTTGGAATTGAGAATAATTATCAAACCTTGCCGTTTGACAATTTGAGTTTAACAACAGAAGAAATTGAGGCGTTAATAGCGTTTACTAAAACGTTAACAGATACAGAGTATTAAGAAGTCTAAATAAGTTTTAAAAACTCTTTGATTAGGTTCAAGGAGTTTTTTTATGTTAAAAATGTAATTTTAGAAAATAACTTCGACGAAGTAGTATAAAATCAATTTTCAATGAGAAAACTAATAACATTATTTTTACTGGTAGTTTTAGTTGCTGCTTGTAAAACAGAAACAAAAAAAGAAGTTAAAGAAGAGGTTAAGGAAGAAGTTAAAAAAGAACCAACGTATCCTAAAGCTTTAGGAGAAGTTCTTGAAAAGCATGGAGGAATTGATGCTTGGAGAAAAGCGAATTTTTTAACTTACAAAGTGAAAGGTCAAGAGCATACGACAGATCTACAAACAAGAAAAGCAGTTGTTCATGGCGAAAATTTTTCATTAGGATATGATGGGAAAGAAGTGTGGTTAAGTCAAAAAGACTCAACGGCGTTTAAAGGAAATCCTGAATTTTATTATAATTTATATTTCTACTTTTATGCAATGCCTTTCGTGTTAGCTGATGATGGTATTGTATATTCAGAAATGGATCCAATTACATTTGAAGGAGTTACTTATCCTGGAATTAAAATATCATACAAAGCCAACGTCGGAGTTTCTCCAGATGATAATTATTTTATATTTTACCATCCTGAAACAAAGCAAATGGCTTGGTTAGGTTACACAGTAACATATTATAGTAAGAAGCCATCTGAGAAGTTTAATATCATTAGATATAATGATTGGGAAAATGTTAACGGTTTCGTATTGCCAAAATCTATAACTTGGTACAAGAAAAACGAACAAGGTGTTCCAACAGAACCAGCAGGTGAACCAACAGTGTTTTCATCAGCTGTTATTAGTCAAGCACCTTTAGCTGATAACTTTTTTAGTAAGCCAGCTGAATAATTAAAACTATCAACAAAACAAACTAAAGTATTATGAGTAAAAAGTATATGTGGAAAAAAGAGTACACACTCGTTCTAGTAGCAAATCTGGTGTACATTGTTCTTTTTTATTTAATCACTAACGCATATACTAAATAACATACTCATGCAAACTTTAGACTGGATTGTACTTTCACTTACCTTATTATTTATTGTATTATACGGAACTTGGAAAACAAGAGGTAGTGAAAATGTAGAACAATATATTAAAGGTGGAAACGATACAAAGTGGTGGACTATCGGATTGTCAGTAATGGCAACTCAGGCTAGTGCCATCACTTTTTTATCTACACCAGGACAGGCTTTCCATAGTGGAATGGGGTTTGTGCAATTCTATTTCGGATTGCCGCTTGCAATGGTTATTATCTGTTTAGTTTTCATTCCTATTTACCATAAACTTAATGTTTATACAGCATACGAGTATTTAGAAAGTAGATTTGATCTTAAAACTAGAACCTTAGCTGCAATTTTATTTTTAATTCAAAGAGGATTAGCTGCAGGTATTACCATTTTCGCTCCAGCAATTATTTTGTCTGCAGTGTTAGGTTGGGATTTAGTCTTTTTGAATATTATAATCGGATTGTTGGTAATTATCTATACTGTTAGTGGAGGAACAAAAGCAGTAAGTGTTACACAAAAACAACAAATGGCAATTATATTCTCAGGAATGTTTATTGCATTTTATTTGATATTACAATATTTACCTGATGGAATTACATTTGGAAAAGCACTTGAGATTGCTGGTGCTAGTAATAAAATGCAAGTTATTGATTTTTCTTGGGACTTGAATAATCGTTACACAGTTTGGACAGGTTTTCTTGGAGGAACTTTTTTAATGTTATCGTATTTTGGAACAGATCAAAGTCAGGTTCAGCGTTATTTATCTGGAAAGTCAGTTCGCGAAAGTCAGCTTGGATTAATTTTTAATGGATTATTAAAAGTTCCTATGCAATTCTTCATTTTGTTAGTAGGTGTAATGGTTTTTGTGTTTTATCAGTTTAATGCATCGCCTTTAAATTTTAATCCGAAAGCACAAGAAGCAGTTATTAATTCTCAGTATGCATCCGAGTACAAGGTATTAGAAGAAAGACATCGAGAGATTGAATCCGAAAAGAAAACGCTAATCCTAAATGGAATTACTGAAGATAATAAACCTAAACTTCAAGGGTTAAACGAAGAAGATTTAAAGTTAAAAGAAAAGGCTAAGGAAATTATTGCTAAATCAAGTGATAAGGTTGAAACTAATGACAAGGATTATGTGTTTATTCATTTCATCTTGAATAATCTCCCAAAAGGATTAATAGGTTTATTATTAGCTGTAATTCTATCTGCTGCTATGTCATCTACAGCTTCTGAATTAAATGCTTTGGCGTCTACAACAGCAATCGATTTATACAAAAGAAATGTAAAAGAAGAAAAGAGTGATCAGCATTATGTAAATATGTCAAAATGGTTCACTTTGGGCTGGGGAGTATTAGCTATTTTAATTGCTTGTATTGCTAATTTGTTTGATAATCTTATTCAACTTGTAAATATTATAGGTTCTATATTTTATGGAAATGTATTGGGTATTTTCTTAATAGCATTCTTTTTGAAGTTTGTAAAATCCAATGCTGTTTTTATAGGTGCTATAATCACTCAGATATTAATCATAGCAATCTACTATTTTGGGATATTTTTACCAGAACAAAATGGAGAAGACGCTTTGATTAGTTATTTATGGTTAAATGCCCTGGGTTGTGGCTTGGTGATACTTTTCTCTGTAATCATTGAGTTAATTTCTTCTAGATTTAAGAAATAATTTCAAATTTTCTTTTAGGTTTTGTCACTTTATTAAAGTAATTTTACTGTATAAATTGCTGTGTTAATTGTATAATCGGTCTGTTTGCTATGATAGATGTGTAATTATCTTATAGTTAGCTGTTTGGTGCTTTTTTATTTTAGTTAAAAAGTAGTTAAAATTTAAAAAAGCTATATATTTGCCAGCAAATTTTTATGTTAGTTTCACATCCCTATTGCTTATGAAAAAAAATACTTTATTGTTTTTTTCAATCTTTTTTTATTGTATTAATTTATTGGCTAGTTCACCAATCGATTCTATCCAAAAAACTAATAAAAATTACTCAAGTTTTAATGAATCAACGAAAACCATATCGTTTGCTCATAATGTAAAAGGAGAGTTTACTTCAGATTACATTAAAAGCAATTATGTACAAGATCCGAGAATAGATAGTCTTGTAAGTAAGGCGAAAAACGTTTTTAATGCCATTGAAGAAACTGGAAGTTATGCTAGTGTCTTAGGATCAGAAGATATGATAGCATTACCGGTTGGAGTAAAAAAACGTATTGGTAATACAACTACTATTATGGGGGTAAGCGAAGCAAAGTTTTTCCCTAATTATACAGAAGTAACATTATTTATAAAGTTGATTATTCAGCAATCAGGAGCTGATGGTAAACAGAGAGAACTTTTCTTTGGAGCTAATAATGTCAAAATTTCTCATTCAGGTGGTATTTATGGAGATATGAATATTTCTCTTTTAGGTGATATTGCAATTCCTATTAATGGTAATAAAGCTTTATTACA
The DNA here is from genome assembly GCA_022448525.1 of Tenacibaculum sp. GTDB lineage: Bacteria > Bacteroidota > Bacteroidia > Flavobacteriales > Flavobacteriaceae > Polaribacter. Next base: position 63,863 of record JAKVCX010000011.1, read on the forward strand.
ATTAAAAGGAGGTATGAATATGAAAACTGGAATTATTGAGGATAAGACATATGTTACTATTGATTGTACAGGAATTAAAGAAATAGGTGTTGCTGCTGATGTCATATTTTCAAGAACTCTTTTAGAACCTTTAAATGCTGATTTTTCATTAATTACTGATACAAAGAAAAAGGTGGTAGGTTCCTTTCAAACAAAAGTTTCGGATTGGAATGATATTCTTGCTGAAGTAGATATTAACCATCCTTTTCAAATAACAAATGATAAAAGTACTACCGGAAAAGGAAAAGGTGGATTAGCTTTCGAAGTTGGTAATGCAATTTTTGATTTTAGTGATTTGAGAAACTCGGAGAATATGAGTTTTTCAAATAGCTACAAAACCAAGTATTTAATTCCAGGAAATGAAGAGTTATGGAGAGGTGTTTACATTGAAACAATTAAAGTAAATCTACCAAAGGAATTCAAAGAAAAAGGAAATTCTAAAAGATTAACCATTGGAGCAGAAAATTTATTAATCGATTCTGAAGGGATAAGCGGAAAGTTTTCGGCAGAAAACGTTTTGGATTTAGATAAAGGAAATGCAGCTGGATGGCAGTTTTCAGTAAAAGATTTATATGCAGAGTTAGAAGCAAACAAGCTTATTGGTGGTGGTTTTGGAGGGAATATCGTTTTGCCAATAAGTAAAGAAGTTACTCAACAAGAAGCAAACGGACTTTCAGAAGAAGAGTTAGCAAAGAAAACACTTAAATATACAGCATTAATTGATGTTGCCAATGAAGAATATAGCTTAGTCTTAGAACCTTTAAAACAATTAGAGTTTAATGTTTTAAAAGCGAAAGCAATTTTAGAATCTAATTCAAAGGTAGAATTAAAAATTTCAGAAGGAAAATTTAGACCTAAGGCAAACCTTTATGGAAGTTTAAATATCAATGCGAGTAATGGAGAGTTAGAAAATGGTAAAAAAGGAATTGTTGACTTTAAAGGAGTGACTTTTCAAAATCTTCAGTTACAAACAGAGTCTCCTTATTTCTCAGTTGATTACATGGGATATACCGGAGAAGTAAAGTTTGCGAAATTTCCAGTTACAATTTCAGAATTAGGAGTTACTGCGAATGATACGAAAGCAGCGTTGAAATTTGCTCTTGATGTAAATCTTATGGGTAAAGGTTTTGCAGGAGGTACTAAATTAGAAATTAAAGCAAAGTTTGAACAGGGTGAAGGTTACCAGCGTTGGAAGTATGATGGTTTAGATATTGAGAGAATCAATATAGAAGCCGATTTAGGAAAGGTAAAATTCAAAGGTCTTGTTGATATAAAAGATGATGATCCTGTTTATGGAGATGGTTTTTATGGAGAACTTGAAGCTGATTTCAATAGCATAAATGTAAAAGCAACAGCTTGGTTTGGTAAAACCGACGTGAGATACTGGTATGTCGATGCTTATGCAGATCTTTCAGGAATGCCAACAAAACCAATGATTGGTCCTGTTGAAGTGAATGGTTTCGGTGGTGGTGCTTATTATCACATGACCAAAAAATCAAATCCACAACCGCTTGTATATGAGGGTAAACCTATTAAAACTCCTGGTCCACCTTCTGGTATGGATTATGTTCCAGATTCAAAATCTGGTCTAGGTTTCCGTGCAATGGTCGGTTTTGCTTTGGGTAATGAGAAAGCATTCAATGGAAAAGTAGGATTTGAAATGGCCTTTAATACATCAGGCGGACTCAATAGAATTATGTTCTTTGGAGAGGCACATATCATGAAAACTATTGATTTTAAGTTTGGTGACAAGTTTAAAAATAAACTTACTGCAATGCAGAATAAAATCAATGATTTTGGTGAGAACAATTCTGTTATTCAGGATCTTAAGAAAAAGAACTTAGTTGAATATAGTAAAGTCGCTTTCCCTCAAGATGGACTTACTTTTGATGCTGGTATTGATGCGAATTTCTCTATGGAGATGGATTTTGTAAACAATTCATTTCATGCAGAAATGGAAGTTTATTTAAATACTCCAGGTAATTTCTTTAGTGGAGTAGGACCAAGAGGTAGAGCTGGTTGGGCTGTTTTCCATACAGGACCTGACGGATGGTACCTTCATATGGGAACACCTAAAGATAGAATTGGGGTAAGAGTTGGAATTGGAGCATTTAGCGTTCAGGCAACTACTTATTTGATGATTGGAGATAAAATCCCAGGAAGTCCGCCACCACCTCAAGCAGTAGCAGATATTTTAGGATTACAATTAGATAATCTTGACTACATGCGTGATCTTAATGCTTTAGGAGATGGTAGAGGTTTTGCTATTGGAATGGATTTAAGTATAGATACAGGAGAGATGACTTTCCTTGTTTTCTATGCAAGATTTAGAGCAGGTTTAGGTTTTGACATAATGATTAAAGACTATGGAGAAACAGCTTGTAAAGGAAGTGGACAAATTGGAGTTGACGGTTGGTATGCAAACGGACAAGCCTATGCGTATTTAGAAGGAGAGTTAGGAATAAAAATTAATCTATGGTTTTTTAAAGCAAAAATACCAATTATTAAAGCTGGAGCAGCAGTTCTTCTGCAAGCCAAACTACCTAATCCATCATGGTTTAGAGGGTATGTTGGAGGACATTTTAGTGTCCTGGGAGGAGCAATTCGAGGTAGATTTAGATTTAAAATTGAATTAGGAGAGGAGTGTGAAATTATTAACGGAGCACCTCTTGGAGGATTGAAAATCATTTCAGGTGTTACACCAGATGATAATTCTACTGAAGTTGATGTTTTTGCTTCCCCGCAGGCAGCATTCAATATGAAAGTAAACGAACCTTTCGAATTAGAAGATGATCAAGGAATAAGAACTTATCGAATTTTATTAGATGAGTTCTCAGTTACTAAAGATGGACAAGAAATTCAAGGTGAAATTCAATGGAGTGATTCAAATGATGTAGCTAATAATCTTTCTTTTGATGTATTACCTCCAAATTCTACAATAAAAGTAAAAGTAGCAGTTAGTTTCCAAGAGTTAAAATCAGGTTCATGGGTTACGTTAATGCATAATGGATCAAAGGCTCAAGAAATAGAGGAAAGAACTTTTACGACAGGAGATGCTCCTGATCATATTCCGATGACCAATATTGTTTACACATATCCAGTAGTGAATCAAAATTATTTCTATCAAAAAGAAAGTAATACTGGATACGTAAAACTGAAAAGAGGTCAACCTTATTTATTCAGTCCAGAAACAGAATGGACTCAAAAGGTTAGATATACAAATGAAGACGGTCAGGTATTAGCGGCTGATGTTTCTTATGATAAGGGGGCTAAAGAAGTTAGCTTCAATTTTAGGGATTTTATGTATCAAAAGGAACATACACTTGAAATTGTAAGTCTTGCTCCAGGAACAGAAGTAGTAGAGAATGAAACAAACTATAATGAAGTTGATACAGGAGGTCAAGAAGGAAATTCTGTGGAAGTTAGAAATAAGGAAGTTCAAAATACAACTAAGAGTGATGCAGAAACATTGGTATTACAATATGAGTTTACAACTAGTAAATACAAAACGTTCTCAGATAAACTAAGAGATAAAGATGTTATTCAGCATTATTTAGAACCTATTTATTCGGATGTTCACGCTATTCAAACTGATGTTGAAGATTCTGAAAGGTTAGATGCGTTAGAATTAGAAGGAGGAGAATATACAGAAGGTAAAGCATTAGTAGCTGTCGAGGCAGTCTTAGATGATAATTATTTTGAGGATGTTATTAATCCTTTGATTTATGAGAATTATCCGTTAGAACCAGAGTTTACGGTGAATAGAGATGTAGAAGAATTAGGGTTACCTCCTAAAAAAGCTGTAGATATTTTAACATGGTTTGTTCCTTATTTAAGAGAAAATCCTAATTATTCTTTATTAGATAGAAGAATTCCTTTTAGGTATCATTTACCATATTATTATAAGCATGACTTTATTGATATTCAATATAAAATTGTGAATAAATATTTGAATAATCCAGAACAATATGCTTCTCAAATAAGTAAATATAATTACATCATAAATGGAGCTTTCCCAGCAATCAGATCAGGGAAATATAAAGTGAAAATGCAATATATCATGCCTGGAAATAAAGCAGGTTCAGATTATATTTTTAAATATAAAAATCCTTTTTAATGTTAGAAAAGACGTTTATTTCATTAAAAAATGTAGTACTTATTATTGGAGTTTTATTTATAACTACTACAACATATTCGCAAACGAAAGAAGAAGAAAATGCAATTATGGTTTTAGCAAGGCCTAATCCTAACAATAAAATGATGTTAAGATGGGGCCCTACGACACCAAGAGCATTTAGAAGATTGAATAAATATGGATATAAGTTAGTGCGCTATACAATTAGTGTTAGTGGCCAAACATTATCTAAACCAATTCAAGAAAATTTAGGAACATTTAAACCTGCTGATCCTTTAGAATGGCAAAAAATTATTGAGACGAATAATAACGCAGCTATTATGGCTCAATCTATTTTTGGAGAATCATTCAATGTAGAAGGAGTTGGAACCTTACAAGGTATTATTAATATGTCTCAAGAACAAGAACAGAGGTTTACTTGGGCTTTATATGTAGCAGATCAAGATTTTGAGGTGGCGAAATTAGCCGGATTAGGATTTGAAGATGTAAATATAAAGAGCACCGAAAAATATGTCTATAAAGTATTCCCTCTAGTTCCAAAAGAAGAAATGTTAATTAAAGACGGTGGTGTTTTTGTTGGTTTACAAGATTATCAAGCACTTCCGAAACCATTGGATTTAGCTGCTATTTTTAATGATCAACAAGTAATGTTAAATTGGAATTATGCCATACATAAGCAAGAATACAATAGCTATTTTGTGGAAAGGTCTGAAGATGGTATAAATTTTAAGACGTTAAATAAATTACCGTACACAACTCTAAATAGTGGAGGTAGAGTTGATACTAAGAGAATTTATTATGTAGATTCTATTACGAATAATAAAAAATACTTTTATCGAGTAAAAGGTAGAACTCCTTTTGGTGAATTAAGTCCACCTTCTGATGTAATTTCTGGTGAAGGAAAAAAAGTGCTTCCTTACGTTCCTAAGATATCAACTAAAGAAATTATTAATGAAGAGAAAAGTGTAATATTAGAATGGAAATTTTTAGAAGAAGGAAATGATTTTATAAAAGGATTTGAATTAAATCGTAGTGATAAAGCCAATGGTATTTATCAAACGGTTATCAAAAATATTTCTCCGAAATCTAGAAAAATTAGGTATGATAACCTAAAGCCAACTAATTATTTTACAATTACTGCAGTCGGAAAAGAAGGTAATAGTAGAGATTCTTATCCAGTTTTAGTTCAACCAATAGATTCAATTCCACCAGTAAAACCAGTAGGCTTAAAGGGGGAAGTAGATAGTTTAGGTGTTGTTACCCTATCTTGGAAAGCGAATGCTGAATTAGATATGTTAGGATATCGAGTGTTTCGTGGAAACAACCAAAAAGAAGAATATACGCAAATCACAGTTTCTCCCCACCAGGCAACTAAATTTTATGATAGTGTTTCTGTGAAAAGCTTAAATGATAAAGTTTATTATAAAATTGTAGCTGTCGATCAACGATATAATATGTCTAAATATTCAGATGTATTAGTACTAGATAAACCTGATTTTATAGCACCATCTGATCCTGTAATTACATCTTATGAAGTAAAAGATAAAAAGGTTCTATTAAAATGGGCAAATAGTAGTAGTACAGATGTTATAAAACACGAAGTTTATAGAAAAGTAAGAGATAGTATCAATTGGAATTTGATTGCTACAGTCCCTAAAGACTCTCTTAATCCAGATTACACCGAATGGCAGGATACTAATATTGATGGAGGTAATGATTACAATTATGTAATTAAAGCTGTTGATGATAGTGGCTTAGTATCAAAAAATGAAGCAGGTATAACAATTCAAGTTCCAAGGTTTGAATTATTATCGGGTATTAGAAACTTCGGTAGTTATGTTGATAAAACGAATAGTTTTATTGAGCTATTTTGGAGAGTAACTGATGAGAAAAGTATAGCGGAATTAATGTTATACAAAGAGGTAAAAGGTAAGAAGATGTCTTTATTGAGGGTGATGCCTTCGAGTTTTAAAAGAATTGTAGATGAAGATATTAAGCCTAACAATATCTATACATATATAATCAGACCTGTATTCATAGATGGAAGTTTAGGTCAAATCAAACGTTTAGAAGTGAAGTATTAAAATTGTATTGTATGAAAAAACTTTACTTTATTCTTTTAATTTTTACTTCTAATGTTTTGTTAAGTCAAAATGAGTACGCTTACCTTGTTGAAACCAAAATTGTTGGAGCGTTACATGCAAATGTTGGACAAATGTCTATAAGCACCAATTTAGGTCCTGTTACAACGCTAAATTATGGAGCAAATACTTCAACATTAGGAGACACTTATTATAATTTTATCAGATTGCCAGATAACTTTAATACTGCTAATATTAGAGTATATAATTATGCAATTGCTTTAGGAAGTTTTCCTAATTGTGAATACAATGACGATTATCCAACAACAAAAGAAAGTTTCGGAGATCCAACCATCTTCTTCTTAGGATGTAGTTTTAATCAAAGAGTCTATTCTTTACATATATACGAGGAAGCCGATAAATTGCTAAATGGAGTTTGTATTGATGATACTCTTACTTTGAATTTCGGTTATGAATGGCAGTTTTCTTTTGATGGTGTTAACTGGGAAGATTTTCCTGTTGCCTATAATAAAAAACCAGTTTCTTCATTTGTACTCAAAGATTTGTTGACCGATTCAGGAGTTGATGTTAATAGTTTAAATGAAAATCAAATAAAGTTTAGAACTGGTTATAATAATAACTATACAAATATTATTACTTATGAAATTGTTCCTTGCCCACCTAAATTGGTCGGTGAGATAATTACAGCGAAAACTACTTGTAATTATAGTACAGATGGTAAATTCACTATGGCCGTGGATAGAGATTTGGAGTTAGATGAGAAGTTGATAGTTTCGTTGTATGCTTTAGATAATGTTAATAGTTCTTATTATTTTTTGACCCAAGAGTCAACAAATTCACTTATAAATAATTCAAGCCTGAGTTATAGTTATACTTGGCAAGGAGATATAGCTGCTAATAAGTATAGAATAAAATACCAAATTTTAAAAGGAGGGGGTTCATCCATCCCAAGTAATGATCAAAGTTGGACAAAAATTGGGTTTTCAGATGAGTTTTCGATTACGAATTCTGATGTATTTAATTTTTCAGCTCTGAAAATTAATAACGAAACATGTTTTGAAAAGAACGATGGTAAAATTAGAATTACTATTTCATCCAAAGAGGCTGGAAGAACTTTTCAATATAGACTATATAAAGTCTCTGGATCTACAGTAACTGTATTTAAAGATTGGACTGACTTTTCTAATGATAGTTTTGATGTTGGAGGATTAGATGAAAGTACATATAGAATTAAAGTTCGAGATAATAAAAAATGCTATGCAAGGTAAATTTAATAAGATAAATAAACTGGCTTTTGGGACACTCTTACTACTGTTTTTTATTTCTAGTTCAGTAAAAGCTCAAAAATATAGAATAGTTTTTTCTGCTGAGGCAGCAGCAGAACCATGTAGTCCTGACCCAATTAGAAACTCAAGGGATATTGTAAAGTTGGAGAATACAAATACAGGGCGATCTGCAATTTTAGCCTTAGGTGTATGTGCAGATTTAGTAGATAATCAGGTAAATGCAGTTAGAATTATCGATTTTTTACCAAATGCAGTTTCAAGAGAACGATATGCTGAAACAACATCGGGATCAGTAGTGGTGAATGAATTTCAACGAGTACCTGTTAATTATAATCATTGTGATTCTCGATCTACAACACTTTCAACATTCGGAGCTACCGTTTTAGTAAGTATTGAACCTTATGTAGATATTATTGATAGACCTGATAATAATGCCATATGTCAGGTGAATTTAGAGGTAGATGTTGAAGGATTTGCACCGGAAGTGTATAAATGGCAGTTTTATGATCAGTTTAGTTCTGCTTCAAATAAATGGACAAATTTTCCTAGTGCTTTACAAGGATCACATATCGTAAGTTTTGATTTAGAACAGTTAGTAGGAAACAGGGCATCACAATTTCATAGTACTTCAATGAAATTCAGAATGCAAAAATATTGTACTGGGAATTATACCCCAGAGGTTATTTATTCAATAATTGCTTGTTCCCCCGGATTGATAGGTAACCCGAATCCTAAAGATTTAGATTGTTCCTATGATGAAGATGGAAGTTTCGAACTAAAACTAAATCGTAATCTAATTACAAGTAAATCAGAAAGGTTAATTGTTACTCTTTACGATGCGAATACAGGGATTTTAAAGGATCAGGATGATGTACTTTCATTAACAAATAATGGTGATGGAACATATAGTTATAATTGGACAAAGAGATTGGTTGGTGGAACATACGAGGTAAAATATCAAACTAAAACTGGGAACGACGTGGCAACATTAGTGGAACCGAATTCCTTTATTGTTGATACACCAGATGCTCTGAATTTTAATGTAGTTAAAGTGAACGATAAAAGCTGTTTTACTAATGCTGATGGAAAAATAAAAATTACCATTACAAACAGTGAATCTGGTAGAACATTTCAATATAAAATTTATAGAGAAACTACATCGGGTGTTATAACATACAAGAATTGGACAAGTTTTTCTACATCATCAATTGATATAGGAAGTTTAGAAGATTATGATTACAGAATAAAAGTGAGAGATAATAAACAGTGCTATGCAAGATAAAAGTAGAGAGTTTAACAAATTTCAAATGAAAGATTTAAAGAAAATAATATTATTATTTATTTTTCTAGTAAGTTCTGCATTTAACTTATTTGGTCAAATCCAGGATCCTGATGATGATGATAATATTTATTATCAAATTACCATTAATGGTCCGTCCGATCCATTATCATCAGTTCTATCCGAGTCAGAACCTATCCAATTTACAAACGCTACAACTGGAGCTGTTAACATTACAGCAGCAGGAGGTACAGCTCCCTACACATATTTCTTATATAAATCAGGAACTTCTGGGCATGTTTCAACTGGTAGTTTAGGTACTATTGGCAGTAGCAGTGCGACTACGGAAATAACAGGACTAAGTCATGGTACTTATTATGTAGATATTTATGATGCAAATTACACCGGTAGTTTAACTAATCCCACATATAGTGCAAATAATTGTAATATTAAGAGGAGTACTACAGTACCTCTGGCTAATCCTAACCCTTTGTTTATTGACGCTACGGTTAGAACAACAATTGATTGTAAGGGAGAAAAAGGTGCAATTAATGTAGATGTTAGAGGTGGAGTACAACCCATTACTAATAGTGGTAATTATAAGGTAGAGTTGTTATTAGGAGGAGTAGTACAAGCAACAAAATTTGCTAGCTTTAATGAAAGTACTAATCAACGTGTATTTTTTGATAATTTATCTGCTGGAAATTATTCGTTGCGAGTTACTGATAGATTCATAAGTAAATCAAGTACAGAATCATTATCAGAACCTAGTGCGTTTGTAACTTTTCAAAAGATTATAAATAGTGAAGTGGATGCAAAATGTAACGGAGATGCAAATGGTACGGTTACAGTGAAAGCGGGCGGAGGTACCGCTCCATATAGTATTTTCCTTGATGGAAGTAATACAGCCTACAGAACATTTTCTACTACTGGAAATTATGTAATAACAGGTTTGGCTGCAAAGTCATATTCGCTAAAGGTAAAAGATTCAAATGGGTGTACTCCGGTTGGTGATCCTACATATACATTTACAATTGGAGAACCAGATGAATTACAGGCAATAAATCCTATCACAACAACTACTGTTAGTCAAGGAACTTCAAGCGGAGGAACTATTCAAGTAGAAGTAATTGGAGGAACTGAAGTATACACTTATGAATTAAAACAAGGCTCTACAACATATACTAACTTAACAATTGAAAGTTTACCAGGAAATAGAGAAAAGGTTAAATTTTTAAATTTATCGAAAGGAATATATTCGTTTAAAGTTACGGATAGCGAAGGATGTGTAGATACAATTACATCTATTGAGGTTAAAAACCCAGCAATTCTTGAAATTCCATTTACTTCTACAAATGCAACCTGTTTTGGAGCTAATGGAAATATAAGTATTAGTGCTTCAGGTGGATTTACGAATAAATATATATATGAATGGGAGAAGAAATCAGGTGGAACTTTTACAAATTTAACCTCATTAAAAAATGCATCAGAAAATGTTGGCGCTGGTATTTATAGAATTAAAGTTAGTGTTTTATCGGAGTCGGATGATGTATTGGAATCAAAGCAAACTCCTGAGATAACAATTACACAACCAAGTCAAATCACATTAAATACCGCTACAACAATTACACATTTAGGTTGTAAAGGAGATGGAACAGGTGCAATAACGTTAGGGAATGTAACGGGAGGAACACCATTATCTGGGAACAATTACAATTATAGCTGGACAAATTCAAGTTGGTCGACAAATAGAACTACTCGAAATCTTACAGGATTATCTGCGGGAGTATATGAAGTCACAATATCTGATTCAGTAGCTGGGTGTTCTATAACAAGATCATATACAGTAGAAGAACCTGTTTCTGAACTTACAGTAAACTTAGCTGGTTCACCAATCAACCCTACAATTAATTCAGCGGATTTAGGAGGAGTAGTTCCTGATGGTAAAATTGAAGTGAATGTTTCAGGTGGTTGGGGAGACTATACGTATAAATGGACTAATGGAACAGGAACAATTGTAAGTACAAGTCAAGATTTAATAAATGTAGGTGCTGGAGTATATTCTCTTGAAGTAACAGATAAAGATGGTAGAGGAAGTACTTGTGTAGATTCTTCGATTATGGAGTCATTGGTTGAACCTGCTAGATTAAATATTGTGATTAATACTACAACAGGGGGAGAATTATTTTGTAACGGAAACTCAGATGGAAGTTTACAAGTATCTGTAACAGGAGGAACAGGAAGTTATAATTACGCATGGTATAAAAAAAATGGAGCATCAAGAGATTTTATATCTGGTGCAACAGGAACAATCAATAGCTCAACATTAGCAACAGTTTCCAATTTATCAACAGGAACCTATGGTGTTCGTATTAACATGATAAATGGTAATGGAACCGTAGTTAATTATTCTAACCCTGAATTTACACTTAATGAACCTCCTAAACTAGTTTTAGATACAGGGAACATTCAAGTTAATCAACCTTCGTGTTTTGGTGAAACTGGTTCCGTAACAATTGCTGCAACTGGTGGAGTTCAAGATTATAGTTACTTTCTAACGAAGAATGGGATTACTCAAAATACTTCTGGAACTGCATTCTCTGGAAATTCGACCACTATTTCAGGATTAACAAATGGAAACTACAGTATCGAAATAAAAGATAGAAACAGTTGTGAAATTAAGAAAATTGATGATTCGGTAGATACAATCGATTTTACAATAACTACCCCAAGTGAATTAACTCTTGATGAAACAAATACGAAATCAACCAATATAACAGGGTTTGGAGCGAACGACGGTATTATTGATTTAGCGGTTAGTGGAGGAACGACACCTCATTATTACAGATATAATGTAGATAATGGTGCTTATGGATCATGGATTAACTTTACGAACACCACTCAATTAACTGGTTTATCAAAAGGTAATTATAAAGTTCAAATAAAAGATGCAAATGATTGTTTGTTGAAAGAAGCAGGAGTTCAAAAAACTTTAGAGTTTGAAATTGACGAACCAAAAAAATTAGTAGTTAGTTTTAGTCCTAATCCTATAACTACAAGATGTAATGGTGAAACAACAATTTTAAATCCAAATATTGATGGTGGAGTTCTAGATTATACTTACTCTTGGTCATTAGCCAGTGATCCGACTAATACTGAAATAGCTGATACTAGAAGTATATCGCGTGGTAAGGGAATGTATAAATTAGTGGTAACTGATTCAAATGGAATATCAGCTTCAGCAACAGTTGAAGTAGTTGATAATCCATTATTAGAAATATCATATAACCCGTCTGATGTTAGCAATGTGAGTTGTCTAAATGGCAGTGACGGAAGTATTAATGTTACAGTTTCAGGAGGCACCGGTGCAGGCACTTATACTTATTCATGGAGTAATGGAGCGGTTACGGAAGACATTTCTGGATTAAAAGCAGGTTCTTACAAATTGACTGTGCGTGATGGTAATTTATGTACAGCTGATGTAACTATTACCATTACAGAACCAACGTCTAGTGTAGCAATAGATGTAAGTTCAGAAAATATTGTTGATGCTACTGGATTTAATGAAACTAATGGTAGTATTACAGTTTTAGGATTAGCTGATTCAGGAACACCATTTATTGATGGATCAGGTACTAAATATTATGAATACTCATTAGTAAATAAGAGTACTGGAGTTGAAGTTGGAACTACCAGTACAGTTTCAGGTTTAGCAGGAACTGTTTCAGGAATTGTTTATACCATGACAATTACAGATGCAAATGGATGTACTGTAAGTAAAGATTACACAATTATTGAACCAGCAGAGTTATTAGTTAGCTTAACAGAAACTTCAGAGATTGCTTGTAATGGAGAACAGGGAACTTTAAGTTCAACAGTTTCAGGAGGGTTTTTGAATGATCCGATTGTTGGTTATTCATATTCATGGACTTTAGTTGGTGATGCAACAAATACAGAATTAGGAACAGAAAGTACATTAACAGCAGTTGCAGGAACTTATAAATTAGTCGTTACGGATTCGAATGGAAATAAAGCTGAAGCTACGGCAACTTTAAACGAAAACCCATTATTAGAAATATCATATAATCTATCTGATATTAGCAATGTAAATTGTCTTAATGGTAGTGACGGAAGTATTAATGTTAACGTTTCAGGAGGAACAGGTG
>JAKVCX010000012.1:0-66955 GCA_022448525.1 Tenacibaculum sp.
TATTAATCTTCATTTCTAAAGGCTATCCTCCTGTACAAGGCAGATTCTATACGCGTTACGCACCCGTTCGCCGGTCGTCAGCAGAAAAGCAAGCTTCCCCCTGTTACCCCTCGACTTGCATGTGTTAAGCCTGCCGCTAGCGTTCATCCTGAGCCAGGATCAAACTCTTCATTGTAAAATCTTTAATAATTTTAATGAATAAGTTTCAAAAGAATTTAACTTCGTAGAAGTTATGTGTTATTCTACTCTTTAATTACGCTGTCAATTTCAATATTATCAATGAACTTCGTTAACCTCAATATTTAGTCTATCTCAACCAAAACCTTAATTAACTCTTCTTTGTAAAGACATCAGAATCGAACTGATTAACTTATTTGTTATTCCAAAATCTCCCTAGAACTTATCGCCTCATCTCTCAAAGCGGATGCAAATCTATAAACTATTTTTAATCTGACAAAATCTTTTTTGAAAAAATTTTAAGATTAATTTTAACCCTAAATCTACAACCAAATTTCAATGAGCACCGCCGTAAAAACGGACTGCAAATATACAAGCTTTTATTTCGAACCAGCAAGAAAAAAAACAATTATTTTATAACGCTTTTCTAAACTTATATTTACAATCTGTTAATGAACTTTTGCAAAACCAAAACTGCGTTTCCCCGTTTGCGGGTGCAAATATACAACCTCTTTTGAACCCCACAAGATTTTAAAACAAAAAAATTAAAATAAATTCACACAAAAAACCTAAACACCTTAACAACAAGGAAGTAAATTTTTAATTATTTTTATGGATATTAAGTTGTTTTCAGAAATCCCTTTTGAACAACTCAGTTTATCATGAAATAAGACCTATATAATTATGTATGTCATCCATAGTTTTTACGACTTTTAAAAAGCAAATAATTTCAAGTTGAGAGCACTTTTATATATAGTACTACTTTCTATGAGCTTTAATCTTTCTAGTCAAAGCCTCATTGGAAAGTGGAAAACAAGACATGAATCTTCTGGTAAAGCGATATCCGTAGTTGAATTCTTCGAAAAAAATGGAAAGTTGTTTGGTAAAATTGTTGAGATTTTGGAAAAAGAGCATGAAAAAAATCTCTGTAAAAGATGCAAAGGAGAGGAAAAAAATAAACCAATACTAGGTTTAACAATAATTAAGAATATGGAAAAAGATGGAAACTACTATAGAAAAGGGACTATCTTCCACCCTGTTCTTGGAAAAACCTTTCGTTGTCGTATCAAATTTTTGAAAAATGATTCTAATAAAATTCAAGTAAGAGGTTACTTCTTGTTCTTATTTGGCACTCAATACTGGGAAAGAATATTATAAACCTACTTCTTTGTTGCTCTTTTATTCTTTCTATTCTTCTTTCTATTTCTTTTCTTTCGAAGCTTAGCGAACATTTCCTTATATCTTTCGACATCGACTTCACCTTTTCTTGCTTCTAAGATAGCGTAAGAATCTATTTTAAGTTTTGGCGATTGCAATTCAATTGTTTCATCAATGAAAGCTCTTTGAAGAACATCTTCTACCAAATAATCTTCATTTTCAGTTTCGGGATGATATTCATCTTTTAAAGAAAGACTAAATACATTCGCTGTTGTGTTGTACCAGAAAGCTTTCCAACCACTTCTTAATTCTTTAATGTTTTGAAAAACTGTTTTACCTGTTTGCCTATGGATTAATTTAATAAGAATTCGACCTTCTGTCTTGGTCATTTTTTTAATCTGATCTGTCAATTCTTCTTCTAAATACTTTTGAACTCTTCGAACGTACTTTCTTCTCTTACTTTTCGATTCAATTCTAGCTAATCGAGCATTTAGACTATCAATTCTTTTAGCCGCTAATACTGCATAAGGATATACTTTGAAGACTTTCTTCTTAAACCAATAATAATAATTTACATCAACTCTATTTTTAAACTTATGCTTTGGCAATACAGAAACTTCGTTTAACTTTATCATTAAACTGTCTCCATCTCTAACTAAGAAATAGTCATCATTAAAATTAGGTAGTGTGTCTTTTATTTGTGCTTCTACTAAGAATGAAGATGCAATTAAAAAATAAAAAAACAATTTTCTCATAACGCTCAACTGTCAAATACAGTTCCAAATTTACTTTTTCTCTAAAAAAAAACTCGTGATTTCTCACGAGTTTTTTTACTATGCTGTCATTATAGCTTCAGCAATTCTTTTATATGTACCATTTTCAAGCTTTTCTCGGATAGCAGTAAAAGCCTTTATAGTTTCATTTACATCTTCAATTGTGTGACGTGCTGTAGGAATTAATCTTAAAATAATCATTCCCTTTGGAATTACAGGATATACTACAATTGAACAGAACACTCCGTGATTCTCGCGTAAATCGTGAACCATTGCCATTGCTTCAGGAATGTCTCCTTTTAAATATACAGGAGTAATACAAGTTTGTGTAGTACCTAAATCAAATCCAGCAGCTCTTAATCCACTTTGTAATGCTTCCGTAATTTCCCAAAGTTTATCTTTTAACTCTGGCATTGTACGAATCATATCCAAACGTTTTAATGCACCTTTTACCATTGGCATTGGTAAAGATTTAGCAAACATTTGAGAACGCATATTATATTGTAAATACTGAACTACGTCTTTATCACCTGCGAAGAAAGCTCCGATACCTGCCATTGACTTAGCGAATGTAGCGAAGTAAACATCAATACCATCTTGAACTCCTTGCTCAAAACCAGTACCTCTACCACCTTCACCTAAAGTTCCGAATCCGTGTGCATCATCAACTAAAAGTCTAAAGTTATACTTTTCTTTTAGCGCTACGATTTCACGTAATCTTCCTTGCTCACCTCTCATACCGAAAACACCTTCAGAAACTAATAAAATACCACCTCCAGTTTTTTCAGCCATTTTAGTAGCTCTTTTTAAGTTTTTCTCGCAACTTTCTATATCATTATGACGATACACAAATCTTTTACCTGCATGTAAACGAACACCATCAATAATACAAGCATGCGTATCCATATCATAAACAATAATATCGTCTTTAGAAACTAAAGCATCGATTGCAGAAACCATTCCTTGATAACCAAAGTTTACTAAGTAAGAAGCCTCTTTTCCAACAAACTCAGCACACTCTCTTTCTAATTGTTCGTGATACTTTGTATGTCCAGACATCATTCTTGCACCCATTGGATACGCCATTCCGTCTTCAGCTGCAGACTCACCGTCAACTTTTAAAACTTCAGGATGATTTGCTAAACCTAAATAATCATTAATACTCCAAGTAACAACAGGTTTACCGTTGAACATCATTCTATTTGAAATCGGTCCTTCCAATTTAGGAAAAACGTAATATCCTTCTGCCTTATCTGCCCACTTACCTAATGGACCTTTATCACTCTTAATTCTATCAAATAAATCCTTTACCATATATACATTACTTGTTTGGGAAAGCAAAACTAAGCCTTTTTATGTGTATATCAAAAAACTTAACTAGGTGTTATTTAATTTTTATTACTAAATCATTTGTATCAACTAAAGTTCCTCCTTGAAGTTGAACTTTTTCAATAATTCCTCTTGAAACAGCTGTAACTGTTGTTTCCATTTTCATTGCTTCAATGATAAACAACGGCTGGTTTTCCTGTACTATATCTCCTTCTTTCACTAACACAGAAGAAAGTAACCCTTGTAAAGGAGCTCCAATTTGATTTTCATCATTTGAATCAACTTTTACATTTTCAACTTTTTCAACACTTACTGAATTATCTTTAATTGAAACGACTCTCATTTGTCCGTTAATTTTAAAGAAAACAGTAACATTTCCATTTTCATCTGGATCTGTTTTATGAACTAGAGAAATTAATATTTTCTTCCCAGGATCAATTTCAATCATAATCTCCTCTCCTATTTCTAAGCCGAAGAAGAAGTTTTTCGTAGGAATGTTCATTACATTTCCATACTTCAAATGTTTATTATGTGCCTCTATGAAAACCTTAGGATATAATTTATAAGATAAGAAGTCTGTTATTTCTAAATCTCTTCCCATACCCTGAGAAAACTCTTCTTGGAATTTTTCAAACTCTTTATCGAAATCAATTGGCTCTAAATGTGCATTTGGTCTTTCGGTGTAAGGCTTTTCATTCTTTAAAATAATTTTTTGCACATCCTCTGGAAATCCTCCAACCGGTTGACCTAAATCTCCCTTAAAGAAACTAATTACTGATTGTGGGAAAGAAATAGAGTCTCCACGTTCTTTAACATCATCAATTGTAAGATTATTACTAATCATATATTGCGCCATATCTCCTACTACTTTAGAACTTGGCGTTACTTTGATAATATCTCCAAATAACTGGTTTACTTCTCCATACATTTTTGTAACTTCAGTAAACTTATCTTCTAAACCTAAAGCAATTGCTTGACCTTTTAGGTTTGAATATTGTCCTCCAGGAATCTCGTGCTCATACACCTCTCCTGTTCCAGCTTTTAATCCAGACTCGAATGGATAATAATATCCTCTAACTGCTTCCCAATAATTTGAATATTCAGCTAGCTTATGCATATCTAACGGATTTTCTCTTTCATTAAAACGAAGCATTTCTACCATCGAATTAAAATTCGGTTGAGAAGTTAATCCCGACAATCCTCCTAAAGCAACATCAACAACATCAACCCCTGCTTCAATAGCTTTTAAATAGGTAGCAGATTGAATAGATGAAGTATCATGTGTATGTAAATGAATAGGAATATTAATTTCTGATTTTAATGCTGAAATTAACTCATAAGCTGCCTGAGGTTTTAATAAACCAGCCATATCTTTTACCCCAAGAATATGTGCTCCTGCATTTTCAACATCTTTTGCTAATTGGATATAATATTTTAGATCATATTTTGTTTTACTTGGATTTAAAATATCACCAGTATAACAAATTGAAGCTTCAGCTAAACCTTCTGTTCTATTTCTAACATGCTTAATACATGGCTCAATAGACTTCATCCAGTTTAATGAATCGAAAATTCTGAATACATCAACACCTGTTTCCCAAGATTTCTCGACAAACTTTTCAATTAAATTATCTGGATATGCAGTATAACCAACTCCGTTAGATCCTCTAATTAACATTTGTAATAAAACATTTGGCATTGCTTCTCTTAATAATGCCAAACGTTCCCATGGATTTTCTTGTAAAAAACGTAGACAAACATCAAAAGTAGCTCCTCCCCAAACTTCCATACTAAATATATCTGGGAAGTTTTTTGAATAACCTTCAGCAACTTTCAACATATCAGTAGTACGCATTCTAGTTGCTAATAAACTTTGATGAGCGTCACGCATTGTAGTATCCGTAAAGTGAATTTTCTTCTCTTTCTTTAACCACTCTGCAAATTTTTCCGGTCCTAATTCAGTTAATAAATCTTTTGTCCCTTTAGGATGACTTTCTAATTTAGGAAACTGCGGAATTTTAGGCGTTGAGAACTTTCTACTTGGATCCACCTTTTTAACATCTGGATTACCATTAACAACAACTTCTCCTAAGAAATTAATAAGCTTATTCGCTCTGTTTTTAGGTTCTTTAAACTCAAATAATTTTGGTTCATTTTTAATGAAGTTCACTGTTACATCTCCATCTCTAAAAGTCTGATGACTTAGAATATTTCTTAAGAATGCAATATTTGTTTTAACACCTCTAATTCTGAATTCTACTAAAGCTCGTAACATTTTACGACAAGCTCCATCTAAAGTTCTACTTCTTGCAGATGCCTTTACCAACATTGAATCGAAGAAAGGAGATATTTTCACTCCTTGATAAATACTTCCGGCATCCAAGCGAATACCGAATCCAGAAGCACTACGGTATGTTGTTACAACTCCATAATCCGGTTTAAAATCATTCGCAGGATCTTCAGTTGTAATTCTACATTGTAATGCATAACCCGAAATCGTTACTGACTCCTGGCTTGGTATTTTAATTTGAGTATCTTCTAACTTATAACCACCAGCAATAAATAACTGAGTTTTTACTAAGTCGATATTTGTTACCATTTCAGTAACTGTGTGTTCTACTTGGATTCTCGGGTTTACTTCAATGAAATAAATACTATTATCCTCATCTACCAAAAACTCTACTGTACCAATATTATTGTAGTTTACAGCACTACAAATATCAAGAGCATATTTATATAAATTGTTCTTGGTCTCTTCCGGTAAACCGAACGAAGGAGCAAATTCAATTACTTTTTGATAACGTCTTTGAACCGAACAATCTCTTTCATATAAATGAACAATATTCCCATGAGTATCAGCGACAATTTGAATTTCAATATGCTTTGGATTCTCCACAAATTTTTCTAAGAAAACTGTATCATCTCCAAATGCATTTAATGCTTCTCTTTGTGCCTCTGGATAAGCCTTCTTCAGATCATCGGCATTTCGAATCACTCTCATTCCTCTACCACCTCCTCCAGAAGCTGCTTTTAACATTATTGGGTAACTAATTTTCTCAGCTTCTTCTAAAGCAACTTCAATTGACGTTAAATCCTTATCACTACTTTGAATAATTGGAACATTATTAGCCACCGCTACTTCTTTTGCCGTGATCTTATCTCCTAATGCTTTAAGTACTGAAACTTTTGGTCCAACGAAAATGATTCCATTGTCTTCACACTTTTGTGCAAACTCAGCATTTTCAGATAAAAATCCATAACCTGGATGAATTGCATCTACATTATTCTCTACTGCAACTTTAATAATTGCATCAATATCTAAATAAGGTTTTAAAGGATCATTATCATCTCCAATCTGATAACATTCATCTGCTTTATATCTATGCAATGAATAACGATCTTCATATGTATAAATCCCCACTGTTTTTATACCTATTTCCACACAGGCTCTAAAAACCCTTATTGCAATCTCTCCTCGATTGGCAACGAGTACTTTCTTAATGTTCATTCTTTTGTTTTGTTGTGAATTTGTCTGTTTCCAAAGTTAATTTAAAAATCATTTTTATTGAAAAAATAAGGCTCTTTTACTTGCAGAAGTTAATAAATTAACACATTCGCAAAAATATGTTTAGAGAAAAATCGATTTCGTATTAATTTATTGTTGATTTGATAATATAACAAAAAAAGACGATTTTATCGATTTACACAATATCGTTTTCGTTTTTGAAAACGACTCTAGAAGTTTTCTAAAAAGTAAAAAAGATGTCAAATAATGACATCTTTTTCTCTATTTGTAAAAGGTTATACAAGAACTTTACCTTTTTTATTTTCTAATTCTTTTTGGAAAGGTTGACTATACAATCTTTTGTTTAAAGCTTTATAAATTGCATTTGCAACAGCTCCTCCAGCTGGTGGCAAACCTGGTTCACCTAAACCTGTCGGCGAAAGTTCGTTCTCAACAAAATGAACTTCAACTTCTGGAGTTTCATTCATTCGTATTAAACGATATGTATCGAAGTTTTTATGCGCTGGTTTTCCATTTTTGAAAGAAAAATCACCATACATTGCATGACCAATTCCATCAAGAACTCCACCCTGAATTTGATTTATTGCTCCAGTTGGATTTACTACAATACCACAATCGACTGCAGCATATACTTTTTTCACTACAGGCAATCCATCTTTTAATTCAATTTCAGCAACCTCTGCAACATGAGTATTATGACTGTAATAAGCAGCAAAGCCTTTGTAAACTCCTTCTTTTTTCTCGCTCCAGCTACTTTTCTCTACTACCAACTTAATTGTATCTTCCATTCTTTGTCCTGAATATTCAATTCTATCATCGGTCGTATTCTTCACATTTTGCAGAAGATCCAAACGTAACTGCACTGTATCTAGCCCTAATTCTTCAGCAATTTCGTCAAAGAAACTTTGCTCAGCATAGGCTAAGAAATTCGTATATGGAGCTCTCCAAGCACCCGTTGTAATTTTACTTTGATAATTTTTAGTAGAAACTTTATAATTCGGAATACAACCCGCAGGAAAGAAATTAGGAATTAATCCGTACATATTTCCATTAACTGCCGCTTCTTTTAAATGATATCCAGTTAATTTTCCATCTTTAATTGATGCAGCTATTCTATACTTTATTGCAGGACGGTAAATTCCATCCGTCATATCATCTTCTCTTGAAAAAACAACTTTAACTGGTTTTTTAGTCAAATTAGAAATTTCAGCAGCTTCTTCTGCGAAATCACCATAAAGTCTTCTTCCAAAACCACCACCCATACGAGTCATTTCTAATTCGATTTCACTTTCATCTCTTTTTAATGCCTTGGCTATTTTTCCAGCTGTCCATTGTGGAGTTTGAATTGGTCCAACCAAATGTACCTTTTCAGCAGTCACATTTGCATAGAAATTCATTGGTTCTAAACAATTATGAGGTAAAAATGGAGAATGATATGTTCTTTCAATTACTTTATCTGCAGATTTAAATGCAGCTACAACATCACCATCATTTCTTGGCACATCAAAATCTTTACCATCAAGAATCCCTGTTAATATTCTGTCGTGATCCTCTGAATTTTCTAAATCCTCATCACTACTCCATTCCGCTTTTAAAGCCTTCTTACCTTTCATTGCCGCCCAAGTATTCGTTCCTAGAACAGCAACCTTATCTCCAAATCTCACAACTTGTGTAACTCCATTTACTTTTTTAGCTGCTGAATCATCAAAACTCACCAATTTTTGACCAAAAGCTGGTGGCCTTAATACAGAAGCATAAGACATTCCTTCTTCTTTATAATCTAAACCAAACAAAGGTTTACCAGTTACAATCTTTTTTAAATCGACATTGATAGCATCCTTCCCTATAATTGTATACTCAGAAGGCTTTTTCAATTCCACTTTTTCTGGGACTTCTAATACAGCAGCTTCCTTAACAACCTCACCATAACCTAAAGATTCTCCATTGGCATTTGTGATAATTCCTTTTGAAGCCTTACAAGTAGAAGCTTCAACTCCCCATTTTGCAGCAGCTGCATTAATCAACATTTGTTTTGTTGTTGCTCCTGTTTGCCTTAATGCATCCCAACCGAATCTTATAGATTGACTTCCACCTGCAACTTGACGCGTGTAATCTTTCTTATTATACTTTGCTTGAACAACATTTACTTTATCCCACTCAACATCTAACTCTTCAGCAATAATCATTGGCATTGCCGTTTTCACACCTTGTCCGATTTCCGGGTTTGGTGAATAGATAGTTACATAACCATTATCAGCTATTTTAATAAATGCATTGAAATCATTAAAGTTCAAATTTGCAATATCAATAGGTGGTTTTGCCTCAGACTTACAAGCTGTAAATAAATTAAAACCAACTAATAACCCTCCACTTGCTAATGCAGAAGTTCTTAAGAAATTTCTTCTACTAAATTTTAAATTGTTTTCTTGTGTGCTCATGATTATTAGTTTTAAGACATTTTAGTCGCAGCTTTCGCTACTGCTTTTTCTATTCTATTATATGATGCACAACGACAAAGATTTCCGTGCATTGCTTCACGAATTTCCTGTGTAGTTGGATTTGGATTTTCTTTTAAGAAAGAAGCGGCTGTCATTATTTGACCAGCTTGGCAATAACCACATTGTGGTACATCTACTTCTTCCCAAGCTTCTTGTAAAGGATGACTTCCATCTTTTGAAAGTCCTTCAATTGTTGTAATTTCCTCTTTATCTAAAAGAGAAACCTGCAATTGACAGCTTCTTGTAGCAACACCATCAACATGAACTGTGCATGCACCACATTGTGCAATTCCACATCCAAATTTGGTTCCTACTAAATTAAGTTCGTCACGTAAAATCCATAGCAAAGGAGTATCTGAATCGGCATTAACTGTAACCGATTCTCCGTTGATTTTTAAATTATAGGTTGGCATTTTGTGTAAGTTTTTAACGATTTTTAAGTTACAAAAAATATCGACACCATAATACTTAAGACTACTTTTAAGATTTATTTAATAATTACAATTTAGGAATTGAAAAAATCATCTAATTAATTATCCCTATCATGTGAAATTGTAAGATTCTAGAATATAAAAAAGATTGAATTCCCGATTTTTAGAAATTCAACCTTTTAGTGATCATCTTATTTACTTGAAAGTTATTCTTATGAATGAATTAAAATCATCATGTTTACTTATAAAGTTTAGCAACTTGTAATTGGACTATTGCTAAAAACGATACAATTATTATTTCTATACATAAATATACCCACCCTAAAAGTTTAACCTTTTCAAAATGATAAAAAGCCATTCCTATTGAAAAACTTACGTATAATAGGTTTGTAATTCCAATTGAGGTGAAATAATCCTTCAATTTTCTTTTCAAATTGAAATAACAGTAAAAATCGTATATCGCAAATAAACAAGGAAAAGATGCCAATAAATAAAGTGTACTTTTTTGGAATACCAACAAGTGTTTCCTGTCTAACTAAAATGATTCCCCAAAAAATAGCAGAAGTAATAGCTCCTATTCCATTTATAAGAATAAGAATTTTGGGATTCAGCTTTCCAAATTCTAAGAATATCTTAAACATTCAAACACTTTATTTAATTGACATCTAGAAATCTAAGTTTTTAGAGTGCTTCATCTATTATACCTTGAACAACTTCTGGATTTAAAAGAGTACTTGTATCTCCGAGATTACTCAAATCATTTGAAGCTATTTTCCTTAAAATTCTTCGCATAATTTTTCCAGAACGTGTTTTAGGCAATCCTTTTGTAAATTGAATCTTATCAAGCTTTGCAATTGGGCCAACTTGTTCGGTAATTATTTGATTGATTTCTTTACGAACATTTTCATGTCGTCTAGATTCTCCTGTATCTTTCAAAATAACGTAACCATACAACGCATTTCCTTTGATATCATGAGGAAAACCAACAATAGCAGACTCAGCAACGGCAGGATGTTCATTAATTGCATCTTCAATTGGTGCAGTACCTAAATTATGTCCGGAAACAATAATCACATCATCTACTCGACCTGTAATTCTATAATATCCAACCTCATCACGTAAAGCTCCGTCTCCTGTAAAATATTTGTTTTCAAAAGTTGAAAAATACGTTTCTTTATAGCGTTGATGATTTCCCCAAATAGTTCTTGCCATAGACGGCCATGGAAACTTAATACATAACCTTCCTTCTACTTGATTACCCTTGATTTCATTTCCTTCAGCATCCATTAATGCAGGCTGAATCCCTGGGAAAGGCAATGTTGCATATGTTGGTTTTGTTGGAGTTGAAAAAGGAATTGGAGTAATCATAATTCCTCCTGTTTCTGTTTGCCACCAAGTATCTACGATTGGACTTTGACGTTTTCCAATATTATCATCGTACCAGTGCCATGCTTCCTCATTAATTGGTTCTCCCACAGTACCTAAAATTTTCAGCGATGATAAATCATGAGATTCAACATGACCCAATCCTTCTTTTGCCAACGCTCTAATTGCTGTTGGTGCAGTGTAAAATTGATTCACTTTATGTTTTTCTACAATTTCCCAAAAACGTCCGTAATCTGGATAACTAGGAACTCCCTCAAACATAACCGTTGTTGCTCCATTGGCTAATGGTCCATATACAATGTAACTATGACCAGTAATCCAACCAATATCTGCTGTACACCAATACACATCATTCTCTCTGTATTGAAAAACATTTTTGAACGTGTACGCCGTATACACCATATATCCTGCTGTGGTGTGTAACATTCCTTTTGGTTTTCCTGTTGATCCAGAAGTATATAGAATAAACAATGGATCTTCAGCTTTCATTATTTCCGCCTCACAGTGATCAGGAGCTTTATCTAATAAGGGTTGAATCCATTCATCTCTTCCATTTTTCATTGTAATTTCCGAATCAATTCTCTTTACAACTAATACACTTTCTATCGTAGTACAATCTTCCAATGCTTCATCAACAATACCTTTTAAATCGATTGTTTTATTCCCTCTATATGAACCATCAGATGTTATAACCATTTTACATTCTGAATCATTAATTCTCGTAGCTAAAGCATTTGAAGAAAAACCTGCAAATACAACAGAGTGAATCGCTCCAATTCGAGCACAAGCCAATAATGAAATAGCTAGTTCGGGAATCATTGGTAAATAAATACAAACTCGATCTCCTTTTTTAATTCCTTTTGCTTTTAAAACATTCGCAAACTTATTTACTCTATCATATAGTTCTTTATAAGTAATATGTTGCGCTTCTTCATCTGGATTATTAGGCTCAAACAAAATGGCAGTTTTATTACCTCGAGTTACCAAATGACGATCAATACAATTTTCAGTAATATTTAATTCAGCTCCTTCAAACCATTTTACCTCTGGCTTTGTAAAATCCCAATTTAAAACTTTGTTCCATCGTTTTCTCCATAAAAAATGTTCTTCAGCAATTTCTTCCCAAAAGTTTTCTGGATTCCTAACTGATCTTCTATATACTTGAAAATATTCTTCTAAATTTTTAATGTGGTAGTTACTCATTTTAATTAAGCTTTAAGGTTTGATGATTTACTAAAAAGTCCGAACCAATTTGGATTTAAGACTTTTAATTTGACTAGTGACCAGATAATCACAACAAATGATAAACCAATTACGATAGAATTTAATGGACTGATTTGGACTTTACTTTCGAAGTAAAATCGAAGATATAAAGAACCAATAACATAAATTAGAATAATTATGTCTGAGGCTCGTGGTGATATTTGAAATTTCATTTTAATACTCTATAAATTAAAAACTAGATTTTTTGCACACTTTACCAAGTTTTAATTTAATAGCTCATTAATTTCCGAAACTATTTTTTTTATTGAAAACGGCTTTAATAAATATTTATCTGCTCCAAGTTTTAAGCCTTTATCAATATCTGAAGCTTTATTTTTTGCTGTAAGGAACACTACCTTAGTATCCTTTAACTCTTTATGTTCTCTTATAAATTCTAATGTTTGATAACCATCAACGTTTGGCATCATAATATCTAACAAAACCACATTGGGCTTAACGTTTTCTACTATTTCTATTGCCTCTCCTCCATCTCTTGCAATATACACTTCAAAGTTATTTTTCTTAAAAGTATATTCTAAAGTCATTACGATGTTTGGTTCATCATCAACAATTAAAATCTTTCTATTCATATGTGGTACAATTTAATTAAAAGGCAACTTAAAACCAAAAGTTGCTCCTTTTTTCTTTCCTTTTTCTGCCCAGATTATACCTCGGTGTTTTTCTATTATTTGCTTGCTAATTGCTAACCCTAATCCGCTACCAATTGGTTTAATTGTATTTTGATTTTCCGATTGATAAAACTTATCAAAAATATAATCAAAATCTTCAGTCATAATTCCTTTACCATTATCGGAAACTAAGACTTCAACATAATTATTCTTCAAAGTGTAATTCAATTTTACAACTCCATTTTCGGGTTCACAAAATTTTATAGCATTCGATATTAAGTTCGTCAAAACCTGAACAATTCTATCTTCATCATAATGAAAAACAAAACTTTCGTCATTAGCCACTTTAATCTTTATATCTTTCTTTGATGCCACATGATTTAAACTAACTACTGATTTCGCAATTGTCTTTTGAATATCCTGTTCTGACAATATTAATTGTTGTCTACCTGTAGAAAGTTTTTCGAAATCTAAAATATTATTAATCAACCTTGACAAACGCTCCGAGTCTTGAAGTATATTTTTCAAAAATTGAGCTTTCATCTCTCGAGGCATTTCATCCGATTCCTCTAAAATTAATTCGGTTGCTGCTCTTATACCAGTTAAAGGCGTTTTTAATTCATGTGCAACTGTATCTAAAAATTCATCTTTCTGTTTATCCTTATGAATTAATTCTTTATTCACTTCCTTAAGTTGACCTGTGAGTTCAGTTAGTTCATTTGACTTTTCTGTTAAAGCCTTATTAACTGCTTGGGCTTCTTTTGACTCTTCTAAAATTTCAAGGACTTCAACTAAGCTAATTTCTTCCTCCTTAACTACACTTGAAATTAAAATTTTAGCCGATGCAGATCCTATACTTCCCGTTAGTAATTTTTCTGAAAAATTAACTAGTCTAGCATCTGCCATGTGAGCAGTTTTAGAAAGTTGATACTTCTCGAAGAATAAATTCAACGCATTTTCTGTTCTTTCTTCTCCTAAAAACTTCACCAAAACATTTCTAATATCTGCTACATAAGCTTCCCCTTTCCAAACCAAAGCACTATCCTGAAGTGAAGAAAAGTTATTTGTATCAACAAACATTTCAGCATAATTACGTTCACGATAATGACCTTTAGAAGTCAACGAAAAAATTAAATAGGCCAAAATATTAAAAAACATACTCCAAAAGAAAGCATGTGCAGGAGGCGTTAGAAAGTCAATTCCAAATAAAGCGTGCGGTCTCAGCATTTGTATATTGAACAATCCATTTTCAGTAAATTCTCTAGAACCTGTGAAACCTTCGATTGTAAATGGAAGTATTAGCGTGTAGGTTGTAATTAAAAATCCGACTAAAATTCCAATAATTGCCGCTTTAGACGAACCTCGATTCCAATATAAACCAACAAAAAATGATGGAGCTAATTGAGAAATTACCACAAAAGCAATTAAACCAATTGAATATAAAGATAGTTGAATCGAGAAATAATAATAAAATAAATATGCAGCAATAATCAATATAAAAATAGAAACCCTTCGTATCGTTTTTATATAAGTAGCATTTTCTGCTGATTGTCCCTTTATAAACTTATCTAAATATCCGTAAGGAATAACCAAATTATTACTCACCATTGTTGAAAGTGCCAACGTAGAAACAACTACCATAGAAATAACTGCTGAAAATCCACCTAGAAAAACTAGCAATGCCAAAATGGTATTATCATTATTTAATGGAAGAAACAACGTGTAATATTCAGGATTAAAAGTTTCATCTAAACTTAGTTTCCCAGCCCAAGCGATGAAAATTACAAAAACATTAAATAAAAGTAAATACAACGGAAACAACCAAATTGCTTTCTTCAAATGTTTTGATTTTGTATTCTCTAAAACAGTTACTTGAAACTGTCTTGGCAATAAAAAAATTGCGAATAAAGATAAAATTATGGTAAACGACCAATTAAAGCCACTTTCTAAACTATCAATAGTTACCAGTTTCTCAAATCCTTCGGTAACAGAGATTTTATTGTAGATATCACCAGTTCCATCAAACAAGAAAAAAGTGACATAAATTCCTACAATTAAAAAGAACACAAGCTTTAAAATACTCTCCAAAGCCACAGTCGCTACAATACCTTTTCTTTTCTTAGAAGCATCGGTCGTTTGAGTTCCATAAAATGCTGAAAATATTGCTAGAATAACGGCGATATAAAAAGTGGAATCCGATAGAATTCCCAAAGAAGTATTTGTTTCTCTACCTGTCATAATTATGAAAGTTTCTGAAACTGCCTTCAATTGTAATGAAATGTATGGCACAATTCCTAAAACACATATTATCGTAACAAGAGCTCCCAGAAATCGGTTATTTCCGTAACGAAGAGAAATAAAATCAGCAATAGAAGAGATTTTATGCTGTTTCGAGATTCTAATAATTTTACGCATTACAACAATCCATAAAGGAATTGCTATTACTGGACCGAGATAAATAGGTAAAAAATAAATCCCTGAGGTAGCAGCAATACCAACACTTCCATAATATGTCCATGCCGAACAATATACTCCCAATGATAAAGCATACACATAAGGATTATTAACCCATCTGCTACGTGAATTCTTTTCTGCAACAAAAGCAATAAAAAATAGTGCAAATAAATAAACAACTATAATAAGTAGAAGCGAATAATTATTCATAAAATCTGACTAGTATATAGTATGAAATTAACACTGACAAAATCCATAATAGGAAAATTGAAAAATATAACGTCGGAAAACCGAATACTTCTCCGTTATGATTAAAAATAAGAATCATTGGCACATTGATTAAAAGAATTAATGCAATTGACAATACAACCAATTTTTGTTCATGACGTTTCTTCATAATTTTCAAGTTGAAAAGCAGTGTTACGAAAAAATAACACTGCTTCAATTTAGCTATTTAAAAAATAAATTAGCAAGACATCCATAATTTTAGTGATCTACCGCTTCACCTACTCCACTTGGAATCCTAATATTCTCAACGATTTCCTGTACATCTTCTGGTGGTTCTGGTGTAAATGAATTTACAATTATTGCGACTGCAAAATTGACGATCATCGCGATTGTTCCAAATCCTTCAGGAGAAATTCCAAACCACCATTCAGATTTTAAAGCTGTAACAGCCGACTTTCCTCCATCAAAAATTCCGAATTTATATTTCAAAATATAAAATACCATCAATGAAATTCCTACAATCATTCCCGCAATAGCTCCTTCTTTATTCATTTTCTTATAGAAAATACCTAAAACAATGGCTGGGAAAAATGATGCCGCAGCTAAACCAAAAGCTAATGCGACGACGGCGGCGACAAAATCTGGCGGATTAATTCCGAAATAACCTGCAACCACTACTGCTGCAACCGCAGATAAACGAGCTGCAACTAATTCTTGTTTCTCGGAAATATCGGGTTTAAAGACATTTTTAATTAAATCATGCGAAACAGACGCTGAGATTACCAATAATAAACCTGCGGCAGTTGATAAAGCAGCAGCCAATCCACCAGCAGCAACCAAAGCAATTACCCAATTTGGTAAATTCGCAATTTCAGGATTTGCCAATACCATAATATCTCTATCAACAGTTAATTCATTTTTACTTTTATCTGCAACATATTGAATTACTCCATCTTGATTTTTATCTTCAAATTTTAACAAACCTGTTTCTTCCCAGTTCATAAACCACTCAGGCATATCAGCATATTTTTTCTCACTAACGGTATTAATTAAATTCGTACGAGCAAATACAGCAACTGCTGGAGCAGTTGTATATAAAATAGCAATTAACAACAACGCTAAACCTGCAGATTTACGAGCGTCTTTTACTTTTTTCACAGTAAAAAACCTTACAATGACGTGAGGTAATCCAGCAGTTCCAACCATTAAGGCTAATGTGATAGCAAAAATATCAACTAGCGACTTTGAACCATCTGTATATTCAGAAAAACCTAATTCTGTAGATAATCCGTTTAGTTTATCTAATAAGTAAGTACCTGAACCATCATTAATCGTTGATCCCATTCCTAATTGTGGAATTGGATTTCCTGTCATTTGAATTGAAATAAAAATAGCAGGAACCATAAAGGCGAAAATTAAAACACAATATTGAGCTACTTGTGTGTAAGTAATTCCCTTCATTCCACCTAAAACTGCATAGAACAATACGATAATCATACCTATGATTACACCTGTATTTATATCTACTTGTAAAAACCTAGAGAATACAACTCCTACACCTCGCATTTGCCCGGCTACATAAGTAAACGATACAATTAGTGCACATAATACAGCTACAATTCTTGCTGTTTTAGAATAATATCTTTCTCCGATAAAATCCGGAACTGTAAACTTTCCAAACTTTCTTAGATATGGAGCCAATAATAATGCTAATAAAACATAACCTCCAGTCCATCCCATTAAATAAACAGATCCGTCATATCCCATAAAAGAAATTAAACCTGCCATTGAAATAAAAGAAGCTGCAGACATCCAATCTGCTGCGGTTGCCATTCCGTTTGCTAAAGGAGAAACCCCACCTCCGGCAACGTAAAATTCTTTAGTAGAAGCCGCTCTCGACCAAATTGCAATTCCAATATAAAGAGCAAAAGTGATTCCTACGATAATATAAGTCCAAACTTGAACACTCATAATAGTTAATTTTTAAATTAGTTTTAGCTACTACTAATCGTAGCCATATTTCTTATCTAGTTTATTCATTAATCGTACGTAGACGAAAATTAGAATTACAAACACATAAATAGATCCTTGTTGTGCAAACCAGAAACCTAATTTGAATCCACCAATTTTGATGGTATTTAATGCATCTTTAAACATTATACCGGCACCATATGAAACTACAAACCAGATAATCAGTAGAATTACAAGATATCTTAAGTTCTCTTTCCAATATGCGACTGCTTTTTCTCTATCTGTCATAATTGAAGTTTTTATAAATAAATCATTGCTTGTAATGTTAACGAACTCGTAGAAGTACCAAAATCTTGATTCTTATACTCCAGTGTTAACTTTGAATTGTGACCACTCATGTAAGCATTTATTCCTAATCCCAATATGTTTCTATCATCATTCACAGCATCATATGAATTAGATGCAAATGAAACATAAGGTTGAAATCTAGTTTTCGCTACATCACCAGCAAAAACATAACCTACATGGCTATACAACATATTTCCAGTTCCATAGGCGCTGTTTAAGTAATTTGTCCCGTAGTTGTTATTCTGATAAACCGCGTAGGCCGTTATTGCACTTCCATCTGAACCAATTGGAGCATCGTAAAAAGCATCTAATGCGAAAATACTTACATCTTCCCCTAGTAAGTTTCCATTATCATTGAAGACAGAACCACTTGGGTGGAAAAAGAAACCAGCACCAATATTGAAAACTTTTTTACCTCCTAAATAAGATCCAACTTTATATGGTAAAAAATTAGATTCTTCATCTAAAAGTTGATAATCAAAATATCCAGCGTACGCTTTTCCAGCATCGCCTGAACCTAAAACACGTCTTCCCGCATAAACTGCTGAAGCTTCTGTACTTGGATCACGACCATCTAAACTATTTGTAAGCGCATCATTAATAGCAACTCGATATTGCAATTTACCAAACTTTCCTTTTGCGAAAATTCCCAAATGACGGGCAAACTGATCTGACAAGCCAATGGTTGCCCAAGATTGTCGATTGTTATCAAGCGTCATCATGTTTAATGTACTCTGATTGTTTAATCTCGAAACACCATTGAAATAATGTAAACCCGCTCCAACTACGTGGTCTTTTGCAATATTATATTGTGCCCAAACGTCATGGAAAAATAACTGAGAACCTTCACCTTTACCTGTTGGGCTTAAAGTTTCACTTGTTAAACTATTTAAACCAAAATGAGTAAGAATTAAAAATTTTGGATTAATCTGAGCGAACATTAAAACTCTCGCGCGTCTTAAGTTAAAACTAACATCGCTACTATTATCCGGAGCATCGAAATTATAAATTCCTTGAACTTGTGCCCAAGAAATAATTCGTAAATACTTTTTTCCATCTTCATCAAGTTTTACTTTTAAACCTCCTTTATAATCAGGAGATCCTTGAGAAAAGGAACATTGTAAGGATAGAGCTAATCCGAACAATAAAGCCATTGATTTTTTCATAAGTTTTAAGAATTAGTTATACGTTAAACTTGGTTTTGTGTGCAATGCTAATCTCTTAAAATTCAACAGCTAAATAAAAAACAGTATATATATTTGTAAAATTACTATAGTTAATCTTTAAAACGCTCCCATTTTATCATCATAAACTTATCTCCCAGCTCTGTAATCAGAACCCCAGATTTGTATAAATTGTCAGTATTTTGAAAAAACTTAGTTAGCTCAGAAGCACTTAATATCTTATATGTGGGATGATAATTTCCTGTATAAGGACGTTTTATATTAAACTTCTTAACCCAATTCATCACGGACACATGAGAAATTCCCAAAATCCGTTCAATTTCTCTATAGGTTAATCCTTCTAAATATAGTTGTAATGCTTTATTTACGTAATAATCATCAATTTTCTTCCCTAACTTATTTACTGTAAAATAATAGTTACAGGATTTACATTTAAATCGTTGTCTATTTTTTACTATTCCACTTTTTACAACATCTTCAGAATTACAATTAGGACAAGATTTAATCATTGGATATACTATTTTAGCATAAATATACCAATTTAGTGCAAATATTTTACAATCAATCTCTTAAAAATTTAAAAATTACATATAAAAAGAATAAAAAAACTCCTAAAAACTCAATGAACCCAATGGAATTATTTATCTATTTGATTTAAATTCTTTTTAACTAATACAGAATTTACATGAAAACCTGTTTCACTTTGTTCTACTGAATTAACTTTTAAACTGATTACTAGAATTTTCACCTCAAAATCCGTAGTTTCGCAGTCTTCGAAAAATGCTATCTTTTATGAATATTTACAAAAAAAACTATCACAACTTACTTTTAGTCATTAGCGTATTTGTATGCTCTTTCTTGAATTTGAGCGCTCAAAAAAACGAGAAAATATGGGAAGAATTACTTCAAAATAACAGAAAAAATGCTTTAGACTTGGTATCAAAAATACAGAACAAAGATATTGAGGATATCATTTTGGAAAGAATAGTGATGATGGAAAATGGGAAAATGCAAAACAATTCTGATTTTGTTGCTTCTTTACCTAATTATGAGGGGTTTGAAAATTACATGTTCGCTACATGGAGGTTACCATTTATGTTTGAAGATTATTTGGACAATGGTTTCAACGGAACATCTTGTAAAAAACCAAATTTAATAAATGCCGAAAAAGTTCAAAATGCTACAGTAAAAAATGGACTAAAATACATCCAAGCGATTTCAAGTAGATATCAAAAACAATGGGACAAATATAAATCCCGTATAAATAATATCAATGCTATCACCGAATGGGAATATTGTGGAGTTTTTGAAAACTTGAATTCCAGTGGAATTGATATGCCTTATGAACCAGAGGAAGAACCATCTAATAAGGTAATATTTGATGCACAGAGTAAAGGAAATGTTTCATGGTATAAACCAACGAAAAGCACCGAGGTTTACAACTTTTTTTCCAATCATTCAGAATTTGGAACTGGAGTACATTATGCTCAAACCTTTATAGACTCTGAGAAAAACCAAAGAGCACTCATAAAACTTGGTAAAGGACAACAAACTAAAGTTTGGTTAAATGATGTTTTAATTCATGAAGACGATAGTAAATACATTACGGAGCTTGATGCTTTTACATATGAGGTAAATCTACAAAAAGGAATAAATAGAATTCTACTTAAATGTGCTTCGTCAGGAAGTACTCCTTATTATATAGTTCGTCTTGAAAATCTAAAAGAACAACCATTATCAGGATACACTGCAACACTTGATAAAAGAAATTATAAAAAAGGAACTTTAGAAAAAATTAATCCTAAATTAATTCCCCATTCTATTGAAACTTACTTTCAAGAAAAATTAGAATTAGCGAATAAAGATAATTACCTTAATACATTCTGTTTATCTTACACTTACTATAGAAATGGTAAAATAGATGAAGCCATTGAATTAATAAAAAAATGGTCAGAAAAATTCCCAAAAAGCTCATTTCTTAAATCTGTTTTAATAGAGTACTATTCGTTAAAAGGGGAAAAAACAACTTCTGAAAAATTAAGTAGTAATTTAAAACGTCAAGACCCAGATTACTACTTATCATTAATGATAGAGTTTGAAAACTCAAAAAAACTACTTCAATTAGATATTAAAAGTTACGAGGAACAACTAGAAAAAATTAAAAATGCAGCAGATTATTCCTTCATGAAATCGGCAATTGATTTTATGATTTATTTCAGAAGAAATGATCAAACTGAAATGAGAAAAAAATTAGATGAGTTACTTTTAGATGAGAACCTTCCTTCTAAATACAAAAATTCATTTTCAGAATTTTATTCTACAATTTTTAATGACGACGCCAGTACAATTGACATATTGGAAAAATATAACAAATCAGAATTTAATTCTGGTGTTATTAGCTACCTCGCATTTTATTACAATAAGCAAAATAGAAAAGAAGATGTTATAAAGCTATACGATGAAGTTTGTTCATTGTTTCCAGATGATAATGATTTCCTATACCGCCTTATTCAATATCTACATGAAAATCAACAATATGAAAGATCATTAGCATACATTGAAAAAGGACTGATTAATTTCCCTAACTCTTTTGTTTTTATAAAGTTAAAAGCTGATGCTTTAGTTCAGCTTGACAAAAAACAAGAAGCTATTGAACTTTATAAAGTTGCTATTTCTAGAAGACCAAGTTCACATGCTCTTAGAAGTAAGATTAAAGATTTGAACAATGAAGAACGAAAATTAGATGAGTTCGTTCTTAAAACTCCTTACCAATACATTGATGAAAATCGAAATAAAGGAATAAAGAACAACTACGGAATCGTTGCTTTATTGAATGAGACTTCCATTTTAGGATATAAAAAAGGTGGTGGTGAATATAATACTACATCTATCTATGAAATTACATCACAAAATGGGATTGATATATTCAAGGAATATAATTTAGGATTATCCGGTAGTTATGTAATAAATAAATCAGAAATCATCAAAGCAAACGGAGAAATTATTCCAGCCGATAAAAACGGAAGTAGACTTGTTTTTGAAGGTCTTGCTATTGGTGATGTCATTTACATAGACTACCAAGCCAAATATTCTAAATACGGTCGATTCTATAAAGATTATGTACTAACACACAATTTTAAAACGTATCATCCAACTATTCGCAAAACATATAGATTCCTTAATTACGATAAAAATATTAAGCATAAAGTTACTAATGGTGAAGTAGCTTATAAAAGCTTCAAAAAAAATGATTTATATGTTCATGAATGGGAAGTTCTTAACTCTCCGGGGTTAACTATTCAGGAAGATTATATGCCTAATTTCAACGATATTACAACGAAGCTTCATGTAAGTTCTATTAAATCATGGAATGAGATTGCAAATTGGTACTCTGACCTGGTTAGAAAACAATTAAAGCAAGATGCTATTTTTGAAAATACGTTCAATGAAATTTTCCCAAAAGGTTACAAACAACTTACTGAAGACGAACGCGCAAGACGAATTTATAACTATATCACAGACAATTTAAATTATAGTCACGTAAGTTTTAGACAAGGAGGTTTTATCCCTCAGAAACCATCTAAAACAATCTCATCAAAACTAGGAGATTGCAAAGATTTCTCAGCTTTATTCACGTCACTTGCTCGAAATGCAGGTTTAGAAACAAATATGGTTTTAATCTTAACTTCAGATTATGGTAAATCGAACTTGGTTCTGCCTAGTACAGACTTTAATCATTGTATTGTTACTGTTAATATTGATAAGGAAGAATATTTTCTAGAACTAACTGATAAAAATCTTCCATATAAGTCATTACCAATGTCCTTAAGAGGAGCAACGGCGTTGAAAATCCCTTTAAAAAGTAACTCTAAAACTAACTCGGATTTATTTCATTTAGAAAATACAAAGAGACAATTATCATATTTTTCTAGCACATCTGAAATTGATTTAAAAAAGAATACTTCGGATATAAAACTAACAACTTCGGTTTCAGGAGATATTGCTTCTTTTTATATTGAAATGCTTACCAATAAAGAAGGAAAATTATTGGACGATGCTATTCATGAAGAAATTGAAGGAAGAATTATACAGCCTACAAAATTTATTAAACTACAAAATATCAAAAGAGAAAAAGAGCAAGGAGCGATAAATTACACTACCCTACTTACCTCCGATATTAAAATCAATAAGATTAGTAATTTATTTACTTTTAATATTCCCTTTTTCTTAAATCCATACAACAACTCTATTATTCAATCAGATACAAGAGCATTTCCTATTGACTATAGAACCTATGAAAACACAGATATTTATAAAGAAGTTGTAATCATAAAATTGAAAGAAAATCAAGAGTTTCTTGAAGCTCCTGAAAACGTTTCTTATAAATTTAAAGGGCAAAGCTTTTCAACAACATACAAGCTAGAAAAGCCAAATGTTTTAAAAATTGAAATTAATGCAAATACCATGTCATCGACCATAATGCCAGAAGATTATCAAGATTTCAAAAGTTATGTTACTAAGGTTATTGACACTAAGAATGTGATGATCGCTTTTAAAGAAAAAAAATAATAAAATAAAAGAAGGGTAAAGAACTCTACTTTACCCTTCAATATCTTCAATTAGTATTGTATAATCATATTGCAAATCTTCATGCAAAGTGTACATAGCTTTTTTTGCCATTCTCATTTGTGTTTCGAAAATATTTTGTAACCTTGGACTTCTTGAAATCGATGGTTTAAACTGTTTTAGTTTTAAACAGAAATACAACAACAATTCTACTTCTGTACTTTTCTTTTTAGAATAACGAATATATTTCTTTAATGAAGAAAGGATCTTACGCACACTTTTTCGGATGTAAAAAAAACTCTTAGTATTTATTTCACTAAAAGACTGATCAATTTCCAACTTTATGGATTCAATATAACGATCTTCATTAGAAGCTTCGAACAGTAAATATGTTAGCAACTCTTTATTTTCTTTTTTAAAACGAGCTAATTTTAAACATAATTCTAACAATTCATCTTGATTCTGATGCTTTAATTCATCCTTCAAAATTTTTATTGTAGCTGCTTTCATATAAACTAATTATTCTTTAATTCCTCAAAGCTATCAAAAAGTCTCTTTTTAATCATTTTAAAAATCCTTTTATTGTATTCTGAAGATTGTAATTGATACTCTTCAAATTCATTAACTGTGAACTGTCCAATAACAATTCCTAGTAGTTGATTTTTAACTACATTATTTCTCGAGAAGGAATTATCAAGGATTTTGCTGTACTCATCTAAATTCATAAATGCTAGCTTTACTTTGTGCTTTACTGCCCAATTCCTAAAGATAAGTATGATAATATCATGCTGAAGTTTCAAAATAGGTCGTAATGTTATGTTTTGGAATCCCTCTGTTTTACCAATTGCTGTTAATTCTAATTTAGGTCTAATATCTATTTTACTGGTCATAATTTCATATTGAATTTCAAAAATAATATTTTGTTTATACTTTTTAACAAAACATTAAACATTTTATGTTTTATTAAACTCTAACTTCGTAAAAAACTTAAAACTAATATTATGAATTTCAAAAAATTAACACTGCTATTATTACTTTCTTTTACTACTTCTATTGCTTTTGCAAATGATAATAACGACCCTATTAAAAACAAAAAGAAGGATAATACAGAAGAGACAATTGTTGGCGTTGCTGCGTCAAATGAAAATTTTTCAACACTTGTTGCTGCTGTAAAAGCTGCTAATTTAGTTGATGTATTAAATGGTGATGGACCTTTTACAGTATTTGCTCCGACAAATGATGCTTTTGGTAAACTTCCAGAAGGAACTGTATACTCATTATTAAAGCCAGAAAACAAGAAATTACTTACAGCAGTTTTAACTTATCATGTTGTTGCAGGAAAGTTTGATGCTAAGGCAGTTGTAAAAGCTATTAAAGCAAATAACGGAAAGTTTGTTATAAAAACAGTACAAGGTAATGAGTTAACAGCTATGTTAAAAAACGGAAGTGTTGTTCTAAAGGATGCTAAAGGAAATACTTCTAAAGTAATTATGACAGATGTAGACGCGAGCAATGGAATTATCCATGCTATCGATACAGTTGTAATGCCTCAATAATCAATATTGACTTATTTAAAAACAAAAAAGAGAAGTGTTAACTTCTCTTTTTCTCTTTACTTTACTAAGTAATTGCTAATATTTTTCTCTATTCTTTCTAGAATATTTTCTGTATTTGCCTTTACAAATTTCTCTCCTGTAATTTGCTCATACAATTCAATATACCTATTGGAAATTTCTACTATTTTATCATCACTCATTTCAGGAATTTGTTGACCATCTTTTCCTTGAAATCCATTTTCAATTAACCATTGGCGAACAAATTCTTTAGATAATTGCTTTTGTTTCTCTCCCTTTTCTTGACGATCCGCATATCCTTCTTTATAAAAATAACGAGAAGAATCTGGTGTATGTATCTCATCAATTAATACAATTTTTCCATCCTTTGTTTTACCAAATTCATATTTTGTATCAACTAAAATCAATCCTCTCTTAGCTGCTATTTCTGTTCCTCTGGCAAATAATTTTCTTGTGTAATCTTCTAAAACAAGATAATCTTCTTCCGAAACTATTCCTTTAGCTAAAATTTCTTCTCTTGAAATATCTTCATCGTGTTCACCATTATCTGCTTTTGTCGATGGCGTAATAATTGGTTCTGGAAATTTATCATTTTCCTTCATTCCATCAACCATAACCACACCGCATAACATTCTCTTACCAGCATTATATTCACGAGCCGCGTGCCCAGATAAGTATCCTCTTATAACCATTTCCACTTTAAATGGTTCACATAGATGACCTACAGCCACATTTTCATCCGGATTTGCAACTAACCAATTCGGAACGATATCAGCTGTATCATTCATCATTTTTGTTGCAATCTGATTTAAGATTTGTCCTTTAAATGGAATTTGACGAGGCATAATTACATCGAAAGCCGATAAACGATCTGAAGCAATCATAACTAATACTTCATCGTTGATATTGTAAACCTCTCTAACTTTTCCTTTATAAACAGATTTTTGACCAGGAAAGTTAAAATTCGTTTCGTTAATTGTATTCATTTAGTGTTGCGTTGTTGTAAACGGCAAAAGTAAACTTTTTAATCTTTTTTAGGAATTCTTTTTATCTGCTTTATATTATCTAATATTGGAGTAACGGTAACCTCAGTATCATTCTCTTGGACATAGAAAATGTAGCTCGTATTTTGACCAATCTTCTTAACATTTAAAACTTCACCACTCTTAAATACCAATGAATGATCATTCTTAAAAGTTTTCTCCTTCAATCGTTCCTTATAACTAACGGACATTCCTATTCTCATACTCGGAAATATTATTATTAAAGCGAGTAACAAAGCCAAATATAAAGTCTTCTTGTTTTTAATACTTTCTAGGGATTTGGTCTTATTCGTTTTTTTAAAAACCCAAGGAAGAAACTTCGTCATGTACAAATAATATAAGAGCATCATTAAAATAACTATCAAAAAGACTCTCAAATCGCTTGTAATTAAACTGAAAGGTGATATCAAAGCATCCAAAATTGAAGTATATTCTAAATAATGAACACCAAGAACTCCATAAAAAATACTTTCACTGATAACCCCAATAACGACTAGTATTACATAAGCCAAAGAAAGAATTTCCTGCAAATTAAGATTTTTAAACATAGTCTATTCCGTTTCTATACTCTTGTAAGCTTTAATAATCTTCTTCACTAATCTATGACGTACAACATCTTTATCATCTAAATAAATTTGTCCAACACCATCTATACTTTTTAATGCTAATAACGCCTCTTTTAATCCTGAAACCTGTTTTCTCGGTAAATCGATTTGACCAGGATCTCCAGTAATTACGAATTTGGCATGCATCCCCATACGAGTTAAGAACATTTTCATTTGTGCATGTGTCGTATTTTGAGCTTCATCCAAAATAACAAAAGCATTATCTAATGTTCTACCACGCATAAATGCTAAAGGAGCAATTTGTATTGTTCCATTTTCAAGATACACCTGTAATTTTTCAGAAGGAATCATATCACGTAATGCATCATATAAAGGTTGCATATACGGATCTAATTTTTCTTTTAAATCTCCGGGAAGAAATCCTAAATTCTCTCCTGATTCCACAGCAGGTCTTGTTAAAATAATTCTCCTAACTTCTTTTTCCTTTAACGCCTTTACCGCTAACGCAACTGCTGTATATGTTTTTCCTGTTCCTGCTGGTCCAACAGCAAATAGTAAATCATTTTCTCGCATGAGTTTTACCATTTTACGTTGATTTTCAGTCTGCGGTTTAATTATTTTTCCGCTAACTCCATGGACTAGAATTTCACTGTTATCTCCAAACTTACGCTCCTCTTCTTCTTTTCCGTTAGAAGTTAAAATACGCTCAATACTATTTTCATCGAGTTTATTGTAACGATTATAGTACTTTATTAAACGTTCTAAACGTTTTTCAAACTCATCTAAAATCTCTGGATCTCCATAAATTTTAAGTTTGTTACCACGAGCAACAATCTTAATTTTAGGAAAATAAGTTTTTAAAAGGGATATTGTACTGTTTTGAGCACCAAAGAATTCTTTTGGGTTGATTTCTGTAAGTTCAATTACTCTTTCGTTCAAATGCTATACTTTTTTAATTTTATTATGTTTAAATGTAGTAATTATTTTATTCATTTATGTAGCTTTGTCTTAATTTTCAACTGAGTTTTTCACAAAATAATTAACAATTAATACTTTAGATGGCACTTATTACTTTAACAACTGATTTTGGCCTGAAGGATCATTTTGTTGGTGCAGTTAAAGGTGCTATTTACTCCGAATTACCAGAAGCTAGAATTGTTGATATTACTCATGAAATTACTCCTTTCAATATTGCAGAAACTGCTTATATTTTAAAAAACGCCTACAAAAGCTTTCCAAAGGGAACTATTCATATTATTGGCGTAGATTCTGAATTAAGTATTCGAAATAAACATATTGCAATTCTTTTAGATGAACATTATTTTATTTGTCCTGATAACGGAATTATTTCTATGATTGCCTCTGAAATTAATCCTACGAAAATTGTTGAAATAAATATTCATAATCATATTGATAGTAGTTTTCCTGTTTTAGATGTTTTTGTTAAAGTGGCCAGTTTTATTGCAAGAGGTGGAAAGTTAGATGTAATCGGTAAAGCAACGGAAGAATATAAAAAAATGGTTGAAATTCAACCAAAGGTGAATCAAGAAAAAACCATTATTGTTGGAGGTGTTATTTATATTGATAATTATGGTAACGTTATAAGTAACATAAGTAAAAAGATGTTTAACGATATTGGTAAAGACAGACCATTTAAAATTACAGCAAGACGTTATACTTTTGAAACCATCAATAACCAATATAATGATATTGTAAATTTTGATTCTGCAGATATACGTGCCTTTGATGGAAAGAGGTTAGCCTTATTTAATTCTGCCGATTATTTAGAAATTGCTATTTACAGAAGTAACTTAAAAACTGTTGGTGGTGCTTCAACACTATTAGGCTTAAGATACAGAGATAGAATTACTGTTGAATTTACAAACCCAAGCACTCCTGAATTTACTACTATTTAATACTTAAACATATGTTTGTACGAATTGTAAAAATGAGTTTTCAGCCTGAAAAAATTTCAACCTTTTTAGAAAACTTTGATAAGAAGAAAGAAAATATTCGAAACTTCCCAGGATGTCGTTTATTGGAATTGTACAGAGACAAAACAAATCCGAACATATTTTTCACCTATAGTTATTGGGACAAAGAAGTAGACTTAGAAAACTACCGTCATTCAGAATTATTCCAAAATATTTGGGCTGAGACCAAAGTGTTTTTTAACGATAAACCTCTTGCTTGGAGTGTAGATAAAGTGGTAAGTTTGCCTTAAATTAAAAAATTATAATATGAAAATTAAAACTTTACAATTGCTAGTTGTATTAATGACTGTTGCGTCATCTTTTGGTCAAACAGAAAAAGGAAAATTTTTAATAGGATTAAATACGCCTTTGTCTTTTTCAAGTTATTCTTCTCGAATTATAAATAGTTCTTCAGGTTCTAGCTTCGAAAACGATTCAACTACTTCTTTTAGTTTTTCGCCTCAAGTTGGTTATTCCATTATTGATAACCTTTTTCTTGGGCTAGATTTGTCTTTATCTTTTTCTAGTTCAGAAAATGATGTATCTGAAAGAAATTCAAATGCATTTGTAGTTTCTCCTTTTGTTAAATATTATTATCCAGTAAATAATGATTTTAACTTTTTCGGACAATTTAAATATGGTGTTGGGCGTTCTAGATCGAAACTAGAAAGTATTGGATTTATTGACCCTTCGTTTCCTACTGTTACCGAATCGGAAAATAATATTGAAGAACTCCTTTTAGGTGTAGGAGTAGGTTATTTTGTTCATGAAGTATTAAACATAGAGCTATCAATTAATTATCAAAATACATTTTATGATAGTTTTGCTAATTTTAGCGGAGATCAATTGGCTATTGACACATTTAGTGCATCCATAGGATTTTCTTTATTTTTATAATTAATGAAATCAATATTTAAAAAAGAATTTAACTCGTTTTTTGCTTCTCCTGTAGCCTATTTGGTTATTGGAGTTTTTTTACTTGTAAACGGACTGTTTTTATGGGTTTTAAAAGATAACTTCAATATTTTAAACGCTGGATTTGCCGATTTAAATTCTTTCTTTTTTATCGCTCCTTGGTTATTTTTATTTTTAATTCCTGCAATAACAATGAAGAGTTTTGCAGACGAATTTAATACTGGAACTCTTGAAATATTAAAGACGAAACCTTTAACGGATTGGCAAATTGTTTTAGGAAAATACTCGGCTTCTCTGTTTTTAGTTGTTGTAGCTCTAATTCCAACATTGACTTATGTGTATTCCATTTATACATTAGGTAACCCAGTAGGAAATTTAGATTTAGGAAGTATTATAGGCTCTTATTTTGGAATGTTGTTTTTAGCTTCAGGATATTGTGCTATTGGATTATTTACCTCTACCCTTTCTAAAAATCAAATCGTTGCATTTATACTAGCCGTTTTTATTTCATTTTTTATGTTTTATGGCTTTGATGCAATTGCCAATTTATTAGGGAGCTCTGATTTTTATGTTCGTCAGTTTGGTTTTAACGAGCATTTTAAAAGTATTAGTCGTGGAGTAATTGACACTAGAGATATTGTTTACTTTGTAAGTGTGACATTCTTCTTCTTATTTGTAACTAAAAATCGATTAGATAATGAGTAAAAATTTGAAAAAGATTCTTTTTGTTTTAGTAGGATTACTTTTAGCTAACTCTATTAGTTCTTCGCTTTTTACGCGTTTCGATTTAACAAAAGATAAGCGA
Organism: Tenacibaculum sp.; assembly: GCA_022448525.1. Classification (GTDB taxonomy): domain Bacteria; phylum Bacteroidota; class Bacteroidia; order Flavobacteriales; family Flavobacteriaceae; genus Polaribacter. The sequence goes on from JAKVCX010000012.1 coordinate 30,798, forward strand.
TATACACTCTCAGATGTTTCAAAAAACATTGTCAATAAACTCGATAACAACTTAATTGTAAATGTGTATTTAGAAGGAGATTTCCCTTCAGAATTTAAACGTTTACAAATTGAAACTCGTCAGTTTTTAGAAGAACTTCAAGCAGAAAATACAAATATTCGTTTTCGATTTATCAATCCAGACGATATTAGAGAAGAATTAGTTAAAAACGGTATGATGCCAAGTCAACTTACTGTTGAAGAAGATGGTAAACTATCTGAAGCTCTTATTTTTCCGTGGGCAGCAATCTTTTACGGTGATAAAGCCATTACCGTTCCTTTACTTCCTGAAACGATGGCAAAATCTCAAGAATCTCAACTTGAAAATGCTATTTCTTCGTTAGAACATTCCTTTCTAAATGCCATTGAACTTATCACTAAAGATAAAAGAAAGAGAATTGCTGTTTTATCTGGTAATGGCGAGTTAGAAGATATAAGGCTATACAGCTTTTTAAGTGCACTCGGTAAAAAATATAGTTTAGCCAAATTTACTTTAGATTCTGTTGAAAAAAATCCATCGAAAACAATTGATCAATTAAAACGATACGATTTATCGATTATAGCAAAACCTTCTCAAAAATTCTCACACGAAGAGAAACTAGTTTTAGATCAATACATTATGAATGGTGGAAAATCATTATGGATGATTGACAACTTATATTCAGATACTGATAGTTTATATAATGAAGGAAGAATGTTGGCTTATAGAAGAGATCTTGATTTGACTGATTTATTATTCAGCTATGGAGTTAGAATCAACAATAAATTAGTTCAAGATTTATATGCTTCTAAATTAACTTTGGCATCAGGAAACCTTGGAAATCAGGCTCAATTTGAAAGTTACGATTGGTTTTATCATCCTTTGGTAGAGGGAAATCCGAATCATCCGATAACCAAAAATGTTTTACCTGTTCGATTCCAGTTTACAACGCAGATTGACACGTTAAAAAAGAATATCAAAAAAACACCTTTACTCGTAAGTTCTGTGTTATCGAAACTTTCTGGAGCTCCAACTATTGTAGAATTAGAAAGTATTGCTAAAGAACCTATTCAACAAGAATACACGGCGGGAAGTCAATTATTAGCAGTTTTATTAGAAGGTAATTTCAATTCTGCATACGAAAACAGAACCAAACCGTTTAACTATAGAGACTATAAAAAAGTTTCTCCTGAAACTAAAATGGTTGTTATCGCTGATGGAGATATTGCGAAAAATCAGATTTTAAAGGGTAAACCTTACGATTTAGGTTTGGATAAGTGGACACAGCAACGCTTTGGAAATAAAGATTTTTTATTAAATACCGTAGATTATCTACTGGACGATTCGGGTTTAATTTCTTTGAGAAACAAAACGGTTCAATTGAATAGTTTAGATAAGAAAAAGGCTTTTCAAGAGCGAGGTTTTTGGCAATTTTTCAATATAGTTTTACCGCTTACTTTATTATTAGTTTTTGGTTTCGTATTTAATTATTGGAGAAAAAGAAAGTATAGTTAATATCATGAACAAAGATTCTTTTGGTCTTTTCCTTATTTTGATACTACTTGGTGGTTTATTTTTATTTATTTATCAAAAAGATAAAGATTTCATTGAAAATCTATCTTCAACAAGAGGAAAAATCACCAATTATTATAATACTGGAGGAAAGAAGTATATAGAGTATAGTTTTTTTGTAAGAGGTAAGCAGTATAAAGGTAGAGTGCGTGTTTCTACTTTTAAATGTAGTGATGGCACTAAAGGATGCGTTGGTAAGGATTTTAAAATTCTTTATTCTAGTAAAAACCCAAATAACAACGACATTTATTTAGAAAAATACCAGAAGTATAAATTTAGTAAAACTAGACTTTATTAAAATCATTTTCTTTTTACTACGATAGTTTTTTTTATTTTTCCTGTCAATTATATAAGAAACATAAATCTTATTATGGAAATTGCTTTGTATATTGTTGTGCTGGAGCAGTTAATTTACCTCATGGATATGATCCTAGGATAAAAAAAACTCAGCAATCACAACTCAAACTATGAAATCTATATTTTTCTCATCCACCTTGAAGAACCAATTTAAAAATGTGTTTCTCTTGAATTATAAAAAACAATTTATATCTGTAGTAATTCTATTGTTCTGGTTCTCTAATGCCTTTACCCAAGAGGAGGAAAAATTATCTGGTCTTTTTCAAAACTTCGATTATCAAGAAGTTGAAAATGGATTAAATAGCTTTGAAAAGATAGCTACTGAAAAAACTAAGTATAAGTGGCGTACCAATATAGAAAGAGAGCTGGTCAACAACTTTTTCGAACAAATTATACAATTTACTAAGTCAGTAAGAAGTGATGAGAATAAATCTGTTTCTACTCTATACAAATACAATTTAAAATTAATAAAAAAGCAGAATGGAAAAATTGCATTATATAAACTTTACAGACTACAAAATGTAAAAGTAAATGGTAAATGGACTCCAACTGAAATAATAGTAAAAGAAGGTTCAAATAAAATAATGAAAGAATTAGAATCAGAATTTTTAAGAGTTTATTCATATCCTTTAAATTACAATGAACTTTTTGAAACAAATATTGTTTACGGAGATGTTTGTGGGCGAGTAAGAGGAATCACTGAATATAGAGGAAAACTAGAGAAACTCATAAAATCGAAAGATTCAAAAAATTTAGTTAAATGGCTAAAATCAACTGTTACCGAAATTCAATTATATGCCATAGACGGAATATTAACGCTAAAAAAACAAGGAATCGTTTTTAATAAAGATGTTTTAAAGCTAGTCGATGTAATTAGTAAGAAAAAAGGAGAAGTGTACACATGTAACAGATGTATATATAGTAATAAACTAATTATAGGAATCATATTAGATATTAAGAATAAGCATAACTCCCAAAAGAAATAGCCCTTAAAATTAGTTATGAAATCAATATTTTATTCAATAATTTGGAGCAGCAAAGGATTTAACTTAATGGTTAACGAATATGAAGATGAGTTATTTAATAAAAGTTATTTGCTATTTGGGTTATTTGGAGTTGTTAATTTCTTATTCAACTTTGATGATACTTACGAAACTTACAAGTACTTTTTTCATCTGATTTCGTTTTTACTCTCTGTATTAATAGCAATCATATTTGGTTTTATATCTTCTTATATTCTGTTCAAAACAGGTAAAATCCTAAGTGGAAAAGCTACCTTTCTCGATGTTTTTGCTGTATTGGCATATTCTTTTGTTCCTTTAAGCATAGGCTTGTTATTAATTCTATTTTTTAAAGACACATATAACTTAATCTTATATACAAGTTACCTTATTGCTTTAAAAATCTTAACATTTGGACTTCTGAGGTATAATAAATATGGAATTATTAAAACCTTAATCAATATAAGTGTATACATAGCTTTTTTCTACTTATTGCGCTTTATTTTACCACAATTAATGATTTGATATCCTTTAAAATTCGACAAAGAAATGAATAGCATTACTAGAAAATTAATGATCTTAAATATCTTCACAATCTCTTGTGCTATTTCATAAAACTCAACTAAACACATGAACAAAAACGTACCAAATAGTGTTCAAACTATAGATAATCATCTTGATCTTTTTTTTGATGAAAGTACCGACATTGTAGTATTCGATGAAATAGAATCTGAAACTATTCATAGAGATATTTTCTTTATAAAAGCAACAGAAGACAGACCTTTCCATATTTTATTGAGTTGTGGTATGAGCGCTTTACCCATGAATGTCCCTAGTGATATTGATTCATCTGAATATGCAGAAGTAATGATATTACTTCCTAAAGAATGGAATTTAGAATACCAATCATTCAGTGATGAAAGGAATTATTGGCCTATTAGGATTATGAAAGAATTAATGATACTTCCTCATCCAAACAAAACTTGGTTAGGATTTGGACATTCTTTAGGTCATGAAGATGATGATGAGCTTGCAGAAGGAATTGGTTTTAACTCAGTAATACTTGTTAACTCTGTAGAGCTTTCAGAGGAATTTACTCAAATCACTTTGGATGATAACAAAACTATTGACATTTATACGTTAATTCCACTTTATAAAGAAGAATTAAAATTTAAAAAGAAACATGGTACCATGAAGTTACTAGAAAAATTTGACGAGTTTGGAATAGAAGAAATCGTAAAACTGGGACGCAAAAATGTTTGTAAATAATCACATCCCTATAGATTAGAATTTGATTTTAAAAAGTTTAATTACGGGTTAACAAATTAAAATAAATCTCATAGAAAGAACATATGATTTACTCCTTCAATTCCAATAAATTATTATGAATGAATTCATAGTTCAAGCTATTCATCAGCTTTTTTGGACTAATTTTTTTAAACTTTAAATCTATTTCTTTCTTAAACTTTGGTTCAGGCTTACCTAAATTCTTTCTAGCTTCTTTATAAAATTCTTTACGAGTTGGATGATGATCTGCGCATGCATTAAACGTTTCTCCAAATACATCTTTCTCAATTATTTTAGAAATAATTGCAATACAATCATCTCTATGAATCATATTTACAAATCCATCTGGTTGCGGAATTTCTTTCTCAGCAAACCAATTCCCAGGTTGTCTTTTCCCTCCATATAACCCAGCAAATCTAATTATCGTTGTTTTGAAATTCGAATTCCTTCTAAACAACTCCTCTACCCTAACTAATAAAGCATCATCAATAGTTTCCTCTTCTTCAGTATACACTTTATTATTCCTAGGATAAACTGAAGTTGAGCTAATAAAAATTACTTTTTTAATTTCCGATTTTTCAATTTGAGATATCAAATTTTCATAAGCTGATATCTCTTTTGACGTTATCATAATTAAAAGCACATCAGTATTGAAAAAGTCCGAATTGGATATTTCTTTTTCAATATCAACTATAAAAGGCAAAATATTCAGTTCCTTTAAATGAGTTAATTTCTCCTCAGATCTAGTCGATCCTTTAACAGTTACTCCATCATTTATTAACTTCATCGCCAAAGGAATCCCTAACCATCCACTACCTAAAATACTATAAACTTCTTGCGCTTTTTTCATACCCCAAAAATGCTAAAAATCAACACCAATAACTAATAAAGTTTTATCCTAAAATTTGACTTTTCTATTTTTTATAAATATTTTCACACCAACACTTAATTATTTCAATGCGTTATACCCTTACTTTAAATTTGAAATATCTAAAAACTTGTATTCCTTTTTTACTTCTTTTTCTATCTATTTCAGTTTTAGCACAAGACAAAAAATTGGATTCTATAAAACGAGTTTCTGTTGATACATCTATTGAAGACAGTATTCGTTTACAAACGAAATTATACATAGCAGACTATATTTTTAGAAGAAACTTAGATACAATTCTTCCAATAAGCAAGGATGTTATTCAAGAAGCTGAAAAGGCACTTACGAAAGGGAAATCACCAAAAACATATAAAAAACTAATAGTAAGAGCTTTTAATAATATTGGATACTATTTTTCAAAGAAAGAACAACAAGACTCTTCTATTTACTATTATGAAAAAGGAATTTCAATGGCACAAGAAATAGGTGACATTAATAGAATTTCTTTAATATATAATAACTTAGGAGCTTACTTTTACAGAGCTGGTAATTATAAAAAAGCACTTAGTTATTATGACAAGTCTTTACTTTTAGCAGAACAACACAGATTAAATTACCAAAAAGCTTTAGCACTAAATAATATTGGAATGCTGCATAGACAGCAAAAAGATTATGATAAAGCTTTAGAATATTATAACAAAAGTTACGAGCTTCAATTGTCCAGAAAAGACACTAATGGATTTGCTCTTGCTAATAACAACGTAGCTTCAATTTACTTCTATAAAAAAGATTATAAACAAGCTTTACACAAGTGGAAACAATCTTTAGCTTGGTATGAAGCTACTAAAAACAAACGTAGTTTAGCGATTACAACTAATAATGTTGCAAAAGCATTTCAACGCTTGAAAGATGTAGACTCTGCTTTAAAGTTCTTTAATAAAAGTCTTGCTCTGAAAAAAGAGTTAAAAATGACCACAAGTTATGCATTAACTTTAGACAATATTTCTCAGCTCCAGACGCAAAAAGGGAATTTAAATATTGGTGAAAAGCTGGCACTTGAGGCTTTAGAAATATTCAAGAAAAAAGGAAGAATTAAAAACTTAGAACAGACGAGTAAAAATCTCTCTATCCTTTATACCAAAAAAGGCGAGCACAAAAAAGCACTTGATCAGTATAAAAATTACATAAACTATAGAGATAGCATAGCTAATAAGTTATCTAAAAAAGAATTAATTGAACAAGACGTTCGTTTTAAATACACAACACAAAAACTGCGTGATAGTATTGTAAATGAAAACAAAATTGCCTTAAAAGAAGTAGAAATTAAGAATAAATCGTATCAAAACAAATTGTATTTAGCTTCTTTAATACTTGCATTAATTGCCTTAGCAGGAATTGTTTATTTCTTTATTTCGAAAAGACGAGAATCGATTTTAGAAGTGCAAAAACAACAAGAAATAAATACTTTAAAATCGAATTTATATACAAACATTACTCATGAATTTAGAACTCCTTTAACGGTTATCATGGGAATGAGTGAAAACATCAAAAAGAATAAGTACGTTGATAACTCGGTAAATACTATTAAAAATAATAGTAAACATTTATTAAAGTTGATTAATCAATTATTAGACTTTTCTAAGCTTGAAGAAAATAAAATTAAGCTTGCTTATAAAAGAGGAAACATTACTAATTACGTTAACTACTTAGTAGAAAGTTTAAGTTCACATGCAATTACTCATAAAGTAGATTTAAAATTTCACTGCGAAGAACAAATAGAAATGGACTTCGATCCAAATTCAATTTCTCATATCATTACCAATTTAATTAGTAATGCAATTAAGTTTAGTCCAGAGAACTCAGAAGTTTTAATCAAATCACGAAAACTCATAAAAAATGAAAAAGAATTTCTTGAGTTAACAGTACAAGATTTTGGTATTGGTATTTCGGAAGAACATCAAAAGAAAATCTTTGATCGTTTTTATCAGGTTGACAATACCTCTACTAAAAATTATGAAGGTAGTGGAATCGGTTTAGCTATTGTCAAAGAATTAACTGAATTGATGAAAGGAACAATTATAGTTAATAGTAAAGTTAATGAAGGAACAAAATTCATAGTTACTTTGCAAATTGAAAATAAAGCAACAGATGAGTTTCATATTCCTGCATATTCAGGTGAAAAGCAAAAAACAAGAAAATCAATTAAGGTTAATAGTAATATTGAACAACCTCTTGTACTCATTGTAGAAGACAATAAAGATATAGCCAAATATCTTACACATTGTTTGGAAGATCAATATCGAATTTTATATGCTGAAAATGGTGAAGAAGGGTTAAAGAAAGCTATTGAACATATTCCAGATGTTATTGTAAGCGATGTTATGATGCCAAAGAAAAATGGTTTTGAATTATGTGAAGACATCAAACAAAAAGAAATTACATCTCATATTCCAGTAATATTACTTACCGCAAAAGCAACTAAAAATGATAGTTTGGAAGGATACACGAAAGGTGCCGATGCGTATTTAACCAAACCTTTTGATCAAGAAGAATTACTTGTTAGATTGGAAAAACTGATTGAATTAAGAAAAAAACTACAATCAAAATATACTCTTGGGGAAACTATAGAAAATCAATTGAATTCAAAAAATGAAAATGTAAATGATACATTTATTTCTAAAGTGATTTCAGTTATAAAAGAAAATATTGATGACTCTAGTTTTAATGCTTCAAGGTTAGGCTCTGAATTGCATTTTAGTGAATCTCAATTGTACAGAAAAATTAAAGCAACTACGAATTCTTCAACTTCTATTTTTATCAGAACAATTCGATTGGATGAAGCTAAAAAATTAATCCTGAATTCTTCTTTAAGCATTTCTGAAATTGCATTCAAAACAGGATTTAGTGATCCGAGTTGGTTTAATAAAACCTTTAAAGAAAAATTCGGAGAAACCCCAAATTCCTTAAGAAAATAAAGGGTTTGCAATAATACTCCAATAGCTTGCAAGAATACTCATATTAAAATTTACTCCTAATTAAAACCTTTGTAGTGGGAATAATTTTAATAATAAGTATTATGAAAACATTTACATTTAAACTACGTATTATAGTTTCATTTTTATTGATTTTTGCAAGTGTAAAATCAGTATATGCCAACACTAAAAATGATAATAATTTAAATTCTGGTAAAAGTAAAATTCTTACTATAGTTAACATTCCAGATGCTAACTTTAAAAATGTATTATTGAATCATACTCCAACTATTGACACCAACGGAGATAATGAAATTCAAATAACAGAAGCGGAAGCTTTTACGGGGAGAATTACGGCAAATGGTTCATCAATTTCAGATTTAACGGGTATTGAAGCATTTATAAATATTAATGAGCTTAATATTGCCGATAATAACTTAACTATTCTAGATATTTCTAGTAATAAAAAACTTACTAGTGTTTCATGTAATAAAAATAGCATTACTGCTTTAAAAGCGCTTTCAAATTCACTACTGAGTTTTTTAAATTGTAGTGAAAACAACCTTAGCTCTTTAGATATTTCTGGAGCAACAGGTTTAATAACTTTACTTATTAATGATGCAAATATTACCTCAATAGATGTATCAAACTCAACAGATTTACAAATCTTTCAATGTTCTAAAAATCAGTTAACATCTATTGACGTTTCAAAAAACACAGCATTACAAATATTTCAATGTGATGAAAACTTATTGACCTCAGTTGATGTTGCAAAGAATATTGATTTGACAAACTTAACTTGTAATACTAATCAATTAACTACTATTGATGTTAGTTTGAATATAAACTTAAGAAGTTTGGTTTGTGCTGTTAATGATTTAACTTCATTAGACATCTCTACAAACACGCAGTTAAGAACGCTGAATTTTTCTGCAAATGACTTAACTACTATAGATTTAAGTAACAATTTACAATTACAGGCTCTATATTTTAACGGGAATCAATTTACTTCAATAGATCTTACTAATAATACAAACTTAGTAGAATTCACTTGTGATAGTAATCAATTAACCGCTTTAGATCTATCTGCTAATTCTGCGCTTAGAACATTATCATGTATTTCAAATCAACTTGCAAGCCTAAATATTGCGAATGGGAATAACAGTAATATGACACAAATGTTTGCTGGTACAAACTCTAGTTTAAGTTGTATTCAAATTGATGCTGGTTTTACTCCTCCTACAGATGGAACCTGGTTAAAAGATAGTACTACAAGTTACGGAGATAACTGCCTTACAAAATATACACTGACACTTAATGCAACTAATGGCTCAATAAATACAAATCCAACCGCTACAGTTAATGGATTTAATGCTGGAACGGAAGTTACTTTAACAGCTGTTCCTAATACTGGGTATATTTTTGATAGTTGGTCTGGTGATGTTACAGGTACAACCAACCCAGTAAACATTACAATGGATGGTGATAAAACAGTAACAGCAAACTTTACTTTGGCACCTATTGTTAATATTCCAGATACCAACTTTAAAAATGCACTAGTAAACAACTCTTCAATTAATACAAATAGTGATTCAGAAATTCAGTTGACAGAAGCTTTAAACTATTCTTCTTCAATAAATGTTTCTAACCAATCTATCTCAGACTTAACTGGAATTGAAGCTTTTGAAAATATTACATCATTAATTTGTTTTTCAAATACAATTACGGCTTTAGACCTTTCATCAAATACTGAATTGAGAAACTTGTATTGTTATAATAACCAAATTTCTGATTTAGATCTGTCTAGTAATTCAAAACTAATTGAGTTGGACGCTAGAAATAATTCGTTATCAAGTTTAAATCTGGCTAATGGTGAAAATGGAAATATTACGGTTATGGAGGTTAATAACAACTCGTCTTTAGGTTGTATTCAAATTGATACAGGTTTTACACCTCCAACTGATGGAACTTGGGTGAAAGATTCAACAGCAAGCTACAGCGAAAATTGCAGTGCTACCGCAAGCGTTATTGATTTAGAATACAACAATGCTATTCTAATCTATCCGAACCCTATGAAAAATAGTATCCAAATAGAATCGACAACTTCTGAATATGAAATTGACAGTATTGAAATATACAATATCCTTGGAATGAAAGTAGTTTCAACCGAAGATAAAATTATAAATGTAGCAGGTCTTACTAAAGGAATTTATTTAGTAAAACTTGAAGATCTTAAGGGAAAAATAGCTTTAAGAAAAATGATTAAAGAATAAGAAATGGATAACAGAACTAAAAAAGATTACAAGCTTGAATTAGTACTAATAGGTATTTATGCAATCCTATTTTTAATAATTACTTATTGTTATTCCTAGTCTAAGTTACTTTATTTAGACTTCTCAGAAGAGTTTATCGAATGATAAACTCTTCTTTTACATATTACAGAATTTAGCAATCGCCATCACAGCAATTGTCATCTTTTACCAATTTACAAGTAGCTACGGCCAATAAAGCACCTAAAACTGGAGCTATCATATACAACCAAATATCTTGAAAATGTCCAGAAACTATAGCTGGAGCTAAAGATCTTGCCGGATTCATAGAAGCCTTTGTGATTGGACCTGCAAACATTGCCTCTAATAAAACTACGCCACCAATTGCGATTCCTGCCATTACTCCTACTTCCTTACTTCCCGTAGAAACATTTATAATAGTAACCATAAGGAAAAACGTAAGTAACAACTCTAGAACAAAAGCCCGCATGGCATCTGTTGATGGTATTGTTGCACCATAAAATTCACTTTCAGGAAATAAAAACCATAAAGTAAAACTGGCTAAAAGCGCTCCGAGAATTTGAAAAACAATATATTTTGGAACTTCAGACCAAGGAAATTTTTTAGCATAAGCAAATGAAATAGTTACTGCTGGATTAAAATGTGCTCCAGATATTTCTCCAAAAGCATAAATCATAGCCATTACAATTAATCCCCATGTAATTGCAATTCCAACATGACCAATAGATCCGTTAGTAACTTCATTAATGGTCATTGCACCAGTTCCGCAGAAAATAAGTGCGAAAGTTCCTACAAACTCAGAAATATATTTTTTCATGCTAGCAAAGATACAATCAAGATCTATTCTGGTTTTTTAAGTTTTTGTTAACATTTATCCCCTGTTTAAGCCGTAATTTTATACTGACTAAAAAAACAAACTAATTTATTATCATGAAAAAATTATTTTTAGGATTATTTGTTGCGTCATTAACTTTATCAGGTAACGCACAAATTAAAACCCCTCAACCAAGTCCACTTTCGAAAATAGAGCAAAAAGTAGGTTTAACTGATGTAACAGTTGAATACTCTAGACCAGGAGTTAAAGGAAGAAAAGTTTTTGGAGATTTGGTTCCTTTTGGAAAATTATGGAGAACTGGAGCTAACAAGAATACAATAGTAACTTTTAGTCAAGATGTTACAATTGATGGAAAATCATTGAAAAAAGGTTCTTATGCTATTTTCACAAAACCTGGAGCTACTTCTTGGGAAGTAATGTTTTACAATGACACTAACAACTGGGGAACTCCGAGAAAATGGGATGATAAAAAAGTAGCTTTAACTACTACTGCTAAAGTTGAGAAGATGCCAATGAGTATTGAATCTTTTACTATTACTATTGATGACCTTACAAACAGTTCTGCTGTTTTAGGAATTTTATGGGAAAATACATACGCTGGAATCAAATTTAATGTACCAACTGATAAGGCAGTAGAATCAAGTATTGCCTCTGTAATGGCAGGACCTGGACCTAACGATTACTATGCTGCTGCATCTTATTACATGGATGAAGGTAAAGATATTAAGAAAGCTATGATGTGGATTGACAAAGCTGTTGAGTTAACAAGTGACCAACCTCGTTTTTGGTACTTACGTAAGCAGTCTTTAATTCATGCTAAAGCTGGAGATAAAAAAGGTGCGATTAAAGCAGCCAAAGCTTCTTTAATGCATGCTGAGAAAGCTAATAATGCTGACTACGTTAAGATGAACAAAGATTCTCTAAAAGAATGGGGAGCTTAGTATATCTATCTAAATTTAATTAAAAGTAAAACTCGAGTTTAACCAGCTCGAGTTTTTTTATTCTTATTACTTTTACTTCATCAAATATTTACTATGTCTGTTTATAAAAAGATCGCCGAAATAGGAACGAAATTTATTCCTAAAGCTAAATTGTTTAAACATGGTTTTAATTTATCTCCAATGTACCGAAGAAGTACTGGAAGAGTAATTGAAGTTTCAGAGGATTTACTAAAAGTGGTAGTTAAAGTTAAGCTTAGTTATAAAAATAAAAACTATGTAAATTCAATTTTTGGAGGAAGTTTATTTTCTGCTGTTGATCCTATACCAATGGTTCAATTAATTAATTTAATTGGTGATGATTATGTGGTTTGGGACAAGTCTGCTGAAATTAAATTTAAAAGACCGGCTAAGGAACACGTTTATGCGGATTTTCATTATTCATTAGAGGAGCTAGAGGAAATAAAAAGAAGAGTTTCTATAGAAAATGAAATAGAAATTGTTAAGACGACATTATTGACTAACAAAGGAAAGAACAAGACCTTTTGTGAAGTACATAAAACTATTTATGTAGCCGATAAAAGCTACTATAAACAAAAGAGGAAAAATAAAAAGTAAACTAAGACTAAAAAACTCTTATTAGAAAAGGCCTAATAAGAGTTTTTTTTAAAAATCAATTTTAAATAGAATATTACTGAAATGAGTGATACATTTTAATGTAAGATAACTCTAAAAATAAAGACACCTCTCTGTCAGTTTTACCATCTTCAAGCATCTTATAAGCTTTATAGTAATTTTCCTTCTTAAAGTTTTTCAAACGTTCTTTACTACTATTAATAACATCAACTTTCTTAATATCTTTCAATTCTTCAATAATTCGTTGATTTGAAGTATACGCAGCTTCTTTCTTCTTTAAATCTTTCAGAAGTTTCTTTTTTCGTTGACCATTTGTTTTATCATATAACATTTTAGCTCGTGCATACCTCTGCTCTACTTTTTCCGATTGTAGGCTCGCGTCTTTGTATAACTTCTTAAGAATTTTAAAATTTAAATCATCATATTTTGAACTGAAACTTTCATATTTATCAAGTAATTCTAAGTATTCTTCAGCTTTCTTTTTGTATTTCTTTCTTGATTTTAACTCAGCATCTAATAATTCTTGTTCAGCGGAAGCAAGTTCATTATTTAACTCAGAAACAAGTTTTAAGTCTTGATATTTACTATTCTTTCTTAACTCAAGAATTTCAGAAGTAATTTTACCAGAACCTCCAGTAAATGTGTAATCTTTATAGTAAATATCTGACTTGTCTTCTTTCTTTTTAGATTTCTTGCCTTTCTTAGAAGCAGAAAAATCAAACGGATAATTATATCCAAATGTGACTGTTAAATCTGCTGTAGTTGTACTTGATGACGTACTTCTGAATAACTGAATAAGATTTAAATTGAAGTTATGTCTTTCTTGTAAAATATAATTTGCGTTTAATCGAATATTGGCTGCGCTAGAATTACTTTGAGTTCCTGTACTTTGATTGTAAGATGCTCCTAAGGTTGTATTTAATTTATCTTTGAGAAACTTTTTACCCACAGCAACAGTTGGTCCCCATGTATAAGAATCCTCTGTACCAATGGTGTTATAAGTTGCATTTAAACTTGTAGAGATATTTAACTTTCGTTGAGGCAGACCAATTGTATAAGACGAATTGAAGTTATGAAAAGTAGATCCATCACCGATTCGTACGATACCATTTTGTTCATTAGCAACTGTAGCCAATGAATAGTTTGTATTTAAGTTTTGACGTCGATTTTTACTATTTTCAATAATATAACCAACATTAAAATTCGCATTCTGTGATAGTTGACGGTAATCAAAAAGTTGATCTTGATTATCAATCAAGTTATCATCATTAATAATATCAAACTGATCTAATCTGTTATTAGTAAATGTTGTAAAATTCGAATAACTCGCAGAAATATTTACCTTTTGATTCATAGCATAACTTGCATTCACACTTCCTACAGTTCTGCTTGTTGCTGTTTCCTTCTGATTTGCCAAATCATCTCTTTGAAAACCAACATTAAATGATAAATTAACTTTATTACTAAACAATGAAGTTGTTCCGTTTAAGGTAATATTTTCGAAGTCATTGTTAAAGAAATATCCACCTAAGGTTTCATATCCAGGATCAATTCTTTCATATCCTACCCCGAAATTATATTTATCAAACGAATAATTTAACTCAGTTCGAAAAGCTTTATAATGTTCCGTTGAAGCTCTATTATTAAAAAATAAACCTGCTAAGCCACTACTAAAAGAAACTCTTTCAGCTCTAGTATCTTTTGTAATTGCGGTTGATGCGTATTCTCCACTAAACTGTAAACCATCGGTAATTGCAACTGCTCCACCTAAACTTAAAACTAAATTTTCTTTCGGAAAAACTTGTTTATCCTCAGGAACTGCACTAATTGAATTTTCTTGATCTTTTGCATAAAAACCAATCACTTCAACGCTATATTTCTTTCCTGTATATCCAAATTTAGCTCCATACCCCATTCTATGATAAGCTGGAATTGTTCTCTCATCAGAAGAATCCTCAGTTGCTTTTAATAAACGACCAGACATTGCAGAAAATGAAAACCCACCATTAGGAGTTAATTCAACTCCTCCTCCAGTAAATTGGTGTCCTGCCAAAGTATAAGGTGAAAATGACATTGTAACATCTCCAATATGTGCTTGAATCCATCTATATTTTGGATGTAGACTTAATCGGTTAAAATTGAATGGTAATTGATACTCTAAATCTTCTCCTTGATTAGAGAAGCTATAACTTACGGGAATTGAAAATTCATATATATTGAAATTTAGGCTTCCTTGTAAAAAATAGGTAAATGGCGAACGTGCATTATTTTGATTCGATGAATAAAATACAGTATTTGCTGCAATATTTCCGCTTATTTTAATTGGTTTTCCCCGACCGATATTATCAAAATCGATTTGCTGTGCTTCTAACTTTAGTAAACTAAATACCCCAATAAATAGTACTAAACGTAACGTAATGTTTCTCATTTCTTCTTAAAAAAATCTACTTTTTCTTTCTAATTAGTTCTCATGTAACATTCATGAGAGTCACGAACTTTAACTCTGTATGTTCCTTTTCCTAGCTTGCTTATTCTTGTAGTTGTATTACTAATAAATGAATTGAAGGTTTCATTTTGTGCATTTGTTCCTGTATAGTTTACCCATTTTGTTCCGTTAAATATTTGTACTGTTCCATTTTTAATTAATTGATAGTATAAAGTTCTATTTCCTTCTCTTGTTGCCTCAACATCTATATAACCATCATTTTCATCAAAACAAGTCTCTTCTGACTGACCTGTAATTGTAAATTCAACTTTTGCAGCATCTAAAATTGTAACAGGCTCTACTATTAAACTATTCCAAGAACTATCATTCGGATCTATTCCTCCCCTTCCACCATGAGTTTGATATTTCAAAAGGTAACTTCCGGCATCTAACATTCTTGGCCATTTAAAACTAAAAGTACCATCCCCATTATTTATTAAACTAGTTGTTTGTTCTTGACCAACTAATACATTATTACTGTTATAAAGTGTAATTACGAGTTCTTCATTTGAAAATAAATTTCTATCAATATTTATTGTAAAATCACCGTCTGAGTCATAATTACAAGTTATTGGATTTGTATCAATAGAACTTAAACCTGGAGAAGGATATTCGAATATGTATATGTAAGGACCTGTAGGACTCCACCCATTACATAATTCTAATTTATATTGAATACTTTGATCGATATAATCTTCAGCACTCGCCCCAAATAAATCTTCAGCATCAAATGTGATAGAACTTTTTCCTAAAAATCTACTCGGAAATTGCTTCCAAGTATTAGAATTTATATCCAAATATTGCCAATTATAAACTAAAGGATGATAACCCGGTGTAGCTTCTAAAGTTATTTCGGTTCTTTTATTTGCAATCCCCGGATTTGGTGTTAATATTTTGAAATTATCATCAGGTCTTACACTAACAAAACTTACTTCATGATCATAACAATAATTTGAGATATCAATTGTCGGATTAAATGTTTTACCACAAAAAAGTTCTTCAGGATTGCTAACAGGAATAAATCGATCAGAATTACTTTGATCGGTGCATCCTTCATTATTACCTATATCAGAGCTATATAATCCAGTAATATTTCCCTTAACACTTGCTACTCCAGTTAATCCATTCCTACATGGAACTGCTCCATCAGCAATATCTCCTTGACCACAAGATAAAATTGCTCTTTCGGTCTTTTGATAAATTACATAACCTTGCGAGAAACAAATTTGTTGAATGAATAGCACAAATATTGTGATTATTAAACTATAATTATTTCTCATCTTGCATTACATTTTTCAGAGTCTCTTACTTTAACTCTATAGGTTCCTCTTCCCAACTTATTAATTCTTGTTGTTGTACTATTATTAAAAGCATAATAGGTTTCATTATTAGGATCTCCTCCTGTATAATTCACCCAATTTGTACCATTAAAAACTTGAATATTTCCGTCTTTTGTTAACTGAAAAAACAATCCTCTTCCTGATTCTCTTGATGCAGAGATATCTATATAACCATCATTTTCTTCAAAACAATTCTCATCTGAAGAGTTTGTTATGGAGAATATAACTTTGGCTGGTTTGGGAATTGTAAAAACAGGACTAAATTCAACTGTATCCCATGAGGGATCATTATCTGGTATATTCCCGGTTCCATTCAAAGTTTGATATTTAACTCGATATGAAGCTGCATCCAAATCTTCCAACCAATTATATCCAAATGTTCCATCTCCATTATTAATTAAACTTGTCGTAGATTCTTGATTGAATAAAATAGCATCATTAACTCCATCATATAGAGTGAAAATTATCTTTTCGTTAGTATCTAAATCTCTCTTTACTGAAATTTTAAATCCTCCGTCTGAAGAATAATTACATGTCGTTGGACTCGGATCGACGTTATCAAAAACAGGAGAGCAAGATGCAGATTTTAATATTATCTCATCTGAATATGCATTCGCGGCAGTAGTTCCATAAGTAGGAAGATATCGAGCTCTTAATCGAAAATTATCTCCTGTATTTAAACCTGGAAAATCTGAAGTAGCAATACTTACAGTCATAGTATTAGTCCCATAAGGGATTACCTCTTGCCATGTAGAACTTCCTAATAATTTGTATTCTAATGCAAATTTAAACTGGCATCCTGAAGAAACTTTAATATCACGCGGAGCACATTCTTTTAATTCATTTGAAGTTGCTCCCGCAGTGTTTAATGTAAACAAGCTTTCCATTTTAATAAGTTTGAAACTTGTATAACTCTCATTTAAACATTGGAAAGAATTAAACGTTCCTGTTAATAACTGAGTTCCTTGGATGCACCCAGTAAAAGGTAAAGTATTCGTATTGCTTGTGATATTGTTACAACCTCCTATAAAACCAGGTGAATAACGAGCAAAAGAAGTAACTGAAGTTACGTCTTGAGCAAATTCAACCATTTTGAATTCGTTTATATTTATTGAGCTTGGTCTTGTTTGATTAAAGCTAGATAATTGACCTGCATTTGTAGAAATCGTACTTTCAAAATATAACGGAGTTCCTGTAGCAGAAGAAGAAAAAGAAGCTCTGTACTCATATAAATAAACATGCTGGCAGTAAGCCGAAAAGGCACTGCAAAACATCAATATATGTAAAAGTTTAGTTTTCATTTATAATGGGAGTTTTATTCTTTTTACTATTTCATATAACATTTTTCAGAGTCTCGAACTTTTACTCGATATACCCCTTTTATTAATTTATCAATTCTAGTTGTTGATTCATTTGTAAATGAATTAAACGTTTCACTATCGGAATCAGTACCAGTATAATTCACCCAATTGGTACCATTAAAAATTTGAATCTTCCCATCTTTTGTTAACTGAAAAAATAAATCTCTTCCTGGTTCTCTCGATGCAGAAAGATCTATATAACCATCTTTCTCATTAAAACAATTTTCATCAGATTTATTTGTTATTGAAAAACTAACAGATTCCGCTTTTTTAACTTCAAAAGTCCCTACTGAATTTAAAGAACTCCACGAAGAATCATTTGGGTTAATTCCTCCAGATCCATTGTGTGATTGATATTTTACACTATATGTACCTCCATCTAAATTTCCTGTCCATAAATAGCCATAATTACCTCCACCATTATTTATTAAGCTTGTAGTAAACTCCTGTCCTACTAATGCGTTATTAGTAGCATCATATAAGGTTATTACTAATTCTTCTACAGAATTTAAATTTCTTTTGACATTTAATTTGAAACTACCATCTGTAGTGTAATTACAAGTTGTATCTGTTTTATTAATACTATGAAATTCTGGTGAGCAAGAAACTATTTTATATCCCTTGAATGGAGACTGGATTCCATTACTCATCTTAAATCTAAAAAAGATAGTTTTACCAATATTAGCTCTAAGGTTAACTTGAAATGAATCTAAAGAAACCGATATATTCTGCTTATTTTGAGAATTATTCACAACACCAACAGTGGAATTTAAAGAATACTCCCATTCGATGATATCTGATGCTGGTACTACTGACGGTGCAGTAATTATAGTTCCTCCTGTGCAATTCAGCTCTCTCGGAGTATTATCAACTACCTCAAAATAGATTGCAGAAGGAGCTGCTATTTGAAAAGGTTTAACTTCATAATAGGCATTTTGATTTTCTGGAATGCTAAATGTATATCCTCCTAAACTATAAGTACTTCCTCTGTTAGAACCTTCTATCCATCGGCAATTACCACTATTTTCAACAAATTTTGCTGGTCTAGTATTTAAATTAAAATTACCATCTGTAGTTTCCAAAACAACTCCATTTTTATCCTCTAGTCTTAAATAACCTGCACCACTAGGCACTGAAGCAGGATTTGACCTAAAACAGTAGGATGCACCACCTGTATTTTGGTAATACAACGAATTTTTTACACTTACATAATAGGATTGTCCAAACCCCATTAAGTAAAAACTAAAAAATATAAAAAGTAATATCTTGTTCTTCATTAATTCCTATAACTCTTTCTTTTTCCTCTAATTATTCATCTTCATATAACACTTTTGTGCATCTCTTACCTTCACTCTGTAAATTCCTTTTCCTAGTTTGTTTATAATTGTTTTATCATCATTTGTAAATGGATAATATGTTTCATTCTCAGGATCTGATCCTGTGTAATTCACCCAATTTGTTCCATTAAATATTTGGACAATTCCGTTATTACTTAGTTGATAAAGTAACGTTCTAGAGCCTTCTCTAAAAGCTGAAACTTCTATATAACCATCTTTTTCATTGAAACAGTTTTCATCTGAAATTGTATCAATTGCAAAATTTACTGGATCAACTGAATCAATTGTAATTATATCTCCTACAAATACAAGCAAATCAAAAGAACCAGGACTAACATTCGTCGCTATATTTACAGTTTGATATTTCATTCTGTAATTCCCAGCAGGCAACTCCTCAGGCCAATTATAACTATATGTTCCATCTCCATTATTTACTAATGAAGTAATATTTAACTTTTGACCTCCTGTTGGAATAATAGTAAAATCTCCAGAAGTAATATCTTCTTTAAATAAGGTTACCGCTAGTTTTTCATTAGGTTCTAAATCTCTACCTACTTTTAATTCTAGACTACCGTCTTCATAACCATTACATGAAATTGATTTGGTTGTAACACTTTTAAATTCAGGTGAATTTGAAATTATATTGAATGTAAATATTTCGGTACCTATCACAGGCAAATACTCTTGAGGTCCAATATGAATAGTTCCGTGAATATTTAAATTTGAATTATTTAATTCAGCTTTTACTCTCAAAATCTTATTAAATTCGACAGACTCATTAACTAAAATTTCCCCGACAGTAGATTTCATGGGGAAATCATGTTTAATGTCAGCTGGGAAATCTTTAAAACTCCCGTTATCATAACTATATTTCCAAATAATTTCAGGAATTTTAACTATTGGATCTGTAAAAGAATTAATTGGACTCTTAAATAATAAATCGATAGTTGAACGAGTATTATCCGTAGGAAATTGATAATAAGGTAAGACAATAGAGTAGAAGTGAAATTCGTCCATATCCTCTACTTTATTTGATGTATTAATAGCAAACAATTTAGTAGATGGATAAGTTTTCCCTCCAAGATAATGCTCATAAGGAATTAAATCCTTCTCTTCATCAAAGTAAAACCCTTCCACAATACCTTCTTGAGTTTCTCCATTAATCCTGGGATGTAACTTAAATGGTTCTAAAGAATTATCTGCTCTATGAACACCACTTTCAGTTGTTTCAGTTATAAACCCTAAACTTATTGTTCCTCCTCCAGGCAAAGTCAATATTTGCTCTCTTTCTTCAACATTAAAAACTCTATTTACGTAAGCATGTGATAAACTTCCAGAAGATCTAGGAATAGTATAATAATCTCTACTACTATACCAAACACCATACTCCTGAGCATTTACAAATCCACTAAAAAATAGTGTAAAAACTATTATTAACTTTTTAAGTTCCATTTAAAATAAACTAACCTTTTCTTTTCTAATTAATCTTCATATAACACTTCTGTGCATCTCTTACCTTCACTCTGTAAACTCCTTTTCCTAGTTTGCTTATAATTGTTCTATCATTATTTGTAAATGTATAATATGTTTCATTCTCAGAATCTGACCCTGTATAATTCACCCAATTTGTTCCATTAAACATTTGAACAATTCCGTTATTACTTAACTGATAAAGTAACGTTCTAGAGCCTTCTCTAGTAGCTGAAACTTCTATATAACCGTCTTTTTCATTGAAACAGTTTTCATCTGAAATTGTATCAATTGTAAAATTTACTGGATCAACTGAATCAATTGTAATTATATCTCCTACAAATACAAGCAAATCAAAAGAACCAGGACTAACATTCGTCGCTATATTTACCGTTTGATATTTCATTCTGTAATTCCCAGCAGGCAACTCCTCAGGCCAATTATAACTATATGTTCCATCTCCATTATTTACTAATGAAGTAATATTTAACTTTTGACCTCCTGTTGGAATAATAGTAAAGTCTCCAGAAGTAATATCTTCTTTAAATAAGGTTACCGCTAGTTTCTCATCTGAATTTAAATCTCTACTCAATTTTAACTCTAAGCTTCCGTCTTCATCTCCATTACACGTAATTCCTTTAGGAACAATTCCTCGTAACTCAGGAGAAGCGTCAAAAATATCTAAAGAAATTATTTCAGAACTTGCCGTTGGCATTATAATATCTCTCTCTTCAAAAAAACCAAATAGATTTGGTGCAAAACCTCTTCCTGGTGGAGGCGTTAAAACCATTCTTATTCTTACAACATTTATATCTTGTATTGGAAGAAAATCTTCTGCTAACATTTCTTCTACAGTTGCATCCATAGGAACTCTATTTCGAATACTCGCTGGAAAGTCTTTCCAAAAAAAAGTTCCTGCATTCGTTTGATACTGCCATTTTACATAAGGAACGTTTCTTGGTGTATCTGAAAATGTATTAGCCGTTGATTTGAAAATTTTTTCTGTAGTTGCTCTTTGTCTATTTAATCCTGATGGTTGCACATACTTCGGTAATACAGTTGCCCACTGATAAATCCTTACAGGTGGACTATATGTTGTCATATGTTGTATATCAGTTGGACCGAAACCTTGATCATTTGATCCATCAAATGGAGCTCCTATAAAATGATGTTCAAACTTGTTTAAATTAAATGATCCTGATTTAGTGACATACACTCCATTAAAGTTTGGCGTATATCTTAATTCATATCTTCCTCTAATTGGAAAAGTAGCATTAGTTACAATGGCATGGGAACCTGTTTCTCTGACAGCTTCATCTCCAAAAATATAAGGTGGAGTTAATGACTTATAGTATATTCTACGTATGTATCTGTAATTCGCTTGACTCGTGGGTAAGTTTATATCCAACGTTCCATCACCTGACACAAATAAAGCGTAGTCTTGTCCGAAGCTTATAAAGCTTACGAAGAATAGGGTGATATTTAAGATATTCGATTTCATACTTTATGGCATTATTTTGTTTAAATAGTTAAACAAAACATTTCCTTTCTCAGTAGTTATATTGGATTCAAAAATCATATTAATTAAAACCTGTTCCTTCTTATACTTAGTAATTTTATCAATATTACTATGGAGCAAACTAAACTCAACATTTGCAATTCTATCAGCTAATTTTACAATAATCGCGTTCTGATTTGTTATTATTCTTTTAAACGTTTCTATTTTATTTTCTTCATTCGTTTTATTACTGTAATTCTGATTTGTAACTAATAGAACTATTTCTTTTACCTCTTCACCGAAAGTATTTTTAATAAAATTTAGATCAATATTAGTATCTTCAATTATGTCATGGAGCCAACCTGACATTAATAATACATCTTCTTCTAATGTA
Organism: Tenacibaculum sp.; assembly: GCA_022448525.1. Lineage (GTDB taxonomy): Bacteria > Bacteroidota > Bacteroidia > Flavobacteriales > Flavobacteriaceae > Polaribacter. The sequence continues at coordinate 53,458 of JAKVCX010000012.1, forward strand.
GTCCCAAAATGAAGTAAAACATTAACTACATTCGTTAAATGTACTATATAGGGACAGTTCCCATATTTTTGGTTATTATGAAGCTTTATAGCTAAATTCCTTGCTTCAATCGTTCTTAACGTAAAACCAGTTACTAATGATTCTTCAACCACTTTTTTATCTACAATATCTTCATCTGTAATCCAACCAGACATATATCGATTCATGAAGGATTTAATAACCTTGATATCTTTTATCCAATTTTTATTATTGTAAACCTCTAGGCTTTTAACATTTTCATCAATACTCCCATTTGCAAGTACTCTTAGAAGTACTTCCCTCTCATTAAGTATTAGTTTATAAAAATTATGATTCGATAAATCTTTCATTTTTCGTTGGATATATATTACTATATTGAGTATAATAAAGTTTTAATTTTCTCTATATTTTTAGTTGTATCTGACAATAATTTAGAATCACTATTCTTTTTAAGAATAATTACAGGAGTTCTTTTTCTTTCGATATTTACTTGTGTAAATTCTTGAATTTTCTCGTCATCCATATAAGGCTTGAATGCGAAATTTAAATTGGGAAACTCAGTTGTTATTGAAATGAATTCTTTTACAAATTTTATATCTAGACCTGAATAACCTGCAAAAAGAATAAAAACCCAATTCCCTTCTTTAAACGTATCATCATTTTCACTTTCAATATTTGTAATAGCAAATACATTTTTAGAAGCATTTTCAATATTCAATGTAAAATGATGTTTTTCGTTTGCATTGGATTTTAAATTAATTATATTTTTGGCAGTTGACGTAATATCTTTATTTATTTTAACATCAGCTTTTTCTATTCTATCCCAAAAACCATTTATCCTTCTATAGTAATTCTGCCAAGGAAAATTTAACTTTTGAAAGTTATTAAAACACCAGTCCCCTACTAAGAAATTTAGATTGGTATACTCACTTATACCAGAGCTAAAATACTTTACATTTTCAATTAAATCCTCTATACAGGGTTCATAAGAGATACTCTCATTTGATAACTCAATTTCTCCATTTTCAATAGCTCCTTCATATTCAATTCTGAAAAAAGCAGTATACACTACAATATTTGAATTTTCAACTACCACCTTTTCAACTCTTGGTTTAAAATTTCCAAAAATTCTCCAGAGTGGTCCCCAATAAGTAATTTGTTCATTTTCCTTATAATAGAAGTTTATATGTTGAAAATCGTTATGTTTATCAGGATACAAAATATCCCAAGACGGATTTTTCAAACTTGAATCAAAAAATTTGGTATCCCTGTAACCATCCTTGATTTTATTTTTAATAGATATTACATCTCCTTTTTTTACATAATTATGAACAATTTCTTTACCTAATTTACGGTAAAAAAAATCAGTAACATCTTCTTCTTTTTTCCTGTATACATTAGATCCTTTAAGTAAATTAAAATTGCTTCTTTTAATCTCATTTAAAATATCATAAAATCCATTGATCAAATTCATTTCTCGCGAAGAAGAATAATATTCAATCATTTCTATCAAGGTAAAATATCGATTATCTATGCTATGAATTATATTTAGAAAATCACGAATTAGATCTATAAAATCTTTATCATTTTTACCTGAAATAAACCCTTTCACAAAATACTTATTGCACTCATCATCAGATTTGTTTAAAAAATAAGTTGAATTCCAAAAATTTTCTATTTCATCATTTAAATCCATAGTTTAATCAAATTTAATATTATAAACACCCTTAAATGATTTATTTCCTTCGTTTATATATTTTTCATATTCACTAATTGCATCTTGTAGCTCCTTCATTTTCTCAGACGATAAAGATTCTCCACCTAGTTTAAACTCTACCCTACCTTTCGAAACCAACTCATTATCAACTATATACCTTAACTCTGTAATCGTACCTCCTGAATAATGAGGACTAGTAGGATTATGTATTGCTTTTAAATCAGTAATTAAGTCTAAATGAAAAAATATTTTACCCTCCTTATCATAAGATTTTTTCAAAGATTCTCCTACAAGAGGAAGCCAATCATCTAATTTCGTCATATTTGCAATTCCTTCAGTTGAAATAAATCCTCTTAAGAAAAAGTTTGAAAACGATGTACTATTAAATTTTGCGTCATAACTTGTTAAGGGTGCTTGACGAGAACCTAGAGATATATTTATTGGCGGATCGACTTTATTCATAAAAAAACTAAATCTCCAATCTTTAAAATAGTTCTTCATACTTGCACTCTGGGCAAACTTTAACCATTCTGCATTATTTCCTTTATAGAAGTTATTCTTTGCCCAAGACATAATTTCAAAAGAAATTAATTCTTTCTTAGAACAATATTTTGTTGGTTCTACGGAAATTAATTTATTAGAGAGAAGTGCATCACCTTGTATAGCTTTCTCAAATAATTCCTGTTGAGATTTACTCCATTTACTTGTAATATTATTTATAACTTGATTAGTAAAATCATCTATAAATTGTTCTCCTTTGATTATGGTAACTCTCGTATACTCATAATCAGATTTTATAAAGGTTTCTTTTTTCTTTATACCTCCTCCAACTTTATCTGCTACTTCATTGTACGGAATATTAAGATCACTGAAATGCTCGAGCTCGATAGAGGCTCCATCTTTAGTAATACGATTTACTTCTTCTAGAATATCATCGCGATAAGGAGCGTTTTCTATAGTTATTCTATCTATAGAATTATTCTTAAATTTTGGTAAATAATCCTTTATCTTACCCTGTAGTAAATTATATATCGGAGTATCTAAGTCATCTAACGTCGGTGCGTCACATATTTTTACTGCTTCAGGATACTTATTATAACCAGCTAAATCAAGATGGATTATATCACTGTTTAAAAAAGATTCTTTTACATTCTCTAAATCATTTACAACCGACTCAAAACTGTTATTTAGCTTTTTAAGTATGGAAACATCATTTCTTAAATTAAAAGCCTGATCGTAAAGAAGTCTATAAGCATCCGCGTATTCACTGTTGGAACTCTTAAATAATGCTTTAAAATCAGAGGAAATGTCGGGATTACTCATATCCTGAACCCCTTGTTCAATCCAACACTGAGCACTAATCAGTATTGGAATTAATAATGTTAATAATGTACTTATTATTCTTTTCATTTTCTTTTCTATTTACATGAAGGTGTTGTAGGATTATTTTTTCTATAATTTAACCAAAACTCGAAAGCATCATCATTCTTTAAAGACTCTAAGACTTCATCTGTAGAGTTAATGAAATCATTTCTAAACAAATCTTTTAATTCTTGAGATGGTAAATTATTATACTTATTCAATAATCCTTTTTGATCTAATAAATTCAAGAAATCTTCAACCTGATTCGTTTTAAAGTTATAAAGACTAATTTTTTCCACATCCTTAGGGTGAGAAATGTCTTTTGAGTTATTCTTCATTTTTTCAGCTAATTGTATTGCTTCGTCAGATGTTGGATCTAACTTTCTATACTGTTCATATAAAGAATGATTTATATTCTGTTTAACATCAAAGCTTTTTGGAGTATGGAATTGTAATTCAAATACTTTTCCTGATGGAGTCGTAAAAGTCATATTGATCCCTTTATAAATAGAACCTTCTTTAAATGAATTACTAACCCAGTCTAAAGTATATCCTTCATTTTGTAGTTTTTTCACCATTTCGAATACTTTATCTGTAAAATTCGCTTCATTGATGCTCGTAGTATATCTCAATATGTCATACATAGTGGTATTTATACCGTCATTTAATAACTTTCTAGCTAATGATTCTACAGTTTTCATTCTGAACTCAAGTCCTTCCATCTTTCCTCCTATACTTTCTGCAAACTTTTCTAAATCTGCAGTAACAGTAGGTTCAATAGGTTTTAAATCGTTTATAAGCTGTTCCGCTTTTGTAATATACTCAGAAGGAATTTTATTTCCTTTAGTGAACTCCCTTAACCTTTCAACAACCTCATCGACCTTTCTTGCTTGCGAATCAGAAATACCTTTTCCAAGAGCTTCCTTTTCTTTTTCAAGAATATTAGCAAGTTCATCTATTTTACTATTATCTTGTTTAAGTATATTGTCAAGTTCTTCTGGGTATTTATTTAAGATATCTAATATCTCTTCTGTTTGATCTACTAAATTATCTGCAATTTCACCTGCAGTCAATTTATCTAAATTAGCTCTTTTGTTTTTTAACAAAGTTTTATACCCCGTTTGAGCTAGATCTCCCATACTTATTAAACCAGTAGCCATACTTATTTTGTTAAAAATACTAGCTAATCTAGGATTCTCTTCTCTGTTATAAGTCCCAGCCATACTAGCTAATGAGCTAATTTTGTCAGCATAATAAAATAACCTTCCTATTCCTCTTACTTGACCACCTGGTAATGCTAATGTTCCTACATCAATTGCCGTTTGAATTATATCAGCTCTAGTTTGATTGTCTCCTTCTACACTAGCATAGTGAGCAACAATCGCTGGTACCATTGATGCTGATTTTTCACCAGCCTGATTTGCTACAGAAAAATCAGATAGTAATGGTTGTTTAGATAAATTTAAAAACAATATCAATTCAAATGGATGATGCTCTTTCTCCGAAATTAAACTCTCAACAGTTACACCATTTTTCATGGTTTGCTGAATGTTTAAAACTGCTGAAGTAGTTCCTCCGCCATCTTTCAACTCTGTCTCTAGACTTAAATAAAAATCAAACGATCCTATTGGTGTTACAGGAGTTGGTAATGACGTAAACAACCTTTTTAATATGTTTCGGTAATCATAACTATAAAAAGCTAGTTTTTCTTTTACAGCATCGATATCGTAGTTATCAATTCCTTTCTTAATTTCCGCTACTGAATCTTCAATACCAATAGATCTTGCTTTTATATATATGAAAGCTTCAATTAATTCTTTTCTATAATCACCTGAGAAAAGAAAAACACTATCGTTCACTTTATCAAAAAGCAATTTAATTACCGTAGCGGTTACCTCTTTTCCATGCTGCCCCTCTGGTATTGTAATTAAAGTATCTACAAGATAATTTATAAAATCGCCATACTTAAAGTTCTGAGGTAAATATTTCAACAACCTTATAATTGGCTTTTCATAAGTTCCGGTAAAAGATGAGTTAGCGAAGGATCCAAATTTCAATATTTTTTCAAGAATTTTTATTCTATTCTCATAACTAATCTCTTGAATTTTTGTGGTAGGAGCTATATCTAAACAAATAAGTAGATCTACGATATTACCATTTTCGTGATTATTTAAACATTCACTATCAAAGTTTTCCAATATAAAAACCTCAATTTCTTTTTGAAACTCCCTATAAAATTCTTCATTCTTCAAGGATGGATCATAAGTACCTCCATCTTGTGCGTGATATTTAGGGTCGCTATAATATTTACTATTAGACCATATTGTGAATAATTCATCATATAATCTATCCTTATTATTTTCAGCTCCTTCTATAAAATCATCCACACCTGCTGCAAAATCTGAGTATACCTGTGGGTTTTGCTGAAAATTAAGTAGTATATTGTCATAGTCTTTTGATGGAGTTGTTTTTAATAAATCTAGAACTAAATCCTCTCTTTTTTCACTAATAATCCATTTATCTGAAATTAGTTTAATAATTTTAAATCTCGTATCCAAAGCTAAACTCTTAGAATCACAACTCGCAATACTCTTTAAAATTTTAAACTCTTGACTTGAAATATCATCATCTTGAATAATAAATTTCTTAATGTAAGAATTTAAAGTAATAGTCGAAATTACGACCTCTTCTAAAATTTGATTATCTGCGACCTGACTACTATCTGATGTTGCTTCTACATCATTTTCCTTGGTAACATTTATGTACGTATAATCATTAGCTAGATAATTCGCAAACTCTGAACCATCTCCTTCAATTTTTAAATCGAAATCAGACCAAACAACTATTCCTCCCAAATCATACTCGTAACCATCAAAAGAACTTTTATTTATTACTCTTTTATTTTTAACTTCTTTATAAGTTGTAGGTGTAGAATTAAGGGTAGATATTGACTCTTTTCTTCCAATAATTATTTTTGCTTTTACAGGAGTAGGATTTCCTTCGTCATAATTCAATAAAGTAATCTTATAATCACCAGACTCTCTCATATTACCATATGGTGAAGTAATTCTTTTTATAAAATTATCTAAGTATTCGTCAATTTGATAATCTTGACTTTTGTACTTACATCTTATCTCCTGTAAAATTTTACTGATTAAATATCCATTTTTATATTCTCCCGATTCATCATCCTGAAACCAATAAATTTGTATACCTGGCGCATGTAGTTTTTGCCAATCCATATGGCTAAACATAGTACCTCCTCCATAATCCATTAAATAATCGGTTTTATTTTTTGATGCTTCGTCATTATATTGATCCCATGGGTGCTTTAATCCAAAAATACCATGTCCAAGTTCATGCGCTGCTATACTACCTGCATCATCATTTTTAAAAACAAAACCAAATTGACGTTTCAATGGCATAAAACCATCTAAATCTTCAGTCATATTGATATCTTTAAAAAAGAACATATAATACTGATCCTTGTCTACTTCATTTTTATCTTTAAATTCCTGAATTATTGACTTTTGACCATCAGTATAGTTAGAGAGCATGTCACTATTTCCTACATCTAATGTTCCAATACTCATAGAGAAAGAAGTCTCATTTATACTAAAATTGACACCAGCCTTATTATAAATAGCATTGATTCTCTCTTTTACTCCTGTTAAAGGAGTATTGTTAATTGAAACCAACGTTAAGTTAATTTCTCGCTGTTTTACATGCCAAGTATTTAACTTACCTGCAACCTCATATTTTCCATCTTCTTCTTTTGGTTTAACAGTAGCTATAATTTCGTCCTTACCAAAGTCGAATTGTTTCTTAAGTTTTAATGTTACTTTATTTCCTACCCAAGTTGTATCAACTTTTCCACCTTGCTTTGTTTTAAAAACAATGTCTTTTTTAGTTTTTCCATTAGCGAAAGAAACCTCTGCTTCAATAATATCTGTACTTTTTGGTTTATCACTAATTAACTTGTATAATACAGAGTACTCTTTATTATCATGTGTATCAATAAACTCATACTCGCTTTTATAACTACTTGATGTTATTTTAGTATTGTATTCATCGGTTCCATAGAAACCTGAAGGAATAAATTTTACACTGACATCTTTTGAGCTTATTTCATTTACATTTCCAGAACCTGAAACTCCGTTTGTATTAGAACTAGTTGCTTGTCCTCCTTCTGCTCCTTCTCCTTTTGTAATATTTCCTTCTTCATCGACAGTCCATTGATCTCCATTTTGATCCGTTATTACTACAGGTAGATTAGATACTACAACTATTTCATCATCTAAAAACTCTTCATTTGGACCATCATTCTTTGTATCTCTAATAATTACAATATCTCCATTGTCATTAATGATCACATCATCAATGTCCATATTTGTTGCATCGTAAGTAGAAATATTTCCGTCATCTCCTAAAATATCGTTGATAATTTCATCTGCATCTAAAATTCCTCCCCATTTTGGGTCATAAGTAGTTTTTACAACACCTTCTATTAATTGTTTGTTTGTATTAATTTTTACATTTTCAAACTCTACCTTGATACGCGTATACTTTCCGATATTTACCTCTCCTGAAGTAAGAATATTAGCCGCATCAATTATTTCTTTAAGGTTTTCAAGAAATGGTAGTGTTATATATCCCCAACCACTAAAAGTTCCATTACTTCCTGAAACTTCTCTAGGTGTAACAGGGAAATCTCCTGCTGTAAATGTTTCATTTATTTTTAAAGAAGGAAGTAATTCCTGATTATCAATATTTATTTCTGGAGTAATACCGCAATTGTAGTAAGCTGCTTCATCATTTGATGGAGTTGTAAACTCTTGAATATTGGAATATGCGTAACCCGAAAGTGGTGTACATTCTCCACCTACTCTGAATTCATAAACTGTATCTGGTTCTAAATTGAAGATGGTTCCTTCATTCGTATATGAGTTTACATCAAACCAATCATCATCTCCAAATCCTTTTTTACGATATTGGATATTATATTTTATATGATCTGATAATTGCCATTCTATTTTTACAGATTCAGCGGTTAAAGCTTGAGATAAAACAAAACTTGGTGGACGACAATCTTCTAGATATTTGAACCAAAAAATTTCACTTCCTCCATTATTCTTGAAAACTGAAGTTTCATTAATTCCGTCGCTAACAAAAGCTCTTACTTGCCATCCATATACTTTTCCAGAAATTAATTGAGGCGCTTCCGGTCCAACTAATAATGTTGTACTTCGTGTTATTGTTTGATAAAAAGGAATCGATCCTAAAAAGTTTGCTTGTGGATTTTGAGTATCCCAAAGTTCTTTTAATGTAAACTCGTATTGAACGTCGTTAAGGTTTGAATGACGTGGAGTCCATGTGAAAAGTATGTTTTGAGGATTTGTAGCTGTTACAATATTATCTCTTGTTGGTAGGTTTAATATTGGAGGATCATTTTGCAATAAAAATACCGTTGTACAACTTTTTTGAGAAATCCTTCTTCCTGTAAAATAATCATATACTTCGAAACAATAGTTGTAACCTCCATTTGGTAATGGATTGTTATATTGTTGCGGACTAATTCCTGTTAAATTATTAAACTGGAAATAAGGCTGTAAATCTAAATTTGTTAATCTTAAATTGATACCTCCATCTAAGAAAATCGGAGCTGCTCCTGCAACATTATCTAAAGTAGCAATACTTAAACCTTGCCCTTCAATGTACATTTTTAAACGTACTCTTCTTCCTACTTCATTAACATCAGTCAATAATATATTAACAAACAATTTTTCGTTTGTAATAGTTGCATAGTCTGATATTTTCACACTATGAGGTGGAATTAACTGAGGTGTCACCTGAACAGGTAACGTTTGTGCATTTACCAAATTGGCAAATACAATAGTTATTAGAAATACTAATCGTTGAAGTGTTTTTCTACAGCTTTGTTTCATCATAACTTTTTATTTGTTAGCCTCTTTTTGCATTTTTATATCAACTCTTATGTAAGAGTTTAATCCGTCATTCACGAACTCTTTTATTTTAATTGCTCCTTTGATTCCTTCTGAATTTTCAAAAAGAATAACTCTTGGAAGCACAGAATTATCAAATTCTTTTAAACCTTCTGTTGTTTCATTGATGGTTAAATCCTTTATCACAGAATCATTTGTCATGTTATCAAAATCATCCACGGAAAAGCTTACACCGCAATTACAATCTTCAATACGATTTATAAATTTGGTTTTCGTTGCGTTAGGAATTGCTTCAAAAGCAAATGACTGAACATCATCAGGACTTACGAAACGATTAAAAGTAAAATCACTATCTAAGCCAAAAAAAGTAAGATCAATAATCTTTCCTGTTTCCTCCGTAACTTCCTCCTTAGTATATACTATTCTTGTTTCTGTAGAAAAATAAGCACCAACTGAATTATTACTATGAGCCGTATTGATTCCTAATTTGATATTTTCCAATAATCTAATGTTCGTGTTTTCAAAAACTTCGATAGTTTTTGTTATTGTTTCTTCTACTTTACTATTGGAAGATTTAAGTTCAATTGAATACACTCCTGGTGTTGTAAAAAGTAACTCTGGATTTTCTTCGATCGAACTATTTATATCAGCTCCTTCAAAAGTCCAGTTATAACTTGTAGTACTAACACTTTTATTCGCTAATGATATCTTTACGGGAACTTGAAAGTCATCATCTTCTGAAGCAACATTTATGTCAAAATCCGCAACTAATAAAGGTGCAACTTCAATGGTTTTCTCCATTTCATATTGCTCTTCACCGTTACTAACTTTTAATTTAATTGTATGCTCTCCTGGACTTGTGAAAATTACATTGGCTGGATTCTCTTCAGTAGACGAAGATGGATTTCCTCCTTCGAATGTCCAATTATATGAAGTCGCTCCAACTGTAGTATTTTGAATTTCTACTTCTACAGGTGAAAAGTTATTATCGATAATCGTTGCATTAAAACCAATTACAACTGTAGGCTTTACCTGAATTGTAGCTTCTTTTCGATCCATACTTCCGTCTCTATTCGAAGCCTCGAGAATAATTTTAAATTCACCTTCTTGTTCATAAATAATGGTTCCAGGATTTTCGTCTGTAGACGAAGATGGATTTCCTCCTTCAAATATCCAGTTGTAAATATCAGCTCCTTCAGAATCGTTTGTTATTTTCACACGAACTGGAGCTGAATTATCTCCATCAACTATTTCCGCTTTGAAATCAGCTTCAACTGGTAATGCTACTTCATCTATACAAGCAGCAAAAGTGATTACTGTTAGTAAAAAATATATCGTTCTTTTCATTATTCAATAATTACTTTTCTTATTCTTTTTGCTTTTGGAGTTTCTAATAAAAGAATATAAATACCAGCCGAAGAAGTCATATTATAATCTACGGTATATTCTTTTTGACCTTTTAATGTTTTATCGATAACAATGTTGTTTGCTCCTAATCCAAATAAACGCAATGAAATTTCAGCTTCTTTTTCTAATTCCACATCAACTTTAAACTGTCCTTGGTTAGGATTTGAATACACTTTGAACTCTTTAATAAATGGGGTTCCTGCATCACCAACATCTGTCAAGAATCTTTCTTTTAAAACTGTAATTGTTTTTGTTGCTTTCTTGGTACAATTTCCTTCTACAGATTGTAAAGAAATTACATAATCACCTGGAGCATTAAACTTAAGTATTAATCCTTCTGGCTCTTCTTGAATTACCTCAACATTCGCTGGAATTTCCCATTCAACTTTAGAACTAATTGGGTTTGATAAATTAATTAATGCAACTTCCTCTCCTACAAAAGCTTGAGAAGAAACGATAAATTGAGCATCAACAACTTCGTCTGATCTAGTAATACTTACATTTTTAGACACTTTACAACCTTCATTTGTAGTTACTGTTAAGGTATATTCTCCTTCTTCAGATAATTCTACTAAACTATCGTTACTTGTAAATCCATTCGAAGAAGTCCAGCTGTAATCGCTTACACCATTCATTGTAACATCATATTCTATTGTTTCGCCAACACATAGCGTTACATCTTCAGGAATTAATTCAAATGTAAACTCAATTGGATTTTTAAGTGAATATGTTTTTACAATACTACAACCAGCTAAATCCGTAATTTGAACGGTATATTCTCCACCACATAAGCCAGAGATATTTGGTGTAGTTTGACCCGAACTCCAAACTATACTGTAAGGCGCAACTCCACCTTCAATAGCTAAGTCTATTTCACCAGAACATTCATTGAAACAAGTAAGTTCAGTAATTGTTTCTTTCACACTTAATGGTGAATTATTTTCTAGAACAATATTTTGAGTTACCTCACACCCATTCGCGTCTGTAATGTAAACGAAATAAGTTCCTAAAGATATGTTTTCAATAGTTTGAGTTTTATCACCTGTATTCCAGAAAAAACTATATGGTGCAGTACCACCAGTAACATTTGCTGTAATTGTCCAATCGCTATTCGTACCACAACCAGCACTTTGAGCATCAAGGTTAACTTCTAATAAATTCGGTTCTAAAATTTCTAGATCCGAACTTTGAGTTATATTATTTTGAGCGTCAGTTACAATTAAGTAATATGTACCTATACCAATATTATTTATTCCAGTTCCAGTTCCTATAATTGTTCCATTTGCTTTATTATACCACTCATAAGTATAAGGTAAAGCTCCTCCTGTTACCGTAGATGAAATACTCGCTGATTGATCTCCTTGACAGAATACAATACTTTCTTGAGTAATAGATACTAATAATTCATTTGGCTGTGTAATTGAATAATTTTTGTTCACAACACACCCTTGAGCATCTTCTAATTCTAAAGAGTATGTTCCTGCAACAAGATTTGAAATATCTTGTGAATTAGCTACAACTGCACCACTACCATCTCTCCAAGTGAATGTATATGGAGTAGTTCCTCCCGTAACTGTAATATCAACAGAACCGTTGCTTAATCCAAATCCTGAAACATCTTCAATAACTTCTGTAACTGATAAAACTTCAGGTTGGGTTACTGTGTATGAAATTGTTTTATCTGAACCAGATTCTTGTAATACACAATTATTAGAATCTCTTACTTGAACATCATAATTTCCGATTGACAATCCTGATAAACTTGTTGAACCGTTGAACTGAGTCCAAGTTCCGTAAACTCCACCGTCTTTTCTTACACGATAGAAATATGGACCTGTTGCTCCAGTAGCAGTTAATGAAATCTCTCCGTTTGCACTTTCAAAACAAGATAAGTCTGTTTTACTACTTGATACTTGTAATAAAGTTGGCTCTGTAATTGTATATGTAGTACTTGTTGCTTGATTACCATTGGTATCAACGACTTGAACATAATATGACCCTGCAGGTAAATTTGTAATTGTTGTTGAGTTTCCTCCGATTACTGTATTTGTAGCTGCATTAAACCAAGTAAATACATTTCCTCCAATTCCTCCTGTAGTTTCTAATTCAAGGGTTCCTGAAGTATCTCCATTACATAAAATATTACCGATCTCTTTTACTGAAATAACTAATAAATCTGGTTGGGATACTGTATAAGTTTCAGTAAATGTACAGCCTTGTGCATCTTCTAACTCTAAAGTATAAGTTCCAGCAATAAGATTTGACACATCTTCAGTATTTCCAAATAATGCACCATTACTATCTCTCCAAGTAAATGTATATGGAGTAGTTCCTCCTGTAACTGTAACATCAACAGAACCGTTACTTAATCCAAATCCTGAAACATCTTCAATAACTTCTGTAACTGATAAAACTTCAGGTTGGGTTACGGTGTATGAAATTGTTTTATCTGAACCAGATTCTTGTAATACACAATTATTAGAATCTCTTACTTGAACATCATAATTTCCGATTGATAATCCTGATAAACTTGTTGAACCATTGAATTGATTCCAAGCTCCGTAAACTCCACCGTCTTTTCTTACACGATAGAAATATGGACCTGTTGCTCCAGTAGCAGTTAACGAAATCTCTCCATTTGCACTTTCAAAACAAGATAAGTCTGTTTTACTACTTGATACTTGTAATAAAGTTGGTTCTGTAATTGTATAGGTAGCACTTGTTGCTTGATTACCATTGGTATCAATGACTTGAACATAATAAGCCCCTGCAGGTAAATTAGTAATTGTTGTTGAGTTTCCTCCTATTACTGTATTTGTTGCTGCATTAAACCAAGTAAATACATTTCCTCCAATTCCTCCTGAAGTTTCTAATTCAAGGGTTCCTGAAGTATCTCCATTACATAAAATATTACCAATCTCTTTTACTGAAATAACTAATAAATCTGGTTGGGTTACTGTATAAGTTTCAGTAAATGTACAGCCTTGTGCATCTTCTAACTCTAAAGTATAAGTTCCAGCAATAAGATTTG
>JAKVCX010000012.1:67055-68615 GCA_022448525.1 Tenacibaculum sp.
TTCAGTATTTCCAAATAATGCACCATTACTATCTCTCCAAGTAAATGTATATGGAGTAGTTCCTCCTGTAACTGTAATATCAACAGAACCGTTGCTTAATCCAAATCCAGAAATATCTTCAATAACCTCTGTAACTGATAAAACTTTAGGCTGTGTAATCACAAAATTCAATGTTTCAGTGAAGCCTGCTCCATCCTTTAAGAAACAATTATTATTATCTCTTACTTGAACATCATAATTACCAATTGATAATCCTGATAAACTAGTTGTGCTGTTAAACTGAGTCCAAACTCCATATGCTCCACTATCTTTTCTAACACGATAGAAATATGGACCTGTTGCTCCTGAAGCCGTTAATGAAATTTCTCCGTTTGCACTTTCAAAACAAGAAAGGTCTGTTTTTCCAGTTGTAACTTGTAATAATGAAGGTTCATTAATTGTATAAGTATCACTAATGGTTTCATTCATTTTTGCGTCAACAACTTTTACATAATACGAACCTGCTAGTAAATTTGTAATTGTTGTAGTGTTTCCTCCGATTTGTATATTTGTACTTGCATTATACCAAGTAAAAACATTTCCTCCATTTCCTCCTGTAGTTTCTAATTCTAAAGTTCCCGAAGTATCTCCATTACATTGAATTTCTCCAATCTCCTTAATAGAAATTAATAAAGGATCAGGTTCGTCTAAGTTATATTCAGCATTTAAAATACAGTTATTCGCATCTGTAACTGTGAAGAAATATTTTCCTGCTTCAACATTTGAAATACTTAATGAAGTACTAATTTCCACTCCTGACTCATTCTTCCAACTGTATGTTTTCGGGTCGGTTCCTCCATTAACTCTAACCGCGATTTCACCATTTGATAATCCGGCCCCTGTTGGACGTTCGAAAGTTTCAACTACTATTTCATATAAATTAGGTTGAGTAATTGTTATGGTTGCTGAAGTATAACATCCATTTTCATCTGTTACTCGAATTTCATAATCTCCAGCTACGAGTGAATTAATATCTTCCGAAGTTCCTCCATTACTCCACTCATAAGTATAAGTGCCTGCACCTGTTCCTCCTGAAACTGTAATATTGATACTTCCATCATTCCCATTGTAACAGTTAACATTAGATATATCAGATGAATTATAACTTATTTCTAATATTGGGTTTTCGTTTAAAGTTGCTGTAGCTTCAGCTGTATTTCCATTCGAATCTGTAACAACTAATTTATAAGTACCTGCAACAGCTGTTAATGTACTTTCTGTTCCTAATTCTGTATTTGTTGCATCTCCAACTAAAGTCCATGAATATGAATAACCAACAATCGGATCGTTCAAAAACCCTCCTGAAACTGTTGAACTTAAAGTTCCTTGTTCTCCATTACAAGCAATCTCTGAAGTTTCCGTTAAGCTAACTAATAACTCTGCCGGTTCTGTAATGGTGTAATCTTTACTTACAGTACATCCATTTGCATCTGTAATTGTCATAGTATAAACAATTCCTGAAACAGTTCCTGCTAAACTTGAAACTGTACTGGTAGTTCCAACTTCAACTCCAGTACTCTT
>JAKVCX010000013.1 GCA_022448525.1 Tenacibaculum sp.
ACTAAATGGAATTTTTATTAAGGAATATGAAGCAGATACAATATCACTATATCAACTTTTATTTGGAGTAGTTGTTGTTACTATCTACTTAGGAATTACTGGAAGTTTTACCACTGAGTTCTTTGTATTAGAAAGTTCTGACTGGTTATACTTAATCTTATTGGGGAGTATTTGTACTGCATATGCCTTTATTGCTTCTGTAAAAGTGATGAAATATTTAACTCCTTATACAGTAATGCTTACAATTAATTTAGAACCAATTTACGCTATTGTGTTGGCGCTCATCGTGTTTGGTGATACAGAACAAATGAATGTGGAGTTTTATTATGGAGCATTTATAGTCTTATTTGTTGTTTTGTTGAATGGGATATTGAAAAATTCTTCAAAAATTAAAAAGAAATTACAACGATAATTTAGTATGTTTGCTTTACAAACAATTCGGAAATCAAACTTATAAAATGGAATATTTAGATTTTGAAATGCCAATTAAAGAGCTAGAAGATCAGTTGGCAAAATGTCATGATATCGGAAAAGAAAGTGAGATAGACGTTACTGAAACGTGCAAGAAAATCGAAAAAAAATTAGAGAAGGCTAGAAAAGATATTTACAAGAACTTAACACCATGGCAGCGTGTGCAATTATCACGTCACCCAAACAGACCATACACATTGGATTATATCAATGCAATTTGTGGTGATACATTCATGGAATTACATGGTGATAGAAGTGTTAAGGACGACAAAGCAATGATTGGTGGTCTTGGAAAAATCGGAGATCAGTCTTTCATGTTTATCGGACAACAGAAAGGTTATAATACCAAAACTCGTCAATATCGTAACTTTGGAATGGCGAATCCCGAAGGATACCGTAAAGCGTTACGTTTAATGAAAATGGCTGAGAAATTTGGAATTCCAGTAGTAACTTTATTAGATACTCCAGGTGCTTATCCAGGTTTAGAAGCTGAAGAAAGAGGTCAAGGTGAGGCGATTGCTCGTAACATTTTTGAAATGACTCGTTTAAAAACTCCAATCATTACAATTGTTATTGGTGAAGGAGCTTCAGGTGGAGCTTTAGGAATTGGAGTAGGAGATAGGGTTTACATGATGGAGAATACATGGTATACTGTTATTTCTCCTGAATCTTGTTCTTCTATTTTATGGCGCAGTTGGGAATTTAAAGAGCAAGCAGCTGAGGCTTTAAAATTAACTGGAGATGACATGAAGAAATTAAAGTTAATCGACGGTATTATTGAAGAACCTGCTGGTGGAGCACATACGAATAGAGAAGGAGCATTTGAAGCGGTTAAATCTCAAATTTTAAAGGCTTTTGAAGAGTTAAAAGATTTAGATGACTCTTCGTTAGTTTCGAAACGTATGGATAAATATGCAAATATGGGTGTTTACAAAGAGTAGATGTCAATTTAGATAAATTATAAAGCCTGCTCATAAAGCAGGCTTTTTTTTAGTTATGAAAAATATGAAGTGGATTTTAGGTTTTTTATTATTCTTCGTCATTGTTAATCTTAATGCCCAAGATGCTCGATGTATTTTGTTATTTAAAGATGGTACTTCTATAGATGGATTTGGAGACATCAAAAGAAATAAAATAAGGTTTAGAATTGATTTAGAAGAGAAAGCAGATACATGGGATCATACACTTGTAAAAGGTGTTATTATCGCAGAAATTGAATTTGAGTACGTTTCTCTAAAAACCAAAAGTAAAAAGCCAAAATTATTAAAGGTGATGAGAGACGGAGAAGTTCGTCTTTATGCAAATATTTCATTAAAACCTACTGTAAAATACGTTGTTAATGTAGGTACCAACAACCCATTTCCTCGTGTTTATAGTTCAGGTGAAAGAGAAATAGCTTATTATTTAAAAAAAAAAACTGAAAAGAAAGCGTCGAGATTCTATGCAAATAACAAAAAAATTATTCTCAAATACTTTCAGAATTGTGATGTGATTTCTGATATCCTTGAAAGTAAAGAATATAAGAGATTATCACCAGTACAAATCTATGATTTATATGATGTGTATTGCAATGAATAGTACAAACTTACTTACAATGGGAGTTTTATTAAATAAACCCTTTGTCTTTTGCAGTTAGTATAAGTTCTCGATCATCAGTTGAATTAAGTGCAAATATTTTTCTTAATTGACGCTTACGTTTTTCAATGGCTGGCATCGATAAGTGTACAATTTGTGGTAAGTCTTTTGTTTTCGTACCTACAGATATTTCATAAAGAATTTTTCGATCAATATCATCAAGAAGTAAGTCACTCGAAACTTGATTTCTTAGAAGCTTCATTACCGTTTTGCTATAATATGGTGGATCTTCTAATACTTCTTCAATGGCTTGTACCAATTCATTTGGAGTTAAGTCATTCTTAACTAAAAAGCCTTCAGGATTTAAGTTTTTTAGAATACTATGAACTCTGTAATTATCATTGAATGTAGTTGAAACAATGATTTTAGTTTCAGGCAAAAGATCATTAATTCTCAATCCTAAATCTTCTCCCGATAATAAAGTCCCATCTTTTGAAGGTGGTAATCTCATATCTAGAAAAACAATTTCTAAGTGATCATTATTATTGGCGTAATCGTTTAGAATTTCACAGGCAGAATCACAATCTGTAGCGGTTAAAATATTAAAAGAAATAGCTTCATTTCTATTCTCAATAAATTTAAAAGCGCTTTTGTAAGCTTCTGCAATTAGAGGATGATCATCAATAAGTAAAGCATTGTACTTTTTATGCTGCATTTTTAGGGCTATAAGGGATTATAATCGTTAATGTAGTGCCATGGTCAATTTTTGATAAAAAGTCCACAGAACCGCTTAATTTGTCAACTCTCGTTTTAATATTCTTTATTCCTATTCCTTTTTTGCCTTTTTTCGTATCAAAACCAACACCATCATCACTTATGGTAATGAACAATTTTTGATTTTTTAAACCAAAATCCAAAGTTACACTTTTTGCTTTAGCATGCTTGATGATGTTCTGTAACGATTCTTGAATAATTCGATACACGTTTGCTTTTGTAACTTCATCAATACTTTTCCATGATATGTTTGTATCGTGAGAAAAATTGTGTTTAAAATTACCAATAACGCTTTTATCTTTCAATAATTGTTCAATAATTGTGGTAAAATTAACAGTTGCATCATCAAAATTCTCGCTTAATCGATGAGATACTTCACGAATTTCTTTTTCAATGTTTTGAAGTTCATCTAAGAAAGTTTGATGTTGTTCTTGCGTATCTGGTTGCATTTGCATTCCCAAAAAACCTAAGCTTACTCTTGTTCCAAAAAGTTTTCCTAAGATGCCGTCATGTAATTCCGCAGAAATTCTGTTTCGTTCATTTACACGTTCTTCCTCTAGTTTGGCTTGTTGTTTAAGGGTAAGTACATAAACTTCTTCATTTGCTTTTTGTTGTTCTGCTTCTAATTGAAGTTTTTCGTTTTGTACTTTTTGAACACGTAGGAAGTATAATAATGTTGATATAAGTAAAATAGCTAAACTACCAGCAAAGATCCAAATTCGTTGCTGACTTAATTGTTTGTTTTGTTCAATGTGTTCATCAGTTTCAAATTCAATACGCGTAAATTTATTTTGAGCTCTCCTCTCTTCACTAATCAAACTATCATTAAATTGAATGTAACGGTCTAAATACTTTTTGGATTGTTTGGGTTGTAAATTTGCGAGTTGTTGAAGAGAGGCTAAGTAATCCCTTCCGTTTTTTAACTCCTTGGCTAAGTCATTCGCTTCTTTAGCGAACTCAATTGCACGAGCTGTATCATTCTTAAATAAAAAATAATCTGATATGTTTAGTTTTGAAGAAAGAATACCTTCTTTATTTTTTATACTATCTCTAATTCTCAGTGAATTAAAAAATAAATTTTTTATGTCAATAGTATCGCCCTTGAGTAATTTACAATAAGCTTTATTGTTTAAAACTCTCGCAAAATGAATTCTAGTAATGTTTTGTTTTAAATCAATATTATAATAAGACAAGGCCTTGTCATAATTACCTTTTTTTAGATAAATATTCGCAATATTATTTTCAATTCCATAAGGTCGAGCGTTAGTTTTTTTAAAATAGGAGAGTGCTTTATTGTAATAAACCAAAGCTTTATCATATTCTTTTATATCCTTTTGCAATCTGGCCAAATGATTATAAGAGCTAGCTAATCGTTTGTAATCATTTAAGGTTTTATAAAGTTTGATTACCTCGATGTTTAATGATTCGCTACCAGCGTAATCTCTATAAATACCTCTAATTCGAGCCATACCAAATAAGGTTTGAGCAGCTTCATTTAGATTATTAGTTTTTAGGAAATAATTGTATGATTTGTTAAAATGATAATAAGCTTTATCATTTAATTCTTTATTTACGTAATAAGTAGCAAAATTCCAATGAGAATCAGCAATTGCATAGTTGTCCTTCAGATTGTTCGCTAATTCTAAGGATTTATTATTTACTTTAAAAAAATTAACGCTGTCTTTTATGTTATATAGTTCATATGCAATTGTACTTAGTTTTAAAGGAACTTCAAGATTATTGTTTATAACATGGTTAGCACTCTTTAGTAAGATATAACGTCTTTTGTCTAATGTAAATTTTTTATTTCTCGATTGAGATATCCATGAATCTATGGTATCAATTGTTATTTGATTTTGGCTTCTAGAATAATGTGTTGCGAAGAGTAATAATACGAACTTTATGGATAATAAATGTCTGATAGTAATTTGTTTTGTAGAAGACAAATCTAAAAAAAAAAACCTCTAACAGATCGTTAGAGGTTATATTTGATAGGCAGGTGATTATCCTTTTCCACCTTTTCCTCCATTTGCTTCACCACCGTCTTCACCTCCGGTATCGAAAGCGTTGATATTATAAGGGTTAGTGATTTCTGTGTTTTGTGTAGTATCAGTAACTAGATCTTCGGTGTTGTCTGTACAACCGATAGTTAATACTAATACGAACGTTAACAATAACAATTTTAAATTTCTCATAACTTTAATTTTTAATATTTGACAATAGTTTTCCTAGCCGTGTAAAACAGCTTATTAGTTGATCGAATGCAATTTTCGAGTGTGTAACGCCAGAAAAATCTGGGCAATAATCATCCAGCCCGAGTAAATCAGGTGGTTTGTAGAATTGAATTGACGTGAAATCAATTCGTGAAGACTTTGAACTACCAAGGCCTATTGAGCTAAGGCTTCAGGAAATTCTACATTGTCGTTAAATAGGAAGCGTTTGTTTGCAATTTTTTGGTAACGCTAGCTGATTTTTTTAATTAAATTATTTCAGAATTGTATTCTGTACAATTTAGTTTTAGTGATCGCAAGGTTCCATTGAGTAAACGTCCTTTTTCATTTAGAATTAGCAATATTGATTTTTTCATAACTTTTCATTTTCACTATACAATATACGAAATATTAACGATATTTCAAAACATTTAGTCAACTTTCGTATGTCTTTTTCAAATAAAAAAGGCACCTATTTCTAGATGCCTTTGTACTTATATTAATTGAAATTTGATATTACTCTTTTTCAAAAAAATTTAGATTACAAAAAACATCTTTACTTATTCTTACTCCAAAGTGAACGCCTCTAATTGAGCATCCCTTTAAACTTTTAGATAAATAAATTAATTTCATAATACTTATTGTTTTACATCTTACTTAATAGTAATTATTTGTTGTTAAATAATCACAGTACAAATATATATTATTTTTTAGATTTTGCCAAAAATTTTAACATTTAAATGTTTGATAATCAAGTTTTTATGTTGTTTTTAGGTAATAATTTCCCAATCCAGAAAAATTCTAGATTATTGGTTTAGTTGTAAGCTTTGTGGCTTAGTGAATTATGAAGTAAACCTTTCAAACTTCTATATGTTGATTAAATTTTTATTCATTTATTTAATTCATAAAAAAAGGCGTTCAAATTAATTTGAACGCCATATTTATTTATTGATTTTATTCTTTTATAATTTTAATAATATCTCTAATAACGTTCTATTTCTAGAAAAACCTTTTAAAGTTTCTCTAAAATCTACTGGAGTTAATCCTCCGTTTGTTATACTATGGATGTTTAAATTCATCATTGTTTCACAAATATACGAAATTTATTAATAATGTTAAATACTGTTAAAAAATTAACAATATGTTAATATGTGTAAAAAGTATGGTTTTCCCATACCAAAAGTAAGGGAAAACCATACCTATGTCTTCTAGAGTAGAAATATCTTTGTACCAGTTACAAAAAGCCTTGTACATATATAAGGTCGGATATAAAAAGTTTTATATCATAGTCGTCGGGGAAAATCTATGAGAAAAAGAAAACAAAAGCGTATCCTATTTACTACAACCAAAGTAAAAATAGATGGAACAAAAAAACGCCCATAATGGGCGTTTCGCTTTTTTATTAAGGTATGTTTAAATACTTATGTGTTTGAAGTGATATTTTCCATTTAGGATTATTCATTACATAATCAATAATTAAAGGAATCATTTTATCACGTTTACTCCATTCAGGTTGTAAGTATAACAAACAATTATCATTCACTTTAGCGGCTTGTTCTTCAGCAAATTCAAAATCATGTTTATTATGGATAATCATTTTTAATTCATCTGCTTCTTCATAAGCTCGTTGAAGAGGTAATTTTGTTTTCTTTGGAGATAAACAAAACCAATCCCAAACTCCAGAAAATTTATAGGCTCCAGAAGTTTCAATGTGAGTTTTAATACTTTGCTCTTGTAATTGTTTGGTAATATAATCTAAACTCCACATTAAAGGTTCACCACCAGTTACCACAACCGTTTCTGCATATTTTTTAGCATTACTAACAATAAGATCTGTTTCTGTTGGAGGATGTAAGTTAGCATCCCAACTTTCTTTAACATCACACCAATGACAACCAACATCGCAACCACCAATTCTTATAAAATAAGCTGCTGTTCCTGTATGCGCTCCTTCACCCTGTATAGTGTAGAATTCTTCCATTAAAGGAAGCAATTTTCCTTGTTTAATTAACTCTTGCTTCTTTGAATCCATCTGCTTTTACCGCTATTACATCAATTTCAATTTTCGCTCCTACGAGCAAACCGGCTGCAAATGTAGTTCTTGCAGGCTTATTATTTGGAAAATATTCACGGAAAATTTTATTAAATTCTGCAAAATCATCAGTTGTTGATAAAATTACAGTACATTTTACAACATGTTCAAGGTCAGAACCATGCAATTCTAGTACATCTTTTATGTTTTCTAATGTTTGACGAGTTTCTTCAGTTATACCGCCTTCTGGTAATTTACCTGTAGTCGGATTAATACCAACTTGACCGGCTAGATATAAAGTATTACCAACTTCAACGCAATCAGAAAAA
This sequence comes from Tenacibaculum sp., assembly GCA_022448525.1. Classification (GTDB taxonomy): domain Bacteria; phylum Bacteroidota; class Bacteroidia; order Flavobacteriales; family Flavobacteriaceae; genus Polaribacter. The sequence goes on from JAKVCX010000013.1 coordinate 7,392, forward strand.
GGAGCATTTTTTTTACGTTCTAATTGAGAGGAATGATAAATTAAGTCTCTCTTTTCATTTTTTATTTTCTTTTGGTTAGTCGTTATACACGAGGATAAAATTAGGATTACAACTAAACTTAGAATTTGAAATGATTTCATGAATTTTATTTATTGGTCTTCAACAAATTTAACGAAAACACATGTAAGCTACTTTAAAATTAATTTTGAAATGCTGATATTAATAGTATTTTTATCAAAAATAACATAAGATGAGTCAGACGGAGGCGTTTTATAATTATATCACTGAAGGTTACAAGAGTAAAGGAGATTTTATTACTCTCGGAGCGGGAATGTTAGGAGAGGAAACCGTAACAAATGCATTGGTAAATATTCCATTGAAGACATTAAATAGGCATGGTTTAATTGCTGGTGCTACCGGTACAGGAAAAACCAAAACTTTACAGGTTCTTGCAGAGAACATGTCAGAAAAGGGAATCCCGGTTTTACTAATGGACGTTAAAGGTGATTTAAGTGGATTAGGACAACCTAGTCCTGGACATCCGAAAATTGATGAACGTCATGAAAAAATAGGTGTTCCGTTTGATGCTAAAAAATTTCCAATTGAGATTCTGTCAATTTCAGAACAAGACGGTGTTAGATTAAGAGCAACTGTTTCAGAATTTGGACCTGTTTTGTTGTCTAGAATTTTAGATTTAACTGAAACACAATCAGGAATTGTAGCGATTATTTTTAAGTATTGTGATGATAATCATTTACCATTACTCGATTTAAAAGATTTTAAAAAGATGCTGCAATTCATCACAGCAGAAGGTAAAGAAGAAATTTCTGCTGAATATGGAAGAATTTCATCATCAAGTACGGGAGCAATTCTTAGGAAAATTGTTGAGTTAGAACAGCAAGGTGGTGAGTTGTTTTTCGGAGAAAAGTCTTTTGAAGTTGATGATTTAACTCGTGTTGATGAAAATGGGAGAGGAGTAATATCAGTATTACGATTAACGGATATTCAGGATAAACCTAAATTATTTTCAACATTTATGCTACAACTTTTAGCTGAGGTTTATGAAACTTTTCCGGAACAAGGAGACAGTGGAAGACCAGAGTTAATTATTTTCATAGATGAAGCTCATTTAGTTTTCGATGAAGCATCAAAAGCACTTTTAAGTCAGATAGAAAGTATTGTAAAATTAATTCGTTCTAAAGGAATTGGATTATACTTTGTTACACAAAACCCGAAAGATGTGCCAGAAGATGTTTTAGCACAATTAGGAATGAAGGTTCAACATGCATTACGTGCATTTACTGCCAAAGATAGAAAAGCGTTAAAATTAGCGGCAGAAAATTATCCAGATTCTGAATTTTACAATACTAGTGAAGTTCTTACAAAATTAGGGATTGGAGAAGCTTTTGTAACTGCTTTAAACGAAAAAGGAATTCCAACTCCTTTAGCAAGAACAATGCTAAGAGCTCCTATGAGTAGAATGGACATTCTTACAGAAAAAGAAATTCAAGAAGTACTGGATAATTCTAATCTAATTAAAAAATACAATAAGGAGATTGATAGAGAAAGTGCTTATGAATTATTAGGAGAAAAAATTGAACGAATCAATAAGGAAAAGTCTGAGGAAGATAGAAGAAAAGAAGAGGAAAAAATCAGAAAAAAGAGAAGTTCAAGCTCTTCAAGAAGAAGTACTCGACAAAATCCTGTCGTAAAAGTTTTAACAAGTGCAACTTTCATCAGAGCTGTATTTGGTATTTTAAAGAAGGTATTATAAACTAAATAGTAAAAAGAAACGTTATATTTTGAAATTAAACTACATGAAAAAATTAACTAAAATTGTATCAATACTTTGTATTTCATTCCTATTCATTCAATGTGGAAATGATAATTTTTCAGTTGCTAAAGGTAAAGTTGGAGAATTAACAACTAAAACTACAGTGCAAGAGTTGGATAAAATTTTTGCTAAAGATTCTTTAGTTAAAATATTAAGTGAAGGTGCAAAAGGAAATAATTATTTCCAGGATGATGATGTTTATAAAGTGTATGAAAAAGGAGGTAAGTTATTACTGAAAATTGTACCTAAAGAACAATTAGATTCTAGTTCAGTTATTAAAAGTGTTGAAATTTTTGATGAAAGATTTAAAACTGAAAATGGATTAAATATTAATTCAACATTCAACGAAATAAACGCAAATAATGCGATTAGTAAAATAGAACCATCTTTTTCTTCTGTTACAGTTTTTATTGATGATTTAAATGCGACTTTAGCAATCGATAAAGAAGGATTAGGGTTAAGTGATTTCAACATGAAAAAAGTCAGTATAGAACAAATACCTGATTTGGCTAAGATGAAATCCTTTACCATTTGGTTCAATTAAAAAAATAAAATCCGCACTAGCGGATTTTTTTATGCGCCTAACTTAAAAGAAAATTCCAAACTTATATATTTGCACAACAAATCGAAGAAAATGAATTACGCAAAGAATATTCTTGAAACTATTGGTAATACACCATTAGTGAAGGTAAATAAATTAGCAGAAGAGTTACCATGTTTAGTATTAGCTAAGTATGAAACTTTTAATCCAGGAAACTCCGTAAAAGATAGAATGGCGCTAAAAATGATTGAAGATGCTGAAGCAGATGGAAGATTAAAACCAGGAGGAACTATTATTGAAGGAACTTCAGGAAATACAGGAATGGGATTAGCTTTAGCTGCGATTGTTAAAGGTTACAAATGTGTATTTGTAATGGCAGATAAGCAGAGTAAAGAGAAAATAGATATTCTTAAAGCAGTAGGAGCAGAGGTTGTTGTTTGTCCTACAAATGTTGAGCCAGATGATCCTAGAAGTTATTATTCTGTATCTAAAAGATTAGCAGAAGAAACAGAAAATGCTTGGTATGTAAATCAATATGATAACCCAAGTAATGCAAAAGGGCATTATGAAAGTACAGGTCCAGAAATTTGGGAACAAACAGAAGGTAAAATCACTCATTTTGTTGTTGGAGTAGGAACTGGAGGAACAATTTCAGGCGTTGGAAAGTATTTAAAAGAAAAGAATCCAAATGTAAAAGTTTGGGGGATTGATACTTATGGTTCTGTTTTTAAAAAATATCACGAAACTGGAATTTTTGATGAGAATGAAATATATCCATATGTAACTGAAGGAATTGGTGAAGATATTTTACCAAAGAATGTTGACTTTAGTATTATTGATGGATTTACAAAAGTGACAGATAAGGACGCTGCTGTTTATACTCAATTGCTAGCAAAGAAAGAAGGAATGTTTCTTGGTAATTCTGCTGGTGCTGCAATGAAAGGATTATTACAGTTAAAAGAACATTTTAATGAAGACGATGTTGTTGTTGTATTATTCCACGATCACGGAAGTCGTTATGTTGGAAAAATGTTCAACGATGATTGGATGAAAAAAATGGGTTATTTAGAATAGACCGGAATCCATGTTTCAATTGTTTTGTGGAAGTCCAGAGGGTTTATTGGGTTTACTTTTTGTATTGTTCATATTCGCTTTTCCAGTTGTTATAATGGTGATAATAGCGAATATAATATTAAAGACAACAGAATTCTATAAAAAGCAAATAACCAACAGTTTTAGAAAAGTTTTATATTTTACTTTTTTAATTTTCATTGCACTTCTAATATGTGTAATTTTTACAATCGGACTTTAAATTGAAAATAAGAAATAGTACAAAATCAAAAAGCCACCTCATTGAGGTGGCTTTTCGTTAATCAACTAATTCAAATAATTTACACAATGAAAACAATTATTATTGTTAACAATTGTATGTTTTCAATTTACGTGCCAAAATTAGTAATAAAAGCAATGTAAATTGATTTTTATTTGATAATTTACACTTTTTTAACTTTTGAAAGCGTCTTTGTTAAGAAATTAATAATAGAATGTTAGCTAGCATGTTTGTGCGCTTTGTAAGAAGATCGTACTAAAGCACCACTTTCCACATACATGAATCCCATTTCTTTACCAAGAGTTTCATACTTTTTAAATTGTTCTGGTGTAATAAATTCTTTTACTGGTAAATGTTTTTTAGTAGGTTGTAAATATTGACCAATGGTAATAATATCTAAACCAACATTTCTCAGGTCTTTCATTGTTTGAATAACTTCTTCTTCAGTTTCACCTAAACCAAGCATAATTCCCGATTTAGTTCTCATCCCATTTTCTTTTAAGTATTGTAAAACACCTAAACTTCTATCATATTTTGCTTGAATTCGCACTTCTCGAGTTAGTCTTCTAACAGTTTCCATGTTGTGTGAAACCACCTCTGGATGCACTTCTATAATTCTATCAATAAGTTTTGTGTTTCCTTGAAAATCTGGAATTAGAGTTTCTAAAGTAGTATTAGGGTTTGCTCTACGTATAGCTTCTACTGTTTCTGCCCAGATAATAGAACCACCATCTTTAAGGTCATCTCTATCTACTGAAGTAATTACAGCATGCTTAATTTTCATAATTTTAATTGAACGAGCAACCTTTTCAGGTTCATCCCATTCAACGGTTTCTGGTCTTCCAGTTTTTACACCGCAAAATCCACATGAGCGTGTACAAATATTACCTAAAATCATGAACGTAGCAGTACCCTCTCCCCAACATTCTCCCATGTTAGGACAACTACCACTCGTACAAATTGTATTTAACTTATACTTGTCTACTAAACCTCGAAGTTCTGTATATTTTTTACCAACAGGTAACTTTACGCGTAGCCACTTAGGTTTTTTAACTCTTTCAGTGCTTGCGTCTTTTATAATTTTAGTTTCTGTAGGGATTAGAATCTTTTCTGACATTCTTCGTAAATTTGGAAATACAAATTTACGAAGAATGTTTTATTTTATTGCATGATTCCTAATTCTGTAGCTTTATCAATTGCAAGTTGTAATATAGCGTCATCAGTTTTAATAGTTCCTACGACTCTTCCAATTTTTTCAAGATCTTCTTTATTGGCACTCCAAAATGTAACTCCTGTAACTTCAACTTTCATTTCTACTTCGTCAATTAAGTTATTGTCGCATAGTTTAAAAGCTCCATAAATGATTCCTAACCAAGAAGGTCCACCACCGTGATATCCACTAGCTTGTAAATCTTTAGCTAATGAATCTTCTTGATAAACATCATGATAATCATATCTGAATTTTCCAGCTTCTTGTTGAAGTTTTCCTTGAAACTTAACTGATGTGTCTGTAATAGCTGTTTGAATTTTCTCAACTTGAGAGAACGAATTTTGGAAAGAAAAGAGTGTAAGAGATAATACACATACTAACTTTAAGAAAAATCTTTGTGTTTGCATTAGTAATATTGGGATTTTATTATACTCTGTGGTTTGTACCAAAAAGCGTGCTAATTTAATTTTTTTTCTTCTTTTTTTTACTTTTTTTTCAATAATATTTGTTAAAGCTTTGGTTGATAGGTTTTTGTACTTCTTAAATGGTTAAGTACCAGATGTTAAAACCAATTAAAAAAAGTATTCCAGCAAGGCTTAAGTATTTCATTATTGGTTTAGGATGATGTTCTTCAGGAGTGAATTTACTGGTTATTAATTTGTAGTTTAATATCGCGTAAATAGGAGCTGTTAAAAATGAAAATATGGTAGCAACTTTAACGAGCATTAACATACTGCTCAGTAAAAGGAATAAAATAATTAAAGTACCTGCTATTAATATCAAACTCCAAAACCAGTAGTTTAATTTTTTAGTTTCAAATAATAATTCAGATGCTTTCTCCATTGCTCTCGGAGAAGCATCAAGTGTTGTTATTGTTGTGCTAAACATTGTTGTAAATGCAGCGATTGCTATTACAGGTTTTGCAAAGTCTCCTAAATTTTCTGTATATAAATTGATTAATTGAATTGCAAATTGACCTCCGCTAGAAGCAAATTTTTCATCTGTAGAAAACATCACTGTTGCTCCAAGTATAATAAAGCATAAACCTAAAAACATGGTCCCAAAGTAACCTACGTTGAAATCGAAAATAGATTTTTTGACACTTACTTTTTCTGTAGTATTTTTTTGTTTTTCAATAGACCATAATGAATGCCAAATGGAAATATCTAGTGGAGCTGGCATCCAACCTAAAAATGCTATTAGAAAACTTATTCCAATGGCTTCTTTGGGTAAAATTTGTACAAAAGATAAAGTTACTTCATTCTTACCAATAGCAATTGAAACAGCGATGATTGTGCTAATGGTTAGAAAAAGGATTATGTATTTCATCAATTTATCAAGAAACTGATATTTTCCTAAGGATAAAATCATAAAACTTATGAATAATAGAATCGTTGACCAATAAACTAAATTGTTTGTTATACCGAATAGTTGAGTCGCTAAACTTGCTGTTACAATAGTTACCGCGGCTTGGATAGTAAACATCGTAGCTAAGTTTACAATAAAATATAGCGCTAAGTATCCTTTTCCAAGTTTTTTATAGCCATCAAGCAAAGTTTCTCCTGTTGCAGCGGCATATTTTGGTCCGAATTTAAAGAAAGGGTATTTGAAAAAATGAACTAAAAATAAGGCCCAAATCAAACCTAATCCATATTCTGCACCAGCTCTAGTTGATTGAACTAAATGAGAAACTCCAATTGCAGCTCCAGCAAATAATAATCCGGGACCTAAAGTGCTAAAAATATTTTTTTTCATGATTTGTTTTTCTCAATAATCTCAGCGAGTAGTTTTTTGGCTCTTAATAATTTAACTTTAATATTATTCATTGGTTCATTAAGTTGTTCAGATATTTCCTTATAACTTAATTCTTGAAAGAACCTTAAGTTAATTACTTCCTGATATTTTGGTTTTAATTGTTTAATATCTCGAAGCAATTTAGCTAAATTTTGTTCAGTAATGATTTCATCTTCTGGTGAAGGTGAATCGTCAATTACTTTATGAGCCTCTTCATCAACTTTCGAGGATTTGAGAATGAATGAAGGTTTCTTTTTTCTAAGTATATCTTGATGTATATTCTTAGAAATTGCAATTAGCCATGTGCTAAATTGATAGTCTTCATTAAATGTATGGAGTTTATTAAAGGCTTTTGCAAATGTTTGAATAGTGATGTCTTCAGCATCATTTTCATTCGCAACTTTTTTGAGTTGGTAACCGTATACAATGGACCAATAGGCGTCTAAAAGAAAGTTGAAAGACATTTGATTACCTTCTTTAGCCTTTTTAATATGTTGTAAAGTTTCGTCTTTTATTTGGATGATTTTTTATTTATGTTGAGGTTCTGAACATGTATCAAATTGATCTGGAGTTTTACCACAAAATCCACATGCTTCACCTGATTTATTTAACATTGGATTTTGACTTGCACATGTACCTGCAAATTCTCCATCTTTTTTAGCCCAAATCTTGATTGCTATTCCTGCAACTGCTAAAGCTAATAATCCTACTGTTAATAAAACTAATTTCATGAATAAAATATTTATGGTACAAAGATAATGAAACTAATTTTTTTAAATGTGTGACTTTTTAAATATTCATGTGTCATAAGTATGTAACTAAACCATAAAAAGTATAAAATGAAAATATTAATTGCATTCTTTCGCACAGTTCAAAAATTGATTGGTTTTACCACTACTGAATACGACAGAAATTTATCTCCAATATATATAAAAGTAAAAGCTAAAAGGAATAATAACTTCAATTAGTAAAATATAATAATCCCTAATAGACCGAAAATCAAGTGTTAATAGTATCCCTTTCTATTTTTGCTTGATTTTTTTTATCTTTAGAAAAAAGGATTAAACCTTTTTTATTTTGAATAGTCTTAATATAAACTATCAAAAATGAGATTACGTATTTCCCCAATACTACTTCTAGCATTTTTTGCTATTGCTTGTAGTAAAGAAACTGTTTCAACAGAAACTCCTTCAGATGATAATACATCTAGTAAACCTAATATTTTATTAATTATAGCCGATGATATGGGACTAGATGCAACTCCAGGTTTCGATATAGGAGATGAAAAGCCTACAGTTCCTAATTTACAAAACATGATAAATTCTGGGGTTAGATTTACTAACCTTTGGTCTTATCCTACTTGTACACCAACGCGTTCTAGTATTTTAACAGGAAAGTATGGTTTTAGAACAGGTGTCATGAAAGTTGATGATGAGTTGTCTCTTTCTGAAACCTCATTGCAAAAGTTCTTAGATAATAATAATACAGGTTACGATCATGCGGTAATAGGTAAATGGCATGTATCAAAAACTCCAAGTCATCCTACACAAATTGGGGTTGGTTATTATGCAGGATTACTTTCAGGGGCAGTTCAATCTTACACAAACTGGAATTTGACTGAAAATGGGGTAACGAATACTTCAACGGAATATACTACTACTAAGTTTACTGATTTAGCAATTGATTGGGTTCAGGAAAGAGAAAAACCTTGGTTTTTATGGTTGGCTTTCAATGCACCACATACACCATTTCACTTACCTCCAACAAATCTTCATACAAAAGGGAATTTACCAACAGATGATGCGAGTATAGATGCAAATCCAAGACCTTACTACATGGCAATGATTGAAGCAATGGATACTGAAATAGGTAGGTTATTGAATTCGTTGAGTCAAGAAGAAAGAGATAATACTATAATTATTTTTATAGGAGATAATGGAACACCAGGAGGCGTTGTTCAAGAGTATAGAACAACTAGAGCAAAAGGGTCTGTTTATCAAGGAGGAGTCAATGTTCCAATGATAATTTCAGGTAAGGGAGTTTCTAGATTTAATGAGGTTGATAATAGTCTTTTAAATACTTCAGATTTATTTGCAACTATTTCTGAGATTGCTGGTGTTAGTGTGTCGAATATTAATGATAGCTACAGTTTTAAAGATTTATTTATTTCTACTAATGGAGTAAGTTTAAGAGATTTTGCCTACACAGAACAGAGTAAATCAACAGGTGGAGAAGAGTATACAATTAGAAATACAACTCATAAATATATAATGTTTGATGACGGGGAAGAAGCTCTTTTCGATTTAAGTACAGATTATTTAGAGAAAACAAATTTGTTGAACGCTAATACAAATGCGGCAAATCAACAACAATTAGAAATATTAAAACAAAAATTAACAGAATTAAAACAATAGATTATGAGAAACTTGACAATTTTGATGCTAGCTTTTATAGTTTTATCTTCTTGTTCATCAGATAATGATAATACTGGAAATACAGAAGTTCCAGTGGATGATACATCCTATAATATTACGCCGATTTTATCCAAATTTGACAATGCTTCAGGTGTGTCGTATGTCATCAATGGAGATTTTGTAGAAATTACAACTAACGGATTACCAGATCACGGAAGTCCATATTGGGCTACTGATCATCCTATGTATGAAGCTTATAACGGCTCAAACCCAAATTGGAATAAAAACCCGAACACTATTGGAACTCACAATATTGTTTTTAGAGTTCCTTTAAATCCTAGTGAAGCTACTAGTAAAGAAGCGACGAGTTTAGGTCCAATGGGGGTATCAGTTAATGGAGTTGTATTTTACAATCAATACGCAGGTCCGAATAACCAACCTTTAACAAATGAGATTAATTCTTTTGATCAGTATTTAGGACATCCTGATGGGGGAAGTAGATATCATTATCATATCGAGCCAACGTATTTAACAGGAGCAATGGGTAAATCAGCTTTCTTAGGATTACTAGCTGATGGTTTCCCAGTGTATGGTCCAGAAGAGAATGGAATTACAATTACTAGTTCGGATTTAGATGATTATCACGGTCATGTGGGAGAAACTGAAGAATTTCCGAATGGGATTTATCATTATCATGTAACTGCAGATGCTCCTTATATAAATGGAAACGGATTTTACGGAACACCAGGAAATATCTCTCAATAAATGCTGAAAACACTTTTTTCATTCCTATTATTAACACTTTTCATTTCTTGTTCAAAAGAGACGGAAGTACAGCATATTGTGAAATACAATGAGGAAGATTTTAAGTTAAACCAAGGAGTTTTATTGTACAAAAATCTTCCTCTAACTGGCAAATTAACAAAAGTAGATAGGTCATCAGGTTTGAATTTTGAAAGTGAATACAGTAAGGGTAAGAAAAATGGAGAGGAGACTGTGAAGTATAAAAACGGAAATTTATACGAGAAACGTTACTATAAGAGTGGAACCAAAATCGGATTGCATAAAGGATGGTGGGAAAACGGACAACAGAAGTTTGAATATTATTTTAATAACAGCGGTGAGTATAACGGATCCGTAAAAGAATGGTATTCAAATGGACAACTATTTAAGTTTTTTAATTATCGCAATGGTAAAGAAATAGGAAGTCAGAAAATGTGGCAATCAAATGGTAAGATTAGAGCGAATTATGTTGCGAAAGACGGGGAACGCTTTGGTTTAATTGGTTTAAAAAAATGTTATACTGTAAATATTAAAGATGAAAAAATTAAGTAGTTTATTATTAATTAGTGCCTCTTTAATTACGTTGAGTGCCTGTAAGAAAAAGGTTGATAAAACCTTAATACTTCCATTTTTTAATACGGCAATGCTAACTCCTGAATGGATTCCTGAAAACGATCAAGAATATATTAATATTCATAAGATTGCTGATTTTAGTTTTATCAACCAAAATGGAGTAGAGGTAACAAATAATACCTATAAAGATAAAATATATGTAGCCGATTTTTTCTTTGTTACTTGTCCTGGTATTTGTCCAGTTTTGGAAAAAAACATGAGTATTTTACAAGAAAAATATTTAAGCGACAAGGAAGTTTTATTGTTGTCTCACACTGTAATGCCAACCAAAGATTCAGTTTCTGTTCTGAAAGAATATGCTATTGAAAATGAAATAGATGCAAATAAGTGGAACTTAGTTACAGGAAATAAAGAAGAGTTATATGATATTGCTAGAACTTCTTATTTTGCCGATGAAGACTTTGTTAAAACTCAAGATAAAGATGCTTTTATTCATACCGAAAATTTTATTTTAGTGGATAAAAAAGGTAGAATAAGAGGAGTTTATAATGGAACAATTAAACTGGAAGTTCAGCGATTAATACGTCATATAGATCTACTTAAAAAAGAAGGTTAGCGAATTACGTTAACCTCAATTTCTAAATCAATCTTAAAATTCTCTTTGATTGTATTTTGTATGTGTTGAGCCAGCTGATAGATTTCTTCACCATTAGCATCGCCATAATTTACAAGAACAAGTGCTTGTTTTTCATGAACACCATACTCCCCAAAACGTTTCCCTTTAAAACCTGATTGTTCTATTAACCATCCGGCTGGAACTTTTATTTCGCTATCTGAAATTGGATAACTTGGAATCGTTGGGTATTTACTTTTAAGTTCATCAAAATGTCCAATCGAAATAACTGGATTTTTAAAGAAACTTCCACTATTACCAATTTTATTTGGATCAGGTAATTTTGATTGTCTTATTGCAATTACAGCATTTGAAACATCTTTTATTGAAGGATTTTGAATCTTTTTTTCACTCAATTCTTTCTCGATAGCTCCGTAAGAAGTATTCAGTTCATGATTTGATTTGGTCAATTGAAAACCTACAGAAGTGATTATATATTTTCCTTTGGCATCATTTTTAAAAATCGAGTTTCTATAACCAAAAGCGCAATCTTCATTTGAAAATGAGACCAATTTATTCGTTTCAATTTCAATGGCCTCAACTTTAGTGATAGTGTCCTTAACTTCGACACCGTAGGCTCCAATATTTTGAATGGGGCAAGTACCCACATTTCCCGGAATTAAGGATAAGTTCTCAATTCCGCCATATCCTTGTTCAATAGACCATAATACAAATTCGTGCCAATTTTCCCCTGCGTTAACAGTTAAATAAACCGAATTATCGTCTTCTCTATCAATTGAAATACCTTTGATATTTAAATGAACAACTAACTTTTCAATATTTTTTGTTAGAAGCATATTGCTTCCACCAGATAAAAGAAATAAATCCTTTTCATCTTTTAAAAGTTGTTGTAATTCGTATAATGAACTTACAGAAATAAAACGTTTGGCATTTACATCAATGCCAAACGTATTATATTTCTTTAATGATATGTTTTCTTGAATATTCAAATTATTGATTGTATTGCTCTAAAGCTAATTTCAAAATTTCAACAGAACGCTTTAAGTCTTTTTCATTTAAAACGTATGCAATACGAACTTGATTTTTTCCTTCTCCTTCAGTTGAATAGAATCCGCTTGCAGGAGCAACCATAACAGTTTCGTTATTGTCATGGAATTTTTCTAAAATCCATTGTGCAAAATCATCAGAATCTTTTACCGGTAATTCAGCAACACAGTAAAAAGCACCTTTAGGATTAGCTACTTTAACACCATCGATTTTCTTTAATTCAGAAATTAATGTATTTCTTCTTTCAACATATTCTCCAATTACATCATCAAAATAACTCTGAGGAGTATCTAAAGCAGCTTCACTAGCTATTAAAGCATAAGTTGGCGGACTTAAACGTGCTTGAGCAAATTTAATAGCGGTTTGAATGAACTCTTGATTCTTAGAAACGATACATCCAATTCTTGCTCCGCACATACTATAACGCTTAGAAACAGAATCAATCATAATTGCATTTTGCTCTAAACCATCCTCTTTCATTACAGAATGATGTTCTGCTCCGTCATAAGCAAATTCACGATATACTTCATCAGCAATTAAGAATAAATCGTGTTTTAAAACAATTTGCTTTAGTTTTTCAATTTCCTCTTTGCTATATAAATATCCTGTTGGATTTCCTGGGTTACAGATTAAAATAGCCTTAGTTTTCGGCGTAATTAATTTTTCGAAATCTTCAATTTTAGGTAAAGCAAAGTTGTCATCGATAGAAGAAATCACTGGAACAACTTTTACACCAGAAGCAATTGAAAACCCATTATAGTTTGCATAAAAAGGTTCAGGTATAATGATTTCATCTCCTGGATCAGTAATACTTCCAATGGTAAACAATAATGCTTCAGAACCACCAGTAGTTGCAATAATATCATTAGCCGTTACATTGATATTATTTTTTCCATAGTAGTTAGAAAGTTTTTCTCTGTAAACTTCAGATCCTTCAGAGCGAGCATAAGATAAAACTTCAATATCATTATTTTTAACCGCGTCTAGAGCAACTTGAGGTGTTTTTATATCAGGTTGACCTATATTTAAATGAAAAACTTTAACTCCATTTTTCTTTGCATTTTCTGCGAAAGGCACCAATTTACGTATCGGTGATTGAGGCATTAAATTACCTTTATTTGAAATTGCAGGCATTCCTTTGTTTTTTTGTTTGTTTAGTTCGCAAATTTGCGAAATTATATTCATTTGAGATGAATTTTACCTGTAAAAACTAACCTAACATCTAAAGAAATGGTTAAAACTATCTTAAAAAAAAAGTTAGTTCAATAATAAGATTGTATATTGTTATAAACGAAAAATACAGAATTTGAGAAAACCATTACTATCCCTATTTTTTCTTCTTGTTATTTTTAAGAGCCAATCACAGTCAAAGTTTCAGTTTTATGGAAGTCAAGATGTAAAGCAAAAAGTGAAATTTACACTGATTAATAATCTCATTATTATACCACTAAAGATTAATAATAAAGAATTAAATTTTATTCTAGATACAGGAGTAAATAAAACCATTCTTTTCAATCTTAGTAAAAATGATAGTTTAGGTCTCAATAATGTTGAGAAAATCCAACTTAAAGGATTAGGAAGTGGAGAACCAGTAGATGCATTACTTTCCCGAAATAATAGATTTAGAATTAAGGATTTGGTGAACCCGAATGAAGATTTATATGTGATTCTAAGAGATAATTTCAATATGTCTGCTAAAATGGGAATGACAATTCATGGGATTATTGGATTTGACTTGTTAAAAAGTTTAATTGTTAAAATTGATTATACAAACAGATTTATTACCTTTTATAATCCAAAAAAGTATGATTTAAAAAAGTGTCGTAGATGCGAAGAATTCAGGCTAGAGTTTTACCGGAATAAACCATATATAAATACTTATGCTCAGTTAGATACCATTGGAGATAAAAAAATACCAACTAAGCTTTTAATTGATTCAGGAGGTAGTGATGCTTTGTGGTTTTTCGAAGGTACTCACAGCGATATTCAAACACCCAAGAAGTATTTTAGAGATATTTTAGGTGAAGGTTTAAGCGGAACCATTTACGGAAATAGAAGTAAAATCCCAGCTTTTGAATTAGGCAGATTTAAAATTGAAAACCCAACTGTATCTTTTTTGGACACAACTTCAACTGCAAATGCAAGACAATTTAGACTTAGGAATGGAAGTATAGGTGGGAATATTTTGAAAAGATTTAGAGTTTGGCTGGATTATGGAGGAAGGCGTGTAATTTTTAAAAAGATTGGTTCATTGAAAAGAGGGTTCTACTATAACATGAGTGGCTTGTCTATCATTTATGACGGACAAGAATTAGTGAAAGAAAAGCAAAATACTATTTCTACGAGTGGACTAGGAAGTGGTGAAGTTTCTGATAATAAAACTATTTCCTTTGTTACCAGTTATTTTTATCGGTTTAAACCAGCTTATAAAATAAGTAATGTTTTGGAAGGTTCTCCTGCACATTTGGTTGGATTAGAGAAAGAGGATGTAATAAAAAGAATTAATGGCAATCCGGCTTATACATATTCTTTGAGTGAAATAAATGCGTTGTTTCAAGATAAGCCAAATAAAAGAATCACTTTAGAGATAGAGCGAGCAGGGCAGAAGTATAAATATAGATTTAGATTAAAGAAGAGAATTTAAGATATAAAAAAAAGAGCCACTAGGCTCTTTTTTTTATTTTTCTAACGAAATGGTATTTATTTAGACTTTCCTTTAGCCTCTCCACCTTTCGTAATAAATCCTTTAATTTTTAACATTTTTCTCTCTTGCTTAGCATTCGAGTAAATTGTAATTGCTTTTGAAAAACCACCTAATCTTTTAGTGTCATAAGAAACTTCAATCTTTCCTTTTTCTCCTGGCATAATTGGTTTCTCTGGCTTGCTAGGTACTGTACAACCACAAGTTGATTTAATTTCGCTTATAATTAATGGAGCATCTCCTACGTTTGTAAACTCAAAAACTCTTTTTCCTTCTGATCCTTGAGTAATTTTTCCGTAATTAATTAATTCACTTTTAAACTTGAATTCTTGTGCATTTACAGCTAAAGTTACAAAGCAAATTGCGATGAATGATAAAATTGTTTTCATAATTCTGATAATTGTTTTAGGGATTTCCTCTAATGTTACAAATCTAATATAATTTTTTAGTTATAAAAAATCAACTACTAATTTTATAACATCCTAGATAATTGTATTTTTGTCAACTATATTCCAAAAATGATGCCAAATTCAATTTTGATGAGTATAGCTAAACTAATAACAATTAAAATTTTAAGTACACCAAATGGGTATTCCATCTAAATACAATGCAAACGAAGTAGAAAGCAAATGGTACGACTATTGGATGAAGAACAACTATTTTCATTCAGAAGTAGATGAAAGAGAACCGTATACAATTGTAATTCCACCACCTAACGTCACTGGTGTATTGCATATGGGACACATGTTGAATAATACCATTCAAGATGTCTTAATTCGTAGAGCCCGTTTACTTGGGAAAAATGCTTGTTGGGTACCTGGTACGGATCATGCTTCTATCGCAACTGAAGCAAAGGTAGTTGCGAAATTAAAGGAAGAAGGGATAAATAAGAATGATCTTACTAGAGAAGAATTTTTAAAGCATGCCTTTGAGTGGAAAGATAAGTACGGAGGAATCATATTAGAACAGCTTAAGAAATTAGGTGCTTCTTGTGATTGGGAGCGTACAAAGTTTACCATGGATGATGACATGAGTGAAGCGGTGATTAAAGTTTTTGTTGATTTATACAACAAAGGATTAATTTATCGTGGTTACAGAATGGTAAATTGGGATCCAGAGGCTAAAACTACACTTTCTGATGAAGAGGTGATATATGAAGAACGTCAAGGTAATTTATACTATTTACAATATGATATCGTAGGTTCTGATGAGAAAGTTACGATTGCAACTACTCGTCCTGAAACAATTTTAGGTGATACAGCAATCTGTATCAATCCTAAGGATGAAAGATATACTCATTTAAAAGGTAAAAAAGCGATTGTTCCTTTATGTAATCGCGAAATTCCTATTATTGAGGATGAGTATGTGGATTTAGAGTTTGGTACAGGATGTTTAAAAGTTACTCCAGCTCATGATGAGAATGATAAGGTTTTAGGAGATAAGCATGGATTAGAAGTTATCGATATTTTTAATGAAGATGCATCTTTAAATTCTTTCGGTTTACATTATCAAGGTAAAGATCGTTTTGTAGTTCGTAAAGAGATTTCTAAAGAGTTAGAAGAAAAAGGATACTTAGTAAAAACTGAGCAACATACGAACAAAGTTGGAACTTCTGAGAGAACAAAAGCTGTAATTGAACCAAGATTATCGGATCAGTGGTTCTTAAAAATGGAAGATTTAGCAAAACCTGCTTTAGAGTCTGTTCTTGGAGAAGGTAGAGATGTTAAATTATATCCTCGTAAGTTCGAAAATACGTATCGTCACTGGATGGAAAATATTCGTGATTGGAATATTTCTCGTCAGCTATGGTGGGGACAACAAATTCCTGCATTTTATTATGGTGATGGTAAAGAGGATTTTGTTGTGGCAGAAACGAAAGAAGAAGCTGTAAAATTAGCTTGGAAAAAAACGAATGATTATGAGATTACAGCTGAAGATTTAAGACAAGATCCAGATGTTTTAGATACTTGGTTTTCTTCTTGGTTATGGCCAATGTCTGTTTTTGATGGAATTAGAAATCCAGAAAACGAAGAAATTAAATATTATTACCCAACAAATGATTTAGTTACTGGTCCAGATATTTTATTTTTCTGGGTTGCTCGTATGATTATTGCTGGTTATGAATATAAAGATGCACGTCCGTTTGAGAATGTTTATTTAACAGGATTAGTTCGTGATAAGCAACGTCGTAAAATGAGTAAATCTCTGGGGAATTCGCCAGATGCTTTAAAGTTAATAGATGATTATGGAGCTGATGGAGTTCGCGTCGGATTATTATTAAGTTCTGCAGCAGGAAACGATTTATTATTTGATGAAGCACTTTGTGATCAAGGTAAAAAATTTGGTAACAAAGTTTGGAGCGCTTTCTATTTAACTACGCTTTGGGAGGTTTCAGAAAACATTGAGCAACCTGAACACAGTAAACTTGCGATTGATTGGTATAAATCTAAATTCCAAAAGACTTTAGTTGAAATTGAAGATCACTATAGTAAATATAGATTAAGTGATGCTTTAATGGCGATGTATAAGTTAATCTATGATGATTTCTGTGGATTCTTTTTAGAGGTTGTAAAACCAGCTTATCAACAACCAATTGATAAGAAAACATATGATGAGGTTATCTCAATTTTTGAAGATAACTTAAGAATATTGCATCCATTCATGCCATTTATTACTGAGGAAATTTGGCAGTCAATATCTGAAAGAACAGCAGACGAAGCATTAATTGTTGCTAAATATCCAGAACAAACTTCATTTGATGAAGGTTTAATCTCAAATATGGATTTTGCTTCAGAAGTAATTTCTGGAGTTCGTACAGTTCGTAAAGAGAAAAATATTGCAAATAAAGATGCTGTTGAGATTTCAGTAATTAATAATGAGAAAAATTCAAACTCTTTAGATTCAGTAATCAAGAAGTTAGTAAATGCCTCAGAGATCTCTTACGTTGAGGAGAAAATTGATGGGGCTTCATTTAGGGTAAAGTCTAATGAATATTTTATTCCTATTTCAGTTGATAGTATTGATGTAGAAGAGGAAATAAAGAAGATTACAGAAGAATTAAACTATACAGAAGGATTCTTAAAATCAGTTCAAAAGAAATTAGCTAATGAGCGTTTTGTAAATAATGCGCCAGATCAAGTTGTAGCTAATGAACGTAAAAAAGAAGCTGATGCCGTAGCTAAAATTGAAACATTAAAGGCAAGTTTAGCTAATTTACAGTAAGTAGTTTAAAAGAAATAAAATAACTAAAAAGCGCTCTAATTAGAGCGCTTTTTTGATTTAAGTTGAATTATATTGTGTTCTTTATTTTATCAGTTCACAGAAGAAATCTAACGTGTTTTCATCGCATTCTTCAGTAAGAAAATAGCTATTTTCATTAATGTCGGTTATAATTTCAGAATGCTTTTTAAGTAAGTTAGTTCGATTGAATCTATTTAATAGTTCATAGGGTAGTTTTAAAATAAATCGAGGAGCATGTTTTTCTAGTTTAAAAATGTCCCATTTTAAAATTTTAGCAACCGATTTTTTATTTTCTTCATAATAATTCATGGCAACTTCTGAACCAGTAATTCCTTTAACTTTTGATACTTGAAAAATACTATTACTAAGTTCTTGTAATTCTTCAAAAGTATATTCTCTGTAATGCCAAGGATTTCTACTAACAGAACGATTTGCATTTGGAGTTGTAAGGAATAACGTTCCATTAGGTTTTAAAACTCTATGAATTTCTTTTAAGAAGTGAGTGTCGTTTTTAATATGTTCAATAACCTGAAAAGCAATGACAAAATCTTGACTATCAGATGCTATTTTTGAAAGCGGTGGAACTCTCTGTTGAATAACATTCGCGTTAGGGAATTTATTCTTTAGTCTTTGAATAGCATATTTAGATTTATCTACGGCTGATATACTCAGATCTTTTTGAGTTTGTGATAAAATTTCTAAACCGTAACCTTCACCTGGTCCAATTTCCAAAATATTACCATGAATTTTATCTTTAATTAATTCATAGGCCTTTTTAGTTCTTTGAAATAATGGGCTATCTGATGAAATTTGAGATGAGGTAACTTCTGTTGAGTAAAAGAACATAGATGATAATTAATATGGCCAATTCTTCTTTTTCCATCGATTTAAATGCTTTTGAATAGCTTTTAAATCAATTGATTTTTCTTCGAAATATGCTTTGTCTAATGGTAGCATTTGATTGATCATTTGACCATATATTTTAAATAGATAATTCGCATGTCTAACATTAATAATTGGATTCGGAGGGTTAAAGGAAGTCATCCATTTAATTTCCTGTTCAACATTGTTAATAGCAGTTTTACATATAGAAGACCCGTTGTCAACTTTGTTCAAACGATAATATAATTTTCCTAATGCAAATGCAAATTCACCATAAGGAACATTATCATTCGGAAATTGATTTTTAGCGAATTCTAGTACGTTTAAAGCTTTGTCGTACTTTCTTTCTTCAAGTAATGCTTGCGCTAAAAAGTAGTATTTTCTTCTTAAAACTGTTTTAGAAAGACTTGTTGCTTCATCAGTTACTTTGGTTTCGTTATCATTTAATTTTAAGAAATTTGATTTCTCAATTAAAGTTGCATAGGTGTCATTCGTATTTACAATTTTAGGATTTTCGTCCTTCATTGCTGAAACTGGAATCAATTGATTTACGATTCCTTTTTGTACCAAATATGCGTCTAAACCTACTGTATGTAAGTTTGTTCCCATTTCTGTAAAACAAATTGGTCTTGAATCTACATTACTAGCAATGATATCTAATAAAGCAATATCATTTTTTCTGTATCCTGGCTTTTTGTATTGCCAGCGTAATGTATCCATTTGATTCAAGTTTCTATTTAACAATCCTTTTTCAAGGCTGAAATATGGAACGTTTTGTATAGGTAATATTAAATTTTCTGTTGGGAAGAAGTTCAATTCTTTATCCTGATACTTTATTCTATTCTCAGGGTTGTCAAAGAACGTGGCAATACTTTTAATATTGAAATATTGATTTGTTATTTTATTGTATGCAATATCAGTAGAAATTGGCTGCGATATAAATTTCTCCGATAAACTAGTGTTTACTGGTTCTGATTCATTCATTTTATACTTCAGTTTCTCAACATACCAATCTAAAATTAATTGGTCGTAGTTGATAACACGTATATCCGTTCTGTAATTATTAACTTCTTGTAAATACCACAAAGGAAATGTTAGGTTATCTCCATTGGTAATTAGAATAGTTTGTTCTGGACAAGAATCTAAATATGTTTTTGCCAATTGATACGCAAAAGTATCATGGTTTCTATTCTGATTATCCAATCCTTTAGCAAACAACTGCAGTGGAGAAGCCAAACCAGCTGTAATAGCAGTTACGATTAATCTTGTAGATTCTGTTTTTACAAATTTCAACGATTTAAATATTCCTATCACTGAAAGACCAATCCAAATGGAAAAGAAAATAAAAGAGGCAGCGAAAATATAATCGCGTTCACGAATCATTAAACTTTGAGGAACAGGATTTACGTATAAAGTAATTCCAATACCAAATGTTAGAAATAATAATAGAGAAACACTGAAGAACAGTTTGTTTTTACGAAGGAGAAAAAGTCCCCAAATCCCCATTAAAAATGGTAGGAAATAAAACGTATTTCTGCTGTTTTTGTTTTTGTAATATTCTGGAATGTATTTCGTGTCTCCGATTAATGATTTATCAAAGAAGTTAAACCCTGAAATCCAATTTCCTTTTTTAATTGCGCCGGTTCCTTTCAGGTCGTTTTGTTTACCAATGAAATTATGATACAAATATCTTAAATATAACCAATTGGCCTGGTAATTATAGAAAAATGCTACATTTTCTGAGAAGGTAGGTTTTGAAATAGTTATTTCTTGGTTGTTAAAATTTGTTTTAATTGGTTCTCCTTTAATCGTAGTCCATGTTTTGTAGGCCTGTTGATTTATAGAGTTTTTGTGAAAAAGCCTAGGGAAAAACATATTGAAACGGCTATCGTAATTTGGAACTTCAAATCTCGGGTCATTGATGGCCACGTATTTTTTTTGAGAATCTAAATATTTATATTCCAGTTTTCCTGAAATATAAGGTTCTCTGGTATCTAATGGAGCATTAAAAGATGTACCAAGAACTAATGGAATTTGATCCACTCCAAATTGTTTCGCTTGTATGTAAGAAAGCAACTCACTTGCTGTTTTTGTAGTGTTGGATAGTGGAGTATTTACTTGAGATCTGATGATTGGAAGTAAAAAACTACTACAACCAATTATAAACATAAACACGCTTAAAGTTATGTAGTGTAAAACTCTTTTTTCATTTTTAAACGTGACAAAAATTGCTGTCATCAATAAAATTAAAACAGTAATTAAAGTAAATAAAGCTCCATGATTTACATTGAAACCTAAAGAGTTTACAGTCCAAAAATCAATAGTTGAACATAATTTTATAATTCCCTGAAATACAAAATTCAACAAAAAGAAAAATAAAAACAATCCAACAAAAAGAGCCGTGAAAATATGTTTAATCGAGAAGCCATATTTCTTGTGCGTAAAAATTAATGCTAGTGGTATAATTACTGCAATATTAATTAAATGGACACCAACTGATATTCCTAGTAAGAGGAAAATTAATAAGATATAGGTTATTCCTGTTCTTGCCTCTTTTGTTTCCTCCCATTTAAAACCAATCCAAACGATTAATGTTAGCAGGAAAAATGAAAAAGTATACACTTCTGTTTCTGTTGAAGCTGTCCAAAAGCTATTACAAAAGGCGAATGATAACGAAGAAACAAGCCCAGCTAACAATGAAATTTTGCTGTTTTGATCTTGCAATAATCGTTCACTAAAATGAAATGTAATTTTATAAACTAAAGGAATGGTTAAAGCTCCGAATAAAGCAGAAATTAAATTCGATACAAGGGCTGGTTTTAGGAAGAAAAATAACCCCATAATGCTATTGCAAATCAATGTATAAAACGGTGCTCCAGCCGGATGAGTAATTTGTAGTTTATAATTTGATGCTATAAATTCTGGACTGTCCCAAAATGCAGTTGTTCCTGAAGAGCACAAGGCGTAAACTAAAAATGTTATACCAAAAAGTACCCAAGAAATAATGTAGTTAGTTCGTTTCACAGTGCCCAAATATATGATATTTATACTAAGATGTTTTTAAACAAGGAAATATATGGCAAACTTACAGGGAATAAAATTTAAATCTCATTTTTATCCGCTTTTTTTAAGTTTTTTAGCACTCTTGTTGAGTTGAAAATTTAATTTCAAAAACTTAAATTTTTGTTAAAGAATTTCCTTAAAATTTGTAACTTACGCGTGATTAAACTTAAAGAAATGAGAAAATTACTACGATTATTGACGGTCTTAGCTATGTTAGGAACTGTTTTTTCTTACTCACAAACATTAAATCAAACTTCTGGTACTGGTTCAGGAGTAAATATTTCCTCTGGGGATTTTAACACCATGTATGGAGATAGTACTGGGTCCTTTTTAACGTCTGGGAGTCAAACCGTTTTTATAGGTTATCAGGCGGGTAGATCGAATACTACTTCCGAGTCTGTTTTTATTGGATACCAAGCAGGATATTCAAATACAACAGGATTTGATAACACCTTTATTGGTTGGCAAGCAGGGTATTCAAATATTAATGCAGGTGATAATACATTTATTGGATCCGAAGCTGGAGAGTTTAATACTACCGGGTATGACAATACTTTCGTTGGTGAAGAAGCTGGGGCAAATAATACGACTGGTTACGAAAATACTTTTATTGGAGAGGATGCTGGTTTATCCAACACGACTGGTTTTAGAAATACATTTGTTGGAAATGAGGCTGGAATTTCAGCCGATGTAGGATATAGAAATACGGGTATTGGAGATGAAGCTTTAAGTGATGTTGATGATGGGGATCACAACACGGCAGTAGGAGACTCTGCAGGTATTGATGTTGGTGATGGTCGTTGGAATACAATGATAGGTGCTGCTTCTGGAGTTGCTACAGAGTGGGCCGATTACAATACTTTTGTCGGAGGAATGTCTGGTTGGGATAATAACCGTACTAATAGTACAACAAATGCGAATAGAAATACTTATGTAGGTTTCCAAGCAGGATTTTCAAATAGAGAAGGTGAAGACAACGTGGGTATGGGAGCGTTTTCAGATTTTGATAATACAACAAGAAGTAGAACTACTTTTATCGGAGCAAATATTACTCCGTCTAATAACGACCAAATTATTATGGGATACAATATTTTTGCTGATGGTCAGTATTCTGTAACTATTGGTGAAAATAGTGATACACGTGCATTAGGTACAGTTGCTATTGGTTATGATTTTGCAATTCCTTCTGCGGCACAATATGCTATTGCTTTAGGATATCAAGCGGATGTGAATGAAGATCATGCTTTAGCTATAGGTCAAGAAGCAACGGTTAATAATAATCACGGTATGGCAATTGGATACCAATCTCAAGTGGATGCAGATTATTCTATTGCTATTGGTTATCAAGCTACTACCACAACTGCTAATGCTCTGGTTTTAGGAGGAACAGTACAACCTTTAAGTGTCGGTGTTGGTACTAATACTCCAAACACAAAAGCTTCTTTGGAATTAGCAGATACAAACAAAGGTTTTAAAATAAATAGTTTAACGAATGCACAACGTACTTTATTAGGATTAACTGCAGCTGAAGAAGGAATGATGGTTTATGATAATGAAGATGATGTTTTATACGTTTGGTCAGGAAGTGCTTGGATAGATAATACAGCTCAAACTACTGATACAGATAATCAGACTATTGATACATTTTCATTAACTACAAATACGTTGAGTTTATCTTTAGAAGATGATGGTGAGGCAGCTCAAACAGTCGATTTATCAGGGTTTTTAGATAACACAGATTCGCAATCGATCTCTTTAGCAACAAATACATTAAGTATCTCAGGAAATGCTTCTACGGTTGATTTATCAGGATATTTAGATAATACTGATGCTCAGTCAATTTCTCTTTCAACTAATACATTAAGTATTTCAGGAAATGCATCTACTGTTGATTTATCTGGATATTTAGATAACACAGATAGTCAAGATTTATCTATTTCAGGAAACACATTAAGTTTAACAAATGATGCAACTTCAGTGGATTTATCCGGTTACTTAGATAATACTGATGCACAATCGATTTCACTAGCGACTAATACTTTAAGTATCTCTGGTAATGCATCTACGGTTGATTTATCGGGATATTTAGATAACACGGATAGTCAAGATTTAACTATATCAGGAAATACACTAAGTTTAACAAATGACGCAAGTTCAGTCGATTTATCTGGATATTTAGATAATACAGATGATCAGAAAATCGATGCATTCTCTTTATCAAGTAATACCTTAAGTTTATCATTAGAAAGTGATGGAGAAGCTGCTAAGACAATCGATTTATCAGGATATTTGGATAATACGGATGCTCAGTCAATTTCATTATCAACAAATACATTAAGTATTTCTGGTAATGCATCTACAGTTGATTTATCAGGATACTTAGATAATACAGATAGTCAAAATTTATCATTATCGGGAAGTACATTAAGTTTATCAAACGATGCTACATCTGTTGATTTATCGAGTTTCTTAGACAACACAGACGCACAATCAATTTCATTATCAACAAATACATTAAGTATTTCTGGTAATGCATCTACAGTTGATTTATCAGGATACTTAGACAATACAGATAGTCAAGATTTATCATTATCAGGAAGTACATTAAGTTTATCAAACGATGCTACATCTGTTGATTTATCGAGTTTCTTAGACAACACAGATGCACAATCAATTTCATTATCAACAAATACATTGAGTATTTCTGGTAATGCATCTACAGTTGATTTATCAGGATACTTAGATAATACAGATAGTCAAGATTTAGCTTTATCAGGAAATACTTTAAGTTTAACAAATGATGCAACTTCTGTTGATTTATCAGGATATTTAGATAATACTGATAGTCAAGATTTATCATTATCAGGAAGTACATTAAGCTTATCAAATGATGCTACATCTGTAGATTTATCTAGTTTCTTAGATAACACTGATGCACAATCTATCTCACTGTCTACAAATACATTAAGTATTTCAGGAAATGCATCTACAGTTGATTTATCAGGATACTTGGATAATACGGATGCTCAAACTTTAAGTTTATCAGGCGCTAGTTTAAGCATTGCAAATGGTAATTCAGTAGATTTATCAAGCTTACAAGATGGTACAGGAACTGATAATCAAGATTTAGCTTTATCAGGAAACACATTAAGTTTAACAAATGATGCAACTTCTGTTGATTTATCGGGGTATTTAGACAACACTGATGCACAGTCAATCTCATTATCGACAAATACGTTAAGCATTTCTGGAAATGCATCAACTGTAGATTTATCAGGATATTTAGATAATACGGATGCTCAAACATTAAGCTTGTCTGGAAATAACTTATCTATTGCAAATGGTAACACAATCGATTTATCAGGTATTGGAGGTACAAATACAGATAATCAAGATTTAGCATTATCAGGAAACACGTTAAGTTTAACGAACGATGCTTCTACAGTTGATTTATCAGGATATTTGGACAATACAGATGCTCAAACATTAAGCTTGTCTGGAAATAACTTATCTATCGCAAATGGTAATACAATTGATTTATCAGGTATTGGAGGTACAAATACAGATAATCAAGATTTAGCTTTAACAGGAAATACATTAAGTTTAACGAACGATGCTTCTACAGTTGATTTATCAGGATATTTAGATAATACAGATGCTCAAACATTAAGTTTATCTGGAGATAATTTATCTATCGCAAATGGTAACACAATTGATTTATCAGCATACACAAATACAGATAGTCAGAATTTAACTTCAGCTACATTATCAGGTACTAATTTAAGAGTAGCAATTGAAAATGGATCGTCTGTAACTGTTGATTTAGCTCCGATTTTAAGCGCTCAACAGGCTCAAATTAATGATTTAATATCAAGAGTAGAGAGCATAGAAAATTGTGCATGTAACGGAACTTTAAGTGTTGGAGGAAACGGTACGGCAAATAAGAATCAATCAATTTTATACCAGAATATTCCAAATCCATTTAACGGAACAACATCTATTAAATATTACGTTCCTGAAACAATGGATAAAGCAGCAATTGTTTTCAGTAATACTTCAGGACAAGTTATCGATACTGTTCATTTAGAAAAATTAGGAGAGCAAGAAATTTACTTTAATAGTTCTTCTTTACCTGTAGGAGTATATTTCTATACTTTATACGTAAGAGGACATAAAGTAGCTACGAAAAAAATGATTATTGAATAATTTCAAATAAATTAGTAATATAGAGCTTCATCAAATTTGATGAAGCTTTTTTTTTAGACTCTATGAAATTTAATGTAGATACACTTAATACAATTTTAATAATTGTTTCTTTGATACTGGCTTACTTGCTTCCTTTTGAGTTATTTCTTATCTCTTATGCAATATTAGGTCCATTACATTATATAACAGAGATAAACTGGATTCAAAATAAAAAGTATTTTGTGAAAGGAAAATATTGGTTGCAGCTTTGTATCCTATTCGCTTTAATAGTTGCTGTTCCGGCACTGGTAGATCTTAATATAGTCGAATCTTATCTTTCAGAGGATTTATTAAATATGGTAAATAACGTAAGACCTTATTCCAATATGGCAATATTCTTATGTTTAGTAATTGCCTATTCTTTATTATTTATAAAAAAAGTTTATTTGAGAGTTCTTGTTATTTCAATAATGGCAGTTCTGAGTTTTATTTTGGTGAATGAATCGACATTTAGTTTGGTAGTTGGTATTTTGTTACCAACACTTATACATGTTTACCTATTTACCCTTTTATTCATGTGGTATGGAACATTAAGGAAGAATTCAAAAGTTGGTAGTTTTAACGTGGTCTTTTTAATGGTTATACCTTTTGTAATTTATTTAATCCCATCTCAAGAAAGCTGGCGTAAATTGTCTGAATATGTCATAAATACATATGTTGAAAGTAATTTTTACTTATTAAATGTTTATGTTTCTAAACTCATTGGAGCTTCTGACGGAACAAACTTTAACTTCTCTGATGTGATAACGCGAAAAATTCAATTATTCATCTCTTTCGCATACACCTACCATTATCTCAATTGGTTTTCAAAAACGACAGTTATTGGATGGCACAAAAATATTAACACAAGGAAATTGATATTTCTATTAGTTATTTGGATCTCTTCGATAGCTTTATATGCATATAATTTCAAATTAGGACTAATTTTACTATTATTCCTAAGTTTTATGCATGTCTTTCTTGAGTTTCCAATTAATATTATCTCTATTAGAGAGATTTCCAAACATTATTTCGCTAAACTGAATAATGTAAAAGAAAATTAATGAGTTTTATCTTTAATTATCTGTGCAACAGGCTTGTTCTCAATCTTGCTTTCTAACCAAGATAAAATGTCTAAATAAAGAAATGCTCTTTTTTCGTAAGGATGATGTTCAAAAGCTTTTAATCTTTTATGAATGTTTTGAAATTCCGTTTTAAATTGATGCGGATATAAATCTCCTAATGATTTAATAGACTCTATAAATATTTTTTGTACTTCTTGAAGATTTTCCATTTTCAATAAAAACTTGTAAGTCTCTTTAAATTGTCTTTCTAAATGATAATCCAGTCCACATTCATAATGAGCGATCAAATTTAAAACTCTTGCGAAACATTGTAAATCTTCGCCTACATATAGTTTTTTTGCATCAATAATTTTCGATAAGTATTCAATACATTTTTTGTTGTTCCCCATTCCGAAATATAAACAAGCAATTTTGTAGTAGAATTGTACGATATGATGTTTGTCCAGTCTGCTACTGTAACAATGTATTCGCTCGTTGATTTCTTCAATTAAATATTCACCTTCTTTAAAAGTGCCTTCAATAAAATGTTTATGAAGTTTATTGGCATATAAATACTGAAACATTAAAATTTCAGTATTACTATTCAAAGTAATTTTTTCATTGTCAATTTCTTCTTCAAAAGACGATAATTCTTTGATCAATTCATCTTTTTGTCGAGTAAAAAACAATGATTCCAAGAGATAGTTTTTCCCTTTTAAGTAGAAAACAGGATTGATAAGTTTCATTTTAGGATACGCATCAAATAGAGTATTCCATTTACTTGCATATTTATATCCATTTAAAAAATCTTGGGTTAAAAAACAGCGCCAAAGATGAGCTTTGTACAACCAAAGTTTTTCTCTAAATCCTAATTTGTGATAATCGAATTCAGGAAGTCGTGCATTGAAATAATCGTTTATTTTTTTTAATTCTTCATCATTACGTGCATATCCAGTTTTTAATAAAATCCCATAAAGTTGAAGAGACAGGTTTGACAGTTTACTTGTAATTACATTTTGTTGACTTAAATCTTTTGCTTGAATCGTAAGTTCATCAGCTCTTGTATCTATACTTCTTGTGATGTATTGACTTTCAATGATTTTCTCAAGTTCAACAATTTCGTAAGCAATGTTTTTCTCTTCATTATCAATTGCCATGGTTTTGGCTTTATCTAAGAGTTTTAAACTTTGCTTGTATAATCCTTTCTGGTATAAAACTGTAGCAAAATCTAATTGTTCACGAATTTGAACTCTAATATTTTTATGAGCTGGATTCATTCTTAAACTTGTAAGAATTTGCTTATATAAATGTGCTTTTAAGTTTGAAAGTTGTTGTTTACTTACAATTCCACTTTGAATAATAGCTTTCTCGTCATACTTTTTTTGTTTTTCAAGAAATTTAAAAAGAGCATAAAATTTAGCTTCATTATTTCCAACCAATCTACCAACATATAAGTTAAACTGTCTTTTTTCAGACTTAGTTAATGACTGAATAAGTGCGAATAAAGTATCTTGAATTTGATTAGCTCTTGTAAAATTATTCATTCTAAATAGTTGTAAATCAGTTTCTTGTAAATATTTTTAATAGGTTTAGGTGTCGTAAATACAACTTGGAGAATTAAGATTTCTCTAGGCCCAATATATACATTTGATATAGATAACAACAACTATTTGAAAAATGAAAGACAATAAAGTCCAAATTTTTGATACAACATTAAGAGATGGTGAACAGGTACCAGGTTGTAAATTAGATACTCAACAAAAGCTAGAAATTGCCGCTCGATTGGATACTTTAGGTGTAGATATTATTGAAGCTGGTTTTCCGGTTTCTAGTCCTGGTGATTTTAACTCGGTAACTGAAATTGCTAAGTTGGTGAAAAACGCAACTGTTTGTGGTTTAACTAGAGCGGTTCAGAAAGATATTGAAGTTGCCGCCGACGCTTTGAAACATGCGGTAAAGCCCAGAATTCATACAGGAATAGGAACAAGTGATT
This sequence comes from Tenacibaculum sp., assembly GCA_022448525.1. Lineage (GTDB taxonomy): Bacteria > Bacteroidota > Bacteroidia > Flavobacteriales > Flavobacteriaceae > Polaribacter. The sequence continues at coordinate 36,719 of JAKVCX010000013.1, forward strand.
CTCATATAAAACATAAATTCAAAAGTACACAGTCGGAGGTTATTGAGCGTGCTAAAAAAGCTGTTTCTTATGCTAAAAATTTTGTAGATGATGTTGAATTTTATGCCGAAGATGCAGGTAGAACTGATAATGCATTCTTAGCAAAAGTATGCGAAGAAGTAATTAAATCAGGAGCAACAGTATTAAATATACCTGACACAACTGGTTATTGCTTACCTAGTGAATATGGAGAAAAAATAAAGTATTTAAGGGATAATGTAAAAGGAATAGAAAATGTAATTCTTTCTTGTCATTGTCACAATGATTTAGGTTTAGCAACCGCGAATTCTATCGCTGGAGTTGTAAATGGAGCACGACAAATTGAATGTACCATCAACGGAATTGGAGAGCGTGCAGGAAATACCGCTTTAGAAGAAGTCGTCATGATTTTAAGACAACATCCGTATTTAGACTTACATACAGATATAAATACGCAACTTTTATACGATACAAGTTTAATGGTTCGTGAAAAAATGGGAATGCCAGTTCAGCCGAACAAAGCAATAGTTGGGGCAAATGCTTTTGCTCATAGTTCTGGTATTCATCAAGATGGAGTAATTAAAAATAGAAGTACCTATGAAATTATTAATCCAGAAGAGGTTGGTGTAACAGAAAGTGCAATCGTATTAACAGCAAGAAGCGGTAGAGCTGCTTTGGCTTATCGAGCGAAGAAAATTGGTTACGAATTAACTAAGGTTCAGTTAGATAAAGCATATCAAACTTTTTTACAATTTGCAGATAGACAAAAAGAAGTAATCGACGAAGATATTCACGCGATTATGAAACAAATCAATAAAATATCAAAAATAGCCATAGCATAATGGGAAAAACATTATTTGATAAAGTATGGGATGCTCATGTGGTCGATTCAATTGATAATGGACCACAAATATTATATATAGATAAACACTTAATACACGAAGTTACAAGTCCTCAGGCTTTTAATGAATTGAAAGAGAGAGGGATTTCTGTTGCTCGTCCAGATAAGATAGTTGCGACAGCCGATCATAATACGCCAACTGTAAATCAGCATTTACCAGTTAAAGATGAATTATCTAGAAATCAGCTTCAACAGTTAGAGAAGAATTGTAAAGAAAATGATATTACATTGTATGGTTTAGGTCATAAATACAATGGAATTGTTCATGTAATGGCTCCAGAATTGGGAATTACACAACCTGGAATGACAATGGTTTGTGGTGATAGTCATACATCAACTCATGGAGCTTTTGGTGCAATTGCTTTCGGAATAGGAACAAGTCAAGTTGCTCAGGTATTTGCCAGTCAGTGTTTATTAATGCAAAAGCCTAAAAGTTTACGTGTAAATGTAAATGGAAAGTTGAAAAAAGGAGTACTTCCTAAAGATGTGATTTTATACATTATTTCAAAGTTAGGTACAAATTCGGGAACAGGATATTTCTGTGAATATGCAGGAAATGTTTTTGAAGAAATGTCTATGGAAGGAAGAATGACAGTTTGTAATATGAGTATAGAAATGGGAGCGAGAGGAGGAATGATTGCACCAGATCAAACTACATTCGATTATGTGAAAGGAAGAAAGTTTGCTCCTACAGGAGAAAAGTTACGAGATAAAATTGCATACTGGAAATCTCTTAAAACGGATGAAGATGCTGTTTTTGATCAAGAATATTCGTTTGATGCTGAAGATATTGAGCCAATGGTAACTTATGGAACAAATCCAGGAATGGGAATTAAGATTTCAGGTAAAATTCCAGAGAGTAACGATAAGTCTTTTGAGAAATCATTAGCCTATATGAATTTTTCTAAAGGAGAAAGTTTAGTAGGTAAACCAATCAATTATGTTTTTATAGGAAGTTGTACAAATTCTCGAATAGAAGATTTTCAAGTAGCTGCGGATTATGTAAAAGGTAAGCAGAAAGCTGCTAATGTAAATGCTTGGTTAGTTCCAGGATCACAGCAAGTAGCAAAACAAATAAAAGAAGCTGGTTTACAAGAAATTTTTGAGAGTGCTGGTTTCGAATTAAGACAACCTGGCTGTTCTGCTTGTTTGGCGATGAATGATGATAAGATTCCAGAAGGTGAATATTGTGTTTCTACTTCAAATAGAAATTTTGAAGGAAGACAAGGACAAGGTGCTCGAACCATTTTGGCAAGTCCGCTTGTAGCTGCCGCAACAGCAATAGAAGGTCAAATTATAGATGTAACAAAACACTTAAGCTAATGGAAAAGTTTGTAAGATTAATTGATACGGCTATTCCGTTATCTATTTCAAATGTTGATACAGATCAAATTATACCAGCTCGATTTTTAAAAGCAACGGATAAAAATGGTTTTGGAGATAATTTATTTAGAGATTGGAGATTTAAAAAAGATGGCTCAGTAAATCATAAGTTTGTTTTAAATCATCCGGAATACAAAGGAACAATTCTTATTGCAGGAGATAACTTTGGTTGTGGTTCTAGTAGAGAACACGCTGCTTGGGCGTTAGTCGGCTATGGCTTTAAAGTTGTAATCAGTAGTTTTTTTGCGGATATCTTTAAAGGGAATGCTTTAAATAATGGTTTGTTACCAGTTCAAGTTTCAGAGAAATATGTAAACTTTTTATTAAAAGAAGTTGAGGAAAATCCTCATACTGCAATTGAAATTTGTCTCGAAAATCAAGAAATTAGAGTTCAAGGAAGTCATTGTTCAGAAAAGTTTGACATTGATCCATATAAAAAATTATGCTTATTGAATGGTTATGATGATATCGACTTTCTATTAAGCAAAAAAGAAAAAATTAAAAAGTACGAAGCCTCTTTATAAAATTAATTATGAAATTTAATATAACTGTAATCCCTGGAGATGGAATTGGTCCTGAAGTTACGGAACAATCTATAAAAGTATTAGAAGCAATTTCCGAAGTATACGATCATACATTTAAATATGAAAAGGTTTTAATGGGAGCCTGCGCTATTGATGAAACAGGAAACCCTTTACCAAATGAAACGTTAGCTTCTTGTAAAAAAAGTGATGCAATCTTGTTTGGTGCTATTGGAGATCCAAAATATGATAATGATCCAACAGCAAAAGTTCGTCCAGAGCAAGGTCTTTTAAAGCTGCGTAAGGAATTAGGTCTTTATTGTAATGTTCGTCCAGTTACTGCTTATGATTCCTTGTTGAAGAACTCTCCGTTAAAAGAAGATATTATTAAGAATACTGATATTACAATTTATCGAGAGTTAACAGGTGGAATTTATTTCGGTATTAAAGAAATAAGTGATGATGGACAAATCGCTTTTGATGGTTGTTCTTATTCCGTTGAAGAAATTGAAAGAATGGGGCATTTAGCATTTAAAGCTGCTCAAAATAGAAGAAAAAAACTAACTTTAGTAGATAAAGCAAATGTTTTAGAAACTTCTAGATTGTGGAGAAAAACAATTACCAAACTTGCTGAACAATATAAAGATGTTGAGGTGGACAATATGTTTGTTGATAATGCCGCAATGCAATTAATTTTAAATCCTAAACAGTTCGATGTAATTCTTACTGAAAACTTATTCGGAGATATTTTATCAGATGAAGCAAGTGTAATTGGTGGTTCAATTGGTTTATTAGCTTCGGCCTCTATTGGCGATAAAAATGCGCTTTTCGAACCAATTCATGGATCGTATCCACAAGCAAAAGGAAAAGATATAGCAAATCCTTTAGCCTCAATTTTATCTGCTGCAATGCTTTTAAATCATTTGGGATTAAATAGTGAAGCTTCGGTAATAGAAAACGCTGTTCAAAAATCTTTAGAATTAGGAATTACAACTCAAGATATTAATAAAGAAAATAGTTTTAGTACTTCGAAAGTGGGTGATTTTATTGTTGACTACATCCATAATCAAGAAGATAGTAATATAAACTTTAAAAATGTCCATATGGGACAGAGTACAATAATTTAGTTGATTTTGTATTTGAAGAAAGGGCACTCATTTTGAGTGTCTTTTTTTTGTTGTGAAATATTCATTAAAAACCTATTTAAATTACGTATTATTCAGTAAAAATGTTATCCAGATTGTTTTTAATTAGTAATTCGTGGTGTTTTTGAATTTTTTTTCAATAAAATGTATTTTTATTTGATTCGTAATTTAAGTACTCCATTTTAAGTATTTAGTAATTACAATATCAATATTAAACATCAATTTATCATATTACGATTTTTTGGTGTTTTTTTTTAACTCGCTACTTTTTTTTTACAACGTTTTCGTTTGTTTTACAGGGTGTTAGTTTTTGATTTTTCCTTTTTAGCCTATAAATTTGGAAGTCATCGAAGCAGTAGGTTTCGGCACAATATCACTAAAATTATGTAAGTTTTTTTAAAAATGATTCGTCATGAAATTTTACTTACAAACCAATTATTACAATGAAAAAAATAGAAGCAATTATTAGAAAGTCAAAATTTCTAGAAGTAAAAGAAGCACTTCACGAAGTTGGGGTTAATTTTTTCTCTTATTGGGATGTTACCGGTTTAGGTAATGAGAAAAAAGGTCACGTATATAGAGGAGTTTCATATAGTACGAGTGACATCCAGAGAAGGTATTTATCAATTGTAGTAAATGACGATTTTGAAGAAATTACAATTAAAACAATTCTTAAAGCAGCTTCTACTGGAAAAGTTGGAGATGGTAAGATTTTCGTAAGTGATATAAAAACAGCTTACAGAATCAGAACTGGAGAAGAAGGAGGAAGTACACTTAATTAATATTTAATACTATGGAACAATTAACAACAAATAACGTTTGGATGATGATTTGTACAGCCTTAGTGTTTTTTATGCATTTAGGTTTTGCTTTTCTAGAAATTGGTTTAACAAGACAGAAGAATACATTAAATATTCTTTTTAAAAATATATTTATCATTACCAGTGGTTTATTAATGTATGCCGCATTCGGATTCAATTTAATGTATCCTGGCTTTGCGGAAGATGCAATGGGAGTTTTTGCATTTGCAGGTTTTGGATTAGAGGCACCAATGGTTAATGAAGCTTTAGATCTATCATATAATTCTGGCTACACATATTGGACAGATTTCTTATTTCAAGGAATGTTTGCGGCCACGGCGGCTACAATAGTTTCGGGAGCTGTGGCAGAAAGAATCAAGATATTACCTTTCATGATTTTTACTGTTTTCTATGTTGGTTTTGTATATCCAATAGCAGGTTCTTGGAAATGGGGAGAAGGTTTTCTTCACACAATGGAGACTCCTTTTTATGATTTCGCAGGATCAACACTAGTTCATTCTGTTGGTGGTTGGGCTGCTTTAGTAGCAGTTTGGTTACTAGGCCCAAGAATTGGAAAATTCAGAAATGGAAAACCACAGGCAATTCCAGGTCACAATATTCCTTTAGCAACAGCAGGTGTTTTAATTCTTTGGTTGGGATGGTTTGGATTTAATGGAGGTTCAGTATTATCGGCTGATCCTGCAGGAACTTCACTTACATTGGTAACAACGTGTTTAGCAGCAGCCGCAGGAGGTGTTTTTTCAGCAATTGTTTCAACCATCATGTACAAAAATTTAGACTTAACAATGTTCCTAAATGGGATTTTAGGAGGATTAGTAGCTATAACGGCTGGAGCAGATGTAATGAGTCCTATGGATGCTATTATTGTAGGAAGTATAGGTGGTGTTCTTATTGTTTTAGCAATAAGTCTAGTTGATAAATTAAAATTAGATGATCCAGTTGGTGCTATTGCCGTTCATTTAGTATGTGGTATTTGGGGAACTTTAGCTGTTGGACTTTTCGGAAATTTAGCTAGTGGAGCACAGTTTTTAAGTCAATTAATTGGAGTAGGAACGTATGCTGTTTTCTGCGTGTCAACTGCATTTATAATAATATTTACACTTAAGAAAACAATGGGTATAAGAGTTTCTGAGAAGGAGGAGATAGAAGGATTAGATACTCATGAGCATGGAATGGCAGCTTATGCCGATTTTAGATTGAACGAACACTAGATACGTGATCTAATTTGTCTTTAAGAGTTTCTTTATGAAGCTTTCGTGATTTTGATAAACGTTTTACAACTGGCTTTAGTTGTTGTAGAATGTTATACTACACTTTTTTACAATTTTAAAAGAAAACATTTGATTCAATGGTTTGAATTTGAGTGTTTTTGAAAAGAAATATTACTATTATGGAAAATCAAGGATTATACTTAAATGAGTTTGAAAGAGATAATTGTGGAGCTGGATTTATTTGTAACCTGAAAGGGGAGAAATCCAACCAAATTATTCACGATGCTCTTGAAATTTTAATAAAGTTAGAGCATAGAGGCGCGGTAAGTTCTGATGGAAGAACTGGTGATGGAGCAGGTATTTTAATTGATATTCCACATGAGTTTTTCAAGCGAGTATGTAATTTTAGTTTACCTGAAATTAAAGAGTATGCTGTTGGGCAAGTTTTCTTACCAAAAAAATTCAATCAAAGTAGTTATTGCGAAAAAGTTCTTGAGGAGGAATTTAAAAAACAAGGTTTGCATGTTTTGGGCTGGAGAGATGTTCCAGTGGATACGTCAAACTTAGGTGCAATTGCGGCTAAAACCCAGCCTAAAATCAAGCAAATTTTTGTAGCTAAAGGAGAAAAAGAGTTAACTGATTTACAATTTAATGCAAAACTTTTTGCTGCTAGAAAGATTAGCGAACATACAATTGCAAATTCAAAAATATCAGAATGTAATTATTTCTATTTATCAAGTTTATCTACAACAACTTTAATATACAAAGGGTTATTAATGCCTGAAGATATTGGAAGATTCTATACGGATTTAAAGCAACCAGATTTAGTTACACGCTTAGCATTAGTTCATCAACGTTTTTCAACAAATACTTTTCCTTCATGGGACTTAGCTCAGCCTTTTAGATTTATGTGTCACAATGGAGAAATAAATACATTGAAAGGGAATGTGAAAAGAATGATGGCTCGTGAAGAATTAATGGAGTCTGATTTGTTTGGAAGTGACATTGATAAATTATATCCAATTATTACAAGCGGAAAGTCGGATTCTGCTTCTATGGATATGGCAGTAGAATTGCTATTAATGACAGGAAGATCTTTACCTGAAGTGATGATGATGTTAGTTCCAGAGGCTTGGGAGAGAGATAAAACAATGGACGAAGATAAAAAGGCGTTCTATGAATATAATTCTTGTATAATGGAACCTTGGGATGGCCCTGCTTCCGTACCTTTTACAGATGGTAATTTTATTGGTGCAGTTCTAGATAGAAACGGCTTACGTCCTTCAAGATATACAGTTACCAAAAAAGGAAACGTGGTAATGTCATCTGAAATTGGAGTATTAAATATTAAACCAGAAAATGTTGTAAAACACGGTCGTTTAGAACCTGGAAAAATGTTTTTGGTAGATATGAATGCTGGTCGAATTATTGAAGATGAGGAAATCAAAACGGATATTGTTTCTAAGCATCCATACAAAAAGTGGGTTAAAGATCATACGCTTCCATTAGCAGATATTCCTTATACTCAAAATGAGATTATTCAGGAAAAAACTGATTACTACACACGTTTAAGATTATTCGGATATACAACTGAAGAAATAGACCATATTATCGCTCCAATGGCCTTAAATGGAAAGGAAGGAATTGGTTCAATGGGGACAGATACACCATTAGCTGTTTTGTCAGATAAGCCACAGTTATTATATAATTATTTTAAGCAGTTATTCGCACAAGTAACGAATCCTCCATTAGACGGAATTCGAGAAGAAATTATTACAGATATTAGTTTAGCAATTGGTTCAGATAGGAATATTTTCGATATCATACCGGAACAAGCAAAGAAACTAAGAATCCAAAATCCTGTTATTTCCAATGAAGATTTGGATAAGATTAAAAATTTAGAACATGATGATTTTAAGGCAGTCACAATTCCAATGTTATTTCCACTAGAGAAAGGAGTAAATGGTATTGAAAATGCTTTAGAGGGAATTTTATACAAAGCTACAGTTGCAGTTGAAGATGAAGGTGTAAATGTGATTATTTTATCGGATAGAGGCGTGAATAAAGAGTGGGCACCGATTCCAGCTTTATTAGCTTGTTCTTACTTACATAATTCAATGTACAGAAAGAAAACACGTTCTAAAATTGGAATTATCATAGAAAGTGCAGAACCGAGAGAACCACATCATTTTGCAACATTATTTGGTTATGGAGCAAGTGCAATTAATCCATACATGGTTAATGAAATTATTGCAAGACAAGTAAATAAAGGAATTATAAAAGATGTAGAAGTAGGAAAAGCAGTAAAGAATTTTAATAAAGCCATTGGAAAAGGTTTATTAAAAATTATGAATAAGATTGGAATCTCTACGTTACATTCTTATCGAGCTTCGCAAATTTTTGAAATTCTTGGTTTAAAAAAGACATTTACGGATAAATACTTTCCAGAAACTCCTTCACGTATAGGTGGAATCGGATTGTATGTGCTACAAAAAGATATTTACAAACGTTGTACAGAATCATTTAGAGATAAAAATATAGACTCTGTTTTAAATTTAGAAGTAGGGGGAGATTATCGTTGGAGAAGAAACGGAGAACGACATATGTTTAATCCAACTACTGTATCTAAATTACAGCAAGCAGTTCGTTCTAAAAGCAAAGAGAGTTACAAAGTTTACGCAGATAAAATTAACAAGCAGTCTGAAGATTTAATGACGATCAGAGGATTGTTTGATTTTGTTAATCTAGATCCAATTCCAATTGAGGAAGTAGAGCCATGGACTGAAATTGTAAAACGTTTCAAAACGGGAGCAATGTCCTATGGATCAATTAGTCAAGAAGCTCATGAAAACTTAGCCATCGCAATGAACAGAATTGGAGGGAAATCTAATTCTGGTGAAGGCGGTGAAAATAAAGCTAGATTCAAAAAACTTTCGAATGGTGATTCAAAAAATAGTGCAATTAAACAAGTTGCTTCGGGTAGATTCGGAGTTACAAGTAACTATTTAACAAATGCCAAGGAAATTCAAATAAAAATGGCTCAAGGAGCAAAGCCTGGTGAAGGTGGGCAACTTCCAGGTAAAAAAGTTTTACCATGGATCGCAGAAGTTAGAAATTCGACACCTTATGTTGGGTTAATTTCACCACCACCACATCATGATATTTATTCTATTGAAGATTTAGCACAGTTAATTTATGACTTAAAAAATGCGAATAGAGAAGCTAGAATCAATGTGAAATTGGTTTCTAAAGTTGGAGTAGGAACAATTGCAGCAGGTGTTGCTAAAGCGAAGGCAGATGTAATTTTAGTATCTGGTTTCGATGGAGGTACAGGAGCTTCACCTTTAACTTCACTAAGACATGCTGGTTTACCGTGGGAATTAGGAATTGCAGAAGCTCAGCAAACCTTAGTAATGAACAATTTAAGAGGAAGAGTTGTTTTAGAGTGTGACGGACAATTAAAAACTGGTCGTGATGTAGCTATTGCTTGTTTGTTAGGTGCAGAGGAGTTTGGTTTTGCAACTGCACCACTAGTTGCCTCAGGATGTATTATGATGCGTCAATGTCATTTAAATACTTGTCCTGTAGGTATTGCAACTCAAGATCCTGAATTAAGAAAGAATTTTAAAGGAACTCCAGAACACGTTATCAATTTTATGTATTTCGTTGCTGAAGAAGTTCGCCAAATAATGGCGTCTCTTGGTTTCAGATCGATCAAAGAGATGGTAGGTCAGGTTGAGAAATTAAATGTCAATAAAGCTATAAATCATTACAAAGCGAAAGGTGTTGATTTATCAGCGATTTTACATAAACCAATTACTGAATCAGATCCAATTTTATTCAATACTGAAAAACAAGATCATAGTTTAGAAAAAGTGTTAGATTTTAAAATTGTGGATGATGCGAAAGGAGCAATCAAAAACAAAATTAAGTCTGAGTTTTCTTATGAAATTCAAAATACAAACCGTTCAGTAGGTGCTTTAATGAGTAATGAAATATCGAAACTTCATGGTGATGAAGGGTTGCCGGAAGACACACTAACATTACGATTTAAAGGATCTGCTGGACAAAGTTTTGGTGCATTTGCCACTAAAGGTTTAACCATGATTGTTGATGGAGAAACCAACGATTATCTTGGAAAAGGATTGTCAGGAGCCAAAATTGTGGTAAAAAAACCAAAAGAAGCAGATTTTATTGCAAAAGATAATATCATCGTAGGAAATGTTTGTTTTTACGGAGCAGTAAATGGTGAAGCCTATGTAAATGGAATCGCTGGTGAACGTTTCTGTGTTAGAAACTCAGGTATCACTGCTGTTGTAGAAGGAATTGGAGATCATGGTTGTGAGTATATGACTGGAGGTAAAGTGGTTGTGCTTGGAAAAACAGGAAGAAATTTTGCTGCAGGAATGAGTGGTGGAATAGCTTATGTTTATGATCCATCTCATCAATTTAGAAATGAGTTATGTAATCTAGAAATGGTCGAGTTAGTGCATTTAGAAACAGAAAATCAGCATGAATTAAAAGAGCTTATTTCAAATCATGTGAAGTACACAGAAAGCGATCTAGGAGCTACAATTTTATCAGATTGGGAAGTAAATAAAATGGACTTTATTAAAGTATATCCAACAGATTACAGATTGGCTTTAGAGAGAATAGCAAAAGAAGAATTAACTAAAATTACAGCATAATATTATGGGAGAATTAGGCGGATTTAAAAAGTACGGAAGAAAGCAAGAACATAATAATGCTGTAGTTGATAGAGTTCAAAATTATAAAGAGTTCACAGCTCCATTGTCTGAGGAGGAACAGCAGAAACAAGGTTCTCGCTGTATGGATTGTGGAATTCCTTTTTGTCATAGTGGTTGTCCTTTGGGAAATTTTATTCCAGATTTTAATGACATGGTTCATAAAGGTGAATGGAGAAAGGCATTAGAAATTTTGCAAGCAACAAATAATTTTCCTGAGTTTACAGGTAGATTATGTCCAGCTCCTTGTGAAAAGGCTTGTGTTTTAGGAATTATTGATGAACCTGTAGCAATTGAAAATATTGAAAAATATATAGTAGAAAAGGGTTTTGAAAAAGGTTGGATAAAAGCAAAACGTCCGAGTTACAGATCGGGTAAAACTGTTGCTGTAGTAGGCTCTGGGCCAGCTGGCTTGGCTGCAGCTCAACAATTAAATAGAGCTGGACATATTGTAACTGTTTTTGAAAGAGAAGATAAATTGGGAGGATTGTTACGATATGGTATTCCAAACTTCAAACTGGAGAAAGAAGTTATCGATCGTCGTATCAAAATATTAGAAGAAGAAGGAGTTAACTTCAAAACAAATTCAAATATTGGTGTAAATATTTCTGTGGAAGATTTGAAAGAATTCGATGCTACCGTATTGTGTGGTGGAGCAACACAGGAAAGACATTTACCAATTCCTGGTTCAGATGCTAAAGGAGTTCATCAAGCAATGGATTTCTTAACACGTCAAACAAAGGCTTTATTCAATTCTGATTTAGAAAGCGAAGTCATTAGTGCTAAAGGTAAAAATATAATTGTTATTGGAGGAGGAGACACAGGTTCAGATTGTATCGGTACATCAAATCGTCATGGTGCAAAATCCGTGACTAATTTTGAAATTATGCCAAAACCACCTGAGGCTAGAAGTGAAAAAACACCTTGGCCTTTTTGGCCACTACAGCTTAAAACAAGTTCTTCACATGAAGAAGGTTGTGATCGTAATTGGTTGATAAATACAAAGGAGTTTATCAAAAATGAGAAAGGTGAACTTATAGCATTAAAAACTGTTGAAGTAGAGTGGAAGTTAATTCCTGGTGAACGTCCTCAATTAATAGAGAAAGAGGGTACTGAAAAAACATGGCCTTGTGATCTGGTTTTCTTAGCATTAGGTTTTACTGGTCCAGAGAAAACATTACCTCAAAAACTAGGTTTAATTCAAGATATTCGATCAAACATTAAAGCGAGTATTCATAATTACCAAACGAATGTTCAGGGAATATTTACAGCGGGTGATATGAGAAGAGGTCAATCGTTAATTGTTTGGGCAATTTCAGAAGGAAGACAAGCCGCTCATCATGTAGATGCTTATTTAATGGGAAGTTCAAGTTTACCTCTAAAAGATGCGAATGATTTATTAAGTGCATAACATTTTTTTGAAAATGATTAGGATATATCAAAAATAATTAGCAATCTTTGTGACAACAAATGAGAAAACAAATTTTAAATATCATTTCTATTATTGTCGTTGTGATTATTATTTCACAAGGATAACGGAAGTGTATTTGTAAATTTTAAAACATAAAATCAAAAGGCTTCCTAAATTTAGGAAGCCTTTTTTAGTTTAAACATATGAACTTAATTCAGAACATCGTAATTATCATTATTGTCATTATTAACTCACCACCGAGTTGATACAGATAGTTATTGTTCTATAAAAAGCCTGTATCTAACTCAGATACAGGCTTTTTTTATTGATGTGAACACCATGGTTAAAAACAGTTAAAACACTGATAAGTAAGTGTTTAAGTGTTTTTAAAAGCGATTAAGAATCATAGGTTGATAAAATATAGAAAGTGTATAAAAAAAGGATAAAATAAATTCGATTAACTAATTAATAAACAATGTATTTCAACGATCAAAGTGTAGTTTTTTATAACGGGAAATTTGTAAAGGCTAAGGAAGCTTCTTCAGACTTATACAGTCAAAGTTTACATTACGGTAATGGTGTGTTTGAAGGAATTAGATCTTATAAAACAGACAATGGAGCTAGAATTTTTAAATCGTACGATCACTATAAACGATTAAAATTTGGAGCAGAGGTAATGAATATAAATCTTGAGTATTCTGAAGAAGAGTTAACAGAAATCACTTACAAATTACTGGAGTTAAATAATTTGGAGGATGCCTACATTCGTCCATTAATTACAACAGGAGCAAATATGAGTTTGCTTACTTCTCAGGAAACAAATGTGGTCATTCAATGTTGGGAATGGGGAAAATACATGGGAGATAAATTATTGAAAGTGAAAACTTCAAAGTTTCAAAGACCAAATCCAAAATCTTGTTTTGTAGAAGCTAAAGTAACAGGTCATTATGTAAACTCAATTTTGTCTACTAATGAGGCAAAAAGTGAAGGTTACGATGAAGCATTGTTATTAGATATGAATGGAAATGTAGCCGAATGTTCTGGTGCTAATATTTTCATGCAAAAAGATGGAAAGTTGTATACACCACCAAGAGGTCATATCATGGCCGGTATTACAAGAGCAACTATAATAGAGATCTGTCAAGAAGAAGGAATTCCAGTTGAGGAGAAGTTTTTCACTCTTGAAGAATTAAAATCAGCCGATGCTTGTTTCTTTACTGGTACAGCAGCAGAAGTGGTTGGATTACAATCATTAGACGAATATGAATTTCCAATGAAATGGGAAGAAACACATGGATTTGAATTGATGAAATTATATAAAGCAGAAGTTTTAGGACAAAGAGTTAAAGAAAACGCATTATAAAATGGAACTGAATAAGTTTAGTAAACGAGTAACACAAGATGATACACAACCTGCGGCACAGGCAATGTTGCACGCAATTGGATTATCAAAAGAAGATTTACAAAAGCCATTTGTTGGAATCGCAAGTACAGGATACGAAGGAAATCCTTGTAACATGCATTTAAATGACTTGGCAAAATTGGTGAAAAAGGGAACCGAAAATGTCAATTTAGTTGGATTAATATTTAATACCATTGGAGTTTCAGATGGAATTTCGATGGGAACACCTGGTATGCGCTATTCGTTACCATCTAGAGATGTAATTGCAGATTCTATGGAAACTGTAGTTCAAGCCATGTCTTATGACGGTTTGGTTACAGTAGTGGGTTGCGATAAAAACATGCCAGGTGCTTTAATGGCAATGCTAAGACTAAATAGACCTTCGGTTCTTGTGTATGGAGGAACAATTGCTTCTGGATGTCATGAAGGTCAAAAGTTAGATGTTGTTTCAGCTTTTGAAGCATGGGGAAGTAAAGTTGCGGGTACAATTACACAACAACAATATCAAAGTGTTATTGAAAAAGCTTGCCCAGGAGCAGGAGCTTGTGGAGGAATGTATACTGCGAATACAATGGCTTCTGCTATTGAAGCTTTAGGAATGAGTTTACCTTATAATTCTTCAAATCCAGCGATTAGTGATGATAAGGAAAATGAATCAGTAAAAGCAGGTGAAGCTTTACGAGTGTTATTAGAAAAGGACATTAAGCCATCTGATATTGTTACGAAGAAATCTCTTGAAAATGCAGTTCGTTTAGTCACTGTAATGGGAGGTTCTACAAATGCGGTATTACATTTTTTAGCTATTGCTAAAGCTGCAGATGTACAATTTACTCTTGAAGATTTTCAACGTATTTCAGATGAAACTCCATTTTTAGCCGATTTAAAACCTAGTGGAAAATATTTAATGGAAGATGTTCATAAGGTTGGAGGAACACCAGCTGTTTTAAAATATCTTTTAGAGAAAGGATTGGTTCATGGAGATTGTTTAACGGTTACAGGAAAAACATTAGCTGAGAATTTGGCAGAAGTTCCAAGTTTAACAGATGGACAAGAAGTTATTAAACCTGTACATAATCCTATAAAAGAAACTGGACATTTAAGAATGCTTTATGGAAATCTTGCAAAAGATGGTTCTGTGGCGAAAATTACAGGTAAAGAAGGATTGTATTTCTCAGGAAAAGCAAAGGTTTTTGAAGGTGAATATGCAGCTAACGACGGAATTAAAAACGGAGAAGTAGAAAAAGGTGACGTCGTTGTAATCCGTTACGAAGGTCCAAAAGGAGGACCTGGAATGCCAGAAATGTTAAAACCTACAGCTGCTATAATGGGAGCTGGTTTAGGAAAAGAAGTAGCATTAATTACAGATGGTAGATTTTCTGGAGGAACACATGGTTTTGTAGTTGGTCATATTACACCAGAGGCGCAAGAAGGTGGAGTATTAGCATTAGTTAAAGATGGAGATATTATTTCTATTAATGCTCAAACTAATACGATAAACCTTGAGGTTTCAGATGAAGAATTAGCTCAAAGAAAGAAAGAATGGAAAGCTCCTCCATTAAAAGTAAAAAGAGGAGTATTATATAAATATGCAAGAACAGTAGCATCGGCATCTAATGGATGTGTAACCGATGAATTTTAAATCACAACAACATGGAAACGAAAGCAAAAACAAGTACAGCTAAAGGTGTAAAAACTAATGTGACTATTTCGGGTGCTGAAGCGGTCATTAAATGTTTGTTGGCAGAAGGAGTCGATTTGTTATATGGTTACCCTGGAGGTGCAATTATGCCTGTTTATGATGAATTATTTAAGTATCAAGAAGAATTACATCATGTGTTAACACGTCATGAACAAGGAGCAACTCATGCTGCTCAAGGTTATGCGAGAGCAACAGGAAAAGTAGGAGTTGCTATTGCTACATCTGGACCAGGAGCTACGAATTTAATTACAGGTATTGCAGATGCGCAAATAGATTCTACTCCTATGGTTTGTATTACAGGTCAGGTTGCAGAACATTTATTAGGAACTGATGCCTTTCAAGAAACAGATATCGTAGGAATATCTACACCAGTAACAAAATGGAATTATCAAATTACAAAAGCTTCAGAAATTCCTGAAGTATTTGCTAAAGCATTTTATATCGCTCGTTCTGGAAGACCGGGCCCAGTATTAATTGATATTACAAAAAATGCTCAATTCGAAGAATTTGAATTTTCTTATGAGCAATGTACTTCAGTTAGAAGTTATAAAGCTGTTCCTAAGTTAGAGTTAGAATCGGTACAAAAAGCAGCAGATCTTATTAATAATGCTAAAAAGCCTTTTGTAGTTTGGGGACAAGGAGTAATTCTAGGAAAGGCGGAAGAAGAGTTTAAAGCATTTATAGAAAAAGCAGGATTACCTTCTGCGTGGACAATTTTAGGAGCGTCAGCCTTACCTACTTCGCATGAACTGAATGTAGGAATGGTAGGAATGCATGGAAATTATGGTCCAAATAAACTTACAAATGAATGTGATGTATTAATCGCAGTAGGAATGCGTTTCGACGATCGTGTAACTGGAGATTTAAATCGCTATGCAAAACAGGCTAAGGTTGTTCATTTTGAAATTGATCCAGCTGAAATAGATAAAAACGTTAAGGCAGATGTCGCCGTACTTGGAGATGCTAAAGAAAGTTTACAAGCAGTACTTCCTTTGTTAGCAAAGAAAGATCATAAAGATTGGCTTCAAGAGTTTAGAAATCATGATGCAATTGAGTTTGATAAAGTCATTAAAAATGATTTATACCCAACCAAGGAAGGATTGACTATGGGAGAAGTAATGAGAGAAATCAATGCGGCTTCTAAAGGAAATGCAATTATAGTTTCAGATGTAGGACAACATCAAATGATTGCATGTAGATATGCAGATTTTAATCAATCTAAAAGTAATATTACTTCTGGTGGATTAGGAACCATGGGATTTGCATTACCAGCTGCCATTGGAGCAAAAATGGGAACTCCAGAAAGAGAAGTTGTTGCAGTCATTGGAGACGGAGGTTATCAAATGACTATTCAGGAATTAGGAACCATTTTACAAACTAAAGCAGCGGTGAAAATTGTAGTTCTTAACAATGAATTCCTAGGAATGGTACGTCAGTGGCAACAGTTGTTTTTTGATAAACGTTACGCGTCAACTACAATGACGAACCCTGATTTTGTAGCTATCGCAAAAGGATATCATATTCCTGCAACTCGAGTTACGAAAAGAGAGGAATTGGCAAGTGCTGTTTCAGAAATGATGCAGTCTGAAGATGCATACTTTTTAGAAGTATGTGTAGAGAAAGAAGATAATGTATTTCCAATGATTCCAACGGGATCATCAGTTTCAGAAGTTAGATTAAGCTAAAGGTTATGAGCGACAAAAAAACATTTACAGTATCCATATATACTGAAAACAACATCGGAGTTTTAAATAGAATTTCAGCAATATTTCAAAGAAGACATATCAATATTGAAAGTGTCAATGTCTCAAAATCTGAAATTAAAAGCGTTTCTAGAATTACAATTTTGGTTCGAGTAACTGAAGATCAGATTAAAAAAATATTGGGTCAGTTAGAAAAACAGATTGAAGTAATCAAAGCTTATTATCACACTGATGAAGATACAGTTTATCAAGAATCATGTCTTTTCAAATTGAGCACAGATTTACTTACTGAGAATGACGAAATTCAAAAGGTTATTAATGGAAGTAAATCCAGAGTAATAAATATTAACAAAGACTTTTTTGTATTAGAGAAATCGGGTACAAAAGAGGAAGTTGAAGAGTTATATCATTTGCTAGATAAACATGGAATAATGCAATTCGTTCGATCTGGTCGTATCGCAATCACTAAAGAAGAAATGCCAGTATCGGAATTATTAGAATCGATCAAAAAATAAACAAACACTAAGTAGAAAAACATAACATCATGGGAAATTATTTTAACCAGTTATCATTAAGAGAAAAAATAGAACAATTAGGAAAATGTAGATTCATGGAATCTGAAGAGTTTTCTGAAGGAATTGAGGCATTAAAAGGTAAGAAAGTTGTAATTGTAGGTTGTGGTGCGCAAGGTTTGAACCAAGGATTGAATATGAGAGATTCTGGTTTAGATGTATCTTATGCTTTAAGACCATCTGCAATTAAAGAACAACGTCAGTCGTATAAGAATGCAACAGAAAATAATTTTGTTGTAGGCACTTATGAAGAGTTAATTCCAAATGCTGATTTGGTATGTAATTTAACTCCAGATAAGCAACACAGTAATGTGGTAAAAGCTGTGATGCCATTAATGAAAGAAGGAGCGACATTGTCATATTCTCATGGATTTAATATTGTTGAAGAAGGAACTCAAGTTCGTAAAGATTTAACAGTAATTATGGTTGCACCTAAATGTCCTGGGAGTGAAGTTAGAGAAGAATATAAAAGAGGATTTGGAGTTCCAACATTAATTGCAGTTCATCCAGCTAATGATCCTGAATCAAAAGGTTTAGCACAAGCAAAAGCATATGCTTATGCAACAGGTGGACATAGAGCTGGAGTTTTAGAATCATCTTTTGTAGCTGAGGTAAAATCTGATTTAATGGGTGAACAAACAATACTTTGTGGAGTATTACAAACAGCTTCAATTTTATGTTTTGACAAAATGGTAGAAGAAGGTGTAGAACCTCATTTTGCAAGTAAATTGGTTCAATACGGATGGGAAACGATAACCGAAGCTTTAAAACATGGTGGAATTACAAATATGATGGATCGTCTTTCGAATCCAGCAAAACTTAAAGCATATCAATTATCTGAAGAATTGAAAGAAATTCTTCAACCATTATTTGACAAACATATGTCTGATATCATGTCTGGTCATTTTTCATCTACAATGATGGAAGATTGGTCGAAAGATGATAAAGATTTATTGTCTTGGAGAGCAGCTACTGCAGAAACTGGTTTTGAGAAAACAGAAGCTACTGAAGTTGGAGTTTCAGAACAAGAATATTTCGATAAAGGAACACTATTAGTTGCTTTTGTAAAATCTGGAGTAGAGTTGGCTTTTGAAACTATGGTTGCTTCAGGGATTATTGAAGAATCAGCGTATTACGAATCTTTACATGAGCTGCCATTAATTGCGAATACAGTTGCAAGAAAGAAATTGTATGAAATGAATAGAATTATCTCTGATACAGCGGAATATGGATGTTATTTATTCGATCATGCAGCTAAACCGTTATTAACTGATTTTATGAAAACGGTAACTACAGATTTAGTCGGAAAAGAATTTTCGAGTTCAAATCATGTAGATAATGCACAATTGATTAAAGTTAATAAAGCCATTAGAAATCATCCAATAGAAAAGGTAGGAGAGCGATTAAGAGAAGCTATGACTTCTATGAAAGCGATAAAAGAAGAGAAAGTAGAGGAGGAACTAGTCTTATCATAACCAATGGAATCAGTTGTAAGTAAAATATATTTTCCAGAATTAAAAGCAATAAAGGAAGCTGCCGTTACATTAAAAAATGTTGCGGCAGTAACTCCTTTGCAACAAAATTTTAATTTATCAAATAAATACAACGCAAATGTTCTTTTAAAAAGAGAAGATTTGCAACAAGTAAGGTCTTACAAAATTAGAGGAGCTTTTAATAAAATTAGCTCCTTATCAAGTCAAGAATTAGAAAAAGGAATTGTTTGTGCAAGTGCTGGAAATCATGCACAAGGAGTCGCTTTGGCATGTAATAAAATGAAAATCTTCGGAACTATTTTTATGCCAGCTCCAACACCAAAACAGAAAGTAGAACAAGTAAAAATGTTTGGTTCCGATTATGTTACCATCAAATTAGTTGGAGACACTTTTGATGATTCCTATAATGAGGCAATACAAAATGCTGAATTAGAAAATAAAACTTTTGTTCATCCTTTTGATGATGAGAAAGTAATCGAAGGTCAAGCCACGGTTGGTTTAGAAATATTAGAACAATCGGATGATACTATTGATTATGTTTTTGTTCCAGTTGGTGGAGGAGGTTTAGCCTCAGGATTATCTTCTGTTTTTAAATATATATCACCTCAAACTAAGATTATTGGGGTTGAACCATCTGGAGCTCCATCGATGCAATTAGCAATTGAAAAATCAGAAGCTGTAAAATTACCTTCTATTGACAAGTTTGTGGACGGTGCAGCTGTTCAAAAGGTGGGAGAACTTACGCATAAAATTTGTTTAGAGAATCTAGAAAAAATGATTACAGTTCCAGAAGGGAAAGTTTGTCAAACGATTCTGGAGATGTATAATAAAGAAGCTATCGTTGTAGAACCTGCAGGTGCTTTAACTGTAAGTGCACTTGATTTTTATAAAGATGAAATTGAAGGAAAAAATGTGGTTTGCGTTGTTAGTGGTAGTAATAACGATATAACAAGAACTGCCGAAATAAAAGAAAGAGCTTTATTATATAATGGTTTAAAACATTATTTCATTATAAGATTTCCACAAAGGGCAGGAGCGCTAAAAGAATTCGTTATGAATGTTTTAGGAAAGCATGATGATATCACTTTTTTTGAGTATTCTAAGAAAACTACGCGCGAGAATGGTCCTGCTGTTGTGGGAATTGAATTAGTTAATAGTGACGATTTAGCACCACTTATTGAAAGAATGAAAAAATTAAACTTTTTTGGTGAGTACCTAAATGATAAACCGAATTTATTTGAGTTTTTAGTGTAAAAGTTTACATTTAAAATAATTGTAAAATGTTATAACGAAACCGGCTTTGTTGCTCGGTTTTTTTTGTTTTTTAGGTCTAGGTTTATAATATTTTTTTAACATTTTTTTGATTATTGCTTTTTTTATTAGAGTGTTAATCAGTATATTAGTAAAGTTCTTTTGTTGTTTTTAAAGAAATGACAAAAAATTAACGTTCTTATTATTTATTGTAAATACACAAGAAAAACTAGTTTCATTTAAACATTTTAACCCCCCGAATCATGAATAAAAAACTAAGGTTTTCAGCGCTACTATTGCTATTCTTTGTAGCAAATGTAAATTCCCAGTCGTCTAAAACGTGTTCTAACTCTGTTGACGACCCAATGTTAGATATGAACAGTATTACCAAATGTTCTATTGAAAAAAAATCTGACAACGATAAAGTACAAAAAGTTACCGTTCAAGTTACTTCTAGAAGGAGAAGAGTCGTAAGAAAAAGAGATAAAGCAACAGGTTTATCTTCAAACAATTCTTATTCTCACAAAATCGCCACAATGAAGAAGAAAGTAAATATGGTAAACTCTATTGTTGGTGTAAAAAAAGAAGAAATACCAGATATTTTACCATTTGATTTTGTCGATCAAATTCCATTATTTAAAAACTGTGAGTCAGCAGCAATTTATGAGCAAAACAGATGCTTTAAAGTTAATCTAAGAAATCACATTCGAAAAAACTTGAAGTATCCTCAAAGTGCTTATGATAGAGGAATACAAGGAAGAGTATACGCTCATTTTTCTATTGCTAAAGATGGAAGTATTAAAGATTTAAAAGTTGTTTCACCTTATAAAGGAGATTTATTAGGAAAAGAAGCAAAAAGAATCATCAATAAATTACCAAAGTTTAAGCCAGGAGAACATAACGGAAGTACGGTAAATGTAAAGTATGGTTTGCCAATTACGTTTAAAATTCCGGGTAAAAAACCTACGAATGTTAGGAAAGTAAATACATCAAAAATTAAAGAAACCATTCATAGTTTTTCGTCTTTAGATGAAATTCCTCAGTTTGACTCTTGTAAAAAGTCAAAGGATGATTCTATAACGTGTTTTAATACTAGCTTGATTCAACATATTCAAAGTTATTTCGCATATCCTGAAGAAGCAAAAATGAAAAACTTAGAAGGTAATGTTGTAGTTAATTTTATTATCAATAAGAAAGGAGATGTAGTAGATATAACTGCTAATGGACCTGAAAATGCAAAGATTTTAGAAGTAGCAGCTGTCCGATTTATTGAAAAATTACCAAGGTTAAAAGCAGGTAAAATTGAAGGGAAAAGTGTAAATGCTTCTTATTCTTTTCCAATCAACTTCAAGTTGCATTAACAAACAAAATTCATAATCCATCAACAACATCTACACCGTTAGATGTTGTTGTCGAACTCATAATTCTTCCCCTAAATCATAGGTTAAGTCTATAATCAATCATACCAAATCTATATGAGAAAACTATTTATATTATTTAATTTGTTGTGTCTCTCATTCATATCATTTGCCCAAGAGATCGAAGTAAAGGGTAAAGTAA
Organism: Tenacibaculum sp.; assembly: GCA_022448525.1. Lineage (GTDB taxonomy): Bacteria > Bacteroidota > Bacteroidia > Flavobacteriales > Flavobacteriaceae > Polaribacter. The sequence goes on from JAKVCX010000013.1 coordinate 58,555, forward strand.
TCGACGCAGATACAAAGGAACCAATTCCAGGTGCCTTTATTTTATTAAAAGAAACTTCAGTTATAGCAGAGTCCCAGTTTGATGGTAGCTATATAATTAACGCCTCAATAGGCAAAGTCTTGGAAATAAGTTATCCGGGATATATCAAAAAAATTATTGTCGTGACAAGTTCCTTGATCGATATAGAATTAGCTATTGATACTGAAGAAAGTTTCTTAAATGAGGTTATAATTATTGGTTATGGTGCTCAAAGAAAAGAATTGGTTTCAGGTTCTTACAGTACTGTTAAACCAGAAGAAATTGAGAGAAATAATCCGCAGAGAATTGAACAAGCTTTACAAGGAAGAACGGCAGGTGTTCAAGTAAGTGCAAATTCAGGTTCGCCAGGTTCTGCTTATAATATTCGAATTAGAGGAATTACCACAAATGGAGATAATTCTCCTTTAGTTTTGGTAGATGGTGTGCAAATAGGTCCAGATTTAAGTATTATTGATCCTAATGACATCGAAAAAATTGATGTTATTAAAGATGCAAGTACAGCGATTTATGGAGTTCGTGGTGCGAATGGTGTAATTTTAATAACTACTAAATCTGGTAAGAATAGTACAGAAACTCAATTTACTTACAGTTCGTCAGTTTCTATTCAGGAAACTACAAAAAAGCTCGACTTATTAAAAGGTGTAGAGTATGCCGCATTAGTGAATGAAACAGTTGCCGCTGATGGTGGAGTAATTCCTTATCAATTAGGAAATATTAATACTGATACCGATTGGCAAGATGCACTTTTTGAAGCTTCCCCAATGATAACACATCATATTGGAGCAACCGGAGGAGGAGAAAAATATAATTATAATATTAGTGGAAGTTTACTTGATCAGAAAGGAATTATAGCTCCAGGACGATCGAACTTTGCAAGATGGACATTAAGAAGTAATCTAGGTTTAGATTTAACTGATAAACTTAAACTTAATACCCTTGTTTTATATACCAATAATGTCAGAAGAACAATTCCAGAAGGAAGTAGAGGTTCTGTTTTATACTATGCGAATAATGCTTCGCCATTAACACCAATTTTTGATGGAACGGATGGTACTGGGCCTTCAAGAGGATTTTCTTACATAGGTCCAGAGCAAGGAAATGAAATAGTGAATCCTTTTGCTGTAATTGATAATACATTTAATGAAACAAGAGTGAATAGATTTACAGGGAAAATTGAATTTATTTATGATTTCCTCGAAAATTTTGAGTTTACTTCTCGAAATAGTTTTAATTATTCTGATGTTTACTCAAGAGCTTACTTTCCATTACAGTATTATGGAGAAAACAAAGTAGTAAATACTGTTCGTTTAGACCCTGTATCAGGTCAATTTAATTTAGATAGAAATGGAGATGGAGATAGAGATGTATTTAGTAGAGTGAATGAAAATACTCAGAATTTTTTCACTTTCATTTCCGAGAACTTTTTGAACTATAATTTTACGGTAGGAGAATCTCATAACTTTCAAACAACTTTAGGTTTCTCTTTAACAACAGAACAAAGTCAAGGTTTATTCGGTTCTGGTTTTTTAACTGGAAATGATTCTTGGAACAATGCGTTTTTGTTTAATACGCAGTCTTTTATAATCGATGATGATAATAACGGAACCAATGACATTCGTGAAACAATTAACTCAGATTCTTTTTCTGTAGAAGAACGTTATACTTCGATATTTGGTAGATTACAATATGATTACAGTGAGAAGTACTTGTTTTCAGCCATTCTTCGTCGAGATGCCTCAACACGTTTCGGTCCAAATAATAGAGTCGCGTATTTACCATCTTTTTCAGCTGGTTGGGTTGTTCATAATGAAGACTTTTTAGGTGATACAGGTATTTCTAATTTTAAAATTAGAGGTAGTTGGGGACAAGTAGGAAACGACAAAATAGGATCGTATCGATGGTTAGGATTCTTACAAGGTGTAAATGGTGATGCAACTTATCCTTTTGGTGATATTTTATCTTTTGGTAATGCGGTAGGAATATTGTCAAATCCTGATTTACAATGGGAAACAACAACACAAACAAACATTGGTTTCGATCTTGGGTTTTATGACAATAACTTGAACTTTACTTTTGATTATTATAAAAAGCGAACAGAAGATTTACTTGTTGTTCCTGAAATTTCGGCTTTACTAGGTGTTGGTGCACCAGGAAGTGGAGCTCCGTTTGTAAATGCAGGAACTATTGAAAATAGAGGAATTGAACTTAGTTTGAATTTTACTCATTATTTCTCTGATGATGTTTCCCTTTCTTTAAATTACAATTTAACTACAATTGATAATGAGGTAATCGATGTAAATAATGCAGCAGGATTTATTCCAGGTGGTTTATTCGGATTGAATCAACAGCCTTCAAGAATGCAAAATGGATTACCAATTGGAGTTTTTTATGGTCTACAAACTGACGGTATTTTTCAAACACAGGCTGAAATTGATGCGTTAGCTATTGATAGAGATGGAAATGGAACTTTAGATGAATATCAACCAGGTGCCGCTCCTGGAGACTTAAAATATGTCGATGTTGATGGAAATGGTTTCATCGAATTCGGTAGTGAGAATGATTTAACAGTACTAGGAAATCCAATTCCTGATTTTACAATGGGTGGAGGATTTAATTTTAAGTTTTACAATTTCGATTTTGGCGCTTCTTTTTATGCTTCTATTGGTAATGAAATAGTAAGAAGTTACGAACGATTTTTAACATATAGCAACAAGCTTTCATTATATAACGGGAGGTGGAAAGGACCGGGAACCTCAAATGAAATTCCAAGAGCCTCTACAAATGCCGCAAACAATCAATTGTTTTCTTCATTTTATGTTGAAGATGGTTCGTTTTTACGAATTCAAAATGTGCAATTAGGTTATACTGTAAATACAGAAGATATTAAAGGAATCGATTTTCTACGTCTATATTTTTCAGTGAATAATTTATACACATTTACAAAATATCGAGGCTATGATCCAGATATTTCCAATGCTGCTGCTATTGGAGCTGGTGTCGATTTAGGACAATATCCACAACCAAGGATGTTCATTACAGGTGTTAAAGTTTTATTTTAAATTAGGGAAGGATGAAAAAAAATATAAAAACAATTACAATATTATTCTTGTTATTCATCGTGAGTTGCGACGGTTATTTAGATGTTTTACCAGATGGTCAAGAGAACACAGAGAACTATTTTAATACAGCAGAAGATTATGAAAATGCTTTAATTGGCGTTTATGATTTGTTATCAACTACATATTTAAACCAAATTTTAGGCGAAATAGCTTCTGATAATAGTTTATGTGGAGGTGAAAATCCAACTGATGTTTTGGATTGGCAACAAATTGATGATATGACGCATAATCCAGATAACGGAGCACTTCGAAATATTTTCCAATGGATGTATGCCGGAATTAGTCGTGCAAATTACATTATCGAATTTCAAGATAAAACTCCTTTTGCAAGAAAGGAACAAGTATTAGCGGAAACAAAATTCTTAAGAGCTTATTATTATTTCGAGTTGGTAAAGTTTTTTGGTAGCGTTCCAATGTATTTGGATAAAAGAATTACTATAGAAGAATCGCAGAGTATAGATAAATCACCTGTTGAAGAAATTTATGCTCAGCTAGAAAGAGATTTACAAGATGCATCTGCCGTTTTACCCTGGCAACAAACACAACCTGGTAGAGCAACAAGAGGAGCAGCTCTGGCTCTATTGGGTAAAGTGTTTTTGTATCAAAGTAAATTTTCTCAGGCAGCTCAGACTCTAGATGAGGTTATAGGCTCTGGTCAGTACATGTTGGTTTCAGATTTTGCAAGTATATTTTCAAATCAAAATGAAAATAATTCTGAGTCTGTTTTTGAAATTCAATATTTCGGACAAGAAGGAGCTAGCTTTGATTGTTTTCAATGTGTAGAAGGAAATATTGCTGTTGGTTTTATGGGACCTAGATTTAGAACTGGTAATTATGCTCCTTACGCCGATGGTTTTAGTTTCAATATACCTTCTTTAACCATTGTGAATGCTTTTCAATCAGGAGATTTAAGAAGAGATGCAACTTATTTTAATATTAATGATTTTGTTGCAACTCGACCAGATGTAACCTTTACCGAAGGTCATGATCATAATGGATATTATAACTTTAAGTACATTCCATATGCTGAAGGAAACGCCTTAGATCAACGATTAACTCACAGTAATAATTACAGAGCAATTCGTTATGCAGATGTGTTATTAATGGCTGCAGAAGCACACTTACAAGGAGGAAGTGCTGGGACAGCACAAGGATATTTAGATCAGATTCGTGATCGAGCTTTTGGTAATACTAATAACAGAATTTCTGCAACATTAGAGAATGTTTTAAATGAAAGAAGATTAGAATTAGCGGGTGAAGGTCATAGATTTTTTGATCAGGTAAGAACGGGACAGACTTCTACAATTCCTGGATTTACTGCGAATAAGAATGAATTATTTCCAATACCGAGAATTGAAATTGAACTGGCAGGAAATAATTGGTGTCAAAATAAAGGATATGCAACTTCAACATGTTCTGAACAATAAAAGAAGATAAGATTATGAAGAAAATACTCAACATATTATTGATTATATTGATATTAGGATCATGTACGGAGGATGAGCGAGATTTATCTTTTGTTGATTCTATAGTTGCACCGACGAACGTTGCAGCGACATATGATATTACACAGGACAATACAGGAAGTGTAACGATTACACCTACTGCAGATGGAGCAAGTAATTTTAAAGTTTACTTTGGCGATAATACAGCAGAGCCAGCGGAATTAGCTGCGGGTGAAAGTGTTGTTCATGTATATGCAGAAGGTACGTATGATTTAAAAAT
>JAKVCX010000014.1 GCA_022448525.1 Tenacibaculum sp.
TCTTCATCATTACCATTTAATGACAACTTCTTTTTGATACTTAATGTAGCAATGGGAGGAACATTAGGAGGAACAATCGATGCTGGATTCAATGAATCTACCATGGAAGTAGATTATGTACGAGTATATCAGTAGTATGTAGATGATTTGAATTAGTGAAAAATTCCCTGGTTTTTTAAAGTCAGGGAATTTTGTGTTAAATATTTTAAATTATAAATAGAAATTCACTAACTTCTTGAAAAACAATTGTGTATTTTAATTTGTTTAATTATATTTATAATAAGTTAAACAAAAAAATATAAACTATTTTTATTACTACTTTATTAACCAAAAATAACTACTATGATTACATTATTCAAGAATAAATCAATTGAAGAAAAATTACAGACTCAATATCAATTGTTAATGGAAGAAGGAGATAAGCTTTTATCTACAAACCAACCAGAAAGTGTAAAAAAGTATAAAGAAGCACGTCGAATTCTCAATCAACTTGAAAGTCTAAAAAATGCTTTTTAATATTTCAAATTAGCCTTATTAAATATTTGTTATCATCAATTACTTAAGAAGGAGTCTTTTATAGAAATAAATCAAGCTGATATTCAGTTGTTTGTGTGTTGTGAAGAATGAATTTATAGGGTTTGATTTTAGGTGTTTTAAATTTTTGGCACGCTGATTGTAATACAGTAAGCGTGTATCAAACAAATGATAGACATCTAAATTCAAAGATTATGAGAAAATTTGTTTTACTACTTACAGGACTTATATTAACTTCTTTTTCAGTTAATGCATCAGAATCAAGTACAAATACAGTAGCACGTTACTATAACTATGGTAATTCATTTATTTTCACAGAATGTGGAGTTGAATTTGCTGTTTATCCTGATGGACAATTTGATTTTTATTTAAACCAACCAAGAAATGGAGTAAGTGTTAATTTTAATTCTCCGGGAGTTAATATTAGTTTTAACTCTGGGTACAATTATGATGCTTTTGTACAGTATGATGATTATGGAGCCGTGGTTCAAATTGAAGATGTACCAGTTTTTTATGATCACTATGGTAGAATAGTACAGGCAGGAGATGTGTTTATTAGATATAATCGATGGGGACGTGTATCTAGAGTTGGAGGATTATTTGTAAACTACAATAGTTATGGGAATTTTTTAAACTGTACTGGATATATCAATAGTTTTAACAGACGTTATGTTTACAGACCTTATCATAGATTTTTTGCCGTACCAGTTGTTGACAGATGTATAGTTTGGAATAGCCCTTATAGAAGATTTTATTCTCCATATAGATTTTCATATGCTGTTTACAGAAACAATTATTATAATGGTTATTACGGAAGATCTTATAGAAATCGTACTTATTACAGACCAGGAGCAAGAATCAATAATTTTAATAGAGGTAGAAGAGTTGCTAATGCAAGAGATGTAAGATTTAGATCGAGAGATACAAGAAGAACAATGTATAAAAGGAACGATCGTAACTATAGAAAGATTAACAAAAGTAGAGCGAGAGTAGCACGTAATAATTCGAGAAGTGTAAATAGAGATCGTTCAGTAACAAGAAATAATAGAACAATTTCTAGAGATAGAGGAACAACTAGAAATATTAATAGAGGTAGAACTGAAATAAGAAATAGAAATCGAAACGCAGTTGTTAATAAGTCAAATAATAGAAATACAACTTATAACAGAGCAACTACAAGTAGATCTAGTAGAAATTCGAAAGTAACGAATACAAGAAGTAATTCTAGAAATCGTTCGGCAAGTTCAACAAAAAGAGCACAGAATAATAAATATAAATCAAGAAGTACGTCATCAAGATCTAATAATTCAAGAGCAACTAGAAGTGTTAGCTCAAACAGATCAAAAGGAAAAACTTCGAGATCAAGAGTTGTAAGAAATAGAAATTAGGGTAATAACTATTCCTATTATGTTTATTGTAAAACCAAAAAACACACTTTTTTAAGTGTGTTTTTTTGTTATACGTATAATTTGTTAGCTTAATTAAAACTGAATTCTAAAAACTGCGTTTGGAGTAAATCCTAAAGAAAAACGTTGTATAACTTGTTCAAGAATTACTTCAAGCTCATCAGGATTCGAGCCAGTTGTTCCTGGAATAGCAATCCCTCCGTCATCTAGAGGTTTTCGCTCAGCTTTATAAATTAAGTTCAAAGGTTTTACGCGGTCGTATATATTTAAGAATGATAACCCGAACTGTGCATTGAATTTTTTATTCCCCAATTTTATTTTAAAATCATGTAAAATAGAAGCATCTAACCTGTGAAAATCAGGTAATCGATCACTATTAACAGCGCCAAAATCTACAACACCTGCGTTTTCTCCATCAGCATCAATTTCAATTGTATAACTATTAACAGGAGTAATTGGTTTCCCCGAACGATATTGCCATCCTAAAGAAAATTGCCAGTTTTTTAATTGTAATGTATTTGAAATTCTAAATTGATGTGTTATATCATTATTTCCTGGGAAACGTTCCGACGTATTTTCTAGGTTTGGAAATTTGAAAGTAATATCATTATACGTATAACCTGCCCAAACTTTATAGTTGTTGTATTTGTATTTTAATAAAACATCTAATCCTTTAATGGTACTTTCTCCATTTTCTAAATTTTCTAAAGGGTTACTAAATCCATTCGTAAATGTCGTTAAGCCATCTAATTCTTTATAGTAAGCATCAGCATCAATGGTTATGTTTTTATATTGATATAATAATCCTCCTGAAATTTGATTACTTGTTAATAAAGGAAATTGTCCGTCGTCAGATAAACGCCATAATTCGTTTTCCAAACGTAACTCTGTATGATTGAATTCAACTAATTGAGATATTGGTTGATTTCTTCTTTCAATAGCTGTTTTAAAACGTATAGTTTCGCTTAATGGATATTCAAAATTGATTCTAGGTTCAACTAAAAACTTGTTTAAAGAACTATAATGAACAAATCGTAAACCTCCATTTACAAAACCTTTATTTTCGAAACTTATCGTGTATTCTCCAAATACAGCATTTTTATAATTTTCATCATCTTGAATAGATTCTTCAAGTTCGCCATCTACAGGATTTTCCTTACTTATTAAAATATCTAAATCTGTATAGGAAAATTGATATCCTAAAGTTAACTTTTGAAAGTCTTTTATCTGTGTAGTTGAAGTAAAGTTCAGGCCAACATCGAAAATATTATTCTTTCGAATGTTAATTTCAGCCAGTTCCGGAATGTCATCTCCAGTTTCATCTTTAATCTCGTTATTTTGATAGAAGGAATTATACTCCGAATAATAAGCGGTTAGTTTTTCAGATTGTTTCTCATTAGAGATATGATTCCATTTAAAACTTAAGCCTTTATTTTGAGTTTTTAATGAGTCAATTACTAACTCATCTCCTCCCATGAAATTAAAATCTAATCGATTTCTAGTGTACAAACCGCTTAATGTTAATGTGTTATTTTCATTTGGTTTGTAAATAACTTTAGAGTTTAGATCAGCGAAGGAAAAATCATTATTGCTAGAATCAGGACTAAAATCGTCGTCTGTTTCTAATAGTAAAACATTACCATTTACATCTTTAGCAACACCAAAATTGGTAAATATTTTATCCTCATAACTATTATAAGTTGGTGTTTCTACGATATCATTATAAGATCTTCTAGCAAAAGCATAAACAGCAAGTTTTTCTGATAGAGGAGTTTTGATATATCCATTTAGAGAAAGACCATCAATTTCAAATCCACCTTCTGTTTTTTGCGGAATAACATCTCCACTTGAAATATCTATAATTCCAGAAATTCTATCACCATAACTTGCACTTGTTCCAGATCTGAAAATAGTCGCTTTTTGAGTGGCAAAAGGATTAAATAAAGAAAACATTCCATAGAAATATCCAGTATTAAATAACTTAATATCATCATATAATATCAAGTTCTGATCTGGTGAACCACCACGAATTTGAATTCCAGTAGCAGATTCATCTAGTGTAGAAATACCAGGAATCAATTGAATACTTTGAGAAATATCTGGACTAACCAGACCTGGTAAAATTCCTAATCGTTTACTGTCTACTGAAATTGAACCGTCTTTATTTCTATCGATACCAGAAGTTACATATCCAAGAACAACAACTTCATTTAGTTCGTTTATTTGAGACTGAAGTTCTATTGTAGGACAATTATTTCCTGAGTTGAATGGGATTTCAGAATTTTGATAGCCTATTAAATTAAATTTTAAGGTTACGGAAGATTTTGTGTATGGTAATTTATTGAATGTAAAGTAACCTTTTTCATCGGTTGTTGTATAGTTCTTTTCGTCTAAAATCACATCAGCATAGGCAACGGGAGATTTGGTATTAGCATCAATTACATATCCACAAATAGCAATTACTTTAGTGATAATAATCTGTTTTTCTGAGATTTTTTCAAATTGTAAACCTGTTTGTTTTTCTATTTCTAAGAATAAGTCATTCAAAGAGATACTTTTATTTAGAGTTATTTTTTGATTCGAAACAACTTCTGGAGCAAAAGAAAACAAGATGCCGGTTTTGGATTCGATATCTTTTAAAACCTCACTCAAAGGAGAGTTATTGTAATTTACTGAAAGAGCTTCTTGAGCACTCGCAAAAAAACTTATAAATAAGAATAGTAGGGATAATAGACGTATGCGCATTAGTTGTTTTAATAATCTTTAGGGTAAATAAACAGTTTTCTTGTCTTCTGATAAGGTATACGAAATCCCCATAGGAGTCAAGGTAGTTTTTAAAGCCGTTTCTAGATTGTTATGAATAAAACTTCCTGAAAATAAACGAGATGTGTTAGTGGATTTGTGTTCGAATTGTACATTGTATTGTACAGACAATTCATCTAGAACGATTTGTAATGATTGATCTTTGAAAACACTAATTTTATCCAACCAATTTGGTAAACTACCAGGAGATTTCTCTTCCTTGATAGTAGTACTATTGGAAATAGAAATTCTATCGTTTTGGTATAATATTTTGTAGTTGTTTGTATTCTTTTGATCAAATCTAACGGCACCTTCAAAACACTTCAAATCAAAATTGTTTTTTCTTGCTTTTACATTGAATTTAGTTCCTAAAACAGAAACGGTTCCATAAGAAGTATTTACACTAAAAGTACTTCCTTTTTCTACTTCGAAGTAGGCTTCACCATTTAATTTAAGAGACCTGTTACTATTCCAGAAAAAACGTTTATGGGAAAGTTCAGAACCTGCATTTAATTGAACTTTTGAACCGTCAGGTAAATTTATAGCTAATGCTTTTCCACCGTTAGGTATTGTGTAAGAAATAGAGGAATTTAATCCTTTAAAAATACCAAAAATGATGACTACAGAAGCGGCTGCTGCGTACCAATATTTTCGTAGTGAGATAACTTTTCCTTTAGAACTGATTTTCGTTTTTGATTTTGTCAGTTCTAAAGCTTTTTCCAAGTCTAAATCAGGACCAGAGAATTGCTGAGATACATCATTAATAAGTTGAAATTCTCTATAAGCTTCCGTTTTTTGAAACTCTAATAATTCTTCATCACTAAGCTTGTTTTCAGCCCAACGTGCTAAGAAAGAATCATCAGATTTATATTTATGTTGTTCGCTCATCTTTTAAAATAGAATTTATTTGATACAATAATGTAGGGTGATCCGTTTATTATTGTACAGGATAATTGCTATTTACCCTATTTAAAATTTTAAATGGCTTCCTAAAGCTTCTCTTAAATTAATAAAAGCGTTACTCATTCTTCGCTCAACAGCCTTCACAGAAATGTTTGTGATAGCTGCTATTTCTTTGTAACTCTTTTTGTCAATTCTACTTAATAAAAATACTTCACGTTCCTTATCAGATAAATTAGCAATTGCCGATTCCAATTTATCTCTAAAATCTTCCATCTCCAACAGAAAATCTGGACTTTCGTTGTTTTTGTCTATTTGCACAGCTGTTTTTCGATGTTTTAAAACCACTTTTTGATGATCAAATTCGTTTCGCATGGCATTATTACAAATAGTAAATAATAAAGATTTTGCAGTTTCAAAGATAACTTCAGCGCATTTTTTCCACATCTTCACGAAGGCATCCTGAACGATATCTTCAGCTTGTTCTAAGCTTCCACACTTATAGTAAATATAATTCCTAGCTGTTTCATAATGAGAGTTGAATAGGCTATCAAAATTTCTTTCATCACAAAGAGATTTATTAGGGCTCGACATGTATTATAGGTATAATATAGATGAACAAAACTATTAAAAATAAAAATAGGAACAATTATACAAGTTTTAGGAATAGAGATATAAAATTTTAAAAATAAAAATAGGGTTACTGAAAATTCAACTGTAGTAATAGTATAATTCTAACAATACTATTATGATGTTTAAAAATAAATTAAAGAAAAAATTCAGCGCAAGAACTTCACGTATAAAATTTTTATTCCTACCAATTATACATAGAGGAAGACTTCATTGGTTAGAAAATGTTAAGCTTGAAAAAGCATTTAATGGTTATAAAATGATGATCATCAATATTCAAAAAGCATAATCATTTTAAAAATTAAAATAGGGTAATTAAAAAATTACCTGTACAAAGTATTGAATCCAATTTTAAACTATTAAATAACCCGACTTATGATGCACAAATACTCCATAAGAAAAAGTATTCCAGTTCAAGTAATTGGTTTACTATTCCTGTTTTTTACAGGAATTACAAAAATTAATGCTCAGTGTCCTACACCAACTAATGATGCCACCATGGCGAATACTGGTTCTGGTGCAAACCCTGCAACAACAATTGCTCCTATTTCTTATATTGGAACCCTTACTCCAGGAGCGGATGAAACAAGAATGCTGGTTTATATGAATACTGTAAATCAATTTGATATTCCTTCTGAGATTACTGCTGCAGATTTACCAGCAGCGACAACTTTTGGCACATTCGTGGATTATAATGGTAAAGGTCAACAGTTAATGACCAATTATAATCAGGCATCTTCGATTTTCTTCGTAGCAAGTAATTTAGAACCGAGCACCACTTATTATTTTTATACGGTAAAGGTAGCACGCTGTGGAACTGAGTATACTATTAATAATGAGATAGTACCTGGGAATGTAATAGCTAGGACAACAAGTCCTGGATTATCAGAAAGTATTACAGCTAAAGACGCTGTGTTTGGCACTGCCGGTTCCGATAATATCACTTTAAGTTCTTTTACTGGAATTAGTTCTCCAACTACACCTACTGGGTATGTGATTAAAATGAATAGTGTAAATTCGTTTACTCCAATTGCAAACCCAACAGATGCAAGTACTTTAACTGCTGATTCTAACTGGCAAGATGCTGGAGAGCAAATTGTTTACGTGGGGAATTCTGATACTCCAAACTTAAATATATCTAACTTACTAGCAGGAACAGATTATTATTTTAAAATTTACGGTTACTACGGAACTTATCATCAGCAACTTGGTTATACTACAGTTTCAAGTACGAGCACTATTCGTGCTGCCGCAAGTATAACTTTAACAGGAAATACTTCAAACAATATGGTGGCAACAGTAGGGGATAGTAATTTAACTTTAACAGCTACTACAAATTCAACGAATTCAATATCATATCAATTAGTAAATGCGCCTGCGTATACTGAGTTAACTGGTTCAACAATAAGTTTTGGAAAAGGAGGAACTATAGAAGTTGATGTTATTGCTCAAGGAGATGGAAATGTATACTCGACTACTGAGCGTATTACAATAACAGTTAATAAAGCTGCACCAACATTTACATTCAATTCATTTACAGTAAATGCAAATTCAACTGAAGCTATTCCATTTACTACAAATTCTGATGGTTTCATTACTTTTAATATCATTGGAGCAGCAAATGGAAATAGTTTAACTGGAACATATAATAATCAAGTAGCATCAGGTGCATCAGGAAGTGAAACTCTTTTAGAAGCTGCTACACCAGAAACAGACTATTATTTAGCTTCAACTACCCAAGCTTATGTCACTGCTATTAGTCAAATTTTATTTTTTACAACAGAAACAAATTTATATTCATTAGAAGGAGGTACAGCAACTTCTATTGTCGATTTTAGCACTAATTCAGTTGCAACGGGAAGTTCAGCTTATAATACTACTTTAATTAATGGTAAGTTATGGGGAATTACATTTAACGGAGGAACGAATGGAAAAGGGGTAGTGTATACTGTTAATCCAGATGGAACTAACTTTACAAAAATAGCAGATTTTGACTCGACTACAACAACCGCTAGTTCATATAGTATTAAAGAAATTAATGGTAAGGTCTACGGAATAAATAGCCAAGGAGGAGCCTCAGCTAGAGGAGAGATTTGGTCAGCTAATCTTGATGGAACAGGCTTTTCCATTATGCATACTTTTGATACAACTGGTTTGTTATATCCTTTATGTCAATTAGTAGATTATAATGGAAAGTTATACGGTACCACAGTATTAGATGCTACAAATAATCGAGGAGGAATTTTCTCAATAGACTACGATGGTTCCAATTATACTGTTGAATACTTATCATCTTTTTCTGAAGCAAATCCACAATATGGGCTTACAGTTTGGAATAACCGATTGTGGTTTCCAGGTAGTGGTGGATTAAAGGGATGGGATCCTGTAAGTAAAACCATAGTTAATAGTATTTCAACTAATAATAGTACAATGTACGAGCCTGTGGTAATTAATAATGAATTATATATATCTGGAAGTCAGTATATCGAAAAATCAACGAATGGTTTTTCTTCTACTATTGTTCATACATTTAATACAAGTGACGATATTTTTAATGGACAAGGTCAACTTTCCTATGACGGAACTCGTATCTGGGGGACATCACAAGATGGAACGTCAACGTTTCCAGTAGTGTATAGTATTTTACCAGATGGATCTGATATAAAGCAAGAATGGAAAGGTACAGTGAGTGGTTTTCCTTCTAATAATATTACTCAGTTTACTGATAGACAAACGCCTACGTTAACTTTTACAAATCAAACAGTAGAACATTTAAGTATTTCAAGCCTAATCGCTCAAACGAGCTCTACATCACCAATTATCTATTCATTAATTGGAGATACTACCGGTTCTGCATTATCTGGAAATCAATTTACAGCAGGATCTTCTGGTACTGTTACCATAAGGGCTTCAGTAGCAGGAAATGATAAGTTCAATGCTGCTACAGTAGATGCTACTTTTACAATTGTTCGAACGAATCCTACAGCAACTTTTAGTGATATCACAAGAGATTTTAATAGTGCAGTAGTGAGTTTAGCACCAGATGTTACTAATTATACTGGTAGCACAATAACATATGCTTTTGTGAATGGAGGAAGCACTTCAACAACAGGAGCAACTACAGGAAGTACAATTAATGGAAGCCAATTAACAATTGGTACGCCAGGAATAGAAACAATCAGAGCAACTTTTCCTACAAATGGTAATTTTAACAGTGCTACCTTCGATTTTCAATTAACAATTAATAAAGCTACTGCTGATTTATCTGGTTTCGTAGACTTTGTAGTAGCTATTGGTCAAGATGATCAACTTTTAACGGTTTCTTCAGCTTCAAATATAGGAGTAAGTTATGAACTATTAACAAGTAATACTTCTGCAGTTTTAAAAGGACCAAATAATTCAGTCTTACAAGCAGGAACTTCCACTGGAGTTGAAACACTTAGAGTTACAGTAATTGAACCAAATTACAACGGTACAACTAAGGATATTACGTTAACTGTAAATCCATCTTTTGCAAATATCACATGGAACCCACCTGCAGAAGCTCCTATTGGAACGCTTTTAGATAATAGCATATTAAATGCAACAGCAGATATCCCTGGGACTTTTAGCTATTTATTAGATGGGTTTCCTATATCACCTGGTACGAGGTATTTACAAGTATTAAAAGGATATTCAGTTACAGCAAGATTTACACCAGATGATTTAATAAATTATCAGGTTACTAATTTAACAACAACTATTACAGCAACTAAAATAGACTTAGTTATAAAACTAGATGATAAGACTAAGAATACATTAGATGCTGATCCAGCTTTTTCATACACTATTGTAGAAGGAAATCTTGCAATAGGTGATGCACTTTTTGTCCCAATGAAAAGAGAGACTGGTTCGGCAATAGGAACATATGCTATTACTATCGATGAAATTCAACAATCCACTCAAGATGATGGTGAGTCAGCAGGATTTATTTGTCCTACAGGATTATGTGTTTGGGGGAATGGTAGTTTTGTAACATATCAAACCAAATTCGCTTCATATAATATTACCATTGAAAATGGGACTTTTACCATAACTGATAAAACTCCTATAACAAGTAATGATGTTGTGTTAAATACTCCAAATTTAGTTTATGATGGAACGGAGAAGAATTATACTGCTACTCCGGATGCAGGGTTGAGTCCTACCTTACCAACTTCAGATGTAGAATTTACCTATAAAGGTACCGGTAATACAACGTATGCAAGCAGTGCTACTGCACCGACAGAAGTAGGTAATTATTTAGTAACTGCAACAATTAAAGATAGTAATGGAGATTATGCAGGTCAATTTACTCAAGGATTTGAAATTACACCAGCGGTAACAACAATTAATTTGAATGTTCCAGGATCACCATTAACCTATACAGGGAATCCACAAGGAGCAACAGCTACAGCAGATGATATTGATTCTAATCCAACTGTGCCAGTGATAATTGAATATAGTAAATCAAGTGAAAATAATTACAGTACTACTGCGCCTACTAACGCAGGAACCTATAAGGTAAGAGCAACAATTTCAAATTCAGCTCAAAATTATACTGCATTAACAGTAACAGGAACTTATAGTATTGAATCTTCATCGCAAACTATTACGTTTAACGCAATTCCAGAAGTGGCTTGTGGACAAACACAAATAGATTTAAGTCAATATGCAACAAGTAGTGTAGGATTAACACTTATCTTCGAGAGTGATAATACTTCTGTAGCTACAATTAATGGAAATATAGCAACAATTATTGGTGCTGGTACAGCGAATATAACTGCTTCTCAATTAGGAGACATTAATGCAGGTGCGGCGGTAGATCAGGTGCAAGCTTTAGTGGTTTCAGCATCACAAGATAATTTCAGTATTGATGCATTAGCAGATGTAAGAATATGTGATGGAAGTCCTTATGTATTACCGGTATTAACTTCTGGTAATTATTATACAGAGCCGGATGGAGGAGGTACTCAGTTAAGTACAGGTAGTTCAATTACTAGTACTACGACATTATATATTTACGGAATTTCTTCTGTAAATGCTTCTTGTACGGATCAAAGTAGTTTGACTATTAATATGGATCCTGTTTTGGTGGATAATTTGCCAAATGTAACAGCTACAGGTTCTTACACGTTACCAGCTTTAACTAACGGAAATTATTTCACAGGAACTAATGGATCAGGAACAGCGTTAGTTGCTGGAAATACAATTACAAGTACGCAAACTATTTACATTTTTGTTGATGAAGGATCAGGATGTACGAATGAAACGAGTTTTGATGTAACAATTATTCCTAACCCTGCTCTTCATTTTGAGCAAGTTACAAACTTGACGGATTATGATTATTTATCTGTTCCGGATGCAAACTCATTAGACTTTACAGACCATTTTACATTTGAAGCTTGGGTAAACTTTGATCAATTAAGCGTAAGTAATGCAGGTTTTGGATGGAGATCTATTATGGCAAAATCTAGATATACTGATAGCTATGCTTTAATGGTGTATGCGCCTTCGAAGTTGATGCGCTTTTACCATGCAGGTTTTGGTTCAGGTTCTACAGATTTTAGTTGGTCTTCACTAACTGCAGGAATTTGGAATCATATTGCAGTAAAAATTGATGGAACAAATAACAAAGCATCAATTTTAATTAATGGTGTTGAAGTAGCTTCTAGTACTGATAGTGGTTCGGGAACACTAACACCAAATACAGAACCTTTATTAATTGGTGCTGGTGATAATAGAGCTAGTGATCCATATCCGTTTGATGGAGCAATGGATGAGGTTCGTTTTTGGAATGTTGCAAGAACAGATTCAGAAATCAGTAATGCTAAAGATTATCAATTAGAAGGAAATGAAACAGGATTAGTCGCGTATTATAATTTTGATGAAGGTACAATTCAAGGAAATAATACTGGTTTATCTCAAGTTACAGATCGTAGTCCTGAGGGTAATAACGCTTCGTTTAATAATTTTGCGTTAACAGGAAATGTAAGTAATTATGTTGATGGTTCAGGGAATGGTGTATCAGAAAAATCGTCTCAAATCATAACTTTTAATGCTTTAGCAGATGTAACTTATGGAGATACTGATTTTAGTTTAAATGCGATATCAGATTCTGGTTTAGTAGTTACTTATGCAAGTTCAGATACTTCGGTTGTTACAATTTCTGGAGACACAGTAACTATTGTTGGAGAAGGTACCGCAAATATTACGGCAAGTCAAGTAGGAGATGCTAGTTACAAGGCAGCTACTGATGTACAACAACCTATAACCGTAACAAAAAGAGCCATTGAAGTAACTGCTAATGTAGCTACTAAAGTTGAAGGAGGAACTGATCCTACGTTAACATATCAAATAACTTCTGGTAGTTTAGTAAGTGGTGATAATTTTACGGGATCATTAGAAAGAAATATAGGAGAAGCAATTGGAGATTATCCAATCAATCAAGGGACGTTAACACTTGGAGCAAACTATCAAATTACGTTTGTAGGAAATACATTTAGTATTACACGAGATGCTATTGCTCGTTGGGATGGAAATACGAATTCAATTTGGAACACAGCTACAAATTGGGAAGATGATACAACGCCTTTAGCAACGGATAATTATGTAATTCCAAATGTTACAACTTCACCAAATATTGCATCAGGTGTTGTTGCACAAATGAATAGTTTAACGGTAGAAGCTTCATCATCGTTATCAATTGCTGAAGATGGAGGAGCAGTTATAGAAAATAACTTTGATAATAGTGGAACGATAACGATCACATCTACAGCAGCTACAAGTGGAACTTTAGTTGTTAAAGGAACGGCAAACGGAACCGTAACTTATGAACGCGGAGGTTTATTAGCTAATAAATGGAGCATTGTTACGGCGCCAGTTTCAGGTCAAAGTATTAAAGAGTTTGCCGAAAATGCTGCAAATAATATTAGAGTGAATCCTACAGTTACGCCAAACAGAATTGCAATTGGATATTATGATGATAGTAAACCAGCAGGATCAAAATGGACGTATTATACAACGGATGATATTATAACAAATGCATTAACTTTTGAAAAAGGTAGAAGTTATATTGTGTCTAGAGCCACAGATGGAGCGGTTTCTTTTACAGGAACTTTAGAAACGAATAATGTAACTAAAACTGTCGGAGCTTCGCAATGGAATGCAGTGGGGAATCCATATACTGGATATTTACCTGCAAATGGTAACGGAGGAGATAACTTTATTATGGATAATATTTCAAAGTTTGATCCAGTAAATGTTGGTGTTTATGTTTGGGATAATTCTCAAAATAAGTATGTAGCAAATTCTTTAGTGGGAGGAGCGAAGTCAATTGCTCCTGGTCAAGGTTTCTTTGTTCGAACAACTACAGGAGTATCGGATGTTTTATTCAAAGAATCGTTACGTTCTTCTCAAAATGTAGGTGGAACTTTTAATAAAGGAACTGATAAAATTCCGAGCATTGAATTGTCGGTAATTTCAAATGAAATTAAAGTAAATACTAAGGTTTTATATCGCAATGAGGCTACTTTAGGTTTAGATCCTGGATATGATTTAGGTAATTTCGATGGTTCAGGTTTAGATGTATATACACATTTAGTAGAAGGAAGTTCGAATACAAACTTTACGACTCAAACATTACCAATTAAAGATGTAACATCATATGTTATTCCGGTTGGTTTAAAAGCTTCTGAAGGTTCTGAAATAGATTTTACCGCTGTCGCAGAAAACTTTTCAAAAGATGTTGTAGTGTATTTAGAAGATAAACTAACAAATGAAATGATCTTGTTAGAGGAAGGATTATCGCATAAGGTAACTTTATCTAATAAGGAAGATGGTATTGGACGTTTCTATTTACATGCAAAGTCAGGAACATTAGATATTCCAAGTCATTCAGATAACAACATTAAAATTTTTAATACTAAGACTGATTTAGTTATCGAAGGAATTCAAGGAGAAGAATTTACGGTAGCAATTTACAATACTTTAGGTGCAAAAGTTTATGAAGGAAGTTTCCAAGGAACAGGAAACAATAGAATTAATTTACCTCAAGCAGAAACTGGTGTATACATTGTTAAAGTAAAATCTGAATCAAAAACACAAGACAAGAAAATAATTATTAAAAATTAATGAGAAAAGATAAAAACACTATTAGTAGAAAAGAAGCATTAGAAAAAATAGGAAATTATGGTAAGTATTCGGCTTTAACAGCATTAGGAACTTATCTAATTCTTAATCCTAAAAAAGCACAGGCTGCTTCTCCGGAAGCTCCTGGAGATGGGTTCTAGTTAAGTTTGCTTTATATTAACTATTGCACAGGTCAGATTCTCCCATTCTGACTTGTGCTTTTTTTTTGAAAAAAAATAGGGTAAAGAATAATTTACCTGTACAAGAAGTATAAAGCAATTTTAAAAAGAAGTAAACGTAGTAAAAATGAAAACTAATACAACAAAAGAAAATAATATAACAAGAAAAGAAGCATTGAAAAAAATAGGGGATTATGGTAAGTATACAGCGCTTACAGCTTTAGGAACTTATTTGATTTTAAATCCTAAAAAGGCGCAAGCAGCTTCTCCAGAAGCTCCAGGGGATGGTTTCTAGTGAGGTTTGCGAATTACTTATTGCACAGGTCAGAATGTAATGTTCTGGCTTGTGTTTTTTTAAATGAATTTTAAGAAAATAAAGAGGTTTTTAGATCCCTCAAATAGCATAAGAAAGTTATAAATCATGAATAAATTAAGAATTGTCAATTTTATTATACTCATAATGTTTTCAGCGGAATTAATCGCTCAGTCATTTAATTATCAGGGAGTGCTTAGAAATTCTATTGGACAAATTTTGGAGAATCAAAATGTTGGGATTCGTTTTAAAATATTAGAAGGAGGTTCTTCAGGGAATTCAGTTTATGAGGAAACTCATACTACAGCAACAAACGAATACGGAGTAGTAAATTTATCTGTAGGAACAGGAAATTTAGTTTCAGGAACAATAGCTGGAATAAATTGGTCAACTCAAAATCATTGGTTAGAAGTTGCAGTTGATACTTCAGGAGGAACTTCTTATATAGTTTTGGGAAGTTCTCAAATTCAGGGAGTTCCTTATGCCAGTTATGCTGCTTCATCCGGAGATAAAGTATTTTCAACAGCAAGTAATGTAACAAGCAATTCTGATGGCGATATCAAAACAGATGATTTTGTATTTGGAAGTACTGGTCTGGATAATGATCCGAACACTACTGATGATAATTCAAAAATCTTTTTTGATAAGAGTAAAGCAGCTTTTAGAGTTGGTAGATTAAAAGATTTAGATCTTGCCGAGCCAGAAGATAGTGGCCCTGGTGATCAATGGAATGAAGAGAACATAGGAGAAAATTCAATAGCAATGGGATATGGATCGCTAGCTGCTGGTAATAATTCAGTAGCTATAGGTGAGTTTAATAGAATTAATTCAGGATCATTTAATTCTATGGCAATTGGAGGAAGGAATGAAATTACAGATAGTGGAATTAGTTTCGCTATTGGTGATGATAATACCATTTCTAATTCAGCTTCTATGGCATTTGGATATTCTAATACTTCGTCTGCTTTTGCAGCAATAGCAATGGGATTTGTTACTCATTCTGCTAGTTACGCTCAAATGTCGATTGGACTAAATAACACAGATGTTACAGGAACAAAAGATTCATTTATTGCTACAGATCGTTTGTTTGTTATTGGTAATGGAATTTCAGTATTACAAAGAAGAGATGCATTGGTAATGCTTAAAAATGGAAATACTACATTAAATGGTCAGTTAACTTTAGATGCAGATAATACAGGAGCGGGAAGAGGTTATACGTTACCAGCTCAAGACGGAACAGCGAATCAAGTCATGACTACTGATGGTTCTGGAAATGTGACTTGGAGCAGTGCTTCTTCTGGAGGAGTTTTCTCAACAACAAGTAACGTTACTAGTAATGCTACTGGAAGTCTAACAACAGATGATTTCGTTTTTGGTAGTTCACAACTAAATAATGATACATCAACAACTTCAGATGATTTCAGATTCTTTTTTGATAAGAGTAAAGGAGCATTTAGAGCAGGTAGAGTTTTTAATGCTGATTGGGATGAAGCAAATCTAGGTCAGTATTCTATTGCTTTAGGAAGAGGAAATTTAGCGTCAGCCAATGCTTCCTTTGCAGTAGGAGAAAGTAATGTGTCATCAGGTTCATCATCGGTAGCGATGGGAGAAGCCAATGAAGCTACTAATTATGCAGCTTTTGCAGCAGGTTATAATAGCATCGCTTCTGGTGATTCTTCAGTTGCCATGGGAGACGGTAGTAAAGCAACTGCTCAAGATGCTGTTGCAATAGGAGAATCTAACGTAGCATCTGCAATTTCAGGAACAGCCATTGGAAATAGAACTACTGCAGATAGTTACAGTCAAGTTTCATTAGGAATGAATAACACAACACTTAATGGTAATTCAAATATATTCGTAGAAACAGATCGTTTATTTGTAGTTGGAAATGGAGTTTCTTCTATATTCAAAAGTGATGCTTTAGTAATGCTAAAAAATGGTAACACTACTTTAAATGGACAACTAACTCTTGATGGAGATAATACTGGAACTGGAAGAGCTTATACGTTACCTTCTCAGGATGGAACTGCTAATCAAGTAATGACAACGGATGGTTCAGGAAATGTAACTTGGAGTAATTATGGTTTAGAAGCTGTTTCGAGTCCAACATTTGGTTCAGGCTGGCAAAACTATAGTGTGGTTCACGGAAACGGATTTGAAGATGCAAGATATTATGTAGATAGTGGAAGAGTATATTTAGGAGGATTGATTCGTAAAACATCTGGAATTGTTGCAGGAGAAGTTATGATAACATTACCTGCTGGATACAGACCACAAAAACAAAGAATTTTTACAGTTTCTACAGAAGCAGGTATTGTAAGGATAGATGTTGCAGCGAATGGAAATGTTGTTTTTAACGGACCATCTCATAATGGTGGACAAAATTGGGTTTCTTTAGATGGGGTATCATTTAGAACTGATTAAACATATTACAATTTAGAAAATAAAGAGAAATCGGGTTTTTCAGAGTTTTAAATAGAATTCTGAATAATTCAAACACTTTATCAAGCACTAATCGGAATATAATATTCTGGTCTGTGCTTTTTTTTATAAAAATTATAGGGTAATGTAAAGTTTGCCTGTACAGTTATTAGAAACAACAATAACCATGAACAAAATTAAAATAGTAAGCTTTTTTATATTAATAATTACTGCGTTACAAAGTTATGGGCAGTCTTTTAATTATCAAGGAGTTTTGAGGAATGCCGCTGGTCAAATTTTAGACAATCAATCAGTAGGTGTACAGTTTAAAATATTACAAGGAAGTTCTTCTGGAGGAAATGTGTATCAAGAAACTCATTCAGTAACTACTAATGAATTTGGAGTAATTGACCTTTCAGTCGGAACAGGAACCTTAGTTTCTGGTAATTTTTCCACAATTAATTGGTCAACTCAAAGTTACTGGTTAGAAGTAGCGGTTGATATTTCTGGAGGAACGACATATACAGTTTTAGGAAGTACAAAACTTCAGGGAGTTCCATATGCAAGTTATGCTGCAACAAGTGGAGATAAAGTGTTTTCAACAGTAAGTAATGTAACCAGCAATTTAAATGGAAATACAACCACTGATGATTTCGTGTTTGGTTCTTCGCAATTAGATGCAAGAGCATCAAATAATCTTGCATTAGATAGTAGAATGTTTTTTGATAAGAGTAAAGCTGCATTCAGAGCAGGTTATACTCCGGGTGATGAGTGGGACGAAGCCAATGTTGGAAATTATTCAGTAGCTTTTGGTGAAAGCGCTATGGCTAGTGGTCAAAATTCTTTTGCAATGGGGCGTAATGCAAATGCAATAGGGTTAGAATCATTTGCTTTTGGAACAAATGCTGGTGGATTTGCAAACTATTCTAGAGGAATTGGAGTAAATGCACGTGCTAATGGAGTAAATTCTACAGCAATAGGTAGACAGTTGAATGCGAATTCAATGGGAGAAATTCAGTTAGGACAATATAGTAATTATGTATCTGGTTCAACGGATTCTTGGGTAGCTACAGATCGTTTATTTGTAATAGGTAATGGACAAGAGGATATTAATCTTGCTTTAAATAGTGATGCATTAGTTATGTTGAAAAATGGTAATACAACTTTAAATGGAACATTAACAATTGATGCAGATAATAAAGGAACAGGAAGAGCATTTACACTTCCAGGTCAAGATGGAACAGCGAATCAAATTATGCAGACCGATGGTTTAGGTAATTTAAGTTGGGTTACACCCGCGGCTTCAGCAATACCAAATGGGGGAACAAATGGTTATGTTTTAGCAACAGATGGCGAGGGTGTTTTTTCTTGGGTTTCAAATAATGATTTAGATGCAGATCCTATGAATGAAATCGAGTTACCAGCTCAAACAGGTGAGTCGGGTAAATTCCTTACTACAGATGGAACATCGGTAAGTTGGCAAAATGTTCCAAACGAATTACCGATTGGTGGAACAAGTGGGCAGGTATTAAGTACTGATGGTTCTGGAACATATAATTGGGTGGATCAATCTGCTTCACCAATTTTCACAACTACTAATAATGTAACAAGTAATGGAAATACAACTTACGGTATAGATGATTTTATTTTTGGAGCACCAACAAACCTTACAGGTAGCGATGTTTTTGCAGCAAATCGAATTTTCTTTGATAAAAGTAAAGCTGCGATTAGAGTAGGTAGAGATATTGGTGGAGTGAATGCTTTTGCTGATGTACATGTAGGAGCATATTCAGCAGCTTTTGGTTTGAATCCTAGAGCAGCAGGAGAAAATGCTTTCGCCGCTGGATTTTTAGCAAATGCTTCAGGGCGTGATGCGGTTGCATTCGGAAATACATCAACAGCTTCTGGTTCATCATCTAATGTTATTGGAAATAATAGTACTGCTTCTGGAGCGTATTCTACAGCAATTGGAAGAAGAGTAACAGCCGAAGCTTACGGTCAAACGACCTTAGGATACTACAATACAGGTGTAGCAGGTAATGCCAATGGAATTGTAGAAACAGATCGTTTATTAGTAGTAGGAAATGGAACAACAGACATTAATGGAATAAATAGTTCTGATGCTTTAGTAATGTTGAAGAATGGTAATACTACATTAAATGGTTCATTAACTATTGATGGAGATAATCAAGGATCAGGAAACTCATATACATTACCATCTCAAGATGGAGCTGCGAATCAAATTATGAGAACTGATGGTTCTGGAAACGTAAGTTGGGCAACAGCACCAACTCAAAGTGTATTTACAACAGTTGGAAATTTAACAAGTAATGCTGGAGGTAATACTGCTACAGATGATTTCTTATTTGGGAATCATCAATTAGCTAGTGTTTCAGGAACTGCAGATGATAGTAGAATGTTCTTTGATAAAAGTAAAGGAGCATTCAGAGTTGGTCAGGTGACAGGAAACCAATGGAATGATGCAAATATTGGATTCTATTCAGGAGCAATAGGAAGTAATAATATAGCTCCAGGATCATATTCCTTCGCAACAGGTTTATCAAACGTAGTGTCTGGATATGCAGCATCTGTTTTTGGAGATAGTAACGCTGTTGCAGGAAATGGAGCAACAGCTTCAGGTATTCGATTAACTTCAGAATCATTCGCTCAGTTTACTATTGGGCAATGGAACACAGCACATTCGGGCTCACCTGATGCTTCAGGTTGGATTAGTACTGATCGTTTATTTGTTATTGGAAATGGTACAACGGGATCTAGTAAGAGTGATGCTCTTGTAATGTTAAAGAATGGTAATACTACTTTAAATGGTTCATTGACAATTGATGGAGATAATCAAGGTTCAGGAGCTTCATATTCATTACCAGCTCAAGATGGAACAGCTAATCAAATTATGACTACTGATGGATCAGGAAATGTATCGTGGTCTGATGCTACTGCAAGTGGACCTTTTTCAACAACGGCTAATGTAACAAGTAATGCTTCAGGAAATACAGCTACGGATGATTTTGTCTTTGGTAGTACTCAATTAGATGATGATACTAGTACTACGGATGATGATAGTAGGATGTTCTTTGATAAAAGTAAGGGATCTTTTAGAGTAGGTAGAGCTTGGGGTGATCAATGGGATGACGCCAATGTAGAGCGTTGGACAATAGCCATGGGTAATGCAAGTTTAGCTAAAGGAATTTATAGTGTTGCCATTGGTGACCGTAACAGAGCAAATTTTGATACTTCTATTGCTTTAGGAGATTGGGTAGTTACTGATGCTGCAAATTCTTATGGTTTAGGATCACATTTGATTACAAATTCTCCATATCAAACAAGTTTAGGTGTGTACAATACTGAATATACACCAGTGGGACCATCTTCATTTACTGAACCAACTAACAGATTATTAGTGGTTGGTAATGGTACAGGATTACAAAGAAGCGATGCTTTAGTAATGCTTAGAAATGGTAACACAACCTTAAACGGTCAATTAACTATTGATGGAGATAATCAAGGATCAGGAGCTTCTTATACGTTACCAGCGCAAGATGGTTCTGCTAATCAAGTAATGACGACAGATGGTTCTGGGAATGTATCTTGGTCTAATGCAGGTGGGACTTTTGCTACATCTTCAAATATAACGAGTAATGCTTCTGGTGATATTGCTACAGATGATTTTGTTTTTGGAAGTACGCAATTAGAGAATGACACTAATACTACGGATGACGATAAGCGCATGTTTTTTGATAAGAGTAAAGCAGCCTTTAGAGCTGGTTTAGCAGTAGGAACAAATTGGGACGACACAAATGTTGGTTTCGGTTCAATTGCTTTGGGTAATCAAGTTACTGCAAAAGGAGGAAATTCTATAGCTATTGGAGCATACAGTACCGCAGAAGGAGGTAGTTCTGCTTCTTTTGGTGAAGGTAATTATGCGTCAGGTAGAATGTCAATGACTATGGGTAGAAATTTAGTAGCAGATTCTCGTTCTCAAACAAGTATAGGAATTTATAATACAATAGATGCTACTGGAGATAAAGAAAATTGGGTTGAAACAGATCGTTTATTTGTAATTGGTAATGGAGGTCAAGTAGTTGGTGCTGTTAGAAGTGATGCCCTAGTAATGTTAAAAAATGGTAACACTACTTTAAATGGTTCATTAACTATTGATGGAGATAATCAAGGTTCAGGAGCTTCTTATACGTTACCAGCTCAAGATGGTTCAGCTAATCAAGTAATGGTAACTGATGGTTCTGGTAATACTTCTTGGACTAACATTCCTGCTCCTACAGTAGCTGCGTATACTTCAGCAGGATTAAATACAGGTGCTGGATGGGAAAATTATAATGCAGCTTTTAGTATCACTAGTTTCCAAGACCCTAGATATAGACTTAATGATAATGTAGTGTATTTAGAAGGAATGGTAAGAAAGAATGTTGCTATAACTAATGGTGATACAATTATGACATTGCCAGTTGGATTTAGGCCACAAAAAACTAGAATCTTTTCAGTTCAAACAGAGAATGGATCTATAAGAGTAGATGTAAATCCTTCAGGAACTGTTGTTGTTGCAACTGGATTTAATGTGAATCAGAACTGGGTTTCATTAGACGGTATTACATTTAGCATCGATTAATATCACTTATTAAATTATTTTTACAACGAATCAATTATAAAGTATGAAACAAAAATTATTCTCTATAGTTACACTAGCTACTTTGTCAGTAGGAGCACAGTCAATTGAGCGATCGGTTACTGCAGTAGCTGGAAATAGAATTTCAAATGGAAATGCTAGTTTAGATTTTACGGTTGGACAAACAATCACTTCCTCAGTAAAAAACGGAAATAGTTTAATCACTCAAGGCTTCCAACAAGGAAGGTTAAATGTTCCAACGGTTGAATTATCAGCAAGTTCAGATGCTATTACGGTAATTACTACAATCGGTTACAGAAGTACAGCAACAATCGGTTTAGATCCAGGGTTTGATGTAGGGAATTTTGGTGGAGCTAGTTTTGATTTATTTACCCACTTGGTTGATGGTTCTTCTTCAAGTGATTTTACCTACCAATCATTACCTGATACTAATTACGATACTATGGTTGTACCGATTGGATTGGTTGCAAACTCAGGAAAAGAGGTGGTTTTCTCTGCTAATAATTCTAATTTACCTTCCGGATTACAAGTAGTAATTGAAGATAGAACACTTGGAGTATTTGAAATTTTAGACGTTACAAATACATATACTGTTCAATTAGCGAGTAGTGAAAATGGTATCGGAAGATTTTACCTTCATACTAGATTTGAGTCAGTTTGGGATGGTAATACAGATTCTGTTTGGGCCACAGCCACTAACTGGAATAATGATTTAAATCCATTAGAAACTAGTAATATTCGAATTCCAAATGTAGCAAACAGTCCTACAGTTTCAGGAGAAATCACGAAATCAAATAATTTAGTGATAGAAGCTTCGGCAGCATTAGATGTAAGTTCTGATGGAGGAGTTATTGTTGCAGGTAATTTTGATAATAGCGGAGAGGTTTCAATTACATCAACAAATGTCTCAAGTGGTACTTTCATAGTTAAAGGAACTTCTAACGGAACTGTATCTTTTGAAAGAACTGGATTACAAGCTAGTAAATGGAGTTTAATTACTGCGCCTGTTACTGGTCAAACAGTTAAAGAATTTATTGAAAATCCAGCGAATGATATTCGTGTAAACCCAACGGTTACCCCAAATCGCTATGCAGTTGCTTATTATGATGACAGTCAACCAGCAGGTTCAAAGTGGGTGTATTATACTGCGGATGATATTATTACAAATGCTATTACTTTCGAAAAAGGTAAAAGTTATATCGTTTCAAGAGGCTCGAACGGAAGCGTTACATTTTCAGGAAGTTTAACAACTTCAGATGAAACAATTGCTGTTGTGGCAGATCAGTGGAACGCTGTTGGAAATCCGTATACTGCTTATTTACCAATTAATAACAATGCGAATTTAAATTTCCTTCAAGATAACTTAAGTAAGTTCGATCCTGTAAATGTTGGTGTATATGTTTGGGATAATGGACAAAATAAATATGTTGCAAAAACTCTTATTGATGCTGAATTATCTCTAACTGTAGGGCAAGGGTTCTTTGTAAAAACAGGAACTGGAGTGTCTTCCATTACTTTTAAGGAAAGTCAACGATTGTCGGATAATACTGGTGTACAAACCTTTTCAAAAGGAAATACAACTCCAAGTATAAAATTAATTGCAATACAAGATGGAGTTGAGGTTGAAACGAAAATTAATTTTTCAGAGAACAGCACAAAAGAATTAGATCCAGGCTATGATATAGGGAACTTTAAAGGAGCTTCTTTTGACATTTTTACACATTTAGCTGAAAATTCCGAGGGAAAAGATTTTACAATTCAATCTTTATCGAACGAAGATGTAGAGGGATTAATAATACCAGTAGGAATAACTTCCGAAGCAAATAAAAACATTTCAATTAAGGTAAAGAAAGAAGAGTTACCACAAGGATTAAATATTTATTTAGAAGACAAGTTAACAGGAGAGTTTGTAGCGCTTGATAACGCTAATGAATATTCAATTAAAATGGATAATAAAATGGATGGAATAGGTCGTTTTTATCTTCATACAAGCTCAAAAACCTTAGATGTTAATGATGTGATTATCGATGTTTCAGACATTAAAATTTTTAAATCAAATACTCAAGAAATTACAATATCAGGAGTAGATTCAAATACAACTACAAAAGTTCAGGTATTTTCAGTTCTAGGAAGTGAAGTTTTAAATGAAGAATTTAAAGGAAATAACAAAATAGTAGTTAGAACAAATAATGTTCAAACAGGAGTTTATATTGTTAGAATAGATATGAATGGCACTGTAAAATCGAAAAAAGTAGTACTTGATTAACTCATTATGTTTAGGTGATTTTTTCGAAGATTAAACAGGCTACGATTTTAAATAGTTAAAAAAATAGATAGGGTTTTTATCTATTTAACTGTATGTATTATGTATGCATAACAAATTGAGGTAGACAAATAGGATACACTTGTGTTAGTTGTTTGTTTTTCAGTTTGTTATGTTTTTATTAAAAACTTAAAAATTTGTTAATGAGTTTACTGGAAATTAGTAACTTGCGCGCAACTAAACTAATAGAAAAATGAGATTTTCCCTACGACTGATAGGAGTTATGGTAATAATGCTGTTAACTTCTACATTTTCTTTTGCACAAACTTTAAATGAAACCCAGGGTACTGGTTCTGGAATAAGTATTTCATCAGGTGATTACAATACCCATTATGGAGATAGTACAGGATCGGCTTTAACTTCTGGACATTACACAGTATTTATTGGATATCGAGCAGGTCGCAATAATACTACTTCTGAGAATGTATTCATAGGATACATGGCAGGTTTCACCAACACAACAGGTTTTGATAATGTTTTTATTGGAATGGAATCAGGTAAATCAAATACAACTGGAGGTGATAACACTTTCTTAGGTACTGAATCAGGAGAATTTAACACAACAGGTTATGATAATACATTTGTAGGTGAAGAGGCCGGAGCTTTGAATACAACTGGGTATGAAAATGTATTTATTGGAGAGGATTCAGGTCAACAGAATACGACAGGGTACAAAAATACCTTTGTAGGTAACGAAGCAGGTATTTCTTCAGGTACAGGATATCGTAATACAGGTATTGGAGATGAAGCATTAAGTGATGTCGAAATTGGAGATCACAATACAGCATTAGGAGATTCTGCTGGTATCGATGTTAACAGAGGACGTTGGAATACTTTTGTAGGAGCTGCTTCGGGAGTAGCAACAGAACATGCAAGTTTTAATACATTTGTTGGAGCAAGATCTGGTTGGGATAACAACCGTACGAATAGTACAACAAATGCAAACCGAAATACATACGTAGGGTATGAGGCAGGTTTTTCAAACCGTGAAGGTGAAGATAATGTTGGTATGGGAGCTTATGCAGATTTTGATAATACGAACAGAAGTAGAACTACTTTCATAGGATCACAGGTAACACCATCAAACAATGACCAAATCTTAATGGGTTATAACATTTTTGCTGATGGTCAATATTCTGTTACTATTGGTGAAAATAGTGATACTCGTGCTACAGGAGCAATTGCTTTAGGTTATAATTTTGCGATTCCTTCAGCAGCACAATATGCAATTGCTGTTGGATATCAAGCAGATGTAAATGAAGACCATGCACTTGCAATTGGTCGTGAAGCAACAGTTAATAATAATCATGGTATGGCAATTGGGTACCAATCTCAAGTTGATGCCGATTATTCTATTGCAATTGGTTACCAAGCAACTACAACTACTGCAAATACTATGGTTTTAGGTGGTACAGTGCAGCCTTTAAGTGTTGGGGTTGGAACCAATACTCCAAACACAAAAGCTTCTTTAGAATTAGCAGATACAAATAAAGGATTTAAAATTAATAGTTTAACAAATGCACAAAGAACTACTCTTCAAGCTACATTAGCAGCTACTGAAGAAGGAATGATGGTGTATGATAATGAAGACAATAAACTATATGTTTGGTCAGGAAGTGCTTGGATTGATAACTCTCAACAAAATACAGATACTGGTGATAATTTAGGAAGTCATAGTGCAAGTACTGAGTTAGATATGAATGGTAATAGAATTTTATTACAGCCAGAGTCAAATAGAAGATTTTGGATTGGATCGTCTGCATCTTCTACAGCTTATAATTATGGACCAGTAAATTCTACAGTTTTAAGGTTTACCGACGACGATGGAATTAGTGGAACAGGATTTACATGGGGTACAGAAGGTCAAACTCCAACTGCTGCGCTTGAAGCTGCTACGGGTAACTTCCAAATAGCTGGTTATTTAAATATTGCAGGGGCTTATCAATTCCCTACAACAGATGGTACAGACACTCAAGTATTAGCAACGAATGGTTCAGGAACTTTATCTTGGGTTGATAATACTGATGATCAAAAAGTAGATACTTTCACTTTAGCAACAAACACATTAAGTTTATCATTAGAAGGAGATGGAGAAACTGCAAAAACTGTTGATTTATCAGGATATTTAGATAATACAGATGCACAATCAATTTCGTTAGCAACAAATACATTAAGTATTTCAGGTAATGCTTCTACAGTAGATTTATCTGGTTATTTAGATAATACAGATAATCAGGATTTAACTTTATCATCAAACACATTAAGTTTAACAAACGATGCAACTTCTGTGGATTTATCAGGGTATTTAGATAACACGGATGCACAATCAATTTCGTTAGCAACAAATACATTAAGTATTTCTGGTAACGCTTCTACAGTAGATTTATCAGGATATTTAGATAATACAGATGATCAAAAGATTGATGCATTTTCTTTATCAAGCAATACATTAAGCTTATCATTAGAGAGTGACGGCGAAGCAGCAAAAACTGTTGATTTATCAGGATATTTAGATAACACTGATGCGCAATCAATATCATTAGCAACAAACACTTTAAGTATCTCAGGAAATACTTCTACAGTAGATTTATCAGGATATTTAGATAATACAGATGCACAGTCAATCTCTTTAGCAACAAATACATTAAGTATTTCAGGAAATGCATCTACGGTTGATTTATCGGGTTACTTAGATAATACGGATAATCAAGATTTAACATTATCAGGAAGTACATTAAGCTTATCAAATGATGCTACTTCTGTTGATTTATCTAGTTTCTTAGATAATACAGATGACCAAAAAATTGATGCGTTTTCTTTATCAAGTAATACCTTAAGTTTATCATTAGAGAGTGATGGAGAAGCTGCAAAAACTGTTGATTTATCAGGGTATTTAGATAACACAGATGCTCAGTCAATCTCTTTAGCAACAAACACTTTAAGTATCTCAGGAAATGCTTCTACAGTAGATTTATCAGATTACTTAGATAATACAGATAATCAGGATTTAGCTTTATCAGGTAATACGTTAAGTCTAACAAACGATGCAACTTCTGTTGATTTATCAGGTTATTTAGACAATACAGATGCACAATCAATCTCTTTAGCCACAAATACATTAAGTATTTCTGGAAACGCTTCTACAGTTGATTTATCAGGTTACTTAGATAACACGGATACACAGTCTATCTCATTATCTACAAATACATTAAGTATTTCTGGAAATGCTTCTACAGTTGATTTATCAGGATATTTAGATAATACGGATAACCAAGATTTATCATTATCAGGAAATACATTAAGTTTAACTAATGATGCAACGTCTATTGATTTATCAGGTTATTTAGATAATACAGATGCGCAAACTTTAACTTTTACGGGAACAAGTTTGAGTATTGCAAATGGTAATTCTGTTGATTTATCAAGTTTACAGGATGGTACAGGAACTGATAACCAAGATTTAGCTTTATCAGGAAATACGTTAAGCTTAACGAATGATGCAACTTCAGTAGATTTATCAGGATATTTAGATAATACAGATAATCAAGATTTATCATTATCAGGAAGTACATTAAGTTTATCAAACGATGCGACATCTGTTGATTTATCAAGTTTCTTAGACAACACAGATGCTCAGTCAATTTCATTATCAACAAATACATTAAGTATTTCAGGAAATGGATCTACAGTTGATTTATCAGGATACTTAGATAATACAGATGCTCAAACGTTAACATTGTCAGGATCAAGCTTAACAATTGCAAATGGTAATTCAGTTGATTTATCAAGTTTACAAGATGGGATTGGAACTGATAACCAAGATTTAGCTTTATCAGGAAATACATTAAGTTTAACGAATGACGCAACTTCTGTTGATTTATCAGGTTATTTAGACAATACAGATGCTCAAACATTAAGTTTATCAGGAAATAACTTAACAATTGCAAATGGTAATACAATCGATTTATCTGGAATCGGAGGAACGAATACAGATAACCAAGATTTAGCTTTATCAGGAAATACGTTAAGTTTAACAAACGATGCTACTTCTGTTGATTTATCAGGTTATTTAGATAATACGGATAGTCAAACATTAAGTTTATCAGGAAATACTTTAAGTATTGCAAACGGTAACTCAATTAATTTAGCTTCTTTCGCTAATACAGATAATCAAGATTTAACTTCAGCTACTTTATCAGGAACGAACTTAAGAGTAGCAATTGAAAATGGTTCTTCTGTAACTGTTGATTTAGCTCCGTTAATTTCTACGTTACAAACTGATTTGTCAACTGCTCAAGCTGAAGTAGCGCAATTAAAAACTGAAATGACTACAGTTTTATCGAGATTAGATCAATTAGAAAATTGTGCTTGTAATGGTACATTAAGCGCAGATGGTGGATTAACAGCTGGAAAGAATCAAGCTATATTATATCAAAACATTCCTAACCCTTTCAACGGAACAACTTCTATCAAGTATTATGTTCCTGAAACAATGGAAAAAGCAGCGATTGTTTTCAGTAATACTTCTGGGCAAGTAATTGATACTGTTCATTTAGAAAAATTAGGAGAACAAGAAATTTTCTTTAACAGTTCTTCATTACCAGTTGGTGTTTACTTCTATACATTATATGTAAGAGGTCATAAAGTAGCAACGAAAAAAATGATTATTGAGTAATAATATTTTTACAATATAATTTTAAAGCGGTAACCATGTGTTACCGCTTTTTTTGTTTAAAGAATTCTTATTCTTTTGAAGTTCGTTTTTATGATTACTTTTGGTTTCGATGAAGCGTTTATTTTTAATAATTTTTTATTTAACCGTATCGGTTGCCTTTAGTCAATATTCCGACTCATTATATGTTGATTTTCAAAAAAAAATAAATCAAACGAATAAGACTGATCAAAGAGTTGATTTAATGCTAAGTTTTGCTGAAGAACAATATGAGTATAACTTTTCTTTTTCAAAACAGCTAATTGATGAGGCCGTTGAATTGATTCGAAAAAATAAAAAAATAGAAACAAAATATTTAGCAAAAGCTTATACTTTACAGGGAATTATTAATAGGAGAGAAGGTAAATATCCGGAAGCTTTAGAATATAATTTAAAAGCAAAAGCTATTTATGAAAAGTTAAATGATTCTCTGAATGGTTCGGATATAATGCACAATATGGGAATGGTGTATCGTTCTCAAAAATTACATGAGAAAGCTATAAAGTTATACAAAGAATCAATCGGAATTAAAGAAAAATTAAAAGATACGCATGGTTTAGCAGCAAGTTATAATATGATGGGTGTATCATTCCGCCAGTTGAAACAATTAGACTCTGCATTGGTTTGTTATAATACAGCCAGAAAATTATTTGAATCCGTTAGTAGTTTTGATGATATTGATAGAGTGAACAATAATTTGGTTGCTTTATATAGAGATCAAAAAAGATATAATCAAGCAATAAAATTGGCGAATAATAATATTGCCAGAGCCAAGAATGAAAACAGGAACTTTTCTTTATCAGCAGCCTATTATAATATGTCAACCATTTATAAGCGTCTTAAAGATTATAAAAGTTCTCTAAGTT
Source organism: Tenacibaculum sp. (assembly GCA_022448525.1). Lineage (GTDB taxonomy): Bacteria > Bacteroidota > Bacteroidia > Flavobacteriales > Flavobacteriaceae > Polaribacter. The sequence continues at coordinate 29,894 of JAKVCX010000014.1, forward strand.
ATGCTGATTCGGCTTTGATCGTTTCAAAAAAAGAAAACTATCGAAAAAAAATATCAAGAGCTTATTTAAGAAAGAGTTTTTTGCAACATAAGTTAGGTGATTATGAGAAGGCCTATTTTGATTATAGAAAGTTCAATAGGTATTCAGATTCTGTTTTTAATATTGAAAATATTAAAAGAATACAAGCCTTAGAATTAAATTACAAGTTTCAGCAGGAAAAGAGTAAGGTAGAATTATTAGCGAAGCAGGAAGAATCTAAAAAACAGTTATATCTGATTTTATTTTTAGTAACCATTTTGAGTGCTATTATAATTGGTTATTTATGGTATAAAAATTCCAAAAACAAGTCGAAAATTCTTGAAGAACAAGTTGAAAAAGAAAAAATTCAAAAAGAGCTTTTGGATGCAAAAGTCAAAGCAAGTAATGAAGAAACTAAAAAATTAGTAGCAGATAATTCAATGCGATTAGAGTTCAAACAAGAACTTTTAGATCAAATAAAGTCTCATATACTTCCAGATGCTAATGGAGAGCTAAAATTTAAACTAAATTCTCTCATTTCAGAGTTGCAATTACAAGTTACTACCGAAGGAAAATTATCTGAAATTCAGTCGAAAATAACGGATGTTAATCAAGGTTTTGATGCTAAATTGAGGGAATTATATCCGAAACTAACAAAGACGGAAAGAGAGGTGTGCGCACTTTTGCGTGTCAATTTATCAATTAAAGAAATTATGACAGTGAGGAATGCGTCTTTAGATTCAGTTAAGTCTACACGATATAGAATTCGTAAAAAAATGGGATTAAATTCGGGAGAAGAATTAGAACGTTTCATTCAATCTATTTAACTTTATTGAATCATAAATCTTCCTATGAATAAAAATAATCTTCTACTAGTTATTCTAATAACGTTAAACTGCTTTTTAGGTTTTTCACAAACCAAAATAGACTCATTACAAGAAGTTTTATCCAAGACAAAGCTCGAAAAAGATAGACTTACTATTTTAGACGATTTGGCAAAAGAAATGATTAGAAGTAATCATCCAAAACAATTTCAGTATTTAAATGATTTAGTAAACTTAGCGAAAAAGCTTGGTGATTATGATTTGGCTGCTTCAAGAACTAGATTTATCGCTCAAAAATACATTTATGGAGGTGATCAAGATTCGGCAATTTATGTAATTGAGGAAATGTTGAAGTTTAAGCCGAAGTTCACAAAGAAAAAATCAGAAGCACATTTATTATTAAAAAGAGGAGGTGCTTATTTCAATAAAGAACTATTACATAAAGCGGCAAAAGATTATGACCTTTCTGCAGATTTATTTTTAGAATCTGGTGATTCCATATTTGCTGCGGATGCACGTTTTTTTGCGGGTCAAGTATATACGAATTTGAAAGAATTCCTTTTAGCAATTGATCGTCTTGAAGAATCTTATGTGTTGTATGATAAACTTGGAGATCAACAATATGCAAGTTATTCTTTAGCTGAATTGGCTAGTTTGTATGGAAGAAATAAGTTTTTCAAAAAAGCTATTGAAGAACGAAGGAAAGTTCTCGAACAGCAAAAGCAAATAAAAGATCATAGTGGAGTAGGCATAACATGTATTCAATTGGCAAGTAATTATCAAAGCTTGAGAGAAATTGAGACTGCAAAAAAATATATAGATTCTGCCTTCATCAGTTTAGATAGCGTTACTCATAAAATTCATATTGCGAGAATAAAAACACACGGAGCAGCAGCATATGCTGATTATTATTTGGAAAAAAATGATCTTAAAAATGCTAAAAAATACCTTGATATTGCTGACAAAGAAAAAGAGTTTACTGATTCTCCTGAATATTACAACACAATATTATTGCTCCCAAAAGCAGTTTTTTATAAAACAATTGGTGATTATACAAAGGCTGAATCAGTTTTGAAATCCATAGTTACTCGAAAGTATAAGATAAATGATGTAAATAGTTATTTGAAAGCTGAAAAACAATTATCTGATTTATATGCATGGAAGGGAAATTACAAAGCATCTCACAATCATATGCAAGCTTATTTATCTGCAAAAGATTCTTTAGATAACGAGATCAAAACGAACACATTTTTATTCTATCAATCTCAATTTGAAACTGAAAGAAAAGATAATGAGATTTATAAGCAAGAGTCCGAAATAGCATTGTTGGAAAAAGACAAAGCGCTAGCCAAGAGTAAAAGAAATGTATTATGGATGCTGTTACTTTTTGTAGTTGTTTTATCTGTTATAATTTCTTCAGTAATCTGGAAACAAGGAAAATTAAAAAGAGCAGCTTTAGCAGCTAAAATTGAAAAAAATAAAGCTGAACTAGAGGCATATACAAAGCAACTTTTAGAAAGAAGTAAAGCACAAGAAGTATTAACTTCTCAGATTGAAAAATTGAAAGAAGAACTAGGAGCCCATCAATCTTCAGAGAAACTAAAAGATCTTACAGCCATTAAAATTCTTACCAATGAAGACTGGTATGATTTTAAAGAAAAGTTTAGAAGAGTATATCCTAATTTCTTCGCGAGTATCAAGAACAAAGGTTTTCAATTAACGAAAGCTGAAGAACGATTAATTGCAATGGAAAAATTATATTTAGATACTCAAGAAATTGCAAGCATGTTGGCAATATCTCAGGATAGTGTTTCAAGAAGCAGGCTTCGACTTCGTAAAAAAATTAATGCTCCTAAAGGAAGTTCTTTATTAGAATATTTAGAAGCTTCTTAAAAAATCATATTTATTTCTCATGAAATTTATATTGCTGTAAATCAGTAGTTAATTTGTTTTTGCCACTTTTTGCCACTTCAAAAAAATAGAATTTAAAATTAGTTATAAGAGTTTTGCTTATAGAAACGGTTTTGTTTTTAAGTGTCTGTAAATCAGTGGTTAAAATTGTCTGGTTTTTGTCGGGTGCTTTTTACTACAAAATCGTTGATATGTAAGTTTATTTGTAATCATAATTTTAAAGCTACTATTAATGAAAGTAAAATTATCCATTGTCTTTTTTTTAGTAATTAGTTCAACGTTTCTTTTTGCACAGGAAACTTATGTTCCTGATGATAATTTCGAAGCTTTTTTAGAAGCGAACGGAATGGGAAATGGAATTCCTAACGATGACTATGTTACAACATCAAATATTTCTACTGTTACTTCTTTAGATATTTCTTCAAGTATGATTGCTGATATTACAGGAATCGAAGATTTTACAGCTTTAGAGGTATTGGATTTCTCGAATAATGGAGTAGGTAATTTTGACCTTTCTAATAATATTGCTTTAAAAGAATTGTATTGTGCAACAAATGGAATGAGTTCGATAAACGTTGCTGCAAATGTGAATCTAGAAGTTTTAAATTGTTCTGATAACAGCAATACTACAATTGATATTAGTACAAATATAAAGTTGAAAGAACTAAATATTTCAACTAATGGAACCACTTCTTTGAATTTGGGAAGTGTATCTACTTTAGAAATCATTAATGCTAGTAATAATAATTTAACAACTTTAGATCTAACCAACCTTTCAAATCTTACAGATTTAAATTGTGATACCAACTATACACTAGATGTAACAGATTTTAGTCCATTAACAAGCCTAGTAAATTTAAACTTTAGTAATACCAACTTGAGAAGCTTAAACCTATCAAGTAATACATTGTTAGAAACTCTTACAATAGATTTCATGTCTGGGTTTTATTTAGATTTATCAAGTAATACTGCTCTAACAAGTATTTCAGCCAACAGTAGTGATTTAAATAGTCTAAATATCAAAAATGGAAATAATGCCAATATCACTTCATTTGATGCTAGATTTAATCAGTTTACTTGTATTTCAGTAGATGATCCAACGGCGAGTTATTTAAGTACTTGGCAAAAAGATAATAAAGCATCTTTTGAATCCGATTGTAGTACTACAAATATAATCGATACTAATTTTGAATATCATTTAGAGAATCATGATGCTGATGGTAATGTTGTTTCTGTAGGAAGTCCGAATAGTATGGGGAACGGAATTCTAAACGATGGAAAAGTATTCACTTCAAGAATTGAAAATGTTACTTATTTAAATATTTCAGGCAATAGTATTGATGAATTGGATGGTTTAGAAGCTTTTGAATCGCTAGAGATTTTAGATTGTTCCGAGAATAACTTTAATGAGTTTGATTTTTCTCAACTTCCAGAATTAAAAGAATTATACATCCATGATTTATTTTTCGCGGTATTAAACTTATCGAGTAATTTAAAAATCGAGAAGTTAATTTATAATAACGCCAATAGTACTACACTAAATTTAGGAAACAATACAGTTATAAAAGAATTGAACATTGGAGGAAATAATATTACGTCTTTCGATGTCTTTGCATATACAACCATAGAGGTTCTTAATATTGATGATAATTATCAAATCCTCCCCCTAAATGTGCGTCCCCTCACTAATTTAAAGGATTTGAGTGCTAATAATACAAGCTTACAAAACTTAGATGTAAGTCAGAATGTATTACTAGAAAAGCTATCAATAGATAGAGCCTCTGGTTTTCATTTAGACTTATCAAATAATACTGCGTTAACCAGCTTTTCTGCTAATGAAAGTGACTTGAATAGTCTAAACATTAAAAATGGTAATAATGCCAATATTACTTTTTTTGATGCTAGGTTAAATCAATTTAGCTGTATTGAAGTAGATAATCCTTCTGCAAGTTATTTAAGTACTTGGGAAAAAGACAGTAGTGTCTCTTTTGCAGTTGATTGCAGAGAAACTAATGTTCCCGATGATAATTTCGAAAATTATTTAGAAACACATGATGCAAATGGGAATTTAGTTTCAGTAGGAAATGCTTCTAGTATGGGTAACGGAATTGCAAATGATAATAAGGTATATACATCAAAGATTGAAAATGTTACAGATTTAGATATTTCTAGATTACTGATTTCTGATGCTACAGGAATTGAAGGTTTTGCTGCTTTGCAAACTTTTAGATGTTTTGAAAACTCTTTAACCACTATAAATCTTACGCAAAACATAGCATTACAATCAATAGAATTAAGTAAAAATAACTTAGCTAATTTAGATCTTTCAAATAACTCTTCTTTGATCACTTTATATTGTAGTAGAAACCAAATAGCAAGTTTAAATATATCTCAAAATACACTTTTAGAAACTTTAGGTTGTAGTAGTAACCAACTTAATAGTCTTGATGTAACAAATAATCCTGTATTGAAACAGTTATCTTGTTATAGTAATCCGTTGGGAAGCTTAGATGTAACACAAAACCTATTATTAGAAGATTTAGATTGTGTAGAGACACAAATTACCGTTTTAGATGTTTCTCAAAACCTAGAGTTATTAGAATTGCAGGTATATGAAAATAACTTAACAAGTTTAGATGTTAGTAATAATTTAAAGTTAATTGAATTATATGCAGAAAGCAATAGCATTACAAGTTTAGATGTTTCAAATAACACAGCTTTAGTTGATTTATCAATTGCCTATAATCAATTAAGCTATCTAAACATTAAAAATGGAAACAATACAAATTTAGATTTCAGAGATTTTGATATTAGTAACAACCCAGGATTAACCTGTGTTACTGTAGATGATATAACGTATGCCAATACAACATTTACTAAAAAAGATGGACAAACTGAATTTAAATTATTTTGTTCAGAAACTAATGTACCAGATGATAATTTTGAAGCCTATTTAGAAACTCACAATGCAACTGGAGGAATCGTTTCTGTTGGTGATCCAACAAGTATGGGAAATGGAATTGCTAACGATGATAAAGTAGCAACAGAAATAATACAAAATATTACTTCTTTGAATATTTCTAACCAAGGAATTACTGATTTTACAGGGTTAGAAGGATTCACTGCCTTAGAAACGTTACAAGCTTACGATAATACAGTCTCTAGTTTGGATTTAACTGCAAATGTAAATTTAACAGAAATTACCTGTAGTGATATGGGACTTACGAGCATAAATATTTCTAATTTGACAAAATTAGAAAGAGTATGGCTCGGAAACAATAATTTATCTACTATAGATTTGAGCTCTAATACGAATCTAAATTATTTAAATGTAGATAGAAATAATTTTACTACTATAAATGTAAGTTCTAACTTGCTGCTTTCTGATTTTAGAATAAGAGAAAACGGGTTAGCAACAGTTAATGTAAGTAACAATGTCAATTTAACAAGACTATATTGTGGAAAGAACGGATTGGCTACATTGGATGTTTCTAATAACACACTTTTACAAACATTAAGCTGTGGAGAGAATCAATTGACTACTGTGGATGTTAGTGCATTAATAAATCTTAAAGATTTATTTATTGAAGACACTCCAACATTAACATCACTAGATGTTTCTCATAATGCAAATCTAGAAGACATAGGAGTATATGGAAATACATCATTGACATCATTAGACTTGTCAGGTTTAACAAAATTAATTGAAGTGTATACCTATGGAAGCCAAGTATCTGAATTAGACTTTAGCAATAGCCCAAATTTTGAATATGCTGAATGCCAAAATGGAGCACTAACTTCTTTGAATCTTAAAAATGGGAATAATAGTAGTAATATAGAATTATACGTTACTGGTAATCCTAACTTATTTTGTATTCAAGTTGATGATCCTTCTGCAAGTTACTTATCAAGCTGGGATAAAGATATAACTGCTAATTTTAGTGATGATTGTAATTGGACCTATATACCAGATGATGTTTTTGAAAACTATTTAGAAACACATGATGCTGATAATAATTTTGTTGCTATTGGTGATCCATCAAGTATGGGTAACGGAATAGCCAACGATAATTTTGTGAAAACGGCAAATATTGAAAGTGTAGAAAACTTATTTATAGCATTCCAAGGAGTTACAGATGTAACAGGTTTAGAGGAATTTACAGCATTACAAACGTTATTTATATTCAATAATACCTTAATAAATACTGATTTAGATCTTACTGCAAATACAAATTTAACAAGAGTTGATGCTGGAGATATGGGATTAACAAGTATTAATATTACTGGGTTAACCTTATTAGAAAGATTAGATGTTTCGCGAAATAATTTAACTTCTATTGACTTATCTACAAATACAGCTCTTAAAGATTTCTTTATTTCTACAAATAACTTAATAGGATTAGATGTAAGTAATAACGTTTTACTAGAAGATTTAGAAATTACTGAAACTACATTAAGTACTATTGATGTAAGTGCGAATGTGAATTTAACTAGACTCTCAGCTTCCTTAAATCAATTTACTACATTAAATACCGAAAATAATATTTTACTTGAAGATTTAAGTCTAGCTAGAAATCCGTTTACATCTTTTGATGTAAGTCATTTAACAAACTTACAAGAGTTAAATCTAGATGAAACTAATATTACTTCAATTGATATTAGTAAGAATACCAGCTTAGTAGAATTTAGTGCAAGAAATAATAACGATTTATCTGAATTAAATGTAAAAAATGGTAACAATAGTAATTTTACTAGGCTTAGGGTAAATGGTTGCCCTAATTTAATGTGTATTCAAGTAGATGACCCTTCAGCAAGTTACTTATCTGGTTGGGATAAAGACGCTAATGCTGTTTTTAGAGACGATTGTAATTGGACCTATGTACCTGATGATAATTTCGAAAACTATTTAGAAACTCATAATGCTACTGGAGGAACAGTTGTAGTTGGAGACCCAACAAGTATGGGGAACGGTATTGCAAATGACAACTATGTAACCACTGCAGCTATAAATTCAGTATTGGTACTTAGATTATACAATATTGATATTGCAGATTTTACAGGTTTAGAAAGCTTTACTGATTTAGATAGGTTTATCCATAGAAATAATGCTACAGCTAATCTTAATTTAGATTTTACAGCAAATACAAAACTAGATGAAATTAGATGTAACGATTTAGATATTGAAAGTATTGATATAACTGGGTTAACTTTACTTACAGAAATATATATATATGAATGTGATTTAAATACAATTGATATATCTACCAATGTTGGTTTAGATGATGTAGTGCTATCTGAAAACAATTTAACAAGTTTAGATGTTAGTAATAATGTATTGTTAGAAGATTTACAGTTTCATAATAATAATATTACTAGTATAGATATTAGCACACTTACACTGTTAGAATCATTTAAACCATCACAAAATTCAATTACAAGCTTAAACTTAGAAAATAACTTAGCATTAAGATCTTTAAGTATTGGAAGAAATCCTATTGATGAATTGGATATAAGTATGCTTTCTAATTTAGAAACTTTATTTGCAAGCGAATTAAATATTGCTTCTTTAGATATTTCAAATAATACTAAACTTAATGATATATCGTGTTATGAAAATACGAATCTTACATATTTGAATCTTAAGAATGGGAACAATGATGCATTCGAAGATATGGATGCTAGAAACAATCCTAATTTAACATGTATTGAAGTAGATGATCCTAATGCGGCTTACTTATCAGCTTCCAATTGGGAAAAGGATGCAACAGCAAATTACGCTGAGTATTGTAGATTTACAACCATACCAGATGCAAACTTTGAAACCTATTTAGAAACTCATAATGAATTTGGAGGATCGGTTGCTTTAGGAAGTTCAAACAGCTTAGGTAATGGAATTATTGACGATAATTTAGTGCCAACGGGAAAAATTGAAGTAATTCAATTATTAACGCCAAGAAATGAAGGAATTGAGGATTTTACAGGAATTGAAGATTTCAAAAGTTTAATTCGTTTTTGGGCAGATGATAATACGTTAACAAATACAGATTTAGATTTACGTAATAATACACTACTAGAAAGTATAACTCTTGAAAATACTGGAATTACAAGTTTAAATATTAATGGTTTAACGGTATTAGAAGAGGTAGGGGCTATAAACAATAGTTTAATATCTATAGATATTTCAACAAATACAGGATTAAAATTCTTAAATGTTGGAGATAACAATTTAACGAGTTTAGATATTAGTAATAGCGATTTAACAAGCTTAACAGTTACGAATAATAGATTAGGAACAATAGATGTAAGCAATCAAGTTAATTTAACATCTCTATATTGTGAGAATACCAATATCTCTTCATTAAATATTGTAAATAATCCATTATTGGAAAACCTAGAATGTGGTCTAAATGCATTAACAACTTTAGAGGTAACTCATCTTTCAGAACTTCGCTATTTATCATTTAGTGCTACTAGTATTTCCGAAATTGATCTGAGCAATAACACAAACTTAAGCACATTGGAATGTGATAGTACACCGCTAACATATTTAGATTTAGTAAAGCAGAATACCTTAGATAACTTATCTTGTAAGAATTCACTACTTACAGGGTTAAATTTAAGAAGTGGTAATAATACTGATCTTGACAATGTTGATGTTACAGGAAATCCAAGTTTAACGTGTATTGAAGTTGATGATCCAGCAGCTGCAGCGTTATTAGGAACTTGGTTAAAAGATGCAACTGCAAACTATGCAGAGTATTGTAGAATGACATATGTTCCTGATGATGCTTTTGAAACGTTCTTAGAAAATAATGGTTACGGAAATGGTGTAATGGATGATTATGTATATACGGCTTTAGTTGAAGTTTCCGAAGGATTTAACTTGCATAATGGATTAGTTGAAGACATGACAGGAATTGAGGATTTTAGAGATATGTGGTTCCTAGGATGTAGAAGTAATTCGAACCTAACAAGTATAGATTTAAGTAAGAATACAAAACTTACGGTAATTACTTTAGCAAATAACAATTTAGCGAGTTTAGATTTATCTAATAATATGTTGTTGGAACAAGTTTATCTTGATGGTAATTCAAATTTGGGAGATGTTGATATTTCTAATCTTACAGCGTTAACTAATTTGAATTTATCTAATACAGGAATCAATTCAGTAGATATTTCTACGAATCCTTTGGTAAGACAACTAATCTTAAATGATAACAATTTTACGGAATTAGACATTTCAGCTTATCCAAATATTATACAATTACGTATTGCTAATAACCAATTAACTTCATTAAACGTTGCTAACGGGAATAATGATAATTTCACTTGGTTTGATGGTCAAGGAAATCCTGGTTTAACTTGTATTAAAGCAGACAAAGAAATTCAGTTATTTCCAGACATTTGGGTGAAAGACGTAACAGCTAGTTTCGCATTATACTGTGATGTAACATATATCCCCGATACCAATTTTGAAAACTATTTAGAAACTCATGATGCTGATGGAAATATAGTTTTACTTGGAGATGCTACAAGTTTAGGAAATGGAATTGCTAATGATAATCAGGTGTATACGGAAAAAATTGAAGTTGTACTAGATTTAGATTTAAGTAGCTTGAATATTACAGATGTAACCGGTATTGAAGCATTCGCTGCTTTAGAAGTATTGAATTTAGATTATAATGATATAACTACTTTAGACTTATCAAGCAATTCAAACTTAAGAATCTTAGATGTAGCTGAAAATGATTTAACAGAATTAGATTTATCAGTTATTCCAACCTTAGAAGAAGTAGAATTACGTTCTAATAAAATCAGAACATTAACGGTTAATAATCCAAATCTTAAAGTACTTAGAGCGAGCAAAAATCAATACACATTTTTAGATGTTACAAATTGTCCTCAATTAGAAGAACTTGGAGTTACACAAACATTACTAGTTTCACTTAATGTTAGAAATGGAAACAATAGTATAATGACTGATTTTAATGCTAAGTTCAACGATTACTTAACTTGTATTGAAGTTGACGATGCAACGGCATCTTATTTATCAACTTGGGATAAAGATGCTACAGCTAATTTCACAGAAGATTGTAATACTGCGGTTTGGACAGGAGCTAATGGTACAAATTGGACTGATAATGGAAACTGGTCGTCAAATGCAGTTGCTGCAACATCACAAAATGTGATTGTTCCAGTATTGGTTACCTCTCCAATTGTTGAGTCAGGAGTTACTGCTGAAATGAATGATTTAGAAATTCAAGAGTTATCTTCATTTACAGTAGAAGATAATGGTGTAGCCATTGTAAACGGTAATTTTAATACTTCAGAAACAGCATCAATTAAATCGTCATCAGCTACTAGTGGAACTCTAATTGTAAAAGGAACATCAAATGGTATGGTAACTTTTGAGCGTTCTGGTTTGGAAGCAAATAAATGGAGTATTGTTACTGCCCCAGTTTCAGGTCAGAGTATCAAAGAATTTATTGAAAATGCAACAAATGATATTCGTGTAAATACAACGGTTACACCAAATCGTTATGCAGTGGCGCATTATGATGATAGTAATGCAGATGGCTCAAAATGGGTATATTACACTGCCGATGATATTATAACAAACACACTTACATTTGAAAAAGGTAAAAGTTATATCGTTTCAAGAGGAACTAATGGTTCAGTAACATTTACGGGAACATTAGAAACAAATGACGTTTCTGTTTCAGTTAATGAAGATCAATGGAATGCGGTTGGAAGTCCATTTACAGCGTATTTGCCAATAAACAATAATTCAAACAACAACTTTATTCAAGAAAACTTAAGCAAATTCAATCCAGAGAATGTAGGTGTGTATGTTTGGGATAATAGTCAGAATAAATATGTAGCAAAAACATTATTAGATTCAGATACATCATTAACAGTTGGACAAGGATTTTTCGTGAAAACTGCTACAGGAATTTCATCAATAAATTTTAAAGAAGATCAACGCTTATCAGATGCTACTGGAGTGCAAACATTTTCTAGAAGTACTGCTGTTCCGAATATTGAAATAAGAGCAGACCAAGAAGGAAAAATAGTAGATACCAATATTAAATTTTTCTCTACTACAACTAAAGGATTAGATCCAGGTTATGACATTGGAAACTTTGGAGGTTCATCTTTTGATGTATATACGCATTTAATTGAAGACTCAAGAGGAAATGATTTTACAATTCAGTCTTTATCAAAAGATGAAGTTGAAGGAACGATAATTCCATTAGGTATTACTTCAAAAGCGAATAAAGAGGTTAAGATTTCTGTTCGCACTGAAAACCTTCCTGAAGGAATAAAAGTGTATTTAGAAGATACAGTAACTGGAGATTTTGTTCAATTAGATGGAGGAGAAGTGTTTTCATTCACAACAGATAGTGATATTGAAGGGATCGGACGTTTTTACATTCACACACAAGCAAAGACTTTGGGAACAGAAGATGTTACTCATCTAAGTGATATTCGAATTTTTAAATCAAACAAACAAGAAGTAACGATTAGTGGAATTCAAAGTAGAGAAGAGGTATCAGTTCAAATCTATTCTGTTTTAGGAACTGAAGTTTATTCAGAATCAATGCAAGGAGAATCTAAGCTAATAATTCAACCAGAAACATTAGAAGTTGGAGTATATATCGTTCGATTAAAAATAGAAGGAAACATAATAAATAAGAAAGTAATATTTGAATAGAAAGATTATGAAGAGTAATACAACAAAAGAAAATAAAAAGATCACGAGAAAAGAAGCATTACAGAAAATAGGTAATTATGGTAAGTACACAGCAATTACAGCATTAGGAACCTATTTAATTTTAAACCCTAAAAAAGCTCAAGCGGCTTCACCGGAAGCTCCTGGAGATGGGTTTTAGATAATAAATCCTAAAAGAGTATATAGAAACCATTCATCATTATTGAAGAATGGTTTTTTGTTTATTACTGTTGTTTGTTCTCAAATTAAATTAAGTCTTCAGCAATTTTGGAATTGTTTAGAGAAGAAGACAATTTTAAATAATGAATGAAACCTCTTTATAATAAAATACTCCAGAAACGTCCATATTACTTTTTTCTTCATCCCAAAATAAGTTCCTTTCATACCAACCTCTTGTTATTATTGATGTTTATATCACATTTTGAGTAGTTTTTCATCACATCTAACAACTTTTTATAAAATGAATATTTCTTGATAAATAGTTTTGCTCATGATAATTTACATGTAAAATTTTATCAAGGGAGGTTACTTTTTAAACAAATAGAAAAAGAATACCTGTCTATTAAGAATCGATTCGCTAAAGGTGTAATCCGAAAAACCTTAATAAAAAAAGAGTAGGAACAACGGGATAAATTCTATTAATAATTTATATGAAAAAAATAACAATTTTTGTGTTATTCTTAATTAGTCTAATACAAGTTTATGGGCAACAGGATTGTCAAGATATAACAATATCTCAAAATACACCTGGGTGGAGTGTTTCCCATGGAAGTCCTACTTGGTGGGCGGATAATTCAGTATGGCTTTGGGCTAACACAGATCAAAGAACTGGGCCTATAGGTGAGGGGGTTAATTATTCAAATTATAATTTCATACAAGGAGAAAAGTATGTTATTACTTTAACAACAATAGCGAGTATTAGAGATTCGGATTTAGGACAAGATCCTAGAAATAATTCTTTTATGAGGGTATTGTTGACTCAAACCAATGTTGTGAGTAATAGAAATGGATTTGCATTGCCAAATGAGCCTAGTCCAAATCAAGAAGTATTAAGAGAACATATTTGGCGTCAAGTACCAAATGAACAAACGCATAGGATAGAGTTTACTGCGAATAGTAACTTTGGTAATATTTGGTTTTTTCCATTTCGAAATGAGACAACTGATGTTCAGATTGAAGTTCGTGTAAGAAATTTAGAAATTTGTCATGTCCCATGTGATCCTAATGAAGGTGTTGCTTTTCATTTTGAAAATGCAGACGGAGATAAAAAAGATCAGTTTAATTTATGTGATAACGTTTACATGAGTGCTTTTCAGACTCAATCAGACAATATGAATGTAGAATTAAGCAAAGTAAATTTAAACGGAACAACCACTGTATTATCTACAAAATCAACATCAAGTAAATATTTTGATTTAACGAATTTTTTTGCTGTTAATCTACCTAATCCAGTTGTTTTTGAAGAAAATACAACCTATGAGGTTAAAATTTCAATAGATCATGAAAGATGTGGTATAACTTCTGATACTAAAAGGTTTACTTATAATTCAAAATCAATATCACCAGATTTTACTTTAAATTATCAATGTAATGATGCCGCATTCGATACAACAGTAATTGCGAGCGATAAAGCCCCTAATCATTCTTGGAAATTATATGAAACAAGAGTGAAAGGTTCTACATCTGATGCAGATACTTTTAGATTAGTTTCAGAAGTAACTGGGACCACTGCTCATACTTTTCAAGATTTGGACTTAAGCAAATATTTTTATGTAAAACATACTGTTTGGACGACCAATTGTTCAGAAGAAGAGCAAAGAATACCTTTAGAGCCAGGTTGTTGTAGGGATAATGAAGGAGTGGCATTTAACTTTGAGAATGAGGATGGAGATAACAAGACTCTTTATAACATTTGTGATGATGTATATCTATCAGCTCATTCCACAATAGCTGTTGATAACTACAAGTTAGAAATATCAAAAGTAAATAGTGACAATAGTTTAACATTACTATCTCAAAAAGATACGGATAAAAGATATCTTAATCTAACCAATTTGTTTGCAAATGATGTTATTAATCCAGTTGTTTTTGAAGAAGGTACTTATGAGTTGAAATTATCAATTCAACATCCAAATTGTGGATTAACGTATGATACCAAAAGATTTACTTACAGAGCAGGAACAATTTCTTCAGAGTTTACTTTAACTTACAATTGTCATGATGCTATATTTGATGCAACCGCAATAGCAGTAGATAAAGATTCAAATCATAACTGGAAATTATTTGAAACAAGTGTTGCGGGTTCAACGTCTGACGCTGATACAATTAGTTTGGTAGCAGAAAATTCAGGAAGTACGGCTTATATTTTTGAAAGTTTAGATCCAAGTAAACATTACTATATTGCTCATAATGTTTCTACAACTAATTGTTCTGCAGATGAATCTAGGATTGCTTTAACTCCAGATTGTTGCCCGGAAGAACCTCAAATTTTTCCTTATTGTGAAGATCCATGTGTTTTAGATTCTTTCCCTTTAAAAGTGAAAGATTCAGACGGAAACATTATTACTTTATTAGACGGTTATACATTCGAGTGGTTAAATTCTAGAACCGGTG
Source organism: Tenacibaculum sp. (assembly GCA_022448525.1). Classification (GTDB taxonomy): domain Bacteria; phylum Bacteroidota; class Bacteroidia; order Flavobacteriales; family Flavobacteriaceae; genus Polaribacter. The sequence goes on from JAKVCX010000014.1 coordinate 44,993, forward strand.
AAACTAGTAATAATGATATTGTAATCGCAACTGAAGCAGATCTTTGGTCGTTAACATTAAAAATGCCAGATTATAATTGTGAATATCAATTAGATTATACATTAACTTGTTGTGATGAAGGGATAGAAATAAAAGCTTATGAGTGTCCTAGTACAGAAGATTTAGAAGTATTACAATCAGAATTGCAAAGGCTGAATAATGTAAAACAGAATATCGAATATCAAAAACATTTGAGTTACATTAATACACTCAACAATAGAAGCAATGTAAAAACTAATTGTAGCCCATGTAATGACGGATTATTTATTTTAAAAGTAGTAGATGAAGCAGGAAATTTAATTACAAATTTTGAGTCAATTACTTGGAATGATGATTTATATGAAAACCAAAATATTAGATGGGGAAATACAAATACAGAGTACAAGGCAACAATAGTCACTAAAAGTGCAAATGGTATAAGTACTTGTACATATGAAGATACTTTTACTTATAAATGCGACGTAATCAAAGAATGTGATAATTTACCAGCACCTTCTAACTTAAAATACGATAGAACAACGTTAAGTTGGGATCCAGTTCCTGGAGCAGAATCTTATATCATTCGTCCTTCAAAAGGAAATACATTATGTTGTAAAGAAGTATTAATTTTTGACCCATTCGAAACAACTACAAATAGTGTAGCTATTCCTTTAGCATTGCAAAAAGGATGTTTTGTTTGGGAGGTTGTTGCCGTTTGTAGTGATGGTTCTACTTCTGAAGCTTCTGAAGCCTCATGTTATAGAGCTCTTATAGATATAGGGTGTAATTTACCGGCACCTAAAAATCTTAGAAGCTTTGGAAATACATTAATGTGGGATGCTGTACCAGGCGCTAAAGGATATTTTGTTAGACAATCATTTAGAGGATCATCTTCATGTTGCACTAGTAATATAAATATTTTCTCTCCTCTTCTTACTCCTACAAATTACATAGATGTTGGTGCTGGTATTCAAAGAAGTTGTTTCCAATGGGAAGTAGTTGCAATTTGCAGTGATGATAGCTTTTCACCACCTTCATCTCCTGCTTGTTATAAACCTTTAATAGGTATCGGAGGTCTAGGGTTAGACGGAAATATGAAAAGTTTAGAAAATGAAATTTCAGTATTTCCAAATCCTAACAATGGACAAATGAATATTAAGCTTGAGGATAATATTGATTCTGAAGTTAGTTTAGATATTATTAGATTGAATGGATCAAAAGTGAAATCGATAAAAAATGTAAACTTAAAATCTAAATCAAAGTCAAGTTTTAATTTCAATTCAGATTTACCTAAAGGGATTTACTTATTTAATTTTATAACTAAAAAAGGAGTGATTTCTAAACGTATAATTATTGAATAAGTAACAAATATTTCAAACTATAAAGGTTGTTCTGTAAAGAGCAACCTTTTTGATTTTATATAAATTAATTAAATTTATTTAACTAGTATTAAAACATATTTTTTTAACATGTTAATTGCTAAAATGATTAATAAAATAGTACATCTTCCAATTTTGATTTATTATTTCTGCTAACAGGTATTTCTTCTCCATTTATTTGTACCCATTTGGTATTTTTCTTTTCAATTTTATCCTTTCTGATTAAATAAGATCGATGAACTCTCAAAAAGTTTTCATCATCTGGTAATTGCTTTTCAAAATCTCCAATTTTAAGTCTTACTACATATGTTTTTTCAGTGGTAACAATTTCAAGATAATTTCCAGCTGACTTTGCAAAGTAAATTTTAGAAGTGTCTAATTTTATTTCTACTCCAGATTCTCTGATGATTACATACTCTTTTTTACCTGTTATTTTTTTTAGTACGAAAAGCATTAACTCCCTAAAAACATCCTCATTATAAAGAAGGATTTTGAATTTAAAAAAACTATAAATTATTAAGAGGATTAGAAAAGTCATACCACTATAAAACCACCACGTTTCCCAAAACGGATAAGCTATAATAATCGTAGAACAAATTCCATCTGTATTCCAGGAATCATTTCCTCCTTTGGTTTGAAGTTCAAAAGTGTATTTTCCAGGAAGTAGATCAGGATATTTAACGGATCTGTTTTCGGTAATGTTCCATTCTGACTCTAAACCGAGAAGGCGATACCTGTATAAAATACGATCTTCTTTCTTGTAGGAAATAGCTGAAAATTTATATTCAACTGAATTTTCGAAATGTCTTAAATTCTCTAAATTATTGAAAGTTGTTTTATTATTAATGAGTATTTTTTTGATTTGAAGCCAGTCTTTAATCATATTTTTATTCTTGTTATCAAGTAATGATTCAGAAAAGGAGTGAAGCCCGTTTTTAGTGGCAATCCATAAAGAGTCATTAATTATTTCAATATCATTAATTTGATTACCAGGAAGGCCATCTTTTGTAGAAAAATGAGATATATTATAGGTTTTGAGGTTATTACTAAAACTTATTTTGTTTAAGCCATTGTTAGTAGCAACATATATTTCATGAGGATTTTTAGCATAAATTTGTGTGGTAATGTTACTTGATAGTCCATGAGTAGTATTGATACTATAGATGGAATCCTTGTTTTTAATTACCACTCCATTTCCTAAACTAGCGAAAAAGTATCGATTATCAATTTTATCAATATCATCTATTCTACTATCGAAAAGAGGAGTAATTGATCTAAGGTTATACAAAGAATCTTGTTTGTATTGATATAAACCTAATAAGGTTCCTAGGTAATACCCCTCATCTGCAAATTCAATATCACCAATTCTTTGTTGTCTTCTATTGCTTGGCGGAATGATATAACTATCACCGTTTTTATAAAAAACTCTATTTTTAGTTAGTAAGTTTTTGTTTTGATTATCAGATAATGCTACTGAATAACCTTCAGCATATAGGGTGTCAATTTTATCATTTTTTAATTCGTATAAATGATCCGATTGAACGAATAATCTATCAGTTTTGGAATTATATTGAACTCTTGCGGGTGTATTATGATTGAATTCCCATATTTTCTTGAATTTGTGCTGTTTTATTTTGTAAAGTTCACCATTGTCAAAACCAATGTATAATTCATTTTTATTATTCTTTGATAAAGATAAAATGTCTTTGCAAGTTGATGGAGTTTTGTGGGTAATAACTCCAGGATTTTTAATGTAGAACACACCGGATTCTGTAGTTCCCAACCATAATCCTCCCTCATGATCTTTGAAGAATTTAGTGACAGTATTATTTGGTAAAAAGTGATATTTAAGTTTCCCATCATAAGAGAATACTTTTCCTCCTCCATAGTTTAAACCTACCCAAAAATGATTATCGTCAAAAGTATTAGTAGTAGCAACTATTCTTTTATTTGTTATTAGTTGGTATTTTTTTTCTCTACAATTAATTAAGTAGAAGTTTTCTTGTTGAACAATTAAAAAATAATTTTCATTTATCTTTTTAATTTTAATGTTACAATCATTTAAAAATTTGCGCGCAATTTCCTTTAGGAAAGATCCATTATTTTTTGTGTTTAATATTTCTTTTAAGAGTTGATAGTTATATGTTACTTTAATTTCAGTATCATCCTGACAGTTAAATATTTTCTTTTCAACTTTACCATTGTCGTAAATTTTTAAAAAGCCACCATATTGATACCTGTAGTTTACAATGAGATAATTCTTGTGTTTTATTGCACTTAAAATATTATTTGTTGTAGAAATATCTTTTAGAAGATGATTATACTTATAAGGGTAAAAATCATTAGTGTTTGGGTCAATAAAAAAGAGTTTTCCATTAAAAGTAACACAAAGAATTGTTCCATCTTCCTGTTCTTGGAAGTTTAGAATTACTAAGTCTTCTAACCCATCTTTTGTGCTATATCTCTTAAATTCATAACCATCATATTGAGTAAGCCCACGATCTGTGGCAAACCATATATAGCCATTTTTATCTTGTGTAATATCGTAAACTTCAGAACTACTTAAGCCATCAGATGTAGTGTAGTTTTCATAAGTGTAATTCTGAGCTCCTATGACAAAGAATTGTAATAAGAACACAATGTTGACTAAAAGGGGGACTTTTTGTAACAATTGTTGATTTTATTTATTTCAAAGCCCCCGAAATTAATAAAAATTATTTTTTAACAATGATAATATATAGTTAATATCATTTAAACAATCTAATTACAGGATACATAATGAAAAAGCACAAATCAAAAAAGTAAGATTTGTGCTTTTGGGATTTAGGGGATCCATTCGAGATATTGATCTTCAACTGGCTTTTTAAGGATTTTTTTATCTTTTTTATAATTGTGTAAAACTCTCCACGGGAGTTTTTTTCCTTGTCTGGGTAGGGCGTTACTTCCTCTTTTTACATAGCCTGAATTCAATGAGTCTAAAACGCTTTCATCTAAGTTACTTTCATCCGAAGTTCGAGGAATAATCGTAGAGCTATTTCTATTTCTCATTTCTTTAATTAATCGCGCTACATAACTCGCAGCAATATTAATTTTAAGGGTCCAAGATGCATTTGTATATCCGAATAAATATGCAAAATTAGGAGTGTCTTGTGCAAGAACACTTTTGTAAGTCATTTTTTGATTTAATTGATGAGGTTCATTATCAATATGTAATTTCATTCCTCCTAAAACTTGCAACTGTAAGCCTGTTGCCGTAATAATAATATCAGCATCTAAATGGTCACCAGATTTCAGTTGAATACCATTTTCTGTAAAAGATTCGATATGATCAGTTACTACCGATGCTTTTCCATTGCGAATAGCTTTGAATAAATCATTATCAGGAACTGCTGCCAAACGCTGATCCCAAGGATTATAATTTGGTGTGAAATGTTTCATGTCATAATTAACTCCTAGTTGTCTTTGGATTTTTGATAACAAGAATTTCTGAATACGTTCAGGATATTTTTTACTCAGTTTAAAGATTGTTTGTTGTAAAAATACATTTCGATAACGAGCAATTTTATAAACTGTTTTTTCTGAAAGAAAAGATCTAAGTTTTACAGCTAACTTATCTACCGATGGAACACTATAAATATATGTCGGAGATCGTTGAAGCATTGTAATATGTGAGGTTTTATCCGCCATTGATGGAACAATTGTAATAGCAGTTGCTCCACTTCCAATTACGACGACTCTTTTATTTTCGTAATTTAAATCTTTTGGCCAATGCTGCGGATGCACAATAGTACCTTTAAAAGTTTCATAACCTTTAAATTTAGGTAGGTAGCCATTATCATGATTATAATAACCAGATGCAGCTATCAAAAAGTTACTTGTGTAAGTTTGTGTATTTCCAGTTGCTAAATCATCTACAGTAATTTCCCAAATTTTATTTGCAGAATTCCAATTCGCTCGTGTCACTTTTGTCTCAAAAATGATTTTTTCATCAACATTAAATTCTGAAGCTGTATCAATCAAATATTGTTTTATTGATGGACCATCTGCTAATGTTTTATCACCATTCCAAGGGCGAAAATCAAATCCAAAAGTTAACATATCAGAGTCTGAACGAATTCCAGGGTAATTGAATAAATCCCATGTTCCACCGATAGCTTTTCGTCTTTCTAAAACAGCATAATTTAAGTTGTCGAATTCTTTTTCTAAATGACAAGCCATTCCAATTCCGGAAACTCCAGCACCAATAATTATTACATCAAAGTTTGTATTCATGTAAGAAATAAAAAAGGGTTTCTACAAATTTTATCAATTTTCAGTAATAGTTTTTGACAAATTCGGACATTTTTATAACTTGTTCTAATGGAAATAATGGTACGATCGAGCGGTTTGTCCGGTATTATGAGGTTAATGGAATCCTTTGAAATGGATATTAACGATTTGTTGAGAAAGAATAAAATTACCCAAGAGCAATTGCAGAATACAGAGAGTTTCATTCCATTAAGCTCAGTAACGAATATCTTAGAAGAATGTGCAGTACTAACAAATTGCGATTCTCTTGGGTTAGAATTATCTAAATATCAAAATATAGATGTTCTAGGTCCAATAGCTATGGTTATAAAAAATGCAAAAACTATGGGAGACGCAATTGCTTTAGCCACAAAGTATCTTCATATTCATAGTCCGGGTATTGTTTTAAAAGTTTATGAGCAAAGCTCTTTAGTATCAGGTGCTATTGAGCTCTCATTGGAAGTTAATTCAGGTAAGGGTTCTAGTTCAAAACAATGCTTAGAACTTTGTGTTGCCGATTTACATAAGATATTAAAACTAATAATTGGTGAATCGTATGTTCCATTAAAAGTTGCTTTTTCTCATGAAAAACTTTCAAATTCATATCGAAAGTTTTTTAATAGCGGGGTTGTTTTTAATCATTTTAGATCAGGAATACATGTTAGTCCAGAATTATTAGAGGTTTCAATTAAAAATAGAAGTGATGATTATTTAAAAACAGCAGAAGAATATCTGAAGAATAATTATGAGTTACGAAATGAAGAAGTAGATCTAAAAGTGAAACGAATGTTACTCCGATTTTTGGGTACGGAATACGCATCAAAAGCGAATATATGTAAAGCATTGGCATACCATCCAAGAACACTACAAAGACAACTTTTAAAAAGAGGAACAAGTTTCGAAAAGCTGAAAGAAGAGGTTAGAAAGGAAGTGTTGTACACCTATTTGACGAAAACAACAATTAGTTATTCGAAATTAACTGAGATTTTAGGATATTCAGAAACTTCAAGTCTTTCGAGAGCTTGTAAAGACTGGTATGGAAGAACAATGACCGAAATTAGAACTAGTAATTAAATAGTATGTTTAGGTTATTTTTTCCTTGATTTTCAACCTATACAAAAACTATACACAACTATTTTTTGGATTACAAGCCATAAAATAATCTTAAATTGTCAAAACAAACAACCAAAAACTTATGTTAGGAATTTTATCTTTTATCGGATTCACTTTAATCGTAGCGGTAGTATCTTGGAGTGCTACAAGAAATACTAATGAACAAACTTCAGACGGATATTTTCTGGGTGGAAGAAGTTTAACAGCTGGTGTAATTGCAGGCTCACTTTTATTAACGAATTTATCTACAGAACAAATTGTTGGTTTAAATGGATCGGCATTTTCTGAGGGTATTTTAGTAATGGCTTGGGAAACTTTAGCCGCTATTGCAATGGTGGTAACTGCGGTTTTCTTATTGCCTAGATATTTAAAAAGTGGATTAATTACGATTCCTCAATTCTTAGCTGAAAGATTTGATGTTTCTACTAAAACATTGACCTCTGTGTTGTTTTTAAGCGGTTATGCAATCGTTTTATTACCAACGATTTTATATTCTGGTTCTTTAGCAATAAGTGGAATGTTCGATGTTCCTGGATTACTGGGAGTTTCGAAAGAAGCAGCGTTATGGATTTGCGTTTGGTCAATCGGAATCATAGGTTCGATTTATGCTGTTTTTGGTGGATTAAAAGCTGTTGCAGTTTCAGATTCAATCAATGCGATCGGATTATTAATTGGAGGTTTGTTAATTCCTATTTTCGGGCTGGTTTTTATTGGTGGAGGAAGTATGTTTGAAGGTTTTGCGATTTTACAAGAAAAAATCCCATCTCATTTTGATTCGATTGGAGGTTCTACGGCTTCTGTACCGTTTGCTACCATATTTACAGGAATGATGTTAGTACAATTATTCTATTGGGGAACGAATCAACAAATAATTCAAAGAGCGTTAGGAGCAAAAAGTTTACAAGAAGGACAAAAAGGGTTATTACTTGGGGCTTTTATTAAAATATTAGGACCAATCATCGTTGTTTTACCTGGAATCATAGCGTATTACATGTCGATTCAAGGAACGATGGAAGTAGGTGCGCCAGATGAAGCATATGGACAATTAGTTCGAAAGATTTTGCCAAAGGAATTCATAGGATTTTTCGCCGCAGTATTATTTGGAGCTATTTTGAGTTCTTTTAATAGTGTGTTAAACAGTTCGGTAACTCTTTTTGGTATCGATATTTATAAAGAACATCTAAATCCAGATGCGGAAGAAAAAGTTGTTGTTAAGTACGGAAAAACATTTGGAGTTATTTTAGCAATTGCTGCAATGTTTATTGCTCCATTTTTATCTAGTTTAGAAAGTATTTTTACTTATCTACAGCAAGTAAATGGAGTTTATAGTATACCTATCTTGACCATTATATTCGTTGGTTTTGTAACTAAAAAAGTACCTGCAGTAGCAGCCAAAATTGGCTTACTAACAGGTTCAGTTCTATACATTATAAGTGAGTTTATATTAAGACCTAGTTTTGTGAATGATGCATTGGAGAGTGCAAAAGCTTCTGGAGTTACAGCAGCAGATGCCTTAAACTTAGTAAAGGCAGAAGCTTATCCACATTTCTTACATGTAATGGCAATTTTGTTTGTTTTAAATACTGTAATTATGTTGCTTATTGGAAAATTTAAACCTAAAGCGGTTCCTTACGAGCAAAAAGAATCGAAGCAAGTTGACATAACTCCTTGGAAACATACCAAACCTGTTGGAATATTTATTTGTATTATTGTAATACTAATCTATATTTATTTTTCTTAATTGAGCAGAAGTAGTTTCCTTACGTTTTTCTTATTGTTTTTAATCTTAAAGGTAAATTCACAAGAGTTACCTTTAATTAATCGTTTCTCTCCGGAGGATTATAACGCAGAATCTCAAAATTGGTCTATAAGTCAATCTGAAAACGGATTCATTTATGTCGCAAATAATAAAGGATTACTTGAATTTAATGGAGCTAGTTGGGATTTGTATCCAACTCCAAATCAAACTATAATGAGGTCTGTCAAAGCGCATGAAGATAAAATCTTTACTGGTTTTTACATGGATTTCGGATATTGGCAAAAAGATGATTTTGGAATCCTAAACTATACCTCTTTAGTTAAAGAAAATAAAATCAAGCTTCTATCTGACGAGCAATTTTGGAATATAATAGAGCTAGATGGATGGATTCTTTTTCAGTCATTACAAAGAATTTACATTTACAATTTAAACTCTGATTTGATAAAAGTTATTAATTCAGATACAACTATCACCAAAATGTTTAAAGTAGACGATAGTGTTTATTTTCAGAAGTTTGGAGAAGGAATTTTTAAAATTGAAAAAGGGATTTCAAAATTATTATCTGGTAAGAAAGAATTAAGAGAAAATGTTGTTGTCTTAGTTTACAAGAAAAATCAAAAGTTAATATTTCTTACTCAGAATAATGGTTTCTATACTTTAGAAGATGAGTATGAGTTAAGTTCAGAATTATCTGATTTTCTTCAAGATAAATCAATTTATAATGCAAAGAAGCTTTCCGATGGTTCTTTCGTACTTGGAACAATTTCAAATGGAGCATTTTATGTAAAGTCAACTGGGGAGACTCAGTATGTTTTAAACCAAAAAAATGGATTGTCTAACAATACTGTTTTATCAACTTTTGAAGATAAGAAAGGTGATATTTGGTTAGGATTAGATAATGGAATCAATAAGATAGATGTAACTTCTTCCTTCAGAATTTTTAAAGATCCAAATGGTACTTTAGGAACGGTTTATACGGCAATCTTCTACAAAGGGTATTTGTATCTGGGAACGAATCAAGGATTGTTTTCAAAGAAATATCCATCTACAAATAAGTTTTCTTTTATAAAAAATACACAAGGTCAAGTTTGGAGTTTAGATATAGTTGATGACACATTATTTTGTGGTCATAATAACGGAACCTTTATCATTAATGGAACAGAGGCAAATCTAATGAGTTCGGTTGCTGGAACTTGGGGAGTTAAACAAATAACTAATAATAAATTGCTTCAAGGAAATTATGATGGATTATACATTCTAGAGAAAAGTAATGACGGTTGGAAGCTGGCTAATAAGATAGAAGGTTTTAATAATTCATGTAAATTTTTTGAATTACATCATAATAATATTGTTTTTGTTAATCATGAATATAAAGGAGTTTATAAGCTTAAAATTGATCAGGATTTTAAGAATGTACTAGATGTAAAAATTGATTCTTCTATAACAAAAGGAGTACATTCAAGTATTGTAAAGTATCAAAATAATATTATTTATGCTTACAAAGGTGGAGTATTTAGATATTTTGATAAAGCTGGAAAATTTGCTAGAGATACAGTGTTGGATAAGTTGATTTTGAAAGATGATTTTTTATCAGGTAAACTAATTTTTGATAAACAATCGAATAAACTTTTCTCTTTTTCACAAGAAAATATTAATTACTTAAGACCTGATAAATTTAGTTCCAGTTCAATTATTACTCGTAAAGGTGTGAGTAATAATTTGAGAAAAGGTGCTATAGGTTATGAAAATATTCAGAAGTTACCCGGGAATAAATATCTCGTAGGAACCTTAAATGGTTATATCGTAACAGATTTGAAAGTTTCGGATAAACTTAATTATCAACTTTCTATTAATGAAATTAAAAATCATTCAGTAAATGGAGACCCAAAGCATTTAAAACTTCAGAATACTAATACTTTAGAATTGTCTCCAAAAAATAATAGTATAGAATTTTCTTACAGTGTTCCGTATTTATCTACAGATGCTCGAGTAAAATATCAATACCAGTTAGAAGGTTACACTAATAATTGGAGTGATTGGAGTTACGAGAATAAAGTACTTTTTGAAAATTTGTCTTTTGGAGAATATAAATTTAAAGTTCGTGCTAAAATAGGAGATTATCTTGTGGAAAATACTCCTTCATATGAATTTATTATTCATAGGGCTTGGTATATTTCCAACCTTGCAATTGCTGGTTATGTGTTGATTGTTTTTCTATTCTCTTTGTTTATGGATAGACTTTACAAAACGTATTATAGAAGACAGCGCGAAGATTTACTTCGCAAGCAAGAGAGAGAATTTCAGTTAAAATCATTAGAAAGCGAAAAAGAACTAATGGAAATTAGAAATACTCAACTGAAACAGGATGTTGAAAGTAAAAATAGAGAGTTAGCAGTTTCTACAATGAGTATGATTAAAAAGAATGAGTTGTTAAGTTCTTTGAAGAAAGAAATTATGAAAGGGGATGAAAAGAGTCTAAAGCAAGTAATAAAAATAATTGACAACAATTTAAATGATACTGATGATTGGCAAATGTTTGAAGAAGCGTTTAATAATGCCGATAAAGATTTCATTAATAAGTTGAAAAAGATGCACAACAACTTAACGCCTAATGATCTTCGATTATGTGCGTATTTGAGGTTGAATTTATCTTCTAAAGAAATTGCACCACTACTAAATATATCGCCTAGAAGTGTGGAAGTAAAACGTTATCGTTTGCGTAAAAAGATAGATTTACCTCACGATGTAAACTTAACAAATTATATTTTAGATATTTAAAACCACAACATTAGGTTTTAAATAACTATACATCACTACAACATTAACACTTTTTTTTATAAAACATTACTCGAAATGTTAAGTAATTCTTAAGTATATCAGCGTTTTTTGCGTTGTATGTTTTTTGTATTGGGGTTTATTGTGAATATTCTAAAAAACATAAACTAATTTTAGGATATAATCAAAAACTCGTTTTTATGAGAAACCTAATTACACTATTTATTTTATCATTATCTATAGTTGTAATACATGCACAAGAGATGAACGTTAGCGGAAAAGTTACCGATTCGAAAACAGGGGAACCAATTCCAGGAGTTGGTATTTTAATTAAAGATACTAGTAATGGAACAGAAACCGATTTCGATGGAAACTATACAATTAAAGTTAATAAAGGATCAAGTTTGATTTTTTCCTCAATTGGGTATAGTACGAAAACCGTAGTGGTAAATGGCTCAGTTATCAACGTTAAATTAGACGAAGATTCAGAGCAATTAGAAGAGGTTGTTATCATTGGTTATGGTAGCAAATCTAAAAAAGATGTTACAGGTGCAGTTTCATTAGTTGATTCTAAGACTATTGAGGATTTAAAACCTGTAGATGCAAGCTTGGCTTTACAAGGTACAACATCGGGTGTGTCTATTAATACGGCATCGGGTTCTCCGGGTAGTGGATTTAATATTTTAATTAGAGGTATCAGTTCGAACAGAGCAAATGGTCCTTTAGTTGTTGTTGATGGTTTAGCAGGAGCCAACTTAAATACAATTAATCCAAATGATATTGAATCTGTTTCTGTATTAAAAGACGCACAAGCAGCTATATATGGAATTCAAGGTGCGAACGGAGTTATTTTAGTTACTACCAAATCTGGTAGAAAAAACGCTAAAATGAAAATCACATACGATGTTTACACAGGAATTCAGGAAACTACCAAAAAATTAGATTATTTAAATGCAACGGAATACGCGTTTCTTTTAAACGAAAGTTATGCGGCAGGAGGACAAGCTTTACCGTTTCCAGATGTAAATAATATTGGGAATAATACCGATTGGCAGGATCAGGTTTTTACAAATGCATTTATGATCAATCATAATGTTGGTATTTCTGGAGGTTCAGAAAAAATTAATTACTATTTAGGTGCTTCAAGATTAGAACAAGATGGAATTATTGCTCCAGAGAAATCTAATTTTATTCGAAACAATATTCGTTTAACTTTAGGAATCGATTTAAGTGATAAAGTAAAAATATCTTCTACAACGAACTATTTTACCACCTTTAGAAGAAGTATTTCTGAAAATGGTTTAGGTTCAGTTTTATTCAATGCTTTGAATTACGCTCCAACATATTCTTTAGATCAAGAGGATACTAGTGGATTTTTAGGGAATGAAGTAATTAATCCTTTATCTCAAATTAGAGATACTTATAATGATTATTTCGGAAGTAGTTTAGAAGGTACTTTCCAAATTGAATACGAGCCAATTAAAGATTTAAAAGTAACGAGTAGAATTGGTTATAAAACATACAGCGATAAAGGAAAAACATTTTTACCAATCGTAAATTACGGTGCAGGTAAAGTTTTCAATAGAGATAGAAGTCAAGTAGATCAATCTAGAACAAATTCTAATAATTATAACTGGGAAACTTTTATCAATTATAAAAAGACGTTTGATGAAGATCACAACTTTGATGTTACATTAGGAACTAGTATGCAAAAAAGTTGGGGTGACGGACTTTTCGCAACTGGATTTGATGTTCCTAATAATTCATGGGATTTCGCAGATATTAGTTTAGCAAACGGAGTTGTTAATGCATTAACCAATGGAGCATATGTATTCGATAATCGTTTACTTTCTTACTTCGGACGTTTACAATATGATTATCAAGGAAAGTATTTAATTTCAGCAATGATTCGTCGTGATGCGGCTTCTGATTTTACTCCAGATAATAGAGTAGATTATTTCCCTTCTGTTACGGCAGGTTGGAAAGTATCAGAAGAATCGTTCATGAAAGACATAGAATTCTTAGATTTTCTAAAAATTAGAGCTAGTTATGGATTCTTAGGAACAAATGCTGGAGGAAATTTATTTAGAGCGCAATTAAATGGAGAAGGAACTTACGTATTGGATGATGCTATTGTTAATGGTATTGCGGTAGGAACGTTACCAAATACAGATGCGAGATGGGAAAGAGGTGAAAAGCTAGATATTGGTTTCGATGCAACATTGTTCAATAATAAACTTGAAATTGTTGGAGATTATTTCCAAGAAGATAGAAATGACTTATTAATTCCAAATATTCCTGTATCAGGAATTATTGGTACGGCAGCACCAGGTTCTGGAAGTCCAACCGTAAATGCAGGAACTTCAAGAGTTAAAGGTTTTGAATTTGCTGTAAAATATAAAGATAATATTGGAGAAGATTTTTCATACAACATTAACTATAATGTAACTAGAGTTCAAGGTGAGGTTACTCAAATTAATGGAGATGTTGTAATAGAAGGAGGTGCTTTTGGTGTAGGACAATTAGCTCCTGCAAGAATGGAAGTTGGTCAACCAATTGGTTACTTCTACGGACTTCAAACAGACGGGGTTTTCCAAACTGTTGACGAAGTCAATAATGCACCGTCGCAGTCAGGTCTGCTAGGAATTGATGCTGTTCCTGGTGATTTAAAATATGTTGATGTTAATGGAGATGGAGTTATTGATTTTGATGATAGAACATTCATTGGAAATCCTCAGGCCGAATATATCATGGGACTGAATTTAAGTTTCAATTATAAAAATTGGGATTTTACTTCATACATGTATGCTGAATTAAATAAAGAAATGGTTCGTAATTACGAAAGAGATCAACCAAATGTAAATCGTCAAGCATTTTACTTAGACAGATGGACTGGTCCAGGAACAAGTAACGAAGTTCCAAGAACCACAACAGGAGCTACAAACAATAAACTATTCTCTAGTTTTTATGTAGAAGATGCTTCTTTCCTAAGAATTCAAAACATTCAAATCGGATATAGTTTACCAGATAGTGTATTAGAACGAATTGGATTCTCAAAAATCCGTTTATACACAACTGTAAACAATGCTTTCACTTTTACAAATTATAAAGGGTTTGATCCAGCAGCAACTACTGGTCAAGCTATTGGAGGTGGAATTGATTATGGATTCTATCCATTATCTCGTCAGTATTTATTAGGATTAAACTTAGCATTTTAAAGAATTAAGACATGAAAAAATATAAAAACATAATAAGTTCATTCATCGTAATTCTATTAATGGCGATTACTTTTAATAGTTGTTCGGATGACTTTTTAGATAACACAAAAGAATACAATTTAGATTCTGAAAATTACTTCAACTCTGAAGATGACTATTTCAGAGCTTTAGTTGGAGCATATGATTTATTACAAGCTACTTATGTAAACGTAATGTTGGGTGAAATTGCTTCTGATAATACTTTATGTGGAGGAGAAAGCGCAACTGATGTTATCGGTTTTCAACAAATTGATGATATGATTCATACCCCAGTGAATAGTAATTTAAGAGATGTCTGGAATTGGATGTTTGCCGGTGTAAATAGAGCAAATTACATTTTAGAATTTCAGAATAAAATCGATTTTGATGGTAAGAATATTATCATTGCAGAAGCTCGTTTCTTAAGAGCATATTATCATTTTGAATTGGTAAAATGGTTTGGAGGTATTCCTCTAAAAGGAGATGCACGTTTTCAATTAGGTGATGAAAAATCAATTCCAAGATCATCTGTAGAAGAAGTGTATGCATCTATTGAAGCTGATTTAATCTTTGCGGTTAATAATTTATCGTATGTTTCTCCACAAGTTGGAAGAGCAAATAAAGGTTCTGCTCAAGCTTTATTAGGGAAAGCATATTTATACCAAAATAAGTTTCCAGAAGCTGCAAATGTTTTAGAAGATTTAATTAATAATGGTCCTTTTAATTTAGTGACAGATTACAATACAATTTTTGAACACATTGGAGAGAATGGCGTAGAGTCTGTATTTGAAGTTCAATATACGGATGTTGAAGGTGCTGGTTTCGGATGTCTACAATGTAGTGAAGGTAACGTAGCAGTTGGATTCAACGGTATTAGAAATTATAACGGACCAGAATTTGACTCAGGTTTTAGTTTCAATATTCCAGTTCAAGAGGTTTACGACGCTTTTGATGCTGATGATTTAAGAAGAGATGTTGCAATTTTAGATATCAATGCTTGGGCAACTACAACTGGAGCAACTTTTACAGAAGGATTTGAGCATACTGGGTTTTACAATAGAAAGTATATAGCAAGAAAAGGAGATTTAAATACCGGAGATCCAAATCTTACAAACCCAAATAATTACAGGTCAATTCGTTTTGCTGATGTTTTATTAATGGCGGCAGAAGCTTTAAATAGAGGAGGAATTAGTGATGGAAGAGCATTACAATATGTGAATAGAGTAAGAAGAAGAGCGTTCGGAGATACAAATCATGATATAAGTTCAACAGGAGCAACACTAACTCAAGATATTTATAACGAAAGAAGATTAGAGTTAGTAGGAGAAGGTCATAGATTTTTTGATCTAGTGAGAACAGGAAATGGAACCGCAATTAGTGGTTTTACAGCAAATAAAAATGAATTATTTCCAATTCCAATCGAAGAAATTCAGTTCGCAAATGGAAATTGGAGTCAAAACCAAGGGTATTAATGTAAAAATGAAATTATGAAGAAAATACTCAACATATTATTGATTATATTGATATTAGGATCATGTACGGAAGATGAGCGAGATTTATCTTTTGTTGATTCTATAGTTGCGCCGACGAACGTTGCAGCGACATATGATATTACACAGGACAATACAGGAAGTGTAACAATTACACCTACTGCAGATGGAGCGAGTAATTTTAAAGTTTACTTTGGTGATAACACAGCAGAGCCAGCGGAATTAGCTGCGGGTGAAAGTGTTGTTCATGTATATGCAGAAGGTACGTATGATTTAAAAATAGAAGCTTTTAGTTTAAATGGAAAAATGACGGAGTCAACACAGCAATTAGTGGTTTCGTTCAAAGCTCCAGAGAATTTAGTTGCTACTGTTGAAAATGATCAAGGGGTTTCAAGACAAGTAAATGTAACGGCTACAGCAGATTTCGCTACAATGTTTGAGTTTTACTCCGGCGAGTCTGGCGTTTCACAGCCAGTCGCTACTGCCAATATTGGAGAGACTATTTCGTATCAATATGCTATGGCAGGAGATTATGATATCCGTGTTGTTGCAAAAGGAGCAGCAATTGCTACTAC
>JAKVCX010000015.1 GCA_022448525.1 Tenacibaculum sp.
TAGGTCGTCGCCTTTCTTTTTAAGCAAAAAACGTTCAATATCTTATTGAACGTTTTTTTTTGACCTAAATCTAAATAGGAATAAAGTATAGAAGGAGATAGACAGCTTATAAAGGATGATTATTATTTCTATATAAGTAAAAATTGGAAATTAAAATTCGATATTATGCACCTCTCATTAATTGGTAAAATTAATTATTGAAGAATTGTTTTTTTCTTTAAAAAATAATTGTGATTTTTGGAATATGATCGAAGCAATCGAAAAGAATCTCCAACGTGGTGTAAAGCTATTAAATACTATTTCAGATGAACAATATAGCAATTGTTCGGTTCCACCTTATTATTCTAGTATTGGAAATAATATGAGACACATTCTGGATGTATTCTCATGTATTTTTAAAGGATTAGAGAAAGGTGATATAGATTTTTCAGATCGCGAACGAAATGAATTGGCTCAAGTTAAAACTGAGTCTGGGATAGCCTATTTTCAGGATATTATATATAGACTTAATAATCTTAATGATACTGATTTTGACAAAATAGTAAAGGTTACAGATGATTTAGGTACAGGAAGTTTAACTACAAATTATACTTTAGGAAGTGCATTAGTACAAGCTCACAGCCATGCGATTCATCATTATGCAAGTATCGGATTTATAATCAATCATCTTGGTATAGAACTTCCTGATGCTGATTTTGGATATAATCCCACCACTCCAAGAAAATAACTTTACTTGTTCTTAGGAGCGTTTAGAATATCTACCTGGACCGCTTGAAGTAGTAACTGAAAGCCTAGAATTAGAGATAATGTGATTATCATAATCGTTCCAGTAGGAGTAAAGGTATTTGTTAGATAACTCTCTATCCATGTTCTAATACCAAATAAAATTCCAAAAATAAATAGAGGGAACCCTGTTAATAGGTATAGTGATCCTATATTAAAGTCGTAAAGGAAATAACGCTTTATTATTCTCTTCACAAAAGTAATAGTTAGATTTTTCGAGAAGGAGAAGAACATAATGAAAACATTCATGTTTGATTTTTCATCACCGTAAATCGCTGGCATTGGAATATCAATTATTTTAGCTTCTTGGAAATAAAATTCTGCTAATAAAGAAGTTTCAAAGTAATATCTATTATGAACTTTAGTAAAATCAATTTCTTTTAAAATCTCTGTTTTTATTGCTAGAAAACCATTTGTTGGGTCGAAATTATGCCAATAACCAGTTGCTACTTTCATTAAAAAGGATAGACCTAAATTTCCAAATTTTCTTACAGCTGGCATTGCTCTTAAAGCCTTTAAATCCTTAAATCTATTTCCCTTACTAACTAATGATCTATTTTCAATTAATGGTTCTAACAAATTGGGTAGATAACTAAGATCCATTTGATCATCGGCATCAACTTTAATTACAATGTCAAAGCTATTATTAATGGCATATTCGAATCCATTTTTAGTAGCTCCACCAACTCCTAAATTTTTCTCATTTTTTAAAAATATAAATTCAACTTGATCGGACAGAGCTTCTCTAACTTTTTGCTCAGGTAATAATTCATTTCCACAGTCATCAACAATTATCACAGAATCAATCCAGTTTGGGATTTTAGATACAACTCTTGTGATTTGTCTAGAAGCATTATAATATGGAATTACAATGGCTATTTTATGATCAGAAAAAGTGGAATTCATCTGCTATATTATATACTAAATTTTAGTAATTTGGATTTACAAAAACTAATATAGATTATTTTTATGAATGTGAAGAAAAGAAACTTTTTAATATTGACAGTAATTCTTTTTATTGGCTTATTACTAACTTATTCTAATCACTTTAAAAATGGTTTTCATTTCGATGATAGCCATGCCATTGTAAATAATGTAAATATTAGAAATATTAAGAATATTCCTAAGTTTTTCGTTGATACGAAAATGGTAAGTTCTTCTAAAGATCATTGGGGATTAAGACCTATAGTTACTTCATCATTAGCAATAGATTACTGGATTGCCGGAGGATTGAATCCTTTTTATTTTCATCTATCAACTTTCATAGTTTTTATTCTCTTATTATTGTTACTTTTTAGAATATTTGAAAAGGTTGTTTCAGTTTCTATAAATGATAAATGGAAATCATATATTTCTCTTTTTGCTGTTGGTTGGTATGCTCTACATACAGTAAATGCGGAAACACTCAATTATATAATTTCGAGATCTGACGTTTTATCGACTTTCTTTATAGTACTTTCATTTTATTTATATGTTTTAAAACCAAAGACCAGAAAGAATTACCTATACATTCTTCCGGCAATGATTGGTGTTTTAGCAAAAGAAACTATTATAGTTTTACCAATGTTGTTGTTCGTTTATATTTTCTTTTTTGAAAAGGAAAAAACTGTTGTAGATTTCTTTAGGTTTAAGAATATCAAAACATCATTGCAAATTATCTTAAGATTACTTCCATTAATTATAGGAATTATAGCTGTACAGTCTTATACTTTGATGAAAGCAGGATCTATAGCAGGTTTATCAAATAATTTATGGCACTACATACAAACGCAACCTTTTGTATGGTTTCATTATTTTGTTAGTTTCTTTTTACCTTTTAGTTTAAGTGGAGATACAGATTGGACTGTTATAACTAATTTCTTCGACGATCGTGTGATTGCTGGATTATTGTTTTTAAGTGCTTTAATTTATATTACTGTAACTACTTCAAAAAAGACAATTACAAAACCAATTTCTTTTGGTTTAATATGGTTTATGTTCGCTTTATTACCAACTTCTTTAGCTCCTTTGTCTGAGGTAATGAATGATCATAGAATGTTTTTTCCTTTTATAGGATTAACTTTCAGTATTACCTATGCGTTAGGATTATATATTTTTAAGTTTGATATAGAGTTGGAAAAAAGTAAAATGAAGTTGAGAGGTGTTCAACTTGGAATTTTTGTTATTCTTTCTGCTTATGCTTTTGGAACGCACCAAAGAAATAAAGTTTGGTTAAACGATGAAACTTTTTGGTATGATGTAACTCAGAAAAGTCCCAATAATGGACGAGGATTAATGAATTACGGATTAACACAAATGTCTAAAGGAAACTATCAAGAAGCTTCAAAATATTTTCATAAGGCTTTAAACATTTACCCCAACTATCATACATTGCATATCAACTTGGGTATTCTTAATGCTGCAACCAATAAACCTTTAAAGTCCGAAGAATACTTTAAATCTGCAATTGCTTTAAAACCAAATGACGATTTACCATATTATTATTTCGCTAGAGAATTAAATAAAAAAGGAAATTCTAAAAAGGCAAAACCATTAAGTGAAAAAGCTTTACAATTGAATCCATATAACATTGCAAATAGACAATTATTGATTAAAATTTATTACACTTTGGAAGAATGGAATTTATTAAACAATTTAGTAAATGAAACTTTAAACATTGCTCCAAAAGACGCCACAGCTCTGAGATATAAAAATTTAGCCGAAGGAAAGAAAGATAAATTAACTATAAAAGAAGAACAAGCGGCTCAAAACCCTACTGCAGAAAAATATTTGGATTTGAGTTTACTTTACTATAATAGAAAAATGTTTAAAAAGTGTATCGAAGCTTGTGAAAAAGCCATAGTTATTAACCCGAATTATAAAGAGGCCTATAACAATATTTGTTCTGCTTATTCTGCTATGGGGCAATTTAAAGAAGCTGTTGAAGCATGTGAAAAATCATTGGTAATTGATCCTAATTATACAAGAGCTAAAAACAACTTACTATTTGCACAAAAACAGTTAAAATCTATCAAGAATGAATAGGACTACTAATGAAAAGGAATATACAGAGAGATTACTTACGAAACAGTTTGTTTGGTGGAAAAGATTACTCGATGTTCAAAGGCCTTATCGAAACAATATTAATAAGCTTGATTTAGGTTTCACATTGGACATTGGTTGTGGAATTGGTAGAAATCTATTACATATCCAGGGAAATGGAGTAGGAGTTGATCATAATAAAGATTCTGTAAGAATTTGTAGAGAAAAAGGTTTAGTAGCATATACCAATGAGGAGTTTTTTAAGTCTGAATATTGTAAAGAAAATAACTTTGATTCTATACTTTTGGCCCATGTGGCAGAACATATGACTGAATCAGAAGCTGTTTCATTATTAAAAGAGTACTTACCTTATGTAAAAGATAATGGTAAATTGGTTATAATAACTCCACAAGAAGCTGGTTATGCTTCGGATCAAACTCATGTACAGTTTACAGATTTTAAAGTTGTAAAGAGAATATTTGCAGAATTAGGAGTTGCTCAAGAAAAGTTTTATTCATTTCCATTTCCACGATTTATAGGGAAATATTTCAAGCATAACGAGTTTATTTCAGTGGCTAGAAAAAATTAAACCAGATTGTCTTTATGCCCTAAGGAATAAAATTTCATCAATAATTTTGCGAATCGAGTTCCCCAAATACTTTTAAAAGTTTCATATTCCTCTTTTTCACGAATTCCTGAATTTAAAGAAACAGATGTTTCAGAATTTTCATGAATTCTGTGTTGAATCAATTTTTTATTGATAAAGGTAAAACTGCCTTTTTCCTCCGCTAGTTTTAACCAAGCTAACCAATCTAATACACATTTATGCTTAGTTGAAAATAATTCATTAGAATTACCTATCAACTCTAAATTAAAAGTTACAGAAGGGCAACATATAGCATCACCAAAAACCAAACTACTTTTTTTAAAGAATTTTGAATTATGAGATTTCTTAAGTAAAAATGGAAGAAGTAAGGTTTTTTTTACAAAATAATTTAAAGAATGTGATCGGATTGAACTGCCTACGACATCTCTATAATCGGTAAAGAAAATCGAAGATTTTGGATATTTTTTATAAAATTGAAGGATAATTTCTGCGTAGTTCTCCTCATAAATGTCGTCACTATGAGCAATTGTAGCAAGCTTTGTTTTTGATTGAGACAAGGCGAAGTTCCAGTCATTACCAATTCCTTTTTTCTCACTATGATTTACAATAAAAGGAATGTTATATTTTTTAGCAACATCTTCAGATTCTGAAGTAGGTGTAGATGTTGTAATAATTATGTGGCTTTTGACAGACTGCTTTTTTAAATTTAAAATACAAGATTCTAAATATGGTGATTCTTTATAAGCAGGAATTACAAAAGTATGGTTTAACAAGAGAATATTTTTTTCTCAAAAATAATTAATAACTAATGTAAACCCAACCTTTTTTAGATCTATCTAAATCTTGATTGCCAAATTTTAAAGTGTAAAAATAAGTTCCTGTTGGTAATTTATCTCCTTCTTTAATTGTCGCTCTACCATTAGAAAGTGCAGACCAGTTGTTTTCGTAATTCTTCTTTTTGAATACAATATTTCCCCAACGGTTAAAAACGATTAATTCGTTTTGTTCATATAACTCTAAACCATCGAAAACCAAAGCATCATTAGCACCGTCATCATTTGGAGAAATTAAGTAGTTATCACTTCCACCTAATTCAATATCAGAGAAAATTGAACCAATTGTAATAACTTCATAATTATCAGGGATAAAATTTAAAGAAGTAATTCTACCTTCAGTTAAGTCTCCTTGAATATCAACACCACCTAAATTAATCCATTTGTTTTCTGCTTTACTCCATCCTACAACTCTAAGAAATTGTAATAAAGGAGAAATATTTTCAATATTACTGTAAGTATCCCAAGTTAATGTAACAGTAGTTTCTGCAGCTCCATCTAAATCCCAATATTCGTTGTTACTGATGTTTTTAAGAACTACTTCCTTGTCATCAGTATTAAAATTATTTGAGAATGTAGTTGGTGAATTTGGATTTTCGAAGAAATAGGCTCCATTGAATAAAGTTTCAGTTGATTGAGCTGGAGTAATCATAGGTCTTAATCTATCATCATCACCAATCGGAAAAACAAATTCATTGTTTCCTAAAACTGAAGCATAACCATCTGTATATCTGTCGTCATCTTCACCTGCGTATAAATTGTGATTAATAAAGTCTAAAGAAATTGTAGTATTTGTTCTTGGTGTATTTACTCTTCCATTAATGAATTCTAATTCATTTGTAATTCCCAAAGAAGTTTCAAGGTTTAAATCGTTAATAGCATCTATTTCAACATTATTAAAAACCGGACGGTTTGTTCCTGAAACAGTCCTAACATCACTGTCACTGTAAAAACCTACCAAACCTTCATTGTTTTCAAAGTCTCCATCGTTTACTAAATCAGTGTGAAAACCAATAGAAGCGTTAGAGTGCATTTGAATAGAACCAAAATTTTTGAAAGCTGACTGGGCGTTGGCAGTAGACACAAGAATAACTGTTAGGCATGTAAATACACGCGCCATTACTTTAGGGATATGGATCATTTTGTACTTATTATGTTGAAACTTACAACTTCACTGTTGTTGGAACAAAGCTAACACTTATATCCAAATTAAAAATTATTATTTCGATGAATAACAATATTTAGCGGATTAGTAGTAATTTGTTTAAAATCATTACACGTTAGCTATTGATTTTCCTACGATTAATAAGACACAGAATGTTTTAATAGGTCACAATAATGCGATTTTTTATTTGAAGAAGTAAGGGCTTTATCTGTAGGCAGTATAAAATACAACTAAACTTTCGTTAAGAATATCATCATTTCTACCTGCATTACCAGTCGTACCAATGGTATAAGTTATGTTGAAAGTAAATCCACCAGTAGAAGTACCAGAGTCAAAATCAAACGTATTTAGTACTCCTGATAAAACTCCAAGATTATCACCGTTTTGATTACCATAACGAATTCCAATGCATTGAGTATTTGAAGAATATCTTGAAATATCATTAATAGAGTTCCCACTACCTCCAACATATATAACATTCTGGGTAATTGGGAGAGTTCCATCATTTCTGGCGAACCCTTGCATACTACCAAAAGAGTTCGCAATTCCTTGATCGTTATTGCTTGTTTGGTTATCATTATTTAATCCAAATCTTTCTACATTAGCAAAAGCAGTAAAAGTAACTTGGCTAGGTCTAAAAGGTATGCCCGTAACTTGTGTTGTAAATGAAGTAGTCGCTGTACCTCCTGGAGCATTTATTATAAACGAACCCACATAAACTCCAGAGGATGAATTTAGAGAGATCCAATTAGTACCATCATAGTAATAAAAGATTTTCTCATCTGTACTATATGCAATAGTACCTTCAACGGGGTTTGAAACGGCGTTTATTTGAGCTGTAGTACCACTTGGAAACCCTGAAACAGGAGTTCCAGGAAATACTTGTGAATTAACAGATACTGAAATAAAAAGTAAGAATAATGGGATGATGTACTTCATAATGCTAATTTAAATTATATTCCTTTTTTAATTGCAGTAGTTTTGGTTAAAATTTGTTTTAGCAGATTCAATATTTCTATTTGTCGCTCTTCAGTAGCTTCTAATGTTGAATTCTGTGTAATATTGGTAATATTTAAGGTTGGGTTAGTGCCATTTAATTCTTTTAAAATACCAACGTTTTTTTGTAATATTTTTTTCGCGAGGAAAATTATTTCTTCCTGATTAAGAGATGTTGAAGGATTTTCTATGGGAGCCTGTTGAGCAACGAATTGATAAATGCCTTCTGGCCCAGAGAAATCTTGAATAGTAGCCCATGTCGTATATCCGTCTCTTGTAACTTCTAATCTCACTTGGTTACTAGCAAAGGTTGTTACACTATTACTTGTTCCTGTAAAATTAGTTTCACTTAAAAATGTAGTATTTGTGTTTAAATCTGTAATTAAGAGATTCGCACTTATAATATTCGAGATAGATATAAATTTTAAGAATTGTGTAGCATCTTCTAATCCCACGTCCAAATTATTGATATCTGCAATTGATGATGTAAGATCAGATTCAACTTTAACAAATTTATCACATGGGGAAAGAACAGCACTTCCAGAAAGAACTAATTGATAATCATTCAGGTCAATAATATTTTCACTTGGCGTCACAAAAAAGCGATCTATACTCGGTTCTGTTAGATTATTAATTTTATTAAGCTTTAAAAAGTCATAAACTTCACAAAGTGTTCTATTCGCAGAAATAGTTACTGTTCGAGAGTTATGATTCACCGTAATTCCTGAATATGCAGCAACTGTTCCTGTATTTGTTTCTGAAATGAAATTATCATTTGAAATCACTACATTATCATCAATAGCTTCATTAAAATTTTTGGTAACGGCGAAATATTTTTTTTGATAATCGGCAACAACCAAAGTAGATGTTCCTCTATCAAAATTTAAACTTACCGAGTTATCTATTTTTAAAATTTCTTGAGTTGGTATTGTTCCGTTTGCATCAGAATTTAAATTGTAATCAAAACTATTGGAATCATTATTATAGAGTAGTATGTTAATTCCGTTTATTGGATTTAAATTTTCATCTGAAACAATGACATCATGAGTGTAATATTCCTTCACTCTTGATGCAGAACCTGAATAACCAGTCCAACCAACTGGTTTTATTGGGTTAACAAGAAAGAAATCTACACTTCTCTGGCTAAACCTCCAATTTGTTCGCGACCAGTCCATATTGTAAGCTTTAAAATCCCCATTAGAACCAGATCCCCCAACAATTTGTGAAACTCCTCTTAATTTTAAATTTCTAATAATTTCAGTTTCTCCAGCAAGTCTTGCACCAGGCTCAAAATTTAAGGCTCTATCTGCATTAATTGTAATGTTTTGAAGAGTAGTGTTGGTTTGAAAGTGTAAAAAATCAGATGCACCATAACCAGAAAAAGTAACATCTTCAAAGTTGAATGTGTAATTTCCATTATTGAAAAAATCACTTCTTCCACTGGTAACTCCCAATAAGTAAAATACTCTGGTAAAATTGGCAGTGTAAGCGAAATTATAGGAATGTCCTTTGGCAGAACCTGAATAATGAATCGTTACATCGGTAAAAGTTACGGTTACTCCAGACTGAGGAGCATAACGAAAAATTCCTGGAAAATGATATACTGCATTGTTATCAGTTAGAGTTCCTGCTCCTTGTATTTTTAATTCGGCAGAAAAAGTGATGTCTCTATTTACAACAGAACCTGCTGCCGGATTCGCTTGGATAAATGTTCTTAATTGATCTCCTGTGGTTGGTCCAGTGATAAATAAAGTAGCTCGGTTTCCACCTGGACTACCCGTAGAAGGAGCAGAGGCGTTAAAACTTATTTGACTAAATGAAGATATCGACAAGAGTGAAATAAAAAGTAATATGACTCCAATATTTTTCATAGCTGATTATTAAGAGAAAGTTAGAGCCGTTATTGCTGTTAAATCTGTTGGTTGAGTTCCAGTTCCCATAGAAAAGGTTTCGTCATTTAGGTTTGTTCTAGATAATCTAGTAACCATCCAACTAGTTGTATTAATTCTTACAGATATATAGTAATAATTTGAATCTTCAAAAAACAGTTCATTATCTACAATTACTTTACTGTTTTCACTAAAAAGCTTTACCCATTTAGATCCATCATAGTAATAAAATATCTTTTCGTCAGTGCTATATGCTATTAAACTTTCTATTGTTGATATCGCTTGAATTTGTGCTGTAGTTCCTTTAGGAAAACCTCCTACAGGTTCACCTGGTAAAACTTGACTTTCCGATGTGAAAGAAGCGAGTAATAAAATTAAAAGGAGTAATAATTTTTTCATTTAATTTCTTGCTTGTTATTCAACAATAAATTGATTTGCGTTAATAGTACTTCCTACAGTATATCCATCTGGGTTTGTTCCCCAGGTAAACTGCATAAAATCTCCACCTCCGTTTTCATAATACCAAAATTCAATTTTGTGCTTTCCTGTGGCTAAATCAACAGTTCCAGAACGAGTAGTTGGACCTTGATCAAACCAGTTTTCAACTGCCAGAACTCCATCAATATAAATTCTAGTACCATCATCTGATCGCGCATTAAAAGTAAAACTTCCGGCATTTTGAACTTCTAATGTTCCGGTATACGTTAAAATATAACCATCAGTATCTGGTGTGATTGAGCTTCTTGCTGTATCGTTTAAGTCTCCTGTAATTGTTCCTTGAGTAGTTGATATACCTAATGAGCGAGGATTATCGATATCGGGTTGTGATGTATTTGCAATATTCCATGTATAATATTGTAATCCATTATTGGAACTTGTCGTATTATTTGATGTGCTATTAATTTGTTGCCAGTTCGTTCCATCACTTTGTATCCATAAATTTATTGCTCCAATGGAAGTAGATGATGTATTTGACTCATTTAAATAATTCGAAATCGTTATAGTATTACCAGATACATTTTTAATAACATAAATTCTACCTGAACAAGAATTAGCTGCTGGTAAAGTAATTGTTGAGTTTGCCGTAACTACAATCGTATAATGATCTTCAGTTAATGTTATGTTGCTATTGACTGAAAGAATTGATTTAGAAACTGAACCCACAACTTGAAAAGTAGAGTTTGCAATATTAAATCCAGATTGAGAATCATCATAATCGCTATCAACTGGAACTTCGGCGGTATTTAAATTTATACCAAACCTTGTTTTAGCTGCAGCTGTATTGTTGCTTCCTTGAACCCTAAATAACTCCTTGTGAAATTGTCCATTACGATAATCATATCTTTTAAAAATAATTGGTTCGGCTCCATCATCTCCGATTATAAACTCTAGTCTTCCATCATTTGAAGGTCCACCAGAACCAATTTCGAATAAATCTGTAACACCAGCACTTCCTTTTAATCTGAAACTACCATTGGTAGTTGTAAAAAACATAGGTTTATAGAATGAAGCTCCAGAAGCTGCAAATTGAAGAGCAGCAGTATTTCCATTTCCATTTAAATGCATTAAAGGCTGGTCATTGTCCGTATAATCAGGGAAACTTTGAGTTAGTCCAAGTGTTTGTCTTCTTCCAAACTCAAGAATTGGTAGGTTGTTTGAGCGGATTTGCATTCTAACATCGTCAATAGTTCCTAAAAAGTTAGAAGTGGTAGAACTTGCGTTTCCGTTTAGTAACCAATTGGCACCACTAGGAGAAACCCAGTTTGTACCGTTATAATAATATAATAATTTTTGGTCAGAACTATAGGCCATAGTTCCTTCAACTGGATTTACTGTAGCATTGATTTGAGCAGTAGTTCCACTAGGAAATCCTGAAACAGGGGCACTCGGAAAAACTTGGCTTACCAATTTTGAGAATGTGAATAAAAAAAAGATTATAAATATTCTTGAATTCATCGAGTAGGAGAGAGGTTATTAATTGTTAATCTATTTTTTTTATGGTCATTCCTGTTGCATTGGCATCAATTACAACTTCACCAGAATTACTAATAGTTTTTTCTCTAATTTTAATCCCATAGCTTTGAAATGCAGTTAAATTTAGTAAAACTGTTCTTGAAGCAGTAACATACCTTGAATTAGTATTTCCTATTAAAGTTACAATACTTCCTGTATTTGCAATTGGGTTATTGTTCTGACAGACGACTACTTCCAAAGAGCTATTTCCACCACTACTAAAATCTCCCCCATTTTCCTTTCGCATTGAAACTGTATAGGTAATTTCATATAAACCAGATTCTGTAACTTGAACTTGATCACTTGTCGTGTTTGCTACTGATCCACTGGAAACTCGAACAGAATTAAGAGGTATTAGTGTACCGTTTGTGTTAAAATCTGAAATTGTAATTGTGCTATCGGTACTATTGAATTTATCTACTAAAGTTAAAGTTCCTGTTCCACCACCACTACTAGAAGAACTATTATTATTCATTTGTTGCCAATTTGAACCATCACTTTGAATATTTAAGGTACTATTTGCAGTAATAGTGTTAGTACTAGAATTTGACAAATTAAGATAATTGGATATAGAAATAGTGTTTGATGTGTTGTTCTTTAAAATATATTCTCTTCCATTACAAGTATTGGCATTCGGTAATGTGATGGTGTAATTTCCGTTAATAACGACAGCATAATGATCTTCTGTTAACGTAGTATTACTGTTGAGGATATCTAAAGTCTTGGATACAGATCCATCAATTTGTAAAGTTGAGTTCGCAATATTGAAGGCAGATTGAGAATCATTATAATCGCTATCAACTGGTACTTCAGCAGTGTTTAAGTTAATACCAAATCTAGTTTTTGCGCTGGCAGAATTATTACTTCCTTGAACTCTAAATAATTCTTTATGAAATTGACCATTACGATAGTCATATCGTTTAAATATAATTGGTTCGGCACCATCATCTCCAATAATAAATTCAAGTCTTCCATCATTCGAAGGTCCTCCAGATCCGATTTCAAATAGATCCGTTCCACCAGAACTTCCCTTTAGTCTAAAGCTTCCATTTGTTGTAGTAAAAAACATCGGTTTATAAAATGAAGCGCCAGAAGCTGCAAATTGCAAGCCTGCTGTATTTCCATTACCATTAATATGAACCAATGGCTGATCGTTATCGGTATAGTCTGGGTAAGTTTGAGTTAATCCTAAAGTTTGTCTTCTTCCAAATTCAAGAATAGGAATATTGTTAGATCGAATTTGCATGCGGACATCATCAATGGTTCCAAGAAAATTGGATGATGTTATTCCTGCATTACCACTTAATAACCAATTCGCTCCACTTGTAGAAATCCAATTGGTACCATTGTAATAATATAAGATTTTTTGATCTGTACTGTATGCTATTGTTCCTTCAACAGGATTCAATGTTGCATTAATTTGGGCCGTAGTACCACTTGGAAATCCTGAAACTGGGGTAGAAGGAAATACTTGAGAGTATAAATTTAATGAAAGAAGACTAACGATAAGTATTAACGTATTTTTCATAATAATTAGTTTAACATAAAGTGTTGTAAAAACTCTTTGTAATTAAATAGAAGCTACTATCAGTTCCCTAAATAAATGAAAGTGTTTACAACTAAATATGGTTGATATGTTTCAATTGGTTGGTTCGATCCACCACTGCTTACAGTTACTGTATGATTATGATTTCCTGAAGTACTAGTATTAGTTGTTCCTGAATTACCGAAGTATGTTCTATTATCGTCAAATCTATTTACAATTCGTTCAGTTCTTGTGCGCCTTCCTATAGTATGGCTATGGTTACCATTGGTAGATGTAGAACCTGTGAAATTTACATTTGGTAGGTTGGCTCTAGAAAGAGAAATTGATTCTTGACCACCTAAATCCCCTACATTTTCTCCTGAATTTGGATGTTTTAATACTCTGTTAGTAGCATTAGGTAGAGTAGAAGTAAACCCTAAACTAACAGCCGCAGCCCTGGGGTTTGTAGATAAAGTAGAAATATTTCTACCATCAAGTAAATACCACCCATTATGGTCATTAGGTTGGATTCCATATTTTATATCTCCTAAGTTGTGAGAAGAATTAAAAAATGGTACCCAAGCACTTCCATTATAATAATAAAACATTCTTTCATTAGTACTATATGCAATGGTTGCTTCAACTGCATTCGGAGTATTGGTTATTTCTGTAGTTGTACCACTGGGAAAACCAGATACTGGTGTCCCAGGAAAAACCTGGGAGAATCCAGTTGAGCAATATGCAATTATTATAATGAATACTATTCTCATAAGTCATTTTTTATAAATCTTCAACTGTAAAGTACCAATTTGCATCGATGAAGTATAAGAATGTATTACTTGCATATAACTGTACTGTAAAGGAAGTACTAGTTTGTGCAGTTATTTGTCCACTTACTTGGAAAGTTGCATTACTAAATGCTGTAATATGAATTATATAGTCTGAGTTTCCTCTATCTGGTATTGTAACAGTATAGTTCCCTGCACTGTTTCTTGTGACAGAAGTTACTCCTTGTGATCTTATTAATGCTCCAGTTGATCCATTCACTTTAGCAAATGCTTTTATGAAGGTATCACCTTGTGGGCCAGTAGGTCCTTGTATACCCTGTGGACCTTGAGCTCCTGCTGGACCTTGTGGTCCTGTAGGTCCCGTTGCCCCGTCAGCCCCATCTGTACCATTCGTTCCGTTAGTTCCTGCTGGTCCTTGAGGTCCAGTAGGTCCTGTTGCACCATCAGCTCCATTTGATCCTGCAGGTCCTTGAATACCTTGCGGTCCTGTAGGTCCGGTTGCCCCGTCAGTACCATTTGTACCGTTCGTACCTGCTGGTCCTTGAGGTCCAGTAGGTCCTGTTGCACCGTCAGCTCCGTCAGTACCATTTGTTCCGTTTGTACCTGCTGGTCCCTGAATACCTTGCGGTCCTGTAGGTCCTGTTGCACCGTCAGCTCCATTAGTACCATTTGTTCCGTTTGTACCTGCTGGTCCTTGAATACCTTGTGGCCCCGTAGGTCCGGTTGCTCCATCAGCAC
>JAKVCX010000016.1 GCA_022448525.1 Tenacibaculum sp.
TTTCATTGATAAGGAATGATGTTTGGGATTAATTTAAAAAAACCCAAACGATAAAGTTTGGGTTTTTAGTATAAGCAAGATTATTAAACTTATTTTACTGTATCTACAATTGCCTTAAAAGCTTCTGGATTGTTCATAGCTAAATCAGCTAAAACCTTTCGGTTTAACTCGATGTTGTTAGCCTTAACTTTCCCCATAAACTGTGAATAAGACATTCCGTACTGACGAGCTCCAGCGTTAATACGTTGGATCCATAATGAACGGAAATTTCTCTTTTTGTTTTTACGATCACGGTAAGCGTATTGTAACCCTTTTTCAACCGCGTTCTTAGCTACTGTGTAAACGTTTTTTCTACGTCCAAAGTAACCTTTTGCTTGCTTCAAGATTTTTTTTCTTCTATTTCTTGAAGCTACTGAATTTACTGATCTTGGCATAATTCTTTGTTTTTTGTAGTAGGCGACTAATTAAATAGTACTTGATGGGCCCAACTCCATGGTTAATAATTAATTTACTACCTAGCTAACTATTATTTTAATAATAATTGTTGCTTAATGTTTGCTTCGTCAGACTTGTGTACTAACGTAGCGTGTGTTAATGCAAGCTTACGCTTTTTAGACTTCTTTGTTAAGATATGACTTTTAAACGCGTGCTTTCTTTTGATCTTTCCAGAACCAGTTAACTTAAAACGTTTCTTGGCACTAGATTTTGTTTTCATCTTAGGCATCTTCTGATTTCGTTTTTTCTTGCTTATATAATTTTGCTAGATATAATGAATCTAGTTTACTTCACTTTTTTAGGTGCGATGAACATAATCATTCTTTTACCTTCTAATTTTGGCATTTGCTCTACTTTACCATAGTCTTCTAATTCTTGAGCAAGTTTTAAAAGTAAAATTTGACCTTGTTCTTTAAACACAATCGAACGACCTTTGAAAAACACATAGGCTTTCAATTTAGCACCATCTTGTAAAAACTTAATAGCGTGCTTCTTCTTAAACTCGTAATCATGATCGTCAGTTTGAGGACCAAAACGAATTTCTTTAACCACAACTTTTGTAGCTTTAGCTTTTAATGCTTTCTCACGTTTTTTCTGTTCGTATAAGAATTTCTTATAGTCTATTACTTTACAGACAGGGGGAACAGCTTTTGGTGAAATTTCAACTAAATCTAACTCAAGTTCTCGAGCTATCTCTTTTGCTTTTGCTAAAGGATAAACACCAACTTCTACATTGTCACCAACTAGGCGAACTTCATCAACATATCTAATCTTTTCATTTATTCTATGTTGATCTTCTTTAATAATTCTTGCGGGTCTTCTACCGCCTTTTCTTCTTATTGCTATGGCTTAATAATTTAAAATTGTTTCTTAATTATTTGTATTAAACGTTACTAACGTTTTCTGAATTTCTTTTTGAATTAACAAAATAAATTCTTCAATAGTGAAAGTTCCAATGTCACCTTCACCGTGTTTTCTCACAGATACCGTGCCATCTTGCTCCTCTTTCTCACCGACAATAATCATAAATGGAATCTTGCTAACTTCAGCATCTCTAATCTTACGTCCAGTTTTCTCATTTCGATTGTCTACGAGGGCGCGAATTTCGGAATTTTCCAACAAATTTAAAACTTTTTTGGTATATTTTTCGTATTTCTCACTGATTGGCAGTATAATAACTTGTTCTGGTGTCAACCATAAAGGGAAATTACCTCCAGTGTGCTCTAATAGAATAGCTATAAATCTTTCCATTGACCCAAAAGGAGCACGGTGAATCATAATTGGTCTGTGAAGTTGGTTGTCACTACCCTTATAGGTTAGATCAAATCTTTCAGGTAAATTATAGTCAACCTGAATTGTACCTAATTGCCAACTTCTGCCTAAAGCATCTTTCACCATAAAGTCTAACTTTGGCCCATAGAAGGCAGCTTCTCCTGGTTCAATGACAAAATCTAATCCTTTATCTTTGGCAGCATTGATAATTGCTTGTTCTGCTTTTTCCCAATTTTCAGTATCTCCAATATATTTTTCTGGAGTTTCCGGATCTCGAACTGAAACTTGAGCGGTGAAATTATCAAACCCTAACGAAGTGAAGACATATAATACAAGATCAATTACGTTTTTGAATTCTGAATCTAGCTGTTCTGGAGTACAGAAAATATGTGCATCATCCTGAGTGAAACCTCTTACTCTTGTTAGTCCATGAAGCTCTCCACTCTGTTCGTATCTATATACAGTACCAAATTCAGCAAAACGTTTTGGTAAGTCTTTATATGAATAAGGTTTGAAATTATAAACTTCACAGTGATGAGGACAGTTCATAGGTTTTAATAAAAACTCTTCATCATCTTTTGGAGTAGTTATTGGTTGGAAACTGTCTTCTCCATATTTAGCATAATGCCCCGAAGTAACATATAGTTCTTTTTGTCCAATATGAGGAGTCATGACCATTTCATATCCGGCTTTCTTTTGAGCAACTTTTAAGAAGTCTTCCAGTCTGCTTCTTAAAGCAGCACCTTTAGGTAACCATAAAGGTAGTCCTTGTCCAACAGTCTGAGAAAATGTAAATAGCTCAAGTTCTCTTCCTAGTTTTCTATGGTCTCTTTTTTTAGCTTCTTCTAAAAGTTCTAAATATTCCGTTAGCATTTTTTGTTTAGGGAAGGAAATACCATAGATACGAGTAAGTTGATTGTTTTTTTCATCTCCTCGCCAATATGCACCAGCAACATTCATGATTTTTACTGCTTTAATGATTCCTGTATTAGGAATGTGTCCTCCACGACATAAATCTGTAAAGTTACTGTGGTCGCAAAAAGTAATGTCTCCGTCCTCTAATCCTTCTATAAGTTCTACCTTATATATGTTGTTTTGTTCTTTATAATATGATAGTGCTTCGTTTTTGGTAACGGAGCGCATTTTAAACTCTGCTTTCTCACGTGCTCTTTCTAGGAATTGTTTTTCAATTCTAGCAAAATCTTTTTCAGATATGGTTTCCTCTCCAAAATCTACGTCATAATAGAATCCATTATCTATTGCAGGACCAATAGTAAGTTTTGCGTTTGGGTAGAAATCCAATACCGCTTGAGCTAATACGTGGGCAGATGAATGCCAAAATGCTTTTTTACCTTCCGGCTGGTCAAAAGTAAATAAGGTTAAGTTTCCATCGGTTGTTAATGGGGTAGTGGTTTCTACAGTTGTGTCATTAAAACTTGCAGAAATTACATTTCTTGCTAAACCTTGGCTAATACTTTTAGCTACATCAATAGGAGTAGAATTCTTTTCGTACTCTCTAATACTTCCGTTGGGCAGTGTGATTTTAATCATTATATATATGTATAGTTAATAGATTTTCTTACAAGTGAAAATCTTAGTGGGCAAAGATATTGTAAATGCAATTTTAATGCAATACATTATACTATATTATATGTGTAAAGTTGTTTGAAATTTAAATTGAAAAAAGTTTCAGGTTTACTTCCTTGTTGTTAAGGTGTTTAGGTTTTTTGTGTGAATTTATTTTGTTTTTTTTGTTTTAAAAGCTTGCGGGGTTCAAAAGAGGTTGTATATTTGCACCCGCAAACGGGGAAACGCAGTTTTGGTTTTGCAAAAGTTCATTAACAG
>JAKVCX010000017.1 GCA_022448525.1 Tenacibaculum sp.
AATGTTGCTGGTACCGATACTTTCCCAGATTGGGGACAAGGCGGTCAAGGAAGTAGTTGGACAGAGTTTGATTTAAACGGCGATAAGATGTTACAATACATCAACCTGAGTTACCAAGGAATTCAGTTTGGTTCATCACAAGATGTAAGTGGCATGGAATATATCCACTTAGATGTTTGGACTGCCGATGTTGATCAGTTAGAAACTTCGTTAATTAATGTTGCCGGAATGGTTACTACGGAAGCACCAGTAACTAATGATTTAACAAAAGACCAATGGACAAGTATTGATATTCCAATATCAGATTATACAGACCAGGGCTTAACAGTTACAGAGATTTTACAATTGAAGTTTGTAGGAACACCATGGGCAGCAGGTACAGTATTCATTGATAATATTTACTTCTGGAAATCACCATCGAGTAGTAGTTCTTTAGGAGTTCAAGATTTTGAAGGAACAGCTCCAGCATTTACAAGTTTTGGAGGTGCCGGAGTTGAAGTGATTGCAAATCCAGATATGTCAGGCGCTAATACTACAGCAAATGTTGCTAGATTAACCAAAGGAAATGGTTCAGAGGTTTGGGCAGGAGGATTCTTTGAAATCGCTTCTCCGTTAGATTTAGCGAACTATTCAAAGATTCGAGTAAAGACATGGTCACCAAAACAAGGAGTAGTTGTAAAACTAAAATTAGAAAATGGTGATGCAAGTATAACGCATGAGGTTGATTTAAACACTACCGTTGCCAATCAATGGGAAGAGTTAGTGTATGACTTTAGTGGCGCACCGACGGCTGATTATGTTCGTATTGTAATTTTCTTTGATTTTGGTAATAACGGAGATGGATCAGAGTATTACTATGATGAAATAGAATTAGTAAATGACACAGGAGGTCCACAACCCTTAGTTTTCCAAGATTTTGAAGGAACTCCACCAGCATTTACTGTTTTTGGAAACATTGCAGGTATTGATGTTATCGCAAATCCAGATGCAACTGGAGCAAATACAACAGGCAATGTTGCTCGTTTAACCAAAACAAATGGTTCAGAAGTTTGGGCAGGAGGATTCTTTGAGACGGGCTCACCACTAGATTTTAATACTTATAGCAAAATCAGTGTACGAACTTGGTCACCAAAACAAGGTGCTGTTGTAAAGGTTAAACTAGAGAACGCAGATGCAAGTATAACTCATGAAGTTGATTTAAATACAACAGTAACAAATCAATGGGAAGAGTTGGTGTATGACTTTAGTGGCGCACCGACGGCAGATTATGTTCGAGTAGTAATCTTCTTTGACTTCGGGAATAATGGAGACGATAGTGTTTACTATTTCGATGAGTATACGTTAACCAATTAAAAAAACTAAGAGATGAAATTTACATATATATCAAGAGTATTATGTCTTGCTTTGTTAATGGTTTTCTTCAATAGTTGTGAAGAGAATGATTATGAATTCGGCGACATTGTTACTCCTTCAAGTATTGAGATTACAGCAGAAGTTGTTGGTCAAGATGCTACAAATCCAAATGGAGACGGAAGTGGAACGGTAAACTTTACAGCTTCAGCGAGCAATGCTTTATCATACAAGTTTGTTTACAATGGTTCAGAGACAGTTAAACCAGACGGTCGAATGACCTATAACTTTAGTGAGTTAGGTGTGAATACCTACACAGTTACGGTTATTGCGATAGGAGCAGGAGGAGTTTCTTCAAGTAAGGCAATTCAAGTAGATGTGTTAGCAGTATATTCTGCACCAGATGATTTACGAACATTGTTATACGGTTATGATCCATCAAACCCAACGGGAACAACTTCAAAGACCTGGAGAGTAAAAGGAGAAGTTGGGGGACATTTTGGATTAGGTCCAGTTGGCGGATCTGTCTTTGCTGAATGGTATCAAGCGGGCGCTAATGAGAAGAGTGGAGTAGGAATGTATGACGATCGATTCACATTTCATTCAGATGGAACATTTGAACATGTGACAAATGGAGATGTTTTTGGACGAGTAAACTTAATAGATCAATTAGGAGGTTCAGGAGGAACAGTTGATGGAGCTGATGTATTGAATTATTCTTATGGAGATTATTCTGAGAATTGGACCTTAACTGCACCAGGAGGTGTTGAAACTTTATCAATTTCAGGAACTGGTTTCATTGGATATTACATAGGTAACCATAGTTATGAGATATTCGATAGAGGAACACCAAATGAAATGGCATTACGAATTACTGATGGAAATGGAGAATTTGATTGGTGGTTTATCATCACTTCGGAAGATCCAACACCAGCAGCACCACAATATACTTACAACAACTTAGTTTGGGAAGATGATTTCAATACAGACGGAGCACCAGATGCTACCAAATGGACGTATGATATTGGAACCGGAACCAATGGTTGGGGAAATAATGAAGTTCAATATTACACAGACAGAGCAGATAATGCAGTTGTGAGTAATGGAAACTTAGTTATCACAGCAAAGAAAGAGAGTTTCTCAGGAAGTGATTATACATCAGCGAGATTAAAAACGCAAGGATTATACAACTTCACTTATGGTAGAGTAGAAGTACGAGCGAAGTTACCTGGAGATGCAGGAACATGGCCAGCAATTTGGATGTTAGGTTCTAATTTTCCAACAGTTGGATGGCCACAGAGTGGAGAGATTGATATTATGGAGCAAACAGGAGCGGACAAGAACACGGTATTAGCTACTTGTCACTGGTTTGATACAGGCAACAATATAAAGGCTGATTTTGGACAAACAACATCAATTACAAATGCATCATCGGAATTCCATGTATATACAATGGAGTGGACGGATCAAAGCATTACGGTGTATTTAGACGATGTAAAATATTATGAACTAACGAATTCTTCATCATTACCATTTAATGACAACTTCTTTTTGATACTTAATGTAGCAATGGGAGGAACATTAGGAGGAACAAT
>JAKVCX010000018.1 GCA_022448525.1 Tenacibaculum sp.
AGCGGGAGACCGGGTTCGAACCGGCGACATTCAGCTTGGAAGGCTGACGCTCTACCAACTGAGCTACTCCCGCGTTGATATTGCGGGTGCAAATATACTATCCTTTTTTTATTGAACAAGGTTTTTGAGTTTTTTTTTAATAATCTTAATTCTCACATGAAACGTTTAAAAAATGGAGTAGGTAAATCACCTAAAATTTATTGTAGTAAAATTTACATGATTTAGTATTAGTCCAATAGTTGTTCAATTTTATAGATTCATATTCTTTTTATTTAATGGGTTTATTCATTCATAGAAGAAATTGTTTTCCTAATCCTATTTCTAAAATATTTAAGAAATAATTACGTTACCGGATTCAGTACTCTAACCGATATAACTTCATGTAGGGTACTAAATTATGTAAAGGTTAGTTATTTTTCCTTCTTGAGATGCTCTAATACATTTATAATTTTGGTAATTTACCATTTCTAGAACTAGTATTTTTAGAATTTCTAAAGTAGTTTTTGTTTTTCTAATTGATGAAAGAAGAAAAATAGCTTGGGTGTCTTCTTTGTCAATTAGTTTATAAGCAACATGTTTAATATTAAAATTTCAAAGTAATAATAATGGTTTCCGTAAATAAAATTGATGTAAAAGATACTTACGCTTTAAGGTTAGAAGTTTTAAGAAAAAATATTGATTTACCTTATGAGTTTGATGGAGATTTAGATGATACAACCTTTCATGTAGGAGTGATAGAAAATGGTAATGTTGTTTGTATAGGTACATTTATGAAGAACTCTTTAAAAGAATTAAATGGAATTCAATATCAGTTAAGAGGAATGGCAAGTTCTTCTGAAGTTAGAGGAAAAGGTTATGGAAAGTTATTATTGAAGTTTGCGACTAACGAATTGTTAAAATTAAAAGTTAAGTTTTATGAAAAAAATCAATTTGAAATTATTGGGGATCGCTTTGAGAATAAAGCGGGTCCTCACTATAAGATGTTTAAAACTATTAAGTATGAATAAATTCAATAGATATGTAAGTGTTATTTCTTTGTTTGGATTAATTTCGTTAAGTGGTCAAAATAAGGAAGTCATAATAGAGCCGATAAAAGTAAAAGACAATATTT
Organism: Tenacibaculum sp.; assembly: GCA_022448525.1. Taxonomy (GTDB): domain Bacteria; phylum Bacteroidota; class Bacteroidia; order Flavobacteriales; family Flavobacteriaceae; genus Polaribacter. Next base: position 1,112 of record JAKVCX010000018.1, read on the forward strand.
ATATGTTAAAAGGACAAGGAGGTAATATTGGACTTTTTATTGGTGAAGACAGTATGTTCATGATTGATGATCAATTTGCAAGGTTAACACCTAAGATTCTTAAAGTAATTAAATCTATTACGGATAAACCTGTTGCTTATTTAATAAATACTCATTGGCATGGGGATCATACTGGCGGAAATGAGAATATGAGCAAAGAAGGCGCCGTAATTATTTCTCACGAAAATGTCAGGAAAAGAATGAGTGTTGAAAGTGTTGTTCGTGGAAAGAAAAAACCTGCATCACCAAAGGAAGCTCTACCGGTTATAACATTTAGTAAAGATATGATGGTACATTTTAACTGCGAAGATGTATTAGTTTGTCATGTACATAATGCACATACTGATGGTGATGCTCATGTTTATTTTACAACAAGTAATGTTCTTCATATGGGAGATACATATTTTCAGGGTAAATTTCCGTATATAGATTTGTCGAGTGGAGGAAGTATCGATGGTTATATTGCTGCGATTGATAAGGCTTTAATAATGACCGACGATAACACAATTATTATTCCAGGACATAGAGGTTTGTCTTGTAGGAAAGAACTTCTTAGTTATAAAGAAATGTTAGAGACTTAAAGAAACAGAGTGCAAGTACAAATAGTAAAAGGAAAAAGTTTAAAAGAGGTCAAAGAAGATAAGTCAATAACGAAAGAATATGCAGAAGAGTATGGGGATTGGTTTATTTCAGCATAGGGGATTAGGGCTACAATCTATAAAAGTTTAAAAGAGAAATAGAAGAAAGCATTTAAGGAGCTTTTTTGTTTGACTTTATACACAAAAAAAACCCACTCACAGGATATGGAGTGGGAAAATTGCTATGAAAAAGAAAAAGTGTCTAAAACGTCTTCTAGACAATGTAAAAGTAATAAAAAAATCATATTAAAAAAATATTTTTTACTTTTTTAATATGATTTTATGTTCTTTAAATACAAAATCCGTAAGATCAATAAGTTATGATTTTACGGATTAAGAATTATCTTCACTTAGTAGCGAAGGGGGGACTTGAACCCCCGACCTCAGGGTTATGAATCCTGCGCTCTAACCACCTGAGCTA
>JAKVCX010000019.1 GCA_022448525.1 Tenacibaculum sp.
TAACGCTTTTCTAAACTTATATTTACAATCTGTTAATGAACTTTTGCAAAACCAAAACTGCGTTTCCCCGTTTGCGGATGCAAATATACAACCTCTTTTGAACCCCGCAAGATTTTAAAACAAAAAAAACAATCTTTTTTTAATCACAAATAACAAACATCTGGAATTCAAAAACTTATAGCATAAAGAAAATTAGAGTCTTTTTACCTTTCTTATGATACAATATAATTAGACCACCAAATAACCCAAGAATACCAAAGATTTAAACATCAAAATGCAACCTAAAAAAATCAAAAAAAATTCTGTTATATTCATTAGTATTTTTATATCATCCATAAAATTTTAAGCTAACCTACAAATAAACTAAAATTATCTCCAAAATTCATTTCTTATTATCTAAATAAATTGAATAAAATCGTGTTAAATTCAATAATACTACCAAAAAAAGATCAGGTATATTTAAAATTCTAAAACGAAAACTGAATTACAGTATATATACATGTAAATTTTAAATCCAATAAATGACTACTCAAACATGTTTCTATTAAACATAACGTATAAAAGAATCATCTTAACCTCTATTCTACTGATGTCCCTGTCAAGAAAACCCAAAGCATTATTAGAGAATGGAAAAGATTACATTAAGCTACAGGAAAACTTGTTTCTGTTGTGCAACTTTATAAACAAGACGGAAAGATCTTTGTTAAAATCATTGAAATCTTTGAGAAGAAACATGAAAAAGACCTCTTTGAAAAATATAAAGCTAAAGAACAAACCTAAGCTAGGATTAACAACCATAAAGAACAGCGAGAAAGTTGGAAAATTATATAAAAAGACAACTATTTTTCACCCAGTCATAGAAATTTGATAAAAGTCTATTTCATACTAATGCTATTAAACTTAAGTCATTTCAAATAGACCGTTAATCATCTTACCTTAATCTAACCATTATACACTAGATTTAGTAATTGTAAGCTCGAATCATTAAAGAATCCAGATCAATATTTAAACTTTATAATTTAGCTATGTGAAAAATTACATTCTAGTGTTTTTTACTTGAACAGACTAAATTACCTTTTAAAGACATGGTTTAAGTTTCTATGGTATTATATACGATTATTTAATACAGGGCTTTATATTGTCATTCTAATGGATAGGATATAAACAAAAAAAACGTTCAATAAGATATTGAACGTTTTTTGCTTAAAAAGAAAGGCGACGACCTACTCTCCCACCAGTGGCAGTACCATCGGCGCTAATGGGCTTAACTTCTCTGTTCGGAATGGTAAGAGGTGAGCCCCATTGCTATAATCACCTTAAGCTGTTTCAGTATATTTCAACTGTATAAGTTAACATATTAGTAAAATGATATAATAAATTATCAAAGAGTTTGTTCCCGGTCACAAGGACCGGGATACGTACATAAGCCTATGGGTTATTAGTACTACTCGGCTACATACATTACTGCACTTACACCTATAGCCTATCAACGTTGTCATCTTCAACGACCCTTTAAAGAAATCTCATCTTGTGGTGGGTTTCGCGCTTATATGCTTTCAGCGCTTATCCCTTCCCAACGTAGCTACCCAGCAGTGCCCCTGGCGAGACAACTGGTACACTAGAGGTTCGTCCAACTCGGTCCTCTCGTACTAAAGTCAGATCCACTCAAATTTCTAACGCCCACAGCAGATAGAGACCGAACTGTCTCACGACGTTCTGAACCCAGCTCGCGTGCCACTTTAATGGGCGAACAGCCCAACCCTTGGGACCTTCTCCAGCCCCAGGATGTGACGAGCCGACATCGAGGTGCCAAACCCCCCCGTCGATGTGAGCTCTTGGGGGAGATCAGCCTGTTATCCCCGGAGTACCTTTTATCCTTTGAGCGATGGCCCTTCCATGCGGAACCACCGGATCACTATGCTCTACTTTCGTACCTGATCGACCTGTATGTCTCTCAGTCAAGCTCCCTTATGCCATTGCACTCTACGCACGGTTACCAAGCGTGCTGAGGGAACCTTTAGAAGCCTCCGTTACTCTTTTGGAGGCGACCACCCCAGTCAAACTACCCACCACGCACTGTCCTCATCACTGAGTTAGGCTCTAGATAAGCAAAGGGTGGTATTTCAAGGACGACTCCACAACGCCTAGCGACGCCGCTTCAAAGTCTCCCACCTATCCTACACATTACTTATCCAAAGTCAATACG
>JAKVCX010000002.1 GCA_022448525.1 Tenacibaculum sp.
CAGAAGTTTTCCAAGGTTTAAATTGCTCTAGTGGCCCTAAGAACATTTCAAACAAACGTAAACTATCCGCTCCATATGCCTCACAGATATCATCTGGATTTACTACATTAAACCAGCGTTTAGACATTTTTTCTACCTCACGTCCAACGATGTACTTACCATCTTCTAGTTCGAATTCAGCATTTTCAAACTGAGGTTGCCAACTCTTTAATCCGTGACAATCTAACTCGTCAGAAGAATTAATTAACTTCACATCCACTCTTAATTCTTCAGTCTCGTATTGATCTTTTAATCCTTTAGAGACATATTTATTAGTTCCAGAAACTCTATAAACAATTGCAGAAGTTCCTAAAATCATTCCTTGGTTGATTAACTTCTTCGCAAATTCATCAACTGGTAAAAGTCCTCTATCAAATAGAAATTTTTGCCAAAAACGTGCATATAATAAGTGTCCTGTTGCATGCTCAGAACCACCAATATATAAATCAACTTCTTTCCAATACTCAACCGCTTCTTTACTCACGAACTCTCCATTGTTTGAAGCGTCCATATAACGATTAAAATACCAAGAACTTCCTGCCCAACCTGGCATTGTGTTTAGTTCTAATGGGAAAATAGTTTCATTATCAATTTTATCGTTTGCAACTACAGTATTCGTTGTTGTGTCCCAAGCCCAAACGTCAGCATTCCCTAATGGTGGTTTTCCATCTTCTGTTGGTAAATACTTTTCCACTTCTGGTAACACAATTGGTAAATGTTCTGAAGCAATCATTTGCGGCATTCCGTCTTTGTAATAAACTGGGAATGGTTCTCCCCAATAACGTTGGCGACTAAATACTGCGTCACGTAAACGATAGTTTATCTTTCCGTTGCCGAAACCACGTTGTTCCATTTCATAAATAACAGTTTTCATCGCTTTTTTGTACGATAAACCGTTTAAGAAATCAGAATTTGCGATTACTGTTTTTTCTTTATCAGCAAAAGCTTCTTCAGAAATATCAACACCTTCAAAAATATTTGGAATTTCTAATCCGAAATGATTTGCGAAATCATAATCACGTTGATCTCCACAAGGAACGGCCATAACAGCTCCAGTTCCGTAACTCGCTAATACATAATCACCAATCCAAATTGGAACTTGTTTTCCTGAGAATGGGTGAATTGCATAAGCTCCTGTAAAGACACCAGAAATTGTTTTTACATCTGCCATTCTATCACGTTCTGAACGTTTTGCTGTAGCTTCAACATAAGCTTCTACAGCTTCTTTTTGATCACCAGTTGTAATTTTTGCTACTAACTCATGTTCTGGAGCTAATGTCATAAAACTTACTCCGTAAATAGTATCAGGACGCGTTGTAAATACATCAATCTTTGCATCATGTCCATCAACATCAAAAGAAACCATTGCTCCCTGAGATCTTCCAATCCAGTTTGTTTGAATATCTTTTAAAGGCTGTGGCCAATCAATTCCATTCAATCCATCTAATAATCGTTGTGCATATGCAGAAATTCGCATAGACCATTGTGTCATTTTTTTACGAACAACAGGATGACCTCCACGTTCTGAAACTCCATTTACCATTTCATCATTCGCTAAAACTGTTCCTAAAGCTGGACACCAGTTTACTTCTGTATCTGACAAAAACGTTAAACGATATTGTAATAAAATTTCTTGTCGTTTTGTAGTTGAAAAACCTTTCCAATCATCAGCAGTAAAAGAAATTACATCTTCATCACAAACTGCATTTATATTTGCATTTCCTTCTGCTTCAAATTTTTCAACTAAAACACTAACATCTTCAGCTTTATCCGTATCTTTATTATACCATGAGTTGAACAATTGAATAAAAATCCACTGTGTCCATTTATAATACTCAGGACTTGAAGTACGAACTTCACG
>JAKVCX010000003.1 GCA_022448525.1 Tenacibaculum sp.
AATTGAATCGCTAAATCAAATCTTCTCGTTTTAAATGATTCTTCTCCTACCATTTCTTTAATCTTTTCAATCTCCTGAATTTTTAATTTTTGATACATTTCAACATCGAATTCATCTTCACCTTCTAAGCTTACACCTTTATGTAACCATTGCCAAATTTGAGTTCTAGAGATCTCTGCAGTAGCAGCATCTTCCATTAAATTATATAAGGCTGCTGCTCCATTTCCAGCTAACCAACTTTCAATGTAAAGGATTCCAACATTAATATTTTCACGAATACCAGTTTCTGTAACAGTTCCAATAGGCATTTCAACCAACTCTTCTTCTGTAACTATTAAATCTTCTCGTTTATTATCGATTTGATTTGCAGTTGGCATGTGCTCATTAAAAACATCCATCGCAACCTTAACCAATCCAGGATGTGCAACCCAAGTTCCGTCGTGACCATTTTTAACTTCTTGTAACTTATCACCTTCTACTTTAGCATAAGCTGCTTTATTCGCTTCTTCGTCATTTTTAACTGGAATTTGAGCAGCCATTCCTCCCATTGCGTGAACACGACGAACGTGACAACGTTGAACTACTCTTTGAGAATATGCTTTCATAAATGGCGAGCTCATAGTTACTTGTGCTCGGTTTGGCACTAAAAACCCTTCATGATTTCTAAACTTCTTTATGTACGAGAAAATATAATCCCATCTCCCACAATTAAGACCCGCCATATGATCTTTTAATTCATATATAATTTCATCTAACTGAAAACTAGCTGTAATTGTTTCGATAAGTACAGTAGCTTTAATCGTATCTTGAGCAACACCTAAATATTCTTGAGCAAAAACAAACACCTCATTCCACCATCTTGCTTCCAAGTAGTGCTCTAATTTTGGTAAATAAAAATATGTTGCTGTTCCTTGCTCTAATAAAACTTTAATGTTATGGAAGAAGTACAATCCAAAATCTACTAATGACCCTGACATTTCCTCTCCATCCAACACAAAATGTCTTTCATTTAAATGCAAACCTCTTGGTCTTACTAACAAAACAGCCGTTTCATCATTTAAACTATACGTTTTATCTTTCTTTTCGTTGTAGAACGAAATCGTTTTCGTGTTTGCATCAAATAAATTTTGTTGGCCATTTAATATGTTAGAAATTGTAGGAGAATTACTATCCTCAAAATCTGCCATAAACGTTTTCGCTCCTGAATTCAACGCATTAATTACCATCTTTCTATCAACAGGACCAGTAATCTCAACTCGTCTATCCAATAAATCTTTTGGTAATGGTTTACATACCCAATCTGAATTTCTAATAGATTCTGTTTCTTTTGGAAAAGAAGGATAATTTCCTTCATCAAAATACTGTTGTGTCTTGACTCTTTCCTCAAGCAACTCTAGTCGTTTATTATTAAACTTGACATGTAACTCTATTAAAAAAGCCTTCGCCTCTGGCGTTAAAATTGACTGGTAAGACTCTGCTTCAAATCCGCTGAACTGAATCTCATTTAGAATTGCTTTAGTTTCCATTTTATCTTTTTTAAATAATTACTCTACAATGTTATAAAATATTTTTGAACTCTCCAAGCGAACGTTCGCTATTTTTATAAAAAATTCAATTTTTATAAGTTCGCTATTATTCATAACTTTGATTTTATGTTATTAGAAGAACAGTACATTCGCCTTATTTTTGGGCTTAAATTGAAGCAAATTAGAACAGAGAAAAAGCTTTCTCTTTTTGGTTTAGGAAAACTTACAGGATTATCAAAATCTTATTTAAATGAGATAGAAAAGGGAAAAAAATATCCCAAAACCGATAAAATCGCCATACTAGCAGAAAGTCTTGAAGTGCCATATGATCATTTAGTATCTTTAAAATTAGACAAAAACCTCGCTCCTATTGGTGAAATTTTACAATCTAAGATTTTAAAGGAAATACCTCTTGACCTTTTCGGGATTCAGGAAAATAACTTAATTGATATTATAGCAAATGCACCTGCCAAAGTAAATGCATTCATCAGTACGATTATTAAAATTTCCCAAAATTATAATCTTACAAGAGAGAGTTTCTTCCTAGCTTCTTTGCGTTCCTATCAAGAGGCACACAATAATTATTTTGAAGATATTGAAGAAAGTGTTGAAAAATTTGCGAAAGCTTACCACATTAATCTTAATAAAAAAATCACTTCAGAAGATTTAAAAGAAATTTTAATTGAAGAATTTGGTTACAATGTAGATACTGAAGAATTGTCAAAACACACCAAATTAACAGACCTAAGAAACATTTACATTCCGAAGAAAAACACACTTTTATTAAGTAAAGAAATTTCAGAACCACAAAAAACATTTATTTACGCTAAAGAAATAGCTTACAATTTCTTGAAAATTGAAGATCGATTGTACACTTTCCCTTGGATAAAATTTGAAAGTTTTGATCAAGTATTGAATAACTTCATCGCCTCTTATTTCGCTGGTGCTTTAATTATCCCAAAACAACAATTAATAAATCAACTAAAAGATTTATTTAACAAAGAAGATTGGAATCCGCTTAGATTACATAAAATACTAACAAGTTATAATTGTTCCGATGAAACTTTTTATCAACGATTAACGAATATTCTACCAACGGCTTTTAATATTAAGAACTTGTTCTTTTTGCGTTTTACACATAAAGAAGGCTCTCCGAAATATCGTTTAAGTAAAGAATTACATATTACTCAACAGCAGGCTCCTCACGCCAATAGAAATCAAGAACACTACTGTAGAAGATGGGTTTCTATCAAAACCATTCAAGATTTTGAAAATTCAGATCAAAAGAAATCTTCATCAGGAATTCAGATTTCATCTTACGAGAATTCAACGAATGAATATTTAGTATTGTCTTCAGCCAATAAAGATCCATTTAAAAAAGATATTTATCGAAGTATTAGTATTGGAATGCTTTTATCTCCACACTTAAAACGAAAAGTCAAGTTTTTCAAAGAAGATACTTTTGAGAAAAATGTGGTTGGGGTGACTTGTGAATCTTGTTCCGTGAAAGACTGTAAAGAACGTGTATCAGAACCTTGGATACTAGATAAAAAAGCACGTTACAAAGAAATTGAAAACACCGTAAAAAACATCATCGAATCGTACGAGTAATCACCTTGAAGTGTGCTGGTATTTTCTTATTTTAGCACTCGCAAACAAACAAAGATCTATGGACATTAACTTCAATAAAAACGAAGACCACAANAAGTTGTTGGCTTCGGATTTAAAACAGCGTTTAGCCAAAATAAAATTAGGAGGAGGAGAAAAAAGAATTCAAAAACATCATGAAAAAGGCAAACTAACTGCAAGAGAGCGAATTGACTATTTACTTGATAACGATTCTGACTCTATTGAAATTGGAGCTTTTGCTGGTGAAGGAATGTATAAAGAACATGGTGGATGTCCTTCTGGTGGTGTAGTTATCAAAATCGGTTATGTAAAAGGCAAGCAATGTATTGTAGTAGCAAATGACGCTACTGTAAAAGCCGGTGCTTGGTTTCCTATCACAGGAAAAAAGAATTTAAGAGCTCAAGAAATTGCAATCGAAAACAGATTACCAATTATTTATTTAGTGGATTCTGCTGGTGTGTACTTACCAATGCAAGATGAAATTTTTCCAGACAAAGAACATTTCGGACGAATTTTCAGAAATAATGCGGTAATGAGCAGTATGGGAATTACACAAATTGCCGCTGTTATGGGAAGTTGTGTTGCTGGTGGAGCGTATTTACCAATTATGAGTGATGAAGCTTTGATTGTAGATAAAACAGGAAGTATATTTTTAGCAGGAAGCTATTTAGTAAAAGCCGCTATTGGTGAAGCTATTGACAATGAAACTTTAGGTGGAGCAACAACACATTGTGAAATTTCTGGGGTTACCGATTACAAAGCTAAAGATGATAAAGACGCTTTAGATCGTATTAAAAATGTAATGGATAAAATTGGAGACTTTGAAAAGGCTGGTTATAACAGATCAGAAAGCAAAGCTCCTGCAAAAGATGAAAACGAAATCTTTGGAATTTTGCCAAAAGCGCGTCATGAACAATATGACATGATAGAAATTATAGAGCGCTTGGTGGATAATTCTGAATTTGACGAATATAAAGCTGGATACGGACAAACCATTATTACAGGTTATGCAAGAATTGATGGCTGGGCAGTTGGTATTGTAGCGAATCAAAGAAAAATTGTAAAATCAAAAGGTGCAAAAACTAAGCCTAGTGAAATGCAATTTGGTGGAGTAATTTATTCTGATTCTGCTGACAAAGCAACTCGTTTTATTGCAAACTGTAATCAGAAAAAAATTCCTTTAGTATTCCTACAAGACGTTACTGGATTTATGGTAGGAAGTAAATCTGAACATGGTGGAATTATTAAAGATGGAGCCAAAATGGTAAATGCTGTTAGTAATTCAGTAGTTCCTAAGTTCACTATTGTAGTTGGAAATTCATACGGAGCTGGAAATTACGCCATGTGTGGAAAAGCATACGATCCAAGATTAATAGCCGCTTGGCCAAGTGCCGAATTAGCGGTTATGAGTGGTGCTTCTGCTGCTAAAGTTTTACTACAAATAGAAACTGCTGCTTTAAAGAAGAAAGGTGAAGAGATTACTAAAGAGAAGGAAGAAGAATTATTTAACAAAATTAAATCTAGATACGACGAACAAATTTCTCCGTATTATGCTGCAGCTAGAATTTGGACAGATGCAGTTATTAATCCGTTAGATACAAGAAAATGGATTTCAATGGGAATTGAAGCAGCAAATCATGCGCCAATTGAAAAGCCATTTAATTTGGGAGTTATTCAAGTTTAATTATTTTTACAGGAATTTTTTTACAAAATATAATATCAGGAAATGGGAAGAGCATTTGAATTTAGGAAAGCAAGAAAGATGAAACGTTGGTCTGCAATGGCTAAAACCTTTACTAGAATTGGTAAAGACATAGTTATGGCTGTAAAAGAAGGCGGACCGAATCCTGAAACCAATTCTCGTTTACGTGTTGTAATCCAAAATGCAAAGGCTGCAAATATGCCTAAGGATAACGTAGCGCGTGCAATTAAAAAAGCATCAGATAAAGATACTGCAAACTATAAAGAAGTTTTATTTGAAGGATATGCTCCTCATGGAATTGCCATTGTGGTAGAAACTGCTACAAACAACAACAACAGAACAGTTGCTAATGTAAGAGCTGCTTTTAATAAATGTAATGGAAACTTAGGAACTTCTGGATCAGTTGTATTTATGTTTGATCATGTAGTAAACTTTAAAGTGAAAGAAGAATCTTTAGGAATGGACTTGGAAGAGTTCGAAATGGAAATGATTGACTTTGAAGTTGAAGAAGTTTTTGCCGACGAAGAAGATAACAGTATTATGTTATACGCTCCGTTTGGACAGTTTGGTGCCATTCAAGGATATTTAGAGGAAAACAATATTGAAATTGTTTCATCTGAATTTGAAAGAATTCCTACTACGACAACAAAACTTAGTGAAGAACAACAAGCTGATGTTGAGAAGCTTTTAGAACGTTTAGAAGAAGATGATGATGTCAATCAAGTCTACCACTCGATGGAGATGTAAACTCAAAAAACATATTATTTTTCAAGAAAAACCCGCAAGTAAACTAGCGGGTTTTTATGTTATCTTAAATTATTTATACTTGTATATATGCTGATTATTTATTCCCTCTTTACTCTTTTAATTTATTTTGTATTGTTTTTATATTTTTAGTCTGATTTAAAATTTCAAAATATTTAGTCTATGAAAAAATCAATCTTAAATCTAGGAACACCGATTTCTAGAAATTCTCAACAATCAATTTTCGGAGAATCTGGATCCTCATACTGAGACTGTTCAGGAGGTCAAATATACTATCACAATACAATTGTAGAAACATATTGTGGAGATTATGATCGACATGCCATAGAAGTAGCTCCACCACCAACTAAGAACATAATATTCCAAGACTTGGAACACATGGTTTAAATAATTAAACGGATTTATTCTATATTAAAAAGTGAATTTCGGTTCACTTTTTTTGTCTCTACACTCATTATTCCGCTGCTTAATTTATCATTCGTTTTTTGTTTTTTACCTGAACTTACCTATAGTTTTATCTGAAATTTTCAAATAATTAGATTTTACAAATTAAATTAAAGAAGTAAAATTTATAATTATGAAAGCTAACCCAATACTAGTAAGACTTATTAAATCATATGGAAATAAATATGTTATAAAATTTCCAAAACTAATTATGACCGTTGATAGATATTATTACACTAAAATGTCTAATAGTCCGGATGAGTATAAATTCATATAATTACTATTTTAATAATAGTTGTTTAACTATTATTTTACGCTATTACTGATTTTCATTTCTACATTCGTATCGTGTTTGGTCTTCCAAAGTAAAATTTGAATTATTCGAATTAGAGTCATACTTGTTGTGTTGTATGGCTTTTTTTTTGATCAAAACTTACCTCCAATCTTTTACTAATTCAAATTGTTTTTTCAAATTTGCCCACCCGAGGAAATTTGGTATTTACCATGTTTTCTCAACTACTAAATCAAATTTTAAAATTAAAACACTATGAAAAACACATTGCTTTGTTTCCTAGCAACTTTTACGCTTTGCTTTACATCAATTTTAACTGCTCAGAAAGGAAAAAATCTTAGTCCTATTGAATTATCTATTACTTCATACTCCTACAAATACGGAAGTCTGGATTTAGATTTACAGTTAAAAAACAATTCAGATACATCAATCTTTATCATTATTCCAAATGATGGAACACATGGAACTCCTGAGTTTTTTAGCACACAAAGTTTTCCAAACATTGAATTATGTGAAATCAGTGAAACAGAAGTAAAGCCATTAACTCATATCATTGAAATCAAAGGAAACTCTAAAAAAAGTTTTACTTATAAAGAAGCTTTTGCAGGAGCCTGTGAGGATATTAACGGAAAATCTATAGACTTTCAAGTATCGTATGAATTCGATTCATCAAATGAAGAATACATTAATTACTTAGAAAGAGTTTATGATAACGATAAAACAAGCATCCAACAATTTAAAAAACTATTCAATTTAAAATTAAACAGTAATCGAATTACCATAAAAATCCCTCGGTAAGTTCTAAAAAAGTTAATCATATCGATTCTTAGAAATAAAAAAAGCACCATTTTCATGGTGCTTTTTTAGTTCTATTTAATATCCGAATAGGTCCTTACTAATCGAACAAATTCACCTCGGTAACCATCCTTGTCTTTTCCCCTTCCTTTTTCGGCAAGTTTAATTACATCTTCCAAATTAGCATCATTCATAAATTGAGATTTCCTTAAGTACATTCCGAATAATGCAACAGAAGAAGCAAAATTCATATCAGAAGTTGGCTTTGCCGTTTTATCTTTCACTACTCTTTCCATTTCAACACTTTTTTTACCATCAGGCTTTTTATATCTAAACTTTACGGTAAGTAATTCGTCTTTATAAGAATTGTTCTTTTTATTCGTATACTTTAAATCATGAATTTTATTTAAATACTTACTATCTACACCAACTGGAATTACTTCATATAAAGCTGTTACAGAATGACCACTTCCTAACTCACCAGCATCTTTGGTATCATCAATAAAATCTTCATCATTCAATAATCTGTTTTCATAACCAATCAATCGATAGGCTTTCACTTTATTGGGATTAAACTCAACTTGAATTTTCACATCTTTTGCAATAGTGTATAAAGTTCCTCCAAACTCTTTCCCAAAAACTTTTTGAGCTTCTTGCATTGTGTCAATGTAGGCATGATTTCCATTTCCTTTATCTGCTAAAATTTCAAGTTTATCATCCTTGTAATTTCCGTAACCAAAACCTAAAACCGACAAAAACACACCTGATTTCCTTTTTTCCTCAATCAATTCTTCCATTGCTTTATTCGAACTTCTTCCTACATTAAAATCACCATCGGTAGCCAAAATAACTCTATTATTACCTCTCTTTTTAAAGTTCTTTTCTGCTAACTTATACGCTAACTCAATCCCTTCTCCACCTGCGGTAGAACCTCCCGAGTTTAAATTATTCAAGGCCGTTAAAATTTTCTCTTTATTTCTTCCTGAAGTTGGTTCTAATACAACACCTGCTGCTCCTGCATATACAACAATTGAAACTCGATCTTCTTCCCTTAATTGATTCACCAATAACTTAAAAGCTTTCTTTAATAACGGTAATTTATTACGTTCTCCCATTGACCCAGAAACATCAATTAAAAAAGTAAGATTTGATGGTGGTAAATCTTTGTTCTCATATGTTTTTCCTTGCAATCCAATTTTTACAAGTTTTGTTTCAGCATTCCATGGTGTTTTAACAAACTCAGTATTTATCGAAAAAGGATGTTTTCCTTGAGGTTGTGGATACTTATAATCGAAATAATTAATCATTTCTTCAATTTTCACAGCATCTTCTTTTACAACCTCGCCATTATTTATCATTCTTCTAATGTTACTATAAGAAGCTTTATCTACGTCTATTGAAAAAGTAGACAATGGTGAAGCAACAACGTTTTTAAAAGGATTCTCGGTTATTTTAGCGTAAGAATCTTTATCGTCTATTTGAAAATTTCCTTTTTTAGTAGTTATAATTACACAACCATTCCTTCCTCTATTTCCATAAAGCGCAATGGCATTATTACCTTTCATAACTTCAACAGTTTTGATCTCTTTCGGATCTAATTTATTTAATATTACCTCAGAATTAGCCTTCACAGGAATACCATCAACTATAAATAAAGGAGAGGTCTTTTTGTCCGTAATTTGTTTTTGATCTGAATCATACATCATAGTATTACCCATAGCCATTGGACTAGCAATACTTGCATATGCTTTTCTTTTGCTAGATCTTAAATTTGAAGCTGTTGAAATTACTACCTCATCCAAAGTTGCATCGCTTTCTTCTAAAACAACATTAATAACAGTTCTCTTACCAACTTTTTCTTCTTTTGTTTTCATCCCAATTAAAGAAAAAACCAACACATCATTAGCTGAAGCTTTTATTGTATATTTCCCCTCCATGTTTGTATTAGTTCCAATGTTTGTTCCTTTGACATGAACACTTGCCCCAGGAATTGAGTAGTATTTATCCGAAACTGTACCTGTTATTTCCTTTTCTTGTGCTTTTAGAATTGATACACAGCATAAAAAAAATAGTATTATTCCTTTTTTCATCATAGTATTTAAATTTTAGTTTTCATAAAGCTACAACAATTATCCTACCGATTTCATTTTGAATTCGTAAACAAATCGTTTAATTGAGTTAACTCTTATCGTTATTGAGTTTAAAAAACATTAACTAAAACAGGTTTAACTTTCTTTTTTTCATAGATTTACCAAAAAGAAAAACTATTAAAACTAATAAATCATGATTTTTTACGGAACTAAAGGCTCTCATTTGAAAAGTGAAAGAGTTAGCGGTGTTAATTGCAGACACTGTGAACAGCAAACTTCCTACACAGTAAGTATTTTTGGAAGATATGCGTATTTATATTGGATTCCTGTTTTCCCTTTAGCGAAAAAAGGAGTTGCAGAATGCGACCATTGTAAGATAACTTTGAAACCAAAAGAAATGGATGAGCAACTACGGATGAAGTATGACAATGTAAATAGAAATGTAAAAACTCCTATCTCTTACTGGATTGGTTCTCTTATTTTAATTGCAATAATTGCGTTTGGGATTTATGCAGTAAATCAGCATGAAAAAGATGTGGTTGAATATATTAAAGCTCCACAAACTGGAGATGTTATAGAATATAAACCTAATGATTTTTATTCTACTTTAAAGATTACAAGAGTTGAAAATGATTCAGTTTATTTTGCTCAAAACAAATACGAAATAGAACGTCAAAGTAAACTTTATAAAATAGATAAAACTTCGAATTATACTGAAGAAGTTTATGGAATTTCATTAACAGAATACCAAACTAGATTTGAGACAAAACAATTTTTAGATGTAGATAGGTAATTACTTCTTCGAAGAATTCAATACTAAATCCAATGTTTTTGAACGTTGGATTTTTTTTGTTTCAGTTTCTATGAAATTCTTCACAAAATAAACCTCTTTCGGAACTTCATATTTTGTGATTTCAAGGCTTTCACTGATTCTCTTAAGAATTTCTTGTGAATCCATATTAGTTGTATTATTTTCAATAACCAAAACTAACTTCTCTCCTAACCTTTCATCTTTAACACCAATAGTAAAAAATCTATTTTGAATTAGTTTAGAAAGCTTATGCTCTATTTTTTCAGGGTGGAGTTTAATTCCTCCTGAATTTATAACATTATCATATCTTCCAAGCCATTCAAATTCATTTTCAGAAACCAATTGAACAACATCATTTGTCACAACAATTTCATTCGTAACCAAAGGAGCATCAATCATTAAACAATTTCTTTGATCAATATAAATTTTTACTTTCGGCAGAACTTTATAAAATGTCGGTTTTTCCTTTATTTGATTTAGCTTTTTTACAGCAATATGAGTAATTGTTTCTGTCATTCCATATGTTGCAAAAATCTCAGTCTTAACTTTTGACATCTTTGTTTTTAAACTTTCCGAAACTACTCCACCTCCAACTATCAATTTACCAATTCTTTCTATTTGGTCTAAAGATTTTTCTAATTGCAACGGAACCATTGCTGAAAAGTGATAGTTTTTATTCGAAAGCGCAAGTGGATTCGAAACTGCCTCAATTATATCTAAATCCCAACCTAAAACCATGGCTCTTACCAACATCATTTTACCTGCAATATAATCTGTAGACATGCAAAGTAAAGCAGTTGTATTTTCCCTGATTTCAAAAAAATCTCCTGTAGCTAAAGCAGAATTTATCATCTGCTCTTTTCGTAATTTAATTGGTTTTGGTTTTCCTGTAGAACCTGAAGTTTGTACTATTAAATAATCTTTATCATTCAACCAATTCACAAAAAAATCATTGACAGAAGAAGACAACTTTCTAGCGTAGTTAATTAAGTCGACCTTAGAATTGAAACTAACTCCGTTTAATTTAAAACTAGAATGAATCTGACTAAAATCCATAAAAACTAAGCTAAATCTTCAACTTGATTTTCTTGACTATTTAAGGGTTTTTCAACGCTACCTGTAAGTTTTTCTTTCCAATTACTCCAATTATATTTTTTAGCGAAAAGCAATAATAATAGTGGATAAAAAACAACTACAGGAATAATAATATCGAAATAAACATCTGGCTCAGAAAGATCTTTAAAAATAGAATTTGTTTGAAAAGCCGTCCAATCTGCCGTAATTAAAAGAGCTCCAATAAGATTATTTGCTGCATGAAATCCTAAAGCCAATTCAAGGCCTTCATCTAATAATGTTATCATTCCTAAGAAGAAACCTGTTCCTATGTAGTAAATCATAACGATATTCCCTAATTTACCAACTTCCGGATTTGCAATATGAAGTAATCCAAAAATTACTGAAGTTATGATTAACGGTAGTATTCTACTTTTAAATTTCGCACCGATACCTTGTAGTAAATAACCTCTGAATAAATACTCCTCAAAACTTGTTTGTAAAGGAATCATGAGTACTCCAATCACTAACAACCCAAAGAATTTATTAGGTTCAAAATTCCATTGTAAAGATTCTGGTTCGGTATAATAACCATAAATCACGAATGCAACTGTAATAAAACCCCAAACAGAAAAAGCAAAAAACACTCGTTTCCAATCTATCTTTTTCCTCGAAGTAGTTAATGAAGTTATTGATTGGCGATGCACATATTTCACCCATAATAAAAGCATTCCTAGAAACACAACAAAAGTAGCTAATGATTCTATAAGGACTCTATTTTCACCTTTTTCTGCTATATCAGCACGAATAATTTCAGCTTGATCAATATCAAACATTTCAATGGCGATCATATTCAAAACTACAATTCCAATAAATATTACTGGAATTATCAAATATTTCCAAAATCCTATATCGCCTTTGTATGCTTGTTGTATGTAATTCATGCTATATTAACTTAAATTAAAGTTCCATTTGTCTTGAGAACTGTATTGCAAACTTCCTTGATTAACAAAAAGAGGACTATCAAAATTATTTGTAAACAAACCTCCAGTTCCTAATCCTTGTGGCATGTTACTCTTTAAAGTATATGTCCATTGAGCTATTGCATTCAAACCAATGTTACTTTCAAGTGCAGAAGTTATCCACCATCCAATTTTATTACTTTCAGAAATATCTATCCATTCTTTACTTCCGGCAAAACCACCAACCAAACTAGGTTTCAAAATAGTGTATTGTGGCTTAATATGCTCTAATAATTCCTTTTTATCATGATTCAAGAAAACTCCAATTAATTCTTCATCTAAAGCAATAGCTAAAGGTGTTTCCTTACAAAGTTTTGCCATCTCTTCGTATTGACCTTGCTTTATCGGTTGTTCAATTGAATGTAACTTAAACTGTGATAATTTTTCCAACTTCTGAAGTGCTTCCCTTGGAGAAAAAGCTCCATTTGCATCGACTCTTAATTCAATTTCATTCTCTGAAAACTGTTCACGAATATATTTTAACAATCGTAATTCTTCATCAAAGTCAATAGCGCCTATTTTCATTTTAATACATGAAAACCCTTGTTCTAATTTTTCTTGAATTTGGTCTTTCATGAATTTTTTATCTCCCATCCATATTAAGCCATTAATTGAAATTGAAGATTCACTTGCAACAAAATCTGAAGGAAATAAATGAAATTTATTTGAACTATTTAAAGACAAAAAAGCTTGTTCTAACCCGAATTGAATTGACGGAAATTCCACGGTTGCATTCAAAAGTTCTTGTAACCCTAAATGAATATGATCACAAACCCATTGTAATTTCTTCTCATAATCGGGTCTATCATCTATACTCAAACCACGAAATAACCCGCATTCTCCAATTCCTTCTTTTCCATCTTTATTTAAAATTAAGAAAAAAGTCTCTTTAGTTCTTAAGACTCCTCTTGAAGTTCCACTTGGACGTTTGAATTCTAAAATATACTTGTGAAATTCAGCTTTTATCAAATCTTTAATTTTTCTCGATGAACGACTTAAAATTATTTAAATATTCTTGGTCTTGTTTCTTAAAAACAGCCTTGAAATAAGGAAATAAACAGCTTAACAAATATGAATTCCCTCTACAAATTGAACTGTTATTTATAGTTGTTACTCCATTTTCAAATGTAAAGGTATAATCATCTGTTTTCAACATCGTATCCGCCATAAAAAATAAGGTTACTTTTTCATTTGGTACGTAAGCCATAATCTTTTCTTGTAGCGTTATTTCCTCTCCATTTTTATTTTCAACTACCATTTTATAAGTACTTCCTGTCTTTTCTGGCTTTACGTCAATAGGATCAATCGATTTTAAATCAGTAATCCAATTACTAATTTGTGAACTATCATTGAACAAATTAAACACTTCATCAATTGGCTTGTTTACTTTCACTTCAGTTGTGTAAGCCGTTTCTTTAAAAATTAATCCCGTTGATAAGAATATAATTGCAATTGTAATTATGATTCCTAATATAATTTTTATCCTCTTCATTTTATAATTCTATAGATTCACCAATTTCAATAATAACAAGCTCCTTTCCTGCTTTTTCGAATTTCTTCTTCGCATCCTCTACATTAATTTCAATTGGAGGAAAAGTATTAAAATGACATCCAATTACTTTATCACAAGCCACCAAATCAGTAGCTATAATTGCATCATCAACTCCCATAGTGAAATTATCCCCAATTGGTAAAATAGAAGCGACCAATTGAGTTGTCATTGGAATTAACTTCATATCCATTGTTACTGCTGTATCCCCTGCGACATACAATGATTTTTCTCCAGCAGTAATTACAAAACCTCCTGGTTGACCTCCATAGCTTCCATCTGGAAAAGATGACGTATGCACTGCATTTACATATTTCGCTGAGAACGAATCTGTTTTAAAAGTACCTCCGTGATTTACAGGATGTGCTTTCAAATCTTTAGCTGTATAATGCATATAAATTTCATAATTGGAAACAATTGTTGCTCCAGTATTTTTCGCAATAGCTTCAACATCAAGAATATGATCTTGATGCGCATGCGTTACTAAAATATAATCAGCTTTAATTTGATTAATATCAATATGTGAAGCAGCTGGATTTCCTGTAATAAAAGGATCGATTAAAATATGTGTATTATTAAGTTCAATACCAAAACAGGCATGACCATAAAATGTAATTTTCATAAGTAGAATTAATGTTGTTTGAAGTTATCAGTAAATTTACAAAACGTTTCCTAGCCCAAAAAGTATCGCAAATAAAAAAGTACTTAATGCTACTTTTTTAAGCTCTCCATCTAATAGTGATTCCTCTTTATTATTGTAAACAAAGAGCAAATGTTTTATTAAAGGTATATACGCTATCAAAAATAAAAATTGAAATGGAGTTCGATAGTGAATTCCCACGTATAAGAATGAAAACAAAAATGATGATGCTATAAGGTAATAGTGATAATACTTTGCAAATTCACTTCCAATTTTAACGACTAATGTGTTTTTTCCAACCTTGGCATCATTTACTCTATCTCTCATATTATTTAAGTTAAGAACTGCTGTACTCAAAGCTCCGATGGTAAATGCCGGTAAAAATATTGTAAAAGAAAGTGTTTTAGTATACAAGAAATAGGTTCCTACCACTGCAAGTAAACCGAAGAACAAGAAAACAAATAAATCGCCGAAACCACTATAACCATAAGCAGAATTTCCCACTGTATATTTAATTGCTGCCACAATTGAGGCAATACCTAAACCGAAAAACAATAATGAGAAACCAAAGTTATCTTTTCCAAAAGCGACATAAATTAATGCAATTGCAACTACCAAGGTAAAAATTGTAGTTACTATCATTGCACTTTTCATCTGTTTTGGAGTTATCGCTCCAGAAGCAACCATTCTTGCTTCTCCCTCTCTGTTTTCATCTGTTCCTTTAACACCATCACCATAGTCATTAGCAAAATTCGACAACACTTGAAAACCAATTGTTGTTAAGATTGCTAACCAAAAGATTGAGGTTTTAATAGGATTTCTTTCTCCAAGGTATAGAAACCAACCTTCATCTAAGGTTGATAAAGACATGTGATACAAATCTGAAAGTCCTAAAAAACCACCAACAATAATTCCTGAAACAGAAAGCGGCAAGGTTCTTAACCTAGCCGCTTTTATATAGTTTTTAAACATGTAAATTTTATAAAAATTCTAATCGTGTGATTTTCTTTCTCACGATATACTCTTTTAATTTCGGTGAAAAATATTCAAGATTTGTATAAGACACACCAACCTTAGTTCCTTTTACGTCATTTCCTAAATCTATCAAACGATCTGAACCTTCAAAGTTTGTTAACCAAACAAACTTTTGTATCTTCCCATCTGTATCTTTTAATTCAACAACATATAAGTCTTCACCACTTACTTTTTTTAAGGTACCTTCTAAATACAATTCAACAACTTCGTTTTCATCCTCATACTCTTCATCTCCTGCGATAGCCATTAAAACATCTGGACAAAACTTAATCATGCTAACACCTACTTTAGCACCCATTTTTTCTCCTTCTGATCTTCCTTTTGTTAAATCATAATTGATTCCTTCTTTCGCTAACTCATCTTTGTACTTTAAATAAGTTTGCACCATTTGCACTCCTAATTTAGCTGTCAAATCTGACGTAGACATACCTTTAAATTCCTTTTCATTCTTATTGAAATATTCACAAATTTCCATTGCCATTTTATCCAAAGCTGAATCTTGTGCAACGATATTTCCGAAAGACAATAATGCAATTAATAAGGTTGAAATTCTCTTTAACATAGTTTTTGTATTATAAATTATTAGCTTCTGCAATTAACTCTGCAATATCTTTTACGACAATCTGATCTTCCTTTAAATGAAACTTAACACCGTCTGTCATCATTGTATTACAATAAGGACAACCTGTTGCAATAATTTCAGGATTCGTTTCTAAAGCATCCTTTGTTCGTAAGATATTTATATCCATATCACCTTTTTCAGGTTCCTTGAACATTTGCGCTCCTCCAGCACCACAACATAGAGCCGTAGATTTATGACGCTTCATTTCAGTTGATTTAACCCCTAAACGACGAATTAAATCACGTGGAGTTTCATAAACATCGTTTGCACGTCCTAAATAACAAGGATCGTGATAAGTAAGACGTTTCCCTTTTAAGTTTTCACCTTCAATACTTAATCTTCCATCAGCGATTAATTTATTGATGTATTGAGTATGATGATAAACTGTATATTTTCCACCTAAACTAGGATATTCGTTTTTTAATGTATTAAAAGAATGTGGATCACAAGTAACAATTGTTTTTACTTCATAAGCATTTAAAATTTCAATATTTGTCATTGCTTGCATTTGAAATAAAAACTCATTTCCAGCTCTTTTAGCAGCATCACCTGTAGAACTTTCTTCAGTTCCTAATACTGCAAAATCAACATTCGCTTGCTGTAAAATCTTCACAAAAGATTTTGTTATTTTTTTAGCTCTATCGTCGTAACTTCCTGCAGCTCCAACCCAAAACAACACCTCTGGTTGTTTTCCTTGAGCCATCATATCTGCCATTGTTGGTACGTTCATAATCTTGTATCGTTTAAGTTGACTTTTCTATTTAAATAAAAATTAGTGATTGAAATTAAATTAGATATTACTATTCGTCTTTCCAATTTAATCTATCCATTTGACTATACTGCCATGGCGCCCCGTTGTTTTCGATGTTTGTCATCATCATATTCAACTCTTGTGGCGCAGCAGACTCTTCCATTACTAAATACCTCCTCATATCCATAATAATAGATAATGGATCGATATTCACAGGACATTCTTGAACACAAGCGTTACAACTTGTACAAGCCCATAACTCTTCCCTAGTAATGTAATCATCTAATAATTGTTTACCATCAGGCTTAAACTCACCTCCGTTGGCATCGATATTTTTTCCTACTTCCTCTAAACGATCACGAGTATCCATCATAATCTTACGAGGAGATAACTTCTTCCCTGTTAAATTTGCTGGACAAGATGATGTCCAACGTCCACATTCAGTACAGGTGTAAGCATTCATTAACTGAACCCAATTCAAATCTGTAACATCAGAAGCTCCGAACTTTTCTGGAACCTCATCTTCAGCACCTTCTTCGGGCATGGCGTATGGATCTGCATCTGGATCCATCATCATTTTGACCTCATTCGTAACTGACTCTAAATTATTAAACTGTCCTTTAGCATCTAAATTCGCAAAGAATGTATT
>JAKVCX010000004.1 GCA_022448525.1 Tenacibaculum sp.
TCTTCATCATTACCATTTAATGACAACTTCTTTTTGATACTTAATGTAGCAATGGGAGGAACATTAGGAGGAACAATTGATGCTGGATTCAATGAATCTACCATGGAAGTAGATTATGTACGAGTATATCAATAAAGTGTAAATGGTTTGAGTTAATTTTAAAGAGGTTAATTATGATTCCGATTAACCTCTTTTTAAACCTAGAGTATGAGAAAAATTCTAATCCTTAGTTTAGTTACAATTACCTTTTTGAGCTGTAATAAACAAACTACTAACAAAACAAATAGTTCGAATCCTATTGATCAAAAAGTAGATTCGGTACTTAATTTAATGACCTTAGAAGAAAAAATAGGTCAAATGAATCAGTATAATGGTTTTTGGGATGTAACAGGTCCAGTTCCTAGTGCTGGTGATGCAGCCAAAAAATATGAGCATCTAAAAAAAGGCTGGGTGGGTTCAATGCTAAACGTACGCGGTGTAGAAAATGTTCGAAAAGTTCAAAAAATTGCAGTGGAGGAAAGTCGACTAGGAATTCCATTAATTATTGGTTTTGATGTAATTCATGGTTATGAAACTCAAAGTCCAATTCCATTAGCAGAATCAGCTAGCTGGGATTTGGAGGCAATAAAGAAATCAGCACAAATGGCTGCAAAGGAAGCTGCTGCAGCTGGTATTAATTGGACATTTGCTCCGATGGTTGATATTTCCCGAGATGCGAGATGGGGAAGAGTGATGGAAGGTGCAGGAGAAGATCCGTATTTGGGAAGTCAAATAGGAGTAGCTAGAGTGAATGGATTTCAAGGTGAAGATTTAACAGATCCTTTTACAATTGCTGCTTGTGCTAAACATTTCGCGGCTTATGGGTTTGCAGAATCAGGAAAAGACTATAATACTGCTGATGTTGGTTTATCAACGTTATATAATACAATTCTTCCTCCGTTTAAATCAGCTCACGAAGCTGGTGTAAAAACCTTTATGAATTCTTTTAACGAGTTAAACGGAATTCCAGCAACTGGAGATAAGTTTTTGCAAAGAGATATTTTAAAAGAAGAGTGGAATTATGAAGGATTTGTAGTTTCTGATTGGGGCTCAATAATGGAAATGATTGCTCATGGATATGCTAAAGATAAAAATCATGCTGCTGAACTAGCTGCGAACGCAGGTTCTGATATGGATATGGAATCTTACGCATACGTTAATGAATTAGCTTCTTTGGTTAAAGAAGGCAAAGTGTCAGAGGAAGTGATTACTGATGCTGCACGAAGAATTTTAAAAGTAAAATTTGAGTTAGGTCTGTTTGATGATCCTTATAAATATTGTAACGTGGAAAGAGAAAAAGAAGTTATTGGAAGTAAAGAAATGCATGATGCGGCTTTAGATATGGCGAAAAAGTCAATTGTGCTTCTTAAAAATGATAACAATGTTTTACCACTTAAAAAGAAAGGTCAAAAGATAGCATTAATTGGAGCTTTGGCTGCTGATAAGAACAGTCCACTTGGAAATTGGAGATTAGCTGCTAAAGATGATTCCGCAGTTTCTGTTTTGGAAGGAATGAAAGCTTACGATGGAAATGAGCTAAACTATGCTGAAGGAGCAACATTATATTTAGGGAAAACGAATTTTCCTAGCGAGTTAGTTTTAAATACAACTGATAGATCTAAATTTCAAGAAGCTATAAATATCGCTAAAAAAGCGGATGTTGTAGTAATGGTTTTAGGTGAAGTTGGATATCAAAGTGGTGAAGCTCGAAGTAGAGCAAATTTAGATTTACCTGGACTTCAACAGGAATTATTAGAAACTATTTTTAATGTTAATAAGAATATAGTTTTAGTATTAAATAATGGTCGACCTCTTACAATTACATGGGCAGATGAAAATATTCCTGCTATTGTTGAAGCTTGGCAGTTAGGTTCTCAAACGGGTAATGCAGTAGCACAAGTATTATACGGAGATTATAATCCTAGTGGAAAATTACCAATGACTTTCCCTAGATCCTTAGGACAAGTACCGATCTATTATAATTATAAAAATACAGGAAGACCTGGACCTAAGAAAGAGGTGTTTTGGTCTCATTATCAAGATGAATCAAATAAACCATTGTATCCTTTTGGTTATGGATTGAGTTATACTTCCTTCGAATATAAAAACTTAAATACTAAAGTTGAATCAGGCAAAATTAAAGTTTCTGTAGATGTTACCAACACAGGGAGTTATAAAGGAAAAGAGGTTGTGCAACTTTACATAAGAGATTTAGTAGCAAGTGTTACAAGACCAGTTAGAGAGTTAAAAGGATTTGAATTGGTTGAGTTTAATCCTTCAGAAACAAAAACAGTAACTTTTGAATTAACAAATGATGATTTAGGTTTTTATAACAATCAGAGAGAATTTGTGGTAGAGCCAGGAGATTTTGAGATTTTTGTTGGCGGTTCATCAGATACTACTCTTAAAAATACAGTTGAATACAAATGAGAATAGTTAATATTATTTTTTCAATATGCATAATATCCATTTTCTTCTCTTGTCAAAAAGAAGAAGGAGGTAAAACATTATTACATCAAACCTTCAGTAATAATTCATTAGATATGAATGTTTGGAGTTATGATTTGGGTAATGGTTGTCCTAATTTGTGTGGTTGGGGAAATAATGAACTTCAATTGTATGCAAGAGAAAATGTTTCCGTAAAAAATGGAAATTTAATAATTAAAGCAAGTAAAACTGATTCATCTTATTATTCAGGGAAAATTCATACCAAAGATAAATTTGAGTTTAAATACGGAAAAGTTGAAGTACGAGCTAAGTTACCTAAAGGTCACGGCTTATGGCCTGCAATTTGGATGCTAGGAAATGACATTGATGAAAATATTTGGCCAAATTGTGGTGAAATTGATATCATGGAACATGTAGGTAAAGAACCACACAACATGTTTGCTTCTTTACATAATGCATCTAGTTTCGGAAACACAGTCAATTCTAAAAAGGTTGAGATTAAGAATATTCAAGAGGATTTTCATGTTTATAAAATGGAATGGACCGAAAATCATATACAGTTTTTTGTAGATAACAATAAAATTTATACTTATTCACCGGAGAATAAAAATGAAAAAAACTGGCCGTATGATAAACCATTCTATCTAATATTAAATTTGGCGATAGGTGGTAATTTTGGAGGTCCGGAAGTAGATAATAGTATCTTTCCTCAAGAGTTTATTATCGATTATATTAAAGTTGAAGAGTTATAAAAAGTATAAGATATATAAGTAAGTATCAGTGAATTGGTTTTAGATTATAATGGGAGGTTAATTTTACAATACCAGTATTCATTTTACACTGATAGATTTAAATTGTGATTATGGGGATTTTTGCATTTAAATTATACTTACTTGATAAGCACAAGCTGAAAATAATTTTAGTTTGTGCTTTCTTTTTTCATTTCATCTACACTTTTTTGCATTTGGTCTAAGAAAGTCCATATTGTCATATACTTATTCTAAACATATGTTAAAATTCAATTATTTTTAACATCAATCAATCTAAAAAATTAATGTTCCCCTAATAAAACCAATAAAATAATCTAAAAATGAAAACGGTACAGTTACAAAGAAAGAAAGATTCTGATTGGCATTACTTAACTGAAAACCACGAGTTAAAAGAGCCCCTAGTATTAGTTTTTGGAAATAGGTATTTACTTGAAAATGAAAATATCTATAACGAAGTAAAGTCTATTTTTAAAGACGGACACATTGTCTTCGGATCTACCTCTGGAGATATCACTTCTGAGCATGTTGAAGAAAATTGCATTACCATTACAGCAATTGAATTTGAAAAAAGTAACTTCATTATTAAACGCGTTAATGTATTAGAATCTGACTCAAACAGTTTCGATACAGGACAAGGTTTAGTTAAACAATTTCCCGAAGATGGCTTAAAGCATGTTTTTGTGGTTTCTGAAGGAAGTTTTATCAATGGAAGTGAACTTACTCAAGGCATGAACTCTGCTACCAATAATAATTTGCTTATAACTGGTGGTTTGTGTGGAGATGACGCTCGATTCGAGAAAACCCTCGCATCTTATAATGAAAACCCAAAACCAGGAGAGGTTGTTGCGATTGGTTTATACGGCGATTCTTTGGAGATTACATTTTCTATTAATGGAGGTTGGACACCTTTTGGCCCTGAGCGAGTAGTAACAAAATCAAAAGCAAATATATTGTACGAGCTAGATAATAAGCCCGCACTTGATTTATATAAAAAATATTTAGGAGATAAATCTAAAGATTTACCTGGAGCTGCTTTATTGTATCCTTTGAAAGTTAAATCAGATAATGAAGATCAATCAATAGTTAGAACAATTCTTAATATTGATGAAAACAATCATTCGATGATTTTAGCTGGAAATGTTTTAGAAGGACAGAAAGTTCAATTAATGATGACGCATGTTGATAGTATTGTAAATGCTTCTGAAGAGGCCGCTTCAAATGCGAATAAAATTAGAGTCAAGGATCCTGAATTAGCTATTCTTGTGAGTTGTGTTGGAAGAAAATTGGTGTTGGATCAAAGAGTAGAGGAGGAAGTAGAAGAAGTAATCGAAGCAATAGGAGATAAAGTAACCATTTGTGGAATGTATTCTTATGGAGAAATAGCGCCTTTTGACGGTGAAAAAAAATGTCAATTACATAATCAAACAATGACAGTTACTTTAATTAGTGAATAATGAATTCTCTATTAAAAAGACAAGTTAGAAAATACTTGCCAGAGCATTTGCAGCAAAACGAAGATTTACAGCGCTTTTTAGAGGCTGTAGATAGTTCTTATGATAATTTAGAAGATCAAGTTTTAATGCAACAAAGAGCTACCGCTTTAAGCTCTGAAGAACTTTATGAGGTAAATGAAAAGTTGAGAGACGAATCTAAAGCCCAAAAGGAGATTATTGAAAAACTTCAAAGCGTTATGTACACGCTAAAATCTCACGAGGTTGGAAAAAATAACTCATTTGAAAGTTCTAACTCCTTGAAATTGGTTGATTTTATTGATCACCAAACAAAGGAAATTATTAAAATTAATGAGCAGAAAGACCTTTTACTGAAGAATTTAGAAGATCAAAATCAAGAACTTAATGATTATGCTCATATTGTATCACATGATTTGGTAACTCCAATTCAAAATATAGAAACCTTAGTTCATTTATTAGAAGACGATTATGGTCCTGTTCTCGATGATCGAGGAAAGAATAAACTAAAACTAATAAGTGACAATGTACATAGAATTGAAATACTCCTGAGTGGAATTAGGGATTATTCTTCTATTGATAAAGAGAGAATTACAAAATCTGATTTAGATCTTAACAAATTGGTCAATGATACACTTCAAGAAATGAAGTTATGTAGGAGTATTCAAGTTGAAATTATAAACGAATTACCCAATTTAAAGGCTGAAAAACACAGTTTTAAACACCTGTTTTCAAATCTGATAGAAAATGCAGTAAAGTTTAATGATAAAGACCAGAAAAAGGTGCAAATAGGCTGTGATGAAGATGAAGATTTTTGGAGGTTTTACATTAAAGATAATGGTAAAGGAATTGATGAGCCTTATTTGAAAAAAGTATTTAAGGCCTTTTTTAAATTACAAAATGATCCAAAATCAGCGGGATTAGGATTATCAATTGTAAAAAAAGTAATCAATTTACATGAAGGGAAAATCTGGGCTGAATCTGAAGTAAATAAAGGTTCTACCTTCTTTTTTGAATTAAAAAAATAATCAATTTAAATTAGTAGTTAATAAAAAAGAGCGGACTTTAATAATTAAAGTTTCGCTCTTTTTGCTTTTAGTGTATATATCTTGTTTACATAGATTCAACGAACTCTGTAAATACTTTCTTATGTAAATCTAGATCTAATTTAGGAGAAACAGCCACTCTGGCGATATAATCTTTGTCACCTTCTTTGGTAGTTCCTTGAGTTGACGTTGCAGGAATTGTCCAATAACAACCTTTCAGTTGACCATAACTTACACAATACTTACTTTCATTAGGAATATTAGTAATCATTAAATCAATTAATTTAAGATTTAAAGCCCTTTTATAGGTTTCTCTCTCTTCTTCGGTGTTTCCTTTAGTAGGAAGATCTAAAGAGAAAACAGACGGTGTAAATCCTTGTGCAGCTAGTTCTTCTGAAACAAAATTAATTTTGGCATCAGGTAGTTTTTTCTCGATAAAAGTTACGAACTCTCTAGTATTTTTGTAAGCATCACTAATACGTTGTACCATAGATGGCATCTGTTCTGCTAAAATCTCCATCTGTAAATCAGTAGCTTCATTGTCACAAAGTTGAATATGATATTCAATTTTATCCATTAAATGAGCAGCTTTTGTGTTTGCAGTTGCATATCCAGCAGTACATTTCCCTCCGCTTGGAAATTTAGATCCGCTTACATATGCAATTGTCTGTACCGAAGAAAGGATTTCTTGATCTCCTAAAAAATGAACATTCGGACAAAACGTTTGATCTAAAATGAAAACAGGTGGAATAGCTGTTGCTCCATTTTTGGTTGTTCGTTTTTTACTCAAGGCATCTCTCAGTTTTATTAAATCAGGAACTTCAACTCTTGGGTTTGTTGGAATTTCCGCAATTATAAATGGTACAGCATCTTCTTTTGAAATTTTTTCAAGAACTAAGTCAACACTCGATACCATGTCGTTATCTCCATCTACAGGTAAATCCATGATTTCTACATTGTCTAAACAAGCAACAACTCTTCTTGCTTGATCGTTTGTACCACCATAACAATTTGGAGGGACGACAATTTTAATTGGTCTATTATTGTAGTTTTCGATTGCGTAATCTATTAGTCCCATTACAATAGCATATTGAACTGAAAGACCACTTGAACCTACAATTGCTTTTGTATTTACACCTGTAACTTTTTTGATAGTTTCAATTACTGTATTTCTATTTTCTTGAGAATTATATTCTTTAGAAACAAATGATGTATTTGTTAAGTTTTGTAATGCAATTAAAGTATTGGCTGGAGTCATTGCTATTGTCTCTCTTCTTCGTACGTGTTGTATTTCAGAAATATAGTCTAAATTCTCTTCACCATTAACAGTTAAAATGCTTCCTAATTCATTATTACTATTGATGTGAAAATCTACATTTTCAGAGAAATTAAACTCACAAATTTCCTCTTTTCTTTCAAAAAGAATGGTTGTTCCATCAAAATTTGGAATTTCTTTTGAGTCTTTAATTGTTTGAATTTCAAATTGATAACCGTAAACTTGTTTTACTGTATCAACATCAAAAGCACTAGGAAGTTCGTTTTTTAATAAAATTAATGTATTTTTATTAGCAAATAGATTCTTTCTAAGAATTGCTAATAATGGGGTGCTTTCTGAGGAAAAGCTAATTACTTGATCTGGTTTTATTTGATTTAGATTGGCAATGGTCCACTCGAGTACACATGATAAAGGATGTCCTAATCGAATATAATCAAAAGCTGTAGGTAACTCATTTAATACGGAAGCTTGATAATTGTTGTTGTTGAATAGGTTTTCAAACTGGTTTAAAAATTCAGTTTTGGCCAGTTGTTCATTGTATATATCTAATCGATGTGTAGTAAGATTTAACCAATCAGTAGGTAAATTATTTAATACGTTTTTTATAAAATTTAATATGGTTTTGTCTTGCATAATTTAAGCCTTGAAATCAGGCGCAAGATACGTCAATTAGATTTCTTAAAAACATAATTAAGGATAGGTTTAACATTTTGTCTAAACATAAAAGCCTTTCATCTAAATAAATCATAAATATTAAAATAGGAATGGTATTTTCTAGTTTGATTTTATTTTTTAATAAACAGTAATTATGAATTTTTTAAAGAGAAGTTTAAACATATTATTAATTGAAGACCATTTTATAGAAGTGGTTAAGTTTAAGAAAACTGTTTCTTATGCAGAAGTTAAACATAATGTAACAGAAGCACAAGACGCAGATGCAGCATTTAAAATACTAGAAGATAAAAACAATTTACCTGATTTAATTTTATTGGACTTGAATATGCCAAAAATGAGTGGTATTGAGTTTTTAGCTATTTTAAAAAAGGATGAAAACTTACGTCATATTCCAACTGTTATATTAACAACTTCAGATAACCAAAAAGATTTAGAAGAATGTTTTAGAATTGGTGTTTCTGGATACATATTAAAGCCTCTTAAATACAAAGATTACGAAGCAAAAATTGAGGCAGTTTTAAAATATTGGAGCTTAAATGAATTAAAAAGATATTAAAAAATGAAAGGTATTGTATTTACAGAATTTTTAGACTTAGTAGAAGAAAAATTTGGAATTGAAATGGTGGACAAAATTATTTCAGAATCAGATTTAGAATCAGAAGGAGTATATACTTCTATTGGAACTTATAAGTTTACAGAAATGCTTCAATTATTACAAAGTTTAAATTCAAATTCCGGTATTCCTATTAACGATCTATTATTAACTTATGGAGAACATTTCTTCAATGTGATAGAAACTAGCTATAAAGGATTGTTAGATACATACAAAGATCCTATCGAAATGCTATCTTCTGTTGAAAATCATATTCATGTTGAAGTAAGAAAAATTTATCCAGATGCAGAACTTCCAGAATTTATTATAGAAGATAAAACAGAAGATTCTTTGGTAATGATTTATAAGTCTAGTAGAGCGATGCATCATTTCGGATTAGGATTAATGAATAAAACTTTTGCACATTTTAATAGTACAGCATCTATTGTTACAGAAAACATTAAAGATGATGGTACAGAGGTTAAGTTTGTGATAAAGAAAAACTAATGAGCCAAGAAAAAATTGATATATTAAGTAGAAGCTTGAAGAGAGAGAAGGCAGCTAGGAAAGCTGCTGAAAAAATTCTTGAAGATAAATCTCGTGAGCTGTATTTTTTATCAGAAGAGCTGAAAAAGTCTAATGAACAATTAGAGAAGCTTCTGAATGAAAAATCTTCTCAGCTTAAAGGAGTGTTTGAAAATATTTTAGACGCTTATGTAATTATGGATTTATCTGGAAATATTCTAAAATTTAATGACGCTGCAACTGCATTATTCGGATATGATGTTAGTAAAAAACCTCTTAACGTAGTTAACTTAATTTATCATGAAGATGTAGAGTATGCAATGACTTCATTTGGATCTCTTCAAGAAAAAGGATTCTTCAAAAATTACCGAGCTAGAGTAATTACAAAAAGTAAAGAAATAAAATGGGTACATATCAACGCCAGTTTAATTTATGATATTACAGGCTTACCTATTGCAGCGCAAGGGATTGTGAGAGATGTAACTCATTTAAAATATTTAGAGGAGCAAAAAGAACAAATACTGAAAAAATTAGAGAAAAGTAACGATGAGCTTTATGAATATGCACATGTTGTATCTCACGATTTAAAGTCCCCATTAAGAACTATCGATGCGCTTGTTTCTTGGATAAGATCAGATAATGCTGATAAATTCGATGAAGAAACATTGCAAAATATGAATTTAATCGAAACTACTCTCGAAAATATGGATAAGCTTATTTCTAATATCCTTAATTATTCTAGTGCCGATACAGCCGATGAAGAAGTAGAAGTAGATTTAAATAAAGTTTTGTCTAACATAAAACATACACTTTTTATTCCTGAAAATATTACTTTAAAAGTTAATCCTAATTTCCCTGTTGTTAAAGGAGATGGAACTAAATTCCAACAATTATTTCAAAATTTGATTAGTAATGCTATCAAGTTTAATGATAAAGAGAAGGGATTAATTGAAATAGATTTTACCGAAGAAGTTACATTTTATCAATTTTCTGTGAAAGATAACGGCATAGGAATTGAAAAGGAATTTCATGGGCAAATATTTAAAGTCTTCCAATCATTAACCAAACGTGAAGATTCTACTGGTATTGGTTTGTCAATAGTTAAGAAAATTGTTGATTTGTACAAAGGAACCATTTGGTTAGAAAGCACCCCGAAGATTGGAACTACTTTTTATTTTACAATTAAAAAATGAAATCCCGTATTAGACAATGAATCCTCTCTTAAAAAGACAAATACGAAAATATTTACCTGAAGATATTCGGGAAAGTGGCAGGTTAGATGATTTTATAGATGCTATTGATAAATCTTATGTGAATTCGGATAACCAGTTTGCCATGCTGCAAAGAGCTACAATGGTTAGTTCAAAAGAACTTTCGGAGGCAAGTGAAAAGCTTAAAAAAGAATCTGATGCGCAAAAAGAGATTATCGAAAAACTGAAAAATGTAATTAATACATTGCGAATTGATGGTAGTGAAGAAGAAAGTACATTAGAGAATATTACAACTTTAAAACTAGTTGATTTTATTGATAATCAAACCAAAGAAATTCTTAGAGTTAATCAACAAAAGGATGAATTGGTAAAGAATCTTGAGAAACAGAATCAAGAATTAAATGATTACACACACATGATTTCCCATGATTTAGTATCGCCATTACAAAGCATAGAAACATTAACACAATGGTTGATTGATGATCATAGAGAATGTTTAAATGAAGAGGGGAGAAGTCATGTTGATATGATTAGTGATCATGTTGAAAAAATAGATACACTAGTTGAATCTATCCGTAAATATTCTAGAATCAGCAGAACTTCTACAGAAAAATATAAATTAGATTTAAATAATGTTATAGATACAATTCTTAGAGAGCAAAATTTCGGTAATAATATTAGAGTTTCTATTCCGGAGAAATTACCTAAGGTTTTTGGAGAAACATTTAGTTTTAAAGAATTGTTTTTTAATTTAATAAATAATGCTTTTAAATTTAATAATAAGGAAGAGAAAAGCCTTGAATTAGGATATGAAGACAAGAACACTCATTGGCAATTCTATGTAAAAGATAATGGGAAAGGAATTGAAGAAATATATTTCGAAAAGGTGTTTGTGGCATTTTCTAAGTTAGAAAATGATTATAAATCTGCTGGAATGGGAATGGCAATAGCTAAGAAAGTTGTAGAAATGTATGGAGGAGAAATATGGTTAGAATCTGAAGTGAATGTAGGAACGACAGTATATTTTACCATAAAAAAATAATTATGGAACAACCAAATTTATCTTATTTAGAAGAACTTGCTCGTGGTGATCAAGATCTCATTAATCAATTAATTGAAGTACTTAAGGTTGAATTTCCTGAAGAATCTCAGGACTATTATAATAGTATACAAACAGGAGATTTTAAGGCTATTTCAGAAAACGTTCATAGAGTTAAGCATAAAATTAGTATTTTAGGACTGGAGGATGCCTATAAACTGGCCAATGATTACGAAAATAATTTAAGAGATGCTAATATGGATAAGAAAGAAGAGTTCGAAGAAATATTAGTTTCTATCTCAGAATACTTGAAAACCATATAAATTTTATGAATTGTATTGTTATTGATGATGAGAAAATGTCTAGGACTATTTTAAAAACACTCTGTGCTGAATTTAAAGATTTGACAATTGTAAAAGAATTTTCAAACTCTATGGAAGCTTTTAAATTCTTGCATTCAAATGAAATAGATCTTATTTTTTTGGATATTCATATGCCAGGCTTTACAGGATTAGATTTTATTAAAACTTTAAAAAATCCTCCTAAAGTAATCTTCACTAGTGGTGATCCAAAATTTGCTATTGATGCTTTTGAGTTTAGTTTTATTGTAGATTATATTTTAAAACCGGTAACAGCTGATAGATTTGAAAAAGCTATAGAAAAAGCTAAAAAACTGATTTATCTTGAAAGTTTAGAAAAACAAAAAGATACTACAACAAATAGCTCTCAACAAGAAGAAGATTATACAAATGATTTTTATGTAAATATTGATCGTCGTTTAGTGAAAATAGATTTGCCTACTATTTGTTACGTTCAAGCGAAAGGTGATTATATTTTTGTGAAAACTGATGATAATGAATATGAAGTTCATGCTTCATTAAAGAAAATCGAACAAAAGCTTCCTACCTCACTTTTTTTAAAAGTTCACAGATCTTATATCATAAATGTTAAGAAAATTATCGATATAGAAGATAATAGTGTACTTATAAATAAAGATGTCATTCCTGTTAGTCGCTCAAACAGACCAGATTTAATGAAACGGTTAGATCTGTTATAAACTTTCTCCCTAAGTAATTCTCAAAACATCTTTGAGGTTTCAAAAACAGGCTTTTTCAAGAAGTAGTATTTAAATTGTACACCTAATTCTGTAAAAGTAAAACCAGTGGCAATTGTTGAAGCTATATTACTATGTGTTCCAAATAAGTTTAAGAAACTTCTTTCTGATAATTTATATCCCAGTTTTCCTTGTAGTCTAAAAGTACTTTGTTTATCATCGTCTTCAATAAATTGAAAACCAGTAGCCACAGTTAGTTCATAAAACCAACCTTTTCCTTTTACTGAAGTATCCGTTTTAATAATGTTCGCAAAAATTTCAAGAGCGTTAAAACTAGCAGGACTGAAATAAATAGTAGGTACTTGATTCTTAAATGATAAGTTCTGATAGTTAATACCTGCTTTTAAAGAAGGTTTCTGAAGTATAGAATAATATAAAGAAGCAAATAACAGATTTCTACTATTCCCATCATTTTGTGTGGTATAAAAGTATTGAGAAAAGAAACCTAGATTGAAATTAGTATTTAAACTATAGTTCAAGAAATAATTATCCATTACAATCTCTCTATCTTGTAACTCTGTATTAAAGTTCTGCATTTCTCTATTATATCCAAAATCTAAAATTTGGAGTTTAAATGGTCTAAAATTGAAACTAAGTTTAGTTAAAAACTGACTATAGTTATTTATGTCTGATTTAGAGTTAAATATTCCCGCGTCTCCGGTAAAAGTTAAATTGTTTAAAAGTTCATAAGAAAACCCAAAAGTGAAATTATTTGAGCTTGCATTGATATTACTAACACTATTTGAATTCGTTCTGTAATTATAACTTCCCATTAATTTAAACCGCGTAGATAAAGCAAATTCTGAATTAATGATATATGAATAAGCTTCATTATTTCCATTGTCAAAAGAGTACGAAGCTCTTGTATTTACAAAAGGAGTATAAGATCGATCTAAGGTTTTTATGAAATTAATTGCGTCTTTTTGGTTTGCATAAAAAACTAGAGTACTATCAGCGAAATTATAAGCTTTTTTATTATTTCCTAAAGCTTTTAAAGCATTTGCTTTCCCTAAGTTACCATCAAAAGAAGCGCTATCTTTCTTTAAGATTAAGTCATAATCATTAATACTTTTTTTGAAATTACTTCTGTAAACATTTAAAGTAGCTCTTAAAGATAATACCCAATTTTCAGGCGTTTTATTTTCGGTTATCAGATTATTGATCTCCTTTTCGGCTTGCGAAAACTTTTTGTTCCAAATAAGTGCTTGAATATATCTTTCTGTAGTGCGCTCTTTTAAGTTTTGAGTAGTTTTTTTATCTACTAAATCTAAAGCTTGTTTACTAATTTCCAGTGCTTCTTTTTCTTTTCCTTTAATATGATTTGTTAATGATAATCCAATTAAAGAAAGTAATTTGTTATTCGGGTTTTGTCCTAATTGTTCAAAGACTTCCTGGGCTTTATTGTTTTGTTCGGAAATAAGATAAAGATTGGCTAAATTTTGTAGAGTTTCAGTATCATTTTCAAAATCAATGAGATTTTCTTTTAAAATAGCTTCACCTTCATTAAATTCTTTTGATTGAATTTTATTGTTAGCCAAACCAAAACGAATATATTTTTTAGAAACTAACGCATTCGGATTTCCAGGAGAAACTACCAGTGCTTTGTTTACATATTGTAAAGCTTTGTCATAATTCTTTAAATTGGAAAGCGTATTTGCATAACCTAATAAAGCTGGAAAGCTTTTATTGTTCTCATTAACAAGTTTTATATAATACTTTTCGGCTGGTCCAAAATTTTTATTCCATAATAACGATTCTGCATAATTCAACTTTATTTCAAAATCATTTGGATAATCTTTTAGTAAACCAGTGAAAATTGTAGTTGCTTTTTCTGGATTATTGTGCAAACCAACCGCTCTACCGTAACATAAACGTGCTGTTTTATTGGTTGGATAGGTCTTTAATACATTCTCAAAAAAACGTTCTGCTTTAGCGTATTTTCCAGTTTCTAAGTAAGTGAAACCTTCTTTCATATCTTGAGTATGTCCAAAATAGCAGATGAATAGGGTAAAAATAAGGGTTAAGTGTTTGGTTTTCATTTTCTTTTTTTCTTGA
Source organism: Tenacibaculum sp. (assembly GCA_022448525.1). Taxonomy (GTDB): domain Bacteria; phylum Bacteroidota; class Bacteroidia; order Flavobacteriales; family Flavobacteriaceae; genus Polaribacter. Next base: position 14,260 of record JAKVCX010000004.1, read on the forward strand.
CTACAATTTAAGCAATACAATTTAATCATTAAACCTCAGTAAACGGTTTTTCGGCAATAATGCTCATTTTTTTTTGAAACTAATTAAGAAATTAGAGATATAATCAAAAAAAGAAACCATGAACTTACAAGTAACACAAAAAAAAGGAGCACTACACGTAGAAGGTACAATAAACACAGCTACATCTAGATTATTCATTATTCATTTAGAGCATTATGCAGAAAAGTTGAGAAATGTTGTAATAAATATTGACAAGGTGAACGAAATCGATAAAGATGGTATAGAGGCTATAAAAACAGTTTGGGCAATAGCGCTTAAAAAAGATAAAAAGTTTTCGATAAGAGGATTAGGTTGTAAAGATATTTACGATCATTTCGGAACTACGTTTGTAGCATAATATTATAAGAGTAATTAATTAAAACAGAATATATGAGCAAACTATTACAATTTATAAACATGATAGTATTTAAAAGTACCAGAACATTTTTAAACTTAGGTAGAAGTAAAAGATTTTAAAATTTAAATAAAAGTACACAGTAAAGTAAGTTTTATACAGGTTTATGTAAGTAAACACTCAGCATATTAATTATTAAGAGTGAATTTAATCCCTAAATATCCCCTAATTAATTAATATAAAGTAAGTAAAGTAGTGTTGGTTAGGTACGAATTTTTGGAAGTTTCAATGCGAACCAACATGTAAGTTTAAATCGAATTTATTAAGAGCATTATTTAAGTAGTTATTTTAAATAAGAAGGTTGAACCGATGATCGAAGCAGTTAGCAAGGCTCGAGATTCATTTGATTTAAACTTTTCTAAGTAATCTCAGGGGTAAGTAATCCCTTTACTCCTGAGACATACTTGAAATTAAATAAGAAGTTTAATAATTGTTTTTTTAGTGATAATAATACGTTTTTAATTTATTAATAAGATTGCAGTAGTTGTTTTCACAACTACTTTGTGCGTTGTGCAAAATTGTAGTTTTAACCAACGCTTGGGAAATTTAGCAACAGACACAACTAAAGATGGAGATAGAATTCACTTTCTAATATCCGATAAGGTTATCAAACTACAAGTTGGCTACTGTATATCTTATTTTAAAACGCTAAATGAAACTTTTAAATAATAATTATCATTTAACTTTTTACATAAAGAGTTGATTTATTTAGATATATGATCAAAGGAAGGTTTTTTATTTCCTTTGGAATCAATAAAACCAAACTTTTTTTGAGGTTGTACTCTCCAAGGAAGTCTTCCCACAACTTCTTTAGGTACTTTGTCAAAATCATATAACGTCCATGATAAAAAGGGAATGCTTTTTAGAGTAAGTATTTTTTGCATTTCCTTGTGATAGGTAGCTTGTTTCTTTTTTGAATTACCTATAGGCTTCCATAAGCCAGAATAAGAAGAGGTTCCAAATTCCCCTAATACGATCCCTTTGTTTGGAGCTTCTTCTTTTATTTTATCGTAAGCACTTTCAAAACCTTTATAATCGCCATAATAGTGAAAAGAAATAAAATCAACTTTATCTTTTAAAATAGGCGCACTCTCTGCATTAGACCATCCGATAGTAACGGGATGTTTTTTATCTATAGATTTTATAAGTATAAGCAAATGATCCAGCCAAGCGATTACTTGCTCTTTTCCTCTAGAATTAAAGTCTAAATTTGGTTCATTTTTTATATCCCAAGCGAAAATGGCATTGTGATTTTTAAAAGTAGAAACAATTTTCTCAGCGTGACGATGATTTAATGTCCAATCAGTTGTATCATAGTTTCCATAAAAATCAAAAAGTGTTGGAATAACTTTTATGCCAATTTTTTCTGCTGTATCTAGAACTTGTTTTAGTTTATTTAGTTTATTGACATCAACTTTTGCTTTCCCAAATTCTTCATAAGGAATAAAAATTCGGATTGTGTTCAAATTAGCGTCTTTAATAATTTGAAAATCTTTTTCGATTATTTCTATATCAAATTCATCTCCAAACATTTTCCATGGTGTTGCTTGTGGATAGTAGTTTATTCCTTTAATTGTATTTACATCTAACGTGTTATTGGCAGATACACTTTTGTCGAAATCATTAATGTCTTCTTTTACTAAATGTCTAATTCTCCAAAAACCATCTTCCGCTAAAAGCACAACTTTATAATTTGATTCTTCGGTAGCTTCCATAAGTAGTTCGTTGTTTTTAAACGCTCTTTTATATTCCACTACATTTTTATCTTCTAAAACAATCATCTGCCCATCTTCGCTAAAGAAAAGTATATCAGGATGATGTTCTATAGTTGTTGCATCGATATAGACATTCTCAGCTTTATTATGATCTATTATGTTGAATACGTTTTTTCTTGCATTTTCAGTAAAGTAATCATCAATTCCTTTGTAATTATTCGTTCTGTATGCCATATATTTTACATACCAAGCATCCAAATAATCGTTTTCAATATTACTTAAGGTTTGATCGTTCATTTCTCTTCCTTCATTACCATCTTCTTTCCAAGTGATTTTCGGAAGATATTGATCAATTTTTCTTACCTCGGTATGAAGTATTTTACTTCTATCTGCACCAATATTGAAAAAACTATATAATGAACTAAGTAGAAATATGATTACAGAACATATAAGGATGTATGATATCATTAAAATACCACGAAGTAATTTTCTGTTTGTGCTAATTTTTGTTTCACCGCTGTTTACCATAGTTTCACGGATTTATAGTTTTTTGTATTACAGGCAGAAGTTATTTCAATATCGTAAACTCCAGTTTTATAAATATTTGGATTTAACTTGAAGGTTGTAAAACCATCTTGTGATTGCTGAACAATTTTGTCAAGGAATTTTCCATCTTGAAAAATAGAAAGTTCAATTTGTAGTCCATCAGGAATCATCTGTTCCATGAAACTAATCATAGGACCTACTTTTACTTCACGATTTTCTTTTGAAAATTCTACAGGAATATTGTCAATTACTTGATTAAATGAAAGCGTTAAAACATTGCTATTGGCAATTCCATCAATAAATGCTTTTATCTTCCAAGTTGCTGCACAGTCTGGATGAATTATAGAAGCTTTCGCTACACCTTCAATAGTCGTTCCTCCTGCTTTTAAAATATTACCATCTTGATTCGTAATAAAGAACTCTACAAAAGTACCGTCGCTTACGAGATTATTATTTTTATCTCTAATTTCAGAAGTATATAAAGTTGTAATTTGATTACCATCTGCATATTTGTGGTTTCTCTCATATCTAATGTTAAAGTTTCGACCAATCGCAGGTAAAATATCCAATGTGAATTCTTTAGAATTTAGTTCATATGATTCTGACGAAAGAATCATTCTTCCTGATTTTCTGGGAGCATAAATAAGGCGATAAGAAATAAGGTTTTTTGTAAGAATAGTGTTTGTTACTTCTGATTGTAAAAACTGTTCTTTGATGTCAACTTTAGAATCTGTTTTAATAGGATTATCTAAAGTATCAGTAGGAATTACTACCATCATTGCATAATCAATATCACCTGCTTCAATAGTTGGCGGTCCAATATAAGTTTCTAACGAAACAGGCTTTTGGTTTGGTAGAACAGATATCTTTCCACTTAATCTAGGTTCAGTTCCCAACGTTTTCCAACTTAGAATCCCTATTTTCTTCCTTAAAAATTCTGGAATTTCAAAAGTGAATTCTTCGTCATTTTGAATAGGTGAAAGTACTGCACTACCGTAACTATTTGAACAGAACAATTGAAAAGTTTGTTTATTAGGATTTTTAAATATTAATGATATATCCTTCCCTACGATATATTCTTTTTGTTTTGAAAAGAGTGTAGGAGCTTTTTGCGCAATTAATGAACCAATTGCACACCAAATAAATAAGAATAAAAAGTTCCAATTTCGCTTCATTATTTTGGATTTCCTATAAAACTATTCATTTCTATTTTTACATAATCATATTGAGGATGATTAATTTTCTGTAATACTTCGTAAGTATGATTTTCAATTCTGTTAGGAACAATCTTTATCGAAACATCTTCATTTGGTAAACCATTTACGAAGCAATTACTCATATCTTCATTAATCACTTCTAAATTAGCCTTTTCAACTAAGTTATATTCAAAATATAACTTTCTATGCTGACGAATTCCTTGGTGAAGATATAAATGATCAACCCAGGCAAATTCTTTGTTTTCATCATAATAAGTTATAATAAGTTGTGGAACCGTTATTTCCTGTAAACCACTGTTAAATATACTTCCATTTAAGCTGTTTTCTTCAACATTTATATTACTTAACACATGATCTTTAAATAAATCAGAATTTGAAACATTAGCTGCTAATTGCAAATTGAATTTAGTTGGTTGTTCTTCTAATTCAATAGGAGTAAATGCATCCGGATCAAATTTATCAGGTATAGAATCTTTGGTTCTTGACCAAGCAATTCCTTCAAAGTTAATACGGAAAGAACTAACTTCTTTTGGAACTAATTTGTGTTTAACAATATGTTTTGCATTAAATGTTGCCAATGTTTTATTATCACTGTTGTAAAGTGTTCCTTTTAAAATAATATCGGCAGGAGTGTTGTCAATATTCTGAATTTCTCCAATAATGGCATAACTTTCATTGAATTTTACCAACTTGGCTTTTACAATTTCAACTACAGGTTGTTTTAAAACATCTTCATGAAAAGTTTGTTCTGTTGTAATTCGCCTTCTACCTTGATTGAAATAACCAGTTTTATTTTTAGTGTATAATTGATCTGGAGGTAAGTCAATATCTTTCTCTTCTGGCAATAAAAACCAGTTACCTTTAAATTTAACAAGAGTTTTATACTCAACTCGACTTATTTTTTCAAGAGGAGTAATCCATTTTGTTCTAACTTCCATAGTTGCTAAACTATCCGTTCTTTTCAGAACTGAGTATTCTAAGGCGTCCATTTTAGCATAAGAACTTAATAAACCATCAGTAACTGAAATTTCAAGCATGTACTGATCAATACTAACATCTTTTCTTGGATCTAATAAACTATGTGCTGTTTTAAATCTTTTAAAATCTATCGCATTGTAATAAGCTGTTATTACATTTTCAGGGGAACGTTGTGAATCATTCTTAATATAAAATAAGTAAAGTCCATAAGCCATGATCACAATAAGAACGGCCGACCAAATATGGGATATTTTTAGTACGATACTCGAAAACGAATTATATTCAGTTTTAAACTTAAAATATTCCGGAATTATCTTAGGTTTCATTCTAAGTCCGTTTCTAAATAAAGGAATGATATTAAACATAAAAGCAACAATTACCGTTGTAAAAGGCATTATTCCCCAGAGAATATTTTCCCATCTATTTACTTCATCTCTTGGTAAAATAGTTGATAAAGGAGCAATGTTTAATCGTTCCCAAACCATGACGCCGTTTTCTAAAGGTGGTAGTCTTTGCCAGCCACAGAAATATAAAATTGGATCATAGAATTTATCGTTTGAAAAGATATATTTTAAGTTATACTTTTCAGGTACAGTTAAGAATTGTTGGAGAGAACCTATTCCTGCAACTCCTTTGAATTTAGAGTTTTCCAATCGTTCAATCGGTCTTGTAGTAAGTTCCGGTAGTCTTCTTGCAGAATGATAATTTCCATCAACAGTAGTTGCTTTAGTTTGTGCTGAAAGCCATGCCATTTGATCTCCAAATCCTAAAGTTAAATGTCTCCACTGATCATGTTGGTCTTGACTCAAGAAATTGACAATAGGTAACATGTTTATTTTCTGAGGTTGAGAAGGTCTGAAATACCCTAAACTCAAAGTGAAAATGGTGAAAAACAGATAAAAAGATACTAAAAATCCACCAATTAATCTATGGTAAACTGCTCCGAATTTTTGTTGAATGAGATCTTTTAAATCCCCTTCTACAAATCGGTAAGCAAATTCACCAAACAATGGTAATGACATAATAGAAGCCCAAAGCGTAAATCTATCTAATGTCAAAATATTGAAAGCATTATCACCTAACAATGTTTTTGGGATAGGAGTGGTTCCACCGGTTCCTAAAATTACTAGCATGCTAAAACAAAGACCGAAAAACAAATAACGTTTACTGTAATATCTATAAGTAAAATATGGAATTAAGAATAATAAAACTCCCCAAGGAATTAAGAAAAACACTAGTCCTGAAGATAAAACTTCCAAGAAATTATCTCTTGATCCATGTGGAATAGGTACTTGTGTAATTGGATTCCTTTTAGAGTTAATCCAATAGGGTAAAATACATCCGACAATTAAAACGAGAATTAAAATCACAAAAGTGATGTTTCTCTTAAATGTTTTTCCAAATACATTTAAGAACAGCTTGAGTCGTATTTCTTTGTATGAATTCACTTGTTCTCTTGCAATATCCATAATTACCATTCCTACTAATGGTAAAATGAAAAATACCATACCGAATATAGGAGTTACATGATGAGATGTTACAGTAACAGAAATTAAAGAGAGTGATGTAAAGAAGTACTTATAATTACCGGTTTTTAGCCAGGAATAAATCTCGGGGAGCGCATGCATTAAAATTGAAATTCCCATGATACTGGGGAGCTGTCCAAAAATGTGAAGTGTTTCAACGAAAGAAGCTGAAAACACACAAAGTAAAGCAGAGTAACCAGCAGTTGTTGTATTACCTGTAATGAGTAAAGAATAACGATAAACTCCCGTGACAAAAAGAATGGATGCAATTATGGCTACTGTGAACAGTCCGAATTTTAAGCCTCCAATAAGAGATAAAGCACCTATTAATTGATGAACTAAAGGAGGATACCCCATAACAGAAAATCCTGTATACCATTTATAGCTCCAATGCTCAAACCAATTATCCGCATAATGTCCTGCGAAAAATAAGTGGATTAATGCATCATAGGTTGTTTCTAAAGTGAAAAATATAGTACTTCCGTGAAAAACTACACATAGCAATATGGCGGTAATTAAATATTTATTAGAAACTCCTTTCATTCAATATTTGTCAATTTTCTCTTAAGATAAATATAAAATATTTAAACAAAACAATAAATTTATTTTGATGTTCATAAATTCTATCAAAATAACTTTTATACTAGAAAGCTTTGATTTCTAGTCAATCTTAGTTAAATTTAAAGAGTTGTTAAATTGCAAAAACCCTCGAAGTATGAAAATATTGGCTATCGATGACCAGAAGCTTGTATTAATTCCCTTAGAAAATCGATTAAAAGAACTAGGCTATGAAGTCTATTGTGAAACGGATGCAAATAAAGGAATTGAGCTCTTCAATGAAATAGAGCCTGACTTGGTTATTGTAGATATTAATATGCCAAGTTTACCTGGTATAGAGGTTGTCAAATACATAAGAGTCGAGAAAAAATCAAAAACACCAATAATGGTGTTGTCAGGAAATACTGATGATCAAATGATAACAGAAGGATTTGATTTAGGTATAGATGATTATATGAAAAAACCTTTGAGTTTATCTGAGGTGTATGCAAGAGTAAAAAGACTCATCGGAGCGCCTGAAGTATTCGCAAAATCAAATAATTATAGCGGAGATGTTATTATTCAAGAAAGATGTGTGGGAGTTGTTATTCCTTGTTATAATGAAGAGAAGAGATTATTGAGTGATGAGTTTACGAATTTTATAGATAAGCATACAGGGTATCACTTGTGTTTCGTAAACGATGGAAGTAAAGATAAAACATTAGAAGTCCTACATTCCATTAGAAAAGGAAGAGAAGATTTTATTACTGTTTATGACTGTGAAAAAAATGGCGGTAAGGCAGAGGCAGTTCGACAAGGGATGCTTCATATGTTAAAAGAAGAAGATTTGGACTATATAGGTTTTCTAGATGCCGATTTATCTACTGATTTACGAGATTTTGATGACTTAGTAAATACAATTCAAAATTCTGATTATAAAATTGTAAGTGGTTCGCGTATCAGTAGGATGGGAGCCAATATAACAAAAGAGTCTGCACGAAAAATTATTAGTCAAACGATTAATTATATCATCAGAAAAATTCTTTCAATGGATTTTAAGGATACACAATGTGGAGCAAAAATTTTCCATCGAGATGTGATTGAAATATCTTTTAAAGACAAGTTTGTTTCGAAATGGATTTTCGATGTTGAGATATTTAGAAGAGTAACCTTGCACTATGGTTTAGCTAAGGCAAGACAAATGCTTTGTGAACAGCCGTTAAAAAGATGGATTCATGCAGATGGAAGTAAACTATCCATGCGTGATTCTGTTAAAATTATCTTCCAGTTAGGGCAAATTGCATGGTATTATAATGTAAAAAGAACTCCAAGTATTGCTTAAACGAGAACAATAAGTGTAATAATATTCTTATTCTTTGTCCCTTTTTTAGTTGGTTTAAATTACTATTTTTACCATATGAAAAAGATATTATATACATTAGGTTTATTAGTAATTCTACTATTTTATTTTTGGACCAAAGAACTAGTAATTACAGGTGTTCTTTTAATTATTCTAGATAGTTTTACTACTTGTTTTTGGGTTAAAATATTAAGAGATGCTGTTTCAGATAAAGTATTTAAAATAGTAAGAATTAGCTGGTATTTTATTACTCCTATTGTAATTTCAATTTTCATTCGATCATTCTTTATTGATATGTATTTTGTTCCTTCTAAATCAATGGAAAGAACATTGTCTCCTGGTGATTACGTAATAGTAAATAAGTTCTCTTATGGAGTAAAATTACCAAGACATATGAGAAATATTCCAGTTATTGGTGGTTTGTTTCAAGCTCCTAAAAATGAGTATGATTTATATCGTTCGTTAAAAGGAGGGAAGAGGTTCCAAAGAGAAGATATTGTGGTTTTTAAGGCTGTTGATGATTCTGATAAATTTTTAATTAAAAGAATGATTGGAATGCCTGGTGATTCATTGAAAATTGTGAATGGAGTTGCTATTATTAACAATCAAAAACTACCAAATAGAGATAATTATTCATTTGATTATATCAGTAATGAAGTGAAAAACGTAACCATGATTAAAAATCTTTCCGAAAAAGAATTTAGAGAATTATCAACAAGAGAAAAGTCTTATTTCACGAAGAATATAAAAGTTGAATCTGATTTTAGTTATTTTCTTTTTCCTAGAAGTAAACAAGATTACTGGACAATTGATAATTATGGAAGTTTAATTGTTCCTAAAAAAGGATTATCAATTGAATTAACAAAAGAAAATATACAGATTTATAAAACGACAGCTTTAAAATTTGAAAATGTAGATTTAGAGAATTATTCTCAAAAGTATTATTCCTTTAAAAAAGATTATTATTTCATGCTTGGAGATAACAGACATAATTCCATTGATTCGAGAAGCTTTGGTTTTGTGCCTGAAACTTATATTCAGGGCAAAATGATAAGTATATTTTAATTTTATTTACGTTATGCCTTCAAAGCTCTCTTTCTTTTTAGCGTAAATAAAGGTAGATATATTAAAATTCCGAGTAAAGAAAAGAATAAGCCGCCGATTGTCCCTGCTCCTAAAGCGAACCAAAAAACTTCATTCTGACCATCTTTTACAAAGGGAATAAATCCTAATATTGTTGAAATTATTGTCAAAATTATAGGAAATATTTTCTGTTTAAATGCCTCTAGATAAAGTGCTACATAATTTTCACTAGGAAATTCCTTCTTAAGTTTATTAAAGCCATTAATTATGAAAATAGAAGCATTAACAGTAATTCCACTAAGTAAAACAAAACTAGCTAAACCTCCTTGATCAAAATTAAAATTAAATAAATAAAAGGTTAAGAAGACTCCAATAAATGAGATTGGAATTATACTTAAAATAATAAACGGTTGTTTTAAACTTTCAAATAAAATTGCGCAAATAAAGTAAATTATAACTAGTACTAACAATAATAAATGAAAGTAATTATTGTTTTCATCACCATTTAAAAACCACTGTTTTTGAGAGTTCTCGAATCGATAACCTAAAGGTAATTTACTTCTTAATTCCTTAAGTTTTTTCTTTAGAAATTTTGATCCAAATTTGGAAGAACCAGTATATTGAAATTGTATTAAACGAATATACTCTTGGTTTTCTTTATGAATGTTTTCTTCTTCTCTTTCTTTTTGAACGGATGATATATTTTTTAAAATAACAGGTTTATTTAAACTATCCAAAGGAGTATTATTAATATTCCAAAGATCAAATCTTTTCGATTCTGAAGATTCCAATCGTACAGGAGTATATTTTCCATTAATATTTAAAGATACATCTGAAGTTTTGGATAAAGTAAGGGTTTGAAGTTCGTTAAAAATTTTTGACGGATTACTATTACGCAATGCTAATTGTTCTTTATCTAAACTAAAACGATATTCATATGAAGGCTTTCTTGACCAGTATGAATTTTCCTTGATTAGTACTTTTTGAATTCTTGGATGAGTTTCTAAGGCAACCTTCAAAGTATCAGCCCAGCTATTTAAAATATCGTAATTATAACCTTTTGCTTCAACTGTAAAATTAATAGGTTCATTACTGCCACTTCCATTACTAAATCCATTACCAACTCCTGAAATATTCCAATCGATTCCTCCTAAATCTAATGCTTTTCTAACCAATCTAGCTTTTAGCATAAAAGGGAAAGCACCTTTTTCATGGGCTTCTTTAAAGGTAATTTCAATTCTTGCATAATCTCCACTATAAACAGTGCTCGTATACTGTTTTATTTCTGGAAACTGTTGTAGGTAATTTTCAATGACTAAAAAAGCTTCGTTCATTTGATGAACTGTTGCTCCTTTTTCCATTGAAGCCCCTACGTATAATTTAGTTTCTTCATTTCGATTGTAATAGGCGTTTTCAAAAACATAATAGTTAAATAATCGAAAACTCCCTCCTAAATATTTATCAATGTACGGTCTAACATTTTCGCGATACCACTCATTACCTAATGTTGTATTGTATGTTTTCTCGAGGAAAGTGTCGTTATCCTCAAGTTTTTGAGGTAACATGAAAAATGGGATTCCAAAAAGAAGAATTATTCCAAAAATAGTAGCTTTTTTAAATCGTAGTAAAATCAATAAAAGCTTATTGTAAAATTTATAAAACTTATTCTGAATATGAATAAAAATCTTTTTAGAGCTTCTATTTTTTAAAGGTATTTTCTTCAGAAGGGCTGGGATTAAAAACAAAGCCACAAATAACGATACGCTTAAGTTTATAATAATTACAAGAGCGAAGTCTATCAAGTTTAACTTGTATTTATCATCCAAAAAATAAATAATAGATAAAGCCCCAATAGTTGTTAATGTAGAAGCTAAAATTGGAATAAATATTTTAGTATTACCTTGTTTTTTAATGTGGTCAATCATTACGATGCTATTATCGATAATTAACCCTAATGAAATTGTTATTCCGGCCAAAGAATACAATTGTATTTCAACTTCACAAAAGAAATAGAGTAAAAAAGCAACTCCTAAATTACATAGTAAACTTACAATGGTAATTAGTAAATATTTAAAACTAGCACTTACTACTAATATAAATACGAGTAGTATAAAAATAGTGTAAGCAGATCGTTCATAAATTTTATTTAGTTCTTTTGATAAATATTCGGTAGCATTATAAGATTCAATTACTGAAAAATCAGACGGAAGCCTCGTTTTAATTTTTGCTATTTTTTCTCCTATTTTTTCCGCTAAAACGATAGTGTTAGCATTTTTTGAAGCGTAAATGGAAAGTGTTATTGAGTTTTTACCATTGATTCTAAAATAGCTCTGAGTTTCTTGTTCTACTTCTTTTATTGAGGCAATATCATTTAGGAAAACAAGCCTATTTTCTACTTTTTTTATAGGTAAATGCCAGTCAATTTTATCGCTGGAATTTGTAGATAATGTAATATATTCTTGTTGGTAAAAAATATCTCCTAAACTTTCTTGTGAGAATTGTTTTTGAAGAGTTTTAATAATGTCTTCTTTTGAAATTTTTAATTGTTTTAATAAATCAAAATTATAGGTAATTACAAACTCCTTTGGTTGTGCACCATATACTTTCGTTTTATCAATTCCATCCATAGAACCGATGATAGGCTCAATTTGATTCTTTACAATTTCCTGAATTACAAAAGGAGAATCTTTACCATTAATACTGTAGGTTAAAAAAGCACGTTGTTGTTCGTCATCATTGGGTTTATTCACTTGTAGCGTTGGGTAGCTAGTCCGTTCAGGTAGTTTTTTGTAAAGCTGACGTATAATAGTTGCTATTTCAAATCGTACATGATCAATGTTGGTATATTTATCAAATTCTAAAGTGATATTTCCTCTTCCTTTTGACGATTTGGAAGAAAGCTTTGTTAGACCTTTTACGGTACTAAAACCACCTTCTAAAATACTGGTAACTTCCCTTTCTAAAGCATAAGGCGATGCATTATTCCAAGAATAACTAACCGAAATAGATGGTAGCGAATCACTTGGGTTTAAACGCACAGATAACCTCGGAATGATTAAAAAACCAAGAATCCCCAGAGTAAAAGCAATGATTAATATTTTAAAAGTCGAAATAGAATATCGAGTTTTGATAGCAAATTGTTTTTTCGATTTCAAACATAAGAACTATTTCTGAAAAATCAATATTTTCTTTTTTTAATTATTTTAAAAAAAAAAACTATATTGCTGCCGTTTTGAAAAAAGCCTTGCTAACTTTTTTTAAGCAAAAAATTGTCGACAAAGAAAAAGGGTGTTTTATAAAAAAATTGCGCAGCATTCTTTTTTAATTTTTTAATGATATACTTCTTTATTCGAGAAAGGAGGAGTATACAATTGTTTAATTTTAATATACTAAAAGAAATGAAAAGTAAAATTTTGAAAGGTTTTTTATTATCTATGACCTTTGGTCTTGTTTTAAGTTTGACTATAACTAATGCAGATGCTGTAGATGAGTTGATGAGGGAAGGAGATAAAATCCCTTGTTATTCTGCCGGTAACTCCAATCCATATTACAAATATGTTGACTGTGCAACATGTACACGAACTATTGGAAGTGCATCAGGAGGGAAAGGTCAATGTACAAATTAAAATAAGCTATGAAATTATACAAAAAGAAATTATCCGATTTTGGGATAGTAATGGCAGTTGTATTGGGGACATTTTTTAGTGTTTTAAATGAAAATTCTGAAGCAAGCGAAGAATTAACTCATGAAGAAAATGGTAAAATTACTTGTTGGTCATACAGTACTTCTCCCTTAATAAGTTTTAGAAGACACGTTGAATGTGCCACATGCTCTAGAGTTAGTGGGAAGCCTTTAGGAGGTCAAGGTCAATGTACGTCAAATTAAAATAATCTTAAAGAGGAGTGTAAACTCCTCTTTTCTTAACTTAAACCAAAGAAATTATCTTAATGAAAAAAAACAATTTTAAAATTATTCCTTTATATCTATTTGCTTTTTTAGCTATTGCGTCTTGCGTCTCTAAAGAAGCTAAGAATAATGAAGTGATTAGTGAGATTTCTCTTAATGGTAGAAATGTGTTTGAAGACAAATTTAATTTACAAAACCTTTATTTAATAGATTCACTTGTCTTGACGAAGAATTTGGCTAACAAGGAAGGTAGTTTGTTTAGTGTCTATAATAATAATGATGAATATGAGCATCTATTTGATTTTGGAAGTATAGGAGATGGTCCTAATGAGTTTGAGGCAGGGGTATATTGTACTACGCAATTTGAGAGAGATAATGATGGTATAAAGTTTTGGGTTTTTGAAATGAATAGGAATAAGTTGAGTCAAATAGATTTAACTAGTACGTTAGAGAAAAAGTCATTGGTTATTAGTAAAAGTATAAGATTAAGACCAGGTTTATCTTTTAAAGAAGTATTTCATGTTACTCAAAACGTGATTATAGGAAATCCTGACAATTTATCTCTTAAAATGAATCAATTAGTTATCTATGACGGTCTTAATAATAGAGTATCAAAGAATATTCCATTTCCATTTGATTTTGAAAATCAAAAGAGTAATGATATTAATCATACTCAGCAAAATTACAATGCCCTTTTTATAAATAATTTAAGATATAATCAAAGAAGAAATAAGCTTGTCTCAGGTATGATCTCAATAGATAAAATCGATATTTTCAATACTGATGGTTCTCTTTATAAATCTTTAATGAATGAGGGAGATAAAGCTTTCGACTTTGATGCAAATATGAAGGAACCAAAAGGATTTAATGTTGATGTGCAATTAGGTGATAAATATATTTATGTTTTATACAGCGGAGATTCGATGAGTAATTATTTTGAAAACAGTACACCAACGAAAATTAAAATTTTTGATTGGGGATTAAATTTAAAGCATGTTCTTAAAACTGATGCTTCGTTAAATTTTATTTCTGTGGATGAGAATCACAAAAAAATTATTGGAATTAGTATGACTCAAGAAAAGATAGTTGAATATAAACTGGAAAACTTAAATTTATAGTGAAAAAATTATTAAAAATAGTTTCTTTTATTGGTGTGTTTTTTCTAACGTTTTATTTGAGTAATCTTGTTTTAAATATAAAGAGGGATAAAGAAATAGAGTATAAAACAGCTATTAAGTTTGATGTTAAAGAACATGATTTTAAGAAATTAAAAAAGGGTATCCCCGTTTCTAAGTTTTTCGTCTATGAGAACATCGGTGATAAAGCTTTAAGAATAAAGAATGTGGATAGTAGATGTGGATGTACTATACCAAAATGGTCAAGAAAAAAGTTGAATCCAGGAGAAAGAGATAGTATTTTAGTACAGTATGATTCTAAAAAAGAAGGTTATTTTTCAAAAGATGTTTATATAATTTCTAATTCTGATACAAGTCCAGATATTTTGTACATAAGTGGAGTAGTATCAGAATAGAGTTTAAGATGCTTTTATTTTTAGTTTATCAAAGAGATGGTTATTCCAGTAAATTGATGATATTCAATATGATAATGAAAACAAAGGTTGTTTATAAATCATTCATGTTAAAATAAATAGATAACTAAGAATATTAGTTTGAGATAGTATTTAAGATGAAAGGTTAATTAAGAAACTAATGTAAAGTCTGTCGTAATAAATTTTAAGAATACCTAAATACTTTTTAAGGAAATTAAAGTAATTTCGGAAAATGTTTTTCAATTTTCTAAGTAAGTTCTTCCGAAGAATAATATTTTTTTTTGTTTTAAATTAAACAATATTTCTTCATTCATGAATAATAAAGAGCAACTTTTTAATACTGAAAATTTGAATAAATAGTAATGAGATTTTTTTTTATTATTATTATTATAAAGTATCCAAAGTATAAATTTTTTCTAAAATAGTTGTTTTCAAAAAGAAGGAATTGAGTGTCTTAAATATTTTAAAAAAAATAATTATGAAAAATTGTTTCTATGTGAGTTTGTGTTTGTTTCTATTTGTTTTTATCAGTTGTAAAAATAACAATCAAAAGGATTCTCTTGAATCTAATAGTAAAAGTATTACCAATAACATTTCAATTACAGATTCCATTCAGATTTCACATGCTGGATTAATTTATGAGGATAAACTAGCTGATAACTTACTTTTTTATAATCCTGTGAGTTATGATGTGGTAGTCTATAATTTAAAATCTAAAACAACATCTGCCTTTAATAAATCGGGAGATGGTTTCGATGAGTATACTAAGATTTATAAAAATTTTATAACTTTTAGAAACGATTCTGTTATTGCTGTATCCGATATAAAAAGTATAAAGCAGTATAATCTAAAGGGTGAGTTTTTAGGTGATATTAAATTTGATACTTATGATAATGCATTTGCACCTTTAACAAATTTGAAGTTTTATGGAGATTCTTTGCTGATAGCAATGAAATCGCTTCAGGGTAATCCCTCAAGAAAAGAATTCTATAAAGACAATAGAAAAGTTATTTTTCGCAAAAACCTTAATGCTGGGGAGGAGAATAATTTTATAAATTTCCCGGAGGAATTAAATGATTTTTTCGAAGAAGAATATTACTATAATGATATTTATTCTTTTGCGGATTTAAAAAAGGAGAAATCTTTTTATTTTGTTAATTCCAATGGTAAAGTGCTATATGAATTTGATGTTGTAAGTAAAAAGTTGAATTCAATATCACTTCCCAAAATTCCATATTATAAAATTCTCAAACTGCCTTTTGGAAAAAAAATATCTCAAGATGATATACTCTTGAATTTATATCGTTCTAGTTTCATTGAAGGAATATTTAAGGATTCAAAAAATACTTTTATAGTTTTTGGAGAAGGTCATGATAAAGAGTATTTAATCGATTTTAAGAAAAAGAATAAAGGATTTCCATTTACAGTAGCGCCAAATATAAATTACAGTTTATTTAGATTTAACGAAAATAGCGATGGTAAGTTATACAGGTTAAATAAAGGGAAGAATTTGTATCCTTTTTTTTGGGATGAACAAAAGGAAGAAATTTATATGTTAAGTTTAAATAGTGAATTTGATGAATTAAATGGGGTAACAACTTTATATAAAGGTAAACTGAATTAAAAACTAACCATGATAAGTTCTAATTTTCAAACTTGTATAAGTAAAGCTCAACTATACTTTATTTTACTTTTCGTCATAATTGGTTGTAAGAATAGTTCTGAAAGTAATAATCCTTTGCCATCCAAAGAAAAGTTATTTAAAGGAGAGATTATTTTTGAGAATAAGTATAATATTCAAAATGTATACTTCTGTGACGATTACATAGTAGTCAAAAATATAGCGAATAAGGAAAGTAATGTGTTTAGCGTTTATAAGAATGATACAGCATTAACTCATATTTCCGATTTCGGAAGAATAGGGAATGGTCCTAATGAGTTTGAAAGTGAAGTGTATTGTACAACTCAATTTGATGTAAATAAAGAAGGAAAATTCTTTTGGGTTTATGAGATGAACAAGAATAAAGTAAGTCAAATTGATTTAACAGAAACTATTCGGAAAAAATCTATTGTCGTTAAAAAGTTTGTAAAACTAAAACCAGAACTATCTTTAAAAGAAATGTTCTATGTAGAAGAAAATAAAATTATAGGTAACCCTGATAATCTATCGTTGAGTATGGATCAACTAGTTATCTTTAACGATAAGACAGGTATAGTTGAAAAAAGACTTCCATTTGCATTCAATGTGAATAACGAAAAAAGCAACGATATAAACTTTACACAACAGAATTTTAATACACTTTTCGTTAATAATTTAAGGTTTAATCGAAAGAGAAATAAACTAGTTTCAGGTATGGTAACTCTTGATAGAATTGATATTCTTAATCTTAATGGAACCATTAACAAATCAACAGAAACTGAAAATGTTGATTTTACTAGTCTTCAAGAGAACATAAAAAACACAAGAATTTATTGTTCAGATTTATATGCAGGTGATGCATATATTTATGTCTTATTCAGTGGTGAAGAAATGAACAAGTACTTCGAAGAAAGTACACCAACCAAAGTGAAAATATATGATTGGAACTTAAATTTAAAGCATGTTTTAAAAACCGAAGAATCTTTAAATTTTATTACAATTAATGAAAAATCTAAAACGTTAATAGGTACCAGTATTACACAAGAGAAAATCGTAAAATACAATTTAGAGAATATATTATAGTTCTTGAAATTGTCTTAATATTTTATGAACTTCTCGTTATATTCGCAAAAAAAATAACAATGTTTAAAAAAGTTTACCTCCTAATAATTTTAGCATTAGTTGCTTGTGGGAAAGAAGAAAAAACTTCTCAGGAAGAAGAAAGTCAATCGAAAGTGTTTAGCAAAGGAACTTCAGTAGAAGTTGTAAAAGTTTCAGATTCAGTTTTCAATAAACAACTTTGGGTAAATGGAAAAATTGAGGCTGTTAAAAAAGCAGAACTTCGTTTTCAATCTTCTAATCAACTAATGTCTTTAAAATCTGCAAATGGTGATTATGTGAAGCAACATCAAATCATTGGAGTTTTGGAAAATAGTTTACTAAAAAACAACGTGCAAAAAGCGACAATCGAACTTCAAAAAGCACAGAATAAATTTGCAGAAGAAAAAATTAATTACGGGCAGCAAAATATTACTCCGAGTATTTTAAAAAACTTAGAAATTAAAAGTGGAGTTATTGAAGCAAGGAATAATTTAGAAAGAGCTAAAATAGAGTATGATCAAACTTTTTTAAAAGCTCCGTTTTCAGGAATAGTGGCGAATATTGAAAAGAGAGAAGGAGATTATATCGGAACAGCTGATGCTTTTTGTACGGTGATTAATCCTAATGCATTAGAAGTTTCGTTTGCAGTACTAGAAAATGAGTATCAATTTGTAGCTAAAAAGCAAGAGATTGAAGTCCGAGGTTACAACGCTAAACAAAAATTGTTTAAAGGAAGGATTACAGAAGTAAACCCATTAGTTGATGAAAATGGTTTAATAAAAGTTACGGCTTCAATAACAGATAAAAATACAGGATTATTAGATGGAATGAATGTAAAGGTTTTAATAAATCAACCTTTGCATAATGTAGTGGTTATACCAAAATCTGCATTGGTGTTAAGATCAAATAGAGAAGTGGTTTTTACCGTGGAAAATGACTTAGCAAAATGGAATTATGTTGAAATAGCAGGAGAAAATAGTGATAGTTATGCCATTAATAAAGGAATAAAAAGTTCTGATAGTGTAATCATATCAGGGAATTTAAATTTAGCACACGATGCCAAGGTAAATGTTGTTTTGCAGTAATTGTAAAAAAATATATATTTGCAGCGCGAGGGAAAAGAATTAAAAAAATTGCGTGCCTTTTCTTTATTTATAGGATAATTTGTTAAACAGTGTGTATGCACGCTATGCACATATTTTAAAATTTGATATAATGAAAAAATTAATTTTCAGTTTAGTTTTGTTAGTAGGTTTCGCAGTAAGCGTAGCTTCGGTTCAAACTTCTCAAGCACAAGATGCTATTACTCATGCTCCACCAGAAGTTGGAGGAGGACAAGGTGATGCCATAAAGTGTTATTGTGCAGATAAAATGATTACTGAGGGAGGTGTAATTAAGAATATTAAGATTTGTAAAGCAGGAAATTCAGGTACTTTATGTGCTCAATCGACACCAACCGGTAATGTACAGTGTTGGAAATATGATCAGAACTGTCAACGATAGTAAATTTAATTGTAAAGAACATAAGTATAGCGGGGTTTTCCGCTGTACTTTTTTTATATTATGAGGATTGTTTATATTTTTATATGCTTGACTATTACAGTATCTTGTAATAAAGTTAAAAGCGATGGTAATTTTTTTAATGCAAAAAATTTAAGTAAAAAGAGAATTCTGATTGACTCCATAATGATGGATACGCTAAATTTTGAAGCTGTTGATTCATCTTTTGATGGGTTTCTAAGAATTGATGACAAAAACATTAATTTTATAGATAGTCGTTTTGGGTGGTTTTTTACATTTGATGTAAATGGACAATTAATTTCTAAAAATTTAGGACAAGGAGCAGGGCCTAAAGAAATAAATACAGGTTTTATTGATGCTTACACCAAGTTATCTAATGGAAAACATATGTTTATAGGTTCAGGTTATGATGTACATATACACAATGAGGATTTTGAAAGGGAAAAAATCTTAATCATGCAATGGGATTTAAAGAATGAAGCGAATGAAATTACTCCTGACAATCTTAATCCTGAGATGCATAGATTATACTCTCCTGATTATAGTAATTTTAATTTACAGGAAATATCTACAAATGAGATATACTTTCCTATTTTAGCTAAACACCGCTTTTTTAATAAATTAAATTCTAAACGTTATTTTGAAGAAAGTAGAATACTAGCTAAGTTGAATCTAGATAGTAAGAAAATTGAATCTTTGGAGGGAAGGAAATCAAGAGAGTATTTGAAGTATTCTTTTCTAAGTAACTACGATTTTTTTGATTATCAACATAGTTTAAAAAACGAGAAAACTTTCGTTACTTATGAAGTCGATTCGTTAATTTATGTTTACGATAAAAACTTTAGTAACCTATATTCTTTCGGTAACTCTGGTAAACACATTGGTAATACTGATTTCTATGAGTATAAAGGAGGTATAAATAACGAAAAAGAATTTATGGAAGCCTTTATTAATGAGAAATCAAGAACAGGTTTTTATAAAAATATGAAATATTTTGAAGACGAGGACATGTTAATTAGAACTTACTATATAGGTGATTCAAGAACCCAAGATGGTATGCAAGTATACATAGAAAATGAGTTAATTGCAGATGTACGGGTACCAAAAAATTTTAAGGTTATTGGGAGAATTGGTGATTACTTCTATTCTAATGTTGTTACAAATGAAGAAGATAATTATTTCAAATGTTATAAATTTAAGTTAGAAAATGTTAAGTAGAACAGGCTTTTATATCTTTGTTTGTGTGTTAGGTTTTTTATTAAGCTGTAACACTGCTAAAAAGGAAAAAAATGAAACTAAAATCAAACCAACCCCAAAAGAGATAACTAAATATGCTGATTTAGTTTTTGATCGTAAGCTTGTTAAGTTTGATTCTGTTAAAAAAGGAAAAATGGTTTCTGCTAAGTATGTTTTTACCAATCCTAGTACAGATACTTTGAAGTTAGATTATGTAAACCCTGAATGTATTTGTACTAGTTATAACGTTTCATCTCATGTAATTCCACCAAATCAAAAAGGAGAAATTACTCTAAACTTGGATACTACGCATAAAATAGGAGAAACTAAAATTAACGCAGTTGTAAAAGCAAATACAAAAACTAAGTTTTATAAAATAATGCTAAAAGTAAACGTTATAGATTAATCCATCTTAAATTACAGTTTAATAAAATAATATCCCTTTGGTAAAGTTTCTAATCAACCGACCAATAGCAGTATTCATGACAACCCTAGCATTTTTGTTGCTAGGTGTTGTTGCTTCTAATCGCATTCCAACTTCATTAATGCCAGATATTGCTATCCCTGAAATTACAGTTCAGGTGAGCTATCCTAACAATACTGCAAGAGAGTTAGAAACAAACGTTATTCGCGCATTGCGAAATCAATTACTACAAGTAAGTAATTTAAAAGATATTTCTTCAGAAACTAGAGATGGTTTTGCTACCTTAAAGCTACAATTTGAATATGGTACGAACACGAATTTGGCATTCGTTGAAACCAATGAAAAAGTAGATGCTTCCTTAAATTCTTTACCAAGAAACTTAGATCGCCCAAAAGTAATTAAGGCTTCCGTTACAGATATTCCAATTGTAAATTTAGCGGTTACTTTAAAAGAAGAAGTTACATCAGAAAACTTTCTAGAACTAAGCGATTTTACAGAAACTGTTTTAAAAAAACGAGTTGAGCAATTACCTGATATTGCCTTAGCTGATATTTCAGGAATTACCAAACCGGAAATAGTAGTTATTCCAGATGTCCAAAAATTACAGAACCTTAAGATTAGTAGCAATGAATTAATAAATGTTATCAAACAAAACAATTTTGAGTTTGGTAATTTATTAGTTCAAAACGGAATTTATCAATACAATTTCAAGTTCAATAATCCTTTAAAAACCAAAAAAGATTTAGAGAATATTGATATTAAAATTGAAGAAAAACTTTTCAAGTTAAAGGAGCTAGCACAAGTTAAATTACAATCAGTTAAAGATAGAGGTTTAGTATATGTTAATGGAAAAAGATCAATAGTTTTAGCCATTATAAAACAAGCAGACGCAAGAGTTTACGAGTTAAAAGAAGCGCTAGAAAAAGTAACTGAATCTTTTAAAATAGATTATCCCAACCTTGAATTTACGACTAACCAGGATCAAACAAAATTATTAAAGCTTTCTATTGATAACTTGAAATCAAGTTTATGGATTGGTAGCTTTTTAGCAATTATAATTATGTTTTTCTTTTTGAAAGACTTGAAATCTCCTTTAATTATTGCGATTAGTATTCCAATTTCTCTTGTTGTTAGTGTATTATTTATGTATTTCTTTGGATTGTCCATCAACATTATTTCGTTATCTGGTCTTATACTAGGCGTAGGAATGATGATTGATAATGCCATTATTGTTATTGATAATATTACACAAAAACTTGAAGAAGGGAATGATTTATTGAATGCTTGTATAAAAGGAACCAATGAAATAATTACTCCTTTAATAAGTTCGGTATTAACCACTTGTTCTGTGTTTTTACCGTTACTTTTTTTAAGTGGAATAACTGGTGCATTGTTTTACGATCAAGCACTTGCGGTAGGAATTGGACTTTTTTCTTCTTTATTAGTCTCAATTTTATTGATACCAGTTATTTATAAACAGCTAAAAAACAAAGAGTTTTCTCTTGAGAAAAAAATACAGTTTAATCTTCGTACTCAAAATGTTGAAAATTGGTATGAAAAGGGCTATTATTTTTTCTTTAGGAATAAAGGAATTGTATATGGTGTTGCTTTATTGTTTACGGGTATTGCCATAGTATTGTTTTCAATAATGCCTTATACGCAACTACCAAAAATTAATCAGAATGAAGCGATTTTGACTATTGATTGGAATGAAAATATTACTGTTCAAGAGAATCAAAAACGAATAAATGCTATTCTAAATAAAGAGAAAACAATTCAAACTAGATTTTCTCAAATTGGTGAACAACAATTCTTGCTACAACAAGAAAACACTAAAAGTTTTTCAGAAGGTGTAATCTATATTAAAACTAAAACTGTTAATGAACTTGAAGAGTTAAGAAAAAGCATAACAAAAAGTTTAGTGAAAAATTTTTCAAAAGCTTCTTATAGTTTTGATGAACCGAAAAGTATATTCCAGTATTTGTTTGGAGGCGAAAAGAGTAACTTGATTGCACAAGTTTCTTCTAAGAGTTCGTTAGAATTACCGTCAGAAGATAAATTACCTGAGATAAATTTACTACTACAAGGATTTTCAAGTGAGGAAATACCTTTGAAACAAACAGTATTTATAGAAATATTACATGAACAAGTATTGCTGTATGATGTTTCCTATGATGATTTATTAAATGAACTAAAGGCAATTTTTAACCAGAATTTTGTAGATAACTTAAAAACAGCACAGAAGTTTATTCCAATCATGCTTAATTATGAGAGTAAGGAGTTTGAAAGTATGATTTCTGGGTTATTTGTTAAAAACAAAAACAAAGAATTAATTTCAGTTCGAAATTTGGTCAAAACATTTCCAGCGGAGCAATATAAAACTATTACCTCTAATCGAAATGGAGAGTATTTGGCATTTAATGTTAACGATAATTTAGAAGTAGAGAAAAGTATTAAGTCCCTTCAAAAAAGTTTTAACTCTAACAATGAACTTAACCTTCGTTTTAGCGGAAATTATTTTGACATAAAAGAATTAGGAAACGAGTTGTTGATTGTAGTTGTTGTTGCTGTATTATTGTTGTATTTAATTATGGCCGCTCAATTTGAATCCCTATGGCAACCGATAATAATTTTATTAGAGATTCCTATTGATATTGGTGGAGCATTATTGCTATTGTGGTTGTTTGGAGGAACCATAAACGTAATGGCAGCGATTGGGATTGTTGTAATGAGTGGAGTAATTATAAATGATAGTATTTTAAAGTTGCATACCATTAACTTATTGAGAAAAGAAGGAAAGTCTGTAAGTGAAGCGATAAAATTGGGAGGGAAACTTCGTCTAAAACCAATTTTAATGACATCATTAACAACAATATTAGCACTTTTACCTTTTCTTTTTATCGGAGGTTTAGGAGCTAAATTACAAAAGCCATTAGCCTTAACGGTTATTGGAGGAATGCTTATAGGAACATTTATTAGTTTGTATTTTATTCCATTAATGTATGCTTTATTAAGTAAAAAAGAAGTCCCAAATAATGATGAGAATTTTTAGAACTCTAATAGTTGGAGTGTGTTTTTTCAATATTTCTTTTGTCAGCGCTCAAAAGAAATGGTCGCTTGAAGAGTGTGTTGTGTATGCCAAAGAGCATAATATAGATGTATTAAAACAAAAAATTAGATCGGAAGTACTAAACAGTGATGTAATAATAGCCAAAGGAAATTATCTGCCAGATCTTAATTTTACGTCTTCTCAGAATTTTTCTCTAGGGAATTCTTTTAATGTTTCTACCGGAGTTGGGCAAAGAGAAAGTAGTTCAAATAGTTTTAGTTTATCATCTTCATTAAATGTTTTTAATGGATTTGCAAACAAATATAAATTACAGAGTGCTAGATTAATTAAAGATAAATCAGATTCAGATATCGATAAAATTAGATTTGATCTTGCATTAAATATTACGAATAAATATTTGCAAGTACTTTTTAATAAGGAGATTGTTAAAGTTGCTGAAGAACAATTAAAAATAAGTACAGAAAACTATAATCGATTAAAGGAACTTTATAGTAATGCACTTACAGGAAAAAGAGAATTACTAGAAATTGAATCTACTTTGGCATCTGATAAAAGAGAGAAAATTATCGCCGAGAATACGGTTCGAAATAGTTTAATTGAATTACAAGAATTGTTAGATATTCAGCAAATTCAAGATTTCGATATTGAAGAAATTATTGTTGAAGATGTTTCCGTTTTTAATGCAGAAGTTGTTGATGATCTAGTTGAAAATATTCCGCAGATAGTTTCTTCAAAATTAGATATTGACATCAAAAACAAAGAATTAAAAATTGTCAGAACTGGATTTTTACCAAGACTTAGTTTGAATTACTCGTATAGTAGTAATTATTTTCACATTATAGGAGAGGCTGATGTTGTGGAGAATCAACAAACTGGAGAGTTGATTCCAAATGGATTTTGGACGCAATTAGACAATAATAGAACTCATTTTATTAGTATTTCTGCTAGTTTTCCAATATTTAATAGATTTTTGAATAGAGAAAATTCTAAGAAAGCAAAGGAGGAAATTAAAATTGCCAAGCTTGATTTATTAAACAATAAACAAGTTTTGAAGAATAAAATTAAGTTGGCGAAGAATGATGTAGTTGCATCAAAAGCATCCTTAGAATCTTCGGAAAAGGCTTTAATAACTCAAAAAGAAGCTTTTAATATTTTGTCACAACAATATAAGAATGGTAATATTGGAAGTTATGAATTCTTAGAAGGCAAGAATAAGTTAATTCAAAATTCATCTGAGTTTATTAAAGCGAAGTTTGAGTATTACTTTAAAATAAAAGTTTTGAGTTATTATTATAAACAGAGGTAAAAGTTCAAAGAGGAGCTTAGTTCTGGCTTTGTTTCTTCAAAATATGCTCTTAACTACTTATTATTAGTATAATTAATCAAAAAAGATAAATGAAAAACAAATTCTTTGTAGTGATAGCATTTTTTGCTTACACATTATCCTTTGGACAATCTTTTGAGGGAAAATTAACTTATAATGTCGAGTTTGATATTAAAACTCAAAAGATCGGTAATTTTGAAATCACGAAAGATGAAGTGATTGAAAAGCTGAAGAAGGAAGGAGAATATTTCGACACGGTTACAGTAACTTTAAAAGGAGGAAATTATATAAAGGAGGATAATTCAGAATCAGAGAAACGAATTATTTATAGGTCTGATTTGAATAAAATCTATACTTTCAATAATGGTTATGGAGAAGAACTTGAAACGGATGCTAAAAGATATAATGCCTTAAACATATTTAAAGAACCAAATATTGAAAAGTTAGATTCAATAAAAAATATTAATGGAATTGAATGTAACTTACTTAAGTTATCGTGGAATAATTTTGGAGAAGAATATTATTTCTACAATTCTAATGTGGGGAAACTGGATCCAAAACTATTTAAAAATCACAATTATCAATATTTCAATATTGTAGTTGAGAATACGAATGCATATCCGTTGGAAATAGTAAAGAAAATTAGCAACTTTCTTTCAGTTAAAATGACTTTGCATTCTATTTCAGAAGAGAAAGTTAGTGATGAACTTTTTAATATTAACAAAATTAAAGCTCGAAAATTATCTTATCTAGAAAACAACACAAAATGGAAGACATTTAAAGATGATTATATTGGGTATGTTTTAGAATATCCTGAAAAGTGGATTCCAGATGGAGGTAAGGGAGGTTTTATTTGTGGTTTAAAGGGTGGATATGCAAATGCGGAGTTTTCTATTATTTGGAGCGAAGTCAACAATTCTGAAAGAATTGATATGTTTTTTAACGAAGAAGGACTTTATGAGGGGTATAATTCTATTGAAAAACAGATTAATATCAATGGAATTGAGGGCGTCTATTATTTAAGAACCCACGAAGAAAAGCCAGATGAATATTATGAATCGATAATATTGAAAACAAAATCTACCTGGTATAGTATAAGTAATTCAGGGACAAAAAATAATCTATTTGAGTATTTTTATAAAAGCTTCGAGCTTACAAAATAGCCGAAGACTAAAAATCTGATGAAATGTTTTCCTGATTTTCGAGAAGAGACATTAGAATTTATACGAAATCGGAGATTGAATATATCTTTAAGAATTATCTTATAGGCAATAAATGAATTATGAAAAAACTTATTTATAACTTAATAGTATTCTTCGCTATCCTATCTTGTTCCAATAAACAGCCAAATAAGGTTTTTCATAAAATTAGATTTGAGTACAAGGATAAACATGTAATAACTGTAACTGATTATGAATTTTTGTTAGAAAAGGAAACTGAGAACGTTTATTTGTTTATTAATGATTCTATTCAACGCAATGTGATTAGAACTAAGAAAGGTTTATCTAATTATCAGTTAAAGATTAAAGACAGTGTTTATGATGGTTTTATTGAATCTTTATTTTTGAAAAAAGAAATTAATAATCAATTTGCGTTATTGACTGATATAATCTCAAGAACACCAATTGTTAATAGATATAAGGATAAAGATGTTTTTATAATTGGTAGCGTTAAGAGATTGGAATATTTCATTGATAACGACATTATAGAATTCAATAACTAATTATAAAAAGCAACCACGTTATTTGTTAAGATAACGTGGTTGTTTTTTCTTTTCAATGGATGTTAAATATTTACCTCTTAATTAGCTTTTTCACAGTAGAAAATCCACTTGCTTCATCAACTATTTGAACCAAGTAAATACCCGTGGATAAAGTTGAAATATCCATAGATTTTGAACTTGTCCTATTTATAAGTGTTCCTTGTAATGAGTAAACTTTTATTCCTAAGTTAACAATCGAAGTTTTTATAGTAATTAAGTCCTGAGCAGGATTTGGATAAAGAACAACCTCATTTTCTTTTGTAGGAATATCTGGATTACTCAATGTATTATCAAGTATTTTTCCGCCAGTAATTATTGGATGTGAAACTGCATTTGAGGGAAGGATTTCTCCTCCGAATGATGATCCGAATTCATTTTTTAATTGTGTATTTGTTTTATTTAAATACATGCTAGGTGTTACTCGTTCAGGGAAAAGGTTATCTGCTTCGTATAAAAACGGAGTTAATAGATTTGCTGTAGGAACTGGAATAAAGTTAGCATCTTGCTCATTAAAATATAATTTGGTGTTATTAAAATCTCCAAAGTTCAAACGAATATCATCAGGTAATAGAAAATAAGAAGTCATTTTTACGCCAGAACCATCAGAATGTAATAAAGCAAAGGAATCTCCAGCATTATTCACTAAATGAAACTGAGCATCTAGTACTATGTTTTTAGTTGGATTTTTAAAAACAATATCTCCCGTAATATTAATTGTTCTCCATGGAGTTGTTAAGTTAGTCGGAGTTGGATTTACATAAGTGGGAGGGTTTGTATTCGTTTCTGAATTATCAATAATTACATCTGTCCAATTTTTACTCCAATTTACTTCTCGTATGAAAATGTCTGTTCCTGAATTGTCAAACGTTCCGCCATTAACAACAGTTTTAGCATTTATTGGTAATGTCATTGCTTGTGATTCTCCATCCCATCCCGCGATTGTATTATTTTCTATTGTCCAATTACGAGTATTATGATAATGATCTAAGTCTAAACCAATAGAATGTGGTTCCACTTCTAAACGACCTGGATAAGGATTTGGGTTCGGATTCCATGGTGCTAATGCAGTACTTGCTCCATATCCGTAAACTTTGTTATTCTTTAAAGTAATTTGAGCGCAATTTTCGAATTGCATTCCTGTTCTTCTAATTCCCCAAAGCAAGGTGTTTTCAATTACCAAATTCATCGTATTTCTGTAATTCGGAGGCATCATGTTAAATTCATTACTGGTAGTTTCGCCATTTTCATGAAATTCAGTCATAATGTAATCACCTCTGAATCCTTGAGCGGAAGTATAACCGATATTATTTCTAAAAGGTCTTGGCAGAATATACCATACATCAAAAATCCAGTTTGGATATTGTGCAGCACGACTTTTTACTTCTGCATTTAATGCTGGGAATTCCGTTGGAGGAACATATAAATCAATTTTATTTTGCATTTGTGGCCTTCCACGTAAACTTTCCCAAAGTCCTTCCGTCCAGTAAATGTAGGAGTGTCCACTACATCCCGAAACAACATTTCCTTCTAAAGTAACTCCGGTATTGTGTAACCAAAAACCATCCCCTTGATGTGCAAAATCTGAGATTTGTTCTCTTCCGTCGGTGAGTCCTTCTGTTCTGTCACCTGCATTACCAAGTGTATTATTCATCGGTCTACCTAAGTTTAAAGGTTCATTTGAATTGTACGTTCTAATCGCAATATTGTTTTTAAAAGAACCTAATTCATCACCAGCTTCGGTGCAATAAGCAGAACCAACAACTTCATAACTTACATTATTAATAAAATCCACATAAGATGAGTGGTTTACATAACCCCAACCTGGATCATTATTCACAACACAACCTTCTACAAGAGCTTTATTTGAATCTCGATCTAATGAGCGATGAAAGTGAATAGAATATCTACCTCTTGGATTTGTTCCTGGTCCTGCAGGATATGGAACTGTTGTACTAAATCTAGGGTTAGGAGCTCCTTCCGGTCCTTCTTCAGGTACCGACCAATCATCTAATTCAATTTTTTTATCAGTTCGCCCAATGTTTTGTGTTTCAACAAATCTCATTTTTACATCTGAATTGTGCATAAACATGATATGACCACGTGGTTTATCATAAGCATTACTTCCAGAAAGAGCTGGTATACTCGGATTTTCAGAAGAAATAATAATATTTCTTGAGTTATTTGATACGTGAACATCAACTCGATTATAAAGTTCAGTAGGAGGTTGATGGTTTTTGGTTAGCGTATTGTTTAAAGCGATAGTATTTCCAGAAATACTTTTAATTGTAACGAGTTCATCACTAGTATAATCATTAATGTCAGTTCCAGCAATAACTAATTTATCTCCGTTTTTCCAACCAGTAGGAACCGTCTTTAATTGAAGTTGATTATCACCTGATAATGGATATGAGCTGACGGTTGTCCAGCTTGTTTTTGAAGTTCCTTCCATTCGTACAGGTCCCATTAATACGGCTCCTGGAGCGAAACGATTATTATCTTGAGCCTTTGTTGTTCCACCTCTCCAAGCGAATACTAATGCGGCGGTTGCATTTGAGTTTATAGGATTATTTTCATTACCTATTTCAAAACTACCGTTCATTTCACTAACAAGAAATTCAGTCCTTAATTCAGTATTCGTATTTGTAGCAAATTGTAGTTTTCCTTGTGAAGCAATTCGAATAGACTTGAATTCTTGTGAGATTATTCCATCAACGGTTACGGAAATATTCGCTGGAATTAAAACACGATCGTCATTTTGCGGTAAAGTTCCGCCCCAAGTATTTGGATTACTCCAATTACCATTCTGCGTTGCGATTTTATTAGCTGTTCCGGCAACTTGAACAGGACTCTGTGCTGCGATATGTTTTGTTTGACTTACGAATAGTAAGATTAAAATGAGTTTGAGTAATTTGTAAATCTTCATATATTAATGGTTTATTACTCACCCAACAGGAAGAACTTAAATAACCCTATGAAAAAGTCAAAAAAATAGAATTGGTAAATGTTTGTATGTTGTTTTGATATCTTATTAAAGTTATATTTACATACCGTATTGTTAAAAAATGGATGAGTTAGAAATACAATTAAAAAGATTAGGGAAAAAGAAAATTCTACGACAGAAAGTAAACTTAACAGGTAATATTAAAACACTTGAGGACTTAATTATTCAGTTGGTTAGGCATAATGTAAATAGTTTCAACAAAGAGATAGAAACAAATAAAGTTTTATCATTTCTAAGTCCAAGTGAAATTCAAAATCAATCTATTACGGGCAAAATTGGTTTTGGAGAAATAGAAAATAAAACCAAAGCCAATATTAATAGTAGTATAGAAAACGCATTACAAGCTTTCGAAGATGGAATTTTCGTTGTTTTTATTGATGATGATGAAGTAAAAACATTAAAAGAACCATTAGCGATTAAAGTGTCTTCTTCGATCACATTTATTCGAATGACATTTTTAACAGGTACTTATTGGTAATAAAAAAATGAAAAATGATTAAACAAGAGAAAGCATTAAAGTTCATTGAAAGTTTTAAAAAAAAGGAATTAATATATTCTGATTTAAGTTTCTTCAGTAAAAAATATCGAGTGTTAGGTTTACTTATCACGAAATTATCTGATGCTTATGAAGAGAGTAAATATGTTGAATTAAAAATTAAACCTTATGAAGATGAGTTTGGAATGGATTTACAAACAAATCCATGGAGAACAGGAGAAGGAAAAAAGTTAGCAAGAGTAATTTTTGGAAAGCTACACGAAAATCACATTGCAGATATATGGGATTTAATTTTAAAAACTCCTTATCAAAATGGTTATGATAGAAGATCCTTTAGAAGTAAATCTACTTCGGAATATACAATAAAACGAATCAGTTACTTACAAGATTTGTATAACTCCATGAATTACGGATTTGGAAACCTGTCCATTCAGCAAATATTTCAATATGATGTATATGCAGATACTTATTTTACAAATCATTCGTATTTGTTTGCGGCGTATTTAAATGATGAGAATTATACTGATTCTTTGTATGAATTAATTCAAGATATATTTCAAGGAGAAGAAGAAATTGGAGGCGTAACACGAGCAATTGTAAAAGGATTGTTGTTAACTGAACGCAAAGAAAATTGGATTCTTGTTGAAAAATTATTGTTGGCTGCTCAACGACAAGAAGGCTTGAGGCAAACGATTTTGGAAGCATTAGACGAAACCTCAGTTGGAGCATTAGAATATTTCATAAACGTTATCCAAGAGAATAATCTGACAAGATTTAGTAGTGTAGTTCGTGCTGTTGATACTTGGTTTGGTTTTGGTTGGGAAGCTCCAAAAAACAATACAATTAAGAAAGTATTAAATACTACTTTATCTTATTTCAAAGATGAAAAAATAGTCGAAAGTGCGCTCAAGAGTAAAGATAATTTAGAGGTTTATTCAGCTTTATGGTTTATAGGTTTAGATGATGCTGACAAGGCAAATTTAAAAGCAATTGAACTTATACAGTCAGGAAATAAGGAAAAGAAAGTTTTAGCCTCTGTGTTTATGAGTGAAACAGGAAGAACTCATTCTTCCATTTTACCTTGGATTGAAAATAATTTTGGAAATGATTTAGAACTTGATTATTGGTTGTTAAAACTCATTCCAATTCGAACCGATCTTTCATCAGTAGTATTTTCCAAAGCTAAAAGTTACGGAGAGAATTTACCGAGTAAAGGGACAATGTTTGAAGGTACAGTTTTTTCTTGGTATTCTTTAACAGTAAAACCTGATTATTTCTATAATTACTTAGTACATCACGCGAATAATGATCAGTTAAAATTACTAGCGGAAAATTTAAGTGTTATTACTTCAGAAGAGAGAAGTAACTTTATAAGAAAGGTTTTTCCTGATCATTATACATGGTCTTACTATTATAATAAAGAAGAGAAAGTTCCAAGAGTTAACTTTTCAAAAAGTGAATGGAAGAAAGAGCTTGCTTTCCAGGCTATTAAAGATAGAAATGAATCCGTAATGGGAACAGGTATTCGTTTGTTTGAATCTATGGATTTAGATAGAAATGATATTTCTCATTTAGAAGAATTGCTAGCACGTAAAAATCGAAATCTTAGAGAAAGTCTTATCACACTGATTTTAAAACAACCTCAAGATTCAATCGTTCAGAGTACTACAAATCTGATTGAGTCGAAAAAAGTAGATCAACGGTTAGCTGGATTAGAAATTCTATCTGAATTGCAGGAGAAAAACTCTATGTTACCCTTTATAGAGGAAACAATCAATTTGTATCAGCAACGCCCAAAAATCTCGAAAAATGAGCAAGTTTATCTAGATAAGTTTAAGAAAAAGGGGAATGCGTATAGTTTTGAGAATGGATTTGGAGCTATTAATTATCATAATTTAAATCCACT
The DNA here is from genome assembly GCA_022448525.1 of Tenacibaculum sp. Classification (GTDB taxonomy): domain Bacteria; phylum Bacteroidota; class Bacteroidia; order Flavobacteriales; family Flavobacteriaceae; genus Polaribacter. The sequence continues at coordinate 46,612 of JAKVCX010000004.1, forward strand.
AATTGTTCCTCAAGTAAAATTTCACCCAAAATCTGGTTCTACCTTTGCAAAAATAGTTTCAAAACTCACTATGAAACAGGAATTTTTGTTCAAGGAGTTTATAAATGAAAAGAAAATTACAGAGGCTATTAATGCTCTTGTAGATTTATATGAGAAGCATAAAAACTATGAATATGAAGTTGTGAATAGAGAAGGTGATAAGCAAATTGTTTTATTGTCAACGGGACATATACAGTTTACAAATCACAAGGCTTATGACATGAATGATCATAAGGAGAGAGTTAAATATTTACCGCTGTATAACGTATGGACAGAATGGTATGACTCATGTAATTTAAATGATTTTGAACTGCTAGCTGCAATTCATTATTGTGATAATTATCCTAATCAGTTCGGGACAAGGTCATTCTTTGGAGATTTTTTTAAACAATATATTCCAGAGTTGAAAAACCTCAAATTAGTAAATTCTTATACTTGGGATAGCGTAAATAAAAAGGTGTTAAGCATTTTACAGTTTTTATTTGCTGCATTTGCCGATCACGAAACAGTTTTAAGTTTCAAAGTTGATTTGCTTGAAGATATGATAGCGAAAATTCCTAAGAATTTAAAAGCAAAAGTAATTACAGAACAATGGAATAATAGAAAATCTAACTGGAGTAAATTATTAGAATATGAAGCTCCATTTGTTAGTAGAATAGATGATTATTTTAAAGATTTTCCAGAAAACACAGCATTAATGCAACGTTACTGGCGTCTTAAAATGTATTTAATGTATGCAACAATCAGTTATCCCAAAAACCCAGAGAATAGTAGCGAAATAGCAAAAATTAATATTCATGAACTAGAATTTAATACATCATCTGCGTGGTTAACAGCTAAGCTGCACAAAAATGAGTTGATTAATAATCATGATTTCAAGTATCAACTTTTAGTAAATGAAGATTTATTAAGAGCAGTAGAAAATGTTACTAATAGATATTATAGTCCAGTTGATAAGGAAGATATTCCAATTGGAGTTTTCGATTCTCTAAAAACCAATTTGTTAGCTGTAGAGTTAGAAAGAGGAGATATTCCAACGGAGGCAACCGTTTTTGTAAATAATTTTGGAACTGTAAAAGGAACAAACTATTTATTCGAATTATTAAATAGATTAGGAAAAGAAACTTTTCATCGTGGATATTATTGGTCTAATTTAACATCCAGAAAAGAAAGCTTTAGTAATCTAATAAAGAAAACAATCCCGAATGAGAATGATACTCTAGAAGATTTTATAACAGCTGCAAAAGCTTCAGAAATAACAAAAAAACGCTGGATTGAAACCGCAATGTATGCACCTCAATGGTCTAACTGGATTTCAGAGTATTTAAAACTTGAAAAGTTAGAAGCAGCTGTTTGGTGGTTTCACGCACATACTTCCGAATATATGAATGCGGAAAAAGAAACCATTGTGGCTAGATACTCAAATATTGATAAATCAGATTTTTTAAATGGAGTAATTGATATTGATTGGTTTAATGATGTATACTTCGATTTAGGTAAGCAAAATTGGAAGCTTCTGCATGATGCTGCTAAATATATATCAACAGGAAATGGACATCGTTTAGTAAAATTATATTCTTCAGTAATGTTGGGTGAGGTTAAAATTCGCGAAACATTGGTTAAAATTAAAGAGAAGAGAGATAAGGATTATGTAAAAGCATTCGGTTTAATTCCATTGAGCAAAGCAAACAAAAAGAAAGACTTATTAAATCGATACAATCTTCTTCAAGAATTCTTAAAAGAGAGTAAACAATTTGGAGCTCAGCGTCAGCAAAGTGAGAAAACAGCTGTTGAAATTGGTTTAGATAATTTAGCTAGAAATGCAGGGTATGACGATAGTATTCGCTTTTCGTGGGCAATGGAAGGTGAAGCAATTCAAAAAATAATGGAGAACGCCATTGTTGAAATTGATAACATAAAAATTATTTTGTTTGTTAATGATGATGGTAAAGCAGAAATAAAAGTAGTGAAAGATGGAAAACAGCAAAAATCAATACCAGCAAAAGTAAAGAAAGATAAAAGTGTTTTAGCGCTTCAAAAGAACAAATCTTATATCGCGAAACAGTATAAAAGAACATTAAAATCTTTAGAACAGGCGATGGTAAGAGGGGAGGAGTTTTTGGCCTCAGAAATTCAAGAGATTGCAAAACATCCTGTTGTAAGTGTACTGTTAAAAAAGTTGGTATTATTTAATAAATCAAATAAAACATTTGGTTTTCTTGTAGATAACGGACTTCAAGATTATGAAGAGAAGACAATTGAATTCGATTCAAATGATAAAATTTTGATTGCACATCCTTCGCATTTATATCAAAATATTGTTTGGGATTTATATCAAAAGTGGATTTTCGATCATAAGTTAAAACAACCATTCAAACAGGTTTTTAGAGAATTATACATTTTAACTCCTGATGAAATTGAAAATAAAACGAAATCTTTTAGATATCAAGGACATCAAATTCAACCTAATAAAGCTATTGCATTATTACGTTCACGAGGTTGGACAGTAAACCATGAAGATGGCTTACAAAAAGTATTTCACGATAAAGGTTTTATAGCTTCAATTTATGCAATGGCGGATTGGTTTTCTCCTTCAGATATCGAGGCACCAACTATTGAATTTGTAAGTTTTTATTCTCTAAAAGAATATAAGAACATATCATTAAAAGATATCGACCCAATTATTTACAGTGAAATCATGCGAGATGTGGATTTAGTTGTAAGTGTGGCTCATGTTGGAGGAGTAGATCCAGAAGCAAGTCATTCCACATTAGAAATGAGAGCTGTATTGGCAAAAGAAACCGCTAGACTTTTCAAATCAAAGAACGTAGAAGTCAAAGAAAGGCACATATTAATCAATGGGAAATTAGGAGATTATAGCATTCATTTAGGAAGTGGTCAGGTTAGTAAAAACGGATTGGCTTTATCGATTATTCCCGTTCATAGTCAGCATCGTGGTCGTTTGTTTTTACCGTTTTTAGATGATGATCCGAAATCTGCCGAAATCATTTCTAAAATGAAGTTGCTTTCTGAAGACAATAAAATAAAGGACCCTACAATTTTAGCTCAAATTAATAGAACTTAGTCAAGTTGGCTCTAGATTATTACAAGAATGAGAAGTGTAAATAGAAAGGAAAGTTATTTTCCGATGGTGCTTAAATACTTATTTATAGATTTGTATTATGGATAGTTTTATAAGTTTTATAGAAGGTTACGTTCAGTTGAATGAGAATATTAAGGATGATATTTTATCAGTATCTGAGGAACTTACTTTTAAAAAAGGAGAAGAAATACTTGCTATCGGAAAAACTTGTAAATATTTATACTTTTTAAATACAGGTAGTGTCAGAAGTTTTATCTATCAGAAAGGAAAAGATATTACCCATTGGGTGTATGCTCCAAATTCTCTATTCACTTCTTGGGGAAGTTATATTCTTCAAAATCCATCGAGTGAATATTTGGAAGCGATTGATAATTGCAATGTAATCGCGATTTCACATAGTAATTGGCAAAAACTATACGAGAAACATTCACAATTGGAAAAATACGGTCGTTTAATGATTGAACAAGAATTAGCAATTATAGATGAATTTTACAAAGGTTATTATTTCCTGTCCGCTAAAGAAAAGTATGAATTGCTTATAAGCGTGTATCCTAATATTACACAAATTGCAAATTTGGGACATATTGCTTCAATGATGGGAATATCACAGGAAACATTAAGTAGAATTCGCTCCACATAAAAAGCCTTCTAAATAAATAGAAGGCTTATCAGTAATAAGTATTTCTCCCTCAATTAAAATACTCTTACCACATTAAACCCAAATGAAATATCTCCTTTGCTCCAATCACCTTGTGCTTTAGTTAAAAATGCACTGTCATTTGTTCCTCTCGCATTTGAGAATAGCAATTGAAATACATGCCCACCTGTTTCAATATCAATACCTAAAGTAAGTGGGTTTTTATAAACGGAGTTTTTGTCTTTGCTAAAATTATAGGCATAGTCTAAATTTATACTCATACGTTTACTAACTTTTAATCGACCACCAATTCCCATTAAAAATTGATTATGATTTCTGGCTTTGGTAAAGTTGATATCCTGTAAGTTTTGACGTACATAAATTGGAGCTAACTGTAAAGAGAGTTTTTTAGAAAACCTTCTAGAAGCTAATAGTTGTAAGGAATGACTCATTCTATCACTAAACCTCAATTCAGGATAATTAGCAGTTTTTATTTCAGAATTAATATCTGTACTCGCATATCCGACTAGATTTACAGGAAATCGATTTGATTGTTTTGTAATACTAATCTTAGCAGTTCCTGAATATGTTTTTTCAAAACTATCTCTACTTAAACTTAATTGAATTCCATCCCAAAAACTATAGAGTAATTGAATTTTAGTATTGGCCTGATCCAATCCAAAAAATTCATCAATTCCATCTTTTATTGAGCCAAATCTATGTGCAACAATCAGATATAAATCACCCTTTTCTGCAATTTTCGTGGATTGTAAGTTTCCAATTTGCATCGCTTTAAAAGCGGGTAAATCAAATTGTTTTGTGTTCTTGGTTTCGTTATCAAGTTCATTTAATAAATCATCTTGAGCTGTTCCAGTAATTGATAGGAGCAAGGCTATAAACAGTGATTTTATTTTAGTTGTATACATTCGTTTAATTTTAATTCTTCTAGTAAATCATCGTATCCTATAACACGACCTTTTATGGTTATTGTTTGATTTGCTTTTACATCTGAACTATCATCTTCATGTTTAAACTGACAAAAAAGCTTGTTGTTCAAAGTGAAACCGTTTTTATCTAAAGCTGTTATTTCTCCAGTAAGCTGAACCACTTTTGTATTCCAAGAATCGAAATTCGTAGTTGCTAGGCTTATAAAATCAATAGAGTTTCCTGAATAATTAGGAGAAATATCTTCTATCGATTCATTGGGTCTAAAAGTGTATTGGTAGATAAAGAAGGAGATTGTAAGCAATAAAACAGCAATTCCGATTGCCTTATTTTTTTTCAACCATCTCATAATGCAGTGTTATGTTTATCTGTTTTGCAATTTTCTTTCTAACGATACTTGGGATTTTAATTCCAAAATCATTCGGATTTAATTTGAATTCTGATTTAAGAATTATAGTATCACCTTTTAATTGAATACTAACGGTTGTATTAATTTCTTTTTGTTTACCTCGAATAGTGAGCATTCCTTTTAAAGGATATTTCTTTCCACTATTTATATTGGCTAAAGAAAAATCTTGAATTTTACCTCTAAAGGTTGCCTTAGGATAGGTGTCAGAATCCATATAGTTTTCATTAAAATGCTCTTGCATTAAAGCAACTCTAAACTGAAAAGCATTAATAAATGATTGTGCAGCGATATCACCAGTATCACTTTTTAGAATTACTGTTGTACTCTTATTACTTGCTTCAACAGGTTCAAAAGCGGCTACAGAAGCTTTAAATTCTGTCACTCCAGTTCTTGTAAAATATTTTTGAGCTGATGTAACCTGAGAAATTACTAAAAGTGTTAAAACGATTATTTTTTCCATATTAAATGATGTTGTTATTCTAAATATCCTCCCGATTTCCATTGATCAAATAAGGCACGTCTGTCCGCAGTTAAAAGCCCGCTTTGCGGCATTGGATTTGCAGCATCGTTTAAACGGGCAATCAATGTTCCAAATTCGGATGAGTTTCTTAGTTGAGCATAGGTTTCTAAAATCAATCCGTTTCTAGGATTTACTGAACTATGGCAAGTCAAGCAATTATTAAATATTATGGGTTGAATGTCTTGTGTATAGGTCACTGGTCTATTCAAAGGATTTTCACTAACTGAGGGAATTTCAGCTTTAGTACAGCTTCCTAATACCAATAAACCAAGGAATAAAAGTGTGTTTTTAAATATGCTCATAAGTTTAATTTTGTACATCAATATTGGTTACATTTTCAGTTTTATTTTCTAAAGGAGCTATGATAATTTCCTTAGAAATACTTACAATATCTCCTTCACTTGGTCCACCATCATTATTCTTATCAGCAATTACAGTCAAATAGTAAGTGCCGGGATGTAAGTATGTAAAAAGGAATGTGTCTTCGTTATTTTCTAAACTTGGAAAATGAAGTAAGGTATCGTAAGCTTCAGGTGTTTGTGTAAAATATCCATCGGAATCTGTGAGTGGATCTTTAGATAAATACACTAGTAAATTATCATTAGAGATTGTGTTATTTCGATTGATGTTTACAGTTAATGTTCCTAATCTCGGATGATCAGAAATGATATATGGATCCCCTGATTGTGGAGCTAGTTCATACACATCATTACTAGTTTGAGAAGCTAAGAAGGTTGCAGATTTAGGAGCATCTTCTCCTTGATCTACGTATAAGTATTCTGTATTAAAACCGTCTTTAAAATCTAATCCAGTATCAATTGTATTTTGAGGATAATTAGTTGCATTAGCTGCTTCTTGTGCTAATTCAAAATGCATCTTTTTCCCCTTAAAAGTCATGTGTCTAGTGGGTAATCTATTTCCAAGATTACTGGTGTAGGAATTAAAATATAAACTATCATTTTTAAAGCGTAATTCCATATACATAATCGCGTCTCCACCAACTGCATCAACAAGTCTATAATACTTTCCTTCGGAATTTCTATTTTCAACTTTGTCCATTACAAAATAGCTTGTACGATAAATCCCGTTTAATAATCCACCATTTCTCGCCATAATTGTTCTTTGTCCTTTATAATTCGTTACAAAGAATGAGGTGAATAAATTTCCTAAAGTTCCTCCTTCATGAATCCCATGAATATGAGATGGAGAAATAGCACGATAATCCCATCCAAACCAATCGTATTCATCAGCAATTACTTTATTAGTTCCAACCCAATGACCTTGCATTTTTTCCATAAAGTCAAATCCATCATTGGTAATGTCTACGGGGTTTATTTCTGCTGTAGGATTCGTAGGAACTTGTGAATTATTTCCTCCTGTAATGTCTCTTACATTGTCTTCACATCCTATTAAAAAAAGAACAGCTAATGTTCCTAAAAGAGAATATCTTTTCTTCATAATTTAAAATCTATTGTTGTTTTCTTGTCCAAGTTTCTATGGAAGGTTTATTTCTTACGTAAGTAGTTACTTCAAGCGTATCAGTATGTTTTATTTTTATTTGATACTTCTTTGAAGTAGTTTGTGTTGCTCCTGAAGTAGCATCTACAAAAGCTTCGTTTTCATATTGTAGATCTTTAATAAAAATATCTTTATCACTTTTGGTTTCATGTAACACAGTTGTTCCATCATTGTAGTACAAAAGTTTACCAATAATTTTTTCACTGTTTTTCTCAATCTTGTAGGTAGCAGCGTAGAATTTGCTATTCGTTTTCCAGGTTCCGAATATTCTATGGTCTACTGATGTTGAGCAACTCATTAAAGGAATAATGGTTAGTAATAAAAATCTCTTCATGACTTTTGTTTTTAATCTTGAGACAAAATTGTGAAGGATGTTTTGAAGTTTTTTTGACCTATGTCAAAATCATGAGATTCCTCATTTTTTGATTTAAGTCAAAATGATTTTTTAGCGCTGGAATTAGTTTTGAACAAAATTTTTTGAAATGAATAAATTAATGTCACGTTGGAATATTACTTCCAAAAAAGATTTAGCAATTATATTTTTTGTGTTTTCAATTACAGGATCGTTTTCTGTATTTGTAGGACGACCAATTTTAAAGTTTTTAGGATTGACTTTAGAAAATGTTCCTGCGATTTTCTATTATCCAATGTTCATCATGTCAAGTTTCATTTTCTATCAAATATTCTTGGTAATTTTTGGTTGGTTATTCGGTCAGTTTCAATTTTTTTGGAATATGGAAAAGAAACTTTTAAAACGTTTCGGAATAATAGTTTAACAATTCTTTTTTATATTTAGTAGATGAAGAATACAACAAAATGGAGAACCATAATTGCCCTGATATTAATGTATATCGCTTTGTTTATGAATTGGGAATGGGCATGGGGAGTTTTGTTTTTGTTGTGGGTAATTCCTGATTTGTTTTCAAGCGTTACATTTTTTATTGAGCCTATTCAAAGAAATGAAAATCCAATGTTATATTGGATAATTATTGCCTCTTGGATATTAATGGCAGCATATTCTTTATCTACATTGTTTATAGATTATAATCAGTACAGATATTAATATGGATAAATGGAGAACTATAGTTGCTCTTGCTCTTTTAATACTTGCAATTATTTACGAATGGAATTGGTTTTGGGCCTTATTTATAATTTTAGGTTTAGTTCACATTATTAGAAGTGGTGAAATTCATTTTGTGGAGTCCATTACTAAAAAGGAACATCCAAAACTATATTGGATAATGATTTTAATATGGTCATTCTTAGCTATATATTCTGTAGCTAATCATCTAGCTATTTTGACATAGGTCAAAAACTTGAATGAACTTATTTAGCAATTTTGTAAAAAATATTTAAGATGAAAAATTCAACATTGTTAATTAGAAGTTTAGTAATCATTTTATTAATTACAGGTTTCGCACATTTCTTTTATTACAATTATAGTGAAAGCGGACACGACAGCGTAATTTCCTTTTTCTCGAATACATTGCAATGGGAAAGTGTAGAGTATTGGTTTTATGTGTTTAATGACTTGAGTTTAGTCTATATTATCGTACCATTTTTTGTAATTGAATTAATACGTTATGCCTTTTTAAGACGATTGAATAAAGATTTAATTCTTGATAGTATTACGAATATTATAACATTTGGTGGATTCTTTTTAATAGAAATTATTCTTGGGATTTTAGCAATTACAAAAGTTTATTATTGGTTGTTTAATAATGTGAGTTTATCTCATTTAGATATCAATTGGGCAACCATTATTTCATGTGTTTTATTAGCAGATTTTGCATATTATTGGGAACACAGAATGATGCATAGAATCGGAATTGGCTGGGCAACACATACAGTTCATCACAGTTCCCCACATTTTAATATGTCGGTTGCGTATCGTTTTGGACCATTAGATGCTATTATGCCAATCGTATTCTCTTTACCAATTGTTATGTTGGGATTTGATCCCATATTGGTGTTATTGTCTGAAGTATTTGTACAAGTTTTTCAAACATTATTACACACTGAAATAATTGGGAAATTGACAAAGCCTGTTGAATTTATTTTCAATACACCATCTCATCATAGAGTTCATCATGGTTCGAACAGACAATACTGGGATAAAAATTATGCAGGAATTTTGATTATTTGGGATAGATTATTAGGTACGTTTGAGCCAGAAGTAGAAAAGGTGAAATATGGAATTTCAGAACCATTAAATAGCGTCAATCCTATCAAAGTATTTTTTCATGGCTTGACAAGATTAAATTATAAGTTGGGTAAAGTTTCAGGAGTTAAAAATAAGCTTAAAGTGTTTATAAAACCTCCAGATTGGATGCCTGAAAACCCAAACAATTCCTAAAATTATGAGATTATTATTAACTTTTATATTAGCCATCAACTTGGTTTCTTGCGCTCAAAAAAATGATAAAATTATCGGGATTTGGGAAGTGACAAATGAATATTATCAAGCAGTTTACGAAATAGTAGAGTACAGAGGTAAATTCTTTGGAAAAATCCACTATTATAATGATGGTAAATTGGAGTATCAAGGAAAAAATAAAAAGAGAGACTATTTTCTTACTGATGTTGAAAAACAAGGGAACACATATAATAACGGAAAGATGTATTTACCAGATGGAAGTTATTACGAAGTAATTTTTACTTTAAAAGATGATAATAAATTGGAAGCTTTAATGACTGTTGAGGGAAAACCTTATAAAGAAGTTTGGACGAAAGGAAAGAAGATTAAAAATATATTTCCAAAATAAATTAAGATAATGGAGAATCAAAGGAAAATGCATGTACTTCCGATTGAAGCATATACATCGAAAGAGTGGTTTGATTTAGAAATGAAACATTTGTTTTCTACAACTTGGCAATATGCAGGATTAGTTGAAGATGTTTCAAATCCAGGAGATTATATTTCTGTACAAGCCGGTTTAAATAATATTTTCATTGTAAAAGGTAGAGATCATAGATTACGAGCTTTTCATAATATGTGTCGTCACAGAGGAACTCAATTATTGAGAGCTGTGGGTAAAGCACAAAAAGCGATTACATGTCCTTATCATGATTGGACGTATGATTTAGAAGGAAAGTTAATAAGTGTTCCTAAAAAAGAAGAAGAATTCCCAGAGTTATGTAATAAAGAATTACATGAATGCGAACTTAATTTGTATGAGGCTTCTGTTGACATTTTCAAAGGAATGTTATTTGTTCATCCAGAAAAAAATGCACCGAGTATTATGAAGTTTTTTGGAGAAGTAGAACCGTATTTAGGTCCACATGTCGTTGAAGAATTAGTAGAGTGGAGTGAAACTGACGGAGAACCATTTTATGCTAAAGAAATTCAAGCGAATTGGAAGATAGTAGTTGAAAATTATATAGATCATTATCATTTAGCACATTTACATGAAGGAACTTTAAACATGTATAATCATGCAAAAGCTGAATTCGGTTGGGAAGGTCCACATTATTGGTTTTATGAACCTTTGGTGGATGAGTATTTAAATGATGTTGAAAATGCTGCTCAATTTCCTTTAATAGAAAGTGTACCAAGAGAAAAGATTGGCGCTTATGTTCCTTGGTTATTTCCAAATATTGGAATTACAGAAGGAGAAGCGCAATGGAATACTTTTCATGCTATTCCCTTAGCACCAGATAGAACTTTAGTAGTGATTCGATCAAAAGTAGAGAATAAAAGTGATTGGGAATTTACCAAACAGTATACTAAATCTTCAATGAGTAAAGTTTGGCAACACTACGGCAATAAAGGAAAGTATGAAGGTGATAAAGTTGATCCTATGGCATCAGGTGATTTTATGGCAGAAGATATTTATGCCTGTGAACAACAGCAAAAATCTCTAAGTTCACCATATTTTAGTGTTGGAGCGAGAGCTCAGAAAGGAGAATATGCAATTGTTCGGTTTCAGGAAGAAGTGAAAAAGTGGATGATTGCTAATGGTGCTAAAATTTAATATATGAGCAATTTTTATAGTTTAAAAGTTTCTGAGATAAAAGAACAAACTTCAGAAGCAGTTGCTGTTTCTTTTGATGTTCCAATTGAGCTTTATGATGAATTTAATTATAAGCCAGGACAATATTTAACTTTAAAATTTAATATAGAAGGAGAGGAAGTAAGAAGATCTTATTCTTTATGCAGTTCTCCTTTACTCAAGGAAGCTCTGACAATTGGAGTGAAAAGAGTTAAAAACGGTTTGGTTTCAAATTATATTAACGATCATCTTAAAGTTGGAGATGAAGTTGAAGTTATGATTCCTAATGGAAGTTTTTATGCTGATGTAAAAGAGGATAATTACAAAACGTACTATTTATTTGCCGCTGGAAGTGGAATAACACCAATACTTTCAATTTTAAAATCTGTTTTAATTGGTGAACCGAATAGTTATATCCATATGATTTATGGAAATAGGAATCAAGAAACGGTTTTGTTTAAAAGTGAATTAGAGGAGTTAAGGAAAGAATATCCAACAAGACTGATTTTAGTCCATAGTTTGAGTAAACCCAAAACGAGTTGGTTTTCTTCTAAAAAAGAGTTTGAATATAGAAAAGGAAGAGTAGATTCGGATGCGATTAATTGGTTTATAAATGAGTATCCGCCTTATGCTCAAAATACAGAATATTTCATATGTGGACCAGGTAAAATGATTGAGAACACAAAGGATGCATTAAAAAATATAGACGTTCCTGATAATAGAATATTTATTGAGAGTTTCGGTGGAAGTTCAACTAATAATACTTTAGAGGGAATTGAAAAAGCAGCATTAAAGGCTAAATTGAACAATGAAGAAATAAATATTAGTATAGAAAAAGGAGAGACTGTTTTACGAGCGTTATTGAATAATAAGTTCGATCCACCTTATTCTTGTGAAGGCGGAGTATGTTCGAGTTGTGTTTGCAAGCTTAAAAAAGGAAAAGTGACGATGAAAAAGAATATGGCTTTATCCGAAAAAGAAGTAAAAGAAGGATATATATTAAGTTGTCAAAGTATAGCATTAACAAAAGAAATTGAAGTTGTATTCGAATAAGAAATTATATTACTAAATTTAATGTTTAAAAAAATAATTGAATGAATAGCAACTTGGCAGTTTTAATTGATGGAGATAATATTTCATCAAATTATATTGAGGAAATGATGGAGGAAATTACCAAATATGGTAATCCTACAATCAAAAGGATATATGGTGATTGGACCAGCCCGAATTTAGTGAAATGGAAAAATTTACTGCTAGAAAATGCTATTATACCTATTCAACAATATGCGTATACTAGAGGAAAAAACGCGACGGATTCTGCAATGATTATTGATGCTATGGATATATTATATAGCGGAAAAGTGAATGGTTTTTGTTTAGTTTCAAGCGATAGTGATTTTACTAGATTAGCTACAAGACTAAGAGAAGCAGGAATGCAAGTAATAGGAATCGGGGAGAAGAAGACCCCAAATCCATTTATTGTTGCTTGTGATAGATTTATATACATAGAAATCCTGAAAAAGCGAACTGAAGAAAAAGTTGAAAACAAAGAGTCATCTGCAGATAAAATATCTAAAAAAGAAATTAACTTAATTATGTCAAGTATTAATGATTTGTCGGATGATGATGGTTGGGCATTTTTAGGAGATGTTGGTAGTTTAATTCAAAAGAAAAGACCGAATTTTGATTCTAGGAATTTCGGATTTGATAAACTAACTCCGCTAATTAAATCAATCGGAAAATTTGAAATAGAGAGAAGAGAGAACCAAAAAAATAAACATAAATTAATTTATGTTAGAATAAAAAAGTAGTTTTTGGATATAATCTTAACGTTTTTTTAAATAAAATCAAGGAAAACCTGTTTTATTCTAGATTAAAGACATACCTTTGAGGCGTATATAGAATCATAGATTAAATTTCAACCAGGGTTTTAGTTAAGTTTCATTTCTTTAAAACGATTTTAACAGGCTTATCCCTATTGCACTTTAATTTTTAAGTTATATAAATGAACAAATAAAAAGCTACAAGTATTAGCTTATTATTTTGAGTTAAGAATCATAAATATCCTGTGTTTATAACGGGATTTAATAAAATAAATTATACCATATATGTTAATAATAAAAGTTAAGGACGGAGAGAATATTGATAGAGCTTTAAAACGCTACAAAAGAAAACACAGAGATACTAAGTTAATGAGAGAATTAAGAGAGAGAAGAGAGTATACTAAAGAATCTGTGAGAAGAAGAGCGGAAGTGAAAAAAGCTCAATACAAAGAAAGATTATCTTCTAGTAACGATTAATATAATATGTTTTATAAGTCACCTAGGCTTGTAAATCATTTACAATATCTAAAACTTCTCCAAAGACGTTTGGAGATTTCTTTTTCATAGCAATTTTCCCACTCAATCTTTGAGTGGGTTTTTATTTTATGAAATTTCCTTCCATCAAAGAGTAAAGTTGATTAAGTTTATTATAGATTTATATATTGCTTGATAAAATAAAAAGAGAAAGATAAAATGATTTTAGCTATTGATGTTTATTATGCTGAGAGCACCGCAAAGGTAGTTGGTGTTTTATTCGAAGAACAAGACGAGTCTCCTAAACATATTATAACTGAATATATTTCAAGTGTTTCGGATTATATTCCCGGAGAATTCTACAAAAGGGAATTACCTTGTATTTTAAAATTATTAGAACAAGTTAAATTAGCTGATATAGAATTTATTATTGTTGATGGTCATGTGTTTGTTGATAATGAAGAAAAGCATGGTTTAGGAGCACACCTATGGGAAAATTTAAATAGAGAAATTCCAATTATAGGTGTAGCAAAAAAGCATTTTCATAATACAGAAAAAGTCAGTTTTCCAGTCGTCAGAGGAGAAAGTAAAAATCCTTTGTATGTTTCTTCGGTAGGAATAGATTCAGATTTTGCAATCAATTTTGTTCGTAACATGAAAGGAAAATATAGATTTCCTTCAATGTTAAAAATTCTTGATCAACATACAAGACTTGAATAAGAATATTTCAAAACTGTTTATTTTCCAATACAGAAGTTAGAGAAAATATGACCTAAAATGTCTTTATCTACATCATATTCACCTGTAATATTTCCTAAATGACGTAAACATTCACGAATATCTATAGCGAATAGATCAGAAGAAATCCCTAATTCAATGCCATTGGCAACAGAATTAATACTTTCTAAGGCATGGGTTAAAGCTTCAAAATGACGAGAGTTTGTTACAATAGTTTCATTATTACTCAAAGCTCCTTTATTAACTAATGAAGTTAGTTCATTTTTCAAAGTGTCAACTCCAATTTTTTGTTTAGCAGAAAGTAACATACTGTCTGATAATAAGTACTTTAACTGAGTAATTGATTCTTCAGAAAGCGAGTCTATTTTATTCGCAATTACAAGAACCCTTTTATTCGAAAATCGTTCTTTAACTTTTGTAACTTCAGAAAGAATAATCGAGGATTTTGTAACTGCTTTTTCTGCATTAACCAGTAAAATAACTAACTGTGCGTTATCAGCCTTTTCGTATGCTTTTTGAATTCCGATGCTTTCCACAACATCTTCAGTTTCACGGATTCCAGCAGTGTCAATAAAACGGAATGCAACCCCATCTATAATTAATTCATCTTCAATTGCATCACGTGTGGTACCTGCAATATCAGAAACTATGGCTTTTTCTTCATTCAACAGCGCATTTAATAATGTTGATTTACCAACATTAGGCTCACCTATAATAGCGACTGGAATTCCATTTTTCATTGCATTTCCAAAAGCAAAACTATCTATTAGTCTTTTTAATACTGATGAAATTTTATCAACTAAAGCATTAAACTTAGTTCTATCAGCGAATTCAACATCTTCACCTGAAAAATCTAATTCTAATTCTATTAAAGCCGCAAAGTCTAATAATTGTCCTCGTAACTCTTTCAATTCATTTGTAATTCCACCACGCATTTGCTGAATAGCCATTTGATGTGAAGCTTCCGAGTTAGAAGCGATGACATCAGCAACAGCTTCCGCCTGACTTAAATCCATTTTACCATTTAAAAAAGCGCGCATCGTAAATTCTCCATTATCTGCCATTCTACAACCGTTACGTAAGAACAATTGCAAAATTTCTTGTTGAATAAACACAGATCCGTGACAAGAAATTTCTACGACGTTTTCTCCTGTATATGAATTTGGATTCTTAAAAACCGAAACTAAAACTTCATCAATGATTCGTTCATTTTCTGTAATGTGTCCCAGATGTACTGTATGGGTTTTCTGGTCAAACAAAGATTTGTTTTTTCGAACAGACTTAAAAAATTGACTAACAATTTTAATAGCATCTTCTCCAGAAAGTCTAATTACAGAGATAGCACCAACTCCAGAAGGAGTTGCTAAAGCAATGATTGTATCGTTTACGGTTGTTTGCAAATCAAAAAATTTTTGCAAATATAATGAAGAGTTAGTCAGTCTAAGTATGAAATTAATTTTGAAATGAAAATTAATTAATGATGATTTTTAGTGTTTTTCAAATGTTTTTAGTTAAAAAACACTAAAATTTGACTAAAAATGTAACAAAACTGGGAGAAATCAGTCTATTAAGTATAACTAATCATTAAAAAAAATGCGAAGAGATAAACAATTACTGGTAATTACACATTTAAGCCAATTATTAGATTTAGTTTCTGGAATTGGTGGATTCATAGTTCCCTTAGTATTATGGGCAATAAAGAAAGATGAAGTTTATGGTATGGACGAACACGGAAAGGCGATTTTAAATTTTAGAATTAGTATGTTTTTATATGTTTTACTGTGCATACCGTTAATATTATTATTTGGTTTAGGAATTCTTGGATTTATAGTATTAGGTATTTTCTATCTAATTTTTCCAATTATGAATGCCATAAGAGCAAGCAATGAAGAAGAGCCAAATTATCCATTTAGTATATCATTTTTATAAATGGAAAATTTATTTGAATTAATGAGAAGCTCCCAGTAATGGGAGCTTTCTATTTTAGGGGAATGCAACTATATTAAAATAAAAAGTAGAGTATAAATTTATTACTCAATTACATTTTTATTTAATATACGATCGTATGCAGATGAAAAAGCTTTAATACCTTTTTTGGTCAAGGAAGAGCTTATCATCGAAAATAAAAGTTGTATGTAGTATTTTGTATGATCTTTTTTCTCATCGAATGCCAATTCAGAAAAAACAGCTTTGTCTACCACCCAAGAATTAAAAATGATTAATAAACCATGAAGTTTTAGTTTTAGTTGTTTGTCTGTGAGCGTATCATTCATATAACCGTTTTCTATCAAAAATCTAGATATTTTGTAAATAACATTAGAATATACTTTTGATCGTTCAATTGTCCGTTCTTTAATACTTGGGTATTTTAAAGTGATATCGTAGCCATTTAATAAAAGAAAACGGTACTTATAGGTTAAGTTCATTAGGTTTTCTAAACTTCCTAACATAAAGTCAAATTCAAAAATCTCTCCTTTAAGATTTAACATAGATTCATCCATTTCATCCATGAAGTTTTGATGTAATCTAATTACGATATCATCTTTTTTAGGAAAATGATAGCACAAATTTCCGTAACTAATTCCTATAGTTTCACTAATAGTTTTACTGGAAATATTTGCATAGCCAATTGTATTAAAAAGCTGTAGCGAGGTTTCTAATATTTTTTGTTTTGTCTTCATAAAATAACAAATTTAGGCAAAAAAGCCTAATTTTTAAGATTTATGTATATCTTTGAATTAGGCTAAAATGCCTAAAACTTCAAATTATCATAAAATGAAAACAATACAACTAAAAAAAAGAGGTGGTAGCTTCTTAGTGAATCCAACTGATATAAATTCTTTTTATACTCCAGAGTTCATGTCTGAGGAAGCTAAAATGATGCATGAGGCAGGTGAAGCATTCTTAGTAAACGAAATTGAAAGAGATTTAGACTTAATGGAATCTCCTGAAGCAATACCTCTCGGACCAGGTTTAATCAGAAAGTGTGGAGAACTTGGTTTTTTAGGATTAGAAGTTTCTGAAGAATATGGAGGCATGGATATGAGTTTTAAGGATGTTTTACATTTTACAGCTACGATGAGTAAAGGTTATTCTTTTACAGGAGCTTTAGGTGTACAAACAAGTATAGGAATTGCTCCAATATTATTATACGGAAGCTCTTATATAAAAGATAAATACTTATCAAAAATGATTAGCGGAGAATTATTATCAGCATTTGCTTTAACGGAGCCTAATGCAGGAAGCGATGCTAATTCAGGAAAGACAAAAGCTATTATCGATAATAATGGCGATTATAAAATTACGGGGCAAAAAGCGTGGATTTCAAATGCGGGTATTGCTGATATTTTTATAGTCTTTGCTAAAATTGAAAATGATAATAATTTGTCTGCTTTTGTCGTAGAAAAGAATTTTGGAGGTATCACAATTGGTCCGGAAGAAAAGAAAATGGGGTTTTCAGGATGGAGTACTTGTCAAGTGTTTTTTGATAATGTTAAAGTGCCAAAAGAACAATTATTAGGAGAAAGAAATAAAGGACTTAAAATTGGTTTAAATACTTTAAACACAGGAAGAATAAAATTAGGAGCATCAAGTGTTGGAGTAGGAAGGAAAGTAATTCAACATGCTAAAGATTATGCGAAACAAAGAGAACAATTTGGTAAAT
This sequence comes from Tenacibaculum sp., assembly GCA_022448525.1. Lineage (GTDB taxonomy): Bacteria > Bacteroidota > Bacteroidia > Flavobacteriales > Flavobacteriaceae > Polaribacter. The sequence continues at coordinate 64,474 of JAKVCX010000004.1, forward strand.
CTATCAGCAGTTTCGGAGCAATAAAAGATAAACTCGCCAAGATGCAGGCGTATGTTTTTGCAACAGAGTCGGCAGTGTTTAGATTAGCCAATGATATTGATATGTTGCGAGAAGATTTTATAAGTGAAGGACAACGTTTTTCTGAAGCTAAAATAAATTCTTTAAAAGAGTTTAGTGTTGAAAGTGCAATTGTAAAGGTATATGGTTCGGAAGCTCAAGATTATATATTAGATCAAGGTGTTCAAATTTACGGCGGAATGGGGTTTTCGGCAGATTGTCCTGTAGAACGCATGTATCGATCATTAAGAATTAGTAGAATTTATGAAGGGACCAATGAAATCAATAGGTTAGTAATAATAAAAGAGTTTGTGAAAAAGGGTTTGAAAGGAGAATTGGATGTAATGTCTCCATTTTCAAAAATATATGCTCAATTGAATGAAGAGTTAGAAATATTTTCAAACGATGAATTAGAAAAATATGAACAATTAACCGACAATTTAAAATCTCTCGGGATTTTGGTTGCGGGAATTTGCCTTCAAAGGTTTATGCAAGAATTAGAAGAACAGCAAGAAATTTCAATGCATATTTCTGATATCTTAATTCAAGTTTATGTGTTAGAAAGTACATTACTAAGAATACAAAAGTTAAGCTTAGAGAATGTATTAAATGACAGATTACATCTCGCATATTTAAAAATAATTTCATTCGATGCGTTCTCAAATATATCAAAAAGCTTAAACGAAATTGTTACCTCTTTTGACTTTGAAAATGAAGCTTCTGATATCATAAAAGCCAAATTAAAGTATCTGAAATTTCCTCATACGAATATTAAGGAAAGTAGAAGATTTCTAGCAAATTATATTCTCGATTAGAATAAAGCTTATGAGAAATATAGGGATAGTCTTATCTGGTGGAGGAGCACTAGCAACTGCTCATTTGGGTTTAATTAAACGATTAGAGGAAATAGGAGAGCAACCCAAAGTAATATCAGGAAATAGTGCTGGAGCTTGCGTTGGAACGTTATATACTCATGGATATACTGTTGATGAAATTTTAAAAATTATGAAAAAGGAAGATTGGTTGAAAGTTCCTTTTCATCAGTTTAGAGAAAATGGAATTTTGTCAGTTGAAGATATGTTTACCAGTTTTGAAAATTATTTACCTAAAAGATTTGAAAGAGGAAATTTACATATCGGAGCTGTTGATGTTGACACAGGTGAAGTTGTAAGTTATAATGAAGGTGAACTGTACACTGTTCTAAAAGCTTCTGTCGCTTTATCTACATTTTTCAAACCGGTAGAGTATCAAGGCAAATATTTGGTAGATAGTGCATTGTTAGATAATTTTCACATCGAACCATTAATTGATATTTGTGATGTCATCTACGGAAGTTACGTGATACCAATGACTACTTACGATTCAAAAGAAAATCATAATGTACAACAATTGGTGAACAGATTATTCGCTATAAATGGTTATCAAAGAGCTAAAGAAAAGTTTAAATTTTGTGATACTATTATCGATCATCAATACTTAAAAAACTATAAAGTTTTAGATCATCATAAAATCGATGAAATTTTTGAAAAGAGCTATGAATATTGCAAACAACAACTACTAAAATCTGCAAAAACTCCTTATTTATAAGGAGTTTTTAATTTTATATAATTATTGATTTTTTACTGACGAATAAAAATATTCGTGTAATACCACTTGTTATTTGGGCTTTGTTTTGCAGTTAAATGAAAGTGAGTGTAATTTCCTTCAATGTTTTTTCTATGTCCATCGCTATTAATCCAACCATTTACAACAGATTGTGCGGTGGTATATCCAGAAGCTACATTTTCAGCAGTTCCTTTTGCCTGTGCATTTTTTTGAAGATAACTGCTTCTATCGCTAAAATTATCATGTGAAATTTGTCCTGCAGAAATCATATAATCAGTGTGTTCATCGGTTTGTGTTTTAATAATATCTAATACTTTTAAACTAGATAAACCTTTGCTGTTTCTATGATTATTTAATAGCTGAATAATTTCTTTTTCGTAGGAAGAATAGTTACTGCTATCATCAAAAACTCCTTCGTTATCAGTATCGGAACTACATGAAGTTAGTAGAAGAATAATTGATAAGATGAAGATTGATTGAATACGTCTCATATTTAGGGGATTTAAATTGCTTGTTTTATAAAGTCTTCATATTCATAATAAAACAACTCAAATTGAGTCATGGTTTCTACAAAAAACTCGTAGCAATCTCTCCATGTATTTTTATTGTGAATACTAAATTTCTTCTCGTGTAAAACGTAAATTCTACGAATATATTTTCCGCTTTCTAATTGATAGTTATCATCAAAAATTACTTCAGGTAAATATTCAGTCTCAAGAATTTTTCTTAAAGATAATAATTGATCGTATAAAAGTTCATTGGCAATTTCATCAGGATGCTCAAAATCTAAACAGATAAAAGCTTTTTTTCTATCTGCTTGAAATTTAAATGAAAACCCTTTTATTTTGGTGTTGTATAATAGCCATTTCCTTGGAAAGGACTTTCCAAAACTAGTCCAAAATTCTTTGCGTAAACGAGCAGATTCCTCTTTAGAAAACATTAGTGTTAATTGTCAGTTATTAGCTTAATGAATTACCCATGCACTTTTGCAATCGTACCTCTATTTTTCATCATTTCAGCTTCAAAAGCTAATAAATCATTCCATTTTTTATCAACGATTTCTCTATCCATATATTTTCTGGCATAACCTAAGAATAAGGTGTAATGGTTGGCTTCAGAAATCATTAAATCAGTATAAAATTTAGATAACTGTTCGTCTTCCATATTATCAGCAAATACTTTAAAACGTTCACAACTTCTAGCTTCAATTAATGCAGCTACTAATAAACGATGTACTAAAGCTTCTTTACGATCATGAACTTTAGGAAAGAACTTCTGAAGATTTAAAGCGTAATCATTTTTAGTTGCTTGACCTAGAACCATTCCTCGCTCCACCATAACTTCGTGTACCATTCTAAAATGTTCCATTTCTTCAATGGCAATATCACTCATGTCTTTAACTAAATCCGTTTCTTCTGAATAATTGATAATGATTGATGTAGCATTTCCGGAAGCTTTTATTTCTGCAAAAGCATGATCTGTTAATAATTGTTCTAAACCATTACTAGCAACATCTACCCATGAAGTTTCAGTATCAAATTTTAATCCTAACATAATATATAAAACGCTCTTTTTAAAATAGTGGACAAAAATACTAAATCTAAAGGCTATTTGTCGAGTATTTTATTAATTTTGAAGAGGAACTCATAGAAAAAGAAACCATTAACCATGAAAAAAATTATTTACAGTCTACTAATTGTATTGCTTACAATTATCAGTTGCAAGAAGAAAGAGAAAGTTGAAAGTGATGTAAACGCATTCACAAATTATATTAGTGTTTATCCTGACAAATCAATTTCGGTGGTTCCGAATTTGAAGTTTTATTTAAATAAAAAGGTCGATGTTGATAAAGTTTTGGATGATGTTATTTCAATGTCGCCAGAGGTTAAAGGAAAAGTTTTTCTAGAGGATAACATCTTATCATTTATTCCTGAAACAAAATTAGATAGCAATAAAGATTATGTGCTGAATTTACATTTAGATAAGTTATATAGTGACGTTGAAGATGGCTTAAAAACGTTTACGGTTAACTTAAAAACTAAAGAATTGAATTTCGGAGTTTCTGTGAAATCACCATCTATTTATGATAAAGATTGGTATTATGTTGAAGGAACTCTTAATGCCAGTGATGTTATTGATGGTAACAAATTAGTCGATATTTTGAAAGCAAATTATGATGGTCAATCGAAGAATGTAACTTTCGATAGTACTGATGATTTTGCATCTACAGTAAATTTTAAGATAGATAGTTTAAAGAGAGGTGATGATGATAAATCTTTACTGGTAACTTGGAATGGAGCATCTGTAAATTCGGATTCAAAAGGAGAAAGAGATGTTACTATTACAGGTAAATCAAACTTTAAAGTATTATCATTTGATGTTTTCGATCAAGGAAAAAAACGAATTGAAATTCGATTTTCAGATTTGTTAAATGAATCTCAAAACTTAAAAGGATTAATTCAATTTGTAGATTCAAATACAAAAGTATTTACATATAATATAAAAGGTAATTTAGTTACCGTTTATCCTACAAGTACAAGAGAAACTAAACTAGATATTGAAGTTTTTAAAGGAATAAAAAATACCGAAGGTTACACTTTGAAAAATAATGTGGTTCGCACATTATACTTTACGCAATTAAAACCTAAAGTGTCATTTGTCAAAAGTGGAACTATTTTACCAAACTCTAGTAATTTAAAGATTAATTTTAAAGCAACTAACCTTAAGGCTGTTGATGTTTTAATTTATAAGATTTACAAGAATAATGTTTTACAGTTTTTACAGAATAATAACTTAAATAATAACGGAAACCTACGTTATGTGGGAAGACCAACAGCAAAGTATACAGTAAATTTAGGAGATAAGGGATTAGAATTATCTCAACCTAATGCTTTTGCGGTTGATTTAGCTGAGATTATCGAAGTTGAAAATGGAGCGATGTATCGTGTTGAAATTTCATTCCCAATGGAATATTCAAACTATACTTGTGACGGTACAGAAAATAAGAGTACCATTGTTTTTGGAAAGAAAGAAGTAAACACTAAAGAATACGACGTAGCAAGAAGTTATTATTACGACGATTATTATTATGACGATTATAATTGGAGAGAGAGAGAAGATCCATGTAAAAAGTCGTATTACAGAAATACTAAGATTAGTACAAATATTTTAGCTTCTAATATTGGAGCTATTATTAAGAAAGGAAATAACGATAAAACTTTTGTAGCTGTAACAAATATAACTACAGCAAAACCAATAAGCGGTGCAAAAGTAGAATTAATCAATTTACAAAAGCAAGTAATTACTTCTGGAACTTCTAATTCTGATGGAATTGTAGAGTTTGAAAAAGTAAAAGGAGCTTATTTTGCGGCAATTTCAAATGCTAAAAGTACTACATATGTGAAATTGAATGATGGAAATGCGCTTTCAATGAGTAAGTTTGATGTGTCTGGTTCGAAATTGCAAAAAGGTATTAAAGGATACATTTATGGTGAACGTGGAGTTTGGAGACCGGGAGATCAATTATTCTTAACCTTTGTTTTGAATGATAAAGCAAATCAATTACCTGAAAAACATCCAATTAAGTTTGAATTGGTTAATCCACAAGGAAAGATTATAGATCAGCATGTCGCTTATAAAAATACATTAAACGTATATACTTATGCTCCGAAAACAGCGCAAGAAGCAATTACTGGTAATTGGAAGGTTCGCGTAAATGTTGGAGCTGCTAAGTTTCATAAGAACTTAAAAATTGAAACAATTAAACCTAACCGTTTAAAAATTAAGTTTAACACTTCTGATAAAGTAGTAAAAGCTTCAGAAGAAATAAAAGGAGATGTTGAGGTTAAATGGTTACATGGGGCTATTGCAAGAGGTTTAAAATATGACATCGAATCTAAGTTTACTCAGACTAAAACTGAATTTGATAATTTTGGAAATTATACTTTCGACGACGTAACAAGAAGTTTTAGCACAGCAACAAATGTGATTTCTTCTGGAAATTTAAACGAAGAAGGAAAAACTACTTTTAGTAAGAAGCCAGAGTTAGGAACTAGAGTTCCAGGAATGGTGAAAGCTACATTTATAACGAAAGTTTATGAGAACGGTGGTGATTTCAGTACAGATGTATTTAGTATAAAAGCTTCTCCTTATACATCATATGCAGGTTTAAATAAAGCAGAAGAGCAAGATTCTAAAAATTACTTATTTACCGATCAAGATTATACTTTTAATGTCGCTTCTGTAAACGAAGAAGGAAAAGGAATTGCAAATAATCTTGAAGTAAAAGTTTATAAATTGAGCTGGAGATGGTGGTGGAATTCTTCTAGAAATGGATTATCGTATTATGATGGATCTACATATCATACACCTTATACAATGAAGCAAGTTTCTACAAATGCTTCAGGGAAAGGAACATTTAACTTAAAAGTTGATAAAAACGACTGGGGTAGATATTTAGTAAAAGTAAAAGATAAAAAAAGTAATCACGTAACTTCTTCTGTTGTGTATTTCGATTGGCCTTCTTATTATGGAAAGAAAAGAGGAAGTCAAGACAAAACGAACGCAACGATGTTAGTTTTCTCTAGTGACAAGGAAGAATATAATGTAAACGAAAAAGCTACTATTAAATTCCCATCTTCTGAAGGAGGAAGGGCTTTAGTTACAATTGAAAATGGAACAGAAGTATTAGATTATTTCTGGGTAGATACAAAAGATAAACAGACTGATTTCTCTTTCCCTGTTTTAGATACTTATACTCCGAATGTTTTTGTAAACATTTCGTTGCTACAAAAGCATGCTCAAACAGAAAATGATTTACCAATTAGAATGTATGGTTCTATTCCAGTTTCTGTAAAAGATCCAAAAACAAAATTAGAGCCTCAAATTCAATTAGCTGATGAATTAAAACCTGAAAGTACAGCTACTTTTAGAGTGAAGGAAGTTAATTCTAAACCAATGACTTATACAGTTGCAATTGTGGATGAAGGATTGTTAGACTTAACTAGATTCAAAACTCCGAATCCTTGGTTTACATTTTTTGCAAAACAATCTTTAGGTGTTAGAACTTGGGATATTTTTGATGATGTTATTGGTGCTTATGGAGGAAAAGTAAATCAGATTTTAAGTATTGGTGGAGATGAAGCTGAAGCTGGAAGCAAAAACAAGAAAGCGAATCGTTTCAAACCTATGGTGAAATTCTTAGGACCATTCAAATTAGGTTCAGGAGAAATAAAAACACATAGTGTGCAAATACCAAATTATGTAGGTTCTGTTAGAGCGATGGTAGTTGCTTCAGATGCAAATAACGAAGCCTATGGAAATGATGAAAAAACTGCTTTCGTAAGAAAACCAGTTATGGTTTTAGCTTCTTTACCAAGAAAAATTACCCCACAAGAAACGGTTACATTACCAGTTACAGTTTTCGCTATGAAAGAAAATGTGAAAAATGTAAAGGTTGAAGTAAAACCGAATGAAGCTTATGATATAGTAGGAAATTCTACTCAAAATTTAACTTTCTCGCAGCCTGATGAAAAAATGGCGTACTTCACATTAAAGGTGAAAGATTTTAAAGGAATTGGAAAGGTTAGAGTGGAAGCAAGTGCAGGTTCAGAAAAGGCATTTTATGAAGTGGAAATAGATGTCTTAAATCCAAATCCAATTACAACGGAAGTTAAAGAATTAGTGTTAAAAGGAAACGAACAAAATACAATTGACTTTACCAGTTTTGGAACACAAGGAACCAATTCAGCTAGTATTGAGTTGTCAAGTTTACCTCCAATGAACTTTACAAATAGATTAGAGTATTTAATTCGTTATCCTCATGGATGTGTTGAGCAAACTACATCAAGCGCATTTCCGCAGTTATATTTAAATGATTTATTTGATTTATCTGAGGAGAAACAGAAGTCAATGGATAGAAACGTAAAAGCAGCAATTCAACGATTATCTACTTTTCAAAAATCAAATGGTGGATTATCATATTGGCCAGGAGGAAGAAGTGCCAATGATTGGGGAACATCATATGCAGGTCATTTCTTATTAGAAGCCGCAAAAAAAGGATTTATTTTACCAATTGGGTTTAAAGCCAAATGGATTAATTATCAGAAAAATGCAGCTAGAAACTGGAGGCATAATTCTCAAAAGTACTATAGAAATGATTTAGCTCAGGCTTACAGATTATATACGTTAAGTTTAGCAAAGAGTCCAGATTTAGCTTCCATGAACAGATTAAGAGAAACCAAAGGAATTTCTAATCAATCTAAAAGAAGATTGGCAGCTGCATACGCAGTAATCGGAAAAACATCTATTGCGAAGTCTGTTTTAAGTACGTTATCTGAAGAACCTTACACTAAAAGATATTATTATTACTATGGTTCAGAGGTAAGAAATAAAGCAATGTCTTTAGAAACATACATTTTAGTGGGAGATGAAGTTAAGTCAATTAAATTGGCTCAAGAAATTGCAAAAAGTTTATCTAGTTCAAGATGGATGAGCACGCAAACTACGTCTTACGGATTATTAGCAATGTCTCAATACGCATTGAAAAACGGTGGTCAAGATGGTGTAAATGCAGATTATACTTTCAACGGAAAGACAAATGGAGTCACTTCATCAAAATCTATGGTAATTCAAGATTTAGACGGAATGAAAAAAGAGAACTCTTTTAAGATTAATAATAAGTCGAATGGAGTTTTATATGTTAGAGTTTATAGCAAAGGAATTCTACCAGTTGGTCAGGAAAAAGTTGTAGAAAAGAACTTAGAAGTTTCTGTAAGCTATAAAGATAAAAGTGGTAGTCCTATTGATATTTCCAGCTTATCACAAGGAACAAATTTTGTTGCTCAAGTTATTATTCGTAACAGTACAGACGAAAAAGTTGAAAATATCGCCTTGACTCAATACTTACCTTCTGGATGGGAGATTATAAATACAAGATTTACCGATTTTGGGAATAATACAGATTCAGATAGTGTAGATTATACGGATATTAGAGATGCAAGTATTAGCAATTACTTTACATTGAAAAAATACCAATCAAAAACTTTTAAAGTTTTAATGAATGCTTCGTATTTAGGTGATTACTATTTACCAGGTGTTCAAGGAGAAGCTATGTATGATAATGATTACCTAGCAAGAACTCAAGGTCAATGGATTAAAGTAACGAAATAAAATATACTTTATTAATTTGAAATGAAACGCTCAACGATTTAACGTTGAGCGTTTTTATTTTATTTACGTTCTAAATGTACTGTTCCATTACCGTTATAGTTACACTTATAACCTTTACTTCATAAGTATGTTTCAAATTCTCGATATTTGAAAATAACGAGTTCAATCTAAATAAATTAACCAACCATGAAATTCAATTATTTATTTTATTTATTACTAGCGGCGATTGTAGTTTCTTGTAATTATAACGTAACTAAAAAAGAAGAAAATAGTAAGACAAAACCATTAAGTTCTATTAAGAAAGATTCAGTTACTTACAGTTTTGTGTTTTTAGGATGTAATAGAGTCGATAGGCACCAAGAATATGATTCTACAGCCACAAACGCCTCTACGGCAAATTTGTATGCCATGAAGAGAATTTGGAATGAAGTTTCAAATCTTGATAAAAAACCTGATATATTTTTCTTTTTAGGGGATATGGTTTTAGGTGAAAGTAATACTGTAAAATTGGATAGTCAATTGAAAGCTTGGGTTGAGTTGTATAACGATACAAGTTTTAGTGGTATAAGTACATCAGGAATCGAAACCGTGGCAGTTCCTGGAAATCACGAAATGTTATATTATCATGATTACGGAGTTCCAAATCATGATGAATGGCCTTTAAAAGGTGCAACTAAATTATGGATGCAGCATATGAAAGAATTTATACCAAAAGATAGAGAAGTAGTAACAGGCAATGATAGTATCAATAACCAGATGACTTTCGCTTTTAGAAGAAAAAATATAGGTTTTATATTAATGAATACCGATACCTATAACTCTCCAACGACTAAGAATCCTCATGGATTAGAAGGACAAATTCCAACGAATTGGATAATAAATAAAGTGGAAGCATATAAAAAGGATTCATCAATTGATCATATTTTTGTTCTTGGTCATAAACCATATTATATATATAATGCTGGCAAAATCACACCGGAAACTGGTCATGAAGGATTACCAGAAGGACCAATTTTATGGCCAAAATTAAGAGAGAATGATGTGATTGCCATGTTATCAGCACATAAGCACGACTATCAAAGAATGCAACCTGGAGGAGATAAAACTTATCAGGTGATTGCAGGTAATGCGGGAAGTCCTGGAGAAGCCACTTTCTTTGGTTATACTAAAATAGATGTAATGAGTTCTGGAGAAATACAATTAACGTCAATTGGTTTTGATAAAGGAGATCCATATTATACAGCCGCTCCAAATTCTCCTTCAACAATCAGAGATCAAACAATTTTGACGAAAATAAAAAATTCGAATCCATATTTTAAATAATAAAACTCGAAAAAATCAAATATTATTTCTTTCCGATATTCAAAGAATAAAAAGCAAAAGGTCACCAATTTTGGCGACCTTTTTTCTTGATTTTAAATTCTAATTCTTAGTTTTTTACAAAACGTTTTGTAACAGCCTTTCCATTTGAAATAAACTTAACAAAATAGTTTCCTGTAGCAAACTGTGAAACATCAATTGATGATTTGTTTTTTACTTTATCTTTCGAACTATAAACGATTTTACCTGTAATAGAATAAATCGTCATTTGTTCAAATTCTCCATTTAAGATTTCCACATTTAATGTGTTTCTTGCTGGATTTGGGTAAAGTTTGATTTTATTTAAAGATTCTTGAGTAAAATTAATTAGTTCATCACCAGGAGTTGGAGTATCGGTATCTTTTACTGAACTACTTACGTTATCACCACTAATAGTGATTTGATCAAAGTAAACTCGATCTGCATTTCCACTAGCATCGCAACGGAAACGGAACCTATTGTTCGCATTAAAATTATAATCAGCACTATTTAATGTAATTACATCTGTAAAGAATTCTTCATTGTTATAATCTACACCAACTACGTATTGACCAATTACTTCGTAAGAAGTTCCATTAAAGAATTCTACCAAAAAGTTTTCACCTGACTCAAAACTGTTAATGAATGCGAAAAATTCAAAGGTTATTTCGTTATTTCCTGATAAATCTAATGCAGGAGAAACCGTATTCGAAGTACTTGTATCATCACGTAATCTCATAGAAAAACTTCCATCGTATGATCTTGAGGCGCTGTTTATTCGAGCACAATCACTTCCTGGATCACTCCAACCTTCGCGGTCAGTTTCAAAGCTGTAACCTGCAATGACTCCAGGATTTCCTCCGCCGCCATTTCCTCCAGTTTCTAAGTTAATAGTATAATCTTCAACTTCTCCGTAAGTAAAGTTTTCACAAGAAGTAGGGATTCCATTGTATTTCATAGAAACTCTCATTCGAACTGATGTTTGCGAAGTTCCCGAAGGTACAGTAAACGATCCGCTATTCGGCGTGTCCGTTGAAGGAGCTTTAGACCAAACTAATTCTCCACTGTCTGTAAAGTCACCATTATTGTTATAGTCAATCCAAACTGCATAACCTTCTTGGTAAACAGTTCCTGTCCAAGTTGGTGTTACTGTAATTGTGTATTGTTGACCTTCATTCAAATTAGTAGCAATACTTGTAAAATCTGAATAAAACTGAGCGCCAGAACTATTATTAATTGTATTTAAACTTACATTACTAATAAATTCGTCATTTACGTTGTTACTAGCAGAAGCACAGTAAGTAACTTGACCTGCAATTGTGGTAAAAGTAGTATTTACATTTCCTGATACATTTCCGGCAGCATCTTGTGCGACTACAGAGGCAGTATATTGCGTTGTTGGAGATAATCCAGTAATAGTAAATGAAGTTGTAGTTGAGGTTCCAACTTGATTTCCATCAATTGAAATTAAATATCTTGCAATGCCAACATTATCTGTTGAAGCATTCCAATTTAATGTAGCACTTGTTCCAGTAATGTTAGAAACAGTTAAGTTAGAAGGATTAGTTGGAACTTCGGTATCAGGTGGTCCGGCTGGTTGCATTTCAAAAGTTCCAATTACACCTTTTCTTCCGTTATTCATATATTCCGTAATGTACCAGAATGTACTATTGTTAGAAGGATCAACATCAATTTTACTATAATCTCCATAACGAGTTCCTGGGATATTTTGATTTCCATTAGCGATTAATCCTTCAATTGCAGTCATTGCTCCTAAAGGATCTCCTGCGGATCTTCCAGTAAAGTATGAACTTACACGAGTTGTATTCGAACTTGCAGAACTTGACAAAGAAGTATATCCCATTCCGATATTTCCACTTGCATCCATTGCTAAACTAGCGTTCCAAGCGTGTCTCGAATCAGGAGCGTTATAGGTTCCTTCTTGATATAACGACCATGGCTGATTGTCGCCACTTTGACGGAATTCCATCCATCTAATTCCTGCTAATTTTCCTGAAGAAGCATCTGTATCAACAACAAAATTGAATACAGCTGAATTATGAGTGGCAAATTTTCTAAACTGAGCTTGATTCATAATTGTAGCTTGTAAAGCATCAATAGTTGCTCCACCATTAGGTTGAGGTAAGTTAGAAAAACTTCCACCATCAAATACACCTATAAATGGGGTTACATTAATTTCTTGAGGAGTTGAAACTGTCGAACTCGATGTATTACTCCAGTTTACATCAATTGTCCAAACTTTAACATGATCTACAGAAACTCCAGACCAAGCATTATCTTGCATGTAAACAACGGTTGCTCCACCAGCTGCTGGTAAATTGTTATCTGTAACGTTTAATACTTGCGGACTATAAAATCCACTTGTAGCAATATTAGGTAAATCAAAACCTAATATTCCCGCATTTGAATCTCCAGCTAGCATAGCACTTCTTTCTAGAGCCCAAACTCGGTTAGAACCAGTGGTATTATCCGTAATGTAATAACCATCGCTCCAAATTGATAATTTTTGATAATCTCGAATTTGAGATATATTATAAATGTACCATCCTGAAGTTAATGGGTTTGAACCGTCGGAAACGGCAATTTGTGCACCCGCACCTGCACCATTTAAAAATGATAATACCCATCTATCAGCAGTGTTATCATATGAAACAGTTAAGTCACAACAACCACCAGATGGGAAAATTGCTGGATTAGGAGCAGTTTCTCCCAATAATTCATTTCCTTGTTTATCATAAATCATGAAACCAGTATTAAATACAACCATTACATGATTTGGTCCAACAGCTAATGAAGGATCTGTTGGTTGAGAGTTTGAAGAGTAAGTGTCAAATACTAAACCAGCATTTTTCATCTTCACACTTTGTTCTTGTGGATGTCTATTTCTTTTAAAATAGTCATCTTGATTTTGGGGGTCTTTACCAGGAACAATAACATTGCCCATGGATCTTTTGTCTTTAGCTTCTTTTTTTACATTTTTAAACGGTACTAAATCACCAGGTCTAGAAGAGAGTGGAGCAACATACTCAACTGATGGAATTCTTCCTCGATAAAATGGTTTGTACTTGGTTTCTTGTGCTATCGCCACGATAGTCATCAAGAAGAAAACAATTGATAATTGTTTTTTCATAATGTTAGGGTTTTGGTTAATTAACCTAAAACTAACTAAAAAGAATATAACATATTGATAATTAATTGTTTAATTTTTTGTGTTTCATTTTGATTTTATAACAAGTTGAGTTTAATTCAACACAGTTGCATTTAAGGTTTGTTTCTTGTCTTTACAAATGTTATGAGAATTGGAACTTGATGGTTGGTAGTTTTTTAAATTGTTAGTAGCTTTATTCAAAATTTATGATAGAAGAAAATTGATGAATAGAATTAGAGATTATATACTTAAACGCTGGAAAAGATTTTCAATTTTTTTACTATTACTTATAATTTATTTCTTTTCTCTACCCAATAGATTATTTAACGATCCAACATCTACGGTACTACTTTCAAAGAATAATGAACTGTTAGGAGCTACCATTGCTAAAGATGGTCAATGGCGTTTTCCCGAATTAGATTCTGTTCCAGATAAATTTAAACATTGCGTGTTACAATTTGAAGATGCACACTTTTATAATCATTTTGGATTTAATCCAGTCTCAATTGTGAAAGCTTTTTTTGAAAATAGAAAGGCTAAAAGGATTGTTAGAGGAGGAAGTACCATTACGCAACAAGTAATTAGATTGTCAAGAAAAAATCAGAAGAGAACCTATTTTGAAAAACTAAAAGAGCTGATTTTATCAACTCGTTTGGAGTTTAAATATTCTAAAGACAAAATATTAAAGCTGTATAGTTCTCATGCACCTTTTGGAGGAAACGTTGTTGGATTGGAAATGGCAGCTTGGCGTTATTACGGATTACGTCCGGAACAATTATCATGGGCGGAAAGTGCAACTTTAGCTGTTTTACCCAATGCTCCTTCTTTAATTTATCCTGGAAAAAATCAGGTTCGTTTGCTAAATAAACGAAACAGATTACTTAAGAAATTATACACAAAAGAAATTATTGATAGTTTAACTTATGTGCTATCTATTGAAGAAGAATTGCCGCAGAAACCTTTTCCTCTTCCTACAAATGCTAGTCATTTTCTACAAGAAGTAAAGAAAAATCATGAAGGAAAAAAAGTGATAAGCACGGTAGATGATTTTATTCAATCTCAAGTAGACAATTTAGCTAACCAGCATTATCGATTAATGAAGCAGAATGAAGTTCATAATTTAGCTGTTTTAGTTTTAGATGTAGAAACTAGAAAAGTTGTTGCATACATCGGAAATTCACCAACAGATACAAAGCACCAAAAAGATGTAAATAATGTTATTTCACCAAGAAGCACAGGGAGTACATTAAAACCGTTCTTATACGCACACATGTTACAGTCAGGTGATTTATTACCCACTCAGTTAGTAGAAGATATTCCAACAGATATAGCAGGTTATATTCCTAAGAATTTTGATTTGAGATATGACGGAGCGGTACCAGCAAACGAAGCTTTAACAAGGTCTTTGAACATTCCGGCTGTAAGAATGTTACGTAAGTACGGACTTCAAAAGTTTATTGAGGATTTAAAGGATTATAAAATAAGACACATTGATAAGTCTGCCGATTACTATGGATTGTCTGTTGTTTTAGGTGGAGGAGAGGCCAGTTTATGGGATTTATGCAAAGTTTTTGCTGGATACGCTGGAACAGTTAATCATTATGAAGACTTAAAGCACAATTATTATTCAAGTGAATTTCAAGAACCAAGTTATTTGTTAAGTGAAAAGATCGATTTTGGTAAGGTTGTTTCTGAATCACAACAAATTGATGCTGGTTCGGCTTACTTAACATTAAATACGTTAACTGAAGTTAATAGGCCTGTATCGGATCAAGCTTGGAAATATTATGATTCATCACAAAAAATAGCTTGGAAAACAGGAACCAGTTTTGGTAATAAAGATGCTTGGGCCATTGGTACAACATCAAAATATGTAGTAGGAGTTTGGGTAGGAAATTCAGATGGAGAAGGGAGACCAGATGTTACAGGTGTTGGTAGTGCTGCACCATTAATGTTTAAAGTCTTTGATATTTTACCTAGAGCCAAATGGTTCTTAGAACCCTTTGAAGATTTGGTAGAAGAGAATGTATGTGCTAAAAGTGGATATTTAGCTTTACCCAGTTGCGAGAAAGTTCTTAAAAGAGTATCTAAGAATGGGGTAAGGGCAAAATCCTGTCCTTATCATTATGAAGTAAAGTTAGATGCTACAGAAAGTTATCGAGTCAATTCAAATTGTTATCCGACCAGTCAGATGAAGACAAAGAATTGGTTTACGTTACCACCATTAGTCGCTTATTTTTACAAGCAAAAGAATCCAGATTATAGAAAGTTACCAGATTATTTATCAGGTTGTAATGAAGCAGATAAAAAAGTGATTGATTTTATCTTTCCCGTGAAGTATAAAACGAAACTTTCACTTACAAAAGGAAATGATGGAGAATTGAATCCGGTAATATTAAAGTTAACACATACAAATCCTAACGCAAAGATTTATTGGTATTTAGATAATGAATTTATCAAAGAAACAACTGATTATCACGAATTACCAGTAAAACCAAGTATTGGAGAGCACACAATTACCGTTATCGATGATAGAGGTAATGAGTTTAAAAGAATGTTAATTATTCAATAAACAGAGCTATTATTTAATTTTTATTTAGAATAAAAGCTCTACTTTTACAGTTATTAATTTCAGAAAATGGTAGAATTAGCAGGTATAATTATTTTAGGAATTTTAGCGCAATGGGTAGCATGGAAATTGAAGATTCCAGCTATTCTGCCTTTAATCTTAATAGGATTATTGGTGGGACCTGTAGCAGCTGAATTCTTTAGTGAAAATGGTAGTAAATGGATAGAGCCAATTTGGAATGGAGAAAAAGGATTGTTTCCTGGTGAAGGTTTGTTCTATTTTGTTTCACTAGCCATAAGTATTATACTTTTTGAAGGAGGATTAACATTAAAAAAGAGTGAAATTAATAATGTAGGTCCAGTAATTACTAAGCTTGTAACCTTAGGTTCTGTAGTTACGTTTTTCCTAGCTGGTATTTTTGCTCATTATATTTTCAATCTCGGTTGGGAATTATCTTTATTATTTTCGGCATTAATTATTGTAACAGGTCCAACAGTTATTTCTCCGATTTTGAGAAATATTCCGTTAAAAAAAGATGTAGCTGCTGTATTGAAGTGGGAAGGGATTTTAATCGACCCAATTGGAGCGTTAGTAGCAGTTTTGGTATTTGAATTTATAAGTGTTGGAGGAGAAAGTGGTTTTACACAAACTGCATTAATTGAATTCTTCAAAATTATTCTTTTTGGTACTTCATTAGGATTCATTTTTGCAAAGGCATTAATATTTTTTATCAATCGAAAGTTTGTACCTCATTATTTGCTTAATGTAGTTTCTTTATCAATGGTGTTATTAGTATTTGTTTTATCAGATCTTTTAGCTCATGAATCAGGATTGTTAGCAGTTGTTGTTATGGGAATGGTAATAGCAAATAGTAAATTAAAAAGCTTTGATGAGTTATTATATTTCAAGGAATCTCTTACCGTTTTATTAATTTCTATTTTATTCATTTTGCTTGCTGCGAACATGGATATGGAGCAATTAATTCTAATATATAATTGGAAAACAGTTTTACTTTTTGCTTTAGTAGTATTTGTTGTGCGTCCTTTAGGGGTTTTCTTGAGTACACATAAATCTACTCTTAAATTAAATGAGAAGCTATTTATCAGTTGGGTAGGACCAAGAGGTATTGTAGCAGCAGGAATCGCTTCTTTATTTGGAACGAAGTTAATGAAATTGGGTATCGAAGGTGCAAATTATATAACTCCACTGGTATTTACCATGGTTTTAGGAACGGTTTTATTAAATGCTACTACTGCGAGAATGGTTGCGAAAATGATTGGAGTTTTTCTTAAAAAATCTGAAGCAATTGTTTTTGTAGGAGCTTCTAGATCTGCAAGATTAATAGCCAAATTCCTGATAGATAATAATAGAAGAGTTATTTTATTAGATAGCAATAAAGATTATGTAAACGATGCCAAAGAAATGGGAATCGAAGCCTTTAATATTGATATCTATAATGATAATTTAGATAGTAATGTTGAATTAAGTGATGTTGGATATTTAATTGCAATGACAGGTAGTGATGTAATTAATAAATATGCAATTGAGCGTTTTTCTGGTGTGTTTGGAGAAATGGGAGCTTATAGATTGGCAACTTCTCGTGAAGTTACTTCAAGAAAGCCAGAGAATTCAGACACTTTGTTTACAGCGAATGATGATTTCATTAATCTTACTGAAACTATAAGAGATTATCCTCAAATTAATGAGTTGACTGTTAAATCTTCTGAAGATTTTAAAGGAAAAGTACAAGTTATTAATGAGAAGGATAACGCCATACCGTTATTCTTAAAGTCAAATACTCAAATTAAGATCTTAGCTGAAGTAAAAGAACAAGACATAAAAGAAAATGATGTGATTGTTTATGTGGGGGAACAAGTAGCTTAATAAAAGTTACGGAAATCCACATTTTTCCATGCAGTAATTCCATTTTTTAGAATAAGCGAGTGAATTAGTTTTGTTTTATAAATGGGGAAATTATGGAAGAATTAGTCTTCAAAACTTTAGCAGCAGGGAAAGAATTTGGTAACATCGATAATCTTATTAATGATATTGTAAAGAATAGTCATAATGATGAGGTTACTTTTAGTGAAGTAAAAGAGTCTGTTCTAAAACTTATTTTATATCGTTTTATTAAGGTTGATACTTCTAATGAAGTAAAAGGTATCATTAAAGAAGATAATTTTTATGAAGCTCTTGAAATTGGCGGGGTTTCACCTTGGTTGAAAAGAAAAAGATCTTTGTCTGTAGTTTAGATATCTAATCCGAAAGTGTTTTTTAATTTTTCTAAAAGAGGATTCTTTTCTTTTAATTTTTGATATTTTTCGTGTGGAGTATAGGCAAACTTCTTCTCAACTGTTTCACTAACGACAATATTAATAGCTATTCCGTAGTTATTTAACTTTTCTCGTAGGAATTTTAGTAATGCAGGTCTTCCTTTTCCTAGTTGACTTTTCATCAACTTATTAGGTAAAGTAACAATAATTTCAAAATTTTGACCAAGTTTTGGTTGCCCAGCTAATAGAATAGAAGCCATATTTTTTTCTCCTAGTTCTTGAAGTTTAAAATAATATTTATTCCAAGCATCGGTGAGTTGCTCCTCATTAAAAGGGGTTCTTGGATGATTGTCAAAGTTCTCTTCTTCATCAGTAACCACTTTTACAACTCTCTTTTCAGTCAAACTTTTTAAAGAAAGAGCAGAAGTTCTTCTTTTAATATTTTTAATTGAAGGTTTTTTCGGTTCTTCAGCAATAGATGGCTGTTTAGGTTTAGCTGTAGTTTTAGTTTGAACTTTAGTCGCTGATGCAACTTTTTCAATTTTCTTAATAGCTGGTGATAATGCTGTAAAAAACGTAGCAGGAATTATGTAGTTGCTACCTTTTTTTTTTTCTCCATCAAAATTGATAGAGGCTAACTGCATTAGGCAAAGTTCAACAAGTAACCGTTGATTTTTACTTGATTTGTATTTTAAATCACAATCATTTGCTTTGTCAATGGCAGGTAGTAAAAATGACATAGCTGCTTTCGTAGCTTGTTCTAAATATTTCTTTTTTATGGTATCACCAACCTCTAGTAAAGTTATAGTGGCGTTATCCTTTGCTACCAATAAATCTCTAAAATGAGAAGCTAAGCCACTAATGAAATGTTGCCCTTCAAAACCTTTAGATAAAACATCATTGTAAGCCATTAAAGCTTCAGGAATTTTATTCTCAAGTAACAGATCCGTCATATTAAAGTATACTTCGTAATCTAATACATTTAAGTTTTGAGTAACGGCTTCACGTGTTAAGTTATTTCCAGAAAAACTAACGACTCTATCAAAAATAGATAAAGCATCACGCATTGCTCCGTCAGCTTTTTGGGCAATAATATGTAAAGCATCATCCTCAGCAGTAATATTCTCACGTTCACAAATAACTTTCAAATAATTTTTAGCGTCTAAAACACCAATTCTTTTGAAATCAAAAATTTGACAACGAGATAAAATCGTTGGAATAATTTTGTGTTTTTCTGTAGTTGCTAAGATGAAAATTGCATGCGAAGGTGGTTCTTCTAATGTTTTTAAGAAGGCATTAAAGGCTGCTTGAGATAGCATATGAACCTCATCGATAATATATACTTTGTATTTACCTGTTTGAGGAGGAATTCTTACCTGATCTGTTAAGTTTCTAATATCATCAACAGAGTTATTTGATGCGGCATCTAATTCAAAAATATTAAAAGCAAAATCTTCATCTGTATTTTCTGAACTTTCCTGGTTTATACGTTTAGCCAGAATACGTGCACAAGACGTTTTACCAACACCACGAGGTCCTGTAAACAATAAGGCTTGTGCTAGATGGTTGTTTTTTATAGCATTTTCAAGCGTATTTGTTATGGCTTGTTGCCCAACAACATCCTCAAAATTTTGAGGTCGATATTTACGTGCAGATACTATAAAGTGTTCCATTAATACTCTTAAATTCTATAACAAAAGTAGCAAACGCAACTAGTATTGACAAACAAAGTTGTAAACAATAAAAAATCCCACTTCTAAGTAATTAAAAGTGAGATTTAAAACAACACAAAATATGGACATTAATTTAGAAATTGATCAATTATTGTATTGACATCTTTCTTAGATGCGTTTGCTTTAAGAGCAAATAAATGGGAGAATAATTTTTTGTTATTCACTTTTGGTTGAAGTACAATATCTTTCTTCATATCAAATGCTTTGTCCCATTTTTTGCGTATTTTTTTCCATAGTGATTTGTTTTCTTTCCACCATTTCTGAGCTGCTTCACATTGAGAGTCTTCAATTTTTACGTAAGTGTTAAACCCTTTTTCTTGTGCTAAAACGAAATCTTCCTTGTTATCTTCTCTTACGATTTTGTCGTTGTCTTGCTCATGAATCCATCCTTCACTAGTTATTTCATGACGATTTCTTCTGTGCATTACATTATAATCAGAACGTTTGGTATGTTCGCGTCTAGCTAAAGGAGCGTCTGTACCGTTTTCCCAATAACTTTTTCCATCAACATGCACCCAAGAGGCACTTCCTTCATATCTCGGACTATCATCAACTTGAAATACTTTTTGAGTCCATTGTCCTTCAACGTTTTCTTTAGGTAACTCCACGTATTTCCAATGCGTTCCTTTTTGGAACATAAACATATCTTGATTTTCGAATAACCAGTCTTGACGCCAGTGTTTAACAATATGCGGTTTCGATTTTGGTCCAACGATTAATAAATGTTGTAGTTGGATTTTATTGTTTTTATCTGTAACTATTTCAACCCATTCCAAGGCTTTATCATGTTTCACTTTAGATGGTTTATATAAACTATCACTTGAATAATTGAATGTTTCAGTAAAGTTGAATCCTACCTTATAGCAACCACTCATTGCTTTAATTGCTTCTACATCTTTTTGTTTTTTGTTTTTCTGTGCTATTCCGTTTGAAATACCAAATAATGTAATCGTAAGAATTGCTATTAGTTTTTTCATCACTCTATGTATTTAAAATTTGATATCGCAAAAATAGTATTTTTATTTAGATTGATTAAAAATAAAATATATATTTGCATCAAAATTATTAAGAATGTTTCTAAATAAGATTTTAAGAATGTCATGTATGTTTTATGGGGTAATGTCATTCTCACAAGATTTTCAAAAAAAAACAGATAGTTTACATAATGACTTAGATGAAGTTATTGTAACAGCAACTAGAACTAAAAGACAATTGTCTTCGGTACCGATGCCCGTAACATTGATAAGTAAAAAGCAAATTTTACAAACTGGAGCTACAAGACTAAGAGATATTATTTTGGAGCAAACAGGATTGGTAATGGTTACTGATTTTGGTAATTCTGAAGGAGTGCAAATGCAAGGTGTTGATGCGGATTACACACTGATTTTAGTGAATGGTTTACCCTTGATTGGAAGAACTTCAGGGAATATTGATTTAAACAGGCTTTCTATTAATAATATAAAGCAAATCGAAATTGTGAAAGGTCCTTCGTCTTCTCTTTATGGTTCAGAAGCTTTAGGAGGAGTGATAAATATTATTACTGAAACTCCCAAAGATGGTGTTACCAAAGGATCAGTAAGTTATATGTCAAGGATAAAGGCCCGAGAAGAATTAGACTTAAATACAAGTTTAACTTATGGAAAAGGAAAATTAGGAATTGATGCTTCTTTTAATTTAAATTCAGCAGGAGCTTACGATTTGTCACCAGGAGATAATTCGAATACGGCCGCTGCTTATCAGAATGGGGCCGGGAATTTAAGATTGTCATATAAATTTTCTGAGAAGATATCTTCCAATTTTGAAGGTCGATACTTTAAAGAGAATGTTTATAATGATTCGGGAGATGCAACTAGATCAGATTTTGGTGCTTCTCTAAAGACTTCGCATACTCTGAGTGAAAAACTCAAATTAAATTACTTGGTATATGGAACACGTTTTAAAACAGAAAGCATTTTCAATGGTGAAAGTTCTGTTTTTAATCAAACGCTGTTGAGACCAGAAGTAAAATCGGAACTACATCTTAATAAAGGAACATTAGTAACGGGTGTCGGAGCTAATTTTGATGGATTGGAGCGAACTTTTTTCGATGGAAAAGAACAGTTTAATGCCTATTATGTATTTGGTCAGTTTGATACAAATATTTCGGAAAAGGTGAATTTGATAGCAGGCTTGAGGTTTGATAGTTTTAATAAGTTCAATTCGGCTTTTAGTCCAAAACTTTCTACGAATTATAAAATTAATGATTGGTTAACTACTAAAGCATCTGTAGGTTTTGGTTACAAAGTTCCTGATTTTCGACAGCTCTTTTTCAATTTTAGAAATACTGCTGGAGGATATGTTGTACTTGGAACCCAGGTTTTACATGAGTTGTATGGAGATTTACCGGAACTTCAAGGATTAAGTAAAGAATTAAATCCTGAAAGTTCAATTGGATATAATTTAGGTTTTCAATTAAAACCAATAACAGGTTTACATTTAGATGTGAATTTCTTTAGAAACGATATTAAAGATTTGATAAATACGTTTGTAGTTTCTAGAAATTTCACAGATTTACCAAATACTTCTGTTTTCTCATACGAGAATCGAGACAGAGTTTTTACCCAAGGAATTGAGCTAGACTTATCTTACAGAATTAATAATAATTTGAAGTTTTCAACTGGTTATCAATTTTTAGATACTGGAGATAAAGAAGAAATAGAAAGAATAAAAAAAGGAGAAGTATTTTTTAGAAGAACTCCAACATCTCCTTCAGAAAGATTAAGCTTATCTAACTATTTCGGATTGGCTAATCGTTCTCAACACACAGCAAACGTTAAACTTTTCTATGAAAATTTTGCTCATCGTTTTTCGGCAAATGTACGAGTTCTTTATAGAAGTAAGTATGCGCTTTTTGATACCAATAACAGCGCTGAAATTATTGATACTTACGATGATTTCATTGCTGGAAATGCCTTGGTTAATGTAGCATTTCACAAAGACATCTTTAATTCCATGAAACTTCAAATTGGAGTAGATAATTTATTCAATAGTGACGGAAATGAAAATGCAGATACGTTTGAAAACTTAGACGCAGCATTACGTTTAGGAAGAACTTTTTACACACGAATTCAATTTAATTTATAAATATTTAATAATCAATATATGAAACGCTTAAAATTAATAGCAACTTTAATGATCATAAGTTTTGTTTTTACTTCATGTAACGATGATAATGATGATGGATCTAACGTATTACCAGTAGAAGCTAAAACAGTTACTAATTTACCGGCATTACAAACAACAGACTATACTCAAAATCCACCAGTAACTTCGGGTACTTTTACTGGATTTAGTTTTAAAACTGGAACAATTGTAACTGATGGGACTTGGGATATTGCGTTTAGAGGAACCACTATTTTAGTAAATGGAGGATCAAAAATTGGTGGGTTAACTGATGAACCTGAAAGAACTGGAACAGCGGCGTTAACAACAATTACTGGAACTTTTGCTGAAACAATTGTAGCGCCTGCCGATGCAGCTTCATATACTCAAGATGCTTCGGGAAGTTATGCTTTACCTACGGGTAGTGGTAATGGTTGGTATACTTATGCTGGTTCTCCAACTCATTTAATTAGTCCAATTGCAGGAAAAGTATTTGTTGTAAGAACTACGGATGGTAATTATGCGAAAATGGAAATTGTAAGTTATTACAAAGACAATGATCCAAGTAACGCGGATAATTCAAGATATTATACTTTCAATTATGTATATAATCCAAATGTTGGAGATAAAAATATTCAATAGTCATCTATGTTGAATTTTGTTAGTTTTTAATCTTAAAAGCTATTCGAATGGCTCGAATAGCTTTTTTTCGTTATTTTGATGAAAGAAACAAATAAGTGTTACGACGAAGTTCAAAACAGATTAAAATGAAGAAACTTTTAGCAATTATTTTTATAGGGTTATCAACTTTTTCTAATGCGCAAAAGAAACAAGAAGTAGCATATTTTGCTAGTGGATGTTTTTGGTGCGTTGAAGCAATTTTTGAAAGTGTAGAAGGTGTGAACGAAGCAGTTTCTGGTTATGCAGGTGGTAATACCACGAATCCAACGTATAGAAAAATAGGAACGGGTACAACAGGACATGCAGAGACTGTTGCTGTTTATTACAATCCTAAAAAAGTAAGTTTTAAGACCCTAGTGGAAGTATTTTTTGGTTCACATGACCCAACAACAGTAAATGGTCAACATCCTGATTATGGTTCACAATATCGCTCCATTACTTTTTATCAGAATTCAAACGAAAAAAAGATTATTAATGATTATATAAAACTTTTAAACGCGAAAGTATACGATGGTAAAATTGCTACTGAAGTAACTAAGTTAAAAAAGTTTTACGAAGCTGAAGCTTATCATCAAAATTATGAACGCTTAAATCCAAATAACCCATATGTTAGAAATGTTTCTATTCCGAGATTAAATAGATTTAAGCGCAAATTTCCTGAACTTTTAAAGAAGAATCATTAAAAGGTGAAATTATAATCCTTTAATTTTTTTTCACAATATTCACAAAATCAATACTAAGCTCGGTAAGTGTTTTACTCTTGTCGAGTTTTTTTATGTTCAATTTGTTAATGTCAGAAGTCAATAACCCTTTTTCTTGAATTGTTATATTGATAATACTCTCCATTATTCTCAATTGGATATTATTAATTTTCAAACAAAAACAAATTAATGTAGAACTAAATTACTTTAACAACTCGAAAAACGTGAATTCGTATTCTGGTAATAATTCCGGACTTGTAATTTTAATCATATCCTTTAGAACTAAATCTGGTCGAGTAGGAGCGAGTTCGAAATAAATTAAACCTCCTGTTGGTCCTTTTTTAGAAGCTACTGTATAAATCTTTTGGTTATTAAATGCATCAAATTTATTATAATGTCTATTTGAATTTACAAGTTCTTCTTTTGTTTCACTTAAACCGCATCCCAACCAAAAGTCTGCTTTTTGAGCTTTGTCTAAAACGCTTTCAAAATTAAGTTGTAAACTACCGGTTCCTTTTGTGTCTTTCCATATGTAATCTAAGTTAGCATCCGACATATATTTTGCCATGAAACTTTCACCAGCGGGAACATAAAAAGTGTCTTTATACATGCTTCCTGATAAGACTTTTAGAGTAGTTGTTTTAGTTTTGGCTAAGGCTTTCGTAGCGTTATAGTTTTTTTCAATAACAGAGAAAATACTATCCGCTTCTTTTTCTTTGCCTAATAAAACACCAAAAACTTTTATCCATTCAGCTCTACCTAAAGGAGTTTCTTCTAGCCAATCTCCATTAAATATTACTGGAATGCCTAGTTTTTTCATATTATTGTATAGCTTGTTGTTTGGATGCAAAGCGAAGCCTATCACTAATTCAGGATCTAAATCTATTAGAACTTCAGTATTCATATTTTGTTCAGAACCTAATTCTTTAATTTTGCCAGAATCGACTAAGGCTCTTGTTTTTTCTGAAGAAATATATTTTGTATTCGGGAAACCGATGACGTTATTTTCTTTCCCTAATAATTCTACCATCGGAACGTGAGTAGTACTAGTAATAACCAATTTCTCTACTGGAACTTTAAGAGCATTTTTCTGAATATCGATTTTGTCAGTAAGTAAATATTTAAAACTTTGAGTTCCGCTCTGAAAGACTCTTTTTAGAATTAAATATTTATTACCATTTTCATTTACAATCTCGAAACCATTGGCATATTTAATATTAACTTCTTTGTGTTCAACTGTATCCTTTGAAGATTCATTTTTACAGCTGTAAAATAGAATAATACAAAGTAATAGATTGAATATATGTTTATTGTTCATAATTGTTTTCTTGTAAGTTAAAAGATACGATTTCTCCGTATGTGAGTTTTAAATCAAATGATTTTGTCAAAGGGTTTTTATTAATTTGTGACCACATACTCCTTATGGCACCAGCATGAGTAACTAGTAGTACGGATTTATAGTTTTTGCTAGAAATTTCTTCTAAAAAACTAGTGGTCCTCTTATGTAAGTCAATGTACGATTCTCCATTTGGTGGAGCTAATTCAACAAAGTTTTCCATCCAAGGATTTAATTCTTCTTCTGGAATTTCGTTCCAGTTTTTTAATTCCCAATCGCCGAAATTTAATTCCATTAATCTTTTATCGTATATTATTCTATCACCAATTTGTTCAGCAAGTTTTTTACATCTTTGTAAAGGACTTGAATAAATAGCATCGAAATTAAAACTCTTCAAATTAGTTAGTATTTCTTGTACTTCTTCTTCAAAAGTATTCGTTACATCAATATCTGCTTGACCATAACAAACTCCTTTAGCAATAGCTGGTGTGGTATGTCTGACTAGAATAATTTCCATATAACTAATAATGAAATATAAAACACTACTTCAGAAACTTGTTGCAAAGCTCCAGCACAGTCACCAGTTTGGCCACCAATCCATTTTTTAAAGAATCTAGCTAAGTAAGCATAGCATAGTAATAATGGGATCAAAGACAAAAACACCCGAAGATCGTTGAATAAAAGGAATGGTAATAAACCAAAAAATCCAGAAATTATTAATGATTTAGTACTCATTTGTTTTGTGGTTGGTTTCACCTTGGAACTATCAAAATCTCTAACATATTCATGTGTGTAAAGTAAAATGGTAGCAATAAACCTGCTTACTGAATGTCCAGCAATGAGTATAAATGGAATATAATTATGAGATCCTAATTCTTGTAAGCTTAAAAATTTTAACCCTAGAATACTTATTAGACCTATAACTCCGAAAGTTCCTAAACGAGAATCTTTCATTATGGTTAAAATCTTTTCTTTAGTCCAACCACCTCCGAATCCATCACAAACATCGGCAAAACCATCTTCATGAAAAGCTCCAGTTGTCCAAACAGAGCTTATCATACTTAGAATTAATGAGATTTCAATTGAGAAAATGAAGTTAGATAAATAATAAACCAAAGCAGCTATTGAACCGATTAATATTCCAACAAGTGAAAAGTATCGACTACTCTTATTCAAAATTTCAGGAGAATGATCTACCCATTTCGGACAAGGTATTCTTGTAAAAAATAAGACTGCGGTTAAGAAGTAATGTACTTGTCTTTTCATAATATCACAATCGTATTAATTAGCTTCTGAAACATTCGCACTTTTAAAGGTTGCCATTTTATTTAAAAATGTAATGGACGATTGAATTATAGGAAACGCAACAGCAACACCAGAACCTTCTCCTAATCTCATTCCTAAGTTTAACAAAGGAGTGACCTTTAAATGATCTAACATTTTTTGATGTCCTTGTTCTCCCGATGTATGTGCAAAAATGCAGTAATCTAGTATGTTATTATCAATATGGTAAGCAGCTAACAGGGCTGAGGTTACGATAAATCCATCTACTAGAATTGTCATTTTTAATGATGCAGCTTGTAACATAGCACCACACATCATTACAATTTCAAACCCTCCAAAATGTTGTAAAGCATCTTCTGAACATTGAATATTAGGAGCATGTAAATTATAAACATTACGAAGTATTTCTCCTTTTTTGTTTACTCCATTGTCATCCAATCCTGTTCCTTTACCAACACAATTTTCAATAGGTGTGTTAGTGAAATAACTCATTAATAAAGAAGCAGAGGATGTGTTTCCTATTCCCATTTCACCGAAACCTACAATGTTAGAACCATTCTCATGTAAATCGGTAACAATAGACTTTCCTCTGTTAATAGCTTCTTCAAACTGTGATTTAGTCATTGCAGGTTCTTTGCTATAATCAGAAGTTCCTTTTGCTACTTTGTAATTTACTAATGAAGTACCCTCATCAAAATCAGCATTTACTCCCGCATCTACAATTTGTAAATCAATATTATTCTGATTACAAAAAATATTAATGGCAGCACCTCCTTGTAAAAAGTTAAAAACCATTTGTTGAGTAACTTCTTGTGGATAAGGACTTACAGGTTGGCTTTTTACAATTCCATGATCACCAGCAAAAACAATAATTGTTGGATTTGATAATGTTGGAGATAGCGTATTTTGAATAGAACCAATTTGTTTAGCAATAGTTTCTAAAGTTCCTAAAGAACCAATTGGTTTCGTTTTGAAATCAATTTTTTCTTGTAATTCTTTGTTTAATTCGGTTGAAACAGGTTGAATCATGTAGTTGTTTATTTTAGAGTTAAAGGCAATCCTGAGACCATAAAAATGGCTTTATCTGCTGTTTTAGCGATAAACTGATTAACCCAGCCTTGAAGCTCTGTGAACTTTCTGCCAGATTCAGTTTGAGCATGTAGTCCCATTCCTATTTCATTTGAAATAATGATAATGGTTGCATTTAATTTAGATAGTTGTGTTATTTCTTTTTTTGCCTGAATAAGACATTCTTCAATATTATTCTTCGTATCCACGAAAAAGTTTGTTAACCATAAAGTTACACAGTCAATTACAACAGTTCCATTTTCCGGAATTACGGTGCTAATCAACTTCTCTTCTTCAATAGTTGTCCAACGTTCATCTCTATCCGAAACATGTCGTTTAACTCTTGTTTTAAAATCTTCGTCCCAAATTCTAGAGGTTGCTAAATAGAAAGGTTTATCTGATAGAGATTCAGCTAATTGTTGTGCATAACTGCTTTTACCTGAGCGTTCACCACCAGTTATATAATACATCATATTGAAGAAATATTTAGTTGCAACAAAGATTAGAAAGATTTTTTACAAAAAGAAAATTATACTTCAGAACTCGTATTTTTGCAATGTTAAATTTGAGATTATGAAAGTATCTTCTTTTATGCCAGCGGTTACGCAAATGATTTATGATATGGGACTACAAGATCATTTACAAGGAATAACTTTTGAATGTCCTGAGATTGCTTTGAATGAAAAAGAAGTGGTGGTCAAGTATAAATTAGAAGGTCAAAATTTAACGAGTGAAGAAATCAACACTATATTTTCAAAGACAAAAGCAGAAGGAGGAACTTTATATTATGTAGACGAGCCTGTTTTAGAATCTATAGCTCCAGATTTAATTTTTACCCAAGATGTTTGTGATGTTTGTCAAATTGATACAGAATCAGTTGCGAGATCTGCTTATAAATTACCGAAAGTTCCAGAGTTAATCTCAGTAACTCCGAATTCATTAGAAGATGTTTTTGACAATGCACTTACCGTTGCAAAAGCAATGAATCAAGAGAAAATAGGTGTCGATTATGTTACCAAATTAAAGAATAGAATAGCTGATATTGTTGATGTTCAAAGAGCACATAAAATTCAATCGAAAAGTATAATGTTGCTCGAGTGGATTAATCCTTTATTCAATTGTGGTCATTGGATTCCTCATCAAATTGGATACGCGGGCGGAATTGATTTATTGTCTCATCCTTCAGGAGATAGTATTGTTATTTCTTGGGATAAAATAGTAAAATATGATCCTGAAGTATTGATTATTGCTCCTTGTGGTTATGGGATTAATCGAACTATGGAAGACATGCAATTTCTGATAGATAAACCCAATTGGAACAATTTACGAGCTGTTAAGAATAAACAGGTTTATATCGCCGATTTTGCTATGTTTACCCAATCTTCTGCAGGAACTTTAGTAGATGGAATTGAATGTTTAGCAGCTATGATTCATCCAGATTACTACACAGTTTCCGAACATTTGAATGTTAAATTCGCAAATTATCATGAATTATTAGTTGGTAATTTGTAATTAAAATATACATTTGCCTCGATTTTTGGTTTTATTCTAATTTTTATTGGGATAAATTAAAAGGGAATTCGGTTAAAAACCGAAGCTGTACCCGCAACTGTAAGCTATAAAGCTTGTAACTAATTACTTTTTACCACTGCGAAAAGCGGGAAGGTAAGTTACAAGACGCAAGCCAGGAGACCTGCCAACAATTTTTTTGATAACAAGCCTTCGGGAAAAGGGGATGTTACTCATTTTTAATCAAATTAATAAAATGAAAAAACAATTTGTAGTATTAGGCGCATTGGCGTGCCTATTTACGAAAGTTAACTCGCATGCACAAGAAACTGAAAAAAGCGAGGAGTTGGATGAGGTAGTGATTACTGCTACTAAGTTTAAAATTAAAAAAGAAAACACTGCTAAAGTAATTCAAAAAATTACTCAGGAAGACATTAAAAACAATCCAGGTAAAACAGTATTGGATCTTTTAAATAATGTTGTTGGTGTTGAAATTAGAGGGGCAAATGCAAATGCAACTGAAATTAGATCAACTTATATTCGTGGAGGTAGAGGTCGTCAAGTTTTAGTTTTAATTGATGGAGTACCAGTTTCAGATCCTACAGGTATTAACCAAGAGTACGATTTACGTTTGTTATCGTTAGATCAAATTGAAAGTATCGAAATCTTAAAAGGAGCTTCTTCAACTTTATATGGTTCCGGAGCAGCAACAGGTGTAATAAATATTACTTTAAAGAAGTCGTCAAAAAATAAAATTGCAGGAAGTTTCGAAACAAGTTTTGGAACTAATAATGATGCAAATACTACCAATGATGTGTTTTCTGAATTACAACAAAATGTAAACGTTAATGGAACTGTTGGTAAATTAAACTTTTTAACTTCTTTCGGTTTAAGAAGTGTAGAAGGATTGTCAGCAGCTAAAAATGAAACAAATACTGCTTTCGAAAGTGATGATTATTACAGTAAGAATGGAGTTTTAAAATTAGGATATAATTTTAGCGACTCATTTACTACTGAGGCATTTTTAAATTATGACGAGTTCGATTATGATTTCGATGCAGGTGCGTTCGCAGATGATGCAATCAATGTTGGAACAACCGAGCAATTAAGAGTTGGAGTAAAACCAAGTTATAAATACAATTCTGGAGAAGTATATTTACTAGCTTCTTATAACGAGTCTAATAGAAATATTGATATTTTTAGTTCATTCTCAAATACAACTAATAATAGTGAGTACAAAGGGAAGAGCTACAATTTAGATTTAGTAAACAGATATAAAATCAATAATTTATTCCAAGTTATTACAGGTTTAAATTATCAAGAGCATTCAAATAGCACGGTTACAGCATTTAGTAATATTAGTGAAGATGTTGCTAATTTTAATACAATTGATCCTTACGCATCTGTTGTTTATACTTCTGATTACGGATTAAATGTGAATGTTGGTGGACGATTAAATATTCATAGCGAGTATGGAAGTAATTTTGTTTATGATGTAAATACTTCTTACAATATTTTAAGAGATGAAGATTTATCATTAAAGGCATTAGCTTCTTATAGTTCTGCTTTTATTGCTCCTAGTACATTCCAATTATTTTCAATCTACGGAAATGTAGATTTAGATCCAGAGACTAGTAAAACTATTGAAGCTGGACTAGAATTAAACTTTGATAAAAAATATACTTTCGAGGCTGTTTATTTTGATAGAACACAAGATGATGCAATTATGTTCCAAAGTATTACAACAGCACCTTTTGGAGTTTATCAGAATTCTGTAGAATCAGTTGAGGTTAATGGTGTTGAAGTGTCGTTAGATGCTAAGCCAATTGACATGTTAAGAATCAATTTAGGGTATACATATACTGATAAGAATATGGATATCGATTACATTCCTACACATAAATTTGTTGGTAACTTAGAGGTGAAGCCATTAAAGAATACATTCGTTTCAGTTGTTTATAGAAATGTAGGAGAACGTCCTGCTAGTTTCTTTAATTCAACAACTTTTACTACTGAATCTGTTACATTAGATAGTTATTCATTAGTAGATTTTAATGCAAATTACACATTCTTCAATGATAAAGTAACTGTTTTTGGATCTGTTACAAACTTATTGAATGAAGATTACGACGATATTTTAGGATATACTACTCGTGGAAGAAATTTCAGAGTGGGATTAAGGTTACAGTTATAGATTATAATTGATATTTTAAACCAAAGAGAAAGTCTAAAATCTTTCCAAAAGAAAAGGTTACATCAATCGATGTAACCTTTTTGCTTATATAAGTCTTTTAACTTGTTGTTTTATAATTGCAATGGCAGTTTCTGTCGGACTTTCAATTTGCGAGTAATCAATTAATAGATTTTCTCGAAGATCTTTAGCGTTTTCACTTGATTCTGCTGTAGTTCTAATTTTATTCACAATAGATAACTTGGATCCAACAACAGCTGTCCACGCATCTTCATGAACATATATTTGCTGTACTAAATTGTGTTCAAATTCTTGTTCAATGTTTGCAATAAGTAAATGTGCGTAGCTATCAGTATCGGTGCCTATAGGATTTACTCTTGTCAATAATTTTGCAGGATTAATTCGTTCGCAATACAGCAATAATCGTTCATAAGCCTGAAGTTTGGTTGGTAAACTTTCTTTCTTTTTTTGAATAAGTGCTTCAAACTTTTTCTCGTTTTCATCTCTTTGTAAAAAAGCACTAAACATAAAATAAGCAACACCTCCCGTTACCAAAGCTGGTAAGGCAAAAGCTAGTCCTTCAATTATTTTATCTTCCATGTATTCAATTCAATTGGGTTAATTATTTAAAAAATCTAAAGTTAATTGTGTCATTGTTTTTACGCCTAGTAACATTCCACTCTCATCAATTTGAAAATCTGGGGTATGATGTGGGTATGGATTGTTGTTTCCTATAGTTTTTCCTCCTAAAAAGAAGTAAAATCCTGGTATTTCTTTTTGAAAGAATGAAAAGTCTTCTGCTCCTGTGATCGCTTTTATCAAATGAACATTTTCTTTACCTGCGACATTTTGAAGAGTAGGAAGTACTTGTTTTGTTAAATCAATATTATTGTATGTTATCGGATAGCCTTTTTCAATTTCAATGGTTGCTTCTGCTCTGTATGACTTCGCAATTGCAGGAACCATTTCTTTCATTCGATCATTAATTTGTTTTTGCATTCCATAATCTAGAGTTCTAATTGTACCGATCATTTCTGCTGATTCAGGAATGATATTACTTCGAACTCCAGCGTCAATTTTACCTACAGTAATAACAGCTCCTTCATTGGTTAAATCAACCTCTCTACTAATAATAGTTTGTAAAGCGTCAATAATTTTAGCTGAAATCATAATCGGATCAATACTAGCCCAAGGTCTAGAACCGTGGGATTGTTTTCCTTTTACTTTTATTCGGAAAGTTTGTGAAGCTGCCATAATTCCTCCAGGTTTGTAAGTTATTGTACCTACATCTTGTCCAGAAGAGATATGTAAACCAAAAATGGCATCAACATCAGGGTTTTTAAGAACTCCTTCTTTAACCATTAATTCCGCACCACCTTCTTCTCCTTCTGGAGCACCTTCTTCTGCAGGTTGAAATATGAATTTTACAGTTCCATTTATTTTGTCTTTATTTTTTGCTAAAACTTCTGCAACTCCCATTAAAATTGCTATGTGAGTATCATGTCCACAAGCATGCATAACACCAACTTCTTTACCTAAATATGTTGACTTCACGTTAGATTTAAACGTTAAATCATTTCTTTCAATTACAGGTAAAGCATCAATATCTGCTCTTAAGGCTAAAACTTTTCCTGTTTTTTTTCCTTTTAAGATTCCAACAACACCTGTTTTGGCAACATTTTCTTGTGTCTCAATTCCAAGAGATTTTAAGTGTTTTGCAATTTTTTTCGCAGTTTCGAATTCTCTATTTGAAAGTTCTGGGTTTTGATGGAAATCTCTTCTCCATTCAATTACTTTTTGTTCAATTGCTTCACAATCTTTATTCAGTTCTTGTGAGAATGACGTAATTGATGTTAGAAGAAATAAAAGGGCTTTATATTTTTTCATGTTAAAATAGTTGAATTACGTTTTTATAAATAAGTCCTGCTAGTATGGCTAAGCCAAAACTAATTAATGTACCTATAAGAATGTATTCGGTAAGTTTTCTGTCTTTTGCGGTCGTTAAATCACCAAATCTAAAAATGGATTTTGCCGCGAGTAAAAAACCGACACCTTCCCATTTATCAAATATAACAAACATAAAAACGAATAAGCGTTCTAATATTCCTATATATTTTCCTGCTTCTTTTAACGATTGTTTATGATCAAGTTTATCTTTTTCAGGTTCCCATTGTTTTACGATAAGTTGAATTAGAATAGGAGCAACAAATACGATGAATAGCACAGCCGTGATGAGAAGTAGTACCTTTTCAGTAAATATTTTTGAAAAATCAATTTCAAAAGGTTTTGTAATGTAAGTGGCTAATGCTAAAAAGAATAAATGTAGAATTTGATCTCCTAAAAATAAAATATTGCTTTTTACTTTTTTATGCAGATATAACTTAGCTAAGTCAATTAAATAATGTGTTACAATAACAATGACAAAGCCTAACCAAAAGTTTTGATTAAGTAATGCAATGGCTATGAGCAGTGCTGCATGAACACCAATATGTGCATAAAGTTTATATGATTTGATTTTAAATTTTAGTTTGTTTTTAACCCATGAGGTAGGTTGAAAAACAAAGTCACCTAAAATGTGAACTAATAGTAATTGAATGAAAAGCATTATGGTTGGTTAATTTTTTCGTTGATTTTTTGTCTATAGTGTTGTTCGAATTTAATGATTTCTTCAAATCCTGAGCGTTTGCCTCTTTTACTGATTCCCGCTTGTGAAATGTTAAGTAAGATTCCTAAATCTTTTTGAGTTGATTCCGGGTTTTCAATAGAAACACTCACGAATTCAGCGGAATTTGCAGTCCAATAATCCATAGTTAATAATGCTAACGGAATCGAAACATTAAATTCATCATCAATGTCTTTCCATGGGCTTTTAATTGCGATACTTTGTTTTTTCAACAGATGATCAAACGCATAACCCGAATTGATAAAAACTTCTCCGTTAGATTCAGTAATCTTTTCTGCATCAAAGTTTTTCTCGCCAATTCCAATTGCTAATCTAACGTCTAAACCATTAATTTGTTTTATGGAGGCTTTAATTCTAATGCATGTCAATAAAGCAGCTTCCGGAGTTGTTTGTAATTGAAAGCTGTCACCTCTATAAATTTCCCAGTATTTCGGCGTACTGTTTACAGAAGCAAGTATTTTTTTTAAATTTGACAACCATTTATCTGCTGGTTCATTTCTTGAGTTGATAATATCTCCAGTAATTACTGCAATCATGATAGATCGATTTTAGGTAAATATACATTTTTTTTATAACCTTTAAAAGTTATTTTTAAAATTATAACCTTATTAGGTAATATTTGTTTTTATTCCCTTTAGAAGGAATACTTTAATCGTGTTTTATGAAGAATAAATTGTGAATAAAAAGTAACTTTTTATAATGAGCAAAGTAGAAATAATGGTTAATTTAACACTTTTGAATACTTATCAAATTTATTTTCTTTGAGTACTTATTTAGAACAACTTAACGAACCACAGAGAGCGGCTGTACTGCAAAAAGATGGCCCAATGATTATTATAGCAGGAGCTGGTTCTGGTAAAAC
The DNA here is from genome assembly GCA_022448525.1 of Tenacibaculum sp. GTDB lineage: Bacteria > Bacteroidota > Bacteroidia > Flavobacteriales > Flavobacteriaceae > Polaribacter. Next base: position 99,844 of record JAKVCX010000004.1, read on the forward strand.
AAGAGTATTAACATTTAGAATTGCCCACTTAATGGAGCAAGGAGTAGATTCTTTTAATATTCTAGCTTTAACGTTTACCAACAAGGCAGCTCGTGAAATGAAAGAGAGAATTGGTAAAGTCGTAGGATATAGCGAAGCGAAGAATTTATGGATGGGAACTTTTCACTCTGTTTTTGCTCGTATCTTAAGATCTGAGGCAGATAAATTAGGATATCCATCAAACTTTACAATTTATGATACACAAGATTCTGTAAGATTAATTACTTCGATTATTAAAGAAATGAATCTTGATAAGGATCGATATAAGCCAAAGCAAATACTAAGTAGAATATCTTCCTTTAAGAATAGTTTAATTACTGTTCGAGCATATTTCAATAACTCTGATTTACAGGAAGCCGATTTAATGGCAAGCAGACCAAAAACTGGAGATATTTATAAAGAATATGTAGATCGTTGTTTTAAGTCTGGAGCAATGGATTTCGATGATTTATTACTTAGAACAAATGAACTTTTAGCAAGGTTTCCTGATGTTTTAGCTAAGTATCAAAATAGATTTAGATATATTTTGGTAGATGAGTACCAAGATACTAACCATTCACAGTATTTAATTGTAAGAGCATTAGCTGATCGTTTTCAGAATATTTGTGTGGTGGGAGATGATTCCCAAAGTATTTACGCCTTCCGTGGAGCGAATATTCAAAACATCTTAAACTTCCAGAAGGATTATCCAGATGTAAAAACTTTCAAGTTAGAACAGAATTATCGTTCAACAAAGAACATTGTAAATGCTGCAAATTCCGTTATTGCTAAAAACAAAACAAGGTTAGACAAAGAAGTTTGGACGGCAAATGATGATGGAGGCTCTATAAAAGTTATGAGAAACATTTCTGATGGTGAAGAAGGTCGTTTTGTTGCTCAGTCAATTTTTGATAATAAAATGAATAATCAACTCACAAATAATGAGTTTGCCATTTTATATAGAACAAATGCACAGTCCAGAGCAATGGAAGATGCACTCCGTAAAAAAGACATTAAGTATAAAATTTATGGAGGTATTTCATTCTATCAAAGAAAAGAGATTAAAGATTTACTTTCTTATTTACGTCTTTTAATCAATCCAAATGATGAAGAAGCATTAAAAAGAGTAATTAATTATCCAGCAAGAGGAATTGGTCAAACAACAATTGATAAATTAACGATTGCTGCCAATCATTATAAAAAATCAATTTTTGAAGTAATCCAAACATTACCGCTTTTAGATGTAAATATAAATGCGGGTACTAAAACGAAACTGGAGAATTTTGCAAATATGATTCAGCGTTTTCAAATTGAATCACAAACAAAAAATGCTTTTGAAGTTGCTGATTTAGTAGTTAAACAAACGCAACTTGTTAAAGATTTACAAAAAGATGGAACTCCTGAAGGAATCAGTAAAGTTGAAAACGTTCAGGAATTATTAAATGGTATTAAAGATTTTATTACCGATAAAATTGAAGCGGGAGAAGATGCGTCTTTACCAATTTTCTTAGAAGATGTAGCCTTAGCTACAGATTTTGATTCTGATAAAAAGGATGAAACACCTCGAGTTTCTTTAATGACTATTCACTTAGCAAAAGGATTAGAGTTTCCCTATGTATATATAGTCGGTTTGGAAGAAAATTTATTTCCTTCAGCAATGAGTATGAATACAAGAAGTGAACTAGAGGAGGAGAGAAGACTATTCTATGTTGCTTTAACAAGAGCTGAGAAGCAAGCCTACTTAACATATGCACAAACACGTTATCGTTGGGGTAAATTAACGGATGGAGAACCAAGTAGATTCTTGGAAGAAATTGATGATCAATATTTAGAATACATTTCTCCGAAACTTCCAGAGCCTTCAGTAAACAGATTTATTGATGCTGATTTATTTGATGACTCACCAAAGAAGATTCGTTTTCAAAAACCTATTCAGAAGAAAAGGAAAGAATTTATGGCTAAAAAGTCTACGGATTTAATTCCTCCGAAAGGTAAGATGAAAAAAGTTTCAGAGTTAAGTGGTAAAACAAATTTATTTGACGGAGAAGTCGTTATCGGAAATATTGTAGAGCATAATAGATTTGGAAAAGGAGAGGTAGTTGGTTTAGAAGGAAAAGGACCAAATAAAAAGGCAGAAATTCAGTTTGCAACTGCTGGTAAAAAGAAATTATTATTACAATTTGCAAAATTAAAAGTGATAGGATAATTGTATTACAAGGTTTGAAAAAGATAAGTATTCAACCATAAGTAATAACTAATAATTAATCCTTACTTTGCAATAAATAAAAATGAATATGACGTTTGATTTAGAATATAATTCAGGAAGAACAAAACTAATTATCCCAGAATATGGGAGACATATACAAAAGCTGGTGGATCATTGTGTAAGCTTGCCTTCAAAGGAAGAGAGAAACACAATGGCGAAAGCAATCATTGATGTAATGGGGAATTTACAACCTCATTTAAGAGATGTGCCAGATTTTAAGCATAAATTATGGGATCAACTACACATTATGTCTGATTTTAAATTAGATGTTGATTCTCCTTATGAACAGCCATCTCAAGAAGAATTAAGAGAAAAACCAGAACCTTTACCTTATCCGAAATCAGCATCGAAATATCGTTTTTATGGAACGAATATTCAAACAATGATTGATGTTGCATTAACTTGGGAAGAAGGTGAGATGAAGGAAGCTTTGGCATTTACCATCGCAAATCATATGAAAAAGTGCTATTTAAATTGGAATAAAGATAATGTTGATGATGATGTGATTTTCGATCATTTATTCGAATTGACTGATGGACAAATTAATTTCAAAGGAAGAGATGGTGAATTAGTTGATGCTAAGAGTATTCAAAGAACGAGAACTTCTCAAGGAAAGAAAAAAACAAATAATAAAAATTCTAAAAACAGAAAAAAATAAATGGCGTCATTTAAAATTGAAGGAGGACATAAACTTAAGGGAACAATAACTCCACAAGGAGCAAAAAATGAGGCTTTACAGGTAATTTGTGCGGTTTTATTAACTCCTGAAAAAGTTGTGATTAATAATATTCCTGATATTATTGATGTGAATAAATTGATTTTTATTCTAGGTGAGTTGGGAGTTAAAATTGAAAAGCTTGGTGATAATTCTTATAGTTTTCAATCAGACGAGATTAAATTAGAGTATTTAGAAAGTCCGGAATTTAAAAGAGATGGAAGTTCTTTAAGAGGGTCAATTATGATTGTTGGTCCATTATTAGCTCGTTTTGGTAAAGGATATATTCCACGTCCTGGTGGAGATAAAATCGGTAGACGTCGCTTAGATACACACTTTGAAGGATTTATTAATCTAGGAGCAAAATTCCGTTATAATAGAGAGGAGTACTTCTATGGAGTGGAAGCTGAAAACGGTTTAACAGGAACCGATATGCTACTGGATGAAGCTTCAGTAACTGGTACAGCAAATATAATTATGGCAGCTGTTTTGGCTAAAGGAACGACAACTATTTATAATGCAGCATGTGAACCATATATTCAACAACTCTCTAAAATGTTGAATAGCATGGGAGCAAAAATTTCTGGTGTTGGTTCGAACTTATTAACTATTGAAGGTGTTGAGAGTTTAGGTGGATGCGAACACAGAATTTTACCAGATATGATCGAAATTGGTAGCTGGATTGGTATGGCTGCTATGACAAAATCTGAATTAACAATCAAAGATGTTAGTTGGAAAGATTTAGGGCAGATTCCTAATGTATTTAGAAAATTAGGAATTAATCTAGAGAAAAAAGGTGATGATATTTATATCGCAGAACAGGAAAGCTACGAAATTCAAAATTATATTGATGGTTCCGTTTTAACTGTAGCAGATGCTCCTTGGCCTGGTTTTACTCCTGATTTATTAAGTATCGTTCTTGTAGTTGCTACCCAAGCAAAAGGAACAGTATTAATTCATCAAAAAATGTTTGAGAGTAGATTGTTCTTTGTTGATAAATTAATCGATATGGGAGCAAAGGTAATATTGTGTGATCCACATAGAGCAACTGTTATCGGTCATGATTTCCAAAGTCAGTTAAAAGCAACGAAAATGACTTCACCTGATATTAGAGCGGGAATTTCATTATTAATTGCAGCTTTATCAGCTAAAGGAACAAGTATCATTAATAATATCGAGCAGATTGATAGAGGATACGAGAGAATTGTTCCAAGACTTCAAGCGTTAGGAGCAAAAATCGAAAGAATAGAAGATTAAATATAAAAATCATAAAGAAAAAGGCATCTGTAATAAAACAGATGCCTTTTTTGTTTGTAAAGTTTACTTTTTACATTGTTTCTTCACAAGTGTAAACTTGAGGACAAGCCATAAATTTTTGGCAATATAATGGACCAGTAACTCTTCCTGCGCAATCACATCCGCATTTACTTAAATCTCCATAACCGATTAAATCGATTCCACCGTTAACTTCTTGTTGTTGTGCTTTACTTAATAAAGTTGCACCCGAAACATTTAAAAATGATTTTTTCATAATTTCCAAAAAGGGACTTTTTAAAATTAATATTTGATTTAACTTCCATAAAAGTACCTATGTAAAGTCTTACAAAAATGACATTAAGATGAAATAAATGTTAAAAAAAAACGACCTAAAATATAGGTCGTTTTAAAATTTTAAAAGTGAGATTCTCTATTCTTCTTTAGTTTCAGATTCTTCTTTTTTGTGCTCTTCTAACATTTTAGAGTCTTCAGATTTTACAGTTTCATGATCTTTCAACATCTTGTTGTGTTCATCTATCATTTCTAAATGTTGTTTTTTTAATTCTTCATGATCTTTAGTCATTTCCTCAAGACTTATTTTTCCTGTAGCGTGCTTTTCTTCTAACGCTTTATGATCAGCAATTAAAGCTTTATGTTTTTCAACAAGAGTTGAGTGTGAATTAAGAATCGTCGCGTGATTTTTCTCGTTTACTACATGAAGAGAATCATTTTCCAAATCCTTATGAGCACTAATCATTTTTCCATGATCGTCACTCATTGAAGCATGTGTTTTTTCAAGTTCATCATGAGTTTTCATCATTGTTTCATGTTCAGCTACTAAAGCTTTGTGTTCAGGACTTTCAGCTGGGTTTTTTTTACATGAAATAACAGTTAACATTAAACTTGCGGCAAAAACTTTTACAAAAGTTGTTTTCATAATTAGGGGTGTTTTTTATATAATTGATTCACAATGTACTAAAAAAATCAAAGAAAGCTTTAAAATAGTTTTAAGAAAAAATTAACAAATGTCAATTAACTAAAAATGTCAATATGACATTAATTAGGTGTTGGCAGTATTCTTGCTTAGTTTTGTTGAGAAAAAATATAGAAACTATTTACAATGAGTAAAGACGAATATACTAAGGAAGACGAAATAAGAGATGCTATCGAAAATGATGATTTGAAGGTAAAGCCTGAAGGAGTAGAGGGAGAAAGTGAAGAGTCAAAGAAAGATGAACCTACTACTGAGGAATTAATACAAGTCGAAAAAGATAGATATTTACGTCTTTTTGCAGAGTTCGAAAATTATAAAAAACGAACAACGAAAGAAAGAATAGAGTTGTTCAAAACCGCAAATCAAGAATTAATGACAGTTTTACTGCCAATTTTGGATGATTTTGAAAGAGCTCTGACACATATTGAAGATGATAAGGAGGCAGAAGAATTAAGAAAAGGTGTGTTATTGATTTATCAGAAATTACTTAAAACTTTAGAGCAGAAAGGCTTAGCTTCTATTGAGGTAAATCAAGGAGATGTTTTTGATGCAGATACACATGAAGCGATTACTCAAATTCCTGCACCATCAGATGATTTAAAAGGAAAAATTATCGATTGTGTCGAGAAGGGATACAAATTAGGAGATAAAATTATTCGTCACCCAAAAGTGGTCGTGGCTCAATCATAAAGACAAACAATATACATTGATTATCCATTAATTATCACATTGATAACAACTGTTTAATCATTGAGAATTGAATAAACATGGCAAAACAAGATTATTACGAAATATTAGGAGTTTCAAAATCGGCTACTCAAGCAGAAATTAAAAAGGCATATCGTAAGATGGCTATTAAATACCATCCAGATAAAAATCCTGATAATAAAGAAGCTGAAGAGAAATTTAAATTATGTGCTGAAGCTTATGAAGTTTTAAGTGACGAGCAGAAAAAGGCACGTTATGATCAATTCGGACATGCTGCATTTGAAGGCGGTGGCGGCTTCGGTGGTGGCGGTGGAATGAATATGGATGATATATTCAGTCAGTTCGGTGATATTTTTGGTGGAGCTTTTGGTGGAGGCTTTGGTGGTTTTGGTGGCGGAGGTCGCCGTCAAGCTAGAGTTAAAGGAGGTAACTTACGAATAAGAGTAAAACTTACTTTAGAAGAAATAGCAAAAGGTGTTGAAAAGAAAGTAAAAGTAAGACGTAAAGTTCAAGCTGACGGAGTTACATATAAAACTTGTCCAACTTGTAATGGGTCAGGTCAAGTTATGAGAGTTACGAATACCATTTTAGGAAGAATGCAAACCGCTACAACTTGTAGTTCTTGTCAAGGAGCTGGTGAAGTTATTGATAAAAGACCAAGTGAAGCAGATGCACAAGGAATGGTAATGAAAGAAGAAACTGTTTCAATAAATATTCCTGAAGGAGTAACTGAAGGAGTACAACTAAAAGTAGGTGGGAAAGGAAATGAAGCGCCAGGAAAAAACTCTATTCCGGGAGATTTACTAGTACTTATTGAAGAAGTTCAACACGATACGTTAAAAAGAGAAGGCAGTAATATTCATTACGATTTGTATATTAATTTTTCAGAAGCTGTTTTAGGAACTTCAAAAGAGATAGAAACAGTTACAGGAAAAGTTAAGATTAAAATTGATGCAGGAACTCAGTCTGGAAAAATTTTAAGATTAAAAGGGAAAGGTTTACCAAGTATCGAAAGGTATGGAAATGGTGATTTCTTAATCCATATTAATGTATGGACTCCTCAAGAATTAACTAAGGAGCAAAGAAAGTTTTTTGAGTCAATGTTAGGAGATGATAATTTTTCTCCAAACCCTCAAAAATCTGATAAATCATTCTTCGAAAAGGTGAAAGATATGTTTTCATAAAAATTAATTTTTTTTCCTGTTTTTTATTGTTACATGGAAAAAATATAATATATTTGTAGTATCTAGGAGACGTCCTAGATACTTTTTCTTTTTCATAGCAATTTTCCCACTCAATCTTTGAGTGGGTTTTTTTATGAAGAAACTTTTTAAAATATTAAGCAGATCAGTCTTATCGCTAGAGTTACTAAACTTTAGAGGAAAGTCCGGACACCAAAGAGTAAGCATAGCGGATAACATCCGTCCAGTGTAAACTGAGGACAAGTGCAACAGAAAGAATGTACAGGTAATGCTGTAGTGAAACCAGGTAAACTCTATGCGGTGCAATGCCACGTATATTAGAGCTTGAGTGCTACTCGCACGATTCTAAGGGGTAGGCAGATAGATTTTATGAGTAATCATAAACCTAGATAAATGATAAGAACTTTTTAAGTTACAGAATCCGGCTTATTGATCTGCTTTTTTCTTTATCAGCTTATTTAGAATAAGTTTAAGGTATGATGAAATAAAAAAATCACATCAAAATTATCAACTTGACAATATTTTAACTTTTTAAAGGTGTTAAATCTTAGTTATTCGTAAAAATAACAGTTTTAATTATTGATAATTTACTTATTTCGAAGTTTCATTGTTTATTTTCAAAATATTAGCTAAAGTCGTACTTTTGTATGATTGAAATTAACGAAAACGATTTCATAACAGCCTTTAACATTAAAAAGATTTATGAACACTTACAAAGATTACATTCAAGAAATTGAAGAGAGAAATAGTCAAGGTTTACATCCAAAACCAATCGATGGAGCGGAATTATTAAGTGAGGTAATTGCACAAATAAAAGATGCTAACAACCCACATAGAAAAGATTCTCTTCACTTTTTTATATATAATACTTTACCAGGTACAACTAGTGCAGCTGGTGTAAAAGCTAAGTTTTTAAAAGAAATCATTTTAGGAGAAACTATAGTAGATGAAATTTCTTCTGAGTTTGCTTTTGAGCAGTTATCTCATATGAAAGGAGGTCCTTCGGTAGAAGTACTTTTAGATTTAGCTTTAGGAAATGATGATGCAATCGCAAATGAAGCGGCTAAAGTATTAAAAACTCAAGTGTTTTTATATGAAGCGGATACTGAACGCTTAGAAGAAGCAATGAAGTCTGGAAGCGCTATTGCTAAGGAAATTATCGAGAGTTATGCACAAGCGGAGTTCTTTACGAAGTTACCTGAGATAGATGAAAAGATTGAAGTTGTAACATATATAGCAGGTGTTGGAGATATTTCTACAGATTTACTTTCACCAGGTGCAGATGCACATTCAAGATCAGATCGTGAGTTACATGGTCAATCTATGTTTGAGCATAATAAAGATATGCAAAATGAATTATTAGCATTACAAAAACAACATCCAGATAAAAGAGTAATGTTAATTGCGGAGAAAGGAACAATGGGAGTTGGTTCTTCTCGTATGTCTGGTGTTAATAACGTTGCATTATGGACAGGAATCCCTTCTAGTCCTTATGTACCTTTTATCAATATTGCACCAGTAATTGCTGGAACAAACGGAATCGCTCCAATCTTCTTAACTACTGTGGGTGTAACTGGAGGTATTGGAATCGATTTAAAGAATTGGGTGAAGCAGAAAGATGAGAATGGTAATACTATCGTTGATGAAGAAGGAGATCCAATATTAAAAGAGGTTTATTCTGTTAAAACGGGTACTGTTCTTACTATTAATACTAAAGAAAAGAAATTATACAACGGAGATGAAGAATTGAAAGATATCTCAACTGCATTAACTCCTCAAAAAATGGAGTTTATTAAAGCAGGAGGTTCTTACGCAGTAGTTTTCGGTAAGAAATTACAAACTTTTGCTTGTAAAGTTTTAGGAATAGATGTTCCTCAAGTATATGCTCCTTCTAAAGAAATTTCTATTGAAGGTCAAGGATTAACTGCAGTAGAGAAAATTTTCAATAGAAACGCTGTTGGAAATACTCCAGGAGTTACGTTACATGCTGGATCAAATACTCGTGTTGAAGTTAATATCGTAGGTTCTCAAGATACTACGGGATTAATGACTTCTCAAGAGTTAGAAATGATGGCTGCTACAGTAATTTCTCCAATCGTAGATGCTGGATATCAATCAGGATGTCACACAGCTTCTGTTTGGGATGACAAGTCTAAAGCGAACATTCCAAGATTAATGAAGTTTATGAATGACTTCGGTTTAATCACAGGGCGTGATCCTAAAGGGGTTTACCATGCAATGACTGATGTAATTCACAAAGTATTAAATGATATTGCAGTTGATGATTGGGATGTTATTATCGGTGGAGATTCTCACACGAGAATGGCAAAAGGTGTTGCTTTCGGAGCAGATTCTGGAACAGTAGCTTTAGCATTAGCAACAGGTGAGGCAACAATGCCAATTCCTGAGTCAGTTAAAGTAACTTTCAAAGGAGGAATGGTTCCTTACATGGATTTCCGTGATGTAGTTCACGCTACACAACAACAAATGTTAGATCAGTTTGAAGGAGAGAATGTATTCCAAGGAAGAATTATCGAAGTGCACATTGGTACATTAACTTCTGATCAAGCATTTACATTTACAGATTGGACTGCTGAAATGAAGGCTAAAGCTTCTATCTGTATTTCAGAAGATGAAACATTAATCGAATCATTAGTAATTTCTAGAGATCGTATTCAAATTATGATCGACAAAGGAATGGATAATGAGAAGCAAGTGTTACAAGGTTTAGTTGATAAAGCTAATAATCGTATTGCTGAATTAGAGTCAGGAAGCAGACCAGCTTTAAGACCAGATGCTGATGCTAAATATTATGCAGAAGTTGTTATTGACTTAGACAAGATTGTTGAGCCAATGATTGCTGATCCAGATGTAAATAACGAAGATGTTTCTAAACGTTATACTCACGATAATATTCAACCTTTATCTTTCTACGGAGGAACTAAGAAAGTTGATTTAGGATTTGTTGGATCTTGTATGATTCACAAAGGAGATATGAAGATTTTAGCTCAGATGCTAAAGAATATTGAGGCTCAACAAGGTGAAGTTAAATTTAATGCACCATTAGTTGTAGCACCACCAACATATAACATTGTTGACGAGTTAAAAGCAGAAGGTGACTGGGATGTTTTAGCTAAGTATTCTGGATTTGTATTTGACGATGATGCACCAAAAGCTGCAGCACGTACAAAATATGAAAACGTTTTATATTTAGAGCGTCCAGGATGTAACCTTTGTATGGGTAACCAGGAAAAAGCGGAGCCAGGAGATACTGTAATGGCAACTTCGACACGTCTATTCCAAGGTCGTGTTGTAAGAGATTCACAAGAGAAAAAAGGAGAATCTTTATTATCATCTACTCCTGTAGTTGTATTATCTTCAATTTTAGGAAGAACTCCAACATTAGAAGAATATCAAGCTGCAGTTGAAGGAATTGTGTTAACTAAATTCAAGCCTTCACAAAAGCTTTTAGTTGTATAATTAGCAACTATCATAAATATTATAAGCTCAAGTTTTTAAACTTGAGCTTTTTTTATGGAGTTAATTTATAAGAAATTTCTATTCATTTTTTTGCTAAATTAGTCAGACTGATTAAAAACAACTCAAATTTTATGGCTTTCGATATAGAAATGATAAAAGAGGTTTACAGTAAAGTAGTAGAGCGAGTAGATGCTGCTCGTAAAATTACAGGTAAGCCCTTAACTTTAGCAGAGAAAATATTATACACACATCTTTGGGATGGAAATCCTACAAAAGCTTTTCAAAAAGGAAAGGATTATGTGGATTTCGCACCTGATAGAGTGGCTTGTCAGGATGCAACGGCGCAAATGGCATTATTACAGTTTATGCAAGCAGGAAAAGCAAAAGTAGCAGTTCCAACTACCGTACATTGCGATCACTTAATTCAAGCAAAAAATGGTGCAAGTAGTGATTTACAAAATGCATTAAATACAAGTAACGAGGTTTTCAATTTTTTAGAATCGGTTTCTAATAAGTATGGAATTGGATTTTGGAAGCCAGGAGCTGGAATTATTCACCAAGTAGTTTTAGAAAATTATGCGTTCCCAGGTGGAATGATGATTGGTACTGATTCTCATACTGTGAATGCAGGAGGATTAGGAATGGTTGCCATCGGAGTAGGTGGAGCAGATGCAGTTGATGTTATGGCTGGAATGCCTTGGGAATTAAAATTTCCAAAATTAATTGGAGTAAAGTTAACTGGTAAATTATCCGGTTGGACAGCTCCTAAAGATGTTATATTAAAGGTTGCAGAAATCCTAACTGTTAAAGGAGGAACTGGAGCAATAGTTGAGTATTTCGGACCTGGTGCAACAGCAATGTCATGTACTGGAAAAGGAACTATTTGTAATATGGGAGCGGAAATTGGTGCAACAACTTCCACTTTTGGTTATGATGAGTCTATGGAACGTTATTTACGTGCTACAGATAGAGAAGATGTTGCGGATGCAGCAAATGAAGTGGCGAGTTATTTAACCGCAGATCCTGAAGTATATACTAATCCAGAGCAGTATTTTGATCAAGTTATAGAAATTAATTTATCAGAGTTACAACCATTATTAAACGGACCATTTACTCCTGATTTATCTACTGTAGCTGGTAGTGATATGACAGCAAAAGCAAATGCTAACGATTGGCCATTAAAGGTGGAGTGGGGTTTAATCGGATCTTGTACAAATTCTTCATATGAAGATTTATCTCGTGCTTCTTCTATAGCTCAACAAGCTTTAGATAAAGGATTAAAAACCAAAGCAGAATTTGGTATTAATCCAGGATCAGAACAAGTTCGTTATACTGCTGAGAGAGATGGAATTTTACAGGTTTTTGAAAAATTAGATGCAACTATTTTTACAAATGCTTGTGGGCCTTGTATTGGTCAGTGGGCGCGTTATGAAGATCCAAAAAATGCACCAAAAAATAGTATTGTTCATTCTTTCAATCGAAACTTTGCTAAGCGTGCCGATGGAAACCCGAATACACATGCATTCGTTGCTTCTCCAGAATTAGTTGCTGCAATTGCAATTGCGGGAAGATTAGATTTCAATCCGATAACAGATAAATTGATTAATGATAATGGTGAAGAAGTAATGTTAGATGAGCCAACGGGTTGGGAATTACCTCCAAAAGGATTCGAAGTAAACGAAAACGGTTATTTAGAACCTGTTGCTGATGGAAGTGGAGTAGTAGTTTCAGTTGATCCAAATTCTGAACGATTAGAATTATTAACTCCATTTACACCAATTGGTAATGAGATTAAAGGTGCAAAACTATTAATCAAGGCTTTTGGAAAATGTACAACAGATCATATTTCTATGGCTGGTCCGTGGTTACGTTACAGAGGACATTTAGATAATATTTCTAATAACTGTTTAATTGGAGCGGTAAATGCTTATAATAAACAAACCAATTTTGTTAAAAGTCAAATTGATGGAGAGTATGATGCAGTTCCTAAAACGCAAAGAGCGTACAAAGCAGCTGGAATTCCAACTGTTGTAGTTGGTGATCACAATTATGGAGAAGGTTCCTCTCGTGAGCACGCAGCAATGGAACCACGTCATTTGGGAGTAGTGGCAGTAATTGTAAAATCATTTGCACGTATTCACGAAACTAACCTAAAGAAACAAGGAATGTTAGGTTTAACTTTTGATAATGAAGCTGATTATGATTTAATTCAGGAAGATGATACGTTTAACTTTTTAGATTTACATGAATTCGCTCCTGGAAAACCATTAACAATAGAGGTTGTTCATGCTGATGGTAGTAAGGATACGATTAGAGTAAATCATACGTATAACCAAGGTCAAATAGAATGGTACAATGAAGGTTCAGCGTTGAATTTGATAAAAAAACAAAACGCTTAAATTTCTAAATATTAAATATTATAAAAGAAAGTGCAGTAATTAACTGCACTTTTTTATTTTTGGAAGATATGTATGTTTTAAATCAATCTCTTGAAAAATATTAAAATTCCGCACGCTTTAACCTTATTGTTTCTAATAATTTTATTGGTTTCAGCGCTTTCTCATAAAATACCAGCAGGTAAGTTTGAACGTGTTTTAATAGATGGGAAAAATACAGTAATCCCAAACTCTTATACTAAAATAGAGAGTTCTCCAATTGGCTTTTTTGATATATTCAAGGCAATTCCTTTAGGTTTTCAGACAGCAGTTAATATTATTTTTATTGTTTTAGCTGGAGGAATTATGTTTGGGGTTATCGAGAAATCAAAAGCTATTGAAAATGCTGCTGGTACATTAGTTAGAAAATTAGGAAACGAAAAGAGATATTTAATCGTATTCTTGATTACATTTTTTTATGGAGCATTAGGCGTGTTCGTAGGTTACGAGCATAATATTGCTATGATTCCAATTGCTGCTGTATTAAGCATTGCAATTGGCGGTGATTTGATTTTAGCTGCAGGAATTTCTGTCGCTGCTGTTACGATTGGTTTTGGTTTATCGCCAATCAATCCATACACAGTGGGTATTGGTCATAAATTGGCAGAACTTCCTTTGTTTTCAGGAGCATTATTAAGAACACTATTGTGTATTACTGCCCTGTTTATTCTTGCAATGTATAATATTCGATATTTAAAGAAAATATCAGATTCACCAGCTAAATCCTTAGGTAAAGGCTTAGATGAAAGTGGAATTCAATTGTCTAAACCAATATCAGAATATAGAATTACTGGTATTAATATTCTTGTTTTAACCATTTTCATTGTTGGGTTAGGAGTTATTGTGTGGGGAGTGTTTTCCTACAAATGGTATTTTATTGAGTTATCGGCAATATTTTTAATCATTTCAATTTTAGTAGGATTAGTAACTAGAATGGATCAAAATACATTTAGTGAAACAGTTCTAAAATCAGTTTCTAAAGCGGCTCCTGGTGCATTTATGGTTGGTTTTGCCACAACTATAAAAGTATTGATGGATATGAGTAATATTGGTGATACAATTTCTTATGAAATGTCTAATATCTTGCAGGGATTGCCTCAATTTTTTGCAGCTGTAGGAATGTCTATTTCACAAGGTGTTATCAACTTGTTTATTCCTTCTGGAAGTGGGCAAGCGCTAGCAACATTACCTGTAATGATTCCATTAGGTGAAGTTTTAGGATTAACTCGACAAACAACAATATTAGCATTTCAAATAGGTGATGGAGTTACAAATTTGGTAAATCCAACTTTAGGAGGGTTGATCGGAATGCTTAGTATGTGCAGAGTTCCATTGAACAGATGGTTCAAATTTATTTTACCGTTAGTGATGATAATATTAGTACTTTCATGGACGGTTTTAACAATTGCTACTTTTATAAATTATTAGAATGACAGCGAAAGAGATATTAGCAAAACTTGTTAGTTTTGATGTATTAAGTAAACAAAATAATCTTGATTTAGTAAACTGGATTACTGACTATATAAAACAGTATAATATTGAAACTGTTTATGTTTACAATGAAGAAAAAACTCAGGCTTCATTGCATTGTAGAATTGGACCGGCATTAGACGGCGGGATAATTCTTTCGGGACATACGGATGTTGTTCCTGTAAAAGGACAACCTTGGGATACCAATCCTTTCGAACTTGTTGAAAAAGAAGGCAAGCTATATGGAAGAGGAGCTTGTGATATGAAAGGTTACTTAGCTTGTTTTTTATCAGTTTTACCTAAGATGGTTCAAGCAGATTTGTCTGTTCCAATCTATTTTGCCATTTCATATGATGAAGAAATTGGTTGTTTAAGAGCTCCTGAATTAGCTGAACATATTAATTCTTATTATTCCGAAAAGCCGAAGTATGCAATTATTGGAGAACCTTCTATGATGCAACCTATTGTTGGTCAAAAAGGAGTTTTATATGTTGAAACAACGGTTAATGGAAGCCAGGGGCATAGCAGTAGAATAGAAAAAGAAGTTAGTGCTATACATGAAAGTACTAGGTTGATTTTATGGCTTGAAAATAAAATGAAAGCGTTGGCTTCGAAAACAAGAAATGAATCTTTTTTACCACCTCATTCAACATTGCATGTCGGACAAATAAAAGGAGGAATTGCTACAAATGTTGTTGCTGGAAGTACAGTTTTTCAATGGGATGTAAGATCTATTCCTGAAGATAGTATAACCGATATTGTAAATGATTTTCAAGAGTATTGTAACGAACTTCAAGAAGAGAAAAGAAAGCTTTTTCCTGATTTTAAAATTGAAAATGAATTGTTGCATCCACCTGTACCTGGATTACAAACCGATGAAGATGCATCTGTAGTTGGTTTAGTTTCAGAAATATCAGGTAATAATACTCCTAGTTATGTTGCATATGCAACTGAAGCAGGACAATTTGCTGAAGCTGGTTTTGAAAGTATTATTTGTGGTCCAGGTTCAATTGAACAAGCACATAGGGCTAATGAATTTGTTTCAATAGAGCAATTAAACCTTGGTGTTCAAATGATTGAGAATCTAGTTGAAAAAATAAGTAAATAAACTTTCAAAATTTCATCAATTCTATTGTAAGGAATTTACTATTTTAAGGACATACTATTATAAACTTGCAGAACTATGAGTGCTTTATGGTATTTTGAAGATGTAAATCTCTTTAAAATATTGTGTCCACATAAGTATCCAGCGTACAAAAAGGAACACGATATTGATAAGTATAAAAAGAGTGATTACATTTATTTTACTGATGATAACGCTAATAAAATCTACCTTATAGATAAAGGTAAGGTTAAGTTAGGTTATTATACTGAAGATGGGGAGGAAGTCATTAAAGCCATATTAACCAAAGGAGAAATTTTTGGTGAAAAAGCACTTTTAGGTATTGATAAAAGAAATGAATTTGCACAATCCATAGACAATACAACTTCAATTTGTCCAGTATCAAAAGATACCATGTTTCAATTAATGCGTGAAAATGCTTCTATTAGTTTTAAGATTTATAAATTCATCGGTCTTAGAATAAAAAGACTAGAACGTAGATTAGAGCTTTTACTATTTAAAGATGCTAAAACACGTTTAATGGAATTTTTAGATGAACTTTGTGAAGACTATGGATATGAATGTGATCAAACAGGTGATCATGTTATTAAACATCCATATACACAGAAAGATATAGCTTCGTTAATTGGTACTTCACGTCCTACATTAAATTCATTATTGAACGAATTAAAACACAACGAAATCATTGATTTTAATAGAAAAGAAATCAGATTATTGAAAAAAACTGCCTAAATGTAAGCTAGCTTACATTTTATAAAAATCTCTTGGAATAATTTTGTATAAACCGTTATATAAAATACAACCATGAGAAAATTACTATTAGGATTTTTAGCCTTAACACTAACATTTACATCATGTGATGATGATGATAATGTTATCATAACAGAAGGAGGAACGTTGAGTGGTGGGCCATTTACATTTTTTGTTGATGGTAAAGCTGATAACGTTTCAGGAATAACTCTTACTGGAGATATTAAAGGAGCAAACACTACTTATGTAATAACAGATGACGCTGGTAATATTTTAGGATTACCACCAACATTAGAAGCTGTAGAAGGAGTAAATTTTGATGGAGCTGGTGTAGGTGTATGTTTAATTTGGCATTTAGCTTACGAAGACGGATTAGAAGGTGCAGAAGTTGGTCAAAATGCAAATGATTTAAGAGGAAACTTTGATCTTTCAAACTCAATTACTGTTAATAGAAATGGAGGTCCTGTTGCAGGTATGCTTACTGGTGGACCATTTAATTTTTGTGTAGATGGAACAGCTGATAATGTTTCAGGTGTTGCTGTTACTGGTTCTCCTGTCGGAACAAATAGTTCTTTTATCGTAACTGATGATATGGGAAATATTTTAGGATTACCTCCAACATTAGCTGCATTAGAAGGTGTAGATTTTGATGGAGCAGGAGCAGGAACGTGTTTAATTTGGTATATCCGTTATGAAGATGGTTTACAAGGATTAGCTATGGGGCAAAATGCCAATAATTTAACTGGAGTTTTTAGTTTATCGAATTCTATTGAAGTTATCAGAGCTAAAACAGAAGCTGGAACATTAACAGGTGGTCCATTCAAATTTGGTGTTGGTGATGGTGTTGCAGATAATGTTTCTGGAATTGCAGTTACGGGTTCACCATCAGGTTCAAATAGTACATTTATTGTAACTGATGATATGGGTAATATTTTAGGATTACCAGCAACAATGTCAGATTTAGAAGGAGTAAACTTTGAAGGAGCAGGAGTTGGAAGATGTTTAATCTGGTATTTACGTTACGAAGATGGAATTCAAGGATTAGCAATGGGACAAAATGCAAATAACTTAGTTGGTTGTTTCGATTTGTCTAATGAAATTATAGTGGATAGAGTAGCGGCTCCGGTAGCTGGAACTTTAACTGGTGGTCCATTCAAGTTTACTGTTGATGGTACGGCCGATAATGTTTCAGGAGTAGCTGTAACAGGTTCGCCAGTAGGTACAAATAGTTCATTTATAGTTACAGACGATACTGGTAATATTTTAGGATTGCCTCCAACATTATCAGATTTAGAAGGGGTTAATTTTGATGGAGCTGGTGCAGGAACTTGTTTAATTTGGTATATCCGCTATGAAGATGGAATTCAAGGATTAGCAATGGGACAAAATGCAAATAACTTAAGTGGTTTATTTAGTCTTTCAAATTCGATTGAAGTTTTACGTTGCTCTCCAACTGAGGCAGGAACTTTAAATGGTGGTCCATTTAATTTTACTGTAGACGGAACAGCTGATAATGTTTCAGGAATAACTTTAACAGGAACACCTGTTGGAGCAAATAGTTCTTTTATTGTCACAGATGATATGGGTAATATTTTAGGTTTACCATCAACAATGGCAGCATTAGAAGGTGTAAACTTTGATGGAGCCGGAGTAGGAGTATGTTTAATCTGGTATATCCGTTATGAAGACGGGTTAGAAGGACTAGAAATGGGAAGAAACGCCAATGATTTAAAAGGATGTTTCGACCTCTCAAATTCGATAACAGTTAATAGAAACTAGTTATAATTCCGAGTTTTCGAAGTGCAGTTGGTTTATCTGGCTGCACTTCTTTATTTTTACGAAATGATAGAATTTTTAAATACTATTTCATCAAAAGCTTTAAAAGTTGTTGATGAAAATATTTCGTTAAAAGAGTATACACCAATTTCCATATCATCTGAAAATAAGACACTAGCTTCATTTGATGTCTCATCGTCTTCAGAATGGGAGTCATTTTTAGATGAATATTTAAAAAGTAAAAAAGCAAAAGTTGCTTTTGGTGGGTATATTGAAGAAAGAGATATTTACAAAAGGAGCGCATATTTCAATACAAATGATGAAGAGGAAAGAAATATTCATCTTGGTTTAGATTTATGGTGTAATGCTGGAACAAATGTTCTTTCGGTCTTGGATGGGGAAATCCATAGTTTTAAGAATAACTTAAATCATGGAGATTATGGCCCAACAATTATTGTTAAACATGCTGTAGAACAAAAAGAGTTTTACTCGTTATATGGTCATTTATCCGTTGAATCTTTAGATCATATTAAAGTTGGTCAGAGAGTGAAACAAGGTGAAGTAATAGCTACTCTAGGAAAAAGTGAGGTAAATGGAGATTATGCTCCTCATTTACATTTTCAACTTATTATTGATATTGAAAATTACGAAGGAGATTATCCAGGTGTCACCTCTAAGAAAGATCTCGATTTCTATAAAAGAAATTGCCCAAATCCAAATTTACTCTTAAAATTGCCAAATGAAATATAGACAATTAACAAAGGAGCAGTTTGAATCGTTACATGAGGAGTTTTCTAAGTTTTTAGCAACTCAAAGTATCGATGTAAATGAATGGACAACCATAAAAAACGAAAATCCATCTTTAGCGGAAGAGGAGATGAATTTGTTTAGCGATGTAGTTTGGGAGGATGTTTTAACAAGAACAAAATATTTAGAACACTTTTCTCCAAAAACAATTAATTTGTTTAAGTGTAATGACACAGAAATGAAAAGAATTGTTGTCAAAGTAGATAAAGATATTGACTTATTAACAGAAAATGGTTATACTTGGTTGATAGAAAACTATAATAATCAGGAGGTTTCGTTTTTACAAGGCTCAAAAAAGTATTCCGAAGAAAGGAATCCAGAAATTTTTGATCTTATAGAAAAAGGGAGCTCTATTTCGAACGGTGAATTATTCACTTTTTTTGAAAAAATTATTAGTTAATTGTCAACAAAATTTAGTTTTGGTCTAACTTTTGTTTATTTTTGAAGAGAAACACAATCTGTATACAATGAAAAAAATAGTATTTGCATTTTTTTTAGGTCTATTTTCTTTTGCAGTTAATGCTCAAGACGTAGAAGGAATTCTAACTTCTGGAAAGTGGTTTATTGAATCCGTACAAGAGAAGGGTGAAGAACCAGAATTATCATCTAACAAAACGGATGAATGGTTATTATTCACTAAAGATGGAAAAGTTGAAGAATCACACTTTGGTGAATTAGAAACTTTTTCTTGGAATTATGATAAACTAAAGAAAATGATCAAAATCTCAGGCTCTGAAACTATTTTTCACAGAATCATTGAAATTTCTAGTGATAAATTAATAGTTGAAGTAGTAGAAGATGTTAAGGGTGCAGCAGAAGACAATCTAATGATTACATACGTTAAATAATTAATGCGAAAGCATTTGTAATAACTTATCTGTCCCCAAGGTAGCAACGTCTTTAATAATAGTTAAATTATTAAAGGCGTTTTTGTTTACAGATGGATTTGGATCAATAAAGTAAATCGGAGTTCCTTCTTTAACAAAATTAATTAAACTTGCTGCAGGGTATACTTGCATTGAAGTTCCAATAATCACTAGGATATCTGCTTGTTCGGTAATGCCAACCGCTTTTTCTAACATAGGTACATCTTCTCCGAACCAAACAATGTGTGGTCTTAATTGTGATCCATCTTCGGCTAAATCACCTAGCTTAATGTCTTTATCATGGAATGTAACATAACTATTAACAGCAGAACTGCGTGCTTTTAATAATTCGCCATGTAAATGTAATATTCTTGAACTCTCTGCACGTTCATGTAAGTCATCCACATTTTGTGTTATAATATGAACTTCATAATTCTTTTCTAACTCTTTTAAATTATGATGTGCTTTATTTGGTAATACCTCACTTAATTGATTTCTTCGTTTGTTGTAAAAATCTAAAACAAGTTCAGGATTATTTCTAAATCCTTGAGGAGATGCAACTTCCATAATATCATGACCTTCCCATAATCCATTTGCATCTCTAAATGTATTGATTCCACTTTCTGCGCTCATTCCTGCGCCTGTTAACACAACTAATTTTTTCATCAGTCTAAAATAATAATTTTTATATGTTTGCCACATGATAGATGAAAAGTTATTAGAGTATTTAGAAGGTTTTGTAACAGAGAATAGAAAACAAACTTTTAAGGAGGTATTAGAAAATAGAACTAGACACTTTTCTGTAGTTTTAGAGAATGTTTTTCAACCACACAATGCTAGCGCGGTAGTTAGAAGTTGTGATATATTTGGAATTCAAGATGTATATACTGTTGAGAATAGTTATATCAATAAAGTGTCGAGAAAAATTGCCAAAGGAAGTCAAAAGTGGTTAGACTTTCATCGTTTTAAAACAGAGAATAAAAACACACAAGAATGCTATGATGAACTTAAGAAAGACGGATATCAAGTAATCGCAACAACGCCACATAATGATTCTTGCTTTTTATCTGATTTTGATATTTCTAAGAAATCAGCGTTTGTCTTTGGTGTTGAAAAAGAAGGAGTTTCTGATTTTATGATGGAAAAAGCTGACGGATTTCTAAAAATTCCAATGGTTGGTTTTACCGAAAGTTTGAATATTTCTGTAGCCGCAGCTATAATTTTACAAGATGTGACAACTCGTCTACGTAAGTCTGATATTAATTGGAAATTATCTTCATTAGAGCAAAAAGAAATCTATTCACGTTGGATCGAAAGCTCTATAAAGAATGTAGATAAACATAAAAGTTTTTTCTATAATCAGGAGTAATTATTGTTTGGATTTCTCTTTAATAATCCTATTATTAGGATAGAATATATTGTATTTGACACCTTGTAGCATTCTTTTTTCGAAATCTATCTCGAGAAATTCACAAACTTTATTTAACGTATTCTCTGTATCGTGAATTAGGTCTGAAAAAGTCATATGAAATGAATCATCGTATTGTTTAATTTTATTAATCATCGTTATAGTTTTGTCATACTCATTTTTAGCTTGACGTAAATTCATTTGTGTTCTACTCAACATACTATTTAGTACCTCTGATTCATCTCTTACAATTGTAATTATTTTTGATTTACGATCTATATAATCCTGAATCGAAAGTTTAGAGGTAGGGTAACGCTTGTTGTTATGAAATTTACTTGATTTTATAGTGAGATCAAGATTAAAGATACGATTCATTAAATGGCCAAATTTACTTGGTCTTTGATGCATTCTGATTTGCCTCCAACAGATTAATTTATTACCACTATATTTTTTTCCTGCGAGTTTTAAAATATCTGTACTTGTAGATTCAATGAGCATATTAATTTCAGAATGACCACCTAACATAGAAGCTAATAATGTAGTTCCACTTCTTTGACAACCAACTACTAATAATAATTTTGAAATGTTATTCATTCTGACTTTAAGACTTTATAAGTTTTCTAATGTATCAATTAATTCTACAGCTCTTTTTTCAATACTGAAATTATCTACAATTCTTTTTCTTGCTAGCTTTTGTAATTCATCTTGATTAGGACTTTCTATTGCATTTGTAATCACTTTTTTCACTTCATGAATTTCCTTTTTTAATACAGTAAACCCTGAATTTCCAATGATTTCAGGTAAAATATTTACGGATGAAACGATTGGAATACAGTTGCACAGCATCGCTTCACAAAGAGATAATCCAAATCCTTCAAAAATAGATAATTGAATGTAAAATTTAGATTTATTATATGCTACTTTCAACTCTTCTTGGGAAAGTTTTCCGAGAAAAAAAATATTCTCCGGAATACTTACGTACTCGATTTTATCAGATCCTGCAATATAAAAGTTACAGTGAGGATACTCATTCGCCATAGAGATTATTAAATCGCCACCTTTTCGAATAAATTGAGTTTCCGATAAAACAGTAATAAAACTATTTTTCTCTTTTTCAATTGATTTAATTGAATTCCAAAAAATATGATTCAAACCATTATGAATAACTCTTATTGGAGTTTTTAAATTAGGGAAATAATGTTTTATTCCTTGAATATTCTCATTTTCAGTGTAATTACTTTTAGTATAAATTAAAGAATTACTCACAGGAAGCAAGATGGACGCTCTGTTATAAGAAAACTCACAGACTTTTTTTACCAAGCTTTTTCTCATGCTTCCATAGTTAATATGATTGATGATTGCGCTATCTGTACCGTGCAAAATAATTGCAGTTGGAGTATTGAATATTTTTCCGATTAACGTTGGCAAAACAGACCAATAACCTCCAAATTCAATTAGAATTTTATTTGTTTTTCGAATGTTTGCTAAAAGAAAGAATAATTGTCGAATGACATATATTGGGTAAAGAGACTTTCTTTTCCAATTATAATCATTTAGTACGATTTCATAGTGTTGTGACAGGATTTCAATATCGCTATCAATAAATGAATTTCTATAAGGTGTTACTATAATGATCTGTTCTTTGTCCATCTATTGAGATAACAAGATTTTATAAACCAATTCTTTCGTTAAATCTTTTCCTTTAGCTAATTCTTTAATCGTATTAAACGGTACTACATAATTACATCCATTGCTGTGTTCGGAACATCCGTAAGCAGATTTTCCTTTTAAAACTGTTCCTTTTTTACATTTAGGACAAGTAATTACGTCAGGTACTTTTGTTGATTTCGTTTCTTTCTTTGTTTCCAATTTTAATTGGAAATTTTCGTCAAAACGCACAAGACCTTCAACTTTTCCAGAATCGGTTTTCCATCCTTTTAAATTTGTAGTACATCCTTTATCTAATAAACGTATAAGTTGATTTTCAGATATTTTCTTTTCTAAAAATGTGAAAGGAAGTTTAAAATCACAACCATTTTTGTAGTTAGAACAACCATACGCCGAAGATCCTTTTAACAAGTTTCCTTTTTTACATTTAGGACAATCTTTTCCTACAACAGATTTTTTAGAACTTGTTTTCTTCTTAGTTACTTGTTTTTCTTGAACATTATTTTCAGCGGAAAGTCGGGCTGTTTTTTTACTTGAACGTACTTCATAAACTAAATGATCCACCATGCTTTTCATCTGTTTTATAAAAGTACTAGCATGATATTCACCTCTTTCAATTTCTTTTAAACGTTTTTCCCAAAGTCCAGTAAGTTCAGCAGATTTTAGGAGTTCATTATCGATAAGTTCAATTAAATCAATTCCTGTTTTTGTGGGAACAACCAATTTTTTTTGGCGTTCAATATATTTTCTTTTGAATAGAGTTTCGATAATGCTTGCTCGAGTGGAAGGACGTCCTATTCCATTTTCTTTCATAAGTTCACGCATCTCATCGTCATCCACTTGTTTACCTGCTGTTTCCATTGCTCGAAGTAAACTTGCTTCTGTATAATTTCTTGGAGGTTTAGTTTCCTTTTCTAAGAAACTCGGTTCGTGTGGACCTGTTTCCCCTTCTTCAAAATTTGGTAAAATACTCTGCTCAGTATTAATCTTTTTCGGCTCTTCATTATATTCAAAAACAACTCGCCAACCTTTAGTTAAAATTTCTTTTCCAGTAGTTTTAAATGAAACTTCATCTGCTTTTCCTATTACCGAAGTATTTGATATATCACTATCAGGATAAAAAACCGCAATAAATCGTCTTACGATAATATCATAAACCTGTTGTTGATTATACTGCAAGTTTGTTTGAATTCCTGTTGGTATAATAGCGTGATGATCTGTAACTTTTTTATCATTAAAAACTCGAGTAGACTTTTTAATCTTTTTACCAAGTAGAGGAGAGGTGAGTTCACTATAATTCGTTAGCCTTTGTAAAATTCCCGTAACTTTTGGATAAATATCGTTAGGTAAAAAAGTTGTATCAACTCTTGGATAAGTAACAACTTTCATTTCATAAAGTTTCTGAACTATTTTCAAAGTTTCATCTGCCGAAAACCCGAATTTATTATTACAGTAAACTTGTAATCCTGTTAAATCAAAAAGTTTAGGTGCATAATCTTTTCCTTTTTTCTTTTTAACAGAAACAATTTCAAAGTCTGATTCTTTTACTTTATCAGCAAAAGCTTGACCTTCTTCCTTTTTTAAAAAGCGACCTTCTTCACAATTAAAAATAGTATTTCTATATGTGGTTTGAAGCTCCCAGTATGGCTGTGGTTTAAAATTCTTTATTTCATTATGACGATTCACCAACATCGCCAAAGTAGGTGTTTGTACTCTACCAATTGAAAGTACTTGTTTATAACCACCAAATTTTACAGTGTATAATCTAGTAGCATTTAATCCTAATAACCAATCACCAATAGCTCTTGAATAACCTGCATAGTACAAGTTATTGTAGTGTTCGTCTTCTTTTAAGTTGTCGAAACCTTCTTTTATGGCTTCTTCAGTAAGAGAAGAAATCCATAATCGTTGTACTTTTCCTTTGTAATTTGCTTGATTAATTACCCAACGTTGAATTAATTCTCCTTCTTGTCCAGCATCCCCACAGTTTATAACAACATCTGCTTTTTCAAATAAAGACTTTACAATTCTAAACTGTTTTTGTATCCCAGAATCTTCAGTAACTTTCGTTCCAAAGCGTTCGGGAAGCATAGGTAAATTGTTTAAATCCCAGCTTTTCCAGTGAGGTTTATAGTCTTTTGGTTCAAGAAGTGTACATAAATGCCCGAAGGTATATGTAACAGCATATCCATTTCCTTCAAAGTATCCATCATGTTTGGTATTGGCACCCAAAATGTTAGCAATTTCTCTGGCAACACTAGGTTTTTCGGCTATACAAACTTTCATTTTACATTTTTAATCGCCGAAAAATAGTAAAATTGATATAATAATTCTATTTTTAACCGTTATTAAAATAGATTTAATAAAATTATAAATCCCTAAATTTAAAATTATGAGAAAAGCATTTTTGTTGTTATTATTTGTAGTTTCTAGTGCAGCTTATTCGCAAATTGAGTTTATAGAAACTAGCCAAAGCGAAGTTGTTGGTAAGGTAAGTTATGTGTATTTGGAGAAAGTTGGAGAAAACGATTACAACTTCTTTTTTAAGAACATTAATGCAATTGGACATGAATATGTAAACTTTAGTTTTAAGAATGTTGATAATGATGTAGATAAGCTTTATAATGGATTAATGCAAGGTTTCCAAGATGTTCCAAGAGATCCATTAAAAATGAAAGCAAACGGACAAATTGTTTGGTTAAAGTATACTAGAGAAGATGGAGAAGCTTTTTTACAAATTCAAATGACTAGTGGAGATAATCCGGTAGATGTTGATGAGAATGTAAAAGTTTCAAGATTATTAACAGCAGAAGACGTTACAAAGCTATTTAAAAAGTAAAAGTAATAAGTTTTGAAATTATGAAAAGTCCGAGAGTTATCTCGGACTTTTTTTATTTGTTGAGGAATTTTTTTAATTCTTCGTATGAGCTGATTTTAATGGAATGTTTTTCTTTTTTTACCAATTCAGCAATATCTTTCGGAATCTCAATTTTTAAATTTAATGTTTCCTCTACAACATCTAAAAACTTTACAGGATGAGCTGTTTCAAGGAAAACTCCATATTCATCATGCTGTAAATTATGTTTTTCCAGTCCCAAATAACCAACCGCTCCATGCGGGTCTGCAATGTAATTTGTTTCTTGATAGATTCTTTTCATAACCTCTTTAGTTGAGTTATCATCAAAAGAATACGAAGAAAATCCACTTTTTAAAGATTCAAAACTTTGATTAAAAAGCTGTTGTATTCGAATAAAATTACTCGGATTACCTACATCCATGGCATTTGAAATAGTAGCTTTTGAAGCTTTTGGAGTATATTTCCCATTTTTCATAAACTCAGGAACAGTATCATTAACATTTGTAGCTGCGATAAAATGACGGATAGGTAATCCTAATTTTTGAGCCATAAGTCCGGCACAAATATTTCCAAAATTTCCACTTGGAACAGAAAAAACTACATTAGGGTGACTTTTGTGTAGTTGTTTATAAGCAAAGAAATAATAAAACATTTGAGGTAACCATCTTGCAACATTTATTGAGTTTGCCGAAGTAAGAGTTCTAGAAATTCCATCATCTAGAAATGCTGTTTTCACCATATCTTGACAATCATCAAATACTCCATCAACTTCTAAAGCAGTAATGTTTTGTCCTAAAGTAGTTAATTGTTTTTCTTGAATATCGCTAACTTTTCCACTAGGATATAAAATTACCACATCAACGCCTTTTACTCCTAAAAAACCATTGGCCACAGCACCACCAGTATCGCCTGATGTTGCAACTAACACAGTTACGTCGTTTGAATTATCTTTATTAAAATAACCTAAACATCTTGCCATAAAACGTGCACCAACATCTTTAAAAGCTAATGTTGGACCGTGAAAAAGTTCTAAACTTCCAATGTTTTCTTTCACTTTTACAACGGGAAAATCAAATGAAATAGTTTCTGATACTATTTGTTTTAAAATATCCTCAGGAATTTCATTTCCTACAAATTGTCTAATTGCTTCGAAGGCAATCCCTTCATTTGAATACTCACTAATATTATCAATAAAGTTTTTTGAAAGGGGTGTGATATTTTCAGGAAAATATAATCCTCTGTCAGGAGCTAATCCATTTATTACAGCATCTTTAAAAGAAACAGGTTCTGATTTTTGATTAAGACTAAAATAGTTCATAATTACTTTTTTTCTAGAATTTTAACTCCTTGAGTGTTTATTTTTGAATAGACCATTGTAAAATCTATATTCTTGTCCTTGTAGCTTTCTTCTATTGCTCGGAAAACATTTTTTGCATTTTCTTCGCCTTTGCATAGAGCAAAAATTGTAGGTCCTGAACCAGAAATACCAGCACTTAATGCTCCAGCTTCGATCGCAGCATTTTTTACTTTATCGAAATGAGGAATTAAGTGTTTTCTGGCAGGTTCAACAATAATATCTTTTAATGAGTTAGCAATAATGTCATAGTTAGCGGAATATAATCCGCTAATTAAACCACCAACATTGGCCCACTGTGTTACAGCGTCAGTTAAAGGAATATTTTCAGGTAGAACATCTCTAGCGTCTTTAGTTCTCACTTTTACTTGGGGATGAATTGCAACAAGCATTAATTCTTTAGGAACAGGAATTTTTACAATTGAAAGAGGTTCATATTGTTGAACTAAAATGAAACCTCCATAAATGGCAGCAGCTACATTATCTGCAATTTCAGAACCACAAGCAACTTTTTCACCATACATGGCGAATTTCGTGAGTTCTAAAGGAGTGAAAGGTTTATCTAAAAGTTCGTTAACAGCAACAGCAGCTCCGGCAGCACTGGCTGCGCTACTACCAAGTCCGCTTCCAGGGGAATATCCTTTTTCTATAGAAATTTCAATTCCAAAGTCAACGGGATATTTTTCTAACATCTTTAGAGTAACAGCACTTGCTACATTTTTATCTACATCATAAGGTAGATTTGCGCCTTTGATATCTATAATTTTAACTTCTTTCGATGAAGTTTTTCTAAAAGTCATTGTATCACCTAAATCGTTTACAGCAAAACCTAAACAATCAAATCCACAAGAAACATTGGCTACAGTGGCTGGAGAAAATATTTTTATTTGATTCATCTCTAATTTAATTATTTGCAACTCGAATTACATCAGCAAAAATACCTGAAGCAGTTACATCAGCACCTGCACCAGCTCCTTTAATTTGTAAAGGTTGAATAGGATAACGATCAGTAAAAAACAGTACGATATTATCACTTCCCTCTAAATTGTAAAAAGGATGATTTGATGGAATATGTTGTAATCCAACTTTCGCTTTTCCATTTTCAAATTCAGCTACATATTTTAATTTACAGCTTTCTGAGTTAGCCTTTGCATAAATTTCTTGAAAATGAGATTCAAACTTAGTCAAACTAGCATAAAACTCACTATTGTTCGAAGTTTTTAAACTTTCCTTAGGTAAGAACGAATTGTTGTCAATATCGCTAAGCTCTAATTCATAACCACTTTCTCTGGCAAGAATTAAAATTTTACGAGCAACATCAACTCCACTTAGATCAATTTTTGGATCTGGTTCAGTATAACCTTCTTCTTGCGCTTGTTTAACAATATCATGGAAAGTAACATCGCTTTTAAAATTATTGAAGACAAAATTTAAACTTCCTGATAATACAGCTTGAATTTTATGAACTCGATCGCCAGAAGCAATTAAGTTTTTAAGTGTGTCAATAATTGGTAATCCTGCACCAACGTTAGTTTCAAACAAAAATGGAGCATTAAATTTATTAGAAACCTTTTTCAAAGTTTTATAGTTTTGTAATTCAGAAGCACAAGCTATTTTATTACAAGTGACAACGGCAATATTACTTTCTAAATAATGCTGATACATTTTAGAAACTTCTTCGTTAGCAGTATTGTCTACAAAAACACTATTTCGCATGTTGTATTTTCTCGAACGTTCTAAGAAGCTATCAAGACTTGTTGGTTCTCCTTCGTTTATTAATAAATTTTTCCAATTGCCTAGGTCAATTCCGTTTTCATTAAAAAACATTTTAGTAGAATTCGAAAGTCCAATTACTCGGATATTTATTTTTAAGTTAGATTGTAAATAATCCTTTTGTTGCTGTAATTGAGCTAAAAAACGATTTCCTACGTTTCCGACACCAGTAACAAATAAGTTTAATTGTTTTACATTGTCTCCAAAGAATTGTTCATGTAATGTGTTTAATGCTTTTTTAGCATCTTTTCTTTTAATAACAGCGGATATGTTTTTTTCTGAAGCTCCTTGAGCGATAGCTCTAATATTGACATTATTCTTTCCTAAAGAGCTAAACATTTTACCACTTAATCCTTGATGATTTTTCATATTATCACCAACTATAGCAATGATACTTAGATCATTTTCAATAATAACAGGATCAATTTTATGTTGATTTATTTCGTTTTCAAATTTTTTAGAGATGCTTTTAACAGCTTTTTCTGCATCTTCTTCCAAAACACCAACACAAATAGTATGCTCAGAGGAAGCTTGAGTAATTAAAATTACGTTTACGTCATCATCAGATAATGATTCAAAAAGTCTTTTTGAAACCCCAGACATTCCAACCATTCCACTTCCTTCTAATGTTAGTAGAGAAATGTTTTCAACGTGAGTAATTCCTTTAACAGGTGAATTTTTCTCGGATAGTTGTGTAATTAAAGTACCCTCTTTTTCAGGTTCGAAAGTATTTTTTATCCACACCGGAATTTTCATTTCTCGAACCGGCTGAATTGTTGGTGGGTATATTACTTTGGCTCCAAAATGAGACATCTCCATTGCTTCTTCATAAGAAATATGTTGAATAGGTTTAGCTTGCTTAACTATAGATGGATTTGCCGTATACATTCCACTAACATCCGTCCAAATTTGTAATTCATTGGCATGAATGGCAGCAGCATAAATTGATGCAGTATAATCAGATCCTCCACGACCTAGAGTTGTAGTTTGTCCGTCATAACATTTTGCTATAAATCCAGGAAGCACAACAACTTGATAAGAATTGTCACCAAAGAAAGACGAACAATTACTAAAAGTTGTTTCAAAATCTACTTGGGCTTTTAAGTAATTGTCATCAGTAATAATTAAATCCTGACTATTTTTAAATGTAGCGTTTAAAGACGTTTTTGCTGCTTCTGAAATAATGTAGGATGATAAACGTTCACCAAAACTACTAATCACAGCTTTGGCTTTGGGACTCAATTCTTCCAATAAATAACAACCTTTATAAAGAGTTTTTAATTGATTGAATTGTTTATTAACATGTTCAATAACTTCTGAGTTATTTTGAAGAGTAAGATGCTCGATAGTTTCATAATGATGTTTTTCAACTTCATTAAGAATATTTAAATAGTCATCTTTTTTTCGTTGTGCTAGTTCAGCACTTTTTAATAAATTATCTGTGGTTTTACCAAAAGCAGATACAACTACAGCAAGTTTATCTTCTTGTGCGTTTTTAGCAATAATTTGTAATACTTTTTGGATGTTTTTATGATCTCTGACTGATGAACCTCCGAATTTTAGGACTTTCATTTTGAATGAATTATGATAAAAAAATAATTTGAATGTGATTGTTTCTCTGTTTTACAGAAAACAAAATATACCGAAGAATTATATGTAAATAAAAACCCCCTAAAGGGTTGTAATAATTGTAGAAATTGTTGTGTAAGCAAATACAAACGTAGAAGTTACGTCCGTAATAATAATATTTGAGTTGCTTACTTTCATCGGGTTAAAAGTACTATTAATTTCGATATAAACAAATCTTTTAAGTACAGGTTAGGGGGGAAGTCATAAATAAGAGTCTTATTTATTTCATTATTCGTAAAATAGTGTATTTAATAATTGTGAATTTAAAATATTGATTTGTAATATGTTGAACGAATTCTGAAATAGATAAAAATAACGTTATCGTTAATTTTTGTAATTCCAACTATTTTTTAAATAGTGAAATGCCTCGATTAAGGCTTGTTTTGAAGTTTTAGGAGAAAATCCCAATTCATTTTTGGCTTTGCTTATATCATAATCTTGTTTTAAACCATAAAACATATCGATATATTCTTTTTGTAATAGAGGTTCTTTTCTAGTTATTTTACTATGAATTCGCATAAAGAATGCAATAAAATAAAGTAAGGTTTTTGGAATTTTTGGTGGTGTTTTTAAATTCAATTCTGGGAATTCTTGCGAAGCGATTAAAACGCTATCTTGAATAGAAGTATGATTTTCGTTGGCCAAAATGTAACGTTCTCCATTTTTACCTTTATTCATGGCAAGATACATTCCTCGAGCCACATCTTTTACGTCAATCCAATTTAAAGTAATATTTGTATCGGCAATTATTTCTCCATTTAAAATCTGATAAACAAGTTTGTTAGAATAACTTAGTTTATGTGCTGTACTACCAATCATGGCAGATGGTAATACAATGATAGTTCTAATGTTGAATTTTCTGCTAAGATCTAATGCAAGTTTTTCAGAATCATTTTTTGAATTGTAATACCAATTTCTTCGATCTGAATTATAACCGTTATTTTCTTTTGCAGGAAGCTTGTTGAAGTTTAAAGCTGCGACTGAACTTACATAAACGATATTTTTAATATCTGATTTATGTGCTGCCTGAAATAGTATTCTGGTTCCTTGTACATTATTGTTATAGTCTTTTACAGGATTGTTAGACCACATTTTAAAAGAAGCAGCAACTGCGTATAGATGGGTAACATTCTTAAAAGCTTTTATCATTGATTCTTCTTTAGTAATATCAACAATAGCGATTTCGCATCCTAATTCTTTAAGAATATGCACGTTTTTTGGGTTTCTACAAGTTGCAATTACGCGTTCACCTTTATCAATTAAAAATTTGCATAAGTTGTATCCTAAATGACCATTTGCACCACTGACTAAAGAAAGTTTGTTCATTTTTGTTTTTTTCCAAAATTCTGAATTCAAGGAAATTTAAAAAATGACAAATGTTAGAAAATTTGTTTACGTATTCTACTAAGAGAAGAAGGAGCAATTCCTAAAAATGAGGATAAATCATTTACAGATACTTCTCGAACTAGTTTAGGATTACTATCCATTAATTTTAAATAACGTTGTTTTGCAGTTAACTTTCTAAAATCAGACAATCTTTCCATTTTACAATTAATAGCTTCTTCCATAATTGTGTTGATTAAAACTTGGAAATCAGGAAACTCTTTTAAAATATAATCAAAGTTGTATTTAGAAAGTACATAAACTTCACAATCGGTAATTGCTTGGAATGTTTGTAATGTTTTAGTTTGAGTTTTGAAGTTCTCAAAATCTGTGAAGAAGTTATTTTCCTCTACTAGATGTTGAACAATTTCATTACCATTTTCAATTTCATACCCCTTTACAATTCCTTTAGTAAGAAAATAGATATTACTCACTTTTCGATTTTGATTTAAAAAGCAAAAATTTCTTGGAACCCTTTCAAAAGAGAACATACTTTCAATGAGATTGGTTTCATTCTCATTTAATGTAATACTGTTTTTTATGAGTGTAAGAAGTGTGTTCATTCGTTATTAAATAAAAAACGCAACAAAAAATTGTTGCGTTTTAATATTATTGAAACAGATGTTTAGTTTTTCATCTTATTTTTAAACTTGTTGAATTTGCTTTCTTCCTTTTTAGGCCAAGCATTATTTGACATATCAACATCAGCAGTTTCTTCATCTGGATCTACTGTAATCTTTGTGATTTCTTTAGTAGAAGTGAATACTCTAAAAACTTTGTTGTCATCTTTATTCCAGATTTGTGGAGGGAAAACCTCACGTTTCTTAGTACCATCCGCATATGTTAATTCAACAATAATTGGCATTACTAATCCACCTGGTTTTTCAAACTCTACTTGATACATAAATTTAGGTAACTTCTTTAAGTTAGCTTTTTTATCAGCAGGTAAACCATTAATATAAGCTTCAACATCACTAGAGTTTGCATCTTCTTTGTTTGTAGTTAAGAAAATTAATTTTCCTAATCTAGCAAAGTATGCTGGATATTGAGCTTGTAATTGTTTAGTTCTTTCGTTTGGCTTGTCTGTTAAATAGATAGGCTTTACTTCTTTGATTCCGATATCACAGTTATCTGTAGTATAGAACCATCCTCTCCAGAACCAGTCTAAATCCATTCCAGAAGCATCTTCCATTGTTCTGAAGAAATCTGCGGGAGTTGGGTGTTTAAACATCCATCTTTTAGAGTAAGTTCTAAACGCGTGATCAAATAATTCTGGGCCCATAATAGTTTTACGTAACATATATAAACCAGCTGCTGGTTTTGTATAAGCATTTGGTCCAAAGTTTTTAACGTAATCTCCTTGAGACATAATTGGAGATAAGTTACTTTGATCAAAACTCATATAACGAGTAATGTTTTTTGTAGGATTCTGAGCAAATAATTTAGCGTCATAGTCAAATTCAGCTAAGATTTGTACAAATGAATTTAATCCTTCATCCATCCAAGTCCATTGTCTTTCATCAGAATTTACAATCATAGGGAAGAAGTTGTGTCCTACCTCATGAATAATAACTCCAATCATTCCACTTTTTAAACGATCTGAATAAGTTCCATCTGCGTCTGGACGACCAAAATTGAAACAAATCATAGGATACTCCATTCCCATTCCGTCGTTTGCATTTACAGAAACAGCCTTTGGATAAGGATAATCGAAAGTTAATTTAGAATACTCTTCTAAAGTGTTTGCAACAGTTCTTGTTGAGTGCTCTTCCCATAAAGGATTTCCTTCTTTTGGATATAACGAAACAGCCATTACAGATTTTCCGTTGATATTAACGGCCATTGCATCCCAGATGTATTTTCTAGAAGTAGCGAATGCATAATCTCTAACGTTCTTAGCTTTGAAGTGCCAAGTTTTAGTTTTCGTTGCTCTTTTCTTTTCATTAGCCTCAGCCTCTTTTTGAGTAACGATTACAACAGGATCTTTATAAGACTTTCTTGCCTTTTCTAATCTTTTACGTTGTTCTTTTGTAAGAACTTCTTTTTCGTTTTGTAACTCTCCAGTAGCTTCTAAAATATGATCTGAAGGTACAGTTAACTTTACATCGTAATCTCCGAATTCTAGAGCGAATTCACTACGACCCCAGAATTGCATATTTTGCCATCCTTCTACATTATTATAAACACATAATCTTGGGAAGAATTGGGCTATGATAAAAGCTTTATTACCGTCTTTAAAATATTCAACTCCTGAACGACCTCCGTCATCAACTACGTTGTTAATTAGATAGTTCCATTTGATTTTGAAAGTAAAAGTGTTTCCTGGAGCTAATGGCTCTGGTAAATTAATTCGCATCATAGTACGATTAATAGTGTGAGATAAATCTCTACCGTCTTCATACTTTACAGCTTCAATTTTAAAACCAAAATCTTTCTTTTTTCCCATGTTGTCATCTACAAACTGAGCAGGTGTTTGCCATCCTGAAGCTCCTTTAGATTGAGCTAATGGAGTTTGAGAATCTGGTGCACGCATGTTTTGGTCTAATTGTAACCATAAATACTCTAAATGATCTTTAGAGTTATTGTGATATGTAATTGTCTCGTCTCCATAAAGCTTGTCATTAGCTTCATCTAAACGTAAATTCATTACATAATCTACTTTTTGTTGCGTGTATTGATGTCCTGGTGCTCCTGATGCAGTTCTTTGATCGTTTGGAGTTGCTAAAACATCTTTTAATTGACGAAACTTATTATCGTCAATATGACCTTTTTGAGGTTTTTTCTCTTTTTCAGTTTCTTGAGCGTAGGTAGTACCTGTAATCAAGAATAATGAAAAGAAAACATAAAATAGCTTTTTCATTATGATAAAGTTGGTTTTAAAAATGATTTTTGAAAAGTACTAATAAAATCAATAAACCTCTAATTTGTTAAAATTTTTAACAAACCTTTATAAAAAAAGCGATAGTTTTTTAACACTATCGCTTTAAAATATTTCAACTGGATATTTGGTTATCCTTTGATTTTATTCTTGAATTTATCAAATTTAGTTGCACTTTGTTTTGGATAATTATTATTAGTTGTATCTACATCGGCAGTTTCTAAATCTGGATCTAATTGAATAGATTTAACTTCCTTATCAGAAGAGAAAACTTTCGTTATTTCATTATCATTTAACCTCCATATTTGAGCAGGATATTTTTTTCTCTCTTTAGTTCCATCAGCATATGTAAACTCTACAATAATTGGCATTACTAAACCTCCTGGTTTATTGTATGTTATTTCGTAGTGGTATTTCGATTTTGGATTTTTAGCTGCTCCAAAACCTAAACCTTGAGTCGCATCTTGAACAAACTCAATATTTCCATTACGATCCTCTTTTGTATAATACTTTTTAACGCCTTTAATTCCTATATCAGTAACATCAGTTGTATAGAACCATCCTCTCCAGAACCAATCTAAGTCCATAGCAGAAGCATCTTCCATTGTTCTAAAGAAATCAGCAGGTGTTGGGTGTTTAAATTTCCATCTTTTAGAATACGTTTTAAAAGCATAGTCAAATAATTCAGGACCCATAACAGTATTCCTTAAGATGTATAAAGCTGTAGCTGGTTTTCCATAAGCATTGTTTCCAAAGCTGTAAACGTTGTCTCCTTTTGACATAATTGGAGCAATTCTAGATTGATTTCCATCCATGTATCCGACAATGTTCTTAGGTAATCCTCTTACAATTGGAAAGTTTGGATCGTAATCTAATTCAGCCATCATTTCAACAAAAGAATTTAAACCTTCGTCCATCCAAGTCCATTTACGTTCATCCGAATTAACAATCATAGGGAAGAAGTTATGACCAACTTCGTGAACAGTAACTTTAATCATTCTATATTTTGTTCTATCAGAGTATGTTCCATCAGGATTTGGTCTTCCAGGGTTGAAACAAATTTGAGGATATTCCATTCCCATTTGTCCATCAACAGAAATAGCTTTGTGATATGGATAATCGAAAGTATATCTTGAATATGTTTTTAATGTTTGTGCAACAGCTCTTGTAGAGTGATCACCATACAAAGGATTCGCTTCTTTTGAATATAAAGAATGAGCCATTACAGTTTTACCATTGATATCAACTGCCATTGCGTCCCAAATGAACTTTCTTGAAGTAGCGAAAGCATAATCTCTAACGTTCTTCGCTACGAACTTCCAAGTCTTAGTATTTTTTGACTTAGTCTTTTCTTTTTTAGTAGCTTCTTTTTGCGTAACAATTAAAACTGGTTTATCGAATGTTTTTTGTGCTTTAGCAAATCTTTCACGTTGCTTCTTTGTTAATACTTCGTTCTCGTTCATTAAAACTCCCGTAGCTCCTAATACATGATCATCTGGTGTTGTAATATTTACTTCAAAATCTCCAAACTCTAAAGCGAATTCACTACGTCCCCAAAATTGATCATTTTGCCATCCTTCAACATTATCATAAACACATAATCTTGGGTAAAATTGAGCAATTACATAATTGTTGTTATTATCCTCAGGGAAATGCTCATATCCCGAACGACCTCCTTGAGTTCTATGATTGTTGATATTATACCACCATTTAATATTGAAAGAAAAAGTTCCTCCTGGTGCAATTGGTTGTGGTAAATCAATACGCATCATTGTTCTATTGATAATGTGAGATAATTCACTTCCATCAGCATTTGTAACACTCATGATTTTGAAACCTCCATCGAAAGGTTCCTCAGGGAAGAATCGTTCAAAACGTTGTTTGCTAATTTTTTTAGGAACTTTTGATGATTGAATATCTGGAGTCTTAGAATCTGCAGCGCGCATATTCTGATCTAATTGTACCCATAAATATGGTAACGAATCTTCTGAATTATTGTGATAAAGAATACTTTCACTTCCTGTAATTCTTCTTTTTTCATCATCTAAAGTGATGTCCATTTTATAATCAACTTTTTGTTGAGTATATTTCACACCTGGCGCACCAGATGCAGTATGGCGATCATTAGGAGTAGGAAGGAGGTCTTCTAGTTGTTTGAATTTATTCTCGTTGGTATGTCCCTTTTGTGTTTTTCTTTCTCTATTTTGTCCATTTACAGAGATTGTAAATACACAACATATCAAAAGAAATGAATAAAGAGTTCTTTTCATTATATGTAGTTATTAATAGATTAGGTTGATAAAAGTAAAGTAAAGAAATTGATTTTATTAATAATTTAACAAACCTTTATTATTTTCTTTAGTTAAAAATAAACTTTTCTTGGTACCGTTAATTTTAGCTTTTACTAAATTTTGTTGATCTGGAAAATGTGCGATTAAAACGTTATTTTCAATTTCAAGAGAGTCT
Source organism: Tenacibaculum sp. (assembly GCA_022448525.1). Taxonomy (GTDB): domain Bacteria; phylum Bacteroidota; class Bacteroidia; order Flavobacteriales; family Flavobacteriaceae; genus Polaribacter. The sequence continues at coordinate 137,127 of JAKVCX010000004.1, forward strand.
ATTTTTGTTATGTTTTCTATTTCTAGATAAAAATAAATAATGTTTCCCTCATATTCTTTGCCCACGAAATTAAAATCAACTTTTGAATTGTTTATTTTAATCAGGAAGTTTTCTTGTAAATAGTTATATAAGTAACCATTAGCATTCGTAACTTCTTTTTTGGTAGTAAGCTTTAAATTCACACCTTGTTCTTTCTCGATAGCTTTTTCTATATCATCCATGAAAACGTTCATAATCATTTGAACAGAGTTGCTCTTTGTGTTATGTTCAATTTCGGTTAAAGCTAAATAATACTTGTGATCTTTGAAGGATAGAAAAGATAGTCCAACAAAAAGAATTAAAATTTTTTTCATGACATTTAAATCTGCAAAAGATGCGCCAAAGTACTGATTTTTTATAAGAACGACTTCTTATCGAGTTTGTTCTTTTAAGTAATTAACACTTTTTTCTTGCAAATTTTCAATTACTTTAAGATGTTCCTCTCTTTGAACATTAATTTCTATTTCTTCGTCGATACTATAGTTGATAAATTTAAGTACTTGTTCTTGAGGAATATTCATCTTTTTTATAACATTGTCTTTCCCAACAATACTCAGAATTCTCTCTGGTAAATGATCACGAAATACTTGTTTCTTAATTCGTTGTTCTAAAAGCTTTTCTTCTTTAGAGGTAAATAATGAAAATTTTAAAAGTGTAAGTCCTTCGAAAGCTAGTACTGGGTCAGTTTTTCTTTCAGATTCATTAATTTCCTTTCCACTAGCTAAAACAGCGTTATCTGTAACTTTTGCATCTTTAAACTTTCTAGCCTTTTTAGACTTTTCTATTCCTTGATTTTTAGGCGTTTTTTTTGCGTCTGCGGATAGTGTTTGGATAAGTTTTGTCTTTTTTACTTCAATCTCCTCTAAAACCTGTTCTTGAATTTCTAATAGAATATTAATCTTTTTTCTCCCCATTGAAATTGAAGATACTTTGATATTCTTATTATAATGCTGGATAGAAGTTATTTGAAGAATATCTCCTAATTGAGCATTAATAGTGAAATAACCTTTTTCATCTGAGAAGGTACCTTCCATTGAAGTGACATTGACAACGTGAGCATTATCAACAATTCCTAAGTTATCAGAAATAACTCCTGTTATTTGAGTTCTCTGAGCGAAAACACAAGTTGATAACAATACTATAAGTAGGGTAATTTTTTTCATAAGTTCTGATAAAATAGTAAGTATTAAATTTACTATGAAAATACGAAAATTATCACCGTTTACAGTTACTCTAGCATTAAATTTATTTATGATTATTATTTATCAGGTATTCTTTTGCTTGTGTATTTAATACTTCTAAAAGTTCTAGTTTTTTATTTTCCTGATATAGTTTTTCAATTCCCAAAGGATTACAAAATTCTAAAAAGTGATAATACTTATCTTTTGGAATTTTAAGTTCTACAAAGAAGTATGAGGCTCCAAATTCTTTGAGAAGTAATTCAGGAAATTTTCTTTTAAACTCAAATAACTTTCTCTCTTTCCTTTTTTTGAGTAAACTTTTAAAAGGAATAAAAGCACCACCACCAATGTTAGCTCCTTCAAAACGTTGTGTTGGGTCTGTTATATTTCCCATATCACGCCCCATCTTAGTAGCTCTATTATAATTTTTATTAGCTTCAATTTTTATTTCTGAGAAATCAAGTGCACTTCTTGACTTTACAACCGCAATATCTCTTGTAGTTTGTTTGTTTTTACGTTTATATGTACCAAATAACTTCTTGTTTGAAATGTTAACTTCCTCTAGTAAGTTATCTTTCATTCTTAATTGAATGGTTACGGTTTGAGAAATAAGCATATCTTGAGTTATTCGAACAATTTTTGTATGATGTTGAATACTGCTGATTTCAATTTTTTGATCTAAGGTAACCTTAATGGAAAACATCCCATTTTCATCGGAAAAACTACCTTTATTTGATTCTTTATTCCAAATATTAGCGTTTTCAATTGGGCCTATTTGATCTTCGATTTTTCCATATAAGGTAAACTCTTGTGAATTGGAAAGTTTACATACTAATAGAATAATAATCGTTACTAAATAATGTTTCTTCATCATAGAGAATCTTTTTTGAACAAAATTGATTGCTCTTTTAAAAAGGGAATTAAACTCATGTCCCCTTTGTTATAAACTGAATTAAATTTTTTATCTAAATGCAGGAAATAAATGAATCTATCAACATTTGTACTATCAACTTTCAAATCATTTACGATATGAAATCTGAAATTTTTGTTGATATAATCCATTTTCTTTTCATTTTCAGCTAATTCTTTTTGTTTCTTTAATAGTTTTAAACGACCGCTCAAAGCATTTATTAATAGTCCTATTGGAACAATTCCTGAACTGGAATAAGTACTTTGGAGTTTTCTATCAATGGCAGACTTTTTCTTTACGTATGGATTAAAACCTAATCTTTTCATAACTTCTTCTCGCTTTGTTTCTTTCGCAAATTTTGAATCCACACTTAATACTCCCAATAGTGGCGTTTTTTTGATTTCAACTTCATCTAATAAATAATTTTTTAAGTGCATTTGAATCAATACTGTCTTTTGAGTTAAGATTTCTTCTGAAATATCAATAGATTTTTTATGATGTTGTATGCTAGAGAATTCAAGTACATCACCTTTAGAAACTCGTATAGAAAAGTTTCCGCTATCATCAGAAAATGAACCAGTATTTTTAGTTTTGTTTATAATATTTGCGTTTCCAACCGGACCCGACTTATCTTTTATCACACCATGAATCGTTACTTCTTGTCCAACACAGAGTTCAAAAGAGAATAATAAAAAATAGAAAGTGATTTGTAAAGCTTTACTCACAAAGAATCTTTTTTAAATAGAACAGCCTGTTTTTTTAAAAACGAAATAATTTTTACATCGCCTCCGTTGTAGGATTCTTCAAATTTATTGTCGAAATGAGAGAAGAAAATAAATCTGGCCACATCCAATGAGTCTATCTTCAAGTTTTTGGTAATGTAGTTGCGATACGTATTTTCGATATACTGCAGTTTCTTTTCATTTTCAAGCAATTTTTTTTGTTTTTCTAGCATATCAATTCTCCCCGACATAGAGTTTATTAAATAGTCTAAAGAAACCATAGCTCCTAAACCAATTTGAACTCCACCTGCGTACGCAGTTTTTATTTCACGATCTATTTTGGACATTTTTTTAGGAAAAGGATTAAATCCTAAATTTTCCATCATTTCTTGTCGATCACTTTTACCAATATTTTTTGCATCTGTAGTAAGTAAACCCGATAAATCGGTTCTTTTCACTTCTACTTCTTCCAATAAATAATCTCTCAGATAAAGGAAAATGGTAAGTTTATTATTTTGTAGCAATTCGTTACTAAAAACAATCTCTTTGGTATGATGCTGAACAGACGTTATTTCTAGAATATCGTTAGGTTTTACTTTTATGGAGAACTCTCCATTAAGTTTAGAAAATGTTCCTTGATTCGAAGTTTTATTTACGATATGTGCATCTGCAATTTTTCCAAGTTTATCGCTTACTGTACCAAATATTTCAATTCTTTGGCCAAACGATACATGAGAAATTGAAAATAATATTAGAAAGTTGAGTAATAGTTTTTGCATATAATTAGTTGATATACAAATAAAGGAAGAGTATTTCTTAAAAAGTTTTAAGGATGATGTAAAGATTTGTTAAATAAAAAAAGACTCACAAACTCGTGAGTCTTATAAATTAAAATAAAACATTTCCTTACAGTGTGTTAGATTGCTTTCTTTTAAGGCCTATATAAGCCGTTCCAATTGATGAAATTTCAAAAGCTATTCCTTGTTCTTCTCCTTTAGCAGATTGATTTATGTTTAACTTTAACCTCATTGTATCACCGTCGAATTCTATAATTTTAGCATCACTAGCGACATTTAAAGAAGTTTGAATAGAAGGCGTAATTTTTAAAATTCCACCGTTTACGCTCCAAGTTCCATCTTCCAAACCATTTGCAGTGTTTGTTGGTATTACTTCTGTAGTTGTTTCTCCTAAGATAGTATATGTAGCAACTGAATTATAACTGCCAGTTCCAGTTACATTTTTAGGATTATCAGTAAACACCACATCAAAATCAAAATCTTTTCCATAAACAGAATACTCTGTATCAACAGTTTGTCCTAAGGTTGTTGTTTTTGAAATACCTTCAGAAGTAAATTCGATTAATTCCCATTCCCCGATAATTTCGGAAGCAGCAACATCGATTAGAGTTTCTTGAGTATCATCTGAACAAGAAACTAAAATTGAAAATGAAATAAATAAGAGGAAGACTTTTTTCATAGTTAAAAATTTAAATTTAATATTACGAAGATAGCTTTTTAATATTTTTGTCGGTAAACCAAATCAAATACAAATGAAACGAATTATCATTGCTAGTACTTCAACAGTCCACGGAAGTGGGTATTTAGAATATATACTACCAGAATTGAAATCATTTTTTAGTAAAGTAAAAACGATTCTATTTATTCCTTATGCGAGACCAAGTGGTATTTCTTATGATGCATATACAGAAAAAGCAAGGGAAGCTTTTGGTAAGGTTGATATAGATGTTAAAGGAATTCATGAGTATGATAATCCAAAAGAAACGGTTTTAAAAGCGGAAGCTATTTTTACTGGTGGCGGTAATACATTTGAGTTGGTAAATCAATTGTATAAAAATGATGTAATCGATTCATTGAGAAAAGTTGTTGAGGCAGGAACTCCATATTTAGGAACAAGTGCAGGTAGTAATATCTGCGGAATTACAATGATGAATACTAATGATATGCCAATTGTTTATCCGCCAAGTTTTGATACGATGGGATTAATTCCGTTCAATATCAATGCACATTATTTAGATCCAGACCCATCTTCTAAACATATGGGTGAAACCAGAGAAACAAGAATTAAAGAATTTCATGTTTTCAATGAAACTCCAGTTTTAGGTTTACGTGAAGGAAGCTGGCTAGAGGTAACTAATAATGAAGTAAAACTTAAAGGAGAATTGTCTGCTAGATTGTTTATAAAAGATAAGGAGGCAATAGAATTACCTTCAGAAACTGAAATTACCAGAGAAACCTTATCATAATTATTTGTAGTTTTGTGTAAACTAAACACAAAAAATGCCTGCAATTCAAGATATTAAAGTAGCTGTTGATGCCGTTGTATTTGGTTATGACGCAAAACAACTTTCAGTTTTATTAATTAAAAGAGGAGTAGAACCTTTTAAAGATAGCTGGGCATTACCTGGTGGTTTGGTTATGGATAATGAATGTTTGGAAACCGCTGTAACTCGTGAATTGAAAGAGGAAACAGGTGTTCAGATTGATTATTTAGAACAGCTGTATACCTTTGGAAAACCGGGAAGAGATCCAAGAAATAGAGTTATTTCTGTGAGTTATTTTGGATTAGTAAGACCCAATCATTTTACAATTCAGGCAGCTACGGATGCAAAAGAAGTACAATGGTTTCCAGTGAAAGAACTTCCTGATTTAGCTTTTGACCATGAAACAATTCTAAATATTGCTAAAGAGAGATTAAAAGCTAAACTACAATATCAACCTATTGGTTTTGATCTACTTAATAAAGAATTTCCATTCTCTGATTTAGAAAATTTATATACTACAATACTAGATCATAAAATCGATCGTAGAAATTTCCGTAAGAAAATTCTAAGCTTCGAAATTGTTGAAGAAACAGATAAAATTCATCAAAAGGGGAGTGGTCGCCCTGCTAAACTGTTTAAGTTTAACAATAAGAAATACAATCAATTACTTAACGAAGGATTTCATTTCGAAATTAAGATAGTGTAAATTTTACACAAAAAATTTTGTCATTATATTTTTATGTTTTAGTTTTGCGTAAAAATAACACAAAAATGATTTTAAATTTAGATCCATCTTTTCAGCCACTAGGAGCAAATCAAATTGAGTTTGAATCTTTTGTTTTTTCTGGAGGTGAACCGCACATTAAAATTAAAACAGATGTAAAGGATATTTCTGAAGTATCCCTTACAATGAGAATTAAATCATTTAATGATTTCGGATTGTTGATTTGTACTGTTGATGCTTTAAGAAGAAGTGGTGTTTGTATTATCAATGTGTTCATACCTTATTTTCCAGGAGCAAGACAAGATAGAGTTATGATTCCAGGAGAACCCTTAACGGTAAAAGTATATGCGGAGATATTAAATGATTTATGTGTAGATAAAGTAATAGTTTTTGACCCACATTCGGAAGTTACGCCAGCAGTATTAGATAATTGTGAAGTCGTTACAAATTACAATTTTATAGAAAAGGTTGTTCAAAAAATAGGAAAAGAAGTGTTGTTAATTTCTCCAGATGGAGGAGCATTGAAAAAGATTTATAAAGTATCGGAATATTTAGGGGGAATTGCTGTGATTGAATGTTCTAAAAAAAGAAATGTTACTAATGGAAAATTAGAAGGTTTTAAAGTATATGAAGAAGATTTACAAGGAAAAGACTGTTTAATAGTGGACGATATTTGTGATGGGGGAGGAACATTTATGGGACTTGCAGAGGAATTGAAAAAGAAAAATGCTGGTGATTTATATTTAGCTGTAAGTCACGGAATATTTAGCAAGGGAGTCGAAAGTTTACAGGAACATTTTACACAAATTTTTACAACGGATAGTTTTAGAGATGTAGAAGGAATTAATCAATTAAAGTTGAATGATATACTGAGTTAGTAAAGAAAATAAAAAAGAAGAATTATGAAATTGAAATTAAAGAAATATTCAGAACAATTAAAAGAGTGGCCGAAAAGTGGATACCACATCATGGCTCAGTATGACGAAGAAAAAATAATTGTATATCAATCATACAGACCAGCAATAGGAAATTTTGCAACAAAAAATCAGTTTTTTGATGGACCTTTTAAGTATACAAGAATGACTTGGATTAAACCAAATTTTCTGTGGATGATGTACCGAAATGGTTGGGCAACAAAAGACGGACAAGAAGTTGTTTTAGCAATTCATTTAAAAAGAGAAGCATTCGAAAGGTATTTAAGTCAGGCTGTTTATTCGAGTTTTCAATCAGATGTATATAAAGATTGGGAGGATTGGCAACATCATGTTAAGAATTCATCTATTCGATTACAATGGGACCCAGATCACAATCCATATGGAGGGAAATTAGAAAGAAGAGCGATTCAAATCGGAATAAGGAATGAAGAGATTATCAAATATGCAAAAGAAGATATTTTAGAAATCGAAGATATATCTGAATTTGTTAGAGAACAGCATCAATTTGTTTTAGCCAAAGATTTGGATAAACTAATCATACCAGCGGAAAGACCTTATTTATCATCAAATGATAAAGTTAATAAAATTTTGAAGTTGAAGTAATTAAGAAGAAGAAATGAAAACACTATATAGACCAGTTCGAGAGAAAGAAATGCTGTTGATTGCTGAAAGTGGATTTAAAAGTTTTCCTCCTCGTTTAGAGCAACAACCTATTTTTTATCCAGTTTTAAATGAAGAGTATGCTAGTGAAATAGCGGAAAAATGGAATACAACTGATCCTTTCGGTAATTTTTTAGGATTTGTAACTAAATTTTCAATTACAAAAGAGGAATTTAGGAAATATCAAATAGAAAATGTTGGAGGAAATATTCACAATGAATTGTGGGTGCCATCCGAAGATTTAGATATTTTTAATTCTGCAATTGTTGGAAACATAGAAGTTGTCAAAGTATATATAGGAAATGAATATCAATCTTCAGATAGTACAATTATTGAAGATTTAGTTGGGGAAATTGAAAGAATAGAAAAATGAAAAAGAAAATAGAATCAATGTTTTTGGGACTTGCTCTTGGTGATGCTTTAGGAGTTCCTGTAGAGTTTAAATCTAGAGAAGCATTAAAGAAAGATCCGGTTAAGTCTATGTTGGGATACGGAACGTATAATCAAAAAGAAGGAACTTGGAGTGACGATAGTTCTTTAACGTTTTGCCTTGCAGAAAGTTTATTGAATGGTTATAATCTAAAAGATATTTCAAGCAAGTTCATTAACTGGAAAGCGGGAATTGTATGGACTCCACATGGTGAAGTATTTGATATTGGTATTCAAACCTCAAAATCAATAAACAATTTATTTTGGATATTAAAAAACAATAAGGAAGAGGATTTATCTTTTTTAAAATATGAACAAGATGAATTTACGAATGGAAATGGAGCGCTAATGAGAATCTTACCTTTATTGTTTTTCATTAAAGGAAAAGAAATCAGTAGTCAGTTTGAAATCATAAGAGATGTTGCAGCGTTAACACATGGACATATACGATCGGCTATTAGTTGTTTAATCTATCTGAAGTTCAATGAGTTTTTGTTAGAAGGAGATACAATTGAAAAGTCATATTTACAGACGAGAAAAGCAATAAAAAGGTTCTTTATTGATGCTAATATTTCAGAAAGAGAAACCTCAAAATTCCAACGATTGATATTTGATGATATTTCGAAATATCACGAAGATGAAATTCAATCAACAGGATATGTTATTCATACATTAGAAGCTAGTTTTTGGTGTTTATTAAATACAAAATCGTACTTAGAAAGTGTGTTTAAGGCAATAAATTTAGGTGAAGATACAGATACAACTGCAACAGTTGTCGGTGGAGTATCGGGATTATATTATGGACTGAATGATGTTCCTGAAGGATGGTTAAAGAACTTAGCAAGAGTTGATGATATAAAGAAATTGGCTGAAGATTTCTCAAAAAAATATGAATCATGAAAATAGAAGTAATACAAGGCGATATTACAAAAGTTGAAGTTGATGTGATTGTCAATGCTGCTAATTCAAGTTTACTCGGAGGAGGAGGCGTAGACGGAGCAATTCATAGAGTTGGTGGACCCAAAATCCTTGAAGATTGTCAGAAAATTAGAAATAGACAGGGAAAATGTAAAACAGGAGAAGCAGTTATCACAACAGGGGGTAATTTGCCAGCAAAAAAGGTAATTCATACCGTCGGACCAGTTTATAATGGAGGTGAACGATTAGAAAAGGAAAAAGAATTATTGGGTAAATGTTACAAGAATAGTTTAGAACTTGCTAAAGAGAATAATTTTAAAAGTATAGCATTTCCCAATATAAGTACTGGGATTTATAAGTTTCCAAAAGAATTGGCTGCTCAAATTGCCATAAAAACGGTTAAAGAGAATGCAGTTTTGAATAAGGTGATGTTTGTCTGTTTTGATGAGGAGAATTATACGGTTTATAAAAATTATTTAGAAAAAGAATGAAGGAAATTAAATATATAGGAGGAGATGCAACACAACCTCAAGGTAAAGAGAATAAAATTATAGTTCATATATGTAATGATATAGGAGGCTGGGGAAAAGGATTTGTAGTTGCAATTTCAAAGCGTTGGTCAGAACCGGAACAAAAGTATAGAGAATGGTTTAAGTCTGGAGAAAATTTTGAATTAGGTAAGGTTCAATTTGTACAAGTGGAAGATAATTTATGGGTGGCAAATTTAATTGGTCAACGAAAAATAAGAAAAGATGAATTTGGAAATCCACCAGTTCGATATGAGGCTATTAATTTAGGAATGGAAATAATAGCGAAAAAGGCAAATGAATTAAACGCATCTGTTCATATGCCAAGAATTGGTTGTGGTTTGGCAGGAGGAAAGTGGAAATATATAGAACCTATTTTAAAAAAGAATCTAAGTAGAGAAAATATTGAAGTCATAGTATATGACTTTAAATAAAAAAAAAAAATGAACGAAAAAGAAGTAAAAAGAATAAGTAAATTTCTAAGTCTGCTGTTACGACATCAACCAGAAACAATTGGTTTAAATTTAGATGAAAATGGATGGGCAGATGTTGAAGAATTAATTCATAAATCGAAAAAAAGACGAATACATTTTTCGATATCTGATTTAGAAAAAGTGGTAGCTGAGAATGATAAACAACGCTTTAGTTTTAATGAAGATAAATCTAGAATTAGGGCGAATCAAGGTCATTCTATTAAGAATATAAATCTGGAGTTTGAAGCTATTGAGCCACCAGAAAATTTATATCATGGAACCGTTGAAAAGTTTTTAGAATCTATAAAAGCAAATGGTCTTCAAAAAATGAGCAGACAACATGTGCATTTAAGTGAAGACTTAATAACAGCCACAAAAGTTGGAAGCAGAAGAGGAAAACCAATAATCTTAGTGATCAACTCAGGTTTGATGTTTCGTGAAGGTTACGAATTTTATAAATCTAAGAATGGGGTTTGGTTAACAGATCAAGTTCCTAGTAAATTTATACAGTTTAAAAATTAAGTTATGAGAAAGAAGGAGTTACATAAAGAGATTTTTGTAGTAGAAGATTTTTTGAGCCAAGACGATTGTGAAAACTTTCTTCAGAAATATGAGAATGAAAATTTTGAAGAAGCAAAAGTATCAATTGATGGAGAACAGGTTATGTTTAAGGGAATTAGAAATAACGACAGATACATGTTCTTCGATGAATCTTTAGCAGAAGAGTTATGGAATAGAATAAAGGAATTTGTACCTAGAAAGATTGGTTTTTATAAGGCAATAGGATTAAACGAAATGTTTAGAGTGTATAAGTATTCTGTAGGACAAAGATTTAAAATGCACATAGACGGAAGTTTTAAAAGAAATTTAGAAGAAGAAAGCTTTTTATCTTTTATTATTTATTTAAATGATGATTTTGAAGGAGGAGAAACTGAGTTTAGGAATTTATTTGTAGTAAAGCCAGAAAAAGGAAAAGCACTAATATTTAGACATCGATTAAGACATGAAGGAAAAGAAATTATTTCTGGAATAAAATATGTGTTGCGTACCGATATAATGTATAAGAGAATTTAAAATGAGAACATTCACAATAGGAGACATACATGGAGGTTTTAAAGCCCTGAAACAACTTATATCTAAGTTGGATTTAACAGCTAATGATACACTTATTTTCTTAGGTGATTATGTTGATGGTTGGAGTGAGTCTGCTCAGGTTTTAGATTATTTAATTGAATTGGATAAAAGTCATAAATGTATTTTCATTAAAGGAAATCATGATGTGTATTGTGAAAATTGGTTAAAAAGCGGTGTGAAGCCTGACAAATGGTTATTCCACGGTGGAAAGAATACAATTACCAGTTACGATAAGTATTCTGAAAATCAGAAGAACGAACATTTACAGTTCTTGGAGCGAATGAAACTTTTTCATGTAGATGATGACAATAGGTTGTTTATACATGCAGGATTTACCTCTATGCATGGTCCATATCAAGAAGTTTATGAATCTAATTACACTTGGGATAGAACTTTGTGGGAAATGGCTTTAACCATGGATAAACGAATAAAGAAGGATTCTCTATTATTTCCAAAACGTTTATTACTGTTTAATGAAATTTATATCGGACATACACCAACAACAAATTACAATATATCGGAACCAATGCAAGGCTGTAATGTTTGGAATGTCGATACTGGTGCAGCGTTTAAAGGAAGTTTAACTGCTTTAAATATAGAAACCAAAGAATTTGTTCAAACCGATCCTGTTTATCTTTTATATCCAGAGGAAGCTGGAAGGAATGAACGTCCGCATAAGGAAGAAGTGAAAAACATCTAATTCATAAAATAATTAGTTACATATTGATTTTAAAAAGTAGAAAGAAAAAGGAGTTATGAAATATTCAAATCGAACAATACAAGATAAGTACAATCACGAAGAAAATTTAAGGTTTTTATTTTTTTGGGGACATCAACCCAATAAAGATGGAAGTGCAGGTAAAGGTTGTTTTAGTCAATGGTGGGAATCAGATTTTGAAATAGATGGAATAGTTTATAAATCAGCTGAACATTTTATGATGGCCGGAAAAGCTCGATTATTTAATGATCAGGAAAGTTTGAAGAAAATAATTGATTCCAAACACCCACACGATGCGAAGAAACTGGGACGAAAAGTATTGAATTTTAATCCTAAAATTTGGGATGAACATAAGTTCGATATTGTTGTTAAAGGCAATTTAGCTAAGTTTTCTCAGGATGATGAATTAAAGAAGTTCTTAATTCAAACAAATGATCGTATTCTCGTAGAGGCAAGTCCTGTTGATAATATTTGGGGAATTGGAATGGCAGCAGATAATGAAAATGTGATGAATCCAAATTTATGGAAAGGTCTTAATTTATTGGGTTATGCTTTGATGGAAGTACGTGATCAACTTCAATAGTATGAGAGTATTTACTGCGAAAGATAAACTACCTGCAAAGAATGAAGACAAAACTTTTTGTTTTCTAGCAGGTAGTATCGATTTTAAGGAATCTACATCTTGGAGAGATTTAGTAGTTAGTAAGAGTTCTAAGAATACTATCTTTTTTGACCCAACAAGAGAAGATCATGATACACTTGGTAATCAGGAAATGGTGTGTCATATCCAATGGGAGTTGGAAGCATTAGAAATAGCGGATATGATTATTCTTAATTTTCTTCCAGATGCCAAATCTCCAATTTCACTTGTGGAATTAGGGTTATACATGAGATTAAATAAACTTATTGTTGTATGTCCAAAAGGATTTTACCAGTACCGTTATGTGAGTACAATTTGTGATAAATATAATACGCCAATATATCATAATCTCAAGGAAGTTTTTAAATATGTGTAAATAATACGCAAAATAATTTGCGGAGTAGATTTAATCTTTTATATTTGTGTTGTTATTACACAAAAGTAAATTATTATGATGAATCCATTATTATATACAGACGGTTACAAAGTAGATCACAGAAGACAATATCCAGATAATACAACCTTAGTATATTCCAACTGGACACCGAGAAAAAGTAGAATAGAAGGAGTGAATGAGGTAGTATTTTTTGGGTTGCAATACTTCATAAAGAAATATGTGATTCAAGAATTCAATCAAAACTTTTTTCAACAACCTAAGGAACAAATTCTAGAAAATTATGCAAACAGAATTAATAACTATTTAGGTGAAAATAAAGTAGGAGTAGAGCATATTGGCGCCTTACACGATCTAGGATTCTTACCAATTGTAATAAAAGCATTACCAGAAGGAGTTTCAGTTCCAATTCGAGTACCAATGTTTACCATGTATAATACATTACCTGAGTTTTTCTGGTTAACAAACTATTTCGAAACATTGTTATCTACAACTATCTGGATGCCATGTAATTCAGCTACAATTGCTAAACAATACAGAAAAATATTGGATGCATATGCGAAGGAAACATCAAGTATTCCTGAATTTGTAGATTGGCAAGGTCACGATTTTTCAATGAGAGGAATGGCAGGATTAGAAGCAGCTGTTTTGTCAGCTTCAGGTCACTTATTAAGTTTTACGGGAACTGATACTATTCCGGCTATAGATTTTTTAGAAGAGTATTACAATGCTAATGCCAATGAAGAACTTGTTGGAGGATCAGTTGCTGCAACGGAACACTCTGTTATGTGTATGGGAACAAATAGTGGAGAAGAAGAAACATTTAAAAGATTAATTACTGAGGTTTATCCTAACGGAATTGTTTCTATTGTTTCTGATACTTGGGATTTATGGAAAGTGCTAACAGAATATCTACCGAATTTAAAAGAAGAAGTTTTAAGTCGAGATGGTAAAGTCGTGATTCGTCCAGATAGTGGTGATCCTGTAGATATTATTTGTGGTAACCCAAATGGTACAACAGAAGTTGAAAAAAAAGGTGTAATTCAGCTACTTTGGGAAGTGTTTGGAGGTGAAATAAATGAGAAAGGTTATAAAGAATTAGATCCACATATTGGAGCAATCTATGGAGATAGTATAACAATAGAAAGAGCAACACAAATTTGTGAGCGATTAAAGCAAAATGGATTTGCTTCTACTAATGTTGTGTTAGGAATTGGTTCTTTTACGTATCAGTATAACACGAGAGATACTTTTGGTTTTGCTATGAAAGCTACGTACGGTGAAGTTAATGGAGAAGGAAGAGCAATTTATAAAGATCCAATTACGGATGATGGAACTAAAAAATCGGCAAAAGGTTTATTGAAAATAATAAAAGAAGAAGGAAAATATCAATTAATCGATCAAGTGAGTTGGGCAGAAGAACAAGAAGGAGAATTAAGAGAAGTATTTAGAGATGGTACATTATTAATTGACGATTCTTTATCAGAAATTAGAAAGCGAGTAAACTAAAAAAGGGAAGCGTTTAGCTTCCCTTTTTTGTCTTTTTATATATCTCTTCTTTATGAATTTCTTCGTTTATTCGCTATTAACGTGTTTTTTAACAACATTGCAATGGTCATCGGACCAACTCCACCAGGAACAGGTGTAATGAATGAAGATTTTTCAGCTACTTCGTCAAAAGCAACATCTCCAACCAATCTGAAACCGCTTTTCTTAGAAGGATCTGCAACTCTAGTAATTCCAACATCAATAATTACGGCTCCATCTTTTACCATATCACCCTTTAAGAATTCCGGAATTCCTAAAGCAGCTACAATAATATCTGCTTCTTTAGTTATTTCTTCTAAGTTTTTCGTTCTACTATGTGTTAATGTAACCGTCGCATTTCCAACTTTTCTTTTTTGAGATAATAAAATACTCATCGGACTTCCAACAATATGGCTACGACCAATTACAACAACGTTCTTTCCTGAAGTTTCAACTTCATAACGTTCTAATAATTCTAAAATCCCAAAAGGAGTAGCAGAAATAAAAGTTGGTAAGTTTAAAGCCATTCTACCAACGTTTTCAGGATGGAATCCATCCACATCTTTAGCAGGATCAACCGCTAATAATACTTTTTGTTCATCAATATGTTTTGGTAATGGTAATTGAACGATAAAACCGTCAATATCATTATCAACATTTAAAATATTGATTTCATTCAATAATTCATCTTCAGTAGTTTCTTCTGGTAATTGAATTAAAGTAGATTCGAAGCCTACACGTTCGCAAGCTTTCACTTTGGCATTAACGTAGGTCAAACTGGCTCCATCATTACCTACAATAATTGCAGCTAAATGAGGAACTTTTTTCTCTCGTCTCTTTAACTCTCCAACTTCTAAAGCAATTTCTTCTTTAATGTCGGCAGAAGTCTTCTTTCCGTCTAATAAAATCATTTTTGTGTGTTAGTGTGTTGTGTTATATATATCTAAATAAAAAAGAGAAGCGCACACTTCTCTTTTAATTTTATTTTTTATCTCATTCCTCGCATCATTTGCATCATACGTTTTCCGCCTCCGCCTTGCATCATTTTCATCATTTTACTCATCTGATCAAACTGCTTCATTAACTGATTCACTTCTTGAACCGATGTACCAGATCCTTTTGCGATTCTCTTCTTTCTACTTGCATTTATTAAAGAAGGCTTACTTCTTTCATCTGGTGTCATGGAATAAATGATCGCCTCAATTCCTTTGAAAGCATCGTCGTCAATATCCATTCCTTTTAATGCTTTTCCAGCTCCAGGAATCATTCCAACTAAGTCTTTCATGCTTCCCATTTTCTTTATTTGCTGAATTTGGTTTAAGAAATCATCAAAACCAAACTGATTTTTAGCAATCTTCTTTTGAAGTTTTCTTGCTTCAGCTTCATCGTATTGCTCTTGAGCACGTTCTACTAACGATACAACGTCTCCCATTCCAAGAATACGATCAGCCATACGACTAGGGTGGAAAACATCAATTGCATCCATTTTCTCACCAGTACCAATAAACTTGATTGGTTTGTCTACAACAGATTTGATAGATAAAGCAGCTCCACCACGAGTATCACCATCTAACTTTGTAAGTACAACACCATCAAAATTTAAAACATCATTGAAGGCCTTTGCTGTATTTACTGCATCTTGACCTGTCATAGAATCTACAACAAATAATGTTTCATTTGGAGTAACAGCTTTATGGATATTAGAAATCTCTGTCATCATCTCCTCATCCACAGCTAAACGACCAGCGGTATCAATAATTACCACATTCTTTCCGTTCGCCTTTGCATGCTTAATTGCATTTTGAGAAATTTCAACAGGATTTTGATTTCCTACTTCAGCATAAACTTCAACACCAATTTGTTCACCTACAACTTGTAACTGGTTAATAGCGGCAGGACGATATACATCACAACCAACTAATAAAACTTGCTTTGTTTTCTTAGTTTTAAGATAATTAGCAAGCTTACCTGAGAAAGTTGTTTTACCCGAACCTTGTAATCCAGACATTAAGATAACTGTTGGAGATCCACCTAAATTGATTCCTACAGTATCACCTCCCATTAACTCAGTTAATTCATCCTTAACAATTTTTACCATTAATTGCCCTGGGTTTAACGTAGTTAATACGTCTTGTCCCATTGCTTTGTCTTTAACGGTATTCGTAAATTGCTTGGCTATTTTAAAGTTAACATCGGCATCTAATAAAGCTCTACGAACTTCTTTTAACGTTTCAGCAACGTTTACTTCATTAATCTTTCCGTGTCCTTTCAGCGTATGTAACGCTTTATCTAATTTTTCGCTTAAATTATTAAACATTGGTGTCTGCTACATTTTTAGAGGCACAAATATAGTTATTTCAGGAGTAGTTTTCAATTAAATCTTTTGTATGATGTTCAGTATGATAAGCTGTCCACATAATAATTTCTCTTAGAGGCATTTTACCCATTAATGGGTGAGGAACAATTAGAGAATTTAGCTTCTTATCGCTCATTCTTTGAGTTTTATTTTGAAGCTTTTTCTTCTGATTATGAAGTGATTTCAATAATTGCCTAAATTCCTTTTCGGAAGGTGTTGCAACTGCGGCATTATAAGTTTTAGCCTTTTCTTTGTTCTCTACAAGTTTGTCTCGATACCTCTGAACAACTTGTTCATACGGACGAACTTCTCGATTAGCCTTTCCAAACTTATATTTTAATAAGAAAGAAGGCATACTCAGAGCATAGTTTAATTTCTTTATAGAATCTACTAAATGTTGTATATGTTGACCAGCAGACCATTTTCCATCTGGTCCTTTTTCCCAATAGTTATTTTCTTGTTTGTTTAACCAATTAAATAGTTCTTGATGCTTTTCTTCTAGTAAATTATTGATGGCTTGTTTCTCCATGATTTTCCAAAATATTTCCAACTAAAGATAGGAATTTTATAAAGTTTTACAATTGACTACATAAAAACTACAGTTGACTACATTTCGTTTTTTTTCACTGTATTGCTGTTCTACTTTTGAAGTGTAATTCAAAAACAAAAAAATAATACTTATGAAAGCAAAGTCATTTTTACTAACCATTTTAGCGACTATTTTTAGTTTACTAATAACTACCGATAGTTTTGCGCAACGTACAGTTAGTTATACTAGTACCAAGAAAAGAATAGGGAATTTTTCTATTGATATAAAAGGAAAAGGAGATTTTAAAATTGAATATGAAGGAGATATCGTTTTATCTGACGATGATAAAGATATTGTTTCTATTTCGAGGGGCGGATTTATAGAAATTAAAAAATCGAGTTTTGGAAAGAAAAGAAGATTACTTATTGAAGCTGAAAGCGGAACTCTAAAGAAAAGATATTATGTTGGTTGGAATGAAAAAAGTTATAATCCAGAGGGAAAAGCTTGGTTGGCTGAAATTCTACCAGAAATAATTAGAAATACAACTATCGGGGCAGAATCTAGAGTAAAACGTTTTTATAAAAAAGGCGGAGTGAATGCAGTTCTATCAGAAATACGTGAACTAGAAAGTGACTATGTTACATCTGCTTATTTTTCTTACTTAATGGAATATAACTTAAGTAACTCAGAACTAACTAAAGTAGTTGACGTTGCTGGAGATAAAATAGATTCAGATTATTATTTATCACAAGTTTTACAAAAAAATCAAAAAGCTTTTTTAGGTAATTCACAAACTTTATCAGCATATATCAAGGCAACTAAAAATATTCAGTCAGATTATTATCAGTCACAAGTTTTAAGTAAAGCAATTTCAAATGATGATATTTCTGATGATCAATTAGGAGATTTACTTCAAATTTCAAAAAATATTGATTCTGATTACTATTTATCACAAGTATTAGGGAAAATTTTGGACAAAAGAGATTTGAATAGATCAAACATGGAAAAGATTATGACACTTTCAAACAGCATATCTTCAGATTATTACAAAAGCCAAGTATTGAAAAAAGCGTTGAAAAAGAAGAATTTATCAAATCAAAATTATAATCAGTTCATTTCTTCAATCGATGATGTAGGTTCAGATTATTATTCTTCGAGTATTATTGAAGATTTATTGAAAAAGGATTTAGATAATTCATCATTAAACCAATTGTTAGATTTAATCAATAAAAATGTAGGTTCAGATTATTATGCTTCTTCATTATACAAGAAATTAGCTAAGAAAAAATTATCGGAAGACCAATTAATAGAAGTGTTAAACTCACTAGGAAATATTAATTCATCTAATTACTTATCAAGTTCTTTAGTTGCTTTCGCACCAAGTGTAAAGAATTCATCTCAAAGAGTAAAAGATGCTTATATGAAGAGAGCACAATCTATAAATTCCGATACCTATTTCGGAAGAGCTATGAAAGCGATTTACTAATACTTCAACTAAGGTGATTAAATTTCTAAACGATATTTAATTACCTTAGTTAAATCAAAAAAATCAACTAATCAAATTTTAATTAACATGAAAAAGCATATTCTAATTGCCAGTATTGGCGGAGTATTAGGATTTCTCGTAGGATATTATATGTTAATTAGTGACCAAAATGAAAGTATAACGGTAACTAATTTGTTGCTGTTTGTTCTGTTAGGTATTTCTGCAGGATATGTAAATCATATTTTAGCAATTTTATTGGACAAATATGTGCCTTGGAAAAAGTATGATGGAACTCGTTTATCTCTTGGGATTCTTACTCATTTTTTAGGGTCTTTTTTGTTGGTTTTTTTATGCTTATATGTTTATTACCAAGTTTTAGATGGGAAAGAATTTTATACAAGTTACAAACTGTCGCTGTTAAAATTAGGAATCTTATTATTCCTAATTTCAATAGTTTTCCAAGTGGTTTATTTCGTTTTGTATTCTTTTTACTCTTATTCTATTCTTCAAATAGAAACAGTAAGATTAGAACGTAATCAAATCGAGCATCAGCTAAATGCTTTAAAGTCTCAAATAAGTCCACATTTTTTATTCAATGGTTTAAATACAGCATCTTCTTTAATTCATAAAGATGAACAGAAAGCATCGTCCTTTATTAGAAAATTAGCTCAAATGTATGATCATGTTTTGAAGAGTTATTCGAAAAAACTAACAACTGTCTCTTCAGAATTAGAGTTGGTTACTTCTTACAATTATTTAATCTCAAACAGATTTGGAAATAAATATTCTTGTGATATTATTATTGATTCAGAAGTTTTAGAAACCAAAATACCGCCATTAGCTTTACAAATGTTAGTTGAAAACGCTGTAAAACATAATGTTTTAAGTGAAGAGAATCCTCTTAAAGTTGAGATAACAAATGATAAGGAATTTATCTATGTGAGAAACAATGTCACAAAATCACCCAATAAAGTTGCTTCTACTAAAATTGGTTTGAAAAATATTAATACACGTTATTTATTATTAAAAGGAAGAGGAATTATAACAACTAACGGACAAAACTTTCTTGTCAAATTGCCAATTATTCGATGAAAAAGTTATTCATTCATAAGCCGTTATTTCGTTTGTTAAGTCCAGTTTTCAGTGGAGTTATTGTATATCTATTAATTTTATTGGTAAACAATAATGTAGCTCAATTACAAAATGAATTTCTTGGAGAAGAATTATATGTATGCATTGGAATGTCGTACATTATTCAAGAGTTTTCTAGATTGCTTTTACTATTGTTTAAGCGAGTTAAGTTCTTTACAAATGAGTTGATATCAGTTATCGTTCAAATTGTCGTTTCTATGCTGCTATGTGTAGGATTGGTTACGATAATTATTTCCTTTTACTACAAAAGTATACTTGGTTTTTCTCCTAATTCTGAAGAGTTATGGTTATTTAATTCAATTTTTTGCTCAATCACTATTATTTATATTTTGCTATTCATAAGTCACCAGTATTTACATAAGATAAATAGTGAAAAACTAAAAGAAGAAGAGAATTATCTAAATCATATAGAACAAGATTTTAACGAATTCAAACAAGGTATAAATCCTGATTTATTATTTGAAAGTTTAGAAAACTTGTTAGTTCTTATAAAACAAGACAAAGAAAAAGCTGATGATTTTATTGATTATTTGGCTACTATCTATCGCTATATTTTATCGAGTAAACAAAAACAATTGGTTCATTGGAATGAAGAATTAGAATCCACTGAGGTTTTAGTAAAACTATTTAATTATTTGCCCTACAGAAATGTATCTATATTAAATAAGTTAGAATCTTCATTTTTAATCGTTCCAAGGAGCTTACTTTTTATTGTTGAACAAATTATAAGAACTACTATAATATCTTCTAATGTAGAATTAATTATCACCATTGAAGAAGAAAAGGGAAAGTTTATCATTAGTTATGCAACAAACGATAAAATCACTGTAGTTTTTTCGATTGATAGTTTTAAGGAAATAGAAAGAATTTACGGAATTTATAGTAATCACAAAATTGAAGTGATTTCAACAGACTCAACACGAACCATCAAATTACCAAAACTAACCACAAAATAATCAAACAAATGAAAGTAGTTATTGTTGAAGATGAAGTTTTAGCTGTAGAAAAGTTAGAGCGTTATTTATTGAAATATAGCCATGAAATTGAAGTTGTAGAAAGACTGGATAGTATTTCAAATGCCACTACTTTTTTTAGAAGCCAAAAAGATTTTGATGTGGTTTTTATGGATATTCAATTAACAGATGGTTTAAGTTTTGAAATATTCAATCAAGTAACAATTAAAAAGCCAATCATTTTTATTACCGCTTTTGATGAGTATGCTATTGACGCTTTTAAGGTAAATAGTATCGATTATATCTTAAAACCACTTACGTTTACTGATATTTCAAAATCGATGGTAAAATTAGAAGGAATGCAGAATCTTTTTACTAAGAAAGAAGTCTTAACAAAAGTAGGAGAGGAGTTGGTTCAAAGAAAGACAAAAGACCGTTTCTTAGTTCGATTAGGAAATCATATTCATTCCATAAAAACAGAAGAAATTGCTTTGTTTTTTGCTGAAGGAAGAACGGTACATTTAATTACAAATGAGGGAAAAAAGTTTATTGTCGATTTTAAACTAGAAGATTTAAGTCAACTTTTAATACCTACAATTTTTTATAGGGTTAACAGAAGTTTTATTATCAATATAAATGCAATAAAAGATGTAGTTGTTTACTCAAACAGTAGGTTGAAAATTTCTCCAACCATTACTGTTGAAAAAGAAATTGTTGTAAGTCGAGAGAAGGTCTCAGCATTTAAGAATTGGTTTGAAGGAAATTAATTCGTTCGAAAACGAAGTTTCTTATTTCTCCTAATGCCAATAATCAATCCTAAAAGTCCAATAATTAAAAAACATAATGCTATAATTAAAAGAGACGACGAACTGATAACTAATTTTGCAAAAATGGTAAGTATAAAGAAAAGAACTCCAAGAATTATCCAAATTGAATTGTTTTCTATTCTATCTTTTTTGGGAAATACAGGTTGTTTATTAAATAAGACCTTTAAGGTGTCCCAATCCCAAACAATCAATAGAATATTTGCCAATAGCATTGAACCTGTTATAAAAGGTGTTCCTCTAAAGTCATAGGATATTGTAATGACAAAGATGTTCAGTATAATCGGTAAAAATAAAATTGCACCAAGCTTCGCATATTTTTGAGTCATTAATAATAATCCAGCAACCAATTGACCAAAACCTACAAATTTCCAATAAATTCCAGATTGGTACATTGTCTCAAAAAAATGCCAGGCAGTATTTATTGGGTTTTCAGCTCCGCTATCTGCCGTAAATCGTAGTCCTTGAATTTTTACAATACTTGCAAATACAAAGGCAAAACCAATTAAATATCTGAGATAAATAATAAAAAGTTGAGGAAATAGTTTGTTCTTCATTTTATTAACGAATACTTGGTTACTTAAAATGAAAGACGAAAAAGAGTTATTTTTGTTACCTGAAAATTTTAGAAAGAATTATCTATTTCATACAAAACACATTCTTGTAGTTTTGGAAAATCTTTTAATAAAGAATGATGGAATGATTTAACTTTTTGCATTCCGATTTTTTTCATCACTGTTATTGAAGGAATATTAATTGCTGGAGCAACTGATACAATTTTCTTTAATTTTATAGTATTAAAAGCATAAACTAAACACTGTTTTGATCCTTCAGTAGCATATCCTTTACCCCAGAATTTAGGTAATATTCTCCAACCGATATCAACAGATGGGTTAAAGTCAGCTTCGTAAGTTTGCTCTGAAATTCCGATAAAACCAATAAGCTCTTTAGTCTCTATAATTTCAACTGCGAAATAACAAAACTTATTTTTATCAAATTGATTTCTCATTCTTTCAATAAAAGCTAAACTTTGATCTTTTGTTTGAGTACTCGGGAAAAATTGCATTACTTCTTCATTTGAATTTAATTCAAAAAGTGTTTCAACGTCTTCCAATTCCCAATTTCTAAATCCTAATCTTTCTGAAGTAAAAATATAGTTGTTCATGACAAAAAAATAATAGAGATTTTACAAATCTAAGTGCTTCTTTATTTCTTTACTAATTTTAAATTGATAAATTTACGGCTCATCAAATTATCAAATTTTCTGATTTTATGAAAAAAAGTATAACACTTAAGGAATTAGCAAAACTTTTAAAGGTTTCAGTTTCTACGGTTTCAAAGGCTTTAAATGATAGTCATGAAATAAGTGAATCTACTAAAAGAAAAGTTGAAGAAGCGGCTAAACTTCATAATTATAAGCCAAACAGAGCAGCTTTAAATTTAAAGTCAGGAAAAACGAATACCATTGGTGTCGTACTTCCGAGTATTAAAAATTTCTTTTTATCTCGTGCTTTAAGAGGAATTGAATCTGTTGTAGCGAATACGAATTATAACATTGTAATTTCTATCACAAATGAGTCTCATGAAAAAGAGGTAAAGTCGATAGAAACATTAACTAATGGAATGGTTGATGGAATCATTATTTCTGTTTCAGAAGAAACTCAAGTTATTCAAGATTTTTCTCATTTACACGACATTCCAGATGATATTCATGTTGTAATGTTTGATAGAGTTGAAAACACGATTAATTCCGATAAGGTTTTAGTAGATGATTATGATGCAATTTTAAAAGCAGTTAGAGATTTAAAATTCAAAGGAAGAAATAAAATTGTTTTGGCTTCTACAATCAGTAAGTTAAGTGTAGGCCAACAAAGAACTAAAGGTTACATCGATAGCATAAAAGATAAACACGAGCCTATTCTTGTTGAAGGTCCTGAAGATTTTATTGAAGTAAAATTGAATAAACTTTTAAAGGAAGGAGATATTGATGCGATTATTGCTTTGGATGAAGAGTCTTCTTTAGCAGCTTTTAGAGCAGGAAAGAAAAATGATTTACTTGATAATGGTAAATTATTTATTATTGGTTATGCAGGTAAAACACTATCAGAGC
Organism: Tenacibaculum sp.; assembly: GCA_022448525.1. Taxonomy (GTDB): domain Bacteria; phylum Bacteroidota; class Bacteroidia; order Flavobacteriales; family Flavobacteriaceae; genus Polaribacter. The sequence goes on from JAKVCX010000004.1 coordinate 160,749, forward strand.
ATTTAAGCCCTAGTTTAACAACTGTTGATCAGCATGGTAAAAAAGTTGGTAGAACAGCAGCGAAATTATTACTAGAGCGATTTAAAAGACCAACTAAAGATATCGAACAAAAGGTTGTTGATTCTACTTTAAGAGAACGAGGAACAACTTTAAAGAGATCATAAGTCTTCTGTAAAGTGTTTTCTTGACTTTTCTTTCGAGAATTTGTCTTTATTGTAATCTGTTGACTGTCCTTTTGGAATTGATAGTGATTTCCAATTACTATCCAACAAGATTTTTCCTAAGAAAACAATCTGTCCAACATGGTAAGCATAATGACATAATTGTCTATTTATTGCTTCCGTAACTGTATGCCCTTGGTTTCGTATATAAATAATTCGTTCAGAATCTTCAGTTATTAATGGATTAATTGCGTTGAATAAACAGTTCCAACCTTCTTCCCAATAGGCAATTACGTCTTCCTTAGTTTCAAAAGAATTTATAAACTCTTTATCTCTATTGCGCCATTCTTTTTCTCCATCTTCGGTAAGAAAGTTGGTCCAACGAGATAACATATTACCAGCTATGTGTTTTACAATTATGGCAACTGAATTATTTTCTTCATTAGGATGCCAGAAGATTTGTTCTTCAGTTAATTGTTGAAATGTTTTATCTCCTAAACTTTTATAATATTCAAATTGTTTTCTCGCACTATTTAAATAAGAAGACATAAAAAAAAGAGTTGAAATGTTCAACTCTAATATACGTTATTTTTTGTTCGGAACGAACTCCAGTGCGACTCCGTTAATACAGTCTCGAATACCGGTAGTTTCTCTTGGGCCGTCGTTAAATCGATGTCCTAAATGTCCGCCACAAGTGTTACATTTTAACTCAGTTCTGGCATAACCAATTTTATAATCTGTATCTGTTTCTATATTTTTCTCAATGGCTTTGTCAAAAGATGGCCACCCAGATCCAGAATCGTATTTTCTTTCTGATTTGTAAAGAGGTGTTTTACAAGCAGCACAAACAAAAGTTCCTTTACCTTTGAAATAAGTATACTCACTTGAGTTTGGTCTTTCTGTTCCAGCTTCTCTTAAAACATAATATTGCATTGGTGTCAAAGCTTTTTTCCATTCAGCTCTTGTCTTTTCAATTTTATATTTCTTTTCTGATTTTTTATTTTGAGCTGTAGTTTGACAGCTGATAAGGAAACTAGCGATTGATAGATATAAAATTAAATTTTTCATGAATGACGTTTAATAAATGAAACAACTCTACTTGTGGTTTTTTTATCACGTAAAATTTTAGTGTGTCCTAATCCATTTGTGATTAAAATTGAACCATTTTTTAAGTTTTGACGAATATTATAAGCACAACTTACAGGAACATCACCATCTAATGAATCATGAATAACAAGTGCAGGAGTATTAATTTCTTTAGCTTGTTTAGAACTAGCATAGTTATCAATATCTTCTTGGTGTTTTTTGTCGTAGAATTTCTTTAATTTTTTTGCAATTTTAGGCTTTAAAGCCAAATTATTAATGAAGTTTTCAATAATTGCGGTAATCGTATCTCCCGAACCTATGCTAACCACAGAGTTAACAGACATTCCTTGGGCAATTGCAGTATACAAACTCATTCCCCCTAAAGAATGACCAACCGCAGCATCAAAAGGTCCTAATTTTTCATTGATCGAATGAATAGCAGCCACAAATTCAGGCATAGAAGAAGACTTACCATCTGAATTTCCATGAGCAGGAGCATCGAATGAAATGGTCATGTAGCCATTTTCTAATAATTTGTCAGCAACCATAAAAAGTTGTGTGCTTCGTCCGCACCACCCATGAACTAAAAGTACTTTTTTCGCAGAAAACCCATAGGTTAATACTTCAATGTCACTTTCCAATGCCGTCACATTTAAAGTACTCTTTTGTGCGCTTTCCCACATCATTTTTTCTCTTTTAGGAGTTGGAAATTTTACTGGAGTCGAAAAAAGTTTCGCAGAAAATCTCGTCGCTAATCCATTTGAAAATAATTGAATGGTTTTAGCTATAATTTGAATAGGTTTAGGAATCGAAATACTGGCAGGAATTAACTTGTCTTTTGGGGCCTGAATCATAAAAGAGTATTAATTTTCATTGTAAAGATAGAATTTGTATTTTTAATTTTGTACTAAAAGTGACTTTTTCGGAGTTAATGAGTCTAACAAAATATAGAACCAAAACATTATAAAAATGAGAAGAATTATAGCCCTAGTTTTCGTTTCAGTATTATTTGTACAATGTAGTACAGTACCGATTACAGGAAGAAAACGATTAAACTTTGTGAGTGATGCACAGGTGTTACCAATGAGTTTTCAGCAGTATAGTGGATTTTTGAAAGAAAATAAGAGTAAAATAATTTCAAACACTTCCCAAGCGAAAGAATTAAAAACTATCGGGAAAAACATCGCTGATGCAGTGGATAGATTTATGCGAGCAAATGGAATGAAGGCAGAAGCTGATGCGTACAAATGGGAATTTAATTTAATTAATGATCCAACTATTAATGCTTGGTGTATGCCAGGAGGAAAGGTAGTATTCTATACTGGAATTATGCCGATTTGTGCAAATACTGATGGAGTAGCGGCCGTAATGGGCCATGAAGTTGCTCATGCTTTTGCTAAACATGGGCAAGAGAGAATGTCTTCGGCACAGATCCAACAATTAGGTGGTGTTGCTGTTGCTGTAGGAACGAATAACAATAAAAATGCACAACTTTGGAATATGGCTTATGGAGTAGGTTCTACATTAGGAATGTTAAAGTTTAGTAGAACACATGAAACAGAGGCAGATAAACTTGGTTTGGTGTTCATGATAATGGCTGGTTATAAGGGTGAAGAAGCAGTGAATGTTTGGGTAAGAATGAGTGAAAATGCAAAGAAAAGTGGAAGAAAAACTCCTCCAGAGTTTTTAAGTACACATCCACACAATCAAACAAGAATTGTTGATTTAAGAAATTATTTACCAGAAGCAAAAAGATTAGCAGCTCAATATAATCAGCAAACCTCAGGTTCTAGAAAATAAAATTACAGTTAATTAACGGTATATTTTTCATGAAAACCGCTCTTTTTAGAGTGGTTTTTTTATTTTAGACCTATGTATAAAATCGGAGATAAAAAATTAATTAATAGTTGGGCCTTTTATGATTGGGCCAACTCAGTATATTCTTTAGTAATCAGTACAGCAATTTTCCCTATTTATTACGGAGAAGTTACGAACGATAAAATTGTTAGATTTTTAGGGGTTGATTGGGAACATCCTGAAAGTTTATATAGTTATGCGATGTCTTTTTCTTTTTTAATTGTTGCATTCATGTCGCCTATATTATCGGGTATCGCAGATTATACAGGAAGTAAAAAGAAATTTTTAAGTTTCTTTTGTACATTCGGAAGTTTATCTGTTATGGGATTATACTTTTTTGATGGATGTGAAACCACGTGGATAGGTATTGTCGCATCTATTTTAGCCAGTATTGGTTTTTGGTCGAGTATTGTTTTTTACAATGCGTATTTACCAGAAGTGGCATTACCAGAGCAGCAAGATAGTGCTAGTGCTAAAGGATTTATTTATGGTTACATTGGTTCTATGATTCTCCTGATAATTTGTCTGCTTTTAATAATGATGCCGAAAACTTTTGGAATAGAATCTGGAGGGAAAGCTTCCCGTATAGCTTTTATTCTTGTTGGAATTTGGTGGGTTGGTTTCGCACAGTTTACGCTAAGAAAGCTACCTAAGAGAAAGTTTAAAAATAAACTTGAATCGAATTATTTATGGAAAGGTTTTCAGGAATTGAAGAATGTATATAAAGAAATTAAACAATACGATACGTTAAAAGGGTTTTTAGTTGCCTTTTTTTTATGTAGTGTAGGAGTTCAAACTATTATTATTATGGCGGCATTTTTTGGTTCAACGGAGCTTGAGTTGAAAAGTACAGATATGATCATTACAATTTTATTAATTCAGTTTGTGGCCATTTTTGGAGCTAAGTATTTTTCTCGGCTTTCAGAGAAAAGAGGTAATTTTTATGCTTTAAGAGTAACAATTATTGTTTGGATGTTAGTTTGTTTTTGTGCATTTATGTTGCATAAAGGAATTCCAAATGTTGGATATTACTTTTATAGTTTAGGAGGATTATTAGGATTTGTATTAGGAGCAGTTCAATCTTTGACAAGATCTACTTATTCGAAGTTATTGCCTGAAACTGAAGATCACGCAACTTATTTCAGTTTTTATGATGTTACTGAAAAGATTGCTATTGTAACAGGTACATTGGTTTATGGATTATTAAATGCGATTACAAATTCAATGCAATGGAGTGTGTTGTCTTTAGCAATATTCTTTTTAGCTTCTCTATTAGTTTTAAATCGATTGAAAAGAACAAAATATGTTTCATAAAAAAAGAGCTTCATTATGAAGCTCTTTTTTTATTTCTTTAAATTTAATATTAAAGTACAGCTGGGTTAGCAACAGTAACATCGAAAGAAGCTTCAATATCAGTTTCACCACCTGCATTAGTAATATCTCCACCGCTTACACCAGAAGCTGTTTTATTTGGCTCATGACGTAAAGTAAATGTAAGAGTTCCTGAACCAGCATCACCAGTTGCTAATGAGAAAGTAATTCCTACAGGGTTACCATTTGAATCATTTGCTCCTGTATAAGTAAATGTTGGTGTAATTCCAGTTGCGCTATAGAAAAATTGGTGCTCATCTGCTTCTTCAGCAACTTCAGTTGTAATATTTTCAGCAGGATCTTCAGTTTCATTTTCTAAAAGAATAGTACCACTATATGTAGTATTTGCAAGTAAATTTCCTGAAACCGTTACTACAGGTGCATTTGGTCCGTCACCATCTAAGTCTTGTGTTTTTAAAACTACATCAGAACCTGATGCTGGACTTAATGTAACTGTCATTGTTGTGATAACCTCTTCTTCGTTAGTTGGAGTAGGGTTTTCATCATCAGAACAAGATGCAAAAGTAATAGCTGAAATACATGCAATAGCTAATAATTTGATTGTTTTCATAATGTATATATAATTTAAGTGTTTAATGGTTAATAATTTACTTTTAATTGTATTTTAAAATTTCTTCCTAGATCATCTGCAAAAAAGCGTAAACGATTTAAATAATCTCTGTAGGATGTGTTTAAAAGGTTGTTTACGGTAAATTGTAATGAGATATTAGTCTTAGACATGTTAAAGTCAAAACCAGAAGAAAAGTTTAATAGATGATAACCACCGGGAGGGGTACTTATGTCTACTAATTCGTTGGAGTTTGTAGTTGCAACAAATGTTGTAAAATTATTATCAGGGAATTCATTTTGTCTGGCGTTATAAACGCTTTCTAAAGAGGCAAAAAAGTTATTCCAATTTTCTTTTTTATATAGTATTGAACTTACAGTTTTAAAAGGAGGTATATCGATTAAAGCCCTTGAATTGTCAATATCTCTACCTTTTAATAATGAAGATTTATTTGATATGATTAAGTTTTCATTAATATTGTAAGTGATGTGAGTGTCTACACCAAAAAGATTTGCATTTACCTGCTTATATTCCCAAACAACGAAAGTACCCCTTATAGTGGTTTCTGTACCAGAAGGTTCTAAATAAATAAAATCATTGATTCTATTAAAAAACGCTTCTACGGACACATTAAACTTTGAGTTGTCAAATTTATAAGTTCCGGAAAATCTATGGGATGTTTCTGGTTGGATACGCAAATTTCCTAACTCTATTCTTGCAGCAGAATGATGTAATCCATCGCTAAATAGTTCCGAAGGATTTGGAGCCCTATTGGATAAACCATAGTTAATGATGAAGGTGTTTTTGGGATTCAATTTGTATAATAGACCAGTTGCGGTTGATATATTATGATAGTTAAATTTGGGGTTAACTAAATATTGAGTTCCAAAATCTTCAATTATTATATTACTAAAATCTTGATCATAGTTTAACGAGTTCCATCTAGATTTTATGTAAAACTTTTTTGCATTAATATGATTATAGTCGTAGCGTACACCAGCTGACAAAAGAAAACCATTAAAACTAAATTCAGAAATCGCATAAATTCCTGCATTGTATTTGTCATAGTCTGGTATAATTCTACGTACTCCTGTTTCAGGGTTAGAAAAATTGTTTTGGTATCCACCAGAAATCCCAATTTTGTAGATCCTATGAGAATCTGCATCAAATTTCATATCTGCCGAAACCGTGTGAGTTTTTAATGTAAGATCGGTAGCCGCTTTTTCGCTTCTACCACCTCTTCTTATATCAAACTCTAATCTTTCGTTATTCTGAAAATCATATTGAATAGATAACTTACCTAGTCCTTCTAGGCGCTTGTACATTTTTGCTTTTACTAATTGATGTGTAACATCTTGTTTTGGATTGTTTATGGCATAACTAAAGTCATTGATAACTAAAGGTTCGCCATTATTTATGGCAGTAACTAAATCTCCAGTAGTTCCAATGTGGGAAGCTCTTAAAATCCCTAGTTCATTAGATAAATAACTGTAAGAAAGATCAAAACCTTTGTCAAATCCTTTAAATCCACCATTTAGAGTAATACCATATGATTTTAAACCAGTATTTGTAAAATTATAATCAGGTGATTCAAAATCACCTGCTCTTTTAAATGAGGCATTACCATTAACAAACCATCCTTTTTCTGTAGTTTTATTTAAGCTTGTAGTAACAGAAAATAAACGACCATTATTTTGTTGTGATAAAATAGTTTTACCCTGTAGAGTATCTTTTCTAATAAGTTTCGCTGGGTTTAAAACAATTACTCCTCCAATGGCGTCTCCACCAAATTCCAAGGCATTTGCTCCTTTTATAACCGAGATACTTCCTGCCGAGTTAATATCAACATTAGGAGCATGTTCAATTCCCCAATCTTGATCTTGTAACCTTACTCCGTTTACAGAAGTAAGTACTCGACTACTATGTAAACCATTAATTACAGGTTTTACAATTGTATTACCTGTGTTAATAGAAGAAACCCCAGATACTTCTTTTAATGCATCACCTAAGTTGGCATCACTAAAAGACTCTAACGTCTTTGCTTTTATAACAGTTTCTTGAGAAGTTTTAGTTTTTTTAGCTAATTGAGCTCTAATACTTACTTCATCAAGTTCTTCTACATGGTGTTCAATATCAATCACTTTATAAGTGTCTTTCTTTAGTTTAAGTTCAAAGACCTTGGTATTACACGCTAAATGAGAAACTTCAATAATTAAATTTCCTTCACAAACATTTGATATGTTGAATTTCCCATTAATATCAGTGGCAGTATATTTATTTTGATTTTTAATATATACCGTTGCACCAACAATAATTGACTTATCGTGTGAGTCTTCTACTATTCCAGAAAAAGTATATGTACAATTTTGACTTATTACTACACGTGTAAAAAATGTAAGTAATAAAATCAATAAGAGATCCTTTGATTTCATTATGATTTTTAGATTAACTAAATTATTTTGAATTAAATAACTAAGTTAAACTAGGTGGACCTCTTAGTAGAAAAGAAGTGTTAATTTCACTCTTAAAAGAGTAATAAAAAGATTGTTCGTTATTGTTTTTTTGAATATCAATAGTTGGTATTGTAACAATTGATATTTCTGAAAAGTCATTTAAATTGAATTTACATAATTCACATTCCATATCATGATCATGATAATGTTGTTCATCTTGTGATTGACAAACTTCAACATCATGATGCTCTTCCGAAACAATATGTGTAAACTGAATTACAGAAGGAGCTAATATGATGATTAGCAGTGTTAATGATATGTATTTGCGAATAAGTTGCATAATTCAAGCGCCAAATTAAGGAGATTTTTTGTATTTCACCAAGATTTAGCGATAATTTTAACGTTTTTAGCTGTTCTGTTGTAAATTAATGAACTTATTCTTTGCTAATGTACAATGTACCTTTTTGTTTGTATTTTGAATACCCTACACGGGCTGTAAAGTCGTAAGAAGAATCTTTTACTTTAGTAATTTGGACGAAAATAGTCTCTTTTTCTAAATCCGTTTTTGGATTTATAATTTGTAATTGATAAGCAAAGTTATTTCTCCATTTAATATACAATGAGTCAACTTCTTTAATCTCTTTTTCAATTACAGAACTATCTGTAGAAACGGTAACCTTTTTTGTATAATATTCTATTTGTAAGCTATCTTTTCTTATAATTTTAGTTTTACTGTAGTTATTAACCGCTGGAATTTCAAATGTTCCGTGTTTAAAGCGATCGGCATCTCCAGTAGTTTCTACTTTACAAGAAATGAATGATAAAATTACTATACAAAAAAGGAAACCTAGTCTCATATTAAATACCTGTATAATTAGAAGGTGTTATTTGTTTTAATTCACTCTTAATAGCATCAGATACGTCTAATGTATCAATAAAATCAGCAATTGATTTTTGAGTTATTTTTTCATTAGTACGTGTTAATCCTTTTAATGCTTCATACGGATTAGGATAAGCTTCACGTCTTAAAATCGTTTGGATTGCTTCAGCAGCTACTGCCCAATTATTTTCCAAGTCTTGTTCAAACTTCTCTTTATTTAATAGAAGTTTATTCAATCCTTTTAAAGTTGCTTTAAAAGCAATGATCGTATGTCCAAATGGAACTCCAACATTTCTTAAAACAGTACTATCCGTTAAATCACGTTGCATTCTAGATACAGGAAGCTTAGCCGCTAAATGCTCTAATATTGCATTTGCAATACCTAAATTTCCTTCAGAATTTTCAAAGTCAATAGGATTTACTTTATGTGGCATTGCCGATGAACCAACTTCTCCCTTTTTAATTTTTTGTTTGAAATAATCCATAGAAACATAAGTCCAAATGTCTCTATCTAAATCAATCAAAATAGTATTGATACGTTTCATGGCATCAAATAAACTAGCCATATGATCGTAATGCTCAATTTGCGTAGTTGGAAAAGAATGGTGTAAATCTAAACGTTCTTCTACAAAAGAAGTTCCGAATGATTTCCAATCGATATTGGGATAGGCAACTTTGTGTGCATTGTAATTTCCAGTAGCACCACCAAATTTAGCGGCATTTGGAATATGTTGTAAAAACAGAATCTGTTGATTAATACGTTCAACAAAAACGAAAAGTTCCTTTCCTAATCGAGTAGGAGATGCAGGTTGTCCGTGAGTACGAGCTAACATAGGAACGTTTTCCCATTCTTCGCACAATTCTGCTAATTTAGCCGTTAAAGTATCTAAAGTTGGATAATAAACTTCTTCAATTGCGTCTTTAATTGATAAAGGAATTGCAGTGTTATTTATGTCCTGAGAAGTTAATCCGAAATGGATAAATTCTTTGTATGCCGATAAATTTAAAGCGTCAAATTTCTCTTTGATGAAATATTCAACTGCTTTTACATCGTGATTTGTAACACTTTCAATTTCTTTGATTTTTAGAGCATCTTCAGTAGAAAATTCAGTGTAAATTTTTCTTAATTCTGGAAAAAGTTCCGAATTCACCTCTGTTAATTGAGGTAATGGAATTTCACATAACGCAATAAAGTATTCAATTTCTACTTTAACTCTATATTTAATTAAAGCTTCTTCCGAAAAATAGTTTGTTAATTGATCTACCTTATTTCTGTATCTACCATCAATAGGAGAGATGGCGTTTAATGTTGTTAAACTCATTTGTTGTTGTTGTGTTGAAACCGCAAAAATAGCAAATACTTAGAGTTTATCTTACTAATTTTAAATGAATTTATCGATATACTTTACGTTTCTCAATTTTAACTTCTCCTTGCTTTTCAAGTTGTTTAATTGCGCGAATAACGGTTTCAACGCGTAAACCTAATAAATCTGAGATTTGCTGTCGTGTATGTTCAATTTTTAAGGTGAATTTACCCTCCAATTTATGAACATCATATTTCAGGTAATCAAAAAATCTTAAGATTCTATGACTAGGTTCCTGACTTGAAATTTCAGATGCAATAATGGCTTTGTAATACAGGCGTTTTGCTAAACTTTTTGAGATATTTAAATGAATATCTGAGTGATTTTTTAATAGAGTGAAAAAACTTTTCTTAGGTAAAACATAAAGTTCAGAACTTTCTATAGCAACAGCATTTGCGGGATAATTAACATCAATAAAAAGTGGCGGTTCTCCAAAACTTTGTTCTTTATAAAAAATACCCTGGATGAACTCCTTTCCATCATCATTATAGTTGTTCATTTTTACAATACCACTTTTCACTTGATAATAGTTTTTAGAACTGCTGTTTTCAGAAAAAATGATATCATTTTTATCAAATGATTTTATTTCTGCATCATAATTAAGAAGTAATTCTATTGGTATCATAATGTGATTTTAGTCATAATTTACCTAGAAAGTAAAAGTATACTTTTGTGTTAGAAAATTAAGTGTTGGATGGATCGAAAACAAATTGAAAATAGAGAAGACGTATTTTTACTTGTAAACTCTTTTTACAAAAAAATAAAAGTTGATGAAATTATTGGTGAATTCTTCATTAAGACAATTCCTGCAAACGAATGGGATTCGCATATTCAAAAACTCACAGATTTTTGGGAAACAAATTTGTTTTTTGTACGAAAGTTTAAGGGAAATCCGATAAAGGCTCATAGAGATGTTGATACCAATTTTAATCAAACTATTCAGCAAGAACATTTTGGAAGATGGCTTGAGTTATGGTTTTCTACTGTGGATGAATATTTCTACGGAGAGAAAGCCAATCAGGCAAAAGAAAGAGCACGAAATATTGCTTCCATGCTCTTCTTTAAAATTTATGAGAATAGACTAAAATAACTTTGGTAATTGTAGGAATACTAATAAGGTGTTTGTAATAATACTTATTAATCCTAACCATACTACATATTTAAACGGACTTTGACTAAATGCTGCTGCGTTTGTTCCCATAGCTGTAGTTGCAGATAAAGCAACTATTGGAAATGAAAACCCATCATGTAATGCTAAACCAATAGAAATAGAAGAAATCATAGTGCTAATCATTACAAAAAGCATTGTAATTCCAAAACTATTTTCTTGTTCTTTTTTAATCTTATTATTAATCATTTCAATTATTGAAACGTTTTTCTTTGCAGTAGTTGTAACGGTAATATTTTTAGCGGTAATCATAATTATTAATTTTACTACAAAGTTAGATTCCAAGTCTTAGTTAAAATATGATTTTGGTCATATTGGTTAAAAAGCTTCTGTTTCTTAAAGGTTATTTATATCTTCACATTTCAAATCTAAAAATGTGTCGACAGAAGTACTTATCTATATTATATTGTCATTATTAATTGGAGTTGCAGTAGCTTATTTTCAATACTTTTTCAAGGTTCAAAAAACAGGAAAACAAACCATTTTGTTATTTGTTTTAAGAGCTTTAAGTGTTTTCTTTTTATTGTTGTTATTAATAAATCCTCAAATAAAAATTGAGGAAACTGAAAATATAAAGCCTAAATTATCGGTACTTATCGATAATTCGTTATCTACATCTTTCTTTAAAGAAGAAGAGACAACTTCTCAATTGGTAAATGAATTTAAAAGTTCAAGTGATTTGAACAAGAAATTCGAATTAGATTATTTCGCATTTGGAAAGGATATTCAAATAGCTGATAGTTTAACTTTTAGTGATTCTCACACCAATGTTTATAATGCCGTAAAATCTATAAATTCACTAGATGAAGATGCAAACGGAGCGATGATTTTAGTTTCTGATGGAAATCAAACAATTGGTGAGGATTACGAATACGTTAATTCTAAACAAGCAGTTTATCCTATTGTAATCGGAGATACAATCAAATATGAAGATATTAAGTTAGCGCAGTTAAACGTTAATAAATACAGTTATATTAATAATAAGTTTCCGGTTGAAGCTTTGATTTATTACGACGGAAATAAATCAATAAATACCGAGTATAGTATATATAAAGGAGGAAAGAAGGTTTTTTCTAGACCGGTAAATCTTTCAAAAGAGAACAATTCGGTCACAATTACCGCTAATTTGGATTCTTACAATGAAGGTGTTCACTTTTATTCTGCAAGAATTGGAAGATTAACGAATGAAGCCAATACTAGAAATAATATCAAAAATTTTTCAGTTGAAGTTATTGATGAGCAGGCAAAAGTTTTAATTCTAACATCAATATTACATCCAGATTTAGGAGCGTTGAAAAAGGCAATCGAAAGTAATAAACAAAGGAGTGTTGTTATTGAAAATATTACAACTTTTAAAGGGAGTCTAGATGATTATCAATTTGTAATTGCGTATCAACCGACTATTTATTTTAAGCTATTTTTTAACAAACGAAAATCAAATTATCTGATAATTACTGGTACTAAAACAGATTGGAGCTTTTTAAATTCTTTAGAACTAGGTTTTGAAAAGTCATACATTAATCAGTCTGAAGATTATGGGACAAGTTACAATACGAACTACTTAACCTTTATTCAAGATGATATTGGTTTTAATGATTTTCCTCCATTGAAAGATAAATTTGGAAATATTACAGCGAAAGATCATCAGAGTTTATTATTTCAAAAATTACAAGGTTTTGTAACCGATGAACCTATTTTTTCAACTTTTGAAAAAGGAGAACAGAAGTTTGGTGTTTTATTTGGAGAAGGAATCTGGAAATGGAGAGCATCAAGTTATTTGAGAGAGAAAAGTTTTGAGGATTTCGATGCTTTTGTTAGTAATGTAGTTCAGTTTTTATATTCTAACAAAAAAAGAAAAAGATTAGATGTAAAAGTTGAAAACTTGTATTTGGCCAATCAGTCAATTGATATTTCTGCCTTGTATTTAGATAACAACTTTAAGTTCGATTCGAGAGCATCAATTCAAATTTCTATTACGAATACAGATACAAAAGAGCAGAAAATATTTCCTTTTTCATTGGTGAGTAATTCGTATCGTGTTCAAGTGGAAGGATTAATTCCTGGAGATTATTCATACCGAGTTTCAGTTGAAGGACAAACAGTTCAAAAATCAGGAAAATTTAAAGTGGCAGATTTTCAAATTGAAGAACAATTTACGAATGCTAATACAGAGAAATTAAAGTCGTTGGCAAATAGTTCTAATGGGAAATTGTTTTTTAGTCACCAACAAGGAGATTTAATCAATGAATTAATTCAAAATAAAGACTATTATACAGTTCAAAAATCAATAGAGAAAGAGGAGGGAATTATTCAATGGCAGTGGTTACTATTTTTAATAGTTGGGTTATTAGCAATAGAATGGTTTTTAAGAAAATATTACGGTAAAATATAATGCTAGAACATTTTTTTCAATGTCCCTATTGTTGGGAAGAAATATCGATGTTACTCGATCGAAGTATTTCAGAAACATATATTGAAGATTGTGAAATATGTTGCAATCCGATGGAGATTACTACGGTATTTGAACAGAATGAATTAGTCGGTTTTCAAGTAAAAAATATAGAACAATAATGAGATTTCATACAAGAAAATGGGTAAAACCTGAAGATTTAAATCCAAACGGATCTTTGTTTGGTGGACGATTATTACAGTGGATAGATGAAGAAGTAGCGCTGTATGCAATCATTCAATTAGAAATTCCTAAAACGGTAACAAAATTTATGTCTGAAATAGATTTTGTTAGCTCAGCAAGACAAGGAGATATTATTGAAATAGGAATTGATGTTGTAAAATTCGGACGAACATCTATTACTCTAAATTGTACTGTTAGAAACAAATTAACGAGAAAAGATATTATCACAATTGATAAAATTATCATGGTAAGTTTAGATGATGAAGGTAATCCTGTTGCACATGGTAAAACAAGAATAGAATACGTTAAAGATCGATTAGATAAACAATAAAACAAAGAATTATGAGTAGACAAGCAAATTTTGATTTTCCGAAAAAAGGAGTGTTTTTAATACCACTTCTTATTTTCTTATTTATTTTTTTAATTAAATCAACAGAAACAATTAAATCTGGTGAAGCTGGAGTTGTTTGGAGATTTTTTGGAGGTGTAGATCCTGATCAAGAACCATTAGGGGAAGGATTTCATATTATTGCTCCTTGGAACAATGTATACGTTTATAACGTAAAACAACAATCTATCTCAGATGTAATGAAAGTACTTTCTGTAAATGGATTAGAAGTTACTGTAAATGGAACAGTTTGGTTTAAACCAGAATTTAAAAACCTGGGTTATTTACATAAAACAAGAGGTAGAGACTATATCCGTGATATTCTTGATCCAGCAATTAATGCAGCCGCAAGAAGTGTAGTTGGTCGTTATACTCCAGAACAATTATATTCTAGTAAAAGAGATGTGATTGAAAAAGAGATTTTAGAAGAAGTTAGTAAAGAGTTAGAGGATCAATACATCAAAGTAAATAAAGTTTTAGTTGAAGATGTTCAATTACCTAAAACGATTAAAGAGGCAATTGAAAGAAAGCTAAAACAAGAGCAAGAGGCTTTAGAATATGAGTTTAGATTAGCAAAAGCTAAAAAAGAAGCAGAACGTCAAAGAATTGATGCAGAAGGTAAAGCAGCTGCGAATAAAATATTAAGTGCATCATTAACTGATAAGATTCTTCAAGAAAAAGGTATCGAGGCAACTCTTAAGTTATCTGAATCATCAAATAGTAAAGTGGTACTTATTGGTGCAGGTAAAAGTGGAATGCCAATTATTTTAGGAAATCAATAAATGTTAAAAAGTGTTGAAATCGGTGTAATATGGAAGTAATACTCTTAAAAAAAAGTTAATGCCCATTGAAACATGTAACAACTTTGAAATTAACTCGTCAATTATATAAATTACTTCCTTAAAAGTTAGTGATTAGTTAGTTTTTGATAGTTGATTGAAAGAGCTCGAGATTTTTATAGTCTCGAGCTTTTTTTATGTTTACTATTTAGGTTTAAGTTGTTGTTTTTGTGGTTTTTAAAAAGATGTTCTGTTTTTTTACCTATTTGTTCCCTTTTTCGTTTTTACTTTTTTTCTAAATGTTAAAATGATTCTTTTGTTACATCAAGTTGAAATTGATTTTCAATGTGAAGTAAAATTTTTAACCCTTTAATCAATCAAAAGATCATGAAAAAAATTACCCTTTCATTTACGTTTTTTATGTTTTTTGTTATTTCTGTTTTTGCACAAGAGTATGAAATAGACAGTTTCACAAAAACATTCATTGATTCCAACCGCGGAAACAGGCGAGTTACAGCTAAAGTTTATTATCCAAAACAAGACGTTGTTACCAATGAAAATTATCCTGTCATTGTTTTCGGTCATGGTTTTGTTATGAACTATTCAGCTTACGAAAACTTCTTTGATACCTTAGTATCCAGAGGATACATTGTGGTTTTTGTTACTACTGAAGGTTCAGTTTTTGCAAATCATAAGGCTTATTCAGAAGATTTAGCTTTCATGGTTTCTGAGATAAAGAATGAGGCTAATGATAGTAACTCTCCAATTTTTGAATTGGTTGGTGATTTCAATGCGCTATTGGGACATTCAATGGGAGGTGGAGCAGCAATTGTTGCTGCATCACAAGTAGAAGTAAATACACTTGTAACTTTTGCACCTGCCAAACTTCGTTTTAATACGACAACTCCAGCTACAGAAGTTTCTGAAGAGTCAATAGTGTTTTCTGGAAGTGCAGATGGGGTTACAAAACCAAATGAAAATCATATTCCATTATATGAAAGTCTAGGTTCAAGTTGTAAATATTTCATCAGTATTACAGGCGGAGCTCATTGTTATTATGCAAAGCCAAATGGTTATTGTGATTTTGGAGAGCGTTTTTCTTCAAGAGATATTACGGTAACAAGAAGTGAGCAACAAGAAATTATGTTTACTTATGTTATTCCTTGGTTGGATTACAAGCTAAAGAATAATCCTGAAGCTTATGAGTTATTTCAAAATACATTGTTAAACGCTACAGATGTAACGTATGAAAACGAGTGTAATAACAATTCAAGAATAGCAATTGAGGGATTACCAGAAACAAGTTTTGATATTCAGATTGGTCCGAATCCTGTTAAATCATTTGTAAATATTAATACATCAGATGAATATGAAATTGAAAGAGTAGAAGTCTACAACAAATCAGGAAAACTTTTCCTTAACTCAAAAAGCAAGCAATTAGATTTGTCGGCATTGAAAAGAGGTATTTATTTGATGAAGGTTTATTCTAATGGAAAAACTATTTCGAAGAAAATAGTAGTTGAATAAACTAAAAAAGCGCTCTTAAGGAGCGCTTTTTTATTAATTGATGACAATTTTTTTGGTGGTAAAGCTTACATCGCTACTTATTTTTAGAATGTAAATTCCACTTGTTAAATTTTCAATTGTATGTCTGTTATTGATCAAAGTTGTACTCTTTTCAGAATATATTTCTTTGCCTAAAACAGAGAATATCTTGATTTCAGTAATATTAGATTTTGACGCTGTAATGGTGATATTTCCATTGTAAGATGGATTAGGAAATACTTTTACATCAGCTAATTTTGTAATATCGTTTACACTTGCAGTTGCCCATCTATTTTCTGCCGCCGGGCCACCCCAAATTTGAGTTGCTAAATTCGGATTATCAATAAACGGGTTTCTGTTTCCTTGAGCATATTGATTAGCAACATTTTCGTGGTAATTGTTTCTGTTATCTTCAATCGCAGAAACTGGATCCTCAGCATTCCATTCTAAAAATAAGTCAATCATATCATCTGGAGTAGCAGAAGAGCTTCCTACACCAACAGTACTAGGTAAACAACGATCTCCATAACGTAAATACATATACATCATCATTCTTGCAACATCACCTTTCCATTCATCTCCAGGATACCAACCACCAGTTACGTCACCAGAATTTCCTGAACCATCTGCGAATGATTTATTTCCTCTTTGACTATTATATTGAACATCTGATGGGCGTAGGTGATGAGCATCTGATCCTGGACCAGAAGATCCCAAATTTGGGTTTCCTAAACTTCTAGGATAAACATGTTCTCTGTTCCAATCACCAGTGTTTCCTCCATTATCATTAATACCTCTTGTTCTAGAGGTTGTTCCCGAGCTCGAGTATCCGTAAATTAAAATAACTTGACTTGAGTTATCAGGATTTACATCAGTTACTTTACAAGCTTCCCATACATCTGGTGTATAATCTAATTGATTACCGTGTGTGTTTATAATTTTTGTAGCTAACTCTTGTTTTAAAGCTAGTCCCGATTTTGTTAAGTCAACATCATTATAATAACTCTGTTGAGCACTAACCGAAACAACAACTAATCCTAAAAAAAGTGAAAGTAATTTTTTAATCATTTTTTATTTTTTTTGTAAAAGGGCCATATAAAATCCATCAAAACCAGATTCATGAGAAAGCACTTTTTTATCTGACACAAAAGTGAAATCTTTTCCTGCTTCTGATGCTAAAAATTGTTCAACTTGATTTTGATTTTCAGATGGTAGTACAGAACAAGTAGCATAAACTAATTTACCGCCACTTTTTACCATTCTTGAATAACTTTGAAGTACATCTTGTTGTACCTTTCTTATATTGTCAAGAAATTCAGGTTGTAGTTTCCACTTACTATCAGGGTTTCTTCTAATAACTCCTAATCCAGAACAAGGAGCATCAATTAAAACTCTATCCGCTTTGTTGTATAACTTTTTAATTGGTTTTGTAGAGTCAATAACTCTAAGGTCGATATTGTGAACATTGTTTCTACGAGCTCTAACTTTTAGTTTTTTAAGTTTACTTTCGTAAATATCCATTGCAACAATCTGACCTTTATTCTTCATTAAAGAAGCAAGGTGCAATGTTTTTCCACCAGCACCAGCGCAAGTATCGACAACTTTCATTCCAGGCTCAACATCTAAATAAGCTGCTACCAATTGAGAAGAAGCGTCTTGTACTTCAAAATAACCTTTTTTAAAACATTCTGTTTTAAATACATTAGCACGTTCTACTAACTTTAATGCATCAGGATAACCTTTGATAAATTCGGTGTCTATTCCTTCCTCACGTAACTTCTTTTGTAAAATTTCTTTTGAAGTATTTAATGTATTGGTCCTTAATATAACTTCAGCTTGTTTATTTAAAGAAGCAATTTCTTTGGTCCAAACTTGTTCTCCAAGTTCTTCAAGTCCCAAATTATCAATCCAATCAGGAATAGCTTCTCTAAACTTTCTAATTCTTGATAATTCATCGAATTTTCCTTTGATTCTTCTGGTAGGAGTTGGTTCAATTTGATTCCAATCTGGCAATTGAATTCCTCTTAAAACGCACCATACTGAAAATAAACGCCATAAATCTTGACGAGAAAAAGGTTCTTTTACGTTAGCGATTTCTGCATAAAGACGCTTCCATCGAACTATTTCATAGATAGTTTCCGCAACAAATTTACGATCTCTTGCTCCCCATCTTTTATCTCTACGCAACGCAGTTTCTACTGCTTTATCTGCATAAACTCCTTCATTGAAAATGTCTCTAAGACTGTCAATTACTGCAAAAACTAGATTTCTATGTAACCTCATTTGTTATATTTAGGACGGCAAAGATACTACGATTTATTGGGTTTTTGTATTTTCGTTATGCATGAATTTAAATCAACCAATTACATACGTTAAAGGAGTGAGTGTTGCAAGGGCAGAATTGTTGTCTTCTGAGCTTGGAATTCGTACTTGTAACGATTTGCTTCATTTTTTTCCATATCGCTATATCGATAAAACACAGTTTTATACAATTAACCAATTGCATAAGAATACTGCTGAAGTTCAAATTGTAGGAAAAATAACAGGAATTAAAACTGTAAAACAAAAAAGAGGTAGTAGGTTAGTAGCTACTTTTGCCGATGCAACTGGGCAGATGGAGTTGGTTTGGTTTAAAGGAGCAAAGTGGATAAAAGACAATTTAAAAATCAATGTTCCTTATGTTGTTTATGGTAAGTTGAATTGGTACAATAACACCGCCAGTATGGCGCATCCTGAAATGGAATTAGTTTCTGAATATAAAAAGAAACTACAAACAGCGATGCAACCAATGTATTCTTCCACAGAAAAGTTAACAAACAAGGGGATGAGTAATAAATTAATGCGAACAATGATGCAGAATTTATTACAGCAAACTTTTGAAGCTATTGAAGAGAGTTTTTCTCTGGATTTTAGAAGTACTTATAAACTGTTAGATAAAAAAGAGTCAATATTAAATATACATTTTCCGAAGGATCAAGAACTATTGGCGAAGGCCCAATACAGATTGAAGTTTGAGGAATTATTCTTTATTCAGCTTCAATTACTCGTGAAAAAAATGATTAATAAATCAAAAATTAAAGGTTTTGTTTTTGAGAATGTAGGAGCGTATTTTACAGATTTTTATAATAATCATTTACCATTTGATTTAACCAATGCTCAAAAAAGAGTCCTGAAAGAAATTCGTAAAGATCTAGGGAACGGTGCTCAAATGAATCGTTTATTGCAAGGAGATGTTGGTTCAGGGAAAACAATAGTTGGACTATTAGTAATGTTGTTAGCTATTGATAATGGGTTTCAGGCGACGTTAATGGCACCAACTGAAATTTTAGCAACCCAACATTTTAACGGTATTAATGAATTATTAAAAGATACTGAAATTAAAGTAGAGCTATTAACAGGATCAACTAAGACAAAAAAGAGAAGAGAAATTCATGAAGGATTAGAAAATGGTTCAATTCATATTCTTATTGGAACGCATGCGATCATTGAAGATAAAGTTCAGTTTAAAAGATTAGGCTTAGCGATTATTGATGAGCAACATCGTTTCGGAGTTGCTCAAAGAAGTAAATTGTGGAATAAAAGTTCAGAGAGTGGTGTTCCACCTCATGTTTTAGTAATGACGGCGACTCCAATTCCAAGAACTTTAGCGATGTCAGTTTATGGTGATTTAGATATTTCTGTAATTGATGAACTTCCTCCTGGAAGAAAAGCTGTAAAAACAGTTCATCGGTATGATAGTCATCGATTAGGAGTTTTTAAATTCTTAAAAGATGAAATAGAAAAAGGTAGACAAGTTTATGTCGTGTATCCTTTAATTCAAGAGTCTCAGGCCATGGATTATAAAGATTTGATGGACGGTTATGAGAGTATTTCGAGAGAATTTCCTTCGCCAAAATATCAAATTAGCATTGTTCACGGACAAATGAAACCTGCTGATAAGGATTATGAAATGGATCGGTTTGTTAGAGGTGAAACCCAAATAATGGTGGCAACTACCGTTATTGAAGTAGGAGTTAACGTTCCTAATGCTTCGGTTATGGTAATTGAAAGTTCAGAACGATTTGGTTTAAGTCAGTTACATCAGTTACGAGGAAGAGTTGGTCGTGGAGCAGATCAAAGTTATTGTATTTTGCTTACAAGTTTTGAGCTGTCTTCAGATGCTAAAACCAGAGTAAAAACAATGGTTGAAACTTCTGATGGATTTAAAATAGCGGAAGTGGATTTGAAATTACGTGGTCCGGGAAATATTATGGGAACACAACAAAGTGGAGTTTTAAATCTGAAAATTGCAGACGTAGTTAAAGATAGTCCGATTTTATTTCAAGCGAGACAAGCAGCAATTAAGTTATTAAATGATGATCCTAGTTTATCTTCTAAAGAAAACTCTTTAGTTTTAAAAAGACTAACACAGTTACAGCGAACCAGTGGAATTTGGAGTAAAATTAGTTAGACGGATTTAATGATCAGAGTTTCTGGTTTTTTTGAATAAAGTTAATTTTATGATTGTTTATTTGTGATTTTTTTGTTTTTTTAAGCTTTAATATTAATTAATAATAAATTTAAAACAATTTAATTATGAAAAATTTACTGAGTTTAGGAAGGAGTTTGACAAAAAATGAGCAAAAAGAAATTTCTGGAGGAGAAGGGATAGAGTTCCATGTAGTTTTTTTAACTAATCCCGAATGTGAGGTAGGAAAGAATGATTGTCCATCAGGAGAAATCTGTGATGTTGCTAGTAGACATTGTGTGACTGCTGGTAGTGGAGGAGATGGAGGAGGAATTTGTCCTGACAACATTGGGCAAAATTGTAATTCAGCATACGATTTGATATAAAAAAATAGAGAAGGTGGGTTTATTTAGTCCACCTTTTTTAAAACTAATTTACACCATTCTTCAGGAGATTCTAACATAGGGAAATGACCTGAGTTTTCTAAAGGAAATAATTTATTATTCTTTATTTCTTTCGAAAGTAGTTCCGCAATTTTGAATACAGCAACTGGATCATTTTTAGCCCAAACAATTTTAGTTTCAAGCTCAGTTTCTTTTAGTGCTCCGATCCATCTATGCCAGAAATAATAGCGTTCATTAATGTAGTTCGATAGTCGGTGAATTACACTTTTTCCTTCGTTATATATTAATTGCTGCCACATTTCTTTTAATTCTTCATTGGTTACTTTTTGCTTATCAAAATATACATTCTGGATATTCTTCGTAAAAATGAATTCATTGGACAATTTAGCAATGTACTTTCCAGTAAACTTATTTTTAAGTAATTTTTGAATAAAGCGTAATTGAGAGAGTTCAATATGCATACTTCCGTTACATAAAATTAGTTTTTCAATGTTTACTGCTGTTTGCTTCTTATTATGTCTTGCAATTATTTCAGTTGCCACACTAGTTCCATAATCGTGAGCGAGTAGGGTAAATTCAGAAATCCCAAGAGTTTTCCATAATTGTAATGCAATATCTGCTTGTTCAATTAAAGAGTATGAATAGTTTTTAGGTTTATCCGAAAAACCAAATCCTAAATGATCATGAATTATGACACGATACTCACTCGTGAGAGTATCTAATACCTTATAGTAATCAAATGATGAAGTTGGATATCCATGTAAAATTACCATGGTTTTATTATTGTGTTTTCCTTCATCAATAACAAAAACTTCATTATCAAATATTTTAATAAATTCTCCTTTTTGCTTCCATTGATTAGCTGTCATAATTTCTAGGTATTATAAGTACAATGTAGTGAATTTTGCTTAGTTTTGAATTAGATTTAAATTGTTTAGCCATTTATTTTATTGATGTCATATTACCAATTCCGATACAAAAAACTTTTACGTATTCGGTAACTAAAGAAGAGGCTGATTTCTTAAAAAAAGGAATGAGAGTGGCCGTTTCTTTTGGAAAATCTAAAATGTATTCGGCATTAGTATTAAATATCCATCAAACGGCTCCAACTCTTTATGAAGCGAAAGAAATTCATCAAATTTTAGATGAAAGTCCAATTGTTACCGAGAAACAATTAAAGCATTGGCAATGGATTTCTTCCTATTATATGTGTTCTTTAGGAGATGTTTACAGAGCAGCGGTTCCTTCTGCTTTTCTGTTAGAAAGTGAAACAATTATATATAGAAATGAATCTTTTACGGATGTAGATATTCTAACCGATGAAGAATATCTAATTTATGAAGCGCTACAAAGACAATCTCAGTTAACACTGCATGAAATAGCTGAAGTTTTAGATAGAAAAAAAGTTCTTCCTATTATTAATCGATTAATAGAAAAGTCGGTTTTATATGTAAAGGAAGAAATTTATGAAACTTACAAACCGAAATTGGTGAAGTATGTTCGACTGCATAAAGATTATCAGTCGGATGAAAGTTTACAAGAATTACTTTCAAAGCTTTCAAGAGCTAAGAAACAAAGAGATGTCGTATTAACATTTTTTCAGCTAAAAACAGAAAAGAAGCCAATTAAAGCAAAAACATTATCTGAAAAATCAGGTGTTTCTGCACAAATCATAAAAGCTTTAGTTGATAAAGAAGTTTTTGAGTTTTATCATATCCAAACAGATAGAGTTCAGTTTAAGGGAGATGAAAATCCTCTGAAGAATTTGAATGAGTATCAAGTGAAAGCTTTAGATGAGATTGAAGAGAGTTTTAAAGAGCACGATATTACATTGTTGCACGGTGTTACCAGTTCGGGAAAAACTGAAGTATATACAAAGTTGATAAAAAAGGTTTTAGAAACAGGGCAACAAGTTTTGTTTTTATTACCTGAAATTGCTTTAACAACTCAAATAATTAAGCGTCTCCAAAATTATTTTGGTAATCAGATTTCTGTTTTTCATTCGAAATATTCTGTAAATGAAAGAGTAGAGGTTTGGAATAATGTATTGAATAATAAAGTAAAATCCCAGATAATATTAGGTGCACGATCTACTATTTTTCTTCCGTTTTCAAATTTAGGTTTAATTGTGGTTGATGAAGAACACGAGGTTTCTTACAAACAATTTGAACCATCGCCTAGATACAATGCGAGAGATGCAGCTGTAGTTTTAGGAAAATTACACAATGCTAAAATTTTATTAGGTTCGGCAACACCTTCTATCGAGACAAAATTCAACGCAACCCAAAACAAATATGGATTGGTTCATTTGAATAGGCGTCACGGAAATGTTCAAATGCCAAAAATAGAATTAATTGATATCAAACAAAAAAGACGTAAGAAAGAAATGGTTGGTCATTTTTCGGATCGTTTGATTCAGTTAATGAATGAGGTTTTGGAAGAAAAGAAACAAATAATATTGTTTCAAAACAGACGTGGATTTTCTCCAATCGTTGAATGTACAACATGTGGGCATTCACCTCAATGTCCAAATTGTGATGTGAGTTTAACGTATCATAAATATAATAATCAGCTAAAGTGTCACTATTGTCATTATCAAAGAGCTATGCCAAATAGTTGTGGAGCTTGCGGTAATAGTACTCTCGATACAAAAGGTTTCGGAACAGAGCAAATTGAACTTGAATTAAAAGAGTTGTTTCCGAATCATAATATTGGTCGTATGGATTCTGATACGACTCGAGGTAAGTTTGGATACCAGAAAATTATAGAATCTTTTGAGTCTCAAGAAATCGATATTTTAGTAGGAACACAAATGTTATCGAAAGGTTTAGATTTCAATAATGTTTTATTAGTAGGTATTCTAAGTGCCGATACCATGTTAAATTATCCTGATTTCCGAGCGCATGAAAGAGCTTTTCAGTTAATGGTACAAGTTTCTGGAAGAGCTGGTAGATCAAAGAGACAGGGAATGGTCGCAATTCAAACCTTTAATCCATATCATCAAATTCTTCAGCAAGTTTCAACCAATAGTTATGAAGAAATGTATGGCGAACAATTACAAGATCGCTGGCAATATCATTATCCACCTTATTATAGGTTGATTAAAATAACTTTAAAGCATAAAGACTACATAAAGGTTAATGAAGGTGTAAATTGGTTAGCAAGGGCTTTGCAAAATGTTTTCCGTGAAAATATTTTAGGTCCAACCGCACCAGCTGTTTCAAGAGTGAGAAATCAATACATTAAGAATTTGATGATTAAAATTCCACCAAAACAATCATTAGCCAAAACAAAAGAACAGCTTCAAAAAATAAAAACAACATTCGAGGCCGTAAAAGAGTTTCGTCCAATACGATTTGTTGTAGATGTTGATGCTTACTAATTCTATCTAAATTTCATTTTTTTATTCAGATTAATTTTAAACAGTTTATAAAAACGTTAAAATTATTCAACTTGTTTAACTTTTTTTGTGTTAGGCTAATTTTTTATGTGTTATTGATTTTAGCTAACGTGTTGTTTATTAGTTGTTTGTTTTGTTTTTTTGTGTTCAGCTGAATTAGTGAAGCTTTAAACAAAATAATTGATAATCAGTTGTTTAAAAGGGGAATTTTCCTGTTTTACAAATCAAAGATTTGATTAAATTTATAATGTAAAAATTTTAACTTCATTCCCCCTTCGGTCACTACTGCTTCGATCAAGTGACGTTTAAACCTTCTAGTCCCTCACTAGAAGGTTTTTATTTTTTTAATTTTTTTTCATCTTCAGGCAACCAAATTTAAAATGCTATCGTCTTTATATTTGTGAGACGATATTAAAAGAAAACTTTGAAGATAATTTCTTTACATACTACTCAAGCTTCTTTAATTAAGAAAGCGCAAAAACAGAATAGAGATGCACAAAAACAATTGTTTGAGATGTATTCTCCAAAAATGTTAGGTGTTTGTAGGCAATACGTTAAAGATTTACATCATGCAGAAGATTTAATGCTTTCAGGATTCTTAAAAGTATTTACGAATATTAAATCATTTAAAAACGAAGGAAGTTTTGAAGGTTGGATTCGTAGAATTATGGTAAATACTTGTATTACGTATCTAAGGAAAAGAAATGTAATTCAATATACCGATGAAGATTATGTGTTTTCTGAATTATCAACTGAAAGTCTTGAAAATACTTCTGTTGAAGATATCCAAAGTCTCATAGATCAATTACCCGAAGGATATAAAATGGTTTTTAACTTATATGCTATCGAAGGTTATAAACATTCTGAAATTGCCAAAAAATTGAATATTTCAGAAAGTACGTCGAAGTCGCAATTATTTAAAGCAAGAAAATGGTTGCAGACTAATTATATTAAATTGAATGAAGTGAGTCATGGAGGAAAATAAGATAGATCAAATTATAAAAGAGAAGTTTAATGATAGAGTTTTAACTCCATCAGGTTCATCTTGGGAAAGATTAGAAAGCATGATGGATGAACAAAAGGGAAACTCAAAAAAGAAATATTATCATTTTATAAGTATTGCAGCAAGTATTGCACTTTTATTTGGGATTTTCTTTGGATTAAATACAAACCAACTAGAAGAAATCAAAAATAAGTCAATAGAGGAACAAATAATTGTTACAATTCCAGAAAATACAAATGAGGATAAAAACAGTTTGGTGGTTGAAGTTTCTGATGATAAGCAAAACGATAAAGAAATCACTTTGAAGGAGACTAAAGTTGATAGAAAAAATATAAGTATAAAGCCAATAATAACTAATAGTTCAGTTAAAAAAGAGTTAGAAATTGTTCAGGTTAATAAGAAAATAGAACCAGTCAAGAATACTTCGGAAGTTGTTGCAATTACTAGCGAAAATAAAAATGTTGAATCTACGGCTGAGAATAAAACAAATAGCCGTGTAAAGGTAAATGGAGATGATTTGCTATTTGCTGTGACGCATTCACCAGATGAAGTAAAAGAATACTATGCAAATTTGAAAATGAAGAGAAGTGATGTTTTGGATAGTATAAAAATAAAGTTGAGAAGATCTAACTTAGAAATAAATCCAGAAATCATTCTTGCTGAAGTAGAACGTTCTATTGAAGATGATGCTTATCAAGGAAATTTCAAAAATAATTTAGGAAGAAAAATATCGGATATCATAGTTGCTGTAGCAAACAGAAACAAATAAGTACTTAACAAAAGGCAGTCAGCCAAAAAGAAATTTAATAAACTTAAAAATTAAAAAATGATTAAAAGAATACTAATTTTATTAGTGCTTCTAGGCACAACTTATGCCCAAGCTCAAGAGAAAACATTTGAGAAAGAGGTGAGTAAAATATCAAAAGAGATAGAGAGAATCACAAAGGTTCATAAAGATTCTTTAAAGAGAAAAGTAAAAGAAATTAATGATAGGCTCGACAATAAGAAGATAGAGTTTACGGAAGCTGAAAAGTTAAAAAAAGAAGCTGCCGCATATCA
The DNA here is from genome assembly GCA_022448525.1 of Tenacibaculum sp. Taxonomy (GTDB): domain Bacteria; phylum Bacteroidota; class Bacteroidia; order Flavobacteriales; family Flavobacteriaceae; genus Polaribacter. Next base: position 187,314 of record JAKVCX010000004.1, read on the forward strand.
TGCTGGTCAAATTGAAAAACTTGTAAGCATTCAAGAGCAAAAATTGCAAGAGTTAGTTCAGGATAAAACTGATGGTAGAATCGCAAGTGAAGATGATGAAGACTATGATACTTTTACAATTGGAAAAAGAACATTCCGTTTTAAAATGTTTGAAGACGACGATGATAATGATGATAATTCATGGTTTAGAAAAAGACGTCGTAGAGACAAAAGAACAACTACCCAGTTCGTATTTGCATTAGGAATGAATAACGTTCTTGTAGATAATGATTTTGGTTCTTTAAACAATTCAGATTATAGGTTTTGGCAATCACGTTTTTATGAGCTTGGTTTTACTTGGAAAACAAGATTGTCAAAAGAACCGTCAAAGGCATATTTTAAATACGGATTCTCATTTTTATGGAATAATTTAAGAGCTGATGATAACAGATTTCACGAGGTAAATGGAGATCAAACGAATTTAGTAGTAAATCCAAATTCATTAACAGAGAGTCGATTACGTCATGTTCAAATGACTTTTCCAATGCATTTTGAATTAGATTTTTCAAAGAATAGAGTGTACTCAGATGATGAGGTGGTTGATAGAACACACCAAGATGTAAGAATAGGATTAGGAGGTTTCTTTGGATTTAAATTAGGAACGCGCCAATATCTAGAATATGTGAACGCACAAGGAGTTAGAGTAGAGGAGGTGCAAAAGGCAGATTTCAATATGAACACTGTTAATTATGGATTAAGTGCATATATCGCTTATGAAGGCATAGGATTATATGCGAAATATGATTTAAATCCACTCTTTCAAAATACAAATATTAGAAACATTTCATTAGGTGTACGTTTTGATATAAATTAGAATTAAAAGGAAAAAAGAGAGCATTATTGCTCTCTTTTTTGTTTTTGTTCCCACTCTTTTCTTAAGTCAGTTGATAGAATTCCTGTACCATCGTGTTTCCATCCTGGTGGTTTAAAAAGGTATAATATCTTTTTTGTCATTGACGTTTTACTACTAAAAACGTCTTTTATCATGTTATACCATTCTACGAAAGCAACTTTTATAGGATTGTAAGTTTCAATATTTTTAACTAAACCATAAACTGGTTTCTCATCTTCAGGTTCAAAGGTTCCAAAAAGTTTATCCCAAATAATAAATATTCCTGCATGGTTTCTATCTAAATATTGCGGATTTGTAGCATGATGAACTCTATGATGACTAGGAGTGTTAAATACAGCTTCAAACCATTTTGGAAGTTTCGTAATTAGTTCTGTATGAATCCAGTATTGATACAATAAACTAATGCTCATTTGAACCAAAACCATTACTGGATGAAATCCAATAATAATAAGAGGTAGCCAAAAAATAAATGTATAAAAACTACCTGTCCAAGTTTGACGAAGTGCTGTACTTAAATTATATTTCTGTGAAGAATGATGTACAACATGACTTGCCCAGAACAATCTACTTTCGTGAGCGATTCTGTGATTCCAATAATACACAAAATCTTCTGCGAATAATAAAATAAACCAAGCCCACCAAGTAAAAGGAATTGTAAATAATCGGAATTGGTATAACCATAGAAAAAGAGCAAGAGTTAATCCTTTTGCAAATAAACCAATAGCAACATTTCCTAACCCCATTGTAATTGAGGTAAAGGCATCTTTAAATTCGTACTCATCGAGTTTAATTTTTACAGTTAAAATAGCTTCAACAATCACTGTAATTACAAATACAGGTATTGCGTAATGTATTAAATTTGGTATTTCTGGAATTTCCATTTGAAAGGGTTTTGTGTTGGAAAGATACTAAAAATGAAAAATAAGTCTAAAGAATTATGTTATCCAGATAAAAACTAATATATTTGCACGCTTAAAAATAAATTAATAATTATGAATCATTACGAAACTGTTTTCATTTTGAATCCCGTTTTATCTGAAGGTCAGATAAAGGAAACAGTAAAAAAGTTCGAAGACTATTTGGTTTCTAAAGGTGCAGAAATGATCCACAAAGAAGATTGGGGGCTTAAGAAATTAGCTTATCCAATTCAGAAGAAAAAAAGTGGTTTCTATCACTTATTTGAGTACAAAGTAGCTGGTGAGGTTATCTCTCCGTTTGAATTAGAGTTTAGACGTGACGATAGCATTATGCGTTATTTAACTGTAAAGTTAGACAAACATGCTGCTGCTTGGGCTGAAAAGAGAAGAGAACGAGTTAAATCTGCAAAAAAGTAATCAATTATGTCATCAATTGAACAACAAGCAAAAGGAAACAAGCAGGGAGAAGTACGTTACTTAACTCCGCTTGACATTGAAACTAAAAAGGAAGCTAAATACTGTCGTTTTAAAAGAAACGGTATTAAGTATATCGATTACAAAGATCCTGATTTCTTAATGTACTTAGTAAACGATCAAGGTAAAATTTTACCAAGACGTTTAACAGGAACTTCATTAAAATATCAACGTAAAGTAGCTCAAGCAATCAAAAGAGCTCGTCACTTAGCTTTAATGCCATACGTTGGTGATATGTTAAAATAATAAAGAAGTAGAAACATGGAATTGATATTAAAACAAGACGTAGAAAATTTAGGTTTTAAAGATGATGTTGTAACTGTAAAGAATGGTTACGGTCGTAATTACCTAATACCTCAAGGATATGCAATTTTAGCTACTTCTTCTGCGAAGAAAGTATTAGCTGAAAATTTAAAGCAACGTGCTTTTAAAGAAGCTAAATTAGTTGAAGATGCTAACAAAGTAGCTGAAACAGTTAAAGGATACGAAATCAAAATCGCTTCTAAAGTTGGTTCTGGTGATAAGTTATTCGGTTCTGTAAACAACATTGATGTTGCAGAAGCTTTAGCTAAACAAGGTACTGAGATTGATAAGAAATTTATCAAAGTTACAGGTGGAAACGTAAAAAGATTAGGTAAGTATAATGCTGCCGTTCGTTTACACAGATCTGTAGTTGTAGATATTACTTTTGAAGTAGTAGCTGAGAAATAATAACAACAATTTGTTGATTTAAAAGCGCATCATATGATGCGCTTTTTTTTGGTTAAAAATCTCCTAAAATTATAATAAAGGGTGTTTTTCCTGAGGGTTAAATCAAATATTAATTGATATTTGTTTTAACATTTACATACTTTATATAATTTTTTAGGGGATTATGAATTATATAAAAAAAGAAACTCTGACTGTAAAGTCAGAGTTTTATTTTTTATTTAGATTACAACTTCTTGATTTTTAATGATATCCTCAAAGGTTTCTCTTTTTCGAATTACATAATCTTTCCCTTGATGAATCATAACTTCTGCAGGACGGTATCTGGAATTATAATTGGATGCCATAGAAAAACAATAGGCACCTGCATTAGAAAAACATAAAACATCCTCTTCACGAATTTCATTTAATCTTCTATTCGTACCAAAAGTATCAGTTTCACAGATGTAACCTACTATACTGTAGAAACGTTCTCTTCCTTTAGGATTTGATAAGTTTTCTATTTTATGGTAAGAACCATAAAACATCGGACGAATTAAATGATTTAGACCACTATCAATTCCTGCAAATACAGTCGATGTTGTTTGTTTAATTACATTTACGGATGCTAAGAAATAACCTGCCTCGCTCACTAAGAATTTTCCAGGCTCGAACATTAAAGTTAAATCCTTTCCATATTCTTTACAAAAATCATTAAACCTTTTAGTTAAGTGCTTTCCTAAATCTTCAATATTAGTAGCAATGTCTCCTTCTTTATACGGAACTTTAAATCCACTTCCAAAATCAATAAAGTCAATATTATCAAATTGTTTAGAAACATCAAATAAGATTTCGGTAGCCATTAAAAAAGTGTCAACATCTAAAATATCAGATCCTGTATGCATATGGATTCCATTAATATGCATCCCAGTATTTTCTACTACTCTTTTAATATGCGGTACTTGGTGTATTGAGATTCCGAATTTAGAATCGATATGTCCAACAGATATTTTTGAATTTCCTCCAGCCATCACATGTGGATTTATTCTAATACAAACAGGAATTTCTGGATTCTTTTGACCAAATAATTCTAATATTGATAAATTATCTATATTGATTTGAACACCTAATTTTGCTACATCTTCTATTTCTTTTAGAGAAACACCATTAGGAGTATAGATGATATCTTTTGGCTCAAAACCAGCTAATAAACCAAGTTTAACTTCTTGTATTGAAACTGTATCCAATCCACTTCCTAATTGATTAAACACTTTCAATATATTAACGTTAGACAAGGCTTTTGTAGCGTAGTTAATCTTTACATTTTTTACTTTAGAGAATGCTTTTGTGATACGTTTATATTGAGATGATATTTTATCAGTATCGTAAACATATAAAGGGCTACCATGTTTTTTAGCCAGTTCTAAAAGTAAATTTCTATCCATTTTATTCAATTTAAGGCGTCAAAAGTAGGGGATACGAGAAGGAAAAAAAACGAAATTGGAGAATATAACACAATTCAATTTTGTGTAAAATAATATACGAGCTTGTTAATTTAAGAAAAAAACAACAAAATAGCTTGTTTTTATCGTGCTACAACGCTTATATTTGCTACGAAATGAATATCAATTCGTTATTAGTTATTGATTTTATTTTAATGGGAGGTTAATTAAAAACTCCGGTCTAAGACCGGAGTTTTTTCATTTTCTGATATTTATAAAATTCTTTATTTAAATTTTTCAGTAACTTTTTGAGCAATTCCTACAATTACTTCAGTTGCTTTCATAATTGATTCTACAGGAACATATTCATATCTACCATGAAAATTATGACCTCCGGCGAAAATATTCGGGCAAGGTAATCCCATATAAGAAAGTTGTGAACCATCAGTTCCACCACGAATTGGTTTAATTAAAGGAGTAATGTTCATTTCTTTCATCACTTCTTCAGCAATATCCACAATGTACATTACAGGCTCAACTTTTTCTTTCATGTTGAAATATTGATCTTTGATTTGAACTTGAATAGCATCTTTTCCTAAATGTTCATTTAATTTTTGAGCAGTAGAAAGCATCAACTCTTTGCGTTCATTAAAAAGATTCATATCATGGTCTCTAATGATATATTTTAAAACAGTTTGCTCAACTTTTCCTTCCATTGTGTGTAAATGAAAGAATCCTTCATATCCTGTTGTTTTTTCAGGAACTTCGTTTTCCGGTAAAGCTTTGATGAAATCACTAGCAATTGTCATAGAATTTACCATTTTTCCTTTTGCATATCCTGGATGTACAATTTTACCATTAATTGTAACAACGGCTCCAGCTGCATTGAAGTTTTCATATTCTAATTCACCAATCTGACTTCCATCCATTGTGTAAGCCCATTGTGCACCAAATTTTTCAACATCAAATTTGTGAGCACCTTTTCCAACTTCTTCATCAGGTGTAAAACAAATTCTGATTTTACCATGTTTAATTTCTGGATTTTGAATTAAATATTCCATCGCAGAAACAATTTCAGTAACACCAGCTTTATCATCAGCACCTAATAAAGTTGTTCCATCAGTTGTAATAATTGTTTGACCTTTATATTGTAATAAATCTTCGAAATAAGATGGAGATAAAACAATATTTTTCTCTTTATTTAAGATAATATCTTCTCCATTATAATCATGGTGAATTTGTGGTTTTACGTTTGCTCCAGTAAAATCTGGACTTGTATCAATATGAGCAACAAAACCAATAGTAGGAACATCATAATCAATATTACTCGGTAGCGTAGCCATTAAATAACAGTTCTCATCTAATTCTACATCTTCCATTCCAATTTCTTTAAGTTCCTGTTCTAAAACACGAGCTAAATCCCATTGTTTTTCAGTACTTGGAAATTTCGGATTGTTAGGATCAGATTCTGTATCAATCGTTACATATTTTACAAATCTGTCAATTATATGCTGTTTGTTCATTCTTTTATTTTTAAAGTTCAAAAATAACTTATTTCAAATGTATTTTTTCAATTAATTTTAGTGCTGTACAGATTCTTTCATTTACTAATGAATCGCCATAAATTTCAGTTTTTACATGTAAAAATCCACGTTCAGCTTTTGAGAAAACATTTAACACGTGGTAATCAAATTTACTTTGTTTTCCTTTGGTTAAATTATAATATCCTTCTCCTTCATTAAATCGAATTTTTTTAGACTTCAATTCGATTAATTCCATTTTTAGATTTTCTTTCTTAATTTTTTCAATAAAAGCATCATCAATTTTAATTGTATTAAGAACAAAGGAAGCGTCTAGAATTATGGAGTTAGTTAGTGATTTAGTTGTATCAGCTGAATAAACCGATGAAACTGCATCATCATAATATAAGTTAGTCTTCCAATTTTTAGGTAATTCAATAACAAAATTGTTTTTAAAATCACTTATTTCTTCCAAACCATATGGAGTACTTACATTACAATTAAAATCTTTGTCAAAGTTGTAATTAGAATTACAAGAAGTTATCAAAATAGAGAATACAACTAAAATCAGATTTACTTTTTTCATGGTTTATTTTGTTCTGTGTATGCAATTAACAAATCTACAACATAGCTATAAGATTCAATACCTTTAGCTTGATTATTTGCTTTTAGATACGAATTGTAACCTTTCTTCAGGTATGGTTCAATTGGGTTTTCAAATTGTTTCCAAAAATCATAATTATCTTTAAGCTCTTTACGTATGCCTTTATTAATTTTTAACCAGTATTGTTTGAATAATTCAGGTTCCCTTTTTCGAAGTTCTCTGATACAATATCTTAAAGCCATTCTGTATCCGGAATATTTAAAATATATGTCATCACTGGCCACAGATGCTAAAAAACCAACAAAGTTTGCTTCGTTCTCTGCAGACCAACCAATTTGATGAGCTACTTCATGACAGGCAGTTGCTGGCATTCCTGCTTTAGGAATCATACTATTTACTTGTGCTTCTCCTGTAATTGGATTTAAATATCCTGAAGTTCCATTATAGGATTGAAATAAGCTTACAATTGAATTTTTTATGGAAGGACTTTTGTATGTTAATTGTGGAAATTGATTACTAAGATTTAAATAAGCATCTGAAACTTTGTTATAAATTTCTCTGTTCGTGTAAGGAACAATAATTTTAATGGTATCGTTTCCTGAAATAGAAGTTTGAATACTATTTAAAGTATCAATAAAACTAATCGATGTTTCAATAAGTTGTTCCGTTGTATATTGAGAAGATTTTAAATTTAATTTTTTCGCCAGCGGTTCTCGAAAGTAATTTAACCCCCAAAAGAGATAAAAAAAGCAATAAATAATTGAAAGAAATGCAATAAATCGTATTGATTTTTTAATTAAATTTCGGAATCTATTTTTAATTATTTTGTAAGTTTCGAATACAAATAAGCATATTAAAATCAAACCTATAAGGTCCCCAATAGAAATAGGTAACCAACCAAAAATTAAACGTAAGAATCTGGATATGTAAGGATATATTCCATTTGAATAATATTCTTCAATAAATTGTGTTTTGCCACTTATAAAGTTGATGAAAATCACTTGTATAGGCAATAAAACAGCAAGAAAAACAGTTTTTTTATTATGGTTCATTGTACCAAAAATAGAAAGATATAATGTTATTAACATACTAATAACAATTTTGTTTACATTTTTTGTGAACAAAGAAAATCACCATAAGCTAATACAAATATCAATGTAAAAAATTACTTTTGCCCATATGGAGAAAACGCAAAGTTTACGAGGAACGAAGATTGATAAATCTAGAATAATAAATTTAGAAAAAGGGAAGTTACCACCACAGGCTTTAGATCTTGAAGAGGCTGTTTTGGGAGCTATGATGATTGATAAAAAAGGAATTGATGAAGTAATTGATATTTTACATCCTGAGGCATTTTATGATAGACGTCATCAGGAAATTTATAATGCAATTTATACGCTTTTCCAGAATTCTGAACCAATCGATTTAAAAACGGTTGCTCACAGATTGCGTAGCGATGGAAAATTAGAGATTGCAGGTGGTGATTTTTATTTGATTAATCTTACTCAGAAAGTTGCTTCTTCTGCACATATCGAATTCCACTCTCGAATTATACTTCAGAAATATATTCAACGAAGATTAATCTCTATTTCTTCGGAAATTATTGAAAGTGCTTATGACGAAACAACAGATGTTTTTGATTTATTAGATGAAGCTGAAGGAAAGTTATTTGAAGTTACACAAGGAAACTTAAAAAAAGGAGCTGAGGGAGCTGGATCATTAGTTCAGCAAGCAATTAATAAAATTCAGGAAATTTCGAACCAAGAAGGAATGAGTGGTTTGGCAACTGGATTTACAAAGTTAGATGCGTTAACATCTGGTTGGCAACCAACCGATTTAATTATTATTGCCGCTCGTCCGGGTATGGGAAAAACGGCATTTGTAATTTCAATGGCTAAGAATATGGCAATCGATTTTAACCATGCTGTCGCAGTATTCTCTTTAGAGATGTCATCAGTACAGTTAATTACTCGTATGATTTCATCAGAAACAGGATTAACTTCTGAAAAACTGCGTAAAGGAAATTTAGAGCCTCACGAATGGGAGCAATTAAATGTAAAGGTTAAGAAACTTTCAGATGCTCCAATATTTATTGATGATACTCCAGCATTGTCAATTTTTGATTTACGTGCAAAAGCTAGACGTTTGGTTTCCCAGCATAATGTTCGTATTCTAATTATTGATTATTTACAATTAATGACGGCTGGTGGAGCAGGAGGAAACCGTGAACAGGAAATTTCTACAATTTCGCGAAATTTAAAGGCATTGGCGAAGGAATTAAATGTACCGGTTATTGCATTATCACAGTTATCACGTTCGGTTGAAACACGTGGAGGAAGTAAAAGACCTTTATTATCCGATCTTCGTGAATCTGGAGCGATTGAGCAGGATGCCGATATTGTATCGTTTATTTTCCGTCCAGAATATTATGGAATGACAGAATGGGATGATGATGATCATTCACCATGTGAGGGACAAGGAGAATTTATTGTTGCAAAACACCGTAATGGTGGATTGGATAATATTCGTTTAAAGTTTACAGGACACTTAGCAAAATTCTCAGATTTAGAAGAAGGATTTAGTAGTGAATTCCAATCGAGTATGAATTCATTTTCATCAGATGCCCTACCTTCAGCGCAAGATGCATTCGGATCACCAGAACCATCAAATGATAATTTTAACGATGATGTTCCTTTTTAATAAGTCTTGTCAATCATAAAAATATATTAAATACACAATTGCTTCCTAGTAATTGTGTATTTTAGTTTGCAATATGAAGAAATACATTTTTTTACTCTCATTTATATTATTTTCAAAGTCGCTTTGGGCTTCGTTTATTTACTTACCAATGAGTCATGATAATCAGAAGAATCATTTAAAGGCATATGGAATAGTTTATTATGCTTTACAGAATGGTTTAAAAGCAAAATGGTTATTAAACTATGACGGAGGTGCTTTTTTAATTGAAAATAATGAAGCTGTTGTTAATGAATGTAAGATTCGCGGTGTTTCATACCAAGAAATTTCAGATGCTAAATCTCAATTAATTTTAGAAGAAATCTCTTCACCAAGTAAAAATCAAGAAGCTGTAACCTTGGAAAAAGCTCCAAAAATAGCTGTTTATTCACCGAAGGATAAAATGCCTTGGGATGATGCCGTTACAATGGTTTTAACGTATGCAGAGATTCCGTTTGACGTTGTTTATGACGAAGAAGTACTGAATGATAAATTATTACTTTATGAATGGTTGCATTTGCATCATGAAGATTTTACAGGACAATATGGTCGTTTTTACGGAGCATTCCGAACCGCACCTTGGTATATTCAACAAAAGAAAGATGCAGAAGCTTTAGCAACTAAATTAGGATACTCAAAGGTTTCAGAAGCTAAAAGAGATGTAACTTTAAAAATAAGAGATTATGTTGTTGGTGGTGGTTTTATGTTTGCCATGTGTTCTGCTACCGATAGTTTTGACATCGCACTTGCTGCAGATGGAGTTGATATTTGCGAGGCTATGTTCGATGGAGATCCTTCAGAACCAAATTATCAGTCGAAATTAAATTTCAATAAAACCTTTGCTTTTTCTGATTTTGAATTAATTAGAAATCCAACAACTTACGAATTTTCTTCAATTGATATGACTCGTAAAAGAAGAATTAGACAAGAGTCAGATTATTTTGTTTTAAAAGAATTTTCAGCAAAATGGGATCAAGTTCCTACGATGTTATGCCAAAATCATACTCAGGTTGTCAAAGCATTTATGGGACAAACTACTTCTTTCGATAGAAGAAATGTGAAATCTACGGTAATGGTTCTAGGAGAGAACACTACAAATTCAGAAGCTCGTTATATTCATGGAACCAAGGGAAAAGGAATGTTTACTTTTTATGGAGGTCATGATCCAGAGGATTACAGACACAGAGTTGGTGATCCAAAAACAGAGTTAGATTTGCATCCAACTTCACCAGGATATCGATTAATTCTTAATAATGTATTATTTCCAGCCGCTAAAAAGAAGAAGCAAAAGACGTGATATGTTAATAACTATTCATTAAAAGCGAGTTTTCCATATTTTCATATCGAACACTTTTGTATTTTTGCCGGTATTAAACAAAACAAAATGCCAACAACACAACAACTTCAAGACTTTACACAACAAGTTCGTCGAGATATTTTACGCATGGTACATGCAGTTAATTCTGGTCACCCAGGAGGATCATTAGGATGTGCTGAATTTATTTCTTGTTTATATCAAGATACTATGGAATATAGTACTGATTTTGATATGAACGGTAAAAATGAAGATATGTTCTTTTTATCAAACGGACATATTTCACCAGTTTATTACAGTGTATTATCTCGTAGTGGATTTTTCCCTGTTGAAGAATTAGCTACTTTTAGAAAATTAGATTCTCGTTTACAAGGTCACCCAACAACACATGAGCATTTACCAGGAATTAGAATTGCATCTGGTTCTTTAGGTCAAGGAATGAGTGTTTCTATTGGTGCAGCTGAGGCTAAAAAGTTAAATGGAGATGATAAAATTGTTTATTCTTTACACGGAGATGGTGAATTACAAGAAGGACAAATTTGGGAAGCAGCAATGTATGCTTCAGCAAAAAAAGTAGATAATTTAATTTCTACGGTTGATGTTAACGAAAAGCAAATTGATGGTACAACTGATGATGTATTAGCAATGGGTAGCTTAAAAGCTAAGTTTGAAGCTTTTGGTTGGGATGTATTAGAAGTTAAAGAAGGGAATGACGTAGAAGCTATTTTAGCTGGCTTAAAAGAAGCAAAATCTAGAACCGGAAAAGGAAAACCAGTTTGTATTTTATTATATACAGAAATGGGTAATGGTGTAGATTTTATGATGCACACACACGCTTGGCATGGAAAAGCTCCTAATGATGAGCAATTAGCTTCAGCTTTAGAGCAAAATCCTGCAACTTTAGGTGATTACTAATTAGTAATGAATATAATATTTTGAAACGCTGTAACTTACGAGTTACAGCGTTTCTTTTTTTAATAATATTAACAAACTGACGTAAACAAAAGCGTATTTTTACGTCAGAGTTCAACAAATCAATTTATAAATGAAACCATCATAAATTTCATAATTTCTCTTTTTTTAAGATGAAGATTTATGATAGTTGCTGATTAGATTTAAAATCTAATAATTCAGTGTAAATAATTTAAACAGATGAAAATAGGAATTGTATGTTATCCTACTTTTGGTGGAAGCGGAGTAGTTGCTACCGAGTTAGGAATGGCACTAGCGAATAAAGGTCATGAAGTTCATTTTATAACATATAATCAACCAGTACGACTAGACTTTATTTCTTACAATTTACATTTTCACGAAGTGGCACTAGAAGAGTATCCTCTTTTTCAATATCAACCATATGAACTAGCTCTTTCCACAAAAATGGTAGAAGTGGTTGAACGTTATGAACTTGAAGTATTACATGTACATTATGCGATTCCGCATGCTTATGCTGCTTACATGGCTAAAAAAATGTTGGCTGATAAAGGAATTAGAGTTAAAGTAGTAACAACTTTACATGGTACTGATATAACATTAGTAGGAAGTCATCCAAGTTATAAAACAGCAGTTGAGTTTAGTATTAATAAATCGGATGAAGTGACAACAGTTTCTTCGAGTTTAAAAGAAGATACTTTACGTTTGTTTAATATTCAAAAAGATATTAAGGTTGTTTATAATTTCATAGATGGAAAGAAATACGAAATGGCAGACGAGGCAGAATGTCAACGTGCTGCTATTGCTGCTCCAGATGAACGAATTTTGATTCATATCAGTAATTTTAGACCAGTAAAAAGAGTTCTAGATGTTGTTGAAGTTTTTAATCAAGTTCAAAAAGAAATTCCTGCAAAGTTGTTAATGGTAGGAGATGGACCTGAACGTTCGAAAGCCGAGAAATTAGTTGAAGATTTAGGAATAACAGACAAGGTTCTGTTTTTAGGAAATAGTAATGAAGTTGCAAAATTATTATGTTATTCAGATGTGTTTTTATTACCATCTGAAACAGAAAGTTTCGGGCTTGCAGCTTTAGAGGCAATGGCAGCAAATACAGTTGTTATTTCATCCAATAGAGGTGGGCTTCCAGAAGTAAATATTCATGGAGAAACAGGTTTTCTTGCCAATTTAGGAGACGTTGAAAGTATGGCAACTCATGCAATCTCAATTCTAAAAGATGATACTAAACTTTTAGAAATGAAGAGAAAAGCAAAAGAACATACAAAACTCTTCTCGCTAGAAAAAGTTTTACCAGAATATGAAAGAATATATAATGCTTGTTTTTAAGAAACGTAGAATTTAATACTTTCTCGTATTAAACTTTCAGAGGCTTCTGCATTGATAACAAAATCTTGATAATCTTTTAGTAAAACGAATTTTACTACTCCAGCTTCGTTTTTTTTATCATGTTTTAATAATTCAATAATAGGAGTAATGTCCTCATTTAAAATGTCGATTTTTCCATAAATCGTAGTAATAGCTCGTTTTATTTCATTTACTTTATCAAGGTCAAACCCCAACTCTTTATTTGAAACATAAGCTTCGCAAACCATACCGATAGCAATTGCTTCTCCGTGAGTAAGGTTTTCTTTATTTGGATTGTCTAGGAAATAAGATTCAATTCCATGTCCAATTGTGTGTCCCCAATTTAAAACTTTTCGTAGTCCTTTTTCCTTTGGATCTGCTGTTACAACTTCGTTCTTAATTTCTATTGAACGATGAATTAAATCAATTATATTTAACTCAGAATTATCTTTTATTTCATTGAATAAGTGAATGTCATGCGTCATTCCATATTTAATAATTTCTGCTGTTCCAGATCTTATTTCTCTGGCAGAAAGGGTATATAAATAGTCAGGATCAATCAATACTATTTGAGGATTCGCAAATACTCCAATTTGATTTTTTAAAACACCTAAATCAATACCAGTTTTACCACCTACAGAAGCGTCTACCATAGAAAGTAAAGTTGTAGGAATATTTACGAAGTCAATTCCACGTTTAAAAGTAGATGCTACAAAACCTCCTAAATCAGTAATTACACCACCACCCAAAGTTATAAGTAAACTTTTTCTATCAGCACCTAATTCTGTCATAACATTCCAAACATTAACACATGTTTCAATATTCTTATGAACTTCTCCTGGTTCAATTTGAATTATTTCAATTGGTGCAGTTGTTTGTAAATTTTGAATAAATCGTGGATAACAACATTCGAAAGTATTATTGTCTACTAAAATAAAAATAGAAGAATAAGAATTCTTTTCTATTAAAGTAGCTAATTCTAAGTAAGCTTTTTCATTAAAATGAACCGGATATGTTATTGCCTGAATGGTTTCCATGATTTCTTAAAATAAGCTGTAAAAATAAATAGAAATTATAAAAAATATTAATTGTTCTCCTCTATATTTGCCTTTCAAGGATAAACGTGTAAATATTATTCATGAAACTTTTTGAAAATACTGAAGTAGCTTTTAAGTTAAAGTCTGATTCTGAGTTAGAAAGGGCTTACTTTTTATTTCGATTAATACAAAGTCAACCAATGGTAAAAATTGGTACGGCAGTTACGAATTTCGCATTAAAAGCGCATTTACCTGTAGAAGGTTTAATTCGTTCTACAGTTTTCGATCACTTTTGTGGTGGAGTAACAGAGGAAGATTGTATTCCAAGTATCGAAAAAATGTACAATTCAGGGAATGTACATAGTGTTTTAGATTATTCTGTTGAAGGTAAGGAGGAGGAAGAAAGTTTTGACAGTGCAGTTGAAAAGATTGTCAAAATTATTCGGTTTTCTGAAGAGAAAGATTCTATTCCTTTTGCTGTTTTTAAACCAACTGGTTTTGGACGTTTCGCACTTTATCAAAAAATAGGAGAAGGTAAAGAGTTAACTCCAGATGAAGTTACAGAGTGGGAAAGAGTTAAGGCACGTTTTCATAGAGTGTGTAAACTAGCTTTTGATAAAGATGTTCCACTATTAATTGATGCAGAAGAAAGTTGGATGCAAGATGCAGCTGATGATTTAGTAGAAGAGTTAATGGCATCTTACAACAAAGAAAAGGCGATTGTTTTTAATACACTTCAAATGTATCGTCATGATCGAATGGAATATTTGAAATCTCTTCATCAAAGAGCACATCAAAAAGGTTTTCATATTGGAATGAAAGTGGTTCGAGGTGCATACATGGAGAAAGAACGTGAAAGAGCTGAAGAAAAAGGTTATCCTTCACCAATTTGTAAGAATAAGGAAGCTACAGATAAGAACTATGATGAAGCAATTCTTTATATGATGGAGCACAAAAACATGGCACTATTCGCAGGAACTCATAATGAGGAAAGTTCTTATTTATTAATGGAATTGGCTGAGAAATATAATATTGAGAAGAACGACAAGAGAATGTGGTTTGGTCAGTTATATGGAATGAGCGATCATATTAGTTTCAATTTAGCTGAGGAAGGTTATAATGTTGCTAAATATGTTCCATTCGGACCAGTACGAGATGTTATGCCTTATTTAATCCGTAGAGCTGAGGAAAATACTTCTGTTGAAGGACAAACTTCTAGAGAATTAAACCTTATTAAGTCAGAAAAAAAACGTAGAAAATTATAATGAATTCTGTAGAAGAAATAAAGTCTTTATTGCATAGGAATAAAGCTCGATTTGTAGAAGAGCTTGAGGAAAGTAAAGAACTTATTTCTTTATTAAAGAAATCTATTACGACTCAGTTAACGGATGAAGAGAAGGAAAAAGTAAAAGAACAAACCTTGGATATCTGTAAAGCTATTCCTGCTTTTACAGTTTTTATGTTACCAGGTGGAGCGCTTTTATTACCTTTGCTTATTAAATTGATACCCACAATTTTACCAAGTTCATTTAGAAAAGATAATTCAGAGAAATTTAATACCCCAGAAGAGTAAATCTGGGCATAAAAACACACAACACACAATGCAAAAAGATCATCAAATTTTTGATTTAATTAGAGATGAAAAAGAGCGACAACTTAATGGATTAGAGTTGATTGCTTCAGAAAATTTTGTTAGTGAGCAAGTAATGGAAGCTCAAGGTTCTATTTTAACTAATAAGTATGCGGAAGGATATCCAGGTAAGCGTTATTACGGAGGATGTGAGATTGTAGATGTAGTTGAACAAATTGCAATTGATAGAGCTAAAGAATTATTTGGAGCAGAATATGTAAATGTTCAGCCTCATTCTGGAAGTCAAGCTAATACTGCAGTTTTTGCTGCATGTTTAAAACCAGGTGATACAATTTTAGGTTTTGATTTAGCGCACGGTGGACATTTAACTCATGGGTCACCAGTAAACTTCTCAGGAAAATTATATAATCCAGTTTTTTATGGTGTAAACAAAGAGACAGGATTAATAGATTACGATCAATTAAATGAGCAAGCTCAAAAGCATAAGCCTAAAATGATTATCGCTGGTGCTTCAGCTTACTCAAGAGATATGGACTTTAAACGTTTCCGTGAGGTAGCGGATAGCGTTGGAGCAATTTTATTAGCGGATATTTCTCATCCGTCAGGATTAATTGCAAAAGGTATTTTAAATGATCCATTACCACATTGTCATATTGTAACTACAACAACCCATAAGACTTTAAGAGGTCCTAGAGGTGGTATGATTATGATTGGAAAAGACTTTGAAAATCCATTCGGTTTAAAGTTAAAGAGTGGAAAATTAAAGAAAATGTCTACTTTATTAAACGGGGCAGTTTTCCCAGGAAACCAAGGTGGACCATTAGAGCATGTTATTGCAGCGAAAGCAGTAGCTTTTGGTGAAGCTTTAACCGATGAATTCTTAGAATATCAGATTCAAGTAAGAGCAAATGCTCAAGCAATGGCAGAGGCTTTTGTAAAAAGAGGATACGACATTATTTCTGGAGGAACTGATAACCACATGATGTTAATCGATCTTAGAAATAAGAATATTACAGGTAAAGATGCTGAAATCGCTTTAGGTAAAGCTGAAATTACTGTAAACAAAAATATGGTACCATTTGATACAGAATCTCCATTTGTAACTTCAGGTATTAGAGTAGGGACGCCAGCTATTACTACAAGAGGTTTAGTGGAAGAAGATATGGAAGCTGTTGTTAATTTAATCGATGAAGCAATTCAAAATGCTGAGAATGAAGAAAAATTACATGCAATCGGTGAAAAGGTGTATGATTTAATGCACCAAAGAAGATTATTTGTAATGTAATCATCATCAGGTCTTAAAATATATTTAGTAAAAAACCGGTAGTTTCAAAACTACCGGTTTTTCTTTAGGGATTACTTAAATATTAAACGAACTATTATTGTTTAATAACTTTTATTGGCTTTGATATTGGAGCATCATTTAAGGTTGTATTAATGATGTAAATACCTTTAGCACCGAAATCTGAATTTGATAATTCTATTCTATGATTTCCTTTTTGTTTTTCACTATTAAAAATGACTTTAGTTTGACCAAGTATATTAGAAATACTCACTTTTAGGTTTCCGTTTTTACTCGTAGAAATATAAAGATTTGATTTGTTTCTAATTGGGTTTGGAGCAAGCGAAACATTGTCTAAAATAGATAATTCGGTTTTTGAATTTGCTGAACTTCTAGAAGAAGTACAATTCGTAGTGCAGTTATCTGTCCAAACACCATTCGATTTTCCATTACTAGTTCCTGTAATTCTAAACCAACCATCAGTTCCTCTTGTTAAATCAACTGTTTGTTGTCCATTTCCATTATTAAAAACAACACCTATATCATTTGAAGAAACACCATTAGGAACATTGAAAGTATAATTAGACCAACTAACTTCATTATTCATTTGTTGCCCTGGCCATCCTGGAGTACCAGATAGTGTTGTATTGGAAGTTTTATTATATAAATAAGCATTCACTGTATTTCCCCAAGAGGAAGTTCTTAAAAAGTTTAATGTAACTGTATTAGTCGGAGGAGGAGGCGTATTTGTACATTCAGAAGAGCAATTAGTTGTCCAAGTACCGTTATCATACCAACCATCGGTTCCTCTTGCTAAATCATCAGTTTGATTTGAACCATCATTGAATATTACTCTTATATTAGTTGGTGAAGTACCTGAAGGAACATTTAAAGTATACTTATACCAAGGAGTTCCAGAAATACTAGACATTGCTTGTCCTGGCCATCCTTGTGTTCCAGGAATTGTAGAGTTCGTAGAAGCATCGAAGAAATATGCATTTACGTTAGAACTCCAATTATTTGGCTTTTTAAATTGATAAGTAATGCTTCCTGTAGGAGGTGGTGGTGGAGTACTCGTGCAATTAGAAGGACAATTATTTGTCCAAGTACCGTTATCATACCAACCATCTGTACTTCTGCTTAAATCATCACTTTGATTAGTTCCGTCATTAAATATTACTCGAATATTTTCAGCGGCTACGCCAAGAGGTGGGTTTACTTGGAATGAGTACCATGGTGTACCAGCAATATTGGTCATTGATTGACCTGGCCAACCTGATGTTCCTGGAATGATTGCATTAGTTGATGCATCAAACAAATATGCGTTCACATTATTATTCCAAGAGTTTGGTTTTTTGAAATTTACCGTAAAAGGATCAACTTGTGTTGGAGGTGGAGGAGGAGTTCCGCCTTGAGTCCAAACAGCATAATCAGTTCCAGATGTTCTTAAAACCCATCCAGTTCCGTTTGGAGCCCAGTTTCCACTTCCTAATTTCATAGCAATAGTCCCATTTCTTCCGTCGATGTAAGCAGCATATAAATCGTTTCTTGCTTCAGCAATGTTGATAGAAGATCCTGCAAATATTCTAGCATCTTTACGAATAGCAATTAAATCTTTAATCGCATTTCTAACTCCTGTCCCAGTATCGAAATAATGAGTCCAGAATACCATTGGATTTCCTGGATGTGTTAAAATATAAGCATATCCTTTGCGTAAGTTTGTTTCTCCACCTGGGAAAACATAACCAGGACCACAGCATTGTTGTGCAGCACCAGTATCGTGATTATCTAAAAAAGTAACAGATTTTGATGGATTTATTCCAATCATTCCTGAAGGATTTCCACCACCATCTCTTAAATAAGAAAGATTATTATCTCGAAAAGCATTTTGCAATGTAACCTTTGTGTTGAAATCAAATGCAGAAGAAGATTGTTGTGTAAAATTAACCCAGTTATTAGTTTGAACTCTACTACTTTCTAATAATTCTCCTACAGCGAAATAAGGGTTTGTAGCATCGTTATATTCTTTGTTGAAAATAGGATCGTAACCATGAACAAAATCATATCTCCAGCCATCAAAACCTAAATCGTTTTTTAAGAAGTTCATCCAGTTTTTAATTTCTTGACGTACCGCAGGATTAAAGTGATCTAAATCTCTTGCTGGTCCGTAAGTTCCGTTTGAACCATCAGCTTTTAAGGCAGTTCCAGGGAAATAATCCCCGTTGATACTGAATTCAACAGGAAAATTTACAAAATTTCGACCTTCATCGTCAGCCGTAATAAAAGTAGTTGGCCAGGCAGGGTTTGTAAAAGTTACAGCATCTGCAGTTCCAACACGGTGATTTATAACAATATCACCGATAATTTTTACTCCTGCATTGTGATAAGTGTTAATCAAGTTTCTTAATTGAGCTTCTGTTCCGTAAGCACTATTAAAATTGTAAAGTTCTCTTGGAAGATATCCTTGTGGAGCACCAGAATCACTTACAGGAGGAAGCCAAATCATATCAAATCCAGCACTACTTAGTTCACTACTGTTTTGTGTAACAACATTAAACCATGTTTGGCCTGCTGGTTGATTTTGCACGTTCCAATCAAAAGCTTGGAAGAGTACATCTTCGTCTTGTGCTAAAACATTTAGGGAAAAAATGCATAGCAAAACTAATTGAAAGTTTTTTAGGATTTTTTTCATTGTAATTAAGTTATTTGGTTTGAAAGGTTAAAAGAAATAATAGGATAACACTTGTTAGAAGATTGGTTGAAACTTCATGTTTTAAGTGTTAAAAAATGAATAATTCTTCAATTCCAAACGAATTTATTGCGAATTAGTCAATGAAAAAAAAGAAGAACTTTACTAAATCGATTTCGTGTTAATAAATAAATCGATTTCGTAAAGTTTCGTTGAATTAACTGTAAAAATTTACGTCTAAATTGTGGTTTTTAGTATTTCGATACCGTTGTAGATTTCGATTTTGATAAGAAAGAGAATTAATCTTCTTCTTTAGCTCTTTCGATTATACTCTCAGGAAGTGCTTTTTTTGCTTTAGCTCCCATTTTCTTAAGCTTTTCTACACTAGTAATTAAGTTTCCTCTTCCTTCTACTAATTTATTCATAGCTAAGCTATAATCATTTTTAGTGGCATCAATCTTTTTACCAATGTTGATAAGATCTTTCAGGAGACCTTCAAATTTATCGTAAAGAGCTCCCGCTTGTCTAGCAATTTCAAGAGCATTTCGTTGTTGCTTTTCGTTGTTCCACATCGTATCAATTGTACGTAGAGTAGCCAATAGAGTAGTAGGTGTTACAATTACAATATTCTTTTCAAATGCTTTGTTATATAGTGTATTGTCTTCATTCAAAGCCACTGCAAAAGCAGGTTCAATAGGAACAAATAACAATACAAAATCTGGTGACTCTATTTTATATATATCTTCATACTTCTTTTCAGAAAGCTGATCTACGTGACGTTTTAACGAATTTGTGTGTTCTTTTAGTAATCGCTCTTTTTCGTTATCATCATCAGAGTTTACTAATTGTTCATAAGCAGTTAAAGAAACTTTACTATCAACAATCATTTTTTTGTTGTCTGGTAAATGAATTACAACATCAGGTAGAATTCTTTTTCCTTCTTCATTAGTAAACGATTGTTGAACAAAGTATTCACGATCTTTCTCTAGTCCTGATTTCTCTAAAACACGTTCTAAAACCAATTCTCCCCAATTTCCTTGAGTTTTACTATCTCCTTTTAATGCTTTTGTAAGATTTAAAGTTTCTTTACTCATTTGAGCGTTTAACTCTTTTAAGCCTAATATTTGCTGACGTAGTGCAGAGTGATAATCAATACTTTCTTTGTGAGTTTTATCTACTTTTTCTTCAAAGTCTTTTATTTTCTTTTCTAAAGGATCAAGAATATTTTTGATGTTTTCCTTATTCTGAACAGTAAATTTATTGGATTTTTCCTCTAAAATTTTATTAGCAAGGTTTTCAAACTCTTTGGTGAATTTTTCTTGAAGTCCTTCAATTTCCTTTTTATTGTCCTCAAGTTTTATATTCAAATTTTTTAACTGAACATCTTGTTGAGTATTTAATTTAATTAAGTTTTCTTTCTCGGATTGAATAAATTTTAACTCCTCTTTTAATTCCTGAATATCATTTTCAGCAGATTTTTTATTCTCCTGAAGAATATTGTTTCTTTCTAATAAGGACGAATTATCCTTTTCTAAAACACTTGCTTTGTTTTTTTGAATAATATAACCGACAAGAAATCCTAAGATAATACTCAGTAAACCAGTAAGTAAAATGTATAGCAGTTGATCTGACATTAGATAAAAAATTAAAACGCTAAATTTACCTTTTTAAAGTCAATTTATGATACAACGCTTATCTAAATTTATCTTCCATACTTTACTTGGTTGGAAGCTAGTTGGTAATTTTCCGAAAGATCTCAAAAAGTACATTGTAATTGGTGCTCCACATACGAGTTGGAAGGATTTTCCTATTGCTATTTTGGCACGAACTGTTACAAAAATTGAGATCAATTATATAGGAAAAGCAGCTTTGTTTAAACCACCTTTTGGTTTCATTTTTAGAAAACTTGGAGGAACACCGGTAGACAGAAGTAAGAGTACAAACTTGGTTGATGCGATTGTAAGCATTTTCAATGAAAAAGAACAGTTTCGTTTAGCGCTATCTCCAGAAGGAACGAGACAATATACTGATAAATGGAAAACAGGTTTTTATTATATAGCAAAAGGAGCGAATGTACCTATTGTTATGTTTGCTTTCGACTTTAAAAACAAACAAATCATAGTTGCAGATCCATACGATTTAACTGATGATATGGAGAAAGATTTTGATCACTTTTTAAATTTTTATAAAGATATTGTACCGGCTAAACCTGAGTTGTTTAATAATAAAAACCTACTTTAAAAAAGTAGGTTTTTATTATTTATATAGTATGTAGTTTACTTTTATTATCCTTTATAAAAAGGTAACTTAACTACCTTGGCAGCAACTTGTTTCTTACGTATTTGAATTTTAATTTCAGAGTCAACCTTTGAGTTATCAATTGTAACATATCCTAAACCAATTCCTTTTCCTAAACTTGGACTCATTGTTCCAGAAGTAACATTACCGATAATAGTCCCTTCAGAATCAACGATTTCATAATCTTTTCTAGGAATTCCTCTTTCTGTCATTTCAAATGCAATTAGTTTACGCGAAACACCTTCTTCTTTTTGCTTCTTTAAAGCTTCTGCATTTACAAAATCTTTAGTGAATTTTGTAATCCAACTTAAACCAGCTTCAATAGGAGAAGTAGTATCATCAATATCATTTCCATATAAACAATATCCCATTTCTAAACGTAATGTATCACGTGCAGCTAAACCAATTGGTTTAATTCCCCAGTCAGATCCAGCTTCAAAAACGTTTTTCCAAAGTTGCTCAACATCTTCATTTTTTACATATACTTCAAATCCACCTGATCCAGTATATCCTGTTGCAGAGACTACCACATTAGGAATTCCAGCAAAGTCTGTAATCTCAAATGTATAAAATTTGATTGCTGATAAGTCTACAGAAGTTAATGATTGCATCGCTTCAGCGGCTTTTGGACCTTGAATCGCTAATAATGACCAGTCTTCTGAATGGTTTTCCATTTCAACGTTTAAATCGTTGTGTTGTGAAATCCAGTTCCAATCTTTTTCAATATTAGAAGCATTTACCACTAACATGTATTCTGTTTCAGAAATCATGTAGATAATTAAATCATCTACAATTCCTCCATCACCGTTTGGCATACATGTATATTGAGCTTTACCTGGAACTAATTTAGAAGCGTCATTCGTAGTAATTTTTTGAATTAAAGCCAATGCATTTTCTCCTTTTAAGAAGAATTCTCCCATGTGACTTACATCAAATACACCAACTCCATTTCTTACAGTTTCATGCTCAGCATTTACTCCTTCGTATTGAACAGGCATATTATATCCAGCAAAAGGAACCATTTTAGCACCTAAAGCTTCGTGAACGTGCGTTAAAGCAGTGTTTTTCATTTGATTTGTTTGTTTAATGATAGGTCAAAAATATTGAATCCTTTTGTAAACACCTATAAACTTTTCAAGTATTCTGAGTATAAAATCATAAATGGGATATAACAAGTAAAATTAAGTTACTATAGTAGATTATCGATTCTATCAAAAGAACTATCTTAGATTAAAATTTAAAACAAATCTATAATGAAGAAATCAACTTTGTTGTTGCTTTTTATGGTTTTAGTAAGTTCAAATCTATTCGCTCAAAAAGGGTTATTTCAACATACTGAAACATTTACTCGTCAAGACTCCCTTAGAGGAAGTATTACATCAGAAAGAGTTTGGTGGGATTTAACATATTATCATCTTGATATTTCTGTAAATCCAGATAAAAGATTCATTAAAGGAAATAATGAAATTAAATACAAAGTATTAGAAAGTTCTAATGTTCTTCAGGTCGATTTACAAGAGCCTATGAAAATTACTAAAGTGATTCAAAATGGAAAAGAGCTGACTGTAAAGTCTGAAGGAAATGCTCATTTTATTGAACTTAAAGAGAATCAGGTAAAAGGAAAAGAGTATTCTATTAAAGTGTATTATGAAGGATATCCAAGAGTAGCAAAAAATGCACCTTGGGATGGTGGTTTTTCATGGAAGAAAGATACTAATGGAAATCATTTTGTAGCAACTTCATGTCAAGGGTTAGGAGCTAGTGTTTGGTGGCCGAACAAAGATCATATGTATGATGAAGTTGAAAGTATGGATATTAGTGTTCGTGTTCCTAGTAATTTGATGAACATTTCTAACGGTAGATTACAAAAAGTTGAAAAGCATGATGACAACACAACAACTTATCATTGGAGAGTTAACAATCCGATTAATAATTACGGAGTAAATGTTAATATTGGTGATTATGTACATTTTTCTGAAAAGTATCAGGGAGAAGGAGGAGAGCTTGATATGGATTATTATGTTTTAAGAGATAATTTAAAAAAGGCAAAAGAGCATTTTAAAGATGCTCCAAAAATGATGAAAGCTTTTGAGCACTGGTTCGGTAAGTATCCTTTTTATGAAGACAGTTTTAAATTAGTTGAAGTTCCTTATTTAGGAATGGAACACCAAAGTTCAGTGACTTATGGAAACAAATATTTAAAAGGATATTTAGGTGGTGATTTATCTGGTACAGGTTGGGGATTAAAGTTCGATTTTATTATTATTCATGAAGCAGGTCATGAGTGGTTTGCAAATAATATTACAAATAAAGATATTGCTGATATGTGGATACATGAAAGTTTTACTGCCTATTCGGAAAATCTATTTTTAGATTATTATTATGGAAAAGATGCATCTGCAGATTATGTTATCGGAACAAGAAGAGCT
This sequence comes from Tenacibaculum sp., assembly GCA_022448525.1. GTDB lineage: Bacteria > Bacteroidota > Bacteroidia > Flavobacteriales > Flavobacteriaceae > Polaribacter. Next base: position 211,519 of record JAKVCX010000004.1, read on the forward strand.
ATAGCTAATGATAAGCCAATTATTGGTCAGTATGATGTAAATAGTGAAGGTTCTGGTGATATGTATTATAAAGGTGCGAATATGTTACATACAATTCGCCAATTAATAAATAATGATGAAAAGTGGCGAAGTATTTTAAGAGGCTTAAATAAAGATTTCTATCATACAACAGTTAGTACGGCTGATATTGAGAATTATTTAATTAAAAAATCGAAAATTGATTTATCAAAAGTTTTTGATCAGTATTTAAGAACGATAAAAATTCCTGTTTTTGAGTATAAAATAGAAGGGAATAAAGTTACATATCGATGGAATAATGTTGTAGAAGGATTTAAAATGCCAATTAATATATTGGTAAATGATGAAAAGATTTGTTTAAAGCCAACAGAGAATTGGAAGAGTAAAAAGCTAAAAGATACAAACGTTGTTATTGATAAAAACTTCTATGTAAGAATTAAGAAGCTTTAGTGTACGATAAGTAAACTAAAAAAGCAGATGGAATTCCATCTGCTTTTTTTATTTCTATAAGTTTATTTATTTTCTGTCGTACATCTTTTCGTACAAATCAGTATAAATTCCTTTAATGATATTACGTTTCATTTTCATTGTTGGAGTTAAATGACCGCTGTCAACTGTCCATTCTTCTGGAGTAAGCTCAAAACGCTTAATTTGCTCCCATTTTCCGAAGTTACAATTACAATCGTCAACTTCCTCTTGTAAACGAGCTATAACCTTTTCGTTATATACTAATTGTTTAGCATCTGTAAAGTCGATATCATTTCTTCTTGCCCATTCAGCAATAAAATCAAAACTTGGTTGTATTAATGCAGTAGGCATTTTTTCACCTTCACCAACAACCATAACTTGTTCTATAAATCTTGATTGTTTTAGTTTATCTTCTAAAAGAGTTGGAATTACGTATTTTCCACCAGATGTTTTAAACATTTCTTTAATACGTCCAGTAATACTTAGAAAACCGTTTTCAACTTTCCCTTTATCTCCAGTGTGGAAATAACCATTTTTAATAACTTGCTCTGTACGTTCAGGATCTTTGTAATATCCCATCATTACATTTGGTCCTTTTACTAAAACTTCATCTTCTTCCGAAATTTTAACTTCAACACCGTCAATAATTCTTCCTACTGTTCCAATTTTAAAACCTCCATCACGAACATCATTTACAGATACTACTGGTGAAGTTTCTGTTAAACCATATCCTTCCATTACAGGCATTCCGGCAGCCGCAAAAACTCTAGCTAATCTCGGTTGTAAAGCAGCACTACCAGAAACCATTATTTTTAAGTTTCCTCCTAAAGCAGCTTGCCACTTAGAAAATATTAATTTTCTAGCAAGTCCTAATTGCTTTTCATACCACCATCCGTTAGCTCCATATGGTTGATATTTTAATCCAAGTTCAATTGCCCAGAAGAACAATGCTTTTTTAATTCCAGAAAGTTCTGTTCCTTTAGCGTAAATCTTATCGTAGATTTTTTCATAAAGTCTAGGAACTGCCGTCATTACATTAGGCTTAACTTCTTGAGCATTTTCACTTAACTTTTCAATAGATTCTGCGAAATAAATTGAAATTCCACAAAATTGATATAAGTATAAAATCATACGCTCAAAGATGTGACACACAGGTAAGAAACTTAAACTGATTCCTTGACCGTGATCAACAGGGACTCTTTTTGAGCTTGATAATACATTAGAAACAATATTATTATGAGATAGCATTACACCTTTAGGTTTTCCAGTGGTACCTGAAGTGTAAATTAATGTTGCTAAATCTTCTGGTTTTACAGCATCTTTACGTGCGTCAACTTCGTCTTGGTTGCTAGGGTCTTTACCAAGTTCTAAAACTTCATTCCAGCTTGTTTCACCTTCAATATCATCAAAAGTATAAACTGCCTTCAATTTTGTATTTCCTTTAATCTGATTCAGTTTTTCTACAATTGTAGTATCTGACACAAAACAATATGTAGCTTCTGAATGATTTAATACGTATTCGTAATCTTCTTTGGAAATAGTAGGGTAAATAGGAACATTTTGAGCTCCTGTTTGTAAAATACCAATGTCACAAATATTCCATTCTGTGCGGTTGTTGGTAGAAATGATAGCTATTTTATCATTTGGTTGAACACCTAATCTTAATAAACCTCTACTGATGGTATTTGCTCTTTCGATGTATTCTTTAGTAGAAATAGATTCCCAACTTCCGTTGTATTTTGTAGTTAGTGCTTTTTGCAGATTATACTTTTCCAATTGATAGTATGGAAAATCAAAAAGCCGAGTAATTTCAATCGACATATGTACCTTTAATTTGTGTAGCCCAAATTACTAAAATTACCTTGGTTCTACAAAATTTGTTTTTGACTGAATTACTGATTTTTACGCATCAATTTTAACAGTTTGATAGTATATTTTTCATGAAAAAGGTGAAATGCTAATAAATAATGCAAAAAATCACGGAATTAATAATATGAACAAAAACCCCAAAGATTTGATCTTTGGGGTTCTAAATATCTTCTAAATAAGTGTTATTTCTTACTCATTGATTTTATAATTTCTTTGACCGATTTATGCTGTGAAGCAGCTAAAGCTTCATCATAAGTTTGATATGGGTCTGGAGTTATTACCGGTTTTCCTGCACCTTTATCAAGCAAGAAACTAAAGTCTGTTCCTGAAACTTGTGCTCGTCCATGACATCCCATACATCCTCCCATATTCAATTCTTTACCATCTGCAATAACATTTGTAATTGCTTCATTGAAAGGGTCTGAAAATGAACCATGGAAATTCGTTAAAGTTAAGTCTGATTCAATAACATAATTAGCCATAAAGTAGTTGTTATCACTAGTTCTATCTTTATAATCAATTGGAGTTCCTTGTACACCGATTAGTTGATAGTATTGCCATTTAGATTTGCTACTGTTTTGAGCAATCATGCTGTGCACAGAGTTATTTACTTTTTGAATTGTTTCAGGTATAACTCTTTCAATTACTGGATTCAATCTATGAGGATCAACATCGACATATTTATTACCATTAACTTTTACAGTGTCGATACCAATTGTTTGAAAATCTTTATTTCTTTCATCTATTTGTTCCCAAGAAGCAAATACAAATGTTGGATGATTTTGAGTTTTACGAATAATATGCATTCCAATAAGTGCAAATTGTTTCGTATATGCATTTGAGTATGTTGTATTTCCTTCCGTAGAATTCTTGAAATAAACTACTTCTTTTACCATATACCTAGATGGATCATCTTTACCAGGAACTAATTCTCTAAAGGCAAGCTTAATTTCAACGGCACCTTCATTTTCAGCATCAGTAGAACATGGTAAACAAACATAACCTGCTTGTGAAAGTGAATCTGATGCGCACTGTTTATTTGCAGCAGATACTTTTTTTAAGTGATCTCTAAACTTAGCTTTATCTTTACTTTTATCGGCAGCTGCGTATAATGTTGTATCAGTAGGAAAATATTTTTTTAAGTAATCATATTCAACCAAATTAGATTTCGCAGAGTAAAGTACCTCGTGAGTATTTTTATGAGCAAATAAATAAGCAGATCCAATCTCGTTATCTTCATCAAGTATATTCCAATAGTTTTCAAGATTCACAGGATTATTAACATTCACGGTAGTAGAATCAACAAAAGTATAATATGGTTTTCCTTTGCTTAGGTCTTTGGTTCGTTTACCATTAGCCGGTCTTAACTCGGATCTATGGATATAAGTTTCCCAAACACTTAAAAAGTCTTCTCCAGTATCGTTGGTGTAGTTCCAAGAAGTATCAGGAGTGGTACGTAAACTGTCTTTTCCGTAAGATGATTTCCAGTTTAAAGCAAAAAACTCTTGCCATGCAAATTTGGCTAGTTCTTCTTGTGTTGCATTTACAGCTACATCCGCTGGTAAATTGTAAGATATTGTTATATCCGAAGAAGTGTTTGAAGGTGAAGTGGTTGCAAGTAAAACTGGATCGTTATTTGTTGGTTTGCAACTCAATAAAAAGATCATTGTCAATAACATAATGAATGTTATTTTTAATTCTGGGTGTTGTTTTTTTAGAGTCATAATGCGTTGGTTTAGTAGTATTTTGAGATAAAAGTATCAGGAATAGTTGTAGGAAATATTTCCTTTGTCATGAAAGTGGATAATTTAATCATGAATGAGTATTTCGATGGAATGAAAAACTGAGAGAGTGGTATAAAAACGAAAATCGGCTAGAAGTACATCTCTAACCGATTTCAATAGTCAATAATAAAATCCCCAATCAACTATATAAGTATTATAAGAACGAATATTAAAGACTGATATTGTTTAAAATATTTGTTAAAATTCTACATCCTTCAATTAATTCCTCATCAGATATAGTTAAAGGAGGAGTTATACGAACAGCTCTTTTTTCATATAATAGCCAAAAGAGTATTAATCCATTTTCCAGAGACTTTAAAACCACATGATCTGCGATTTCTGGAGTTTCCATAATTAAGGCTAACATTAATCCTTTTCCTCTAATTTCTTTAATTCGTGGATGTTTAAGATGAGTTCGTAAAAGGTGTTCTTTTCTGAGTGCTTCGACTTGTAATTTTTTAGAAAAAATTTCTTCAATTGTGGCATTAGCTGCAGCAGCAATTACGGGATGACCGCCAAAAGTTGTAATATGACCTAATTTAGGATTATCTTTTAATGACGACATAATTTCTTGAGACGAAACAAACGCTCCAATTGGCATTCCACCGCCAAGACCTTTTCCTGTTATGAAAATATCAGGAATGACGTTATAATTTTGAAATCCCCAAAAAGTTCCAGTTCTTCCAACACCAGTTTGAATTTCATCTAAAATTAATAAAGCTCCTACCTCTTCACATCTGGTTTTTACTTTTTTTAGAAAATCATTCTTTGGTTCAATAAACCCAGCACCTCCTTGAATTGTTTCAAGAATAACTCCTGCGGTTTTGTTGGTTATTTTTTGAATGTCTTCTTCGGAATTAAATTGTATAAATTTAGTTCCTGGAACTAACGGTCGAAAAGCTCTATTTTGTTGTTCTGCACCACAAACACTCATTGCACCAGCTGTATTTCCGTGATATGCATTATTCGCTGCTATGATTTCAGACCTTCGTGTAAAACGTTTTGCTAACTTTAAAGCTCCTTCTGTTGCTTCTGTTCCAGAATTTACTAAATAAACTGAGGTTAAAGATTTAGGTAAATACTTAGCAATGTTTTTACAAAGTTCTAATTGTGGTTTTTGAATAAATTCACCATATACCATAACATGTGTATATTGTTGAATTTGCTCTTTTATAGCATTATTTACATTTTCATTACAGTGTCCGACACTATTGGCTGATACACCAGCGACAAAGTCTAAATAGGCTTTGTTGTTTTTATCGTAAATGTAACTTCCTTTAGCTTTTGTAATTTCAATAGCTAGTGGATGTGGAGTGGTTTGTGCTTGATATTTTAAAAAGTCTTCTTTCACTATTCTTCTAAATCTAACTTAGACTTCTTTGCTCTTTTTTTGCGTAATTCTTTATTTAGTTTTGCTTTAGCTCTTTCTACTTCTAATAATTTTTTACGCTCTTTTACTTGCTTTTGCGAATCTTTGATAAAAATATCCGTCATTTTTTTAGGTTGTTCATCTTCTCTCCAAATGAAACCTCTAAACTTTCTATCTTCTTCCGGAAATTGTGAAGGTGGATAAGTTTTTCCTTCTGTTTCCTTGAAATATTTCGTTTGAACTACTTCATTGTTTTCTAAAAGGAATTCAATATCACTAGCAATCTCTTTGGTTATAGTCTCTAACTTTTGAGTTTCGTCATTTCTATTGTAGTAAAGAGATTCTGCATTTCCTTTTACGAGCATTACTCTTAGGTCGTTATCTTTAAACTTCCCATATATATTTCTACCTTTAATTTGATTGAAATTCTTAGGATCTAAAGAGTCTTTTTGAATAATAAATGAATTTCTCAAAACTTTAAGAGAATCTAGCGCGTTGGTATCTTTACTAGTTTTAAAATGAATACTATCACCGGTAATTTGACTTTTACCTGACCATAAAATTGGATCTACAAACATTTGTGTTAATCCGGTAGCTTGATTCGTATGAATTGAATCACATTTTCCTTGTAAGTTTTCTTTAAATATTTTTACGTTATGGTAAGTTCTAATGATTCTGTTTTCAGGTTTACCGGTAACAAGAATTGTATCTCCATGCATATAGAGTGAATCTTTTTCCATGATGGAAATAGCAACCGGTTTTTTAATAATAAAGAGAGAATCTTGTAATTCAAAAATTTCAGCATAATTACCTTTTACAACCAGATTTTGAATAGTATCAATTACTTTTATTCTATTTGTTGCTGAGGCAAATCCTTTTTTCTTATCGTAGTATAAACTATCGGCTTCAACTGTTTTATCTTTAGAAAAAAGTTTTGCATTCTTAACGAAATAAGAGATGTCTGTGTTGGTGTCAAAGAATCCTTTTTCTGCATATATTTTTGTGCTATCCTTTCTATTGAATACAGTGGAAGGTCCGTAGATATATGCTAATTTTGTAGAAGTGTAATAATCCAAATGATCAGAATCTAAAATATTATCAGGATTAACAACATTCACTTTAGTTTTCGCAGAGAATTTTTTATCTTCAAGAAAGTAAGTCCCTTTATTACTTGTTAGCGTGTTTACTTTATCTTTTATAACTCCTTTTGTAGGATAGAATAAAACTTGTTCAGTTCTATTAAAATAAAGAGTATCCGTAGAAAGTTTCATTTCTTTATCGTTAACTTCTACATTTCCCCAAGATTTAGCAATTTTAGTATTGGCATCATAATTTGCAAAATCAGAATATTGGATAATACTATCTCCTTGTTCAATTACAACTTCACCAATGGCTTTAAAAACATTTTTCTCTCTATATAACAATGCTCTTTTACAATCTAACGTTGCTCCTTCATGTGACACTTTTACATTACCAATTAATATTGTCGCTCCAGGGAATTTTTTTTCATCAGCAGTAGATAATTCAGAAGAAAGAATTTTTATCTTCTTCGTTTGTGAAGAAAGACTAATTCCTGCTAATAATGATAAAAAAAGAAATACTCTTTTCAAATTTTCGAATTTTAATACGCAAAAATAACGAAAAGACTATGCCAAATTCTTAAAATAATATGAAAAAGATTTTTAGTTGATTATTATAAACTACACTTTAGTTTAGTCATAATACTATTTAGACTATGTATTTTTGAAAAAAACTTAGTAATGGAAACAAGGTACATACGAAATAGAATCTATTTATCTCAGGAAGAACAGCAACGAATAAAGGATGTTCCAATACTTTTGGGAGGGTCTGGAATTGGAAGTGTTATCGCTGAATGTGCCTTACGTTTGGGATTTGAAAATATTACGATTGTTGATGGAGATCAAGTTGAACTTTCAAATTTGAATAGACAGAATTATACAATTGATGATATTAATAAAGATAAAGTTCAAGCTCTTCAAGAACGCTTGCAACTAATTAATCCGAATGCAAAAATTAATGTAATAAATGAGTTTTTGACAAATGAGAATGTCGAGTCTTTTATTAAAGATTATGAAATTGCTATAAATGCTCTTGATTTTACAACAGATATTCCTTTGCGATTTGATAAACTTTGTCAGAAAAACGGAATTACAGTTTTACACCCATATAATATTGGTTGGGGTGGAGTAGTAGCTGTAATTACTCCAGATGGCCTTACATTAGAATCTATCGCAAAACCAAATGAAAAGTTCAATGAAATTCAAATGGTAAAATACATTACCAACTACATGAAGTTTTGGGGAGAGCCTCAAGAGTGGATTGAAAATGTATTGGAAGAATATTTAAATGAGAAGGAAACATTGTCTCCTCCTCAATTATCTATCGGATCTTGGGTTGTTGCAAGTATGTGTGTTCACATTATGTATAATGTTGCCACGAAAAAAGAAATCAAAAAATTTCCAGAATTTTACTTTTCATCTATTTACAACGACTAAATCAATTTGTTATTCGTAGCAAATACTATTGCCTCAGAAATATTGGCTACTTCTAGTTTTTCAAAAAGTTTCTTTCTGTGAAATTTCACAGTGTCCGGTGACACGAAAATTGATTTTGCAATATCGTTAATTGTAAATCCTCTTACAGAATATCTCAACACTTCTTTTTCTCTTGTTGTAAGACTTATTTTTTCTTCTTCTTTCCAGTAGTCTTCTTCTAAATTATATTTAAAAATTTTATTCTCTCCTTTCTTATAAACTTTAATGTTTCCAGAGTTTTGCTCATTCGATAAGGAGATAATACAAATGGCTTTCCAAAGCTTTCCTGTTCTTGTTAGAAACAGCGGAGTTAGTTTCTGATTAATAAGAATTTTTTTACCTTCTTTATTCTTTAAATGAAAGTCATAGGAGATGGTATACTCTAAACGTTCTTCTACAGGAAGGTTTTCATAGAAATCGAATCCTACAGTGTTAATTTTTAAAAGTAAGTCTAAATCTTCTTCAATAACGTATTTGAAATAGAAAGCATATCCCATTTCTTCGACTTCTTCTGGGGTATGTCCTGAAAGAAATAAAGGGTTTTCAGAAACATATTCAAATCCTTTTTTCTCGTAATCAATAATATAGATACTTTTATAAGTAGTTCTGGCAAATGCTCTAATAGGTGCCAGGTAGTTTTTAGTTTGATTTATGTCCTCTTCAGAAATAGCATTAACGCTATTTTTCAAGGAAAAGAAATCATTAACATTCTTATCCATTCGGCTTTTAAATTTCGGGTGACGACCAAATTTAATGAAACTTCTGTATAAAACAACTAAAAACTACACAAAAGGGTAGAAAACCCCTGAAAATTAAAGGACTACACTTTTGTGTAACGCTAAAGCTTTGATTCATAGGTAGCTTTGAAAGTGTAAAAATAATACATCAACCATGCTACTAGAAAACAATTTTATTAACCAGGACAGAAACAAAATAATGAGTTTAGCAAAATTCGTTGTTTTAGAAAATTATAAACATCATTCAAACGGGAGTTTACCTATTAACTATCGTGAAAGCATTGAAACCTTATACAACGAAGAAGTTGATTACTCAGAAAACTCAGAAGTATTTATTTCAAGAAATGAATCAGGAGAAATTCAAGGAACTATCCGAGTTTTAAAATGGAACTATAAAGATGAGCTTCCAATACAGAAAATTTTTGGAATAAATCCTTTAGAAATTACTGGTAATACGTCTTTAAAATCAATTTGGCACATTGGACGTTTTGCAATTAAAAAGGAAGTAAGAAATATAAATCTTCTTAAAAAGCTAATGGTTCAAGCAATTGCACCAATATGTGAAAAGAAAAACTCAATTGCTTTTGCAGAATGTGACAGTAAGTTGTTAAGAATAATGTTAGCTATGGGAATTAAGGCTACAGTTATAGGAGAATCAATTAATTATTTGGGTTCCGAAACAATTCCAGTTGCTATGTCTTATGAAGGTCTTGTTGATTTTTATACTGCCAACAAATCTTTATTAGAAACTTCAGAAATCAATACGTACCAGTTTGATTTATCTGAAAGACAGTCTGCTTAAAAAAACACTACCCCGAAAGTTTAATTACCAAAAGAAACGTACACATGAAAATTGTTCACTTTATATCCGTTTTATTGCTATGTCTAAGTATTTCTCAAGCTCAAACTATAGAAGGAAGAGTTGTAGATTCCAATAAAGAACCTATAAGTTTTGCCAATGTAGTTGCTCAGGTAACTTCAAGTAATAAAATAATTGGAGGTGTAGTTACTGATGAACAAGGAAAGTTTAGTTTAAAAGTAAAAACAGACCAAGAATATTATATAACCATAAGTTTTATAGGTTTTGCCAAGAAAACAATCCAGTCCAATTCAGTTGATGAAAGTAACAATATTGGGACGATAGTTTTAAAAGAACTTGATAACAAACTAGATGAAGTTGTAATAGAAGCCAGAAAACGACTCATTACTAGAAAAAGTGATCGCTTGGTTTTTAATGTATCACAATCATTATCATCAAGTGGAGGAGATATGCTCGATGCTCTTAGAGTAACTCCCGGATTAAAAGTTCAAAATGATGAAATATTCATGATTGGGAAGGATAATATGAGGATTATGATAAATGGTCGACTCTTAAAAATTCCTCAACAAGAAGTTTCGAACTTTCTCAGTTCAATATCAGCGGACGATATTAAAAGTATTGAAGTAATTACAAATCCTCCAGCAAAATATGAGTCAGAAGGAAACAGTGGATTAATCAATATAATTTATAAAAAAGGAAGAAGGAATTCATGGAGAAGTAGAATACGCGGAGTATATACTCAAGCAACCTACGGAAAAGGAAGTTTAAGCGGAAACTTTAGTTATCAAAAAGATAAGTTTTCTATGTCGAGTAATTTATTCTATACCAATGGATCAAAATTAATTACAGATACTAATAAGTTCTTCTTTGCTGATGAAACTTGGGATGGAACTTATCCAAGAAGATATTTTACTGAACCGTCAGTTAGTGCAAGATTATCATTTGACTACAATTTCAAAAATGACTTTTTAATCGGAGCGCAATACCTAACAACTTATGGACGATTCAGAACAAATAATAGAAATGATCGTGTAAATGTATTTGATAATACAAACAATACGCTTTCAAGAATTATAAGAACCACATCTAATAATCTAGAAGAATCACCAACACATTCTTTAAATATTCATTCAGAATTTAAACTGGATAGTGTGAGTAAGGTAGAAGTGAATTTAGACTATTTCAATTATTCGAGTGATCAAGATAGAACCTATGATACTTTCAGCGAATCAAATGGAACAATTACACCTGGAAGTAGAGAAATAGGAAACAATATAGGAGATCAACAAATTGACAATTACTCTGTAAGAATGGATATTGAAACTCCAATAGAATGGGCAAGTTTAAGTTATGGAGGTAAACTTTCATTTACAAAGACAAATAATGCACTTGCCTTCTTTGATGTTACTTCCGGAACACCAATACAAGATCCGAATAGAACAGATATGTTCACTTACAAGGAGAATACACAAGCAGTATACTTTTCATTAGAAAAAATGCTAAGTAAGCAATGGATTATAAACGGTGGTTTACGTTTTGAAACTACACAAACAGAAGGGAACTCAACAAGTTTAAACCAGATTGATATTAATGATTATAGTCGATTATTTCCAACGGTTAATGTGAACTATATCGCAAATGAGAGTAACATCTTCTCTTTAGCTTATAATCAAAGAATTAACAGACCATCATTTGAATTTTTGAATCCATTTGAAAATGTCCAGAATCCTTTTACAATTATACGTGGAAACCCATTCTTACAACCATCATTTTCAGATAATTTATCACTAACACATATACACAAGCAAAAATTAGTAAGCTCATTGTATTTCTCTAAAGTTAGCGACGGATTCCAACAATTAGCACAAGTAGATCCAGTAACAAATATTCAAGAGATTTCTCCACAGAATTATTACGAAACTACGAAAATAGGTTTAACAGAATCGTATACATTTTCTAAATGGAAATGGTGGGAAAGTGTAAATATCCTAGATGTTCATTACAGTGACGCTACATCATTAGTTGATTTCACGAATGCAGGAGAGAGCGGGTTTAATACGTACATAGCGACAAATAACAGTTTTGTATTAGACAGTAAAAAGAGAGTAATGGCCAGCGCAAATTTCTGGTATGCCTTTCCAGGAGTGTACGATATATACACAACATCAGCAACGTCTAATCTAGATTTAAGTTTAAAATTTTTCTTCCTAGATAAAGATTTACAATTAGGATTAAATGCCTACGATGTATTTAGAGGACAAAGAGTTAGAGTTGAAGGAATAACAAATGACGTGAATGTATCCTTCCGAAATTATTATGACACCCAAAGCTTTAGAATATCATTATTGTACAAGTTCGGTAACAAAAAGATTCGTGTAGCACGAAAGAAATTTGGAAATCAGGACGAAAAAGATAGAACTAAAGATTAGAAAATATTGTTTGCAAGCTTAGTCTGAAAAGAGTTTAGGACTAAAAAAATAGAACTCACAATCAATAAATATAAATTTTAACAAAATGAAAAAAATTCAATTAACAAAAGGTTTACAGATCAACAAAGAAGCAATCAGCAAATTACAAGAAGATCAAATGACAGAAGTAAAAGGAGGTAAAGCAGCTTTATCTTGTTTATTCAAGTCTTGTAACGGAAATAAAGAAGATAAGTTAGAGGCTTAATAGCTTTTAACCTTGGGGTAAAGGCAACCCATTATACATATTTCACTCTTTACCCCTTAATTTTTAAAATCATAAATATTCACACATAAATTTAAATAAAATGAAGAAAATTAAATTAACTAAAGGATTACAGATCAACAAAGAAGTAGTAAGCAAATTACAAGAAGATCAAATGGCAGACGTAAAAGGTGGTAAGAAAGGATTATCATGTTTATGGAAGTCTTGTAACAGCAGTAACGAAGATTCAATCGAAGCTTAAGAAATCGATTAACCTTCCAGGGTAAAGAACCCATTATACTTATTTCTCTTTACCCTTTTTAAATCAAATCAATAAAAATAATTATAACCTCAAAAATTCAATAAGATGAATAAAATTAAATTAACTAAAGGATTACAAATCAACAAAGAAGTAGTAAGCAAATTACAAGAAGATCAAATGTCAGAAGTAAAAGGTGGTAAAGCAGCTTTATCATGTTTATTTAAGTCTTGTAACGGAAGCAAAGAAGAGAAGTTAGAGGCTTAGTCACAAGAAAAAGGGTAAGGACGGGTGACTCATCCTTATCCTTTTCTTTAAAATTATCAAGATGAAAAAAATAAAACTAAGCAATAAACTAAATCTTCAGAAAGAAGCTTTAGTAAAACTTCAAGACGAGCAATTATCTTCTGTTAAAGGAGCGAAAGGAACACCATTATCATGTATTTATTTAACATGTAATGGAAAGGAAGAGTTAGAAAAGTAAAATATAATTCTACTTCATAAGATGGAAACATTAGAAAAAATACAAGATTGTTTACAACAAAATACTGATCTAAATGGTATCGGAATAAGTAACGGAGTTTTAGGGAAATCGATGTTCTTTTACTTTAATCACTTATATACCAACGATGAGAAATGGTTAGAATTATCTATTTCACTTATAGAAGAGTCTTTAGAGAAACTTACCGATAATTATACTAGTATTTCTCCTCAGAATGATATCATAGAAGCGGGTATTTATTTGAATACTCTTTATAAAAAAGGTGTTTTATCAAAGGAAGTAGAATTTATTTTAAATGAATTTAAAGATCTAATTGACGAGATTTTCTTTGCTCGACTTAATGAAGAAAATTTAGATAGTATTACTGGGGTTTTTGCACCACTACAATATTACTTTTCTTCAGAAACTGTAGAGAAGGAAAAATTAAACCAAGTTTTAGATTTAGTAAAAGCAAAAGCTATTGAAAATGACAATCAAGCATATTGGTTGTTCGATTTAAGATCACCTGAGAATGCTTATGTAGAGTTAGGTTACAATCATGGTGTGGCCGGAGTTGTTTCATTTTTAATCGATTGTTACTTAAATAATGTGCAAAAAGAGGAATGTGAAATTCTAATTACAAAAGGTCTGAATTTTTTAGAAAAACATCTTGATAGAGAAAGTGTTTGTTGGTTTCCTCAAACAACCGATAAAAACAATCGATTATACTACCACAATTTATCATATGGCGATTTAGGAATTGGCTTTACTTTTTATAAAGCAGGAGAAGTATTAAAGAATCCTTATTGGAGTTCATTAGGCTTAGATATTCTTGAAAACGCTGCACAATATACCGATGAAAACGAAAAGTACATAAGAGATGCAAATATGATTTATGGAGCTTCTGGCTTGTATGCATTTTTTGATATGATGTACCGATTCACAAATAAAACCAGTTTTAAGGAATCACGAGATTACTGGTATTCAAAAATATTAGAAAAAGGAAATAATGACACACAATGGGCAGGTTATAATACCTATTACAACGGAATTTATGATTTCGCTCAACTAGGAATATCTCAAGGAATACTGGGAATAGGATTAACGCTTTTGTGTAAAGAGCTTAACGTCACAAACGAATATCTAAATTTTTTAAACTTTAGAAAATGGTAACACAAGAAACACTTACGATAAACGACATTATAAACGAGTATAACTCAAAAATAACATCCTATCCAATAGATCAATTATCGGAAGGATTAACTCAAGGGAAATTAGGAGTTTTATATTATTTCTTGTTTATGTATATCGATACGAAAAAAACAACTTACTTAGATAAGATCACCGATATTCTAATGAACGTTTTTAATTCTTTACAAAACCCAGACGGAAATGAATTATTAAATGATTCATCTTATGCAGAAGGAATTTCAGGATTAGGTTTCGTTATTGATGAATTAATTAATAATGATTTACTAGACGATGAATATGGAGAGCAAATTCCTGTGCTATGTCAAATAGCATATGAGTATTCTATAAAAATGATACAAAAAGATAATTACGACTTTATGAATGGTTCAACAGGTGTTTTATGGTTCTTGTTGAAGGTTAAAAATCGTGAATTATTCAATGGTATTGTAGAAAAGTTACAAGAGAAAGCAATTACAGCTGAGTATCTTTTTAGTACTGTTTCAGACAATCCATATATAAGTGATATGAACTTCGGATTTCCACACGGATATCTTTCAATTGTAAAAGTATTAAACGATGCAAAGAAAGTTTTCGGAGCTAATGAAATGTATGATCAAATTTCAGAGAAATGTATTACTACAATAATGAGTAATCTGAATGAAGAATATACAGTAGATGGAATTCATATTTACAAACCACATAAGTTATACCTAAAAGAAGGGAGGCTTACTGAACATCAAAATAACAGATTAGCATGGTGTAATAGCGATCTAAGTTTAGCTTTCCTTCTTCATAAAATAAATAAAAGTTCTGACTATTCTCAGATTTTACAGGATATAGGAGATAATCTTGTTAAAAGAAAAGAAATGAATGTAACCGGTGTTGAGAATCATCATTTTTGTCATGGTTCATCTGGAATTGCACAGCTTTTTTTAGAACTATATCATTTAACCAAAGACGAAAAGTATTTGGATGCACATCAGTATTGGATAGCTCGTACTGTAAGTTATTTAAGTCAAGATATGTCAAAAGAACTTACCGAAAGAGACATGTCATTATTTTATGGAAAGTTAGGAGCATTACTCGTTCTAAATTCTTCACTAAAAGGAACGAACAAAGGCTGGAAACAAGCTTTCTTAATCAACTAAAAACTATAACAAATGGAAAATATTAAAATAGGTCTTCTAGATTTAGGTCAACGAGAAGACGCAACAAGCCTGGAAATAATTGAACAAATGATTGAGTATGCCGTAGAAGCAGATCAAGCAGGATTTAGCAGATTTTGGTTAGCAGAACATCATTATGCACATGTAAAAAATCATCCGTATACGAATCCAGATGTTTTACTTCCAATCTTAGCTGGAATGACTGAGCAGATTAAAGTTGGTTCTGCAGGAGTTTCATTGTCTTTGTATTCTCCATATACAGTAACATCTAATTACAAATTGTTATCTAACTTATATCCGAACAGGATAGATTTAGGATTATCTAAAGGATTACCGGATAGTAAAAAGATAGCAGAATATGTTCACCCAGACTTAAGTCATAAAACAAACAGAGCCTTCTTTAACAAGAATCTTGAAATTATCTCTGATTTACTGGAAAACGAAGATGATAATCTTGAAAATAACCAAATTTTAATTCCACCATTTAAAGGAGCTAAACCTGATTTATGGTATCTGTCAACTTCATTTAATAGTTATAAGGAAGCAATTAAGTATAAAACCAATTATTGCGTTTCTCTTTTCCACAACTTTGGTCAGTCAAGAGAATTCGATAAAAACCAGATAGAATCTTTTAAAAGAGAGTTTTATGAAGCTCATGGTTATCAGCCACAAATTGTTATCTCATTGGCATTTTATATGGCTGATACAATAGAAGAGGCAGAAGCTTATGTGAACGAAATTACAAGTTATGCAAGAAGTGTTTCAGCAGAAGCATTTGATATTGTTCCTGTAACAGCAGATATTTTAGAAGAAAAAATAAGAGCATATCATAGAGATTTTGGTTTTGATGAATTTGTATTGTACGACTTAGCTGATACAAACAAAGAAAAACTAAAAAATCTTGAAACCATCGCAGAAAAATTCCAAATGTTAACTCCAGCTTATTAAAATGAAATCAGAAAACTTCAATCATATCAATCGTTTTATTGTTCGATCACCTTATAATAGCGTGAGTCATTTTGCAAATATTCCTACTACAACTAAAGAAGCAATACAATTTGTAAAAGATTTGTTTAATGATGAGGTTTTCAAAGAGTCAATCTTTTTAGCATCTCCAGAATTGTATTATGAATGGAAGCGATGCATTCAAGATGCCGAAGTATCTCAAGAGAAACTAGAAAAACTTACTTTTTCAATTATTAAATATTATGTGCGATCGGCAACAAGATGTACACCATTTGGTTTGTTTTCGGGATATGGTGAAATTCAACATAAAAAAGAAAGTAATAAACCGAGATACGAACGTTTCACTGGTTTAGATTTAGATTTTTTATATGCTGTATTACATGATTTAAACAAGAAAGAGAATATCAGAAGTTTAGTAAAGTTCTCACCAAATACTTCTATTTATAAAATCGGAACTAGTTTTAGATATGCAGAATACAAACTTTTAAAGAATAAAAGATCATTTACCTTGGTAGAGGTTGAAGCCGATGAGGTTTTAGCATTAATTTATAATGTAACTAGAAAAGAAGAACAAAGCCTACATGAGTTAGTCGAGTTATTAGTGTATTCAATTGAAAATATCTCTGAAGGGGAAGTAACAGCATACATAAACTCTTTAATTGACGCTCAATTTTTAGTAAGTGATCTAGATATATGTATTAATGGAGAAGCTCCTTTACAGCAAATAATAAGTTATTTCGAAGAGTTTGTTATAGGAAATTCTGCGAGTAGCGAAATTCAACATTATTATCAACTTTTAATTCAGCTTCAAAAAGAACTTTCAAATATTGATAAACAAATTCTTGGGAATCCAATTGAGGAATACGAACGTATTTTTAAGATTGCCGATGAGTTCGGGATTGCATTTGATAAAAAATATTTAATCAATACAAATCTCAAGAATAATTTACCTCAGAGTGAGTACGATTTATCATCTCAGGAAATTTCTAATGTCAAGAAAGCAATAACAACATTATCTAGATTCAGTAAAATGCCGGAAAATGCGAATCTTACCGAGTTTAAGAAAGCTTTTTATAAGAGATATGAAGACCAAGAGGTTCCATTATGTGTTGCCTTAGATAATGAAATTGGAGTTGGATTTATTCAAGATCATGCCGATGCGAGTAATTTTTCAGCTGTTATTGATGATGTAAAGATTAACGGATATGAATCAGAAGAATCAAAAATAAAATATCATCATAAGATTCATAAATTCTGGACAGATCAACTTAGAAAGGCACAAGAAGAGAATCTATCTGTAATTGATTTAAAAGAACTCGATCTTTCAAGTTTTCCAATAAATACGTCTCAATTGTCGCAGTCATTCTATGCAATGCTTAACAAGTATAATGATAAAATCTCTATAGAAGTAGCAGGAGGAACAGGCGCATTGAATTTGTTAGGAAGATTTTCAACAACGGATAACTCTTTAAAAGAAATGTTTTCCATAGCTAAGGAGAAAGAATGTAGAGGAGAAGAGGAATTATTAGTAGAGCTTTTACATGTTCCAGATAATAGAGCAGGAAATATCTTGGTAAGAAATATAGATAGAGATCATGAAATTTCGTTTCTAACAAAAGGCAACAAAGAAAAGAATCAGATTTCATTAGATGATATTTATATAAGTATAAAACACAATAAAATTGTATTACGAAGTAAAAGCTTGAATAAAAGAATTAGAGTGGTGAATACAACAGCTCATAATTTTCAGTACAATGCTTTACCTGTTTACCAGTTTTTAGGAGAGTTACAAATGCAAGATTGTAACCCTGCACTCGGATTAAATCTGGGAAGTATTAACTACAGAATTTTTAAATCAAGACCTCGAATTTCATACGGAAATATTGTCTTATCTCCTGCAAAATGGAATTTCTCAAAAGAAGAACTATCAGAATGTTTTAACAATAACAAATTAAGTAGAGAGAAATTAAAAGACTTTTTAAAACAAAAAGAACTACCAAGATATGTGTGTTTGAGAGAGCAGCAAGATCATACTTTGTGGATTGATTTAGATAATGATTTCATGTATTCTTTCTTGAGTGAGTCATTGAAGAAGAAAAAACAACTTGTTTTAGAAGAGTTATTGGTTGAAACTATTAATGCCGAAACGAAATCATACAATACAGAATACATCATTCCATTTTTTAAGGAAACGAAAAGAGCAAGAAAACTAATTCACCAAGAGGTATCTGAGAAAAGAAGTTTTATTCCTGGAGAAGAATGGCTGTATTTTAAACTTTACACAGGAACGAAAACCGCAAGTAAAATCCTGCTAGATGTAATTCAACCGTTGGTAAATGAATTAAAAGAAAATAATTTAATTGATAAATGGCACTTTATCAGATTTAGAGATCCAGAATTTCATATTCGTTTACGTTTTTTAATTAAAGACAAGAATAATTCCCAAGTTATTGAAAGGTTAAATCGTTCGATAAAATCATACGTAAACAATTATGCAATTTGGAAAGTTGAACTATCTACATACAACCGAGAGTTAGAAAGATATGGGAATGATTTAATAATTCCGTCTGAAACTCTTTTTGAAAAGGATAGCAATTTAATACTTCAAATTTTACAATTATCTAAATCAATCAACCCAGAAATGTCCTGGTTACCAATTTTGAAAACTATCGATAATTTGTATCAAGTTCATCAATTCACATTAAAGGACAAAGCAAAACATATAAATGAATTGTATGAAGCTTTCTTGCACGAGTTTAATGGAGACAAGCATTTAAAAAAGCAAATTGAAGCAAAATTCAGAAAGCATAAAAACGACATTACTCATCTTTTAGAGGATTCAGAAAGTGAAGTTTTTTCAATTATAGAAAATCACAACCAAGGATTAATCGAAAGTCTTGGAGATAAATCAAATCTTATTATTAATCGAATGAAATCCAACTTAACTAGCTATATCCATATGCATGTTAATAGGTTTTCAATCACAAATCCTAGAATGCACGAATTAGTACTCTACGGATTGTTATCAAAATATTATAAAATGAAGCTTGGAAGAGAAAAGCATGTTCAACCAAAAGCAGTAACAATATGAAATTTATACCTCAACACGATCAAATGGATTGTGGTCCTGCTTGTATAGCAATGATTACAAAAATGTACGGTAAAGATTATTCTTTACAGTATTTAAGAGAGATTTCCCATATCTCAAAAGAAGGAGTTAGTTTAATGAGTATTTCTGATGCTGCAGAAAAAATAGGTTTTGAAACGTATCCAAGTTTATTATCAATAGATGTTTTACTGGAAGAAGGAACATTACCTTGTATTCTTCATTGGAATAAGAACCATTTTGTAATTCTTCATGATGTAAAGAAAAATATATTTACGGGTAAAAACCGATTTAAAATCGCAGATCCTTCTCATGGTTTAATCACCCTTTCTGAGGAAGAATTCAAAAAATCTTGGTGTTCACAAGAAGAGAAGGGAATCGTATTGTTCTTATCTCCAACAGAAAAGTTCGAAGAAATTGAACCACCAAAGACTAACAAATTAACTGTTTCTTATTTATTAAATTATCTCAAACCTTTTAAAAAGCAAGTTGCTTTTATGTTTAGTATGCTTTTATTTGGAAGTATGTTAACCTTGGTTTTTCCTTTTTTAACTCAAAATTTAATTGATAAAGGAGTAACAGTTGGTGATATGAATATGATCACATTGATTTTATTAGCACAGCTAGGACTGTTTTTAGGAGCCATAACAATTCAAATTATAAGAAATTCACTTACTCTGTATGTAGGTACTAAACTGAGTATTAATATCATCTCAGATTTTTTAAAGAAAACTCTTCAACTACCCATTAAATTTTTTGATTCAAAAATGGTAGGCGATTTCAACCAGCGAATAAATGATAATGAGCGTATTGAAGAGTTTCTTACTTCTCAAAGTTTGGTAACGGTATTTTCAATAATGACCTTTTCGGTATTTTTTGGAGTTCTTTGGTATTACGATTTTACAATTCTAGCAGTGTATTTGGCTTTAACTGTTTTTTCAATTGGTTGGTCTTATTATTTCTTGAAGAAGAGACGCATGTTAGATTATTTCAAATTTCAACAAAGAGCAGAAAATCAGGATTCAATTTTAGAAATTATTAATGGAGTTTCTGAAATGAAGTTGAATCAATTCGAAGAGTTTAAACGTAAAGCTTGGGTGAAAATTCAGAATAAATTATTTAAAACCAATCTTAGAATTTTAAAGATCGATCAAATTCAGGTTTCTGGATATGAATTCTTAAATCAGTTGAAGAATATTTTAGTTACGTTTTTAGCTGCAACCTATGTGGTAAAAGGACAAATGACAATTGGAGAACTGTTGAGTATTTCTTACATCATTGGTCAAATGAATTCACCAGTAAATCAATTAATTGATTTCTTTAGATCGCTACAAGATGCTAAATTAAGTTTAGAACGCTTAAATGAAGTTCAAAATCATCCTGAAGAAGAGTCTGAGTATATCAATGATAATGGAGAAGAGGTTGCACTTAAAAACTTGGAAATTGGAGAGAATATATTTGTCAATAATGGAATTCAGAAAGGAATTCGTTTTAAAAACCTTTCTTTTCAATATGAAGGTCCAAAATCACCGTTTATCCTGAAAGACATTAGTATGCTAATTCCAGAAGGAAAAGTTACGGCAATAGTAGGAGCGAGTGGAAGTGGTAAAACTACCTTATTAAAACTGTTACTTCGCTTTTATGATCCAACTTTAGGAAGTATTCACTACAACTACGATGACATTGTAAGTTTGTCTCCAAAGAGTATTCGTGAAAAATGTGGAGTAGTAATGCAAGATGGTTATATTTTTTCAGATACCATTGAAAGAAACATTGCAACGGGAGATGAGGAAATTGATTACGATAAATTAATAAATGCTATTCGAATTGCAAATATTGAAGACTTTATTTTATCATTACCACTACAACTAAAAACAAAGATTGGAACAGCAGGTAACGGTATTTCAGGAGGACAACGTCAACGAATTTTAATTGCTAGAGCTGTTTATAAGAATCCACATTACATTTTCTTTGACGAAGCTACAAGTGCTTTAGATGCAGAAAATGAAAAGATAATTCACGATAATTTACAAGAGTTTTTTAAAGATAGAACAGCAGTTGTTATTGCGCATAGATTATCAACAGTTAAAAATGCAGATCAAATCATTGTGCTTAAAAATGGAGAAATTGTAGAACACGGTTCTCATAAAGCATTAGTAGAAAACAAAGCCGATTATTTTAATTTGGTAAAGAACCAATTAGAATTAGGTAATTAAAGATAGTAGCAGATAAAAATTTTGAAATTGAAAAAGAAGGCGGGGCGAAAGTCTCGCTTTTTTCATTTTATTCAATTTTTAAAGGAAATAAATGAGAATTATATTTTCTGATTTTTAAAAAGGAGGTAATTTTGTGGGCAAATAATAAACTTATGAAAAATAACTTCGATATGTCTCTTGAAGACATGAAGTCATATGGATATAAAATAGTTGATTTAATTGCCGAACATTGGGATTCAATTGAACAGAAAAAACCACTTGCAGAACCTAAGACAAGAAATGATTTAGATCAGATTTTCTTGCAGGAAGCTCCGGAAGAACCAATGGATTCAAATAAAGTTTTGGATTTTATTGTGGATAATGTACTACCGAATAGTACGTATACAATGCATCCAAAATTCTATTCTTTCGTTCCTGGTCCAAGTAACTTCATCAGTACAATGGCTGATACATTAGCAACTGGATTTAATATTTTTTCTGGCGGGTGGCTAGTTTCTTCTGCTGCTGCTGAACTTGAAATTGTTACAATTAACTGGTTGTTAAATATGTATAACTTTCCAGTTAAACAAGGTGGAGGAATTTTTACCAGTGGAGGTTCTATGGCAAATTTAACTGCGTTAGTTACGGCTCGTAGAATTAAATGTGGTGACGATTTTTCAAAAGCGGTAATTTATTTATCAGATCAGGCGCACTCTTCGAACATTAAAGCGATTCGTATTTTAGGGTTCAAAAAAGAACAAATCAGAATTATTCCTACAGACTTCGAATTTAGAATTGGTATTAACAAATTAAAAAATGCGATTGCTAAAGATAAACTAGAAGGATTACAACCATTCTGTTTTATTGCAAATGCCGGAACAACTAATACAGGTACAGTAGATCCTCTTCATGAGATTGCTGATATTTGTGAAGATGAAAATATCTGGTTGCATATTGATGGAGCTTACGGAGGAGCAGCAATTTTAGCTAAAAAGGGACAAAGAATGTTACGTGGAATCGAACGTGCTGATTCTTTAACGGTTGATCCTCACAAATGGTTTTTCCAACCTTATGAAATTGGATGCTTATTAGTAAAAGATGCGTCTTGGTTAAGTGGAACTTTTAGTGAAAAACCTGAATATTTAAGAGATGTGGAAGGAAATGAGTCTGAGATTAATTTCTACGACTATGGAGTTCAGTTAACGCGAAGATTAAGAGCTTTAAAATTCTATACTTCCATTAAAACGTACGGATTAGAAACTTTTAGAAATGCGGTTACGTATAATATTGATTTAACAGAAGAGGCTGAGGATTATTTACGTAAAAGTAAAGTCTGGGAAGTTGTTTCACCGGCGACTTTAGCTGTCATTAATTTTCGATACCATCCGATAAATGAAAATTTGGAAGAAAGTGTAATCGATGAATTAAATCAAAAGATTTCACAACGTGTTATGGAGTCTAGAGATGCAGTTTTTGTTACGACTATATTAAACAAACAAATTGTATTACGTATGTGTTTAATAAATCCTAAAACAACTATGGATGATGTATTAGATACTTTAAATACTTGTGAAGAGTATGGTGCTGAAATTTTAAAAGAGTTAAAATCTAAGTAATTTCCATTTGATACAAATAAAAAAACCTGCAGATTTGCAGGTTTTTTTGTTTTATAAAGAATTATGATATTACATCATAATAGTCTGTTTTCTATCCGGTCCAACAGAAACAATCTTTACAGGAATTTCAGTTTCCTTTTCTATAAACTTAATATAGTTTACTAAGTTTTCAGGTAAAGTTT
Source organism: Tenacibaculum sp. (assembly GCA_022448525.1). GTDB lineage: Bacteria > Bacteroidota > Bacteroidia > Flavobacteriales > Flavobacteriaceae > Polaribacter. The sequence continues at coordinate 234,971 of JAKVCX010000004.1, forward strand.
CTTTGTCAGTCATTCCAGTTAAATCAGCTTCCCAACCTTTAAATTCCGTATAAATCGGTTCAATGTTTTCTGGTTCAATATTATAAGGTAAATGTTGGATAGTTTCACCTTTATATTTGTAACCTGTACAAACTTTTAAAGTATCAAATCCAGATAAAACATCACCTTTCATCATCATTAATTGAGTTACACCATTTACTTGAACAGCGTATTTTAAAGCAACGATATCTAACCAACCACAACGACGAGGACGACCAGTTGTTGCACCAAATTCGTGTCCAACTCTTCCCATCGTTTCCCCAACTTCATCAAATAACTCAGTAGGGAATGGTCCAGATCCAACTCTCGTTGTATAAGCTTTGAAAATTCCAAATACATCTTTTATTCTATTTGGAGCAATACCTAATCCTGTACAAGCACCAGCAGCAGTTGTGTTACTTGAAGTTACAAAAGGATATGTTCCAAAGTCGATATCTAATAAAGATCCTTGTGCACCTTCAGCAAGGATGGTTTTTCCTTCTTTAATGGCACTATTTAAGAATTCTTCAGAATCTATAAATTGTAATGTTCTTAATTTTTCAATTCCTCTACAGAATTCTTCTTCTAATTCGTCTAAATCATATTGAATATCTACATCGAAGAAATCAAGCATTTTAATATGCTTTTCTGTAAGAGTTTTGTAACGATCTTTCCAATCATCTAATTCTAAATCACCAACGCGCATTCCATTTCTACCAGTTTTATCCATGTAAGTTGGACCAATACCTTTTAATGTAGAACCAATTTTTGCTTTTCCTTTTGATGTTTCAGAAGCTGCATCTAATAAACGGTGAGTTGGTAAAATTAAATGAGCTTTTCTTGAGATTAGTAATTTATCTGTGTAATTGATGTTGTGCTCGTCTAAATTCTCTAATTCTTTCTTAAAAATTACAGGATCAATAACTACTCCGTTTCCAACAACATTTAACGCTGTTTTATGGAAAATTCCGGAAGGAATAGTGTGTAAGACATATTTGTTACCATCAAAAACTAAGGTATGACCAGCATTTGGTCCACCTTGAAAGCGAGCAATGATATCATAATTTTGGGTGAGAACGTCAACAATTTTTCCTTTTCCTTCATCTCCCCATTGCAAGCCGAGTAATAAATCTACCGCCATTATTTAGTGTGTTGTTATGTGTGTTTAAGTTTATTTTGAATTTCGTTTTGTTCCGTAGAAGTATAATGAGTGGTTGTGAATGTCAATATCAAACACTTCCTCAATAGTTTTCTTGATAATTTGAATTCTTGGGTCGCAAAACTCTTTTACTTCACCAGAATCAGTAAGAATAACATGATCGTGATTTTTATCGAAATAACTTTTTTCGTAACGCGCCATTGATTGACCATCGAATTGATGTTTACGTACCAAACCACATTCTAATAATAAATCCATCGTATTGTAAAGTGTTGCTCTACTCACACGATAGTTTTTATTTTTCATTTTGATATATAAAGATTCAATATCAAAATGTTCATCAGCGTCATATATTTCTTGTAAAATAGCGTATCGTTCAGGAGTTTTACGATGCTTGTTTTCTTCTAGGAAAGAAGTAAATACTTTTTTTACGATTTCTTGATTTTCAGCTGGGTTACTCATATCGGTTGAATTTTACCAAAAGACAAATTTACGCTTATTTATGAATAAAAAAAGCTATGAGCTCAAGAATATATTTACAAACTATTAACACGAGTAACTTTTTGTACTCCTTCCACCTTTTTTATACTATTAATTAGCTTAGTTAACTGGTTTTTATTCTTTACAGTTAATGATATTTTTCCTTCAAATATTCCAGCATTTCCAGAAATATTTATACTGTTAATAAAAACATCCATATTACTAGAAATAATTCTTGTAATATTATTTACAATTCCTTTATTATCAACACCACTTACCATTAAAATAGCAGAGAATTCCTGTTTTGTTGAATCGATCCATTTTGCTTTAATAATTCGGTAAGCAAAATTTGATTGTAGAGAAATGGCATTCGGACAGTTGTTTTTATGAACTTTAATTCCGTCATTAATTGTTACAAATCCAAAAACAGCATCACCAGGAATAGGTTTACAACAAACGGATAAAGAATACTCTAATTTTTCTTCTTCTTGTCCGAAAACTAAAGCGTCATACTTGTTTGTTACTTCCTCAGTATCTGTAATGTTCTTATGTGAATTTCTCTTAAATGGATTTTTAAGGAAAGTCATTATCGGACTCGATCTTTGACTAACAAATTCTTTTAATAATGTGTTATCAATAGCTCCATTACCAATTCTATAAAAAAGGTCAAAACTAGTTTGAAGATTGAAATAACTAGCGATTTCATGAATTAACTTTTCGTCGTAGTTAATTTTTAAATGACGTAATTTTCTAGCTAAAATAGCTTTTCCTTCTTCTGCAATTTTCTTTTCATCGGCTTTTAAAGCGGATTTAATCTTAGTTCTTGCTCTGGCGGTCATTACGAAATCCAACCAACGAGAATTTGGTTTATTGGTAGAAGAAGTTAAAATGTCTACTTGATCACCACTTTTTAATTCATGACTTAAAGGAACAAGTTTACCATTTACTTTGGCACCTCTTGTTTTCAATCCAACATCTGTGTGAATTGCAAATGCAAAATCTAACGCTGAAGCTCCTTTTGGTAAAGATTTTAAATCACCTTTTGGAGTAAAAACATAAATCTCTTTAGCATATAAATTCAGTTTGAAATCTTCAACGAAATCAACTGCATTTAAGGTGTTGTTTTCAAGTGTTTCTTTTAATCTATTTAACCAATCATCTAACCCGTTTTCATTCTCACCTCCTTGCTTGTATTTGAAATGTGCAGCATATCCTTTTTCTGCAATTTCATCCATTCTTTCTGAACGAATCTGTACTTCAACCCATTTGGCATCAGGTCCAACCACGGTTATATGTAATGCTTCATAACCTGTTGACTTAGGTTGAGAAATCCAATCTCTTAATCGGGCCGGGTTTGGTTTGTAGAAATCAGTTACAATTGAATATATTTTCCAAGCATCGAACTTTTCATCATCTGAAGTTGGTTCATAAATAATTCTAATGGCGAATTTATCGTAAACTTCATCGAAGGTTACGTTTTGCTTACGCATTTTCCTTCTAATCGAATAAATAGATTTAAATCTACCTTTGATTTGATAGTTAAATCCAACTTGATCTAATGCTTCTCTAATTTTAGAATTAAAAGAGTCTATATATTTTTGTTGCTCTTCTTTATTTTCTTTAATCTTTAATAAAATATCATTGTAAACTTCAGGTTCAGTGTATTTCAGTCCTAAATCTTCAAGTTCTGTTTTGATATTATATAAACCTAAGCGATGTGCTAAAGGAGCGTAAATGTATAATGTTTCTGATGCAATTTTCACCTGCTTATGAGGAGGCATTGCATCCATAGTTTGCATATTATGTAGTCGATCAGCAATTTTTATTAAAATTACACGAACATCGTCATGTAAAGTCAATAACATTTTTCTGAAATTCTCTGCTTGAATTGAGTAGTCTTGGTCTTGTTTTAAGCGAGAAATTTTTGTTAGTCCACTTACAATTCTTGCGACTGTTTCTCCAAATAACTGTTGCATATCTTCAACAGTATATTGGGTGTCTTCAACAACATCATGTAATAATGCAGCTGCAATGGAGGTGGCACCTAATCCAATTTCATAGGCAACAATTTTTGCTACAGCAATTGGATGAAAAATATAAGGTTCACCAGATTTTCTTCTTTGGCTTGAGTGAGCTTCAACGGCAACTTCAAAAGCTTTACGAATTAGCTTTTTATCATCTTCAGATAAAGTTTGGTATGTCCCTTTTAACAAATCTTTGTAGCGATTTGCTATTTCCTTGTTTTCTTCTTCTACCGTTGCTGTGTACTCCATCATTACAGGGGATTTGTTAATCTACTCACATTATTAAGTGAAAGTAATACAAAGATTTGTAATGAACAAGTTTTTGTTATTTCAAAAAAAAGATGTTAACCTGAATCAAGTTAACATCTAAAAAGTAGAATAAAAATATTCTAAGGGATTAAAATTTTCCGTTGTCGTTCTTCCATTCTGATTTTTCAGGAATAGGTTGAATTACATCCCAATGTTCAACTATTTGTCCGTTTTCTAATCTGAATAAATCATAGAAAGCGACATGATCACCTTTTCCAAATTTTCCTTCGCTCATGGTTAAAACGAAATTACCTTCACCTAGCACTTTGTGTACTTTATGATATTCCATTACCAAACCATTTTCAGCAAAATATTTTAAAGCAGCTCCTAATCCGTCTAACCCATCAGCGACAGCAGAATTATGTTGTATGTATTTTTCAGGATTAATTAATGTAGTTAAATTATCCATTTTACCATTCATTAAAACTTCTTCAGCAAATTGTTTAACAACGTTTTTATTGGCTTCAGTTTTTCCTAAATCTGTGATTTCAGTGGCTCCATCAAATTGTGTTCTTCCGCTAGGGTTTGGCGGTGTTACTTCAGAAAGGTTATCCCAATGCTCTACAATTTTACCATCTTCAAATCTAAATACGTCAAAACCAGCTTTTGGTCCGAAAAAGTCATATTCTGTATGTGTAAATACAAAATCTCCATCTTGGAATGCTCGTACTATATTTGACTTAAATCCTTGTGGTGGTGCAGCCTTCATTATTTCTCCAAATCCAGCTAAACCATCGCCAACAGCTAAGTTATGTTGAATGTATTTTTCAGGATTAATGTAGGAAACAGGAGTTTTGTCACCTGTATTGAAACTATTTAATAGTGCTACAACTTTCTCTTTGTTTGTTAATTCCATTTTTACGTCTTTTTGTATATGTTGTTCAGTTTTTTGTGAAGTTTTATCTTCCTTATTAGTTGTTTTACAATTAATTATAATTGATGTTAATAATAGAAGAGTAAGAGTTGATGTAATTTTCATCAGATTAGATTATGTGTTTATAACTGATTCAAAATTATTTATTTATTACATCAGAGCTTCTGTAAAAAAACAATTATGTACTGTAAAAATGGGAAAGTGTTATGATTTCGATTTACGAAATAACTCTGGAGTTGTTTTAGAATGTTTTTTGAAGTATTTATAAAGATTTGATGGTTCTTCAAATCCTATCTGATAAGCAATTTCTGTAATTGATAGTTTTGTACTAATCAATAATCTTTTGATTTGAGTTATAATAACTTCATCGATTACTGTTTTAGCGGATTTACCAATGATATCATTACAGATATTATTTAAAGTTTTTGTAGAGCAATTCATCATTGATGCAAATTCAGTTACTTTTTTAGTTGTAGTAAAATTCTCCTCAATAAGATTTTGAAACTTTACAAATTCATTAAAGTATCTTTTCTGCAGTAATTGTTTACTATTCTTAGCTTTTAATCTAAATAGTTTCGTAATAATCATGTGAAGAGCGCTTCTAATGATTCCACCAGAGAAGTCGTCATATGTTTCAAAGTACTCAGTTTTTATTCTTTCCACTAATAATAGAATATCATCAAACTCATTTTTACTAAGTTCAATTTTAGGCATACTCAAATGGTTATTGAATAATTGGATGGACTTAGATACTTCAATTTCATTAAAATGACTTATGAGAAAATCTTCCGTAAATATTAGGAGATAACCGTTAGCGTTATAATCTTTTGAAAATTGATGTAGTTGATTTTTTCTTACGGTGAAAAGCGTTCCTTTTTTAAAACTATAGTCGGTGAAATCAATTTTATGACTTCCTTCGCCGTCAATAACTATAAATATATGATAGAATTCAACTCGATGAATAATTGTTAGATCGTGATCAAGTTCTTTACGACTTAACAATTCTCTCAGTTCAATTATATCAAACTGAGAGTTTGGATTTTTTTGATTGTTGAATTTTATTTTTTTAATCTCCGTCATTCAAGAAAAATACGAAAATTGAAGAAGATAATTTTAATTACAAGTTATTTCACTGAAATTAGAGCTGGTTGTAGCTTCATTAAAAGAATAACTTTCTTCTTTATATAAAAGAAATTTATCAATTCCATGACCAGAAGAACGTGCTGAAACTTGCATCGTATAAGTTCCAGGATTGTCAAATTCGACATAAATGTTGTGAGCATCGTTATCTGAAGTAGAAGCCTGCCATTTAAAGTCTAAATCATTTCCTCCTCGATATATTTTAAACCAACCATCGGCAGAAGATCCATTTGGATTCGGAGTAAGTCCGCTTCCTTTTGGATAAATTTTGTTTCCATTTTTTTCACCGTAAAATTTGTCAGCATCAGAGAATTTCAACCAACTATCGTTATGTTCCGTTCCGTTTGTTCCAATTGTTACAGCGGTATTCCATAAAAAACGATATTTTCCCGGATTTGAAATTTTAAGCTTGAATTCTATTAAACCATTTCCAGGTGTACCTAATGATTGATCACCTGTCCAAACATAGTAACCTTGTCCAGTAGAAGAACTATTTTTTTCTAATTTCCATTCAACGGGAAAGACATTCTCTTCAAATTCAACTAAAACTAAATTGTCTTTTTCATTAAAAACAGTATTCACTGGGTTTTGACAAGTAGGAGAGGAGTTCGTTCCTGAATCATTATCTGGTGAGCAAGACATCAATAGAATTAAAAAGGTTAAGATTAATGGGGATTGTAGTTTCATTTATATTTAGGTTGTAAAGTTACGTTGTCGTTTGGCTTCAAAAATTATAATGGCGCAGGCGACAGATACGTTCATAGAGTCTATTTCGCCTTGCATAGGAATATTTATGTTCTGTGTTGCTCGTTCTCTCCAAATTTCTGATAAACCAGTTGCTTCTGTACCAACGACAATTGCACTTGCTTTAGTATAATCTTCTTTAAAATATTCATTAGAGTTTTGAAGAGTAGCACTATAAATATTTATGTTTTCCTTTTTTAAGAAATTGATAATGTTTTCGGAAGAGTCAGTAGCGATTTGATTGGTAAATACGCAACCAACACTTGAACGTATAATATTAGGGTTGAACATATCTGTTTTTGGATCAGCAATTAAAACAGCATCCACATTTGCTGCGTCAGCTGTTCTTAGCATTGCGCCGATATTTCCTGGTTTTTCAATTCCTTCCATAATTATAATTAATGGAGTTTTGGATTGGAATTTTAAACTAGCAAGTGAGAAATCTTTGGTTTTTACTACAGCAATAATTCCTTCTGTAGATTCACGGTAAGCTAATTTTTGATAAACCTCTTTAGAGATTTCAATTAAATCAACACTCTTTGGAAGTTCCTTTAAAATATCCTCATTGTTTAAATGATTTTCATTGACATAAAGCACAGTTTCGATGAGATAATCGCTTTGTAAAACAAGTGATATTTCTCTTTTCCCTTCAACAAGAAAACGTTGTTTTTTTCGGCGTTCTCTTGATTTTTCTTGGAGTTTTATTAGTTCTTTTATAAACGGATTCTGAATGCTAGATATATTTTTCATTGTGACAAAAATACTTAAACTTGTGGTATTTGAAAGCATAAAAAAAGCTCGGAATAACCGAGCTTTTTGTAAAGTGAAAAATCTTTTTATTGATTTTTGTATTTGTTTTCATAACGTTTCCAAAGTTTAGTTTGATGAGTTTCTAAACTAATTTTACGTCCTTGAATAAATGCATTTAAAATGATATTAGTTCTCATGTCTAAAGCGTCTCCTTCAGAAATAAATAAGGTTGCGTCTTTTCCAGTTGAAATAGTACCAACTTTATCATCAACTCCTAAAATTTTAGCTGCATTAGAAGTGATAAGTTTTACAGCTTCTTCTTTACCTAATCCATAAGCGGCATAAGTTCCAGCGTAAAAAGGAAGATTACGAGTATTCATTCTTTCCATTTCACCTTCCATTCCTAAAGCAACAACAATTCCCTTTTCAGTTAATAATTGTGCCATTCTGAAAGGTAAATCATAGTCTTCGTCATCACTATTTGGTAGTCTATGTGATCTTCTAAGAATTACTCCAACATTATTGTCTTTTAATAATTGAGTTACCTTTTGAGCACCTTCTGCATTCACTAAAACTAAATTTTTAATACCCAGTTTCTTAAAAGTATTGACAACATCAGTAATTGATTTTTCTCCTGAAACATGAACAAATAATTTCTGATTTCCATTAAACAGTTTATCCATTGCTTCAAAAGGTAAATCTTTAGGACTTCTGTTACCAGATAAATATTTCTTTGCTCGTTTTATGTAAGACTTAATTCGATCAACTGATTTTGCATAGTTTTTATTTGGTTTCAAAGCTGGATCTTCTCCTAACCACCAACGACCTCTTGATAAACTTGAAGGCCAATTTACATGGATTCCATCATCAACTTTTAAAATCGCGTCTTCCCAGTTCCAAGCATCGAATTGTACAATTGAAGATGTTCCAGAAATAGTTCCACCTCGAGGAGCAACTTGAGCCATTAAAACTCCGTTCGGACGCATAGATTCTACAACCTTACTTTCTGCATTATACGCAATAATACTTCTAATATGAGGCAAGTAACCTCCAACTTCGTCAAAATCACGAGTAGCTCTAACTGCATCAATTTCTGCTAAACCAAGAGAAGTATTTGCAGCAATAAAACCAGGGTAAACGTGTTTACCATTATAATTCATTACTTCACCTTCAGGTGATTTGTCAGAAGATTTTCCTACGAAAGTTATTTTTCCATTTTCAAATTCAATTAATGAGTTTTCAATTACACTTCCGTTTCCTATGTGTGCTGTCGCTCCAACTATCGATATCTTTTTAGATTGTTTTGGAGCAGGTGTTTGTTGTGCACTAAGATTTCCTATGAATAAGAAACTTAGCAACATGTATATAAATTGTTTTTTCATTTTGTCTCTTTTTAAGTTCTTATTCAGTATCACAGTGGAATAATTTCTTTTGTTTTTTAACTGGTGCTTGTGTTGGAGCTCCACCAAGTTTCTCTTTTAACATCATTTCAATCAACTTAGCTTTTTCAGCCTTAATATCCTTTCTTTTTTGAAGATCTTTTTCAATATCAAAGTAGATAGTTCCGTCAATAATTGTTTTTTCCGCTTTACTGTAAACTGATAATGGGTTATCATTCCATAAAACTAAATCTGCATCTTTACCAACTTTAATACTTCCAGTTCTGTCGTCAAGATGTAAAAGTTTAGCAGGATTAATAGTTACAGTACTCCAAGCTTCTTGCTCTGTTAATCCTCCATATTTAACTGTTTTTGCAGCTTCTTGATTTAATCTTCTTGACATTTCAGCATCATCTGAGTTAATTGCTACAGTAACACCTTGTCTGTGCATAATTGCAGAGTTATAAGGAATTGCATCATTAACTTCGTATTTGTAAGCCCACCAGTCTGCAAAAGTAGATCCACCAGCTCCATGTTCTTTCATTTTATCAGCTACTTTGTAACCTTCTAAAATATGTGTGAATGTATTTACATTAAAATTAAACTGTTCAGTAACTTTCATTAACATATTAATTTCCGACTGTACATAAGAGTGACAAGAAATAAAACGTTCTTTATTAATGATTTCTGCGATTGCTTCTAACTCAATATCTTTTCTGTAAGGTTTTCCACTTTTCTTCTTTTCATCGTATTCTTTAGCTCTTTGGAAATAATCAATGAAAACTTGCTCTACTCCCATACGAGTTTGTGGGAAACGAATTGTTTGACGATCTCCCCAGTTTGATTGCTTTACATTTTCACCTAAGGCAAACTTGATGAATTTTGGAGAGTTGTTGTAAATCATGTTTTCAGCATTTTCTCCCCATTTTAATTTGATAATTGCAGATCTACCTCCAATTGGGTTTGCTGAACCATGTAAAATTTGGATAGAAGTTACACCTCCTGCGATATTTCTATAAATATTAATATCATCTGGATCAACAACGTCTTCTATTGTTACTTCTGCAGTAGAGTTATGTCCTGCTTCATTTACTGCTGAAGTCGCAATATGTGAATGTTCGTCAATGATACCTGCGGTTAAATACTTTCCTGTTCCATCAATAACTTTAGCTTTACCGGCTGATAAGTTTTTACCAATTTTACTAATTTTTCCATCTTTAACTAAAACATCCGTACCGTTTAAAACTTGACCATTCTCACTTGTCCAAACTGTAGCGTTTTTAATTAAAATAGTTTGTTTAGAAGGTCTGTATGCATTTCCAAAACCAACATTAGGATAGCTCACAGCAACTATTTCAGGAGTATCTTCATTTGATTTTTTCTTTGATTTTTTCTTGTCTTTAGACTTTTTAACTTGCTTTGATGCACTCCAAGCAACATCATTTCCATAATGATCTGTTCCAGTACCTTCCATACCGTTTAAATCATTTATTATAGTCCCTGCTAAACGAACATATTTTCCATCGTTATTAATTGCTAATTGGATCCAGTTATCTTTAAAAGAAAAAGAAGACTTAAGTTTTTTATCTCCTAATTTAACTGATCCTTTTTGTTTTGCACCTTTACCTGTAATTGTTAAATCATAAGTGGTACCATTAACATTAACCATGTATGTTCCAGCTAAATCAGGAATAGACATGTCGTTGATAACATTTTTGTTTCCTTGAACCCAGTTTTCGTAAACAGTTGTTTTTGAGTCAAAAATATCACCTGAAGTAATTAAGAAATTGGCATAACTCCCTGAATTTAAATTTCCAATTTTTGAATTATTTAAAATTCCAGCAGGAACAGTAGTTAATGCTTCTAAAGCTTTTGTTTTATCTAAACCAAATTTAATCGCTTTTTGAAGATTTTTATTGAATTCTTTTGGTGACTTTAATTTATGTGTAGTTAAAGCGAAGTTTATTCCGTTTTTAGCTAACATTGCCGGATTTGAAGGTTCTTGATTCCATTTACGCATGTCACGTAAAGAAATAACTTCTGCTAAAAATTTATTACTTACATCATAAGCTTTTCTGAAGTTAATAGGAATAATAAAAGTAGCATTTGTCTTTTTAATATCTGGAATTCTTTCGAATTCATCACCACCTCCTAAAATTGTATATTGAACTCCAAACTCATCACCAACTTTATCTGCTCTTAAAGCATTGATAGCATCACCTGCATTAAAAATTTGAGGTAAATTTTTGTTTTTGTTTACCGCTTCTAAAGATAAATCTGAATTTTTTGAATATCCATTTGCATACCAGTCAGCGTCTAAATAAACTTGTCTGATTAAAGCCATAGCCCCCATTCTTGATGTTGGATAAGATTGACGAGACTTTCTACTTTTTGAAAAAGATAAATGATTTGATGTTTTCTGATCTAATATTCTGTAGGCATTTGAAGCATCTGAATTTAAGGCAACTAAAACTCCGTTACCTTGCATAATTCCATCTTCTAAATGAGTATTAACAACACCGAAACCAGCATCAATTAAACCTTTAGCTTTTTTTGCATCGAATGAAAATGATGTTAGAGGATTTGTTTCTGGTCTAATATGATCGTTCCAGTAATATCCTTTTCTATTTGCGTCATATTGAGGACCTCTATTGCCTCCTGAACTCCTTTTAACAGCTGGAATTCCAAAGCTTGAATAAATATCAATAAAAGAAGGATAAATGTATTTTCCTTTTGAATCGACAATTTTGGCTTCCTTTGGAATGCTTATGTTTTTTCCAACGTTTAATACTTTACCATCTTTAATTAGTAAAGTTCCTTTTTTAATTTTATTTGTTGGGCTTAAATAAATAGTTGCATTAGTAAAAGCAACAGTAGTGTTTTTTGTGGTTTTCACTCCTGTGTTTGTAGGAAAGTATTCTTGTGAGAAACTAACGGAAACACAGAAGAGAAATAGTAGGACTATTTTCTTCATTGTTGAATTAATTGATTGAAATAACGATTAAAAGTATTCAATTAATTTCACAATGAATTTGCTTTAACATAAAATTAAGAATTATTGAATAGTCATTTTTGCAATTTTTTCATGACCAGATAACCAAGCAAATCTTTCATTTACGAATTGAATTGAATAAAATCCTTCATCTGAGAGTTTTTTCCAAGTGTTTCCAGTGTCGTTAGAATATGAAATTCCTGTTTTTCCTACAGCAAAAATTTCTTTTCCTTTTCCATTAGGAATATACTGAACACAGCTTTTGTAATTTGGGTTTTCATTGTCAGAAACAATAGTCCAAGTTTCTCCACCATCTCTGGTAATTGCCTTGTTTTTACAATTGTCATTTGCTTTAGAATAATCTCCTCCAATAATAAATCCATTATTTTCATCGTAAAAATCTATAGAATAAATTCCTTGCGGACCATTACCTTGAATTATCGGAGTTTCGATTATCTTCCATGTATTTCCTCTATCAGTTGATTTAATTATTCTAGATTTGGCTCCTCCAGAAGCTATCCAAACTGTATTGTTAATAATTTCAATATTTGTATTGCTAGCAGCAAAAAAAGCTTCGCCTTCTTCAAACTTAGGAAGTCCTTCACAAGAAAGTTTTTTCCAAGTATCACCACCGTCGTTTGTCATTATGATAGATGGACAATCATCAACTGGATCACCTACAGCGATTCCATCTAAACCATTACTAAAGAATTTCATTGAATCATAAAAAACTTTTTCATGATTTTCAGTGTACACTATTTTATTAGAATCAGAAATTTTATATAACAGTGCAGGATTAGCAATTGATAAAGTGAAATAAGCATCCTTATTTTTTGCAATACTTCGAAAACTTGGTTTTATAGAATCTTGATAAACTATGGTTTGAATATCCCAAGTTTTTCCACCGTCTACTGTCTTTCCTGTTTTTCCATTTGAGCCTGCGAAGAACAATGTGTTTTCATCAATAACTTGAATAGCTCTTATACTGATACTATCCATTTTAATAACTTCAAGGTCGATATTAGTAATTTCTCGATTGGTTTGTTCCTGTTTACATGAAAGGAAAATAAATGTTAATGAAATTATTGTAAGGTAACGTTTCATTTTTTGTCTATTTTTATGCGACTAAAAATAGAGAAAATCATTTCATATTTATGAAGAAAGCACTAGTAATTTCTGGAGGTGGTAGCAAAGGCGCGTTCGCAGGAGGTGTTGTGGAGTTTTTAATGAAGGAAAAAAAGAAAGATTATGATTTATTTTTAGGTACTTCAACTGGAAGTTTAATGGTATCTCATTTGGCTATGGGAATGGTAGATGAATTAAAGATGCTATATACAAATGTTAATCAACGAAGTATTTTTAGTAATAATCCATTTCGAATAAAGAATGTACATGGAGTAAAAGTAATTTCTATTAGACACAGAAATACATTCTGGAACTTTTTGAATGGTAGAAAAACCTTTGGAGAAAGTAAGAATTTACGAAAGTTAATTCGTGAGAATGTTACAAGAGAAATGTATCATTCAATAAGAGAGAATAATAAAGAAGTCGTAGTTACGGTATCTAACTTAACTGCAAATGAAATAGAATACAAATCTATCCTTGATTGTTCTTATGAAGATTTTTGTGATTGGATTTGGGGTTCTTGTAATTATGTTCCTTTTATGAGTCTCTTGGAGAAAAACTCCTGTCAATATGCCGATGGAGGTTTTGGCTGTTTAGTTCCTATCAGAGAAGCGATTCAAAGAGGAGCAAAAGAGGTAGACGCGATTATTTTAGAGACAGAGGTAAATCAAATTAATAGAATTCCGGCAAAGAATCCGTTTTCATTAATGCTAGATGTTTTTGGTTTTATGTTGGAACATGTTGAAAAACATAATGTTACTATTGGTAAATTATCTGCAAGATATCAAGATGTACAATTGAATTTATATTATACGCCTACGGTGTTAACAACAAATTCTCTAATTTTTGATAAAAAGCAAATGTCTTCTTGGTGGAGACAGGGTTATGAATATGCCAAGCAGAAAGATTTATCATTAATGAATGATTTTAGACCAGATTTAATCGATAAAAAAACAAAAGACGCTTCATGAAGTTTGGAAAGGTAGAGCAACCAGAATTAGTAGATTTTTCATTTCCTAAAACACATCAACATACAACGAAATTATTATCAACTTTTGATAAGGCAAAACCATTATCCGTTTATGTTGGTTGTGCGAAATGGAATAAAGCAGATTTAAAGGGGTTTTATCCAAGAGGAACAAAAGATGAATTGATTTATTATTCATCACAATTCAACTCTATAGAGTTAAATGCAACTTTTTATCGTCAATTTCCTCCAGAACAATTTGAGAAATGGAAGAATAAAACTCCGGACGGATTTAAGTTTTTTCCAAAATTAACGCAAGATATTAGTCATTGGAAAAGGTTACAAGGAGTAGCTGATTTAGTAAATTATTATTTAGATGCTGCAACTAGGCTAGAGGAGAAGTTAGGTACAATTTTTCTTCAGTTACATTCAAACTTTGGCCCTAAGAATTTTGATAGACTCAAAAATTTCGTTGAAGGTTGGCCAAAAGACATTCCCTTAACTGTTGAGTGTAGACATACAGAATGGTTCACGGATGAAACGGTTGCTTCTGAATTTTATGAACTTTTAGAAAGTAATGGAGTGTCAAACACTATTGTTGATACAGCAGGAAGACGTGATATGATGCATATGCGATTAACGAATAATGAGGCATTTATAAGATATGTAGGAGCAAATCACTCTTCAGATTATGCTAGATTAGATGATTGGGTTGAACGATTATCAGAATGGGTAAATTTAGGCTTACGAAATATTCATTTTTTTGTACACCAAAATTTAGAAGTTGAATCTCCATTATTAGCTTCCTATTTTATAAAAAAGATAAATTCAGAATTAGATGTTAATTTAAAAATACCTAAAGAAGAAGAACAGCAAACACTTTTTTAAATATAATCTTAAAGTGAAAAAAAAGCGAGCTAATTTTGTTAGCTCGCTTTTTTATTTCTCTTTTTTTAGAATCTATCTAATATCAACATACATATTATTGTAATCAATATTTCTCATTTGTGAATTCCAGAATGGTTTTTCTGATTCTTTTTGATATGCGAAATTAGCACCTTTTGCGCCAGTAGTAATATATTGAATTGCTCTAGCTAATAGAGGCTCGTTTGGATCTCCTAAAACTCCTAAATTGCTATTATCTTCTGCTATTTGAACTTCTGCCGTAAATCCGTTTGGTTCATTTTGACCATCTCTATTTCGAATTTCTAAAACGATAGGTTGCATTGCCCAAGTGTGTGAACCATTAAAATTAGGTCCATTTCTAGTGTAATCGTCTGAATCATATAGAGTAATAGAAGCAACTTGTTTTCCAACTGTTTCAGTACCAATTAACCTAACATTAATATAAGGCCTTAAACTATTTATAATTAGTTCAGAAGCAGATGCAGTTTGATCACTAACAATAACATATAAAGTTGTTAAGTTTAAACTGTTGATAGCTTCATCTAAAATTATATTTCCACTAGTATCTCTTTTTAATAATCTATCCGTAAAACGATCTATAAAACTTTCACTACTAAAACTAGCCATTACTTTTTCATTCCAAATTTTATTAGCAAAAACTTCTCCTGTAAATTGACCAGTGATCATACTAGATAAATAAATAGCGGAAGTAACAGAACCACCACCATTATATCTTAAATCTAAAACTAAATCTGTAACCCCACCAATTCTAAAGTCTGCAAAGGCTTGATTCAATTGAGCATCAAAGTCAGAAGCAAATTGATTGTACATTAAATATCCAATTCTATTAGCTCCTTCATTTATAATTGAAGCAATCTTAACAGGGTTCTCTGTAACCTCAGTTTTTACTATAGAAATAGTAGTTCCATTTGGTGTAGGATTTCCACCATTATAATCAGCTAAACTTATAGTGAAGTTATTAGGAGTAAACAATTGATTCACATTTCCAGTTGTGATTTGTGTTCCATTTACTTCAGTAATAATCATACCTCTTGTAATTCCTTTAGTCTCTGCATCTGATCCAGCAATAACATCTCTAACAACTACGTATGCATTTCCTGAGTTATCAGCGTATTCAACAGCAACTAATTTTAATCCGCTTGTTAAACGTAAACCTTGGAAAGAGTTTTCTAAAGCGACGTAATCATCAGTAATCCATGAAAAAACACGATTTGGATCTTTTGGGAATTCATTAGGGTATGATAATAGACTATTAAATAATTCAGTTGGTTCACTGAATCCACTTAGATAGCTATTTAATTGTTCTCTAGTTGAAAATTTACTATCAGATAAGTCTGGAATTAATCCTTGCCATTTGTAATATGCATTCATTCCTCCCCAAACAAAATCATTAACTTCTAGGTTTTGGGGAATATCTTCAGTTTTAGAACAGTTAACAAAAGTTAAAGCTAAAACAAGTACTAAAAGATTTTTAAGGCGGAAATATTTCTTCATTTATACATGTTTAATCCTAGTAATAACGCAATTTATGTAAAAGTTAGTATTTTTTTTAACTTTCTTTGTAACAAAATAAATTCTACGTCGTCGAAAGGGTGTAAAATTGATAAATAAGACGTAAAAAATATCAATCAATTACAACTAACTCAATAACCAAACAATGAAACAGTCTGACTTTTTAAAAGTTGTATTACCATTCAAAGATAAAGTTTTTCGTTTAGCCAAGCGATTACTTGTGTCTACGGAGGAAGCAGAAGATGCAACGCAAGAGCTGTATTTTAAGCTGTGGAGAAACAAAGAGAAGTTGGCTGATTATAAAAACGTTGAAGCGTTTGCTATGACAATGACGAAGAATTATTGTTTCGATAGATTAAAATCAAAACAAGCAAGTAATTTAACACTAGTTCATAGTAATTATAAAGAGAAAGATACTTCTTTAGAAAAGAAGATAGAATATAAAGATAGTGTGAGTAATGTTCACAAACTGATAGAAAATTTACCAGAACAACAAAAAATCATTATTCAACTTAGAGATATCGAACAGTATGATTTTGATGAGATTTGTGAAATGGTTGATATGAAACCAACAGCAGTAAGAGTAGCATTATCAAGAGCACGTAAAACAATTAGAGAAGCATTAATTAAACAACATAATTATGGAGTTAGCTAACATAGAAAAGTTAATCGAAAAATACTTAGAAGCTGAAACATCATTGCAAGAAGAAAATATACTTCGTGAGTATTTCACATCAGGAAACGTAGCTCCTCATTTACAGGATTACGCAATTATGTTTGGGTATTTTAAGCAAAATCAAAGTGAAACCTTCACAAAGACCATTAAGTTAAAACCTGAGATTAAAAGAAAAAAGAACTTTAAATGGTTATCAGTTGCAGCGTCATTCGCTTTGTTAGTAAGTGCCTACGTAGGTAAAGTAGAATACGATAAGTACCAACAACGAATGTACTTTGCTCAAGTAAAAGAAGCACTTCAAAAAGTTTCATTTCATCTAAATAAAGGAAACGATGCATTATATGCAGTTTCAAGCAACATTAACAAAGGAAGTGAAGCTATGAATTCTTTGAAAATCTATGAGAACACTGGAAATACAGTTCTTAAACAAGTTAATCGTTAAAAAAAATTAAAGTAAAACCAAGTATTAAATAAATAAGTAAATCATGAAAAAAGTAATATTATTAGTAGCAATGGTATTTATGTCTCAAATAACTTTTGCTCAAGGAATGTTCGATTCGTTAGAAGATTTAGATGATGTGTCAACAGTAGTTGTAACAAAAGCAGCATTTGAATTATTAAAAAAGTTTCCAGATGCTAAGTCTGATGACATGAAAGTATTCAACACAGCTAAGGGATTAGAGGAGTTAAAAGTTTTTTCTACTGAGAATGCATCAATAGCTTCAAAGATGGAAGCAATGGCAAATTCAGCTATTAAAAAAGGAAACATGACTCAATTAATGCGTGTTAAGGATAAAGGATCTAGAGTGAAAATCTATATCAAGTCTACAAAAAATAAAGATATCGTAAGTGAAGTATTAATGTTTGTAAAAAGCAAAGACGGAAAAGACGATAAGCCAAGTTCTACAATTATTTCTTTAATCGGAGAAATTAATATGAACGAATTAGCTGAAATCGCTAAAGATTACGATAAAAAGTCTGATAAATAATTTAGACTATACACTTTAAAAACAAAAAACATAGCCTATTTTTAGGCTATGTTTATTCATCTAACAAACCATTTAGTATACTATGAAAAAACTATTCACATTTGCCATTATATGTCTTTCAATAACCTTAACTTCTTGTAAAAAACAAGAAAGTTTACAGAGTTACTTAATACAAACTGAAGATAATCAAGATTATGTGCGTTTTGATTTTTCAACGAGTATGCTAGGTTCATTTTTTGAGGATATCTCTGAGGACGATCAAAAAACTTTTCAAAGTGTAAGAAAAATGAATATTGCCTTTTTACCAGTAAATAAGGCAAATGAAGAGGAGTTTGGTGTGGAAAGAAAGAAAATTAAAGGAATTATGAAGAACACGGATTATAAATCGTTGATTCGTGTAAATGATAAAAGAGGAAAAGGGACGATTTATTATGCTGGAGAAGCTGATGCTATTGATGAAATTGTAGCGGTAATTTATGCTAAAGATTTCGGACTTGGAGTTGCCAGAATTTTAGGTAATGATATGAATATTGAAAAAATCATGAAAATGGTTCAAAATGCAAACATGGAAGATAAAGGTGATGAATTGGAGAAAATCAAGGATATTTTTGGTGGACAATTTCAAACTGAAAAACTTCATGTAGAACCTGTTCAGTAAAATTATAGATAACGTACCTAAGAAAAACCGCAATTGAAAAATTGCGGTTTTTTTGTTTTAACTCGTCATTAACAAGTCCAAATGTTAAAATTCTTATTTTTGGCTAAATATCTAATGATTTTATGAGGAAAGTATTATTGATTTTATTCGTGTGTATTTCTGCACAATTATTTTCACAAAACACAACTGAATATAGAGGAGAAAGAGATAAAATTCACAATTTGGTTCATACGAAATTAAAAGTAGATTTTAACTTCGATAAGCAAACAATGAATGGAGAAGCATGGATTACTGCTAAACCTCATTTTTACGAAACAGATAGATTAGTTTTAGATGCAAAGGGAATGATTGTTCATGCTGTAACTATGAATGATAAACCATTGAATTTTAATTATAATGATTTTCAAATTACAGTTAATTTACCAAAATCTTACAAGCGAGATGAACAATTTACAGTTTATATAAAATATACTGCGCAACCTGAAAAAGTAAAGCAAAAAGGAAGTAAAGCTATTACATCCGCTAAAGGTTTGTACTTCATAAATCCAAAAGGGATAGATAAAAGTAAACCAACTCAAATTTGGACGCAAGGAGAAACTGAGGCCAGTAGTTGTTGGTTTCCAACAATTGATGCTCCAAATCAGAAAACTTCACAAGAAATATACATCACCGTTCCGAATAAATATGTAACGCTTTCTAATGGAAAATTAGAGAATCAAAAAGAAAATGGAAATGGTACGAGAACCGATTATTGGAATTTTTCTCAAAAGCATGCACCGTATTTATTTTTTATGGGAATAGGAGAGTATGAAATCATTAAAGATTCATATAAAAATATTCCAGTAGATTATTATGTGGAAAAAGAATATGCTCCATATGCGAAAGAAATATTTGGAAAAACTCCTGAAATGTTGGAGTTCTTTTCGAAAATTACAGGCGTTGAATATCCATGGAATAAATATGCGCAAATCGTAGGAAGAGATTATGTTAGTGGAGCTATGGAAAATACAACAGCGGTAATTCACGGTGAACAAGCTTATCAAACTCCTGGTGAGTTAATAGATGGTAATAGACAAGAAAATACAATTGCTCACGAAGCATTTCATCATTGGTTTGGTGATTTAGTTACTACCGAAAGTTGGAGTAATTTAACACTAAATGAAAGCTTTGCTAATTATAGTGAGTATTTATGGAGAGAATACAAATATGGAAAAGATGATGCTGATGCTCATTTGTTTACAGACGTTGAGGGCTATAAAAATGGACAGAATTATGATAAACATTTAGTACGTTTTTATTATGATGACAAAGAAGATATGTTTGACGCAGTTAGTTATAACAAAGGAGGTGCAATCTTACATATGTTGAGGAATTATCTTGGGGATAAAGCATTTTATGAAGGGTTAAATAAATACTTAACAAAATATAAATATCAAGCTGCAGAAGTTCATCAATTACGTTTGGTTTTTGAAGAAATAACTGGTAAGGATTTAAATTGGTTTTTTAATCAATGGTATTTTGGTAATGGACATCCAAAACTTGATATTTCTTATGACTATAATGAATTAAGAAAAACGGTAACAGTAAATGTTTTTCAAACTCAAACGGAGGATTTTAAGTTTCCTTTAGCGATAGATGTTTTTGAAGGAAATAAAGTTACGAGTCACACAGTTTTCGTAAATAGAAAAGAATCTTCTTTTACTTTGCCTTACACCAAGCAACCAAAGTTAATTCAGATAAATGCTGATGGTGTTTTACTTTGTGATGTTAATGAGAATAAAGTGTTGAGTGATTATATCTTTCAATTAAGAAATGCAAGAAGTTACATTCACAAGAGAGAAGCATTATTAGAAGTAGCTACAAAACAAGATGATAATAAGGCTTTTGATGCTATTGCAAATGCTTTAAATGACGATTTTTATTTAATCAGAAAAATGGCATTAGAAAATATCAATCTGATTAATAAATTTTCGAAGCGTCAAGCTATTGAAAAGATAAAACAAATGGCGAATAACGATCCGAAAACTGTTGTACAAGCTGCTGCAGTTGAAACTTTAGGGAAATTAACAGATCCAGAGTTAAAGCCAATATTTGTAAAAAGCTTAGAAAGTAAATCTTATTCAGTTATAGGAAAAGCATTAGTAGCTATGTATTATGTTGATAAACCACTTGCTGTTAGTAAATCTAAAGAGTTACCATTAGAGGTCAAAAAAATAATTGCTACACCATTAACTAGAATTTATCTCGAAGAAAATGACGAAGATGAGTTAACTTTTATTGCAGGAAATGTTATTTCTGGAATGTATTTGAGTTCAGATAAAAAAATCCAACGTTTGTATAAAAAAGCTTACGATAAAATAGCAAAAGGAAACAATTCTGAAGCGATACAAAATTTAGTTAATGATATTGTAGTTAAAGGAAAACAGTATAAACAGTATGGGTTTAACAATGTTGGAATTGATTTGATGCGTCAAATGGTAAAAACTCAGAAATCAGCGAATAAGGCTAATGAAGTAAAGAATATTGCAATTATTCAAGATGCAATGAGAAGATTATTAGAATAAACTAATTACAATTCTTAATTTTGGTATTGTATTTGTCATTATAGCCCAAAAACTAAATTTATGCATAAAACAATACCTACTTTTTTATCTGTTTTCGTTCTTTTCTTAACTTCTTGCAGTAGTGTTAAGTCAACTCAAAAAGCCATTAATTCCGGTAATTACGAAAAGGCAATTGGAATCGCAATTAAAAATCTTGAAAAGAATAAAACAAAGGAGAAAAATCAGCCTTATATAACAATGCTTCAAGATGCTTTTAAAAAAGCAACTGAAAGAGATATTGCTCGAATTGATTTTTTAGAGAAGGAGAATCAACCGCAAAACTTAAGGACTCTTTATGATTTGTATAGAGGATTAAAAAATAGGCAAGAGCGTATAAAACCATTATTGCCGTTAAAAATATTGTCAACAGGTAGAAATGCTGAGTTTAAATTTGAAAATTACAACGATGCTATTATCTCTGTAAAAGAGGATTATGCAACACATTTATATAATCAAGCAAAAGGTACTTTTGATCAGGCTAGAGGCAATAAAATGACTTACAGGTTAGCATACGATCAATTTAAAGACGTTTCTAGTATTTACCCCAACTTTAAAAACATTAATGAACTAATGCAAGAGTGTCATGATAAAGGTACCGATTTTGTTCATGTAGCTGTTTTTAATGAAACAGATCAATTAATTCCACGTCGTTTAGAAGAAGATTTGTTAGCAATTGATACTTATGAATTAAATGATTTCTGGACTGTTTATCATTCTCGTAAAATGAGAAGAGTAAAGTATGATTTTGATTTAGAATTAAATTTTAGAAGAATTCTAGTATCACCTGAACAAATAAGGGAAAAAGAAGTCATCAGAGAAAAAGAAATTATTGATGGTTTTAAATATTTAAAAGATAGAAACGGAAACTTTGTTTTGGATAGCTTAGGCAAAAAGAAGAAAGTTGATAACGTAGTTTTGGTACGTTGTAATTTCTATCGCTTTACACAATTCAAAAGAAGTAATGTTGAGGCAGTGGTAAAGTATATTGATAATAGAAATAATCAATTAATAGATCAATTTCCTTTAGCAAGCGAATTTGTTTTTGAGCATAGTTATGCAGAGTATGATGGTGATAAAAGAGCATTAAACGATTCATACTTGGATTTAATAAGGTTAGAAGCAGTTCCTTTTCCTTCAAATGAGCAAATGGTTTTTGACACCGGAACGGATATAAAACAAAAATTAAAAAGAATTATTAGAAGAAATAAATTTAGGAATTAAGTGGATTTATTCAATCAGTTTAATAAAGATTCAAATTTACTTCCTGAAGGTGGTGAAGTAAATTATTACGGTTGTGTGTTTTCGAAAAGTGAAGCAGATAAATTGTACAGTCATTTATTGAATGAAATTGAATGGAAAAATGATCAGGCAATTATATTTGGTAAATTAATTACCACTAAAAGAAAAGTAGCCTGGTACGCCGAGGAATCTTTTGAATATTCTTACTCAAATATTACCAAAGTAGCATTGAAGTTTACAGAGGAGTTATTGAAAATCAAAAAACTTGTAGAGAAAGAAACAAATGAAACTTATAATTCATGCTTGCTGAATTTGTACCATGATGGGGCAGAAGGGATGGCTTGGCATAGTGATGGAGAAAAGGATTTAAAAAAGAACGGAGCGATTGCTTCAGTTACTTTTGGTGCTGAACGGAAATTTGCATTTAAAAATAAACGAACCAAGGAAGTAGTTTCTTTAGTACTTCAACATGGTTCGTTATTAGTTATGAAAGGAGAAACTCAAACGAATTGGTTACATCGATTGCCTCCTACAAAAAAGATAAACCATCCACGGATAAATTTAACCTTTAGGACGATTGTGTCTTAATCTCTTTTTACAACATCTCCAGATCCTACAGAGTTTGTATCAATATATTTAGCATCTCCTTTATAGTAAACACTACCAGAACCTGCAATACTTGCTTTAATTCTTTCAGAAACAGTTGCTTCTACATCACCTGAACCCGCAACACTAACCGATAAAGTGTTTACATCTAAATTGTAAGCTCTCACATTTCCTGAACCTGCAATTGAACATTTAAGCTCTTTTCCATTTCCTTTTAAATCGATATTTCCAGAACCTCCGATTGAAGCTTTAATTTTTTTTGCGTTAACAGGTGCTTTTATACTTCCAGAACCACCGACTGAAAAGCTAACATTATTACCTTTTACTGTATTTTTAGCAATAATACTACCTGAACCTCCAAGAGCAACACCATCAATATCTTCAAAAGGAACTGTAACAGTTAATTTTCTGCGTGTTTTGATATTCGTGTTTCTTTTTACCTTTATTTTAAGAGTTCCATTTTTAACTTCAGTTATAATGTATGGTAAGATGTTTTCTTCTCCTTCGAGTGTAATTTTTCCTTCTTTACCACTAACTAGAATAACGTCAAAAGAACCACTTAAACTTACCTCGTCAAATGAACCTACATTTCGTTTTTCAGTAATTACATTTCCGTTTCCTTTTACCTTTTTTGAATTCCACCAACTTTGAGCGAAAATCGTTGTGCTATTTAAAATTAATAGTGCTAATAATAGTTTTTTCATTTTTTATCTTAAATTTAAGTTTAATTACTATTTCTATTGAAGTCCCAAATTATAAATACTAAAATCACTACGTTTTTAAAGTTTCTTTATATAACAACTTCTATCCTTGTTGGATACGCATTAGCTGTAGAGAATGTTAATTTGGAATTTGCGATTAAACTTGTTGCGTTATTTTCTTTGGCGTTTCTATATCTTGAAACCACGCTTAAGGTTAATCACTGGTACATAATAATTTTATTATTTTCAATTATATCGGACTCCTTGTTTATTTTTGATGAGTTTTATTTTCCTGCGCTTGCTTTTCTGATACTTAATAGATTCTTGTACATTATTATTATTCGAAGAACCTTTTTTCCATATTCACCAGGTATTTTATTCCTTTATTCAATTCCTTTTCTTCTTACTTTTTTTATGATTTACTTCCTGATTTATGAATATTTAATTGATATTCAGATTTCAGCATTTCTTTTAGGAGTAGTTTCGGTTTTTCTGATGTTGTTTACCTACTTAAACTTTCTAAAGAAGAATAATAAAAGAGCCAAATACTATTTTTTCGGTACCACTTTAATGCCTTTTGCTGATATATTAATGGCTATTTCAAATTACATAGATGACCATTTTATTTATGTTGTAATTTATCACCTGATGTATTATGTGGCACGTTTTTACATTTACAAAGCCATGGTTATGCATCGAAATAAATATTAATCAATCAGTTTTAAAGAAACACCACCATAACTTGATCTGATTTTTACAATAGATTTACCATCTCCTTTACCAAAAACACCTTCGTAATATTTTTTTGTAGATTTTTTTATTGATTTAAATGTTTCTGTAGATTCTTCAGGATAATTAAAACTAGCAAAACCTAAATCTACCGTAAATTTAAAATTATTGTCAGATGCAGTTCCTAGCTTAATTCCAGCATAACTACCATCAATAACTACATTACTGAATCCTTTTACTAGTTCTTTAACTCTTAAACCTCCGTAATCTGTATCAATTCTTAAACTTTCTCTAAGTTTTCCAATACGCATCCCAGCATAATCTGAATTTCCATCAACTGTATATGCATCTGTTATAGAAATGCTTCCGTAGTCGCAATTAAAATCAACCGTATCGGCATTTCCAATTTTAACTCCGCTGTAATCTGCATTTACACGTACTTTATCAGTCTTATCTATTGTTAATTTTGAATAATCCGCATTAACACTTCCTGACTTCATGTAGTTTATGTTAGAGTTACCACAGTAATCAAGTTCTATTGTGTTGTTTGGGTTTGATAATTTGTCTATTTGTATAGAACCATAATCACAATTAATATTTGCTTTTCCTTCTAAAATATCTAAATCAATATTCCCATATTTATTATTTAAATCTGCATTATTGGTAACTGGCATTTTTATATAATAATTGATTTTATAGTTCAAGTTATTATTATTACTTCCCCACCAACTCCAGCTAGATTTTATACTTTCTATAATAGTTTTAGCTTCTACAAGACTTTCAGTTGCTTCGAATTCAATGTTAATAGCATTTAACTTTTCATTGACCTTATCTTCATTTTTCCCTTTAACTGTAATTTTCACATCAATTTCAACAGTGTTTTTATCCCAAGTTGTTACATTAACATTACCATACTTGTTTTTAATGTACACTGTTGCGTTGCTGTTTACATTAAATTTTTTGCTTATAGTTTTAGATTTCTCATGCTTCTTTATAGGAGCTCCGAATAAAAAAAGTGGAGACAACAATAATGCAATGACTATTTTGTTAAATTGTTTCATTAAACTCTATATTTTGATTGGTTGGATTTTTTAATCTTTCAAGCAAAGACTGCAGGCTTTGAAGAATTTTTAAGCGTTGTTGGTAATTAGTTACCATTGCTTGTATAACTTGTTCCTCATTTCCTTTAAACTGTAAGTCTTTAACGTAATTTTGATAATGTTCTTCTAACTCTTCAATGTCATCAAGAGCATCTTCAATAATTGTTTCTGTATCTAGTGTTCTATATTTTTCAATCTCTCTTAATTCTTGATTAATTGCATTTACAAAGAACATTTGTGTTTCTCCCATTTCAGGACTAATATCTTCAATGCTGAACTCAGATTTAGTTGAAAATTGCGTTCCAAAATAAAAACCTATTAATAAAACCACAGATGCAGCTACTGATAACCACTGAAAAGAGATTCCCTTTCTTTTTGGTTGCTCTAATTTTCTTAAAAAACGATCTTCATGGCCAGAGTGTGGCTCAAAAATGTCCAAATCATTATTCGACAAAAACTCCTTCATTTTATCTTCCATACATACTTACTTTAGGGTTCTCTTTGAGTAAAATCTGTTGTAATTTCTTTTTAGCTCTGGAAATAGTTGTTCTAACATTTTCATTTGAATAATTTAGAATAGCAGCTATTTCTTCGTTATCAAAACCTTCAATTAAATTGAGGTTTAAAATAATCCTATAGTTATCTTTTAAACTATTAATTGTATTCAAAATATTTTGTACACCTAAAACTTCGTAGTTTAAATCAATTCCAGAATCTATTTCGTCATCAGAAACAATTTCCATTTTAACTTCTGAATATCTATTATTCTTTTTCAACTGGGTTAAACTTTTATTTATAACTATTCTTTTCAACCAAGCTCCAAAGGCAACTTCACCTTTAAATGTACTGAGCTTGTTAAAAGCTGTTAAAAAAGCTTCTTGCATCAAATCTTCTGCTTCAAATTCATCTCTTAAAATTCTATAGGCAGTGTTATACATAGCTTTGTAATATTGCCTATACAATTGCATTTGAGCTGAGTGGTCTCCTTTTTTACAGCGTTCGATTAGTTGGTTAATATTTAGTTTTTCAGTGTTCAAAAAATATCTTTTCTATGGTAAAGACACATCACATTTTAACTTGTTACAGTTTTTTGAAAAATTAATTAAAAATGTTTGATAAAATTGTTAGTAAACAGATGAATCAATAATTTAAATTTATTAAAATATCTTCTATATTTGGCATAATGATTGAAGAAGTTAAGTTAATAGAATGCCCTAGAGATGCAATGCAAGGAATAAAAAGTCATTTTATTCCTACAGAACTAAAAGCAAAATATATCAATTCACTCTTAAAAGTAGGTTTTGATACAATTGATTTTGGGAGTTTTGTATCTCCAAAAGCGATTCCTCAAATGAGAGATACAGATAAAGTTTTAAATCTACTTGATCTTTCTTCAACCAGAAGTAAGTTATTAGCTATTGTAGCTAATGTGAGAGGAGCAAATGATGCTTGTGCTTTTGAAGAAATTGATTATTTGGGATATCCATTTTCAATTTCGGAGAATTTTCAAATGAGAAATACGCATAAAACAATTTCAGAATCTATTGATATATTAAAAGATATTTTAAACATAGCAACGAGGAATAACAAACAAGTAGTTGCTTATTTATCAATGGGCTTCGGAAACCCTTATGGAGATCCTTGGAATGTTGAAATTGTTGCAGAATGGACAGAAAAACTTGCAAATTACGGAGTTAAAATTGTATCTTTGTCTGACACCGTTGGTAGTTCAACTCCCGACGTTATAGATTATTTGTTCTCAAGTTTGATCCCCCAGTACCCGCAAATTGAGTTCGGAGCACATCTACATACTACTCCAGATAAGTGGTTTGAAAAGATTGACAGTGCTTATAAAGCAGGTTGCAGAAGGTTCGACGGAGCAATTAAAGGTTATGGAGGTTGTCCCATGGCCAAAGATGAATTGACCGGCAATATGCCTATGGAAAAAATGTTGTCATATTTTACCACAAATAAAGTCAATACAAATACAAAACCAATGAGTTTTGAAAGTGCTTATAATAAAGCTTTAGATGTTTTTAATTTTATTGGATAATGAAAATTAAATTTTTAACACTTTTCTTCTTTGGAGCTACATTTTTCTCGGGATTGCACGAGGATAATGATGTTACCTTAGGTTCATGGGAAATTAAAAATGGTATTTTCATTGAAACTAATGATGAAGAAACCAATATAGCACGATACAATTGGAACATTTTCTACAATATGTTTCCTAAAAGAATTACGCAACGTTACATCAAGAAATTAGTTTTAATGACTGATGGAGAAGATGAAAAAACTGGTGCATTAGGAGCTTTGAATGAAAAGAATAATGAATGGCAACTTGTTTTAGATCCAATTGATGTAGATTTTACAAGCCAAGATAATACTAGAATTTCACAATCGATTTACACATTAGTTCATGAGTTTGGTCATTTATTAACTTTGAATCATACTCAAATCAAACCTGCCAAAAGGAGAAAGCAAGAAAAGGGTGATCCTTACGTGACTATTGAAGGTGTAGCAACTAAAGACAGTTACATTAACAAATTCGTGGAGGAATTTTGGGGAGGTGGACTCCTAACTGAATGGGATAAGATTCAAAAGAATTTTTGTATGACTGAGCAGAAAAGTTGTTTAGAAAAGCTTTACGGTTTGTATAAAGATAATTATACTGATTTCTTAACAGATTACGCAGCAGAAAGTCCTGAAGAAGATATAGCAGAAAGTTGGACAGCTTTTGTTTTAGGAGAGAAATATGATAATCCACAAACAATCGCGGAGAAGAAAGTGAATTTCTTTTATCAGTTTGAAGAGCTTGTTTATTACAGAAAAGTAATTAAAAAAAATATTCGCAAATATCAATAGTAGCCTTAAGCTATGACTAACTTCAAAAAGCTTCTGCTTTTATCCTTTTCCTTTATTATTTTATTTTCATGTAAAAAATCTGAGAATAATAATACTCAACAGATTCCTAAATACGGGTTTTTAAAAGATTCTAATAAACTTTATTTCAGTATCGTTCAATTGAATGATGTGTATGAGATTTCTCCTATACAAGGAGGTAAGTATGGTGGAATGGCCCGTGTCGCAACAATTTATAAACAGGAAAAGAAGAATAATCCTAATACTTTACTAATGTTAGCTGGAGATTTTTTAAATCCATCTCTTTTAGGTACAATTAAAGTTAACGGAGAAAGGGTAAGAGGAAAACAAATGGTTGAAGTTATGAATGCTATGGATTTTGATTTAGTGGCATTCGGAAATCATGAGTTTGATTTAAGCTATGACAATTTACAAAAAAGAATAAACGAGAGTAATTTCGATTGGATTTCGTCAAACGTTTATCATAATGTAGATGGAAAAGAAGAATATTTTTACAAAGAAATTACTAGTAATAAAGAAAACGTCAAACAGACTTATATAAAAGAATTCTCAAACGGTAATAAAAAAGTTCGTTTAGGTTTTATAAGTGTTTGCATTCCTTCAAATCCTAGAAGTTATGTTAGATATACAGATATGTTTAACGAAGCTAAAAAAGCATATGATGAAGTAAGTAAAGAGGTTGATGTTGTTTTAGGTTTAACTCACGTTAAAATAGAACATGACAGAAAGATAGCAGAAATGCTACCTAACATCCCTCTAATAATGGGTGGTCATGAGCATACCAATAAATACGAAAAGGTTGGTTCTTCTTTAATTACAAAAGCAGATGCCAATGCAAAAACGATTTATATTCATCGTTTTGAGTATGATCCAAAAAGTAAAAAACTGAGATTTAATTCTGAATTAAAAACAGTAGATGAAAAAATTAAGTCTGATTTAAAGGTTGGAAAAGTTGTAGATAAGTGGGAGAGTATTCTAGCTAATGAAATTAAGGAAATTGTCCCTAATCCAAACGAAATAGTTTTTCACGCAAAAGAACCATTAGATGCTAGAGATACGCCAATTAGATCGAAACAGACTAATATGGGTGAAATTGTTGCCGCATCAATGAGTAATGCATTTGATAATGAAGTAGATTGTGCACTTGTTAATGGTGGTTCTATTCGAATAGATGATGAATTATTCGGAGATATATCAGCAGTTGATATATTCAGAGTTTTACCATATGGTGGAGCAATTCTGAAGGTAAAACTCAAGGGAAAGTTACTTAAAGAGGTTCTTGACTTTGGCAGAAAAGCGAGTGGAACAGGAGCTTATTTACAACGTTACAATGTTCAGTTGGAAAACGATATTTGGAAGTTAAAGAATTCGATAATAGTTGATAATAAAACATATACCGTTGCCTTTTCAGATTACTTATTGAAAGGTTTTGATATTCCTTTTTTGAAGCGATCTAATAGTCAAGTTATTGATATTTATACTCCTACAAAAGAAGAGCAAGCTTCAGATATTCGAAAAGCTGTGATTACTTATCTAAAATCAAAATAATTTATTTTAAATTAATCTAAATAATATTTGTTTGTTGAATGTACTTTAGTACATTTGCAGAGTTATTTGAAATTAATCTAAATAAAAAAATGAAAAAAGTAATTATAGCTTCATTAGCACTAACAACATTATCAATCGTTTCATGTTCAGATGATGATAACACGGATACATCTGTAACTGCTCCACAAACTTATAAGTTCGAGAGAAACGGAAGTACTTCTGTCAGTTATTCAGGACAAACTACTCGAATTAAGATGGGAGAGGAGTTCATTGATGCTTTAATGGATCCAACTAAAACTGAGGCTCAATTAGATGGAATGTTTGCTCACGTTGCTGGAAATAGTGATTTTTCAGAGGCTGAATTAAATAGTTCTGATAAAAGTATTAGAAGTAAAACTGCAGCTTCAAGAGATTATTTTTCTACAAACACAGCAGAAGCAACTACTTTAAAAGGAAAATTTGATACTTGGATTGCAGCTCAGGTTTCTGAAGTTTTTCCAAACTGGAGTACTTTAGCATCTGAAGGTGTTGCAGGTCAAATTCAAGAAGCAGGAGGAGGATCAACTCGTTATGTAAGCGCAAAAGGATTAGAATATAATCAAGCTATTAACAAGGGATTAATTGGTGCTTTAATGGTAGATCAAATGTTAAACAATTATTTAGGAACTTCTGTTTTAGATGAAGCTTCTAATATTGCTGATAACGATTCAGATATTTTAGCTACTGATAAGAATTACACTACTATGGAGCACAAATGGGATGAGGCATTTGGATATTTATATGGAACTGATGATGCAGAAACCCCTCAATATGGTGCAGATAGCTTCTTAAGTAAATATGTTGCTAGAGTTGAAAATGATGTGGATTTTGCTGGGATTTCTAAAGAAATATATGATGCATTTAAATTAGGAAGAGCGGCGATCGTAGCTAAAAATTATGATGTTAGAAATGAACAGGCTGCTATTATTAGAAATGCAGTTTCAAAGATTATAGCAATTAGAGCAGTTTACTATTTGCAACAAGCAAAGGCTACTTTAGCGAATGATAAAGCATCAGCTTTCCACGATTTATCGGAAGGTTTTGGATTTATTCAATCTTTACGTTTTACTAGAAATACAACAACCAATACTACGCATTTACCAGCAGCGGATATTGAAGGATTCTTAACTACTTTAATGGCTGATAATGGTTTTTGGGATGTTACGAATACAACATTAGATGATATCTCAACTAAAATCGCAAATGCTTATGGATTTACTGTAGCTGAAGCTGCTAATTAAATCTATTCTAAATAAAAATAATTGATTAAAAAGTAGCTATGTTTCATAGCTACTTTTTATATTTGCACTGTTTATTTAGAATAAATAGAAATAATAATTATGATCAAAAGATATATTACATTATTTACCGTTTTAATTGTTGCTTTTTCATGTTCTAATTCAGAAAGTGAACCTGGTGGAAGTAATGATACATTTGATAGATCAACTTTATTGGCTAATGTTGCTGATAATATGGCAAAGCCGGCTTTTGCTGATTTAAAAGTGAAGTTAGAGGATTTACAAACTAAGTTTAATAATTTCAGTACAACCCCAAATACTTCTACTTTCGGAGAAGTTAAAGCATCTTGGTTAAATGCATATAAAGTATGGCAGTACGCTGCAATTTTCGATATTGGAAAAGCTGAAGAATTACAATTTGTAAACCATTTCAATATATATCCCGTAACTGTTGTTGATGTAGATTCTAATATTTCAAATGGATCTTACGACTTGAATAGTACAAATAATCATGATGCACAGGGTTTCCCAGCATTAGATTATTTATTTTTTGGGGTTGCGTCTTCTGAAACTGATATCATCGCCAAATACGATTCTGATGCTAATGCAGCAAACTATAAAAAGTATGTAAATGATATTATAGCTAAAATGCTAGATGTAGCTACACAAATTTCTAACGATTGGAATGGAAGTTACAGAGATGATTTCGTTTCTAATTCAGGAAATACAGCAACAAGTGCATTAAATAAGTTTGTGAACGATTTCATTTTTCACTACGAAAAGAGATTAAGAGCAAACAAATTCGGAATTCCAGTAGGTAATTTTTCAGCAACACCACTACCTGAAAAAGTGGAAGCTTTTTATGCTAAAGAATATTCCAAAGATTTAGCTTTAGAAGCCTTAACTGCCGTGAATAATGTTTTTACCGGGAAAGCTTATGGAAGTTCAACAACAGGTGCAAGTTTTAGAACTTACTTAAATAGTTTAGATAAAGCTACTTTAGCAACTTCTATTACAAATCAATTTGAATCAGCAAGAACTCAAATAAATTCATTGAGTGCTAGTTTATATGACCAAATCAACACGAATAATCAACAAGCTTTAATGGCTTATGATGAATTACAAAAAGCTGTAGTATTATTAAAAGTAGATATGCTACAAGCCTTTAATGTAAGTGTAGATTTCGTTGATGCTGATGGAGATTAGAAATTAAGAGGAAAAAAATATTAAAACTGTCTGTTTATTCAGACAGTTTTTTTGTGTATTAGGATAATTGTATTTTAAGAGCTACATAAATAAAACAATGAGTGCAGCTCCTTTGGCGTTTTTTAGAATTGCCTTCGGAGTTTTAATGTGCTTAAGTATTGTCAGATTTTGGTATAATGGATGGATAGAAAAACTTTACATTGCTCCAAAATTCTTTTTTTCATTCTATGGTTTCGACTGGGTAAAGCCTTTAGGTAACTATACTTATTTACTTTTTATTTTCTGTGGATTATCGGCATTATTTGTAGCTATTGGATATAAATATAGAATTGCTATTATCTCCTTCTTTTTAAGTTTTACTTACATTGAATTAATGGACAAAACGACTTATTTAAATCATTACTATTTCGTAAGTCTTGTCAGTTTTTTAATGATTTTTTTACCCGCAAATGCTACTTTTTCTGTGGATAGTAAAAAGAGAGGTTTTGAATACTTAAATATCCCGAGATGGACAGTTGATAGTATAAAGGTTTTACTAGGAATTGTCTATTTCTACGCAGGTTTAGCTAAATTAAATTCTGATTGGTTGTTCAGAGCTCAACCATTAAAAATATGGTTACCATCTAAATACGATTTACCTTTAATAGGAAATAATTTAATGCAACAAGAATGGTTTCATTTTGCGATGAGTTGGAGCGGAGCCATTTATGATTTGTGCATTCCATTCTTACTTTTATACAAAAGAACTAGAACCTTAGGATTCTTTTTAGTAGTAGTTTTTCACGTCTTCACAAGGATATTATTTCCAATTGGAATGTTTCCGTATATAATGATTGTAGCTACCATGATTTTCTTCGAACCGAGTTTTCATGAAAATGTGATATCATTTTTGAAGTCAAAGATTAAAGTGTTTGGTTATAAAGTAAAAACGATAAGTGTTTTTAGTTATAAAGACAGTTTGGTTCCAATATTTATCGGCATATTCGTTCTTATTCAACTTTTATTTCCTTGGAGATATTTATTGTATCCAGGCGAATTATTTTGGACTGAAGAAGGTTATCGTTTTTCGTGGAGAGTAATGTTGATGGAAAAAGCTGGTTATTCAAATTTTAAAATAGTTGATGGAAAAACAAAACAGTTTTTCTATGTAGATAATAAAGATTTTTTGACTTCTTTTCAAGAGAAGCAAATGAGTTTTCAACCTGATTTTATAATAGAGTACGCACATTTTCTAGGTGATCATTTCACAAAGGATGGACATCAAAATGTGGAAGTATATGTGGAGTCATACGTAGCTTTAAACGGAAGACCAAGTAAGCTATACATTGATCCAAAGGTTGATTTATATAAACAAAAAGAAAGTTTTAAACATAAAGATTGGATTTTACCTTTTAACGATGAGATTGAAATTAAAGGATTATAGTATTGTATTTGTATTGTTTCTATGTGTAACTGTTTTAACGGCACAAACGAAGTTTACTGGTGTTGTATCTTCAGAAACTAAGAAAAAGCTTCAAAAAGTACAGTTGTTTGATGTTTCTGGAAATGTATTGTCTATAACTGATTCGAAAGGATATTTCGAATTTACAAGTACAAAAAGTTCATTTACGGTAGTTTTTTATTTGGATGAATACGAACTTTTAGAAACAAAGTTTGATTCAAATATAAATACCGTTTATAATATCACATTAAATTCCTTTTCAGAAGAATTATCAGAAGTTGAAATTAAAGCAAAAAAGCGTAAAGCATTTGAGCTAAAAAGGTTGAAGGATGTTGAAGGAACTGCTATTTATGCGGGAAAGAAAACAGAAGTAATTTTAGTAACAGAGTCCACTGCAAACTTAGCAACAAATAACGCTCGTCAGTTATATAATCAAGTTGCAGGTTTAAATATTTTTGAAAATGATGACGCAGGCTTACAATTAAATGTTGGAGGTCGTGGTTTAGATCCAAACAGAACTTCCAATTTTAATACACGTCAAAACGGATATGATATTAGTGCCGATGTATTAGGATATCCTGAGAGTTATTATACACCCGCCGCGGAAGGAGTTCAAGAAATTCAAGTAATTCGTGGTGCTGCTTCTTTACAATATGGAACTCAGTTTGGAGGTTTAATCAACTTTGTAATGAAAAAACCAAACCCGAACAAAGTGTTTGAAGTTGTTTCAAGAACTACATTAGGAAGTTTTAATCTTTTTACAAATTTCACAAGTATTGGTGGAACATCTGGTAAATTGAGTTATTACGGATATTATAATTACAAACAAGGTGATGGATTTAGACCAAATTCTGGATTTAATTCAAAAAATGCATATGCTTATGTTGGTTATGATTTCAATACAAAGACCAAATTAGAAGTAGAAGGAACATATTTGACTTATTTAGCTCAACAAGCTGGTGGATTAACCGATACAATGTTTGCTGACGATCCATTTCAAAGTAATAGATCACGAAATTGGTTTAATGTAGATTGGTTATTGTATAATTTAAAGTTCACTCATGATTTTACAGATAACACAAAATTTACCTTTAGTTTCTTCGGTTTAAATGCATCAAGAGATGCGGTTGGATTTAGAGATAGAAGAGTTGATTTAGCGGATAATTTAGGAGCTAGAGAATTATTAACTAGTGATTTTAGCAATTTTGGATTCGAAGCCCGTTTTTTGGATAAATACAAGTTATTCGGAAAAGAAGCAACCTACTTAATAGGAGGTAAGTATTACAATGCAAACAATACATCTTTTCAAGGCCCAGGAACAGATGGAAGTGATGCCAACTTTTCTTCTGCAATTGATCAGTTTCCTAATTATACATTCCAATCTGATTTCGATAATCCGAATGAAAATATTGCCATTTTTGGAGAGAACATATTTTACGTCAATGATAAGTTTTCTGTAACTCCTGGTTTTAGATTTGAATATATAAATACTGGAAGTAACGGTTTTAGAAAACGAGTAAATACGGACGCAGCTGGTAACCCAATTGGTACTGTAGAAGAATCAGATAATCTTACTAAAGAACGTTCTTTTGTATTGTTAGGATTAGGATTGAGTTATAAACCGAGTGATGTTTTAGAAGTTTATGGAAACATTTCTCAAAATTATCGTTCTATTACATTTTCAGATGTAAATATTGTTAATCCATCAAATGCTGTAGATCCAAATTTAGATGATGAAACTGGTTTTACTATTGATGCAGGAGTTAGAGGAAATTTGAATAAGTTCATTTCTTATGACGTAAGCGGATTTGCTTTATTTTATAATAATCGAATTGGAGATTTTACAACCACAATTCCTCCTCTAAATACTGTTGGTCAACTGAGAACTAACGTAGGAAAAGCTCGTATTATTGGTCTTGAATCTTTAATTGATGTTAACTTAAAACGAGTTTTTGATTTGTCAAATGATTACAGTTTAAATACTTTCGTTAATACTTCATTTATTAATTCTGAATACACAGATTCCAAAGAAAATAATATTAAAGGAAACAAAGTAGAATTCGTACCAGATGTGAACTTAAAGACTGGTTTAAAATTTGGGTACAAGGATTTTACTACAAGTCTTCAGTATTCTTATTTATCAGAGCAATTTAATGATGCCAATAATTCTAGTCAACCTGATAATTCGAACGCAGTTAGAGGTCCGATTCCTTCATATGGTATTTTAGATTTTTCAGCGTCTTATTCTTATAAGTTTTTGAAGCTTGAAGTAGGTGTAAATAATTTATTAGATGAAACTTATTTTACAAGAAGAGCCACAGGTTATCCAGGTCCAGGTATAATTCCTTCGGCTCCAAGAAACTGGTATACAACTTTACAGTTTAAGTTTTAGAACAATTCTAAATAAGAAGCTGTTTAGCTAGGGTTTTTTCGTTGCTGTTAATTTGTTGTATTTTTATATAAAAGATTATCAGTATGTTAGGTTTAGCAAATCTTCAGGAAGAATTAATAAAAAACAGAGCTAAAGAATTAAGAGGTAAGAGTGTTTTAAATTGGGTGAACGAACTTTTAAAAGAAGTTGATAATCAACACAACCGAATAGAAAATACGCTTAAGGCTTCAAATTCTAATAGCAGAATAAATAAGTTTGATTTAGAAAAACTCGATAGCAATAGAATCTTCCATATTTCTCAAATAAGGAAGATTTGTATGCAATATCGATTAAAATTTTTGGACACATCTTTTTTTAAAGGAGATTATCCAAGCGAAACGATTAGTAAAATTAACGAGCTTGAGCGAAAACACGATTTAGAAATTCAAGGTTATAAGATAATTGCTCCTTCGATTTTGTTCAAGTTAAAAAAAGCAGATGATCCTTTGTTGTTTGCCCCAATTGGAAATAATTTATACTATCTAATAGATAAGTGGGGAAATGATATAAATGTTGCTCGAAAGTTAAAGTATTGGCCAGTTCGTACTTTTGATAACTTTGCGTTCACATTATTATTTACTACGATTTTACTAACTACTTTATGTCATCAATTATTTTTTGGAGCAGAAGGTACAGTAGCACATTTCTTTATTGTTTTTCTATTCTTTTTAAAAGGCGTTATTGGTATGGCACTTTTTTTCGGAGTTTCTATCGGAAAAAATTTTACAGAATATTCATGGCAAAGTGAGCATGACAAAATTCAGTAGTGGAACTATTATAGTTAAACTATTTAAAACTGAATGCTTTGGTTAGATTTATATCCTTGGAGAGAAATCTCCAAGGATAAAATCGTTTGCTTATTTGATAATTTTTATTGTAAATTTAGTTCGTCTAACTAAACTTAATTATAAAATTATGGGTAATCCTGTAACTGTTAATGGAGTAACATTAACATTGAAACAATTCTTTAAATTTGATACGAATATTCCTGCTTCAAATAAGCCAAACGGACCCTTGGTAAATATTTCAGATAGTGAAGGTGCAAATAGTACTCCCTATACTGTAACAGTTTTGGCATATTTACCAGATAATTCATTAAATCCAGTAACTAACACCTCAGGTTTACAACTTCAAGGAAACGAGATTTATTTGAACTATTATGGTATTAATTCTGTTGAAATGTTAAATAAGGATGGAAATTTTGAAACGAATCAAGGTAGAGAATTTCGTGTTGAGTTTAATTGCACGGAACAAGCTTCTCAATTTGACTTATATTACATTCAATTTACTTACGAAGTTCAACAAGGGCAACCTTCAGCAGATGTTATTTGGGTTAGAGATGAAGATGAAGATCCTGAAACAGATAGAGGTACAGTAACTGTTCCTGCAAAACCAGTTAAGCCTACAGCCTAGTATGTTAAGAACTGTCTTTGTTTTTCTTTTAATAGGTTCAAGTGTCTTATATTCTCAAAAAAATAAAGATATAATTTACGAAATAGGGAAATCTATTTGTAATGAATCAAAAACGGAGAGCCTTTGTAAGGCTCTTACGTTTTATAAAAACAATCAGTTTGATTCTTGTTATTTTTATAGTTCTAAAGCTATTTTAAATGAATCTAATAGAAAAGAGTTAGATTTTCTAAACTACATTCAAGGTTTTAGTGCTTTTTACAATGGATTTTATAAGAAATCGTTGTTAAATATTCAGAGTATTTCTAATGATTCTAGTTATACTTCTTTAAAAATGTATATGTTAGGTAATATATATTTGAATCTAAAAGAATATGATAATGCCATAATATATATTAGTGACTGGCTAAGTAATGAGAAAAATAACGACAAGAGTAATAAAAAAGTTATGTTACATAACCTAGCTATCTCTTACATTCATACTAAACAGTACGATAAAGCTAAACAACATTTTGAGAAGGAGTTAAAGTTAATTCGAAATACTGATACGCTCGAAATTATAAGATTAAAAATAGAACAGGCAAATGTTTATTATAATCAATATTTAGATAGTGATGCAATTCCTTTATTTAAAGAAGCTTATGATTTGGCTCAAATGTTTTCAGATGTTGAACTAAAGAAATATACGACTCAAAACATGGCTGTTGTTGAGCGTAACCGCAAACGTTACAAAGAAAGCGTAGAATATTATCGTGAATTTATAAAATGGAAAGATTCTATTGAAAATCGTGATAGAATTTGGGAATTGACAGAAAAGGATAAGAAAATTGCAATTGCACAGAAAGATAGTGAAATAGCAATTCAAGATGAGAAACTTAAGACTCAAAAAGTAGTGCAACGTGCATTAATTTTTGGAGCTTCAGGATTATTAATATTTCTTGCTCTGTTAGGTTTTTTCTATAAAAAACTTCAAAAACAAAACTCTTTAATTACGCAGCAGAAAGAAGATTTAGCAATTGCTAATAAAACAAAGAACTATTTATTTTCTGTAGTGTCTCATGATTTGCGTTCACCAATGAACACAATAAAACATCAACACTTACAACTTAAAAAACATATTGCTGATAATAATTTAGAAGGAATTAAAGAAGCTAATAATTCTGCAATTACTGTTACAGAAAGTACGAGTCATTTACTGAATAATGTATTGCATTGGTCTCTCGAACAAAACAATCAAATGGTTTTTGAACAAAAGGAATATCCTTTTAAACCAATACTTGAACACGTTTTGTATGATTATGAAAATTTAATTGAAGCAAACGACGTTGAAATTAAAACCAACTATATTAAAA
The DNA here is from genome assembly GCA_022448525.1 of Tenacibaculum sp. Taxonomy (GTDB): domain Bacteria; phylum Bacteroidota; class Bacteroidia; order Flavobacteriales; family Flavobacteriaceae; genus Polaribacter. The sequence continues at coordinate 274,220 of JAKVCX010000004.1, forward strand.
ACTCTTTAATTAAAGCCGATAGAGAATCATTAAAAATCGTTCTTCGAAACCTTCTTGATAACTCTGTAAAATATATGAACGGAAAGGGAGAAATTTCCATTGAAATGGGAGTTGATAATGAAGATTATGCTTTTGTTTCTATTCAAGATACAGGAATCGGAATTTCTAAAGAAAGATTGGCAAGAATTAATAGCTTAAAAGATGTAAGTATTGATAAAATTAATCGTTCTGAAGGTTTAGGATTAGGATTAATTTTATGTCAGACTTTAGTTAAAAAGAACGATGGAATTTTAACCTTTGATAGTGAAGAAGGTAAAGGAACGAAAGTAACTATACAATTACCTAGGAGTGTAGAGTAGGTGTCACTACTTTTTTTATATATTTACTGTATCAAACCAACTACACATGAAAAACCTTCGATTACTTTTATTAGAAGATTTAGATGAAGAAGCAAAAGAAATCGTTTCATTTCTTGAAGAAAATGAATATGAGGTAATTAGAGTTCGTAATATCAGTGAGGCTGAAAAAGAAATCAAGAATAGATTTTTTGATTTGGTAATTCTTGATATTATGATTGATGGGAAACCAGAGGGAATTACTTTCGCTCAAAGAATAAACAAAGAAGGAGTTGATGTGCCTTTTTTATTCCTTACAAGTATGCAAAGTCGTGCGATTTTCGATGAAGCAAAATTGACGAATCCACTTGTATATCTTTTAAAACCATTCAATAAATTAGAGTTATTATATACTTTAGAATTAGCTATTGAATCATGTTATGATCAAAGTAATAGTATTAGTTTTGATGATGACAACGCTGTCTTAAGTCCAAAGTTCTTATTTATTAAACACAAAAGGAGTGTTGTTAAAGTTGATGTTGATTCTATCGACTATGTTGATGTAAAAGAAAAATACTGCAACTTACAATGTGGAGAAAGTAGATATTTAGTGAAATTGTCTCTAGTAAAGTTGAAAGAAATGCTTAATAATGATAATTTCAGGCAAGTACACAGAAATTATTTGGTGAATATGAAAAGTATCAAAGAGATTTATCTTGAAGATAATTTGATTATTTTAAATAATTTAGAGAAGATTCCTTTTAGTGAGAGATACAAGCACGCATTTGTTAGAGATAATACTATTTTTAGATAAAAAAGGTAGCACTCATTATTGCTAAATCGTACTACCTTTATCGCTATAATCCCCTAAAGCTATTGTTTTATCTTTATTGTTCTGATGTTACAGGAACATCATTAATTCTTTGATTTCCATACGTAAATCCACCTCTTCCGTTCCATTCATTATTAATATCCATGTATGCAGTAAATTTTTGTAAGTAGCTACCAATTGCTGGTGGTGGAACAGATACTACATACTCGCCAGATAAATTAACAATCTTTGTTACTTCACCATATCCAGTAGATCTAACATTTCCTGTGACTCTCACTTCAATTGAAGGTCTATCAATCGCTTGAGTAATTTCTACCATTCCGCTTACCGTTCCAGATGCAGCATTTACTACTAATGAAAAATGAGCAATTGGTGCACCAGGCATTCCAACGTTTCCGATAGTTCCTTTTGTTAAATATGCAGAGTCAATTAATGTTTTTGGTTCTTTTAAAGTAGCCATAATAGTTTGGTTTTAAGAATTAATGTAAAATTCGGGTTCGTAATTTTATATCAAATATATTTTAAGAATCAAGCATTTATGAAAATAATTCCTTAAACGTATTAATATTGACCATAAGCGTTTACGTACAGAAAAGGCTCTTAACAATTATATAAACTTATATTTCCGATAAAAGCAGTATATTTGCATGCAATTAATTAAGAAACCTAATATTGATTGCAATATGAACGCCCACGCATCTAAATTTGTAGGAGAAGGACTAACATACGATGATGTTCTTTTAGTACCAGCCTATTCAGAAGTACTTCCAAGAGAAGTAAGTATTCAAACAAAATTTACTAGAAATATCACTATTAATGTTCCTATTGTGTCAGCAGCAATGGATACAGTAACCGAAAGTGCCATGGCAATTGCTATCGCTCGTGAGGGAGGAATAGGTGTGCTACATAAAAATATGACCATTGAGCAGCAAGCTCATGAAGTTAGAAAGGTAAAGAGAGCAGAAAGTGGAATGATTATCGACCCAATTACTTTGCCTTTAGATGCTGTTGTTTTAGATGCTAAAAAAGCAATGAAAGAACATAAAATTGGTGGAATTCCTGTTGTAGATGATGAGAAGAAATTAGTAGGAATTGTGACTAATAGAGATTTACGTTTTGAAAAAGAAAACGAGCGTCCTATAACTGAAGTAATGACTTCTGAAAACTTAATTACTGTTGCAGAAGGAACTTCTTTACAACAAGCAGAAATTATCCTTCAAAGTAATAAAATTGAAAAATTACCAGTTGTAAACGATGATTATAAATTAGTTGGGTTAATTACTTTTAGAGATATTACCAAAACTACACAGAAACCAATTGCAAATAAAGATAGTTTAGGAAGGTTAAGAGTTGCTGCTGCTTTAGGTGTAACTTTTGATGCTGTTGAGCGTGCAGAAGCTTTGGTGAATGCTGGAGTTGATGCTGTTATTATTGACACAGCGCACGGTCATACTCAAGGTGTAGTTACGGTTTTAAAAAGCGTAAAACAGAAGTTTCCAAATTTAGATGTTGTAGTAGGAAATATCGCAACTCCAGAAGCTGCCAAATATTTAGTAGAAGCAGGTGCAGATGCTGTAAAAGTTGGAATTGGTCCAGGTTCTATTTGTACGACTAGAGTTGTAGCAGGTGTTGGTTTTCCTCAGTTTTCTGCAGTTTTAGAAGTGGCTGCAGCAATTAAAGGAAGTGGAGTTCCAGTAATCGCTGATGGTGGAATCCGTTATACGGGAGATATTCCTAAAGCAATCGCTGCTGGTGCAGATTGTGTTATGTTAGGTTCGTTATTAGCAGGTACAAAAGAAAGTCCGGGAGAAACAATTATTTACGAAGGAAGAAAGTTCAAATCATATCGTGGAATGGGATCTGTAGAGGCAATGAAAAAAGGTTCGAAAGATCGTTATTTCCAGGATGTTGAAGATGACATCAAAAAATTAGTTCCTGAAGGAATCGTAGGTCGTGTGCCTTACAAAGGAGAATTATTTGAAAGTATTCACCAATTTGTAGGTGGTTTAAGAGCTGGAATGGGATATTGTGGAGCAAAAGATGTAGAAACATTGAAAGCTACTGGGAAATTTGTACGAATTACAGCAAGTGGAATTAACGAGAGTCATCCACATGACGTTGCGATTACTAAAGAAGCTCCTAATTATAGTAGAAGATAATTTTAGAACATTTAATCAATAATATAACTCCATTAATAGCAATATTAATGGAGTTTTTATTTTAGGGATTTTCGATACACTTTTTAAAAAAAAGCAACGTCTTAATCATGAATTTTACTCCATCAATGTAGAATATTAAACGTTGATAGTGAAAATGTTTTTTATAGTTTTTGGCAAGTATTACTGAGTTTTAACCTAAGAATTCCTGAAAATCGATCTTTTTTCTTCAAAATATTGATGTTCTGTTAATAACTATATGAATAGAGTTTTTTATTTTTTCTGGGTAAATCTTATTTTAGCGAGCACTTCATTATTTACTGACTTTTATGACGCAAGAAACAAAATATACCGAAGATAATATACGATCACTCGACTGGAAGGAGCATATCCGTATGCGACCGGGGATGTATATCGGTAAATTGGGAGATGGTTCATCACCTGACGATGGTATTTACATTCTAGTAAAAGAGGTACTTGATAACTCAATTGATGAGTTTGTTATGGGTACCGGTAAGACCATTGAAGTTTCTATTCAAGGGAATAAAGTAATTGTACGAGATTACGGACGTGGTATTCCTTTAGGAAAAGTAGTAGATGTGGTTTCAAAAATGAATACGGGAGGTAAATATGATTCCCGAGCTTTTAAGAAATCTGTTGGATTGAATGGAGTTGGTACTAAGGCAGTAAATGCACTTTCAACATATTTTAGAGTTGAAAGTACACGTGACGGAAAATCAGCTTCTGCTGAGTTCGAAAAAGGAAATCTTACGAGTCAAGAAACTTTAGACGAAACAACTAGAAGAAGAGGAACAAAGGTAACATTCATTGCTGATGATGTAATTTTCAAAAACTATAAGTATCGCCCAGAATATGTAATTCGTCTTCTTAAGAATTACGTATACCTGAATCCTGGTTTAACAATTGTATTTAATGGAGAAAAGTACTACTCAGAGAATGGTTTAAAAGATTTATTGGAAGACAACAACAATCAGGAAGATATGTTGTATCCAATCATTCATTTAAAAGGAGATGATATTGAAGTAGCTATGACACATAGTAAAACTCAATATTCTGAAGAATATCACTCTTTTGTGAATGGTCAAAATACTACTCAAGGAGGAACGCATCAAGCTGCCTTTAGAGAAGCTGTTGTAAAAACGATTCGTGAGTTTTATGGAAAGAATTTTGATGCATCTGATGTTCGTAAATCGATAATTGCTGCTATTTCCATAAAAGTAATGGAACCTGTTTTTGAAAGTCAAACTAAAACGAAACTAGGTTCTACTGAAATGGGAGGTGATTTGCCAACAGTTAGAACGTATATTAATGATTTTATTAAAACTAAACTCGATAATTTTTTACATAAGAATCAAGTTATCGCCGAAACTCTTCAAAAGAAGATTTTACAGGCAGAGAAAGAACGTAAGGAATTATCTGGTATTCGTAAACTGGCTAGAGATAGAGCTAAGAAAGCAAGTTTGCATAATAAGAAACTGAGAGATTGTAGAATTCATTTTGGTGATACTAAGAAGGAAGATTATTTAAATACAACTTTATTTATTACGGAGGGAGATTCAGCATCTGGATCTATTACAAAATCAAGAAATGTAAATACCCAAGCGGTTTTTAGTTTGAAAGGAAAACCTTTAAACTCATACGGATTAACAAAAAAAATCGTGTATGAGAATGAAGAGTTTAATTTATTACAAGCTGCGTTAAATATTGAAGATGGGTTAGAAGGTTTACGATATAACAATATTGTAATCGCTACCGATGCCGATGTCGATGGAATGCACATTCGCTTGCTTCTAATCACGTTTTTCTTACAATTCTTTCCTGAAGTAATTAAAGAAGGACATTTATATATTTTAGAAACTCCATTATTTAGAGTTCGAAATAAAAAGGAAACTCATTACTGTTATTCTGAAACTGAAAAACAGGAAGCGATAAAAAAATTAAGAGGTAAGCCTGAAATTACACGATTTAAAGGATTGGGTGAGATTTCTCCAAACGAATTCGTTCACTTTATTGGGGAAGATATGCGTTTGGATCCAGTTATGTTAGATAAGGAAATGTCTATTGAACAGATGTTACAGTTTTACATGGGGAAAAACACACCAGATCGTCAAAAATTTATTATCCAAAATTTAAAAGTAGAACAGGATTTAGTGAATACTGAAGAGTAGTTATGAAAAAGGATTAAGATAAGTTTAATTAGGTACTTGATAATTGAATCTATTTTAAATTATTTCCTTATTGTAATATATAATTCCATTTAGTAATTTCAAAAAACAAACTCAAAGCGGTTAAACGTTTATAATACATGAGCGAAGAAAATAATAATTACGAACACGAAGAAGAATTAACAAACAAAAATCAAACTGATAATACAGAGTCCATAACTAAGGTTACTGGAATGTATAAAGATTGGTTTTTAGATTATGCTTCTTATGTAATTTTAGAACGTGCTGTACCTTCTATTGAAGATGGTTTTAAACCTGTACAAAGAAGGATTATGCATTCCATGAAGGATTTAGATGACGGTCGTTATAACAAAGTAGCGAATATTGTCGGTCATACGATGCAGTACCACCCTCACGGTGATGCTTCTATCGCAGATGCTATGGTTCAAATGGGACAAAAAGAGTTGTTAATTGATATGCAGGGAAACTGGGGAAATATCTTAACAGGAGATAGAGCCGCAGCCTCACGTTACATAGAAGCACGTTTGTCTAAATTCGCTTTAGATGTTGTTTTCAATGCAAAAACAACAGAATGGCAGCTATCTTATGATGGAAGAAAAAATGAACCTGTAAATCTACCAGTGAAGTTTCCATTGCTTTTAGCACAAGGGGCAGAAGGAATTGCAGTTGGTTTGTCTACAAAAATTTTACCACATAATTTTAATGAATTAATTGATGCCTCTATCAAATATTTAAAAGGTCGCAGTTTCACGCTAGTTCCAGATTTTTTAACTGGTGGAATTGCAGATGTTTCAAATTATAATGATGGTAAAAGAGGAGGGAAGGTTCGTGTAAGAGCAAAAATTTCTCAATTAGACAAAAAGACGTTAGTAATTACAGAAGTTCCTTTCGGAACAACAACTTCTTCTTTAATAGATAGTATCTTAAAAGCTAATGATAAAGGTAAAATCAAAATTAAAAAGATTGAAGACAATACGGCTGCGAACGTAGAAATTTTAGTTCATTTACCACCAAATGTATCACCAGATAAAACAATAGACGCATTATACGCTTTTACAAGTTGTGAAAGTTCAATCTCTCCATTGTCGTGTATTATTGAAGATAATAAACCAATTTTTATTGGAGTTTCAGAAGTTCTTAAAAAATCTACTGATTTTACGGTTGAACTACTAAAACGTGAGTTAGAAATTCAGTTAAATGAATTAGAAGAACAATGGCATTTTTCATCGTTAGAGCGAATTTTTATCGAAAATAGAATTTATCGTGATATTGAGGAACAAGAAACATGGGAAGGTGTAATTGAAGCTATCGATTTAGGTTTAAAACCTCATACAGCCCATTTAAAAAGAGCCGTTACAGAGGAAGATATCGTAAAGCTAACGGAAATTAGAATTAAAAAGATTTCTAAGTTTGATATTGATAAAGCGAAACAATTCATTGAAAGTTTAGAAGAGAAAATAGCTGAAGTAAAACATCATTTAGATAATCTTATTGATTTTACCATCGACTATTTCAAAGAATTAAAAGCTAAGTACGGAAAAGGAAAAGAGCGTAAAACTGAAATCAGAATTTTTGATGATATCGTTGCAACCAAAGTGGTAATGCGAAATTCAAAACTTTATGTAAACAGGGAAGAAGGGTTTATAGGAACTTCCTTACGTAAAGATGAGTTTGTAGCAGATTGTGCCGACATTGATGATATTATTGTTTTCAAAGAAGATGGTTCTATGGTCGTTACAAAAGTTGATTCGAAAACTTTTGTAGGAAAAGGAATCATCCACGTAGCTGTATTCAAGAAGAAAGATAAACGTACCGTTTATAATCTTATTTATAAGGATGGAACTCGTGGCCCTAGTTACATGAAACGTTTTAATGTAACTTCCGTAACTAGAGATAAAGAATATGATTTAACCAACGGTAGCAAAGGTTCTAAAGTGTTGTACTTTTCAGCAAATCCAAATGGTGAAGCAGAAGTAGTAACGGTATTATTAAGAGCGGTTGGAAGTATCAAGAAACTGAAATGGGATTTAGATTTTGCTGATTTAGCAATAAAAGGTAGATCTGTTCGAGGAAATTTAGTTTCGAAACATAGTATCAAGAAAATTGAGTTTAAAGAAGCTGGAGTTTCAACATTAAAACCTCGTAAAATTTGGTTTGATGATACTGTTCGTCGTTTAAATGTTGATGAGAGAGGAGAATTACTGGGTGAATTCAGGGCTGAGGATAAGATTTTAATAATAAATCAATCAGGAAAAATTAAGGCAGTTACTCCAGATTTAACAATGCATTTCGATAACGATATGATTGTTTTAGAAAAATGGAAACCGAAAAAGCCAATTTCTGCAATCTATTATGACGGACACAAGGAACGTTATTTTGTAAAGCGATTCTTACTTGAAAATTCAGATAAGGAAGAATTGTTTATTACCGATCATGAGAAATCTCAATTACAAATAGTTGCAACGGATTACAGACCGATGGCTGAAATCACATTCTCAAAACGTAGCTTACCAAAAATGGAAGTGAATTTTGAAGAATTCATTTCGATCAAAGGTATTAAAGCAATTGGAAATCAGCTAACACAAGCCAAAATTCGAACTGTAAATTTATTAGATCCATTACCTTTTGAGGAACCAGAAGAAAAGATTGAAGAAATTGAGGTAAATGAGGAAGAAACAATGGATTCTTCAGACGAGATAGATAAATTCAAGGAGAACAAAGCCAATAAAGCTTTGCAAGCAGCAATAAAGAAGAAAAAAGAGAATAACGACGATGATAGTCAAACAGCATTATTTTAAATGAAGTTAAAGTATTTGTATTTAGCATTAGCTATTTTAGGTGTATGTTATACTTGGTATTATAATATTCAATACTTTCAGTATGCTCAAGATCCTTCTTTTGCTAATTTTTTTGCAGATGCTAAAGTTAACTTTGCTGGAAAATCGTTAAGTGCAGATCTACTTGTAGTGGTTCTTACTTTCTTTGCTTTTTATATTCCCGATGCTATTAAGTTGAAAATAAAGTATTGGTGGATTTTAATTCCTCTTACTTTTATTATTGCGGTAGCATTTACTTTTCCGTTGTATTTGTATATACGATGTAATGCTTTAGAAAAACTGAAAACTAGTGAATGATTCATTTCCTTACATAGTTGATTTGAAAAGTCCTACTGGAATAGTTAGTTACATCTTTTTAGTAGTACTTATATCTTGGTTAATTTCTAGAATAATACGTTACAGTATTTTATTGTTTATCAATTCAAAACAATCAGATCGTTTCGGTAGAACAAGTATTCAGTTTTTAAGAAATTCAGTCAAGTTTTTTGTTGGTTTGGTTGCATTAGTGGTGGTTGTAATGACAATTCCTTCATTACGAAGTAAAGCTACGTTAATATTTTCAGGAGCGGGAATCATTGCAGCAATTATCGGTTTCGCTGCACAAGCAGCTTTATCCAACTTAATTGCGGGTGCGTTTATTGTAATTTTTAAACCTTTTCGTGTTGGAGATTACATTAAATTAGATGACACAAGAGTTGGTATTGTTGAAGATATTACACTTCGCCATACAGTAATTAATAACTTTGAAAATAAGAGGTTAATTATTCCTAATTCGGTTATTAGTACAGATTCTGTTTTAAATCACACAATTCAAGATTCCAACGTTTTAAGTTTTAATAATTTTAAATTAGGTTTACGAGCTGATATTGATTTAGCTAGATCAATTATTCAAGAAGAAGCAATAAAATTACCAATGGTAATGGATAGCGATGCTTCAACGATCGATGTTCGTGTTATTGACATTCATGAGAGTTATATTCACATGAGAGCTTATGTTTGGATGAATGAACCTTTTCAAGAATTTAGAGGGAAATGTGCGTTAAAAGAAGCAGTTCATAAACGGTTTATTAGTGAGGGTGTTGATTTACCTATTCCAATAAGTAAAATAGAAAGAATAGAAGATAGTATTAATAATGACTAATTAATCAATTTACATTACAAAAACAAGAATGGTTTTAATCACAAGAACAATTGTTATTTGTCCAGGTAATTTTTTCACCTATTGGTTTTTTAAGTTTACTTTTCAATAAGGTTAGGTTTTCAAAATCTAGTTGATATATTTTGGAAGTTTTTTCAATATCATTTGAAACAGTGCAGAAGTATTGATTATTATAAGAATACCAATCATTTAAATATTCTTCTAATTCTTCTTCAAAAACTAATTTATTGGTTTCTAAATTATAAATAGATATTCCGCTTAAATCGGAATCCCAATTTGAGACTAAATATTTCTTGTTTTTTGTAATAAAATAAGAGCCTCCATTAAAAGTTAATACTTTTTCATCTTTATTAATTACGATAATTTGTCCGTTGTAATCTCCAAATTTTGAGAGTATAAAAACTTGATTAGAAGGTTGTTTTTCTGGAGCCAAAACTCCATGTGCTCCTCCTACGGCTTCAATTTCATTATAATTTATTTCATTTTTAATTTGATTATTCTGAATAATTCTTATTCTACTTTTACAATTAAAATAATAGAAAGTCTTAGTTGGTTTAAATTGAATGATTTGAATAGCTAAATTATGGAAATCGTATTCCTTTATTTGAAATAATAATGTTTCATCATGCAATTTACCATTATGTATGTATCCTTTTTGACTAAATTTTATTCTGCTTTTATGCATGTAACCAACCAAACCTTTTTCAGTTTCAATAGGCCACCAATTAGAGTCTTTATTAGGGAAATAAGAAAAATACTCGTCTTTTTTAACCACACCAAGAATTTTACTTTTACTGCTTTTATGTAATCTAATATTTACAAACCCATCAGGATCATCGATGAGACCAATATTAGATTGCGAAAAGCTTATTAAGCATATAAAGAGTAAAAGCTGAGACAAAATAAATTTCTTATGCATAACTATATTTTGGAATTTAAAGTTATAATTTATTCTGATATGTCAACTAATAATTATTTCAATATATTTCTTACGTAATTGGAAAAATCATCTTTTTTAACACCTAAGTTTTCTTCAATAAATCTATATAAATCGGCATCAGTTCTAACTGTTTCTAATCCTTTAAAAACAGCTTTCATCCCTTTTGATTCATATACTTTTTTGCAAATTAGGCCTCCGATAACATATCGAAATTCTGTACTATGTAATCCATTGGGAATATATCCTTTTAAGGTTTTAAAGGAAATTTTAAAGTCAGGGTTTTCTTTGACATAAGCTCTTAATTTTTCAATATGCCAATCTAAATCCTTCCCACCGCTTCCACCAATGTATGTTGCGAATCCTTCGTTTAACCAAAAATGATAACCATCAGGATACATTTTAATTGTATATAAATGGACTAATTCATGTGGATAATATTCTGAATTATTACCAGCATAAACAATGCTATTATTAATATCAGCAACACCTCCAGTTTGACCAGGAATATAAATTTTGGGCATGTAATCATAACCCCAAAGTTGTACAATTTCTCTAGAATAATTACTTACAAAATAATCAAAGGAAAGAGGAGGGATGTTGAATAATTTAGCCATCTTTAAATTGAAGGTGTTCATTTTATCTGCTTCTGTAGAATTAAATGTATGAGTTGGATGCACATAATAATTAATACTACCTACTTTTACTTTTTTCCAGATGCTTTTGTGGTATTGTGAACTGTTTATCAGTAAATACTTTCCATTAATTTTCTTTGCATATACAGATAAAATACCTTCTAAAACTATTTCATTATTCTTATTGATACTGCTAATACTTGTTTTAAGAGCATAATGATTGTTTTCAACTGGAAATATACCAATTAAAGTAAATTGAGCCTTAGGAGTTTTGTTTACTAATTGTTTTAGATTCATCGGCCAAAGAAAGTAATCTGGATACAAATACTGACTTTGATCCCAGTATATTGTATTTGGATTTTTGAATTCACCTGCATTCAAATAATTTGTCCAAATCTCAATTATTTCTTTTTCATTTGAATCATGGGCATTCAAAACGTTTTTGTCAATTATTAGTTTTACTGGAGTCTTTTTATCTGAATAATTTTGACCCGATAAAGAAATTGCTAATAATAAAAATGGGATTATATAAAATAGTCTGTTCATGTTAGCAGTTAAAAATTGATAGTTTTTAATTTGGTTGCTAACAAATCTACCAGTATTGTAAAAAAGATTTAGTTAAGGTTTTCTTATTTATATTAAGATACTTTTAAATTCAGAAAAAGTTTTTCTAGAAAACAAAAATCTTTTTTATTACCTCTTAATTTCTGGAATTGGTATATAAGTTTGATCTCCTGTAACTTTAGGGAACTCTTTGTTTTTCCATTGTTGTTTAGCTTCTTGAAGTCTTTCTTTGCTATGTGAAACAAAATTCCATAATAAAAATCGTTCTTCAGGTAAAGGCTCACCTCCAAATAATAATATTTGGGAATTAGTATCTAAGCAAATTTCACACTCATCATCCGTTTTACTAATTAACATTTGACCAGCTTCCACTTTTTGATCTTCACTTAAAATAGCTCCTTTTACAACAACAAAGGCAATTTCTCCTTTCACTTGATCTCTTAAATTCAGTGCAGTTCTTTCTTTTGCAAATATGTCAACCATAAAAAGTGGAGAGTATCCTTGTAGCGGAGCTGATTGCCCGAATGCATTACCAGCTACAACTTTAATCGTTAAGTCTCCAGAAATATGTTGAGGGATTTCGGAACTAGGAAAATAATCAAATCTTGGATTTATTTCTTCCATTTCTTTTGGTAAAGCAACCCAAATCTGATAACCATGCATTAAAAAATCTTCTCCAGTTCTTTTGTTTTGTGGAGTTCTTTCTGTGTGAGTAACACCTTTTCCCGCAGTCATAAAACCAACGTCACCAGGATAAATTATTTGATCGCTTCCAGTGCTGTCTTTGTGTTCAATTTCTCCTTCAAAAAGATAAGTTAAGGTACTTAGTCCAATATGTGGATGCTGATCTACATCCATGTAATTTCCTTTACCAATTGTTGAAGGTCCCATATGATCAATAAAAGTAAAAGGTCCGACTTGTCTTTTTTTTCTGAAGGGAAGTAATCTTCCAACGATAAAATTACCAAGATCTGTTTGACGTTCTTCTACTATAAGTTTATTGTTAGCCATGAGAATTTAGATGAAAAGTTTAATTACTATAAAATTAGTCATTTGTTTTCATTCATGAATTTTTTAAGAAATATTAATTAAAATCTAAAAGTTATTTTTCAGATTTTTAATGAGAATTATAGCTTTCTCATTCTTTGAAGATTTCTTTGAATACCATTTATCAGAACTATTTTTAAATTGTTCATATAAATTATGACCATTTTGATGAAAGTCATTCTGTATTATTTCATAATTAGAATGTGGAGTGATTTTTAATTCAGTCCATTGTTCAGGATTGTATTTTATAAATGGGTTTGTATCGTAGTTATTTAGAGCCCAATAATCTTCATTTGTTAAATTGAAATTATTAAACTTTTGAATTAAGATCTCGAGGTTGTTGGTGTAGTTTAATTTTTTGTACGAAAAGTCAGTTATGATTTTTGTAATAAAAGGACTGTTATGAAAGTATTTAAAATTTATAAGTGCGTTCGCTTTAACTCTTTTATTAAATGCAGTGCTCCAATATATTGAGGTTACACATTTTATCTTTAAAATTTCTCTATTGTGCTTATAAATGTGAATGTTTCCTTCATCTATTTTATTCTTGAAATGAATTATATAAACTAAGTTTTCATTTTTATAGTAAGAAGAATCTTTAGTAAACTTATATTTTTTGAATGGACTTTCTGACAATATTCCTTTTGTTTCAAAATATCTTAATAAGTTTAAATTACTGCTACCACCTGGTAAAATATTATCAGCGTTTTCAATTTTCACATACCTTTTATATTTTTTCCATTCCTTATGTTGGTTAGCGATTTTTGAATTTTCAGGAAAAAACTTATAGTTTGAGTAAGAGGATGCATTTAAATTAGTTCCAAGAAATAGAGAATAACCAATACTTTCCATATACATAATGTAGTTACCTCCTTTTTTAGCTGTTTCTGTATAATGTGCTAATGCAATATGAGGATTGATTCGTTTGTTTTGGTTGTATTTTTTTACAGCTTCTGCAATAAAATTTCTAAGATTGAACTCTTTTGAGGAGATGATGACTTCTTTTAGTTCATTATTTTTTGAAGATAATTTGATTATTTCACCATTTTTAAAAAGGTTCAATTTTAATCTTACTTCTGAATATCCTAAATGCGAAATAACTATTTCATCATTGTTATTTATTTCACTTATATTGATAGAAAATTTACCGTTTTCATCGGAATAAGTTCCTAATGAAAGTTTAGGAAAATAAATAGTTGCTCCTTCTAAAGTATGTTTTAATTCAGAATCAATTATTGTTCCTGATATTATATCAACATTATTTGTTTGTGAAAAACAAATATTTAAAAATGAAAAGAATAATAGTGTAGAAAAAACTAATTTATTTAAAATCATAGCAATTATTAAAAATATCGTTACTCAGTCAATAATGTATTTACAAAAGCTTCAAACTCTTTTTTGAATTCTAAATATTTCTCACCAGTTGCAGGACCATTAAATCCAGTATGAATTTTTCGAACTTTTCCTTTTTTATCAATAAATATTGAAGTAGGATAGGAGAGTACGTGATTTAGCATTGGTATTTTTTTCTGTGCATCAATTTTACTTGATGTTCCATATTGTGCTAAAAGAACTGGATAATTAATTCCTGTTTGTTCTTTTAAACGTTTGATAAGTTTAAATCCTTCTTCTTTTGTTTTAGCAACTTCAAATGCTAAGGCAACAAATTCAATGTCTTTTGATTTGTTTTTATTGTAATAATCTGCATAGTATTTACTTTCGTCTAAACAATTAGGACACCAAGTTCCCATAATTTGAACAATAGTAACTTTGTTTTTAAAACGAGTATCACTTAAAGATATATTTTGTCCGTTTTCATTAGGAAAAGAGAATTCAATACTATCAAAGCCATCTTTTAACTGAGTTAAAGTTTCTGCGCCCGGAAGTTCATAATCGTTATTTAATTTAGCAGAGAAAGGTTCTTTCCAATGGTTTCCGGAATAAAAATTTCCGTTGATAAGAGAGTCTGAAACTTTAGCGGTAAATAAGAAAGCATGAGCTCCATCAAAAGTTGATAATTTTAAAGAATCACCATTAATAATGCCTTCTAAATAGCGATAATCTCCAGTTGTAGTTCTGAAGGTTCCAATTACTTTATTCCCTTTTTGATTGAAAATTCCTTTAGCGATGTATTTATCTTCTTCTGAATCTGGACTGAAAACTGTTTCCCAGTTCCCAGTTATATTATGATTGGCTTTTCCTTCGTTTTTAAATCGAGGAGCATTCGGAATTGCTGTAAAAGGAACAGTTCTATTTAAACTTGGTTTTGTAAATCTACCGTTGATTTCATTATCATTTATTTTAGCTCTTATGAATCCTTCGAAATATGGAAGTTGAATATTTACAGAATCGTTTTCATAAGAAATTTCATGAACTGAAATAACCTCATCCGCATTATAAATATTTAACTTTTGATCATTTAAAACATCAAATGTAAAAGGAATTTCTTCGTTGTCTTGAATTAATAATGAAGCTTTATAGCTTCCGATTTCCAGTTTATTTAGTTTTTCTTTTGTTGAACAAGAAAGTGTGAATAAACACAGAAATAAGAATGGAAAAACAGGTTTCATTTGATTAGGATTTTAAATAGCTATTGGTTCGATTTAGCTCTTGCAACTTACAAAAAAAATCATCTAACAAACGCTAGATGATTTTTCAAATATTTTATGTGGATGAGTTTAACTGTTTCTTCCAATCATTGAAATATCTTCTGATTCGCTTACCTTATCGAAATCGATGATTAATCCATCCGTTTTCTTTAAGATGAAATTCAGTAATAAAGTACTTAAAATTCCAACGATAAAACCAATTACAAAATAGAAAATTGGTGCGAAAATCATCATTAATACTCCACTTCCAGCCATCATTCCAAAAGCTCCCATTTCTCCTGTGGCAGCTCCGAAAATGCTACCTAAAAGAGTGAAGAAAGCAGCGAAAATAAATCCTAATAATCCAGCAAGAGCTCCATAAATAACACCAGCTTTTACAGGGTCAATTTTCTTCAGTTTAAGTTTTAAGTTAGTCATAGTTTTGAACAATTTTTAATTATTAATTAAGTGTAAAAAGTACAGAATTAAAATAAACCTCGCAATTTCAATTCTAAATATTTATTTATGGTGTCTCCAGTTAAGTTTTGTGGTTTTGTTAAAACTGACTGGATTCCATATTTTTTTAGTTCGTTGGCAATTTGTTTTTTCTCATACATGAATTTTTCCGCTATAATCTTATCATAAACATTTTCAATAGTAATAGCTTTTTTATCTGCAATTTTATTCAATTCTGTATTTTCAAAAAAGACAACCAATAATAAATGATTCTTTGCAATGGCTCTTAAATAAGGAAGTTGCCTCCTTAACGCGTCTAAAGTTTCAAAGTTTGTGTATAATATGAGTAAACTTCTACTGGGAATTTTACGTTTAATTCCGGCGTAGAGTAAACTATAATCAGATTCTTCAAAATCAGTTTTGATATTATATAATGCATCTGAAATTAAACTCATTTGAGAGTTCCTTTGTTCAGCAACAATAATATTATCAATCTTTCTAGCAAATGAAAACATTCCAGCTTTGTCTTGTTTTCTTAATATGGTATTACTAACAGCTAATGTGGCGTTTATTGCATAATCAAGTAAGGTTAAATTTTCGAAATGTAATTGCATTTGTCGTCCTTTATCAATAACAGAATAAATGGGTTGCGATTTTTCTTCCACATATTGATTGACCATTAATTGGTTTCTTTTTGCAGTGGCTTTCCAGTTTAAAGTTCTAATATCATCGCCGGTAACATATTCTTTAATCTGTTCGAATTCCATAGAATTACCAATTCTTCGAATCTTTTTGCTACCCTGAGCATGAAGATTGTTAGAAATGGCTTTTATGTTTAGTTCATTTAATTTTAAAAAAGAAGGATAGCATTTAACAACTTTAGTTTCGCTAGAAACATATTTTCTTGTAGCTAATTGAAGCATTGAAGAAACATAAATATTCGTGTTTCCAAAATCATAATCTCCTCTTTTAAAAGGAATCACTTTATAGTTAAGTTCAATTTCTTCTTGTGAAGATAATTGCTGAAATAATCGAAAGTTTCTATTTTGAAGTTGAAAAGGAAGCTCTTCTAGTATACTATTTTTAGTGACTATTCTATAATTACTCTTTATGTTTAAAGAAATACGGTTTTCATCACCATTCGATAATCGTTCAGGAATAGTTCTTTCAGTAGTAATTCCGTTTTTGACTGAAAAGAGTAATATAATATCGATTACAGTAATTAAAAGCCAAGAAAATAAAAGAACTTTCGAAATTCCAAAAAATACAGGAATAAAGAATCCAACTATGAATAACATGGTAATAACACCAATTCCATAGTAAAATCGATCGTTTAGAAAAAAAGATTTTATGAAGTTCTTCATGATTTTCCTAATTCAAATTTGTTGTTAAATAATTCTTCATTATGGAATACATATAAATGTCCTCCGATCCTGTAATTTAAAGGACAAGGAATTGAATTATCTAAATTTAACTCCTCACCAATTACGATATTTATTTTCTGATCATTATCCAACAAAATACAAACTCGCTTCAGAAAAATACAATCTTGATCAATAAAATAAAATTGAACATCTCTAATAACGTGATTAAAATATGATTTCCATGTTTGGAAAGCATCGAAGTTAACAACTTCTTCTTTTCTTATATGTTTATTGTTAGTTTCGAAAGTAGTTCCCAATTCAAAATATTCATTGTCCTTCCATGTAAGATTCCAACAGAATCCATTTTTCATAATAAGGTTGATACCAAAATCAAAAGTGTCAAATCCAGAGTGAAATATTTGTCTTTTTGGATAATTCAATTCCGAGTAAATAACTTTTTCGAGTTTTTGGTTTATGATATTTTCTTTTAAAGTATTCACTAATAAAATTACCTAGGAATTTCTACTGATTCAATAATTTGCTCTATAATTTGTTTACTTGTCACACCTTCCATTTCGCGTTCTGGAGTAACAATTACACGATGTTCTAATACAGGGATTGCTGCATTTTTAATATCCTCAGGTGTTACAAAATCTTTTCCATTAATTGCAGCAAATGCTTTTGCAGCTTTTAAAATTGAAATGGATGCTCTTGGAGAAGCTCCTAAAAATAAAAATGAATTTGATCGAGTGTTTACAACAATATTAGCAATATATTCTAGTAAGTTTTTCTCGACTTTAATTTGTCTTATTAAGTTTTTATACTTGATAATTTCTTCACCAGTAATAACCTTTTCAACTTCATCCAGTTTAGTGTTTTTTTCTAAAGCTTGTTCTCTTGAAATAATTTCTAATTCTTCGGCAGCTGATGGATATTCAACATTGATTTTAAAAATAAAACGATCTAATTGTGCTTCAGGAAGTCTGTATGTTCCTTCCTGTTCAATTGGATTTTGAGTCGCCAAGACAATAAATGGAGCATTCATTTGGTAGCGAGTTCCGTCCATGGTAATTTGCTTTTCTTCCATTACCTCGAATAATGCGGCTTGTGTTTTAGCAGGAGCACGATTAATTTCATCAATTAAAACCATGTTCGAGAATATCGGTCCTTTCTTAAATTCAAACTCAGATGTTTTTACGTTAAATACCGAGGTGCCTAAAATATCAGAAGGCATTAAATCTGGAGTAAATTGAATTCTACTAAAATCAATATCCATTGCTCTTGATAAAAGTTTTGTAGTCATGGTTTTTGCAACTCCTGGAACTCCTTCAATTAAGGCATGTCCGTCGGAAAATATTGCCACGATTAACAAGTCAACCATTTCTTTTTGACCAACAATTACTTTACTTAACTGTGTTTTTATTTTATAAACACTTTCCTGTAATTCTGATAAGTCAATTCTATTTTCAAACTCTAAATTCTCGTTTTCTTGTCTTGTTTCTTCCATAATTACTTATTTTCTAAAAAGTTTTCTATCAATGTATTTAAACGAACTAATTCGTCTTGGGTACAGACAGATTTTTTATTTAATGCGATGATGGTATTTACCAAATATTTTGTTGTATGTTCAGTATTACCTGTTTTTGCAGCAAGTCTCTCAATAAAATTGCTGTTTAAATTTGTGGTATCTAAATGATATTTTGATCTTATTTTTTCTAAGAAATACTTTATTTTCTTTGAAACAATATTTTTATGATTCTCTTCTTTTAAATACAAGTTAGCAATGGTATGGGTAAAATCTTGCGTTGAATTCTTTAATTGTTTTACCTCCGGAATTGCTCGTTGTTTTCTTCTAGCATTTAAAAACATAAATAATAAAAGTGTTATAAAAGCTACATATAATGACCATTTTAGCGATGGATGTTGCATAAAGAAACTTAAAGCTGAAGTTTTATCATTGCTACCTCTAATTTTACTCGGTCTTCTTAGCGGATCCCAAATAACCATTCGATTCGGTAAATACGAAAATACATTTTCAACATATTCCTGATTACCATTAATTAAGAAGTAATTCGTAAATGCAATAGGTTGTGTATGCAGAAATACATTTCCTTTTTGATATTGAATTTTTATAAAATTAGGACGAATAGTATCGTTGATCTCATGCGTTCCTAAAATTGTTGTTTTACTATCATTGTAAGAAGAGAAATAATTTTTTCTAAGATTTCTGTCGTAGGTAAAACTTGTATTTTCGAAATTATCGTTAACAAGATTAATAGTTCCTTTTAGCGCTTTTAGTTCTTCAACAGTGTACGCATCAGTATCTAGGTTTTTTGTTTCAAACTCAAGTTCTTCTTCTAATTTTGAGTTAAAGAAATTCAAAGAAAGGAAAACATCGTTTCCAGCTCCAGCGAAACGTAATAATTTATCAATACTACTATTTCCTAATCTATAAGCAAATGGTTTAATGCACACATAATTACCTAAAAAAGAATCGTAGTAATAATTTTCCTCAATAAAATAATCTTCAATATGTCTTTTTAGGAATAAAATTTCTTCATCAGGAAACAGTTGTTCCATCTCTTCCTTAACGATGTAAGTTCCAAAAGGTTCTGTTGATCGCTCTCTAAAATTTTCTCTCCAATTTGTTTTTTTACAACTTGTTAATAAAACAATGAATACGAAAAAAGCTAAAAATGGTATGTTAGATATAATCTTCATTAGTTAAAGCTTTTTAAAGAATGATTGATACTCATTTTCTATAGTAGAGAAGTTTGTAGAATCTACTTGAAACTCTCCATACCACACATAATCGTAGATATATAATAAATAGGAAAAGTGCTTTCTTAATTCTGTTTTCTGTAATTCAAAAACATACTCAGAGTTAGTTTTGTCTTTATCATACGCAATTAGTTCTTTCTCATTCATTTTTTTCAAAAGCAACAAGTAATAATAACGAGTAGCTTTACGAAAATCACCATTTTGAATAGCTAATTTTAATAACCTATCATAATCGGTATCTTCAATATTTTCTTCCTCTTCTTGAGTAATAACTAGGGGAGACTTTTCAATTTTTTTCTTGTTGAACCGCCAAAAATCTGTGTTACCGGCAAGCACACTTTTTACAATTATAAAAATTATAATAACAGCTAGAATATACGGAAAATAAGTTCCTAGAAATTCAGCAAGTCCCTTAAAGAAACCTAAACTTACTGTGTCATTTTTCTTTTCTTTTATTTTCTTTTTTTCTTCTTCCTTATACTTAAATTCGGGTCTGTCGTATTTCGATTTTAGGTCTTCATCGAAGTTACGCTTTTCACGAATACTAGTTCCATAATCATCATATTCATAAACTTCCTCTGTGGTTTCTTCTACTTCATAAAAAGAATCTTCTTGGGCAGAAATTGAATATATTAAAAACAGGAAGAGGGAAAGCGTAATTTTTTTAATCATTATCTAATTTTGTTTTGAGTGGCCACTTTATATGGAAAAATTAAATAATAATAACTGATACTAAATAAGGAAATAGCGATAATTAAAATGCAAACAATAGTTGGAACCTGATTATAATATCGTGTAACATAACCTTCTAAAAACGCAGCAATAAACGTAAACGGAATGGTGCTTAAGAAAATAAAGAATGCTTCTCGTAATCCTTTTTTAAAGGATTCAATTCTTTTCAGAGCTCCAGGAAACAAAATGCTTGCTCCAATAATATAACCACATGCAGCTTCAATTACCATAGCAAATATTTCAAAAGTTCCATGAATCCAAATACCTTTTAAACTATCAAATAAACTATTGTTTTGATAGAAAAACGCTTGGAATACGGCAACCATAATTCCGTTATGAATAATGTAAAATCCAGATCCAATCCCTAAAAATATACCAGATAGAAACATGTTTAAACCTACACGTAAATTGTTGTTGAAAATTCCAATAAAACTTCCCCAGTTACTACCGTTTTTATAGATAGCTAGAGCATCTCCACTTTCAATATTTTCTAATGTTTCATCTACATAGCTATTTCCAAGTATTTGACGAGCGAAATTTTCATCATTGAAAGTGGATAGTAATCCGATAAAAAAACAAACGAAAAAGAAAATAAATGATAAATAAATGTATTTACGGTATTTATAGGATAGGAGAGGAACCGTTTCCATAAAAAATGCAACTAAAGTGTTTTTATCCTGCTTTTTAGTATGGTATATTTTACCGTAGCTTTTTTTAGCTAATTTATTCAGATAAGGTACTACGTTACTTTTCGGATAAAAGGTTTGAGCATATGATAAATCGTTCATGATTTTAATATGCAAGTCAGCAATTTCATCTGGAGTTTTTTCAATATTATTTGAAATTACTTCATCTAATTCAAGCCATTTTTCTTTATTTTGCTTTATAAAAGCGATCTCTCTCATAGAGACAAATGTAAAAATTGTATGAAAACGCTACAAATAAATACGACACAAAATGTTATGATCGATTTTGAATTGGCAAATGTAGGTCAACGATTATTAGCATTTATCATCGATAATGTCGTAAAGTTTGGATATCTCTACTTTATTTTTGAGGTTTTTGATTTTAGTTTGATAAAAGATGCAACCGAAGGTGATTACTGGTCGGCTAAAGCCATTGATATTCTGATGTTCTTACCAATAACCTTTTATTCCTTATACTCTGAAATTCTTATGAATGGTCAAACTTTAGGGAAACGAATTTTAGGTTTGCGAGTAATAAATGTAGAAGGATTTAAACCTTCAATTGGAGATTATATTATTCGTTGGTTCATGAGAATGATAGATTTCAATCTTTTTATTCTTCTCTTTGTGTATTTTTATTCTACAGGATATGGTGTTCAATTCCTTGGCTTCATTTACATGATTTTAATTATAGGAAAATGTGTTGGTTTTTTTATGATTGTATTTACAAATAAGAATCAAAGAGTTGGAGATATTTCCGCTAATACAGTTGTTGTAGCATTAAAAGATAAAGCTAGTTTTTCTAAAACTATTTTAGAGGATATAAAAGAGGATTATAAGCCTGTTTTTGCCAACGTGATAAAGCTTTCAGATAACGATGCTCGAATAATAAAAGATACTTACACTAGAGCAAAAAACAAAAATGACTTTAATACTTTGATTAAGTTGAGAAGTAAAATCGAGGAAGTTACTGATATTAGAAAACCAAAAGGTACTTCTGATATTGATTTTATTGGAACGGTTTTAAAAGATTTTAATTATTACACAAAGGATTAATCCCCAATGTGTAATAATGTACTTGTTTTACTTGCTTTATTGATATGAACAATATAAAGATTAGTATAATTGCTTTCGTCTATTTCTTCATATTTTGATTTCCCTAAAACTGTATTTACAAAAGTTGGAGAACTATTGCTATGACCAACAATTAGAACAGTTTTTCCTTTAGTGTCGTTTTGAAACTTTTTATCAAAAGGTTTCTTTGGATTGTAAATTTTAATTTCGACATCATTAGCTTTTGCAGTTGGTCGAGCAGTTTCAATAGTTCTTTTGTAATTTGAACTATAAACCATATCAAATTTCACATCAGAAAGAACCTTCGCCCAATTTTGAGCTCTAGCATATCCTTTTTTTGTTAAATCTGGATCTCTATCTTTTTTGTTCGTTAATACTTTATCTGCATGTCTAATGAAATAGTAAGTAGTAGTTTCAGATTGAGCAGTTACTGTTTGGATTCCGAATATAAATAATAGTGCAAAAAAGAGATTTCTCATAATGATTGATTTTTTACGAATGTAATAAAAACAAAAGGATGCTTAATTACTAAGCATCCTTTTTAACCTAACTCAAAACTATTATTATGAATTTACTACTAATTCCGATTGATTTCTAAAGACCAATTCATCATCAAAAGCATCAAGAAGAATAATACTATCTGTAGTAACTTTTCCTGATAGAATTTCTTTTGAAAGCTTGTTTAAAACTTCTTTTTGAATAACTCTTTTTACGGGTCTTGCTCCATATTCTGGTTGATAACCTTTTAGTGCTAAATAATTGATAGCTTCATCAGTTGCATCTAAAACTATGTTTTGCTGGGCTACTGTTCGTTTTACGCTGTTTAACTGTATTTCTACAATATTTCTGATATTATCAGCGGAAAGCGGCGTAAACATAACGATGTCATCAATTCTGTTTAAAAATTCTGGTCTAACACTTTGTTTTAATAAACCTATTACTTCATCTTTAGCTAAATCCATTGCAGAATTAACTTCCCCTTTCATTGTCTCAAATTTTTCCTGGATAATATGACTACCCATATTTGATGTCATTATTATAATCGCATTTTTGAAATCTGCGATACGCCCTTTATTGTCTGTTAATCGACCCTCGTCTAAAACTTGTAACAGAATATTGAAAGTATCAGGATGTGCTTTTTCAATTTCATCTAAAAGAACAACTGAGTATGGTTTTCTTCTTACTGCTTCAGTTAATTGTCCGCCTTCGTCATATCCAACATAACCTGGAGGAGCACCAACTAATCTACTTACAGAGTGACGTTCTTGGTATTCACTCATGTCGATTCTAGTCATCGCATTCTCATCATCAAACAAATAATCTGCTAATGCTTTTGCGAGTTCTGTTTTTCCAACTCCAGTTGTACCAAGAAAAAGGAATGATCCAATAGGTTTATTTGGGTTTTGTAAACCAGCTCTTGATCTTCTAACTGCATCAGAAACAGCTTCAATAGCTTCTTCTTGTCCTACGACTCTTTTATGTAACTCGTCTTCAAGTTTTAATAATTTTTCACGCTCAGATTGAAGCATTTTCGTAACAGGAATTCCTGTCCATTTGGCTACAACTTCAGCAATGTTATCATAGGTAACTTCTTCTTTAATTAAAGCATTATCTTCTTGTTCAGCTAATAACTTTTGTTGATGTTCTAGTTTCTCTTGAAGCTCTTTAATTTTTCCATATCGTAATTCAGCAACTCTTCCGTAATCGCCATTTCGTTCAGCTTTTTCAGCTTCAAGTTTGGACTCTTCGATTGAAGTTTTTAAAGTTTGGATACTATCAACAACTGATTTCTCTGATTGCCATTTAGCATTGATTTCATTTCGCTCTTCTTTTAAATTAGCTAAATCTGCATTAAGTACCTTTAATTTTGTGTCGTCATTCTCACGCTTAATAGCTTCAATTTCAATTTCCAATTGCATTATTTTACGATCAAGAATATCTAATTCCTCAGGTTTAGAATTGATTTCCATACGTAATTTTGCAGCAGCCTCATCCATTAAATCAA
Source organism: Tenacibaculum sp. (assembly GCA_022448525.1). Lineage (GTDB taxonomy): Bacteria > Bacteroidota > Bacteroidia > Flavobacteriales > Flavobacteriaceae > Polaribacter. Next base: position 298,615 of record JAKVCX010000004.1, read on the forward strand.
TCGCTTTATCTGGTAAAAAACGACTTGTTATATATCTTTGAGATAATTCAACAGCTCCAATAATTGCTTCGTCTTTAATACGTACTTTATGGTGTGTTTCATATTTTTCTTTAATTCCTCTTAATATAGAGATAGCACTTTCAGTATCTGGTTCATCAACCACAACTTTTTGGAATCGACGTTCTAAGGCTTTATCTTTTTCAAAATATTTTTGATATTCATCTAAGGTAGTCGCACCAATAGCTCTTAATTCTCCTCGTGCTAAAGCCGGTTTTAAAATGTTAGCAGCATCCATCGCTCCTTGTCCACCTCCAGCACCAACTAAAGTGTGAATTTCATCAATGAATAAAACAATATCACCTTCTGATGATGTTACTTCTTTAATAACCGATTTTAATCGCTCCTCAAATTCTCCTTTAAATTTTGCACCTGCGATTAACGCTCCCATATCTAGAGAGAAGATTAATTTATCTTTCAAATTTTCAGGAACATCTCCACGAATAATTCGATGGGCTAAGCCTTCAGCAATTGCTGTTTTACCAGTGCCTGGCTCTCCAACTAGAATTGGGTTGTTTTTTGTTCTACGTGATAAAATTTGAAGTAATCTTCTAATTTCTTCATCTCTTCCTATTACAGGATCAAGTTTTCCGTCTTGTGCTAATTGATTTAAATTTTTAGCATATTTATTTAAAGAATTGTATGATTCTTCAGCACTTTGCGATGTAACTCTGTTACCTTTACGTAGCTCTTCTATAGCTGCTTTTAACCCTTTTTCACTTACTCCCTGATCTTTTAGAAACTGAGCAATTTGACTTTTAGATTTAAAAATAGCTAATATTAAATGCTCAATGGAAACATACTCATCATTCATTTTTTTTGCAATGATTGATGCTTCATTTAAAGTTTTTCCTGCTTCATGAGAAAGTAAAATATTCGCTCCGCTAACTTTTGAAAAACTATTTAATTGTTGATCTAATACATTTTGAACTAACTCAACATTAAGGTTGAGTTTTTTTAATATGAAAGGAAGCACATTTTCGTCAACTTGAAACATTGCTTTAAAAATGTGTTCGTTTTCTATTTGATTATGATTAAACTCTTGAGCTATTTGTTGTGATAACTGAATAGTTTCTTGTGATTTTATTGTATAATTATTGAAATTCATTTTTAATTTTTTTATTCCTTTGTACAAAATCAGTACCAATAGAATATATATTGATTTTCAAGACATTTTGTCTTTTTAAAGTGGGTTTTGAATGACTTTTTGACGGTTTTGAAAGGAATTAATGAAAGTATCGACAGTTGATTAAAAATAAAATAGAATGGGATTATTTGGAAATATATTTAATAAATCAGAAAAGAACGAAAACAAGGATAAGCAAGAATCGAAAACCAATATAAATTGGGTACCATTGACTTCGGTTTCTCAATTCGCTGAAATTAAAGAAAAATCTAAATCTAAAGTCGTTGGAATATTCAAGCACTCAACTAGGTGTGTAATCAGTAGAACGGTGTTGAAAAATTTTGATCAAGGATTTCCTGAAAGTGTTTCTGATAAGGTAGATATGTATTATTTAGATTTGTTAAATTTCAGAGATGTTTCTAATGAAGTAGGATATGAGTTTCAAGTAATGCATCAGTCTCCACAGTTGTTATTAATTCATAAAGGAATAACTGCTTTGCACGCTTCACATTATGATATTACTCAAATAAATCTGGAAAAAATTATCAAATAACACTGGGGTTTTAGCAAATAGGTTGTATTTTTGACCTTTCTAAAAAAATCACCTTTTGAGTACTACAGAAACTAAAAATAAAGTTGGTAAAAGTCTTTACGATTACCAGAAAGAGGCATTATTTAAAATATTTAAAAGTTTCGAAAACGCCCCTGAAAATTATCATTTACTCTACCAATTGCCAACAGGTGGAGGTAAAACGGTTATATTCTCAGAGATAACTCGTCAATACCTTAAACATTACAAGAAAAAAGTTCTTATTATGACTCATCGTATTGAGTTATGTAAGCAAACTGCAAGAATGTTAGGTGAGTTTGGTGTTGAGAATAAAATCATTGATAGTAAAGCAAGTTTAGATGATCAGGATGAATTTGATTGTTTTGTTGCAATGGTTGAAACATTAAATAACCGATTAAATGACGATATTTTAGATATTTCGGATGTAGGATTGGTTATTATTGATGAGGCACATTATAATTCATTTACTAAATTATTTAAGTTCTTTAATAAGTCTTTCATTTTGGGTGTTACGGCAACACCTTTGAGTTCAAATATTAAAATGCCAATGAAGGATAACTACGATGAGTTAATCGTAGGAGAAACTATTGCAGCATTGATTAATAATGAATATTTAGCAAAGGCGAACGTGTATTCTTACAATGTTGGTTTAACTTCTTTAGAAGTTGGAGCTAATGGAGATTATACTGTAAAATCTTCAGAAGATTTATATACAAACACAAACATGCTTTCTAAGCTTTTACAAGCTTATGAAGAAAGAGCGAAAGGAACTAAAACACTTATTTTTAATAATGGTATTAACACATCTTTATACGTGTATGATACTTTTAAGAGAGCTGGTTATCCTATTGCTCATTTAGATAATACTAATACGAAAAAAGAGCGTGACGATATTTTAAAATGGTTCAATCAAACTCCAAATGCGATTATCACTTCTGTAAGTATTTTAACAACTGGATTTGATGAGCCTTCTGTTCAATCTATTATTTTAAATAGGGCGACAAAGTCATTAACTTTATATTATCAGATGATTGGTCGTGGTTCGAGAATTATACCTGGAAAATCTACTTTCAATGTAATTGATTTAGGGAATAATTTCCACAGATTTGGCCCATGGGGAGCTGATTTAGATTGGCAAAAAATGTTTAGAGCTCCTAACTTCTACTTAGATAATTTATTAACAGATGAAGATATCGAGAGTAGTTTCAGATACGAATTACCGGAGACTGTAAGAGAGGAGTTTGCTAATACAAAAGATGAAGATTTGTATTTCGATGTAAAAAGAGTTTATGTTGATACAATTCAATCAGGACAAAGTTCTAAGAAAGTTTTAGAGAAATCAATTGAGCATCATGCGAAAATGTGTGTTGAAAACAGTGAAGATGTTTTTGATGCTTTATTACTCGCTAAAAAGTTAGGAGGAGATATAGATGATAGAATTCATAGATATTCTAAATGTATTTGTAAGTCTACTCACAATTTTATTGATTGGTTACAGGATGATTACAGGAAGAAACTTAATTCATATTTAAGAGCGAATTTTGATGAAGTTTATGAAGATATTTTTGGTCATCCACCGCCAGAAGAATAAGAAATAAAAAATTAGATAAATAAAAAATCCATTTCAAACGAAATGGATTTTTTTATTGTTATGTTTATTGAATTAGAATGGTTTTGCAGGTAAAACTTTACCTGAACATTCACCAAAACCGATTCTTACAGTATCATTTTGAGCAAATCCTCTCATAATAACAGTATCGTTATCATTAATAAATTTACGCTCACTACCGTCATTCATTTTAATAGGATTTTGTCCTCTCCATGTTAATTCTAACATTGATCCAAAACTATCTTGAGTAGGCCCTGAAATTGTTCCACTTCCCATCATATCACCAGCTTCAACAGGACAACCATTTACAGTATGGTGAGCTAATTGTTGCGCCATTGTCCAGTACATATATTTGAAATTCGAATTACAAACAACAGTTTCTTCCTTTTCTTCTGGTTGAATTGCCATTTGTAAATTAATATCAAAGCTATGTTTACCTTTATGCTGTAAGTAAGGTAATGGAGTTGGTTCTTGCTTTGGGTTGTCTACTCTAAAAGGTTCTAAAGCATCCAAAGTTACAATCCAAGGAGAAATTGTTGATGCAAAGTTCTTACCTAAGAATGGACCTAAAGGTTGGTATTCCCAAGCTTGAATATCTCTTGCTGACCAGTCATTAAATAAAACTAAACCGAAAATATAGTCTTCCGCTTCATTTATAGAAATACGATCTCCTAAATCGTTAGAAACAGTCGTAATAAAAGCCATTTCTAACTCAAAGTCTAATAATTTAGATGGGCCAAAACCAGGCGCTCCACCTTCTTCTGTTGGTCTTGATTGTCCAACAGGTCTGTGAATAGGTGTTCCTGAAGGAATAATAGAAGAACTTCTTCCGTGGTATCCAATAGGAATATGTAACCAGTTTGGCATTAAGGCATTTTTAGGATCTCTAAAAAGGCTTCCTACATTGGTAGCGTGCTCTTTACTAGCATAAAAATCAGTATAATCTCCAACTTGAACAGGTAAAAGCATTTCTACTTCATCCATTCTAAAGATAATTTTGTCTTTATGCTCAGCGTGATCTCTTAATTTTCCGTTTTTAACATCAAATATTTCAGCAATTCTATTTCTAACTAGACGCCACGTTTTTCTTCCATCTGCTATGAAATCATTTAGAGTGTCTTGTAAAAAAATATCATCGGTTAAAGGAATACCTTCGAAATACCCTAATTGATGTAAAGCGCCTAAATCAATTGCGTAATCGCCAATACGAGTACCGATAGTAATTATATCATCACGAGTTAAAAAAACTCCAAAAGGTATATTTTGAATTGGAAAATCTGAATTTTCTTCAACTTTCAACCACGATTTTCTATTCGGATTATTAGCTGTAATTTCCATTTGTATTTTTAGTTAATTGTTTCATCAAACCTACATATTTTTTCAATTCACTACAAACTTTAGAGTGTAAAAAAAAGAAGATATTTTCCCCTTTTTGAATGAAAATAAATATGTGCTTCATTATTAGTGCAATTCAAAGTGAAATACTACTTTTGCGCCAAATTAATGTAGCATTATGCAACCGATAAGAAATATAGCAATTATTGCACACGTAGATCACGGTAAAACTACCTTGGTAGATAAGATTATTGATCAAGCAAAAATTTTAGATGAGCGTAAAGAACGTACAGACCTTTTATTAGATAATAATGATTTAGAAAGAGAAAGAGGAATTACAATCTTATCTAAAAATGTATCTGTAAACTATAAAGGTGTTAAGATTAATGTAATCGATACTCCTGGTCACGCCGATTTTGGTGGAGAAGTTGAACGTGTATTAAAAATGGCAGATGGTGTTCTTTTATTGGTTGATGCCTTTGAAGGTCCAATGCCACAAACTCGTTTTGTTTTAGGAAAAGCATTAGAATTAGGGTTAACTCCGATTGTTGTAGTAAACAAAGTAGATAAAGAAAACTGTACACCTGATTTAGTTCATGAGAAGGTTTTTGATTTAATGTTTGCACTAGATGCTACAGAAGAGCAATTAGAGTATAAAACTATTTACGGTTCTGCGAAGAATGGATGGATGAGTGAAGACTGGCAAGAACAAACAGATAGTATTGTTCCGTTATTAGATGCTGTTATTGAGACTATTCCTGAAGCTCCATATAGAGAAGGTTCTCCTCAAATGCAAATTACTTCATTAGATTATTCATCTTTTAAAGGAAGAATTGCTATTGGTAGAGTATATCGTGGTGATTTAGAAAAGAACAAAGATTATATGCTTTGTAAAGCAGATGGAACTACTAAAAAAGTTAGAATTAAAGAATTACACGTTTTTGAAGGAATGGGTAAGGCTGAAACTGATAAAGTAAGAAGTGGAGATATTTGTGCTGTTACTGGTATTGATGATTTCGAAATCGGTGATACTATTGCAGATTTAGAAAATCCAGAAGCATTAGGTAGAATTGAAGTAGATAAGCCTACGATGAGTATGTTATTTACAATTAACAATTCTCCGTTCTATGGAAAAGAAGGAAAATATGTAACTTCTCGTCACTTACGTGATCGTTTGTATAAAGAGACTGAGAAAAATTTAGCCTTAAGAATTGAAGATACAGATACGGAAGATAAGTTTAATGTATTTGGTAGAGGAATTCTTCACTTATCAGTATTAATTGAAACGATGAGAAGAGAAGGTTATGAGTTACAAGTTGGTCGTCCACAAGTTATCTTAAAAGAGATAGATGGTGTGAAGTGTGAACCTTATGAAACTTTAGTAATTGATGTACCAGAAGAATTAGCTTCAAAGGCTATTAATTTAGTTACAATGCGTAAAGGTGACTTGTTAGTAATGGAACCTAAGGGTGATTTACAACACTTAGAGTTCGATATTCCTTCTCGTGGATTAATTGGTTTAAGAAATAAATTATTAACTGCAACTCAGGGAGAGGCTATTATTAACCATAGATTAAGAGGTTATGACGCTTACAAAGGAGAGTTTAGTGATTTAGTAAATGGAGCTATTGTTTCTTCAGAAACAGGAAAGGCTACAGCATATGCAATTGACCGTTTACAAGATAGAGGTAAGTTTTTTATCGATCCTAACCAAGAGATTTATAAAGGTCAGGTTGTTGGTGAGAATGCCAAGCAAGATGATTTAGCAGTAAATTTAATTAAAGGTAAGAAATTAACAAATGTACGTGCTTCAGGTTCTGATGATGGTGTTAAAATTGCACCAAAGATTAATATGTCATTAGAAGAGTGCATGGAATACATAAAGGATGATGAATACCTAGAAGTTACTCCAGAAAGTTTAAGAATGAGAAAGATTAACTTCAGATAATCATACTCTTAATAAAATGTTAAAAGACACCCTTATCGGGTGTTTTTTTGTGAAAAGTTGTTAATTGTTTAATTTAAATACTAAAAAGTTAAACAAAATTAATATATTTGATGTGTCACATTCTTTGAATTGTGGCAATTTTTTGGCCAAATCATTTATTGTTTATTAAATTATTTAAAAACTTAAACATTTTCACTAACCCTAAAGCAATCAGGTAATGTTATTAAAATCAATCAAAAAAGTTTTTTTCTTAAGTTTATTCTTAGGATTCGGGTTCCTTACTTCATGTGATGACGATGACACAAATGCAATCGAAGAGAATATTGTAGATATCGCTTCATCAGATAGTAATTTTTCAATTTTAGTTCAAGCTTTACAGAGAGCTGACTTAGTTTCTGCACTTCAGGCAGACGGTTCTTTAACTGTTTTTGCTCCAACTAATAATGCATTTCAGGCTTTATTAGACAAAAAAGCGGCGTGGAATACATTAGAAGATATTCCAGTAGAGACATTAAAAAGTGTATTATTATACCATGTATTACCAATTTATGCACCATCACAAAATTTAAGCGATAATCAAGTAGTTTCTACTTTGAACGGAGCTAATTTAACTATTGATTTATCTAGTGGTGTAAAAATTGAGAGCGCTACAGGTCAATCAGTTTCAGTTACTCAAGCTGATTTATTAGCAAAAAACGGAGTTATTCATGTAATTAATGAGGTTTTATTACCAGGCGAGTTACCAAAGGATATAACTGATTTAGCAATTGCAACTCCTGATTTAAGTATTTTGGTTCAGGCATTACAAAGAGCTAATTTAGTGGGAGCTTTACAAGCAGATGGTCCTTACACAGTTTTTGCTCCAACGAATGCTGCTTTCCAAGCATTATTAGATTCAAACGCTGACTGGAATTCATTAGACGATATTCCTGTTGACGTATTAACTAATGTTTTATTATTCCATGTGATTAATGGAAACGTTACTTCTGATATGTTATCAGATACTTATGTGAATACTTTAGCAACAGGTCCAAATAGCGAGCCGTTGTCATTACAAATTGAAGTAACTGGAGGAATTGAATTTAACGGAGATGCAAACCCTGTTTCAGGTTCAATAAATATAGCTGCTTCAAATGGAACAATTCATGTAATTGATAAAGTTATGTTACCACCAAATGTAGTTACATTGGCTTTAAACAATGCTGGATTCACTTCATTAGTAGCAGCATTAACAGATTCAAGACATACAACTGATTTCGTATCAATTTTAAGTGGAGACGGACCATTTACAATCTTTGCTCCAACAAATGCTGCTTTCCAAGCTTTATTAGATTCTAACGATTCATGGAACAGTTTAGCAGATATTCCAATTGCTACTTTAGATGCAGTTTTAAAGTATCATGTAGTGAATGGAGCAAATGTTCAGGCAGATCAATTAACAAACGGAGACGTAACAACTTTAGGAGGTACAATCACAATAGATTTAACTTCTGGAGCACAAATACAAACATCAAGCATGCAAACAGTTAACATTTTAGTTGGTGCTGCTACCAATGATGTTCAAGGTACTAATGGTGTAATCCATGCAGTAGACACGGTGTTATTACCATAGTTATTTAAACATTTGTTATTAGTATGAACCACTCGAAAGAGTGGTTTTTTTATCCTTTATATTAAAATAGTTTTTAGCGTCTTTTTATTAGATTTGGATTTGTTTTAATGAAATTCATAAATGTTATTATCAAAAAGAATAGGATTAATCTTAGCGCCTTTACTATTTTTAATTTTTAAGTTATTACCCTTTACCTTTATTTCAGAGTCCGCAGATGCAGTAATTGCTGTTGCTATTTGGATGATCATCTGGTGGATTACTGAAGCTGTTCATATTGCTGTTACTTCACTTTTACCGTTAATTTTATTTCCTCTTCTAAAGGTTATGCCTATTGGAGAAGTAGGTGCGAACTATGGGAGTCCTATTATATTTTTATTTTTCGGAGGTTTTATTTTGGCTTTAGCTTTGGAGAAAGTTAATTTGCATAAACGAATTGCGTTGAACATTGTAAAACTTACAGGTACAACTCCGAATAAAGTTATTTTAGGATTTATGATTGCTACAGCTTTTATGAGCATGTGGATTAGTAACACAGCAAGCACCGTTGTGATGTTACCAATTGCATTATCAGTAGTTAAATTATTAATCACAGATGATGACGGATTCACTAAGCAAGATCGAAACTTTGCCTTAAACATCATGTTAGGTATTGCGTTTTCTGCAAATGCAGGAGGAATTGCTACAGTTATAGGAACTCCGCCAAATTCGGTTTTAATTGGATTATTAGAAAATGAATATAATATTCAGATTTCATTTGTGAAATGGATGACAATGGGATTACCATTCTCTATGTTAATGATTTGGTTTTCTTATATCGTTCTCACAAAATTGATGTTTCCTTGTAATACGATTAATTTTTCTCAAACGGAAAATGTTATTAATGACGAATTAAAAAAGCTAGGAAAAATTTCAAAAGAAGAAAAACGAGTTTTATTAGTTTTTGGAATTACTGTTTTATTATGGATTACAAGGACTATAATTAATGGAATATTTCCAGGATTAAAGTTATCGGACACTATTATTAGTTTAATTGGAGCAGTATCATTATTTGTGATTCCGATGAATATGAAAACAGGAGCGTTTGTTCTAGAATGGAAAGATACAGAGAAATTAGCTTGGGGAATATTAATTTTATTTGGAGGAGGACTATCTCTGGCGAAAGGAATGGCTTCAAGCGGAGTAGTAGATGTAATTACAGATATTATTCAAAATAGTGGATTTAATCCATTTATAGTAATTAGTTTACTAATAGTTCTAATGTTATTCATGACAGAATTAATGAGTAATGTTGCATTGGTTGCAGTTTTAGCACCAGTAATTGCAGGAATAGCAATTGGTTTTGGTGTACCGCTATTGTATGTTTTAATTCCCGTAACAATGGCATCTAGTTGTGCATTTATGTTGCCTATGGCTACACCACCAAATGCTATTGTATTTGCTAGCGGATATATTAAAGTGAAACAAATGGTAAGAGCTGGTGTTTTGTTAAACATCATTGCGGTTCTACTGTTAATTTTATACTACAAATTCATCATTCCATTAATATTCTAAATATCTTTGCGCCATGATAAATTTGGAACAGTTTTTTAAAGAGTTAAATAGTAGTATAACAGATGATAATTTTGTCAAAATTACATTGAGTAAACCAATTAGTAAGAGTTTTGGTTTACCAAATGTTTATGTACGTTTAGTTCTTATTAAAAACGAACAACAACTTCAGTTTACATATAGATATAATACCAATGATCAAACAAAGAATTTTAGTTTGGAAGATGGAATTGAAGAGATTTCTATTTTACTAGATGAAAAGTTTCGAGCAGCTACATTATTTACTCTAGAAAATGATGTAATGGTTATGATTTCTAAAAAGAAGAAAGTATCTATTAGAAAAACGGCTCCAAGTTTTAAAAACAAATTACCAGAAGTTCACGATAAGCCAAAAACCAAAAGAATATTACTTGAGAGTAAATATTTACAGTATTTAGGGATTACCGATAAAAACCATAAAGTAATTCCGAAAATGGCGGATAAGTACCGTCAAATCAATAAATATCTTGAAATTATAGAGAATTTATTAGTTTCAGTAAATACGGGAAAACAAATACATATTGTGGATATGGGATCAGGTAAAGGGTATTTAACTTTTGCTTTATATGATTACTTAATTAACATTAGAAATTATAATGTATCCATTACCGGAATAGAATTACGTGACTATCTAGTTGAATTCTGTAACGATGTTGCTCAGAAATGTGATTTTACTAATCTAAATTTTGTTGAACAGAGAATTGAAGAATACGATAATAATAAAATTGATATTTTAATTGCTTTACACGCTTGCGATACTGCAACAGATGATGCTATTTATAAAGGTTTAATGGCAAATGCAGAGTTAATAGTTTGCGCTCCATGTTGTCATAAACAAGTACGTCAACAGGTAAAAGGAATAGAGCAGGAGAGTCCGTTATTAAAATATGGTATTTTCAAGGAGCGTCAGTTCGAAATGGTTACGGATACTATTAGAGCTTTACTTTTAGAAAAGCATCAGTATAATACCAAAGTATTTGAATTCATCAGTAGTGAACATACACATAAAAATGTGATGCTAGTGGGAAGTAAATCCAGCAAGAAAAAAGATACAGAATCAATTGATAAAAAAATAGAAGATTTAAAAGAGTTGTATCATATTAAGAGTCATTATTTGGAAACTCTTCTGTAGTTTAATCCGAGTCTAACATTTTTTCGATTCTCCATATTGCAACTTTTTGTATTCTTTGCATTCTCTCAGATAATTCAGAGTCATAAGAATTTCTTGAAGGTTGAAAACCTATCCAATTAGGAAAATATTTCTTGGCTAGTTTATAGATACTTCTATCAAATTTTTCGGACCTTAAATAACCGTGTTCATTATTCTTTAATCCAATTACCAAACTTGTTCGGTAAGAAGTAACAAATTTCAACCCTGACACAAGAAGAGGATTCATTTCTTGTAAACCTTCATCATCCCAATAAAAACTTAATGACAAACCATCAATGTCCATTGTTGGATTTTTAATATTTGAATTGGTTGGTAAACTATTTTTATAACGGAAAAAAATGAACCAAATCTTGATATATAAATATAAATTTATAAGCATATTTTCCTTTTCAAAGTATTACATTAAAGATAAAGGTAAACACTTTACAAATCAATCTCTTTTAAAGCATTGATATTGTTTCTTTCTAAAAAGGCATCAATAGTTTCAAAGTGTTCAATTACTCGATTATCTTTAAACTCAAATACTTTTTCAGATAAACCTTGTAAAAAGTCACGATCGTGCGATACTAAAATCAAAGTCCCATCAAAATTCAAAAGCGCTTCTTTAATAACATCTTTTGATTTTAAATCTAAGTGATTCGTTGGCTCATCTAATATTAAAAGATTCACAGGTTCTAACAGTAATTTAACCATCGCCAAACGCGTTTTCTCACCTCCGGAAAGTACTTTTACTTTCTTCTCAAGATCGTCTCCACTAAACATAAAACGACCTAAAATATTCTTTATTTGAGTTCGAATATCGCCTTCTGCAACCTCATCAACAGTTTGAAAAATAGTTAATTCTGGATCTAGTAAAGAAGCTTGATTTTGAGCAAAATATCCAACCTTTGCATTATGACCTAAACCGCATTCTCCATCAAAATCAATTTCACCCATAATGGCTTTTATCATGGTAGATTTTCCTTCTCCATTTCGTCCTACAAAAGAAACTTTTTCTCCACGAGCAATAGAAAAACTAGCATCTTTAAATACAGTAAGATCTCCATATGTTTTAGTCAGCTCATTCACTTTTACAGGATAATCTCCGGATCTTGGAGAAGGAGGAAAGCGAAGTTTTAAAGCAGAAGTATCTACTTCATCAATTTCAACTGGAACTAATTTTTCTAACATACGTTCTCTCGAAGCGACTTGATTTGTTTTAGAATATGTTCCTTTAAATCGTTCAATAAATGCTTTGGTATCTGCAATAAATTTTTGTTGTTCTTGGTATGCTTTTAATTGATGAGCTCTTCTTTCTTTTCGTAATTCTAAGTAATGAGAATAATTCGCTTTATAATCGTGAATCGTTCCCATAGTAACTTCAATAGTTCTATTGGTAATATTATCAATAAATGCTTTATCGTGAGAAATCACAACAACAGCTTTTGCTTTGTTTAACAGGAAGTTTTCTAACCAAATTACAGATTCGATATCTACGTGGTTTGTTGGCTCATCTAATAAAATTAAATCAGGCTTTTGAAGTAAAATTTTTGCCAATTCAATTCTCATTCGCCAACCTCCACTAAATTCAGAAGTAGCTCTTTCAAAATCTTCTTGCTTAAAACCTAATCCTTTTAACGCTTTTTCAACTTCAGCTTCATAATTAACTTCCTCTAAAGCATAATATTTCTCTCCTAAATCAGAAACACGTTCAATAATTTTCATGTACGCGTCAGATTCATAATCTGTTCTTGTTTCCAATTGTTTATTTAAATCATCCATTTCAGCTTTCATATCAAAAATAGCTTGAAATGCCTTTGAAGCTTCTTCTTTAACCGTACAATTATCTTCAATCAATAAATGTTGAGGAAGGTAGGCAATAACAGTATCTTTAGGGAAACGAACACCACCTTTAGTTGGAGAGTTTAATCCAGCAATAATCTTCATCATTGTTGATTTTCCTGCTCCATTTTTACCCATTAATGCGATTTTATCATTTTCATTAATTACAAATGAAACATCACTAAATAAGGCTTTACCATTAAACTCAACGGTTAATTGATCTACAGATATCATAATTCATGATTTAATGGCGCGAAAATAGTAATTTTCAATTGCGTTAATATTCATTTTGAAGTTTCATTTTTGACCATTTTTAAAATTGTCAATTCATTCTGTCTTGAAGATTCGAGATATTTTTGTATTTCATTCTTTAAAGTAATGTTTAAAATTAAACTTTATTTAAGTTTTTGTGGTAAAATTAAAATTGTTGCATTTTTATTTGGATGAATAAAAGAATATCATTTAAATTTGCAATTGTAAAATTATTACAATGACATTTATTCAATTACATCATCATCATCATCATATTTGCACTCAAGCGAATCGATAATGATATGTACGTAATTAACAACATAAAATTTAAAATCCGTTTGAGTAAATCAAGCGGATTTTTTAATTCTACACAGTTCAGAATTAGATTCCTAAGGTTTGCTCAAACAACAACACAAATACTAAAATGAGTAAACTAAGATTAGCAGTTCAAAAATCAGGAAGACTTAACGAAGATTCTTTAAAACTTTTAAAAGCCATTGGAATTTCAATTGATAATGGAAAGGATCAATTAAAAGCTTCGGCTCGTAATTTTCCATTAGAAGTTTTCTTTTTAAGAAATGGAGATATTCCTCAATACTTAAGAGATGGAGTAGTAGATATCGCAATTATTGGTGAGAACTTAATCATTGAAAAAGGAAATAATATTGATGTAGTTGAGAAATTAGGATTTTCTAAATGTCGAGTTTCCATTGCTGTTCCTAAAACTTCTGAAGCTAAAAGTTTAGCTGATTTAGCTGGTAAAAAGATTGCAACTTCTTATCCAAAAACAGTTGAAAAATTCTTAGCAAAAGCAGGAGTTGAAGCAAACTTACACATCATTAATGGTTCTGTTGAAATTGCTCCAAACATTGGATTGGCAGATGCAGTTTGTGATATTGTTTCGAGTGGAAGTACTTTATTCAAAAACAACTTAAAGGAAATTGAAGTTTTAGTGAAGTCAGAAGCTGTTTTAGTAAAATCTCCTCAGATTTCTGCTGAAAATCAAGCGGTATTAGATAAGATTCAATTCCGTTTACAATCTGTTTTAGCAGCAAGAAAGAATAAATATGTGTTGTTAAATGCTCCAAATAACAAAGTAGACGATATCATAAATATTCTTCCAGGAATTAAAAGTCCAACTATTTTACCTTTAGCTCAAGAAGGTTGGAGTTCTGTTCACTCAGTTATTAACAAAAACGATTTTTGGGATCTAATTGACGAACTTCGTGCTGCAGGTGCAGAAGGAATTTTAGTTTGTCCAATTGAAAATATGATTCAGTAATACAATGGCTAAAATGAAAGTTTATACGAATCCGGATAAAAGTACCTGGAATGAGCTTTGTAAAAGAGCTCAGTTTGATAAATCTGAACTGAATGAAATAGTAACAGCTATTCTAGAGAACGTTCAGCAAAATAAAGATCAAGCTTTATATGAATATGCCGAGAAGTTTGATAATACAAAGTTATCTAGCTTAGAAGTTACTCAGGAAGAGATTGATGCGGCAAAAAATGAAGTTTCACAAGAGTTGAAGCAGGCTATTGAGCAAGCTAAAAATAATATTGAAGTGTTTCACACTTCTCAAAAAGAGACTCCAAAAGTAATTGAAACTACTAAAGGTGTTCAATGTTGGAGGAAATCTGTAGGAATTGAAAAAGTTGGTTTATATATTCCTGGAGGAACAGCACCACTATTTTCAACAATTTTAATGCTAGCAGTACCAGCGAAAGTTGCGGGTTGTAAGGAAATTGTATTGTGCACGCCTCCAAATAAGGAAGGGAAAGTTAACCCTGTAATTTTATACACAGCAAATATTGTAGGAGTAACCAAAATATTTAAAGTTGGTGGAGCACAAGCAGTTGGAGCTATGACGTTTGGTACAGAAACTATACCTCAAGTATATAAAATATTCGGACCAGGAAACCAGTTTGTGACTAAAGCTAAAGAGTTAGTTCAGGAATACGGAGTTGCTATTGATATGCCGGCGGGACCAAGTGAAGTTTTAGTGATTGCTGATGAAAGTTCTAATACAAGTTTTGTTGCTGCTGATTTATTATCACAAGCAGAACACGGAACGGATAGTCAAGTGATTTTAGTTTCAAACAATAAAGAAAGTATTGGGGAAATTGAAAGTGAATTAGAAAAACAATTAAACGAATTACCGAGAAAAGATATTGCTGAAAAAGCGCTTCAGAACAGTAGAACAGTTTACTTTGATTCTATGGAAGAAGGAATTGATTTTAGTAATGAATATGCTCCAGAACACCTAATTATTGCTTCTGAAAAGGCAGATGATTTTATTGAGAAAATTACCAATGCGGGTTCTGTTTTCTTAGGCAATTATAGTTGTGAAAGTGCCGGAGATTATGCTTCAGGAACAAATCACACATTACCAACGTATGGTTATGCTAAGAACTACAGTGGTGTTTCTCTTGATAGTTTTGTAAAGAAGATTACCTTCCAGAAATTATCAAAAGAAGGAATTAAAAATATTGGAAATACTATTGAGTTAATGGCTGAGGCTGAAGGATTACAAGCTCACAAAAATGCTGTTACATTACGTTTAAAAAGTTTGACAGATGTTTAGTTTAGAAAAAATAGTTAGAAAAAACATATGGAATTTGACTCCGTATTCTTCTGCGAGAGATGAATTTAAAGGAACTGCAGATGTGTTTTTAGATGCAAATGAAAATCCTTACGGAAACTTAAATCGTTATCCAGATCCGCAACAAAGTAAAATCAAGGAGAAATTAGCAAAGATTAAAAATGTTAATACAGATCAGATCTTTATTGGAAATGGAAGTGATGAAGTTATTGATATAGCATTTCGTATTTTTTGTGAACCTGGATTTGACAAAGCTTTAACCTTTTCTCCAACCTATGGAATGTACGATGTTTCGGCAGACATTAATAATATTGAGTTAATAAAGCAGCCATTAATTAATGATTTTCAGATTAATTTAAATCAATTACAGCCTTATTTAGACGATCCTTTGGTGAAGATGATATTTATATGTTCTCCAAATAATCCAACAGGAAATACAATTAATGAGGAAGATATTGAGTATATATTAGCTAATTTCGAAGGTGTTGTAATTATAGATGAGGCTTATATCGATTTCAGTTCTAAGCAATCTTTCATCGAGAAGATTAACGACTATCCGAATCTAATTGTGAGTCAAACTTTTAGTAAAGCCTGGGGATTAGCCGGTGTTAGAGTAGGAGCAGCATACACAAATAAAGCGATATTAGATTTATACAACAGAGTAAAACCTCCATATAATGTGAGTGTTTTAAATCAAGAAGCAGTTTTAGAATCATTAAATAATTTGTCAGACGTAGAGAAAAACATCGATATTATTTTAGAAGAAAGAAGTCGATTAAAGCAACGCTTGGCAAGCATTAAAAAAGTAAATAAAATATATCCTTCTGATGCTAACTTTTTATTGGTAAATGTAGACGATGCTGATAAGACCTATAACTATTTAATTGATGAGAAAGTTATCATTAGAAATCGAAATAAAGTAATTAATAATTGTATTAGAATTACTGTTGGAACTCCAGAAGAAAACGAACAACTAATCAACGCGCTAAAAGCATTATAATGAAGAAAAAAGTATTATTCATAGATAGGGACGGAACTTTAGTAATAGAACCACCTGTAGATTATCAATTAGATAGTTTAGAAAAGTTAGAGTTTTATCCGAAAGTATTCCAATACATGGCTAAAATTGCTGAAGAATTAGATTTTGAATTGGTAATGGTTACCAATCAAGATGGTTTAGGAACCGATTCTTTTCCAGAAGATACATTTTGGCCTGCTCAAAATAAAGTTATTGATGCTTTTGCTAAAGAAGGTGTTGTTTTTTCTGAAGTGTTTATAGATAGAACTTTTGCTGCTGAAAATGCACCAACTCGCAAGCCAAGAACAGGTTTGTTAACGCAATATTTTTCTGAAGAATATGATCTTGAAAACTCTTTTGTGTTAGGAGATCGTATTACAGATATGGAATTAGCTAAGAATTTAGGAGCAAAAGGAATTTATTTGTCTGAGAATCCTGAATTAGGAGCTGATGAAATAGAATCATCTAAACAAGAAATAATCGATTGTATCGCTTTAACAAGTACAGATTGGAAGGAAATTTACGAGTTTTTAAAGTTAGAAGATCGTGTTGCTGAAATTACAAGAAACACTAATGAAACTAAGATTTACATCAAGTTAAATTTAGACGGTTCAGGTAAAAACGATATTAGTACTGGATTAAAGTTCTTTGATCACATGTTAGACCAAATCGGTCGTCACGGTGCAATGGATTTAACTATTAAAGTTGATGGTGATTTAGAAGTTGATGAGCACCACACTATTGAAGATACAATGATTGCTTTAGGGGAAGTATTTTATAAGGCAGTTGGAAATAAATTAGGTATCGAACGTTATGGATTCTGTTTACCAATGGATGATTGTTTAGCGCAAGTTGCTGTTGATTTTGGTGGTAGAAATTGGTTAGAATGGGATGCAGAGTTTAAGAGAGAGAAAATTGGAGATATGCCTACAGAAATGTTTTTCCACTTGTTCAAATCATTTACAGACGGAGCAAAATGTAACTTAAATGTAAAAGCAGAAGGTGTTAATGAACACCACAAAATTGAAGGAATATTTAAAGCATTTGCTAAAGCTATAAAAATGGCTGTAAAACGTGATGCCAATAAAATGTTTTTACCATCAACTAAAGGTGTACTTTAAATTATAGTCGTCATTCCGAGGAGCGAAAGAGACGAAGGAATCTTTTTAAAAATAAGATTACTTCATTCCACAAGTTTCATTCGTAATGACGTTAAATTAAAACAAAAATGAAATTAGTCATTATTGATTACGGAGCGGGAAACATAAAAAGTATTCAGTTTGCCTTTAAAAGATTAGGTGTTGATGCTGTGTTGACCAATAACGTAGAAGAAATACAAAATGCTGATAAAGTGATTTTCCCAGGAGTGGGTGAAGCAAGTTCAGCAATGAATAAATTAAGGGAAAGTGGCTTAGATAAAGTTATTCCAACATTAAAGCAACCTGTGCTAGGTATTTGTTTGGGTATGCAATTAATGTGTACTTCATCTGAAGAAGGAAATACCGAAGGATTAGGGATTTTTGATGTAGAGATTAAACGTTTCTCTAATGAGTTGAAAGTTCCACAAATGGGGTGGAATACAATTTCAAATTTAAAGTCAGATTTATTCAAAGGAATAAAAGAAGATGAATACATGTATTTAGTGCATAGCTATTATGCTGAAGATTGTAAATATGCAATCGCAGCTACCAATTACGGAATAAACTATGCTACAGCTTTACATAAAGATAATTTTTATGGAACTCAATTTCACCCAGAAAAAAGTGGTGTTGAAGGGGAAAAAATATTAAAAAACTTTTTAGAATTATGAGAATAATACCTGCTATTGACATTATTGAAGGAAAATGTGTTCGTTTAACAAAGGGGGATTATAACACAAAGAAAATTTACAACGAAAATCCGTTAGAGGTTGCGAAACAATTTGAAGATGCTGGTATTGAGTATTTACATGTAGTTGATTTAGATGGAGCGAAGTCGAAACATATTGTAAATCATAAGGTTTTAGAGCAAATTGCTTCGAAAACTAATTTAAAAATTGATTTTGGTGGTGGTTTAAAATCTGATGAAGATGCTAAAATTGCATTTGAAAGTGGAGCAAATCAAATTACAGGTGGAAGTATTGCAGTAAAAAATCCAGATATTTTTATCAATTGGTTAAAAAATTATGGATCCGAGAGAATCATTTTAGGAGCTGATTGTAAAAATAGAAAAGTAGCTACTCATGGTTGGATGGAAACTTCAGTAGTTGATGTTGTTGAATTTATTACCGATTATGAAGAAATAGGTGTAGAATATGTAATTTGTACAGATGTTGCTAAAGACGGAATGTTAGAGGGAACTTCAAACGAATTATACAAGGAAATTTTAGAGACAACTAAAGTTAAACTTATAGCAAGTGGCGGAGTTTCGAATTTAGACGATTTATTTAAGGTACAAGAGTTAGGTTGTGAAGGTGTTATTGTTGGTAAAGCTATTTACGAGAATAAAATCAGTTTAAAAGAACTTGAACAGTTTATTATAAAACAGTAAAAAATGAATATTGAAGTATTAGAAGAATTAAAAAATCAAATCATTTACAGATTAGATGAAAGTACTCGAATGAATACTAAATCATTGAGTCTGATTTCGGAAGATGATGTTTGGAAAAGAATCAATAATTCTTCGAACAGTATAGGGAACTTCATACTTCATTTATGTGGTAATATTACTCAGTATGCAATTTCTTCATTAGGAAATACTGACGATTTAAGAAATAGAGATTTAGAGTTTTCTATCGATAAAGGATATTCGAAATCCGAATTATTAGAAAAACTGAATACTACTCTTGAAGAAGCTAAAGCGATTATTAACAAAACTACTCTTGAAGAATATCTTAGAAAACGAGAAGTTCAAGGGTTTACTTTTTCAGGTGTTGGAATTGTAATTCACGTAACTGAACATTATTCTTATCATACAGGACAAATTGCTTTTTGGGTAAAGCAATTAAAGAATAAAGATTTAGGTTTTTATGATGGAGTAGATTTAACAATAAAAAATAAAGATTAAAATGTTAACAAAACGAATAGTTCCTTGTTTGGATATTAAAAATGGACGAACAGTAAAAGGAGTCAATTTTGTAAACTTAATAGATGCTGGTGATCCTGTTGTTCTTGCGAAGCAATATGCCGAACTCGGAGCGGATGAACTGGTGTTTTTAGATATAGCAGCTACACTTGAAAACAGAGGAACTACTTTAGATATGGTAGAAAAGGTTGCAGCTCAAGTAAACATTCCGTTTACTGTTGGAGGTGGAATTTCTTCTATTGAACATGTAGATGCTTTATTAAAATGTGGAGCGGACAAAGTTTCGATTAATTCATCAGCCGTTAAAAGACCAGAGTTAATTAATGAATTATCTCAAAAATTCGGAAGTCAATGTGTAGTTGTAGCAATTGATGCTAAACAAGTTGACGGAGAATGGAAAGTTCATTTAGCTGGAGGAACAATTCCAACAGAATTGAATTTATTTGATTGGGCTAAGCAAGTTGAACAAAGAGGAGCAGGAGAAATCTTATTCACATCAATGGATAATGATGGTACCAAAGCTGGATTTGCGAATAAAGCTTTGGCAAGGTTGTCTGATGAATTAAATATTCCAATTATTGCTTCTGGAGGAGCTGGATCTGTGCAACACTTTATTGATACATTCACAGAAGGAAAATCTGATGCTGCGTTAGCTGCAAGTGTTTTCCACTTTGGTGAAATTCCAATTCCAGAATTAAAACAAGCTTTAAAAGAGCAGAATATTCCTGTTAGGATTTAAAAAATAAATTAGGTTCCCAATATAAAGGGAATTATAATCTGAAAGAATTAAAAAATGAAAGTAGATTTCAATAAAAGTAACGACGGTTTAGTGCCAGTTATTATTCAGAATAACAAGACATTACAAGTTTTAATGTTAGGTTATATGAACGAAGAAGCGTTTGAAAAGACACAAAAAGAACAGGTAGTAACCTTCTTCAGTAGAAGTAAAAACAGATTATGGACAAAAGGTGAATCGAGTGGTAACTTTTTGTATGTAAAAGATATTAAAGTGGATTGTGATAATGATACCATTTTAATCAAAGCAAATCCAAAAGGACCAACTTGCCACAAAGGAGATATTTCATGTTTCGCAGAAGAAACTCCAAAAGGTTTTGTGTATGAATTAGAGAATATTATTCACGATAGAATCGACAATAATGTAGAGTCTTCATATACTAATAAGTTATTCAAAAGAGGAATTAATAAAGTAGCACAAAAAGTTGGTGAAGAAGCCGTAGAAGTTGTAATTGAAGCTAAAGACAATAACGACGACTTATTCACCAATGAAGCAGCAGATTTATTATATCACTACTTAATTTTGTTAAAAGCAAAAGGTTTTACGTTGAAAGATATTGAAGCTGTTTTAAAAGGTAGACACTAAAATTAGATTTCAATTACTTCTTTGTCAACTTAAATTTGAATATTAGAAAGAGGTAATTAAAAAATACAGACCAAGCGCTTAGTTTTAATTTAGGTAATTTTCCTAAACCTAGGCGCTTTATTTGTGCCTCATACCAAATAATATTCATCATTCCATCAATTCCTTTTACTCCTGTTTTATTAATATTTACAGGAAATGTCGATCGAGATTCATTTAAAATTTCATTTCCTATATTCGGGAATAAGCAATACGGACGAGCAAGTCCAACAACATCTAATTTCTCAGAAGCAATGGCATCTTGCATTACAGAAACAGTTCTAAATCCTCCTGTTAACATTAAAGGAGTTTTAGTTATTTTTCTAGCTTTTTCGATATAGTCAATAAAATAAGCTTCTCGTTCTTTTGTACTTTGTTTACGATTACCCATCATCATTGCTGGAGCTTCGTACGTTCCTCCTGAAATTTCAATTAAATCAATTCCAGCTTCAGAAAGCAACTCAATAACCTTCATTGAATCTTCTTCGTTAAATCCTCCTTTTTGAAAGTCTGCAGAGTTCAGCTTAATACCAATTGGGAAATCTGGTCCAACTTGTGAACGAATTTCTTTATAAACTTCTAAAACAAACTTCGCTCTCTTTTCAAAAGTTCCTCCCCATTCATCTTCTCGAACGTTTACATAAGGGGATAAAAACTGACTTACTAAATATCCGTGAGCACCATGAATTTGAACACCAGTAAAACCAGCTTCTTTTAAAATTCTTGAAGTAGTTCCGAAACGTTTAATTATATCCAAAATTTCATCATGAGTTAAGGCTTTCGGAATTTTTGTCGTTGCCTTTTTTCTACCTTTTGATTTTAAAGGTATAGCAGAAGGAGCTTTTAGGACATTATTAATCTGATCCATGGCTTGTCTTCCAGGATGATTAATTTGTACCCAAAGATGAGTATCTGTTCCTTTTACTGTTGCTGCCCATTCCTGTAATTGTTTAGCATGTCGATCATCCTCAACTACAACGTTCATAGGCTCACCAAGAGCTTTACTATCTATCATTACATTTCCTGTAATTAATAATCCAGAACCTCCTTTAGCCCATTCTTTATATGCATTGATTAAAGTGGTTGTTGGTTCATGTGTTTTATTAGATAAGTTCTCACTCATTGCAGACTTGGCAATTCTGTTGGCTAATACTGTTCCGTTGGGTAAAGTAATTGGGTCTTGTAGTTTTGTCATTTTTAATATGAAAGGGTTAGATTCAAGTTAAGATTTTAAAAATACTCATATCCTTGGAGTTTCCTGAGTTTAAAATGAAAAAGTTTTAGGTATAGTTCTTTGTGAATACCTATTTTTGTGAATCAATTTTTTAGCAATTATTGTATGAATATTAGTGAACGAATTGTTTCAAATTATCAACCAAAGAATCTCGCTGTAAAGCTTACTAGCAAAGGAGAACAACATGTGATGAAGAATCATCCATGGGTTTTTTCTAATAGTATTGAGAAAATTAGTAAAGATCCTAAAATAGGAGATTTAGCTATTATTTTTGGTAGAAAGAAAAACAAAGTAGTTGGTATTGGCTTGTACGATACAGATTCGCCTATTCGTATAAAAATGATTCATACGTCTTCCGAAAAAGCGGTTGTAAATGATGCTTTTTTTCGTAGAAAAATAGAAAAAGCTTATCAGAAAAGAAATACACTATTACAAACAAAAACAAACAGTTATCGATTAATATTCGGTGAAAATGATGGTTTTCCTTCTTTCATAGCAGATGTTTACGATACAGTTTTAGTGGTAAAGTTATATTCAGAAATTTGGTTACCATTTTTAGAAACTATTTTAAAGAGCCTACAAGAAGTTTCTAAAGCAAAAACCATTGTAATTCGTTTAAGTAGAAATGTTCAAAAATCTACAAATCATAATTTGAAAGATGGGGATGTAGTTTATGGAGTTTTAGAGAATGAAGTTGTAGAGTTCGTAGAACATAATGTGAAGTTTTCTGCAAATGTCATTAAAGGTCATAAAACAGGGTATTTCTTAGATCATAGAGCGAATAGAAAACGAGTAGGAGAATTTAGTAAGAATAAAACTGTATTAGATGTTTTCTCTTATGCTGGTGGATTTTCTGTTCATGCATTGTATAATCAGGCTAAAGAGGTTACCAGTTTAGATATTAGTAAACAAGCACTTGAAATCGCTGTAGAAAATGGTAAACTAAATGACTATTCTGGTGTTCATAATACAATTGCAGGAGATGCTTTTGAGGAACTTCGCAAGCTGATTCAAAATAAAGTTACGTATGATGTCGTTATCATTGATCCTCCAAGTTTTGCAAAACAAGCTTCGGAAATTGAACTAGCAAAAAAGAAATATGCTCAGTTAGCAAGGTTAGGAGCGAAGTTAACTTCTAGAAAAGGCTTATTGGTTTTAGCTTCTTGTTCGTCAAGAGTTGTAGCAGATGACTTTTTTGATATTAATGAAGATGTTTTAGAAAGTGGTAAACGTCGTTTCAAAACTGAATTGAAAACGTATCATGATTCTGATCACCCAATTAGATTTCCTGAAGGCGCTTACTTAAAATGTGCGTATTACAGGTTTTTAGAATAGTAGAAATGAATTTCTACATTGTCATTCCGAACAAAGTGATGTAATTTTCAACTAGTTTCAGATAGACTAAAACCTACCAATCAAATTGTTTAAATAAAGCCTTCCAGTTATCAGGAAAATCAGAAACCAAATTCAAATTCTCTTTCGTAAACGGGTGTACAAATTCAAGAGATTTTGCGTGTAAGAATAAGTTGGTCCAACCAAATTGTGCTTCATACATCGCATTATGATTTTTATCTCCATATTTACCATCACCAATTAAAGGATGACTAATTTTATTCATATGAATGCGAAGTTGATGTAATCGACCAGTTTTTGGTGTTAATCGAACCAAACTATATCGAGAAGTATCATACGGCTTAACTGGAATATTTTGTGTGGTAGTTTTTACACACTCTAAAAGTGTTTCCGCATCTTTATATACGTTGCTATCCTTTCCTTTTACTGGTGAATCAATAACACGAGATTCGGGTGCATGTCCACGAACAACTCCGTAATAAGTTTTCTGAATTTCATTTTCCGTAAATAGTTTTTGAAATTCTGAAACATACTTCGTTTCTTTTGTTAAAAGAATAATTCCTGAGGTTCTTCTATCCAAACGATGAACAGGATAAAATTTCTTCCCATAATCTTCTTCTAATAGTTGTAAAAGTGATTTTTCATGAATTACATTTCTAGAATGATAAGCATGATGCACAACAACATCATTAGGTTTGGTTACACAAATACAAAACTCATCTTCGTAAATTAAATCAATATTCATCCTTGTTATTTTAAGACCTCAAAAGTAGAGATATGTTATAAATAAGAAAAAACTTTATTCAACTAAGTTTTTCAACTAACTTCGTATAATGAACAAATCGAAACTACTAATCATTGCCTCATTTTTTTCTATTTATGTAATTTGGGGTTCTACATATTTGTTAAATAAAATAGCTGTTGCTGAAATTCCACCGTTATTATTAGCGGCTATTCGCTTTGGTTTTGCTGGAATTTTAATTTTAATAATTGCACTTCTTCTGAAAAAATCATTGAAAGTCACTAAGCGTCAATTTTTAAATTTAATAATTGCTGCCTTTTTGTTTTTAGTTTATGGAAATGGAGTTTTTGTTTGGGCTTTAAAGTATGTAGATAGTGGTTTTGCTGCATTATTAGCATCAACACAGCCATTATTTGTGTTGTTCTTACTTCGATTAATTGATGGAAAAAAAATGCAACGAAAATCCATTATTGGAGTTTGCTTAGGAATATTTGGAATGTATTTATTAGTCAGTCAGAAAGAAATAGCTACTTCGGAAGGAATGGTTATTGGAATTTTTATGATTTTATCTTGTGTTTTAAGTTGGAGTTATGGGAGTGTTTTTGTTTCGAAAGCCGATTTACCCAAGAACTTCTTTGTGAGTACAGGATATCAAATGACTATTGCTAGTATATTACAAGTATTCTTTAGTCAAATTTTTAATGAGAATATTCCTGTAATTAGCGAAATAAGCTATAAAGTACAGGTTTCAATGGCTATCTTAATTATATTCGGAAGTATTGTTGCTTTTACAGCTTTTAATTATTTATTGAAGGTAATTTCACCTGAAAAAGTTTCTACTTCAGCTTATGTAAATCCAGTAATTGCACTTTTGTTAGGTTGGTATTTTTTAGATGAAAAATTAACAACTCAATCCATTATTGCTTCAATTATATTGTTAACAGGAGTATATTTTATTACTTCGAGAAAAAGAGTGGCTAAAAATAAAATTAGACCATCTCAAAAAACATAAAATTCATTTTTCTACGTTATAGGTTTTAGATAGAAGGTAGGGAATTTTTGTTCTCAACTGTTTTAATTGTATAACCCCTAAAAGTTTTATGAAGTATGAAAAATGCTAAATTGTTAGTCTACACCAAATATGTTGTATTAACATCAGTAGTAGTAAGCGGATTATTGTATTTAATGATCAACCATTTTAAAGATATTCCTTTAATCTAATTACCACCACACAAGAAAAAACTTTGAAATGACTCCATTAGGCTTTTTTATCCAGCATAATGGAGCATTTTTTTGCGTGAGTATTTCGAAAACTTTTAGAGAAAATTTCTCATAGGTATCCCAATTCACACTTGCATGTGGTTTAACCAACCAATTATGTTTTGTGGGTATATAAAATTTACAGTTTTTAAATTTGTCTAACTCATTTTTATAAATATAAAACCCCTCAACACAATCATTGTTTATAACATCGAATTCATTATTCAGTTCCGACAAATGAGGGAAGAGTTGGGCTTTAAAATAAACTTGTTGTTGTGTTTCTTCAAAATTTATATGATGCTTTTTTAAAACTTCAACCGTTTTTGGATGATGTAAAAGTGGTAGTTGTTTATTTATAAGTTTACGATATTTTTGGATGAAACTATCTTTTCGATTGGGTCCAATCCAATGCTCAATTTCTGTTTCTCCAACTGATTTGTCATACAGATAAAATTTGTAAACAATTTCTATATGAACTGGCTTTTTATTTTGAAGTAAAATACAATCTAACTCTCCAACAGTAATTTTTTCATCTTGAATTTGAACGTTTTCTAGTATGATTTCTAATGAATTGTCAAATGAAAATTCATTAAAAACAAATTGCTCTACCAACTTTCCTAAACGTAATTTAGTGTTTATACTCACTTTAAGTGAATTAGTGTAAATGTTTTGAAAATCAAACTGTTGTAACTTGTTATTTAAACTATTAATCCATAGTGGTTTTGATTGGCAAAATCCTTGATATTGAAGTAATAATTCCTTTTCGTTAAAATGCATGAAGTATTAAAATATTGCTAAAATAAAGATATTCTTAATTTTTGAATTAGTTTAAAATTCGAAATAGCCGTATTTTTATAGTATGATAAATGAATTCAAAAAAGGACTACGATTTGAAAAGTACACTCCTGAAGATGTTTCTCCATTTGAAAAGTTATTCGATATTTTTAAGGAGATAATCACTTACACTTCTGGTGATTTTGATGAAGCGTTTGATTGGTTAACACAGCTCGATAGAGAATATGGATTAACTACTCCAGAATATACTTTAGATGATTTTTTAGAGGATTTAAAAAAGAAAGGATACATCCGTGAGGAAATTGATCCTACTGATCCTGATGGAAGTGGTGATGGTAATATCAAAATAACCGCCAAAACAGAACAAGCTATTCGTCAAAATGCACTAGATCAAATATTCGGAAAGCTTAAAAAAAGTCGACTTGGAAATCATAAAACCAAAGTAATTGGCCAGGGAGATGAACATACAGGTGAATATAGAAATTTTCATTTTGGAGATGCTTTGGATCGTATTTCTATGACAGAGAGTATTAAAAATGCTCAAATTAATAATGGAATTGGTAATTTCTCATTAACTGAACGTGATTTAGTTGTAGAAGAAACCAATTTTAAAGCTCAAATGAGTACCGTTTTAATGATTGATATCAGTCATAGTATGATCTTGTATGGTGAAGACAGAATAACACCAGCAAAGAAAGTAGCAATGGCATTAATAGAGCTTATTAAAACAAGATATCCAAAAGATACAATTGATATTATTGTTTTTGGAAATGATTCTTGGCCTATTTCAGTTAAAGAACTTCCGTACTTGAAAGTTGGACCTTACCACACAAATACTGTTGCTGGTTTGCAGTTAGCTATGGATATCTTACGTAGAAAAAGAAATACGAACAAGCAAATTTTTATGATAACAGATGGTAAACCTAGTTGCTTGCGTTTGCCAGATGGAACATATTACAAAAACAGTAATGGCTTAGATAGTTACATAGTTGAAAAATGTTATAATATGGCTTCACAAGCTAGAAAATTACACATTCCCATAACTACTTTTATGATTGCGCAAGATCCATATTTGATGCAGTTTATTAGACAGTTTACACAGGCAAATCAAGGAAAAGCTTTTTACACAGGCTTAAAAGGATTGGGTGAAATGATTTTTGAAGACTATGAACAAAATAGAAAAAAACGAATTAGAGGAAAATAGATTATGAATTATACCGATATAAAGACACTAGGAGATTTAAAAAAATCTGAATACAAATCAATTTCAATAAAAGATGAATTAAGAAAAAACTTAATTCAAAAATTAAAAAATCAAGAAACTGTTTTTGAAGGAGTTTGGGGATATGAAAACTCTGTTATTCCTGAATTAGAAACAGCAATTTTATCTAAGCACAATATCAACTTATTGGGTCTAAGAGGACAGGCAAAAACTCGTTTAGCTCGTTTAATGATTACTTTATTAGATGAATATATTCCTGTTGTGGAAGGTTCTGAAATAAATGATGATCCATTACAACCATTATCTCGCTATTCAAAAGAGTTAATTAAAGAAAAAGGTGACGATACACCTATTACATGGCTGCATCGTGACGAACGTTTCTATGAAAAACTAGCAACACCAGATGTTACTGTTGCTGATTTAATTGGTGATGTTGATCCAATTAAGGCAATGAATTTAAAATTGAATTATGCAGATGATCGTGTCATTCATTTTGGAATGATTCCAAGAGCGAATCGATGTATTTTTGTGATTAATGAAATTCCTGATTTACAGGCTAGAATTCAGGTTTCTCTTTTCAATATCTTACAAGAAGGAGATATTCAAATTCGAGGATTTAAATTACGTTTACCTCTAGATATTCAGTTTGTATTCACGGCAAACCCTGAAGATTATACAAATAGAGGTAGTATTGTAACTCCGTTAAAAGATAGAATTGGTTCTCAAATTTTAACGCATTATCCAAAGTCTATTGAAATAGCAGAAAAAATTACCGAACAAGAGGCGAAAGCGCTACAAAATCAAAAAGAAACAGTATATGTTCCAAAATTAGCGAAAAGGTTGGTTGAACAAATTAGTTTTGAAGCTCGTGATAGTGAATATGTAGATGTGAAAAGTGGTGTTAGTGCTCGAATGAGTATTTCTGTTTTAGAGAATTTAATAAGTACTGCCGAGAGAAGAAGTTTCTTAACAGAAGATGATAAAACTACAGTTCGCTTACTTGATTTCTTTGGATCGATTCCTGCAATTACGGGTAAAATTGAATTAGTGTATGAGGGTGAACAGGAGGGAGCGGATTTCGTAGCACAAAATTTAATAACTAATGCCGTAAAGACATTATTCTTGGAATTGTTTCCAGAAATTAAGAAACTTACGAAAGAAGATGAAGAAACACCGTATGATGAGATTACACAATGGTTTTATTCAAGTGATTCCATTGAATTGTTAGACGATATGAACGATGCATATTTCAAGGAACAATTGGATGTAATTACACCTCTACAAAAACTAATAGATAAATATCACCCTAATTACTCAAAAGAGGACGTTAATTTCCTAAAAGAGCTAATTCTGTGGGCTTTATCCGAATTTAAAATTTTAAGTAAAGAACGATTTACTAAAGGGTTTCAATTTAATGATACTTTAACCAATTATATTCGAGGTATTTAATGAGAAATCAATTTTGTTAAAAAAATATATGAATATAAAGCTCAGAGAAAACTCTGGGCTTTTTTTATTAGATTCGTTTCATTGAAGAATTATTGATCGTAAAAAATATATTAGTTGAAGAAAATATTAGTAACGGGAGGAGCAGGTTTCATTGGATCTCATTTGTGTGAGCGTTTATTAAAAGAGGGAAATGAAGTAATTTGTTTAGATAACTATTTCACTGGAAGTAAAAAAAATATCGTCCATCTTTTGGATAACCCGTATTTTGAAGCTGTTCGTCATGATGTAACTGAACCATATTTTGCAGAAGTTGATGAAATTTACAATTTGGCATGTCCAGCGTCACCTATTCACTATCAACACGATCCTATAAAAACAATTAAAACCACAGTGGTAGGAGCAATAAATATGCTTGGTTTAGCTAAAAAAGTAAATGCAAAGATTCTTCAGGCCTCTACTAGTGAAGTATATGGTGATCCAGAAATTCACCCACAACCTGAAAGTTATTGGGGAAACGTTAACCCGATTGGTTTAAGGTCTTGTTACGATGAGGGAAAGCGCTGTGCAGAATCATTATTTATTAATTATCACAAACAAAATAATGTTAGAGTAAAAATCATTAGAATCTTCAATACCTATGGTACAAGAATGAATATGAATGATGGACGTGTAATATCTAATTTTATCGTCCAGGCTTTAAAAGGTGAAAATATAACTGTTTATGGAGAAGGGAAACAAACAAGAAGTTTTCAGTATGTAGATGATTTAATTGAAGGAATGATTCGTATGATGGAGGCAGAAGATAATGTTGTTGGACCTGTAAATATTGGAAATCCTACAGAAACTTCCATTTTAGATTTGGCGAAAAAAATAGTAAAATTGACTAACTCAAACTCTAAGCTTCTTTTTGAAGAATTGCCACAAGATGATCCAATGCAAAGAAAGCCTGATATTTCATTGGCAAAAAAAATGTTAAATAATTGGCAACCTCAGGTTAGTTTAGATGAAGGCCTGGAGGAAGTTATTAGATATTTTAAATCAATAATATAAAAAGCCACCTTAAACCTCATAGTACGATTTTTGGTGGCTTTTGCTCAAATCCCTAAGCAAACTTATTCTTTCTTTTTCGCTTGTTTTTTTAATACATCTACAACTTTTTCACTAAATGAACTTTGTTTAGATGAATCCATTTCTTTCTTTTTCGTTTTAATAAACTCTTTCCTTTTTTCTGACAATTCTTTTAATTTTCTTTCTTTTTCGAAACGTTCTTTTTTTAATTTTTCAAGAACAATTTTTATTTCATCTTTACTTTTTCCTTTTAATTCCTTCGGCAATTCATCATTTGTGATTTGATCTAACGTTATTTTTCCATTAGCATAGTCGTTTATGATTTCTTTGTTTCCTAACCACGATTTTCTCCCGGATTTACTCATTTTATAACTAGCTCGAGCACTATTAGATGTTTTAGAGCTTTTCTCATATACCGCCATTGATTTTTCTTTTTTACTATAGTTTAAAGATTGTTCAACTTGATTTCCGTAATACATTCTTGATTGATCTATAGATTGTGAAACTTCGTAAATATCATCATCATAGGGAGTAGCAATAACAATATCAGAAGCTTGTTGATCTAATTGCATAAATTCTCCATTCGTACAACTAGCCATTTCTTTAAAGTGATAAATTGCGCTTTTACAGCTTGTTCCTAACTTGATAGTATTAATTATAATTCCTTTTTTAGATGCTACTTTACAACTTTGATTATATTTTACATCATCTTGGTAGTCCATGTGTGGAGGGCAATCACCAACAACAAAAATAGTTTTGTAAGTATTTGATTTATTTGACCATTTCATATCTGAAATCGCTTCATGTAATGCTTGATTAACACTTTCAGGAGTATCACCTCCACCTGCGGCATTAATCTCTAATAAATCAGAGTAAACTTCGTCTAAATCATTTGTTAAGTCAATTTGCTTAGTTACAAATCCATCTCCACGGTCGCGATAGAAAACCATTCCGAGTTTTAAAGATTCAACATCGTTACTTTGTGCTAACTCAGAAACGATATCCCAAATTTTTTCTTTAGCAGTTCCAATTAACCCACTCATACTTCCTGTTGCGTCTAAACAGAAAACAATTTCGACATCTTTTGATTTCTTTTTTTCTTTTTTGATTGATTTGT
Organism: Tenacibaculum sp.; assembly: GCA_022448525.1. Lineage (GTDB taxonomy): Bacteria > Bacteroidota > Bacteroidia > Flavobacteriales > Flavobacteriaceae > Polaribacter. The sequence continues at coordinate 330,045 of JAKVCX010000004.1, forward strand.
TTTTAGCAAATGTTGTGATAACAATCTCCCCGTTATTCTTTTTTACATCGTTTTTACAACTTAAAGTTCCAATTGAAAACAATGCTAAGTATATGATTTTATTCATCTTTTTTTTTCTTCAAAACTATGTGGATAGTTCCTTTGAAACAATATGAAGTGAGTAAGAGCTGCTTTTTATTGAGTTAAGTGTATATAATAAGAAGTATTAAAATATTACTTATTCTAAATAAATGTCTAAATCAGTAGATTTTAGATTGATGGTATATGAAGGTGTTTTTTGCCAAATAGTCCATCCTATATTTTTCCATGTGGTTGGGAGGTTAGGAGATTTTGTGTTTTCATAATCGGCAATCCAAAGTGGATATTTGGAGAATTGGTTACTCGTTAAATGATTATTTGCAAATTTATGACTGCTATATATCATAGGAGTTCTCCCTGATAGAGATTCTAGTTTGTATAGAAATCGAAGCAGGTTTTTCTGAAGTTTTCGATTTTCTGAAATTGAAGATTTCGCATTTAAATAACTTCCAGATTCCACATCAACAATAGGGGGGAAGTCATCAGTTTTTAAATCTTTTATTTGTTCCCAAAAGAACTTTGCTTGGCTTATTGGATTATCCTCAATAACATAGAAATGATAAGCGCCTCGCTTAAGATTCATTTCTGGAATTTGTTCCCAATTACTGGTAAACAACGGGTCTAGATAATTTTTGCCTTCTGTTGCCTTACATATTACAAAATGTAAACTATCAGGTAGTTTATTCTTTAAAATAGTTCCATTCCATTTAGAAATATCAATTCCGTATTTTTTAACTGATGTTTTCTTTTTCGTTGTTTTTAAAGGTCTAGAAGTTCTTTTTATAGGTATATTTATTTTTTTATGGAGTTTTTGAATGGAGTGTTTAATTTCTTTTGTGTTTTTTTGATTTGAGCTATGGATTCCAAATAAAAGAAGTACAATAATTGAAAACAAACTCAGAAACAGGAATAACTTTCTTTTGTAAAATGGAATCTTAACTTTCCTTGGGTTAATTTCTTCGATGATTGTTTTAATCTTGTCAGAAATAACAATACTTCCCATTAAGTTTTTAATAACGAAATGACTGTCGTTAAATTGAATTCCTTTATAAATTACATCTCCCTTCGCGTTTTTTAATTCTTCAGGTTTATCCGTGTAAACTCCATTATCATTTAAAATGATCTTATTATTTTCAATTTTTGGTTCATGAAAAAGATTACTTAGAAAATACATTGGCTCTTTAACAGAATGTTGTTTCCTAAATATCGAAATAATTCCTCTCGAATTAAGAAAATCAAGTAAAGCTAATAGTTCACTAAACTCAAGTATCGCTTTTCTTTGAGTAATTGGATTGTTGTAAGTTTTATTTTCAATAAAATAAATAGCATACTGCTCTCTTAATTGAATAATTAGAGCTCTGCCATTATCCGTATTAAAGAATATTCTTTGAAGAAAATCTTTCAAACTAATAATTCCTTCTTTACGAAAAGAACTGATTTCTTTCAATATGGAAATCTCAAAGTCATTATAACTTTTCATAGGAGGGACCAGTAGTTATTAGTTAATTAGATTTATATAAATAGTAGTAAACAGTACTCAAGAATATTCTTAAGTACTGTTTAAATTATAGTAGTGTTAGTTTGGATTTACTTATGAATCAGAGCCACTATCATCGCTAGAGCCTGAATCAGAACTCTTTGATGGAGTTGTATCATCAGCACTTCCTGCTTGATTGTATCTATTAGGATAATATTTAGCTAACCAAGCTCTTGCAATTTCAGACTGTGTTATAGGTTTTAAATAGTAATTTATAGGAACACCTAAATTGTCACCACCAGCGATACATTTATCTACATAATCTTCCATTGCAGTCATCATTGAATTGGTATCAATAACTTTATTTTGACCATCATCAATTTCAGAAACTCCACTTAAGGTAGCTTTAATAGTTGCGTTTTTCAACGTAATCATTTGTTGTCCAGTTCTTGCTGCAGCAGCACCTTCGGCAATAGTATTATTATCACTAGCAGTTGCACCTTGTAAGGTAGCTAATTCTTCCATTGTTTTTGCTGGATCAAAATCAGAGAAACTCTGTACAGCCATTTTTACTTGATTCGACTTTATTGAAGGAATAATTCCCATAGTAATTAAAGTCGCATGCGATGTAACGTTTTGTGTGCTTAATAAGTTTTTAGCACTGTCAGAGAAAGTTGAACTTACACCAAATGATCCAGTTCCAGAAGCGAACCATCCACCAATATCAAATGTTTCTTGCATTGACGCAGCGATTGAATCCATTCTTTGACTAGAAGAAGATTCAGTTGTATTTAATATATGCACCATTCCTACGAAAGATGAGCCATAGGTTGCACCAGATAATATTGAAAATGATGGATCTTCTTTTGTATTTGCTTTTGCTTCAATTGCAGCAATGGAACTTACATCATTTGTTTTAATCATATTGTCTTGATTCATAGCGTTCCATGAACGAACAGCTTTATCTACGTCTAAAACATACGGTGCAAAAACTTGTGCGTTTTTATGCGTACAAGAAATAGTGATTACTAAAGTTCCGGCAATACTATGCCTTGAATGCTGACTATTCATTTGTTGTTGTGCAGTTGCACTTGCTTGAGAAGATTGTCCTTCTCCAAAAATACTTAACGATTCTGCAACGAATGAAGCTACAGTTGCAGCATGACTTGCAGAAGATTGAGAATTCTGATCGAAAGAGAAATACTGACTATTCATTTGTAAAGAGTCACTTGAAATAGGCATTTCTTTTAGTTGACTTTTATTATAATCAATTGGACTTTCTACAGATTCATTTACTGCATTCATTTTAGATCGTAAAGGTTGAATAGCCTTTTCTGAAGCTATTTTAGCTTTACCATAAGCAACAGCCGCTTTTTCTATTTGTTTACCAATTTGATCTGATTCTGAAATTAAGTCATCAGTGTTAATTCCCATACCCATTGTTTCTTGAATGGTCATATCGACACTTCTTTTTAATGCGATTAATGAGTTCAATTCACTTTCTGCAGCATCAGCAGGAGCTTGAAGTTTAGAAATTTGTACAATGTTAGCTAGTTTTTCTTTAGAAACGATATTTCCTAATACCAAGGAAGGATCGTACGGAATAGTCGATGGCATGATTTTTATTTTTAATGGGTTAATCAGTTACAAATTACACTCAATAAAATTGAAAACCAAACCAAAATTACTTAAAAGTAACTTTTTTAATTATAAGCGTTAATAATGAGATCCTTAGTGTTAAAACTATTTTATCAGTTCTGAAATTGATGAAATTATGGTTGAAAAATCATCTTTATAATCAAACCAAATAGTGTTTTCATCTCTTTTAAACCAAGTAAGTTGACGTTTGGCAAAACGACGTGTATTTTTCTTAATTTCAGAAACTGCAAATTCTAATTTCCAATTACCATCAAAATACTGGAATAACTCACGATATCCTACCGTTTGTAATGCGTTTAAGTCTTTATTTGGGTATAATACTTTTGCTTCTTCCAAAAGCCCATTTTCCATCATAATATCTACACGGCGGTTAATCCTATCATATATTATATCTCTTTCAGCTCTTAGTCCAACTTTAATTGTATTGAAATTACGTTTTTTCTTTACTTTATTAACAAAAGAAGAATATGGAGAACCTGTACCAATACAAATCTCTAAAGCTCTAATAACTCTATGCGGATTGTCAATAGCTATCGTTTGATATGTAATTGGATCCAATTCTTTTAATCTTTTTTGTAAAGAAGGAAGTCCGTAAGTATTTAATTCGTCAGTTAGGTTTTCTCTAATTTTAGGATCTACGTCAGGGAAATAATCAAATCCTTTAACTACAGCATCAACATAAAGTCCACTCCCCCCAACCATAATTTGAATAGGATTTTCTTTGAACAATTCATCTAATTTTTGAAGAGCATCTTTTTCAAAGCTACCAACATTGTAATTTTCAAACACACTTCTATTTTGTATAAAGTGATGTTTAGCAGCAGCTAATTCTTCTTTATCAGGAACTGCTGTACCAATATTCATTTCTTTATAAAACTGCCTAGAATCAGAGGAAATAATATCTGATTTAAAATGTTGAGCTAATTTAATTCCTAAAGCTGTTTTTCCTATAGCTGTTGGTCCAACAACAGTAATTAACGTATTCATATTAATCATTTAATTTACTTCCACAATGATGGCAATAGATAGCTCGATCAACATGACCAGTTGTAGCGCAATTAGGGCAAGATTGTGTGTTTAAACTAAGTTTATGGTTTCGAGCAATTTCAGAAGAAACTATTCCAGTAGGAATTGCAATTATAGCATAACCTAAAATCATAATGACACTCGCAATAAATTGTCCTAAAGGAGTCATTGGCGCGATGTCACCAAAACCAACAGTTGTAAGGGTAACAATAGCCCAATAAACACTCCTTGGAATACTAGTGAATCCATTATCGGCACCTTCAACTAAATACATTATAGAACCTAAGATGATACAAACAATAAGAACAAAAAATAGGAAAACCATAATTCTGGCTCTACTTGCTTTTAAAGCCTTGGCTAAATGTTGAGACTCTTGTACAAAACGAGCTAACTTAAGAATCCTAAAAACACGAAGTAGACGCAGTGCGCGAAGTGCAACTAAACTATGAGTTCCAGTAAATATTATAGATAAGTATTTTGGTATGGTAGATAAGAAATCAATAAGACCGTAAAAACTAAAAATATACTTTGTTGGTTTACTAATAGAAATAATCCTAAGAATATACTCGATACTGAACAATATAGTTATGATCCATTCTGCAATATTCAGTTCTGTTTTATATTCTTCACCAATGGGATTAACACTTTCTAACATCACTAAAGCAATACTAACAATAATTGCTATTAATAGCACAACATCGAAAAGTTTTCCCGCAGGAGTATCAGCTTCATAAATTATTTCATGAAGTCGTTTTCTCCAGTTTAAATTTGATTGTTCTTTTGCCAAAGCCTTATGTTATATAGCAATATTACAAATTATTTTCTAGTTCGTAGCGTACAATTTTATCTACGGAATTATTCAATAAATAATTTTTTATAATAGTTTTGGCTAGTGGTTTGTTTTCAATATTGGTAACTAATTTTTTAAGTACCTCTAATTGACTTCTTTGATATGAAAGATTTGTAAATGCATATCCAATAACTTCATTTCTCTCAACAAGAATAATCAAATTTTCCTCGGGTATTCTACCTTTCTCTATAATAAGAAAGTGGTCATGGTTGAAGTTTAAATGTGTTATTTTGCGTTTACGAATTAGATTATATTTAGGTTTAATATTATCAAGTTCTAAATAGTATTTTAATCTTGTAAAAAGTTGGTTTCCTGTTTCTTGATAAGTTACAACGTCAACTTTAGTTTTTACTTTTTCAGCTCTCTTATTATCTTTTAAAAATAACTTATTAACCTCTAAACGGATGTTTTTTCCTCGCCCTATGAAAATAATATTTCCATTTTCATTGTGAACATAGAATACTCCTTCTTTTTCTGGAAGATCCTCGAGAATACCATTTATTTTCAATTTATGATTTCGATTATCAATGAATTGAATGGTTCTTTTTAGTATTTTCTTATCATGATCTTTATCTAAGAGTAACTTAAATAACTTAACAGTAGCCATAGCGTCACCTGAAGCACGATGACGATCTGTTACTGGAATTCCTAGTGATCTACATAGTTTTCCTAAACTATAAGATGCCTCATCTGGAATTAATTTTTTACTTAGTTGAACAGTACATAAGGTATCTCTGGTATATTCATAACCTAATCTGTTATATTCCGTTCGAAGAATTCTATAATCAAAAGAAGCATTATGAGCAATTAAAACACAGCCATCTGTGATTTCAATAATTCTCTTAGCAACTTCATGAAATTTTGGCGCATTACGTAACATTTTGTTGTTAATACCAGTTAGTTTAACAACAAATTCCTGAATTTCTTTTTCTGGATTTACAAGTGAAATAAATTGGTCAATAACGTCGTGTCCATCATACTTATAGATGGCTATTTCGGTAATTCCCTCTTCGTTAAATTTTCCCCCAGTAGTTTCAATATCAACTATAGCATACATTCAACCCCTCCTTATTTTAATTAGTAGCTACGCTGTGGCAAATATAAGAAAATCAATGAGCTAATTAAAAAAACTTAAGAAAAGTAGTTTCTAACACCAAAAATAGAACTCCCAATTCTTACCATAGTACTACCACAATCAATAGCTAATTGGTAATCTCCGCTCATTCCCATTGAAAGAGTTTTTAAATCAAAATTCTGGCTCTGATAAGATTTTTTTGAATCAAAATAGCTTTTTAACGAGGTGAATTCTTCCTTAATTTGGTTTTGATTATCCGTAAAAGTTGCCATCCCCATTAAACCAACCACTTTAATGTATTTTAAATCTTTGAATTCAGCTGAATTGATAATTTCATCCATTTCGTTAAAACTGAATCCAAATTTGGTGTCTTCTTGCGCAATATGAGCTTGTAATAAACAATTAATAACTCGATCATGCTTTTTTGCTTGTTTATCAATTTCTTTTAACGTTTTAAAACTATCTACACCATGAATTAAATCAACAAAATGAGCCATATATTTTACCTTATTTCGCTGTAAATGACCAATCATGTGCCACTGAATATCTTTAGGCAACTCATCGTGTTTAGTTACCATTTCCTGTACTTTATTTTCACCAAAAACACGTTGACCAGCATCGTAGGCTTCTTGTATATCGGCTATTGGTTTTGTTTTTGAAACAGCCACAAGTGTGACATGGTCGGGAAGTGTATTATTTATTTGAGTTAAATTTTCTTTTATCATTATAGTATTTCGTAAATAGTTAAAGCACTTCGTAATTTTGGTTCGATGTATGTCGTTTTTGGAGGCATAACTAAGCCTTTATCAACCATTGTTTCAATTTCGGTAATTGTCGCAGGTAACATTCCGAATGAGACTTGAAAATCTCCGTTATCTACTTTGGTTTTTAACTCTAATCCATCTGATTTATCCTGCGAATAAATAATTTTCGAATCATCTCGAATATCGTCGATTCCTAAAATAGGTTTTAACACAGTTCTGAATAAAATTTCAGCATCTAATTTACTTAGTTCATCTGTAAACTCATAAGCTGATTTTCTAAGGTACAATGCGTAAAATTCACCTTTAAGATACATACTGAAATGATGTTTTTCTTTCGGACGATATAATTCTTGACCTCGATTTTCAATTCTAAAATAAGTATCAAGTTCTATTAAAAATTCATCGGGAGTTAAGCCATTTAAGTCTTTAATAAATCTATTAAATTCATAAATACTTAATTGATTATCAGAAAGTAAGTAGCTCATAAAGAAATTGTAATCTTCTTCACCTGTATGATTCGGATTTTCATCAGCTAAGTTTTTAGCGAGAATGCACGACGAAGTTGTTCTATGATGACCGTCTGCAATATAAAGTGTATCAATTTCACTAAAAGCATCAATTAATACATCAATATCTTCTTGTTTATCAATTACCCAAAGCAAATGCAAATCTTTATCCATACTGGTAAATTCATATTCAGCACGTTGAGATTTGTATTTTTCTATGATGTCATTTACCACATTGTTTTCACGATAGGTGAGTAGTACTGGTTCAGCATTGAAACCGGTGTTTTTCAAATAATTTTCAAAAAGTAATTCTCGTTTTTTTAAAGTTCTTTCGTGAATTTTAATAACGTCATTATGGTAATCTTCAGTTGAAGTGGCAGCTATAATTCCAGAGAATGAATGTGTAGCAGAAACTTTTTGATAAACATATAACGAAGGTGTTTTTTCTTCAGTAAATATTTCGTTCTCTTTAAATTCTAAATATCTGTTATGAACCAGTTTAAAACGTTTTTCTCCAGTTACATCTTGTTTATGATATTTATAACCAGGGTTTACAACATGTAAAAAAGTGAATGGATTGAACGCTAATTTTGCATTCAATTCACCTTCAGGATATGTTTCATATGATTTTGATGAAACTAGTGCAACTTTATCTCTCGTTGGTCGAACTGCTTTAAATGGTTTTATTTTTGCCATATATTATGAAAGTAATGCTGTAATTTGATTTGCTAATTCGATGCTAACTTTTTGTTGAGCTTCATTTGTAGCACTACTAATTTTAGGTGATAAAGAAAGATTAGGATTCATTAATAATTGAATTTCAGGATTAGGTTCGTTTTCAAAACTATCTAATGCAGCATATTTAACTGGTCCTTTTTCCATTGCTTTTACTAAAGCCAATTCATCCACAAGTCCACTTTTTACGCAATTGATAATCCCAACTCCATCTTTCATTTTATTGAATTCCGTTTCTCCTAATTTGAAATCGTGATTATGTAAATGCACTGATATAAAATCAGATTCTGTAATTACTTCATCAAAAGGAATAGAATTTAAATCAAATTGTATGGTTTGTCCGTCAAAAAACTCTAATTCTATTGAAGCTTCAGTTTCTTCAGGATCAGTCATTAAAACTTTCATTCCTAATCCAATTGCAATCTTAGCTGTTGCAATACTTGTTGCATTGATACCGATTAAACCTAAAGTTTTGCTTTTTAATTCTGTACCTCCGTATAACTTTTGAAGACCTTTGAAGTTCATATCTCCTTCAAGAGGCATTTCACGATTTGCTTGATGTAAATTACGTACCATTCCCGAAAGGTGAGCAAATATTAACTCAGCAATTGCGTTCGCACTACCTTCTTGGCTGTGAACAATTTGTAATCCTTGATCAATGGCATATTGAACATCAACATTGTCCATTGAAGTACTTCCAGATGCAATTAATTTTAAACTTGGACACGCATCAATTAATTCTTGTTGAATTTGTGTTTTATTCTTAATTAAAAGTACATCAATATTATTATCATTAATAAAGTTTTCTAATTGTTCCTGCGCAACTTTTGTAATTACTACTTCAAACCCTTTATCTTCTAATATTACTACACCTTCTTGAGTAATTCCTTCGTTTACTAATATTTTCATTTTGTAATTTGATTCAATCTATAATTATAACTAAATGTGATTTAGCCTATTAAATTTCTTATGCTTTTCTTTCTAATTCTTTCATAACATCTACCAAGGCTTGAACGCTATATAATGGTAATGCGTTATACATACTAGCTCTATAACCTCCAACAGAACGATGTCCTCCTAAACCATTAATACGAGCTTCTTGCCACATTGCATCGAATTTTGATGTTAATTGTTCATTTTCCAAAACAAATGTAGCATTCATATTACTTCGATCTTCCTTTTCAACTAATCCTCTAAATAATGGATTACGATCAATTTCACTATATAGTAAATCAGCCTTTTGTTGATTTACACCTTCAATAAAATCAATTCCTCCTAAATCTTTTAACCACTGTAATGTTAACATAGAAACATACACAGAAAATACAGGAGGTGTATTAAACATACTGTCTTTGTCTGAATGGGTTTTGTAATTTAACATTGAAGGAACTTCACGACAGATTTTATTTAAAAACTCATCTTTAATTACAACTAAAGTTGCACCTGCTGGACCCATGTTTTTCTGAGCTCCTGCATAAATTAAATCAAATTTTGAAAAATCAAGTTGACGAGAAAAGATGTCAGAACTCATATCACAAATTACAGGAACAGAAGTATCAGGGAAACTCTTCATTTGAGTTCCATATATGGTATTGTTACTTGTACAGTGAAAATAATCTACATCATTTGGAATATTGTATTCCTTAGGAATGTAGTTAAAGTTTTCATCTTTTGAAGATGCTACTTCAACTAACTCTCCAAATAATTTAGCTTCTTTAATTGCTTTCGAACTCCATGTCCCTGTATTTAAATAAGCAGCTTTTAGGTTTAAAAAATTATAAGCTGTCATTAAAAATTGAGAACTCGCTCCACCTTGTAAAAAAAGAGCCGTATATCCTTTGTCTTGAAGATTTAAATGTTCAAGAGCTAAACTTCTAGCTTTTTCTATAACTTCAACGAAAGGTGCGCTTCTATGTGAAATTTCAATTAGAGATAAATCATCATTATTAAAATTTACTACAGCTTCTGAAGCTTTTTGAAGTACACTTTCTGGCAAAATGCATGGACCTGCACTAAAATTATGTTTTTTCATTTCAATTTTATTAAATGGTTGATAAGAATTTTAAAGTATTTACTCCGTCTGCGTAATCCCATAAATTTGGATGTTGAGTTTGTCCAAACTTAATCTCATTTTCAATAAAATCTTTTGCTACAATACATTGTATTTTTTCACGATCTTCATATAATTTGATTTTTAAATCGTCGGAGTTATCGTAGTACTCGTAAAAAACAGAGGCAATAGGAGAGGCGTAACTTTCATCCTCTTTAATCATTAGGAATCCATTTTCCAAGATATCAAACTCGCTCATTAAATATACAGCCTTATTGTAGTCGTAGTTATTTGCGTATTTGGTGTTATTAATAATATCTTGTTTTTGAAACATTCCTTTGAAAAATGCATCAAAATCAAACTCTCTTGGAACGAACAATTTAGAAACAGAACGACAGCCTAAACCGAAATATCTGAAAACATCTTCGCTTAAGGCATTGAAGTCTGATTCATTTTCATTACCAGTGATTACGGCTACAGAATTTCTGTTTTTTCTAATGATGTTTGGTTTGTCTTTAAAGTAATATTCAAAATATCTAGAGGTGTTATCGCTTCCAGTAGCAATAACCGCATCAAAATTCTCAAGCTTTTCACTTGTAAATTCAATCTTACCTTTAAAATCTTCATTCGTAAATTCTAGATACTTTGCTAAAAAAGGAAGTAGATGTTTATCGTTGCTTGATAATTTCACCAAAACCGAATGTCCAGAAAGTAATACTGAAAGGAAATCATGAAACCCAACTAAAGGAATATTTCCTGCCATTATAATAGCCACTTTCTTATTGGAAGTATTATCTAAATTTTCTTCAGAAATCCATTTTTGAATATTAGATAAGCTTAATGCTTCAGACCAATTTTCACATGCAAAAAGTAAGTTTTCTTTGGTAAACCAAGAATTTGATTCTTCTGCAAGTTTTAATTGATGTTTAAAACCATCAAAAAACATTTCATTTAAAGAAATTGCATCATTTCTATCAATTCCTTGTCTAGAAAACTGACTTAAAAATTGTCCTAATTTTACAAACGAATCTATTCGCTTTTCGATTTTATCCATTTAAATTGTTTCTAAATTAAATTGGCTTTATTTTTGCAAATGCAAAGTTACAAAACAGAAATAGATTAGCTATGGCGATTATTATAACAGATGAATGTATAAATTGTGGTGCTTGTGAACCTGAGTGCCCAAATACAGCGATATACGAAGGAGCAGAGGAGTGGAAATATGCAGATGGAACAGATTTAGAAGGAAATATAGTTTTACCTAACGGAAATAGTGCAAATGCAGATGAAGATATGGAACCAATTTCTGATGAAATTTACTATATTGTTGCTGATAAATGTACAGAATGTAAAGGTTTTCATGAAGAACCTCAATGTGCAGCAGTTTGTCCGGTAGATTGTTGTGTTCCTGATGAAGATAATGTAGAAACTGAAGAAGAGTTATTAGGAAAGCAACGCTTTATGCATAACGACTGATTCATTTTCAAAATTTAGAAATAAAAAATCCTGAGTATGTACTCAGGATTTTTCTTTTTGGGGATTTTCGATTGATTAAAACTTATAATTAATTGATAAATTAAACAATGTACCTAATTGGCTAAAGTGATAACCGTCGTATGTCATTTGGGAATAACGTTGGTTAAATGTAATTAAGTTCGATTGTTGCTTTACCTGAGCAGGATCTGCTAAAATAGCGTCTCCGGCTGCATTTTGAGAAACAAAATTCCACTCTGGTAATACATTAAAAATATTATTAATATTAGCTGCGATGGTAATATTTTTAGTTGCATTATAATTGATTCCTAAATCTGTAACGATATTAGGAGTAAATTCAGTTCCGATATTGAAGTTACCGTTTGCATCAGTACTTAATCCTTGTTGGAAGAATTCAGTTTTTCCGAAATAAGTGTTGTTTAAAGAGAAACTAAACTTATCAATATCGTAGGTAGTTCCTAAAATCCACTTTGTTCTTGGTCTTGAAGTAAAGAATAAAGCTTCTTGCGTTTGATTAACTACTGATTGTCCAGCATTTGCAACGATAGCAGGATTTTTAACAGCACCGTCTCTTTCATTTTGAATAGTGTAATTTCCAGATAGATTAAATCCTAATTTACCAGTTCCTAAACCTAGATTTTTATATCCTAAAACTACATCAATACCAGAAGTTCTAGTGTCAATTGCATTTACAAAGAAACTTAAATCGCTTAAATTGTTGGCATTTAATACCTGATCTAACGTAGTGTTTCCAGCAGAAGTTCTACCTATTTCTGTACTTAAAACGATTCTATCTTCAACTTTAATATTGTAATAATCTACCGTGAATGAGAAATTTTTGAATGGTTTACCACCAATTCCTACTGTAAAGTTGGTAGATTCTTCAGCTTTAAGTTTTGGAATTCCTAGAAAACGAGCTTGTGGTGAAACGTTGTTTACCAAACCACCAACTTGAATACCTTGACCAGGAATAAAACTATATTGTGCCTTTTGAGTGTAAATTTGATGTAAGGTTGGTGCTCTAAACCCAGTTGAAACAGAAGCTCTTAATGTGTATTTGTCTTCCATGAATTTATAACGAGAACTTGCTTTCCAAACAAAAGTACTTCCGAAATCTGAGAAATTTTCAGCTCTTACAGTTCCATTTAAAAGAAAGTCTTCAGAAACATCCCAAGCAACATCAAAATATCCACCTAAGTTATATCTGTTGAAATTTCCACTGTTCTCAGGTCTGTTACCTGCAAATGAATCTGCACCACCACCATCATAAGAAGCCAATCCACCTTCGATAACTTCGAAGTTTTCAGTTCTAAACTCTGCACCAATACCTATTGCAACCTGATCTGACAGAACTTTAGAAATATCAATGTTTCCTACAATATGATTAAAAGAGGTTCCTCCTGGGTCAAAACTAATTGGACTATTTTCTCTATACAATTGTGAGCTTTCAGTTGTTTCTCCTGGATCGATTACACCATTGTTATTTGAGTCAACCCAAGTTGCTGGAGATAACACTACATTTCTATTATGAGAATTATTAACTGAATAAGTTTGAGAATTACCACCGAAAGTAGCACTCGCATCAACATTCCATCCGTTAATTTTTGATTTAAATCCTAATGTCGCATTAAAATCATTTAAATCACCTTCAAAAGTTGGAACATAACCATCATATCCTCCATTTGTTAGTGGGTTTGAACCTGGAAAAAAGTTTGCTAAATAAGGAATGTCTCCTGTCTCTCTCCATCCAGGAATAGCTCTGTTCCCATTATTATCTAAGGGGTTAAAGAAATCATTTTGTTGTCTCCAATAAGGAGTTCTGTAATTAGCAAAACTATTTACCTTTTTATAAACATAGGCTGCATTAAAGTATAGATCACTACTTTCACTTAAATCAAAGCTTCCGTTGATTAAAAATTTAGCAGCGGTAGTTTCTGGGGAACCATTGATGTTTCCTGCATCTGGACGACGAGATAAGAATTCGTCAACAACTTGTCGACCATCTATATTACCTTGATTAATAGCACTAAATTTAGCATTGTAATCAGCACTTCCCATATATGTGTTTGTAAAGTAATTTTGTATTGCAGCTTCATCCGCAAAACTTGATACAGCTACGCCTCCTAAAGTACCGTCGTCATTAACATAACTATTATAAACATTTGGGTTCACCGCTACAAAATCTCCAAATTCTCCATCTGCGTCAACTGTACCAGGTCTATTTGCAAGTGCAGTTTTTGAAAAGTCAACTGTATAATTTATAAAACCCTTATCTCCAATTTTACTTCCATTATTTACACTAACTCCAATCATTTCACCATCACCTTCACCAGTCATACCAGCTCTAAAGGTTGCAGATCCATCTTTATAGCTATCTTTTAATATAATGTTCATTACACCAGCAATAGCATCAGAACCATATTGGGCAGAAGCTCCATCTCTTAAAATTTGTATGGTTTTAATTGCATCTGTTGGAATTCCAGAAATATCAGCACCTGTTTCACCACGTCCAGGAGAAGTTTGAGTATATAGTAATGCACTTAAATTCTTTCTTTTTCCATTAATTAGAATTAATGTTCTACTTGGTCCCATATTTCTAATTTCATATGGATCTAATAAAGAAGTTGCATCATTTACGGGCGTATTTACCGTGTTAAAAGAAGGGATTTTGTACTGTAAAGCTTTATCAAAAGTAGTTTGTCCTGTCGCTTGTAATTCCTTTACACCAACAATATCAACCGGTAATGGGCTGGAAGTATTACTTCTGGCAGGAGTTCTTGATCCTGTTACAATTACTTCTTCTAATTGTTGTCCTTCACTTAAAACAATTGTTAAGTTAGTTTGACCATTTACTTTTACTTCTTTGGTTTCAAAACCAGTGAAAGTTACAACTAATATGGCTCCATCGGATACGTTAATTTCGAACAACCCGTCAAAGTTTGTGGACGTTCCGTTGGTTGTTCCTTTTTCCACAACATTAGCTCCTGGTAACGGTTCGTTGTTGATATCTACAACTTTACCAGAAATTTTAGTTTGTGCAAACATGATTCCACACACAAAGGTGAGTAAAATGCATAATTTCGTTTTTAGCATAGTTAAAATGAATTAGGTTATTTTAAGATTTTTATTGCTAATTATTTATCTAATTAACAAATGTGTTATACTATGCTTAAGAAAGTGTTTGTGTTTATATACTCTTTATTTTAAGAAAATTTTAAAACTTTATTGAAAACTTACTGTAAAAAAAGGTTCCATTGCTTCCCATTTGTACCGCATCCCATAGACCTCCACTGTCAGTATTTTCGCCTTGTATAGTTGGATAGGAGTTCAATAAATTATTAGCTCCAATTTGGAATGAATAATTTTTATTGATTTTATAAGAAACATGAGTATCTAGCGTAATTCTGGGCTGATAATAATCTAATGCAGCATTAAATCTTTCAATCTCTGAGTTATTAAATTCGCTTATTGGGCTATTAATTTGCCAATCGATTAATTCTAAGCTACTGAATCGAGTTAAAGTGTTTGAAATCGTTAGTTTTTTTGTTGTGAATATTGAGTTTAAAATGATTTTATGATTTGGTGCAGATGCTTTTAAAAAGTACTGTTCTCTTACCCCAAAAAAAGTATTTAAATCTAAATTTCTATTATTTATTCTGTCAATATTCATTTTATTAATATTTCCAGTTAAATTAATAGCTAGAGAAGTGTGACTCCATCTTTTTGACAACATAAATTTAAAATCAGCACCAAATGTACTCGTGTCAACTCCGTTTGTGAAAAATTGTACATTTTTAGCATCAGTATTTATTAAAGTCGCATCAAAATTTCCACTCAAAATGATTCGATCTCGTATAAAAATATGGTAGGTATCAATTGAAAATGAGAAATTATTTGAAATTCTATTGGTATAACCTAAACTATAATTTACAGCATTTTCTTCTTTTAATTTTTTTATTCCAAATAGGCGAGTAATTGGATTATTGTTCGCTATTAGGAAAGATTCCATTGGAACATTATCTATATAGTTTGTGAATTTCAAATTGTAATAAATCTGAGCTAAAGAAGGTGCTCTAAACCCTGTACTAAATGAGAATCTCAGATTAGATTTTGGGTTGATTTTAAAATTTGTTGCCAGTTTGGTATTGAAGGAGTTACCAAAATCGCTATAGTTTTCATATCTCACCGCCGCAGCAAAAATTAATCTTTTTGTAATATCTAATTCGGAGTCCAAATAAAAACTGAAACTAGTTCGAGTTCGATCAACTTCATTAGAAGGAGCATACCCAGGAAAACCTTGAGAACCTCCAGGTCTTATAATTCCGTTATATGTTGGTATTTGTTCTGGTGGAGTGGAATCGTTCACCGGATTTCCGTTTATGTCGTATGAGAGGTAAGATGCTTCTTCTCCTGCAAAAATCTTGTAGTTTTCTATTTTATTTTCAAGGCCTAAAGCTAAATTTAATCCGTGTAAAACCTCTTTAAATTGTTTTGTTAAATCGACATTGGTTGTATTTAAACTCAAACTATGGCCTCCTGCATCAAATTCAGTTGGAGAATTTTCCAATAATGTTGCATTTAAAGTTTCTTTGATAAAGTAATGGAAATAATTAGAGCCAAAAGAATTGCTAAAATCAATATTCCAACCATTTGTTTTTCCTTTTAAACCAAGAGTAAATGACTTATCTGAAATGTCAGATGTTATTAATGGATTAAAACCAGTAGGAAATATGGTTTGAACATTTCGTTCACTATCAAATGGACGTGTAAATGCAAAGGCTTTGGTATTTTTGAAGTTATATCCACCGTTGGCATATATTTTTAATCGGTTTGAAATAGGAATTTCCGAATTGATGAAAAAGCTACTACTTGTTACAGCTGCATCGCCATAATTTTCTCTTATCTCAGTTCCTTGCCTAAATGTGTGATCCTTTGATAAAAACTCTGCAGTTACATTAATAAAACCTTTCTCACTAATACGAGCTCCGTAGTTAATGTCTGTCTTGAATGTTAACCCATCAACTCCTTTTCTTGATATATCATTATTGTTACTAGCATTATAAAAACCTACGGTAGAATTAACTTCAGAAATATTAGGATTATCTTTTAATACGATATTTATTACTCCGGCAATTGCATCAGATCCATATTGTGCTGAAGCCCCGTCTTTTAATACATCAATTCTTTTTATTGCAGAAGTTGGAATTGTATTTAAGTCGGTTCCAGAGTTTCCTCGACCTCTTGTACCGTAAAGATTGATTAACGAGGTTTGATGTCTTCTTTTGCCGTTTATTAAAACCAAAGTTTGATCAGGACCTAATCCTCTGTACGTTGCAGGTATAATGTGATCAGCACCGTCGGACCCTGATTGTTTAGTAGCATTGAAAGAAGGGATTTCTGTTTGAATTAATTGATTAACTTGAAGTACATCGCTTTTATTAATTACCGATTGAACGTCGATGCTTTCAGTTGAAACAGGAGAATCTATTTTTTTTCTGTTCACATTTCTTGAACCTACAATAAAAACTTCATCTAATTGTAGCCCCGGTTTTAAAATAACTTTCATGTAATCTGAACTAGGAGAGAGGCTTTTAGCAGAATGACCGACATGAGAAATTGTGATGAGATTATTGTTTTCTAGTTCCAATTGAAAACTACCATCATGCCTAGTAATTGTACCATTATTTGTGTTATTCTCTATAACATTTGCTTTGGAAATAGGTTGATAGTAAGAATTTAAAACAACACCTCTAATAACTGTTCTAACATTGTTATTAGAAATTTCTAAACTATCAGTCTTAAAGAAGCTTGAGTTTTTTACACTATCCTTTTTTTGGACCAGTTTTTTATTTTTTTTGGGAATAAAAACCACATAGTAGTTATTCCCTAGATACTCTATTTCATATTTAGGAAGCTTCTTAATAATTGATATTGATTGCTCTAGAGAAATGCCTTGAAAAGGAACAATGTCAATCTCTTCATTATTTAGTAAAATAGGGTTATAAGTAAAATATACATCGTGATTTGAGCTGATGTATTCTAATACTTCTGCAAAAGGAACAGTTTTTTTTACTTGACCATAAAGATCAATAGATAAGATGAGTAGAAACACGATTACGAAAGAACACTGACGATGGATGTTTCTATTTTTCATTAGTAGTTTTTGGGGGTTAATTCTTATAAACCACTAGTATACCATTTTCTTTTTGAATAGTAACATTTGTAGATTTTTTTATTGCATTTAAACAAATTTCTAAATCTGTAGTTGGTACTTTTCCAGTAATTAAAATATCTTTTGTTTCTATGTTATTGTAAGAAAAGTTAACTCCATAGGTTTCTGATACTCTATTGAGCGCATCATTTAAAGTTGTATTGCTAAAAATAAGATTCCCTGATTTCCATGAAGCATAGTTGTTGTTAAATGAATCTTCTTTATTAACAATAATTTTTTCTTCTACTGAAGAATATTCAATATAATTACCAGGCTTCATTTGTTGATCCTTTCCATTATTTAAATTCAATAAAACATTTCCTTCTTCAAGATAAACATTTGTTTTATCAACAGATGTTTTTACGTTGAATTGAGTTCCATACACTTCAACTGTCAAATTCTCGGTTTTCACACTAAACTTTGAATTTTGAGATAAATCTTTTTTAACATTGAAAAAGGCTTCTCCCTTTAATTCAATTTCTCTAGGATTATAATTTGAGTAAGAAATAGAAGAGTTTGTGTTTAAGGTTACAATTGAACCATCTTCAAGAACAACATTTAACATTTCTCCATAGTCTGTTTTATGCGTTACTGTTGAAAATAGAGAATAGGTAAATACTCCTAATGAAACAAGTAATAGTAATGATGCCGCAATAGAAACAAATTTTATCCTTATAAAACTACTTTGATTTTGTAAGTCTTTTTCTAGCTTTTCTGCTTCTAAAGATTCAATTTTACCGGCTAATTTATCCCATTCCAATGAAATTTTATCTTCAGAAACTGTTTCTTTCTTAAAATTAATTCCGATAATAATATCTTTAGCTTCGTCAGCTAATAATTTATTCTCTGGATTTTCATGTAACCAATTGTCCCATTCATGAGAGTCTTGATTACTTTCATTTAAAATCCAATCGTTAAAAGAAGAATCTTCCAACAAATCTTGAATCGTGCTATAATTTTTATCTCTTATCACAACTATCTAGGGTACTTTTAGGTATTCATTTATATAAAGAGTATATTTTGTGAATTATACTCTTTTACGAATGCAAATTTATGAATTTAATAATTTAAGGATTTCTTCCTCATTTCTGAGGTTTTTAATAGCCTTATGAAGCGTATTAATTACGCTTTGATAATTAATTCCCATTGTTTCTGCAATTTCATTTACTTTGAAGTTACAATTGAACTTTAAATAAATAACTTCTTTTTGTCTTTTAGGCAGTTGGTTTATTAGTTTAGCGAGGTTTTTATTTCTAAATGTTAATGATTCTTGCTTAGTAATAAATTCTTCGGGGGTGAAGCTTATATCAACAATGTTAGCATCTATAGATCGTACGAAAATAAATTTTTGAGTTTTATTAATTCTTTTGATAATAAATCTTCGAAAAGAAGCAAAAAGATAAGGGGCGATTGATTGTAAATCACTTAAATTTTCTTTGTGTTCATAGATATAAACGAAAAAATCTTGAAGGGCATCTTCTGTTAATGTTTCATCTCTAGAGATTTTTAATCCATAACTGTGAAGTGATGGGTAAAACCTTTTAAAAAGGATTGAAAACGACTTTAAGTCTCCCTTTTTAATTGATTTCCACAAAATTTCATCCGATAAATTACTCATTAATTAGATTTTCTAACAGCCCTAAAATAACAAAAAGACTCAATTAAAGAAAAATAGCACTAGCTTTTTCTTTTGAAAGATATGTAAACTGAAGTAATGTGCTATATTTGCAAACGCAAAAAAATATCAATTTATATTAAATGAAAGCTGGAATTGTAGGATTACCAAATGTTGGAAAATCAACTTTATTCAATTGTTTGTCAAATGCAAAAGCACAGAGTGCAAACTTTCCGTTTTGTACTATTGAACCAAATTTAGGTGTAGTAAATGTACCAGATCCTAGATTAGAAAAACTAGAAGAATTGGTAAATCCAGAAAAAGTAATTCCTGCAACTGTAGAAATAGTTGATATCGCTGGATTAGTAAGAGGAGCGAGTAAAGGAGAAGGATTAGGAAATCAATTCTTAGCAAACATTAGAGAGACAGATGCTATTTTACATGTGTTACGTTGTTTTGATAATGACAATATTGTGCACGTTGATGGTTCTGTAGATCCGATTAGAGATAAGGAAACCATTGATATTGAATTACAGTTAAAAGATTTAGAAGCAGTAGAAAAGCGATTAGAAAAGGTTAAAAGAGCTGCTAAAACTGGAAACAAAGAAGCACAAGCTGAATTAGCACTTTTAGAAAAAATTCAAGCAGTATTAATGGAAGGTAAATCTGTTAGAACTATTGAGTTTACTGAAAAAGAAGAGGAATTAGTAAAGTCTATGCAATTTATTACAGCTAAGCCAGTGATGTACGTTTGTAATGTTGATGAATCTGCAGCAAAAGATGGAAATGCTTATGTTGATAAGGTTAAGGAAGCTGTGAAAGATGAAGATGCTGAAATTATTGTATTAGCGGTTGCAACAGAAGCAGATATTGCAGAATTAGACGATTATGAAGAGCGTCAGATGTTTTTGACTGATATTGGATTAGAAGAACCAGGAGTATCAAGATTAATTCGATCAGCTTATAAATTATTAGACCTTCAAACTTATTTCACAGCAGGTGAAAAGGAAGTTAGAGCTTGGACTATTCCTGTTGGAGCTACTGCACCTCAAGCAGCTGGAGTTATTCATACAGATTTTGAAAAAGGATTCATTAGAGCGGAAACGATTAGTTATAACGACTATGAGACATATGGAAGTGAAGCGAAAGTGAAGGAAGCTGGTAAAGTTAGAGTAGAAGGTAAGGAATATGTTGTTGCTGATGGTGATGTAATGCACTTTAGATTTAACGTTTAAGAAAATATATTTCTTTCAAATATTAACAAGCTCAAAATCGTTAGGTTTTGAGCTTTTTTGTATTTTGTATTCCATAAATTTAGAACCATGCAAATAGAAAAATCAACCTTTGATTTCTTACATAAACTTTCGGAAAATAATAATAGAGATTGGTTTGCTGAGAACAAAAAAGACTTTGATGTTGTTCAAAAAGAAGTGAAACAATTTTATAAAACGATACAGGAAAATTTAGAAGTTCACGATGAAATTGAAAAGCATAAATTTTTCAGGATTTATCGTGATGTTCGTTTTTCTAAGGATAAAACACCATACAAAACTCATTTCGCAGGTTCTTTTTCGAGAAGTGGAGCACATTTACGAGGTGGATATTATTTAAGGATTAAACCAGGCGAGAGTTTTCTGGCTGGAGGCTTTTGGGAACCTAATAAAGAAGATCTATATAGAATAAGGAAAGAAATAGAAATTGATGCTTCGGAATTTAGAGAGATTTTAGCTGATAAAACTTTTAATAAGTATTTCGGTAGTAAATTTGAAGGAGACGAATTAAAGACGGCTCCAAAAGGATTCGATAAAACTCATCCTGATATTGATTTACTTCGTAAAAAAGGATACATAGCAGTTCGTAACTTCACCGATAAAGAAGTATTGTCAAAGAATTTTCTGAATGAAATAGATAAGTCATATTTAGCATTAAGACCGTTTTTCGATTTAATGAGTTCGGTACTTACTACAAACTTAAATGGAGAATCAATACTTTAGGTTAAACCCAAAGTATTGATTTTTGATTTAAGGTCTAAATTTGACTTAATCCTCCGTCTACTTCAAGTTCAACACCATTGATGTAAGAGGCATCATCAGAAGCTAAGAATAAAGCTGTTTTTGCTACTTCTTCAGATTGTCCGAACCTTCCTAATGGAACACTTTGAGCAAAACCTTTACCCATTTCCTCAACAACTTCACCAGGTAAATTCATCTTTCCGTAAATTGGAGTTTCAATTGGACCAGGAGCAATAGAGTTTACTCGAATACCTCGATCTTTTACTTCAGATGTTAAAACTCTTGAATAAGCTCTTAAGGCACCTTTACTTGCTGAATAAACACTAAATCCTTCAAATCCTTTCTGATGAACAATTGAATTAGTAAATAAGATAGAACCATTATCATTTAAATTTGGAAGTGCTTCTTTTACAGCTAGTATTGGTCCTTTCACGTTTGTATCAAATACTTCCGTATAATGCTCATCTGTAATTTCATTACTTGGAGAAATTGGAGCGATACCTGCATTTAAAAATAAGACATCAATTTTACCGTACTTATCCACAGTTGCTTTAATTAATCTTTTGTTGTCTTCTGGCTTTGAAACGTCAGCTACAACAGTTAAGTAATCACCGTTAAGTTCTTTTGTAGCTTCTTCTAGAGCTTCAGGACGTCTTCCAGAAAGAACAACTTTAGCACCTTCTTCTAAAAATAGTTTCGCAGTAGCTAATCCTATTCCACTGTTAGCACCTGTTATAACTGTTACTTTGTTTTTTAATTTGCTCATAATATTTTGTTTTTTATTTGAAACAATCGTTTCAAATAGTGATAAAAAAAATTAGTTTAAGACTGAGAGTATTGTATTAATAATACTTTGTTTGTCTTTAGAATTGTCCATTAAAACTGTTGATAAATTGAATCCTTTCAAAGATGAAACTAAATAAATTGCGTATTCATAAGCACTTTTATTCGTGTTAATTGATCCTTGTTCTTGACCTTTTTCTACAATATCTTTAAAAAGATTAATCATGCCATCATCGTGTTTTTTTAGAAACGAATTGATTGTGTTTTCTTGATTGGCCATTTCAGTCACACAACTATTAATTAAACATCCATTTTCACAATGACTATTTAAATTAAAGATTCGTTCTATAGTATTAATGTAGCAGTTACTTGAGGAAAGAATTTCGTTGATGTAGTTCATAGAGATTTTTTGATAATCTTTTAAACATAACATATATAAATCTAATTTACTGCCAAAGGTGTTATAGATACTCGACCTATTTAAACCAGTAGCGTCAACTAAATCTTGCATAGAGGTTAACGAGTAACTTTTTTCATGAAATACTTCGGTTACTTGTTTAATCACTAATTCTTTATCAAATGTTTCTGTTTTTGGCATATATTTGAAATGAACGTTTCAAAAGTAGTAAAACTATTTCTTTTGAACGAATTTATAAATGTTAATTTTTTAATAATGAAATTTCCTTTCTTACATAAAAGTAAGTAACGACAGTAGCTAGAAGGTCAGAAATTGGAAAAGAAAACCATATTCCGTTTAGTCCAAAAAAAATAGGCAATACAATTATAAATGGAATTAAAAAAATTGATTGTCGTAATAAAGTCAATATTAAAGCAGGTTTAGCTTTTCCGACCGCCTGAAAATAAGAGGCTCCAACTAATTGAAAGGCAATGAATGGTGTTGCTAAGAGCGTAGTTAAAATTGCATTAGGTGTTTGTTTTAATAACTCAGCATCGTTTGTGAAAACGGCTGTCATTTCATAATTGAAGAAATAAACCGCAATAAATATAAAGATGCAGATAATTGTTCCGTATTTATTTGCAGTGTTTAAAACATCCTTTACACGGTCATATAATTCTGCTCCATAATTATAACCAGCAATTGGTAAAAATCCTTGAACAATTCCAAAAACAGGGAAGAAGATAAACATCATTAATCTGTTAATGATCCCAAAAACCGCTACAGATGTTTCATTACCATATTTGTACAATGAATAGTTTAAGATTATTGTAAGAATACTAACAGTTCCTTGTCTTACTAGTGTTATACTTCCTAAAGAACTAATTTCGGAAACAATACTCTTTTCAAGTTTCAAATAGCTAAAACCTATTTTTAAATTACTCTTTTTTGAAAGCAAAAATCCAACAATAAAAAGTCCGCAAACTGCATAAGAAATTGAAGTAGCTAAACCAGCTCCGAACATTCCCCAACCCAAAACTTTAATAAATATAATATCTAAAATAATGTTAGCTATAGCGGGTAAAATCAAAGCAATCATAGCATAGGTTGGTTTTCCTAAGGCTCTAATAATCGGATTTCCCATCATGGCATATGCTAAAAACGGTACTCCAATAATTATTATTCTAAAGTAGGGTAGTGCAGGTTCTAAAATATTACCATTTGCACCAAATAATTTTAACACAGATTCTTCAAAGAGTAAACAAATAGTTACAAGAATTACAGATGATAGTGTGGTTAAGCTAATTTGGTTTCCAAATACTTTCTTTGCTTTTTCTACTTTATCAGCTCCTAATGCCAATGAAATAACGGAACTTCCCCCAATACCAATGGCCATTCCAATAGAGGAAATTAAAAATCCAATCGGTAAAACAACGGTAATTGCTGCAATTGCCAAAACTCCAATCCATTGTCCAACAAAAATGGTATCAACAATCATATTTATTGACATTACTAATATTCCAATTGAAGCAGGAACTGACTGCTTTAATAATAAAGTACTTACTTTCTCTGTAGAAAGTTCATTGGCAATTTGGTTCATGACGGAAAAGTATAGTAGAAAATTAGTCAACAAAGTAACGAAATTATACGCTTAGTTATGTAAGTTTGTTGATATGAATTCAAACAAAATTTATAGTACTTCAAGAACTGTTGTTTCAGAAGAAATAGACGAATTAAATCATGTTAACAATGTTGTCTATGTCCAATGGGTACAAGATGTAGCAAAATTGCATTGGGCAGAGTTAACAAGAAACGTTTCTGATAACAATTACATTTGGGTGGTTTTAAAACATGAAATAGATTATAAAAATCAGGCAACTTTAGGTGATGTTGTTACTTTAAAGACTTGGGTTGGTGAAACTGCCGGTGTTAAATCTGTTCGACATGTTGATATTTATAAAGACGATATTTTATTGGTTTCAGCAAAAACAACTTGGTGTTTATTAAATAGCAAAACTTTTAGACCAACAAGAATTACTGAAAACATTACGAATTTGCTTTTACCGTAGTAAATAAACCTATCTTTGCGGTCTAAATAAAAACAGATGTCAACATTTTTAGATTTAGGTATTCGTAAAGATTTTATAAAAGGTTTAAAAGAATTAGGTATTAAAACACCTACTGAAATTCAAGAGAAGGCAATTCCTACTTTATTAAAAGAAAGAGCGGATTTCATTGGTTTAGCTCAAACTGGAACAGGGAAAACTGCTGCTTTTGGACTACCTATTTTGCATCAAATTAATCCTGAATCAGATGCGATTCAAGCATTGATACTATCACCTACTAGAGAATTAGTTCAACAAATAAAAAAGCAACTGTTTAAGTTTACGAAATATGTTGATTATAAGATTTTCGTTGAAGGTGTATATGGTGGAGAGAAAATTGAAAGACAAATAAAAAATTTACAAAGAGCCACTCACATAGTTGTAGCAACTCCAGGTAGATTAATAGATTTAATTGAAAGAGGAGAGATAGAACTTAAGAATATCAAAACACTTGTTTTAGATGAAGCTGATGAAATGTTGAGTATGGGGTTCAAACAAGAGCTAAATAGAATTTTAAAATATACTTCTGGAGAAAGAAATACTTGGTTGTTTTCAGCAACAATGCCTGATGAAATTCGTCGTATTGTTAAAAGTTATATGAATATCAATGCGAAACGAGTAGAAATAAATCCAGCTTCTGTAGTAAATGAAAATATTACACACTATTATAAAGTCGTAACCTTAGCTGAAAAAACTGCTGAAATCATTTCTTTTCTAGAAGGTAGACAAGATGAAAGAGGAATTATATTCGTCAGAACAAAAGCCGGAGCTAGAAAATTAACAGAGGAATTAACCAAAGATGGTTTTACCATCGGCGTTTTAGAAGGAGACATGAAACAAATTGAAAGAGATAAGGTAATGCGAGCTTTTAAAAATCAAAGTTTACAGTACTTAGTTTCAACTGATGTCGCTGCACGTGGTATTGATGTACAGAATTTAAATTTTGTTGTACATCATCAGTTACCGGAACAGTTAGAGTATTATACACATAGAAGTGGACGAACTGCAAGAGGAGGAAATAGGGGAATATCTCAGGCTTTCGTTTTATCTAATGAAATTGAGAACATTCATCAAATCCAAAAAAGATTAAATATCAAGTTTATCAATAAATAAAACTTTTCTACCTGTGGATATAATATATGTTATTGATATTCTAGGAACCTTTGCTTTCGCAATTAGTGGTGCTTTAGTTGCTTCTAAAAAAGAATTTGATTTATTTGGAGTAATAATTCTAGCATTTGTTACCGCAGTAGGAGGAGGAATGCTGAGAGATATTTTGATAAATTCTCATCCTATTAATTGGATAGGCGATCTTAATTATATATACACCATATTAATAGCTGTGGTTTGCACATTTTTATTTAAAAGTAAAATCGCTCCACTAAGAAAAACTTTCTTTTTATTTGATACTATAGGAATTAGCGTATTTACATTGTTAGGTTTACAAAAAGGTTTAAGCTTAAATTTACCAGCTATTGTCGCGATAATTATGGGAATGGTTTCCGCTGTTTTTGGTGGTGTAATTCGTGATGTCTTATCAAGAGAGGTACCTCTAATTTTTAAAAAGGAAATTTATGCATCGGCTTGTTTATCGGGTGGTTTGGTTTATTTACTATTGAAAAAACTACAAGTTCCAGATGATGTAAATTTTATATCATCTGCTATTGTAATAATAATTATTCGAACTGTCTCTGTAGTTTATCATTTAGAGCTTCCAAAAATTAAAGATGATATTTTTGGTAAGAATAATTAACTTAAGTTAAGAATATTTAACAAAAACCACTTTTATTTATTAATTATTTACATGTGATGTCTTTAAAATACGATATTTATATCGTTATAGTTATTTTTTTAAGGATTTGTTAAACTGTAAAATTACCGTTCGTCGAAGAATTTAAACCGTTCACCGAAACTTCTAAGCTAAAATAGTATTACATTCGATTGATTTTGTATTAGTTAGTTAATTTTAGGGTATGTAATTCAAAGACCCTTAGGATTTATGGTTAAGCAAGCAATACTTACGATAGTACTTATGTGTGCAGTACAAATGAGCGCACAATCGACAAAAACTTGTGACAAACAAGAGGAAACTGCTTTAGATTTAAATAGTATCACAAAATGTTCTATTGAGAAAGCAGATAAGAATGCAAAAGAATCTAATGTTGCTGTTCAGGTAACATCTAGAAGAAGAGTAGTTAGAAAAAGAGATGAGGCTACTGGTGTAATGACTAATGATTATTCTCACAAACTAGCGAAAATTAAAAAGAAAGCAGAAATAGTAAACAGTATTACTGTTGACAAAAATACTGGAATGAAAGTGATTCCGTTTAACTATGTTGATGAAATTCCATTATTTAAGAATTGTGAAAGTGTAGCAGTTTACAAACAAGAAAAGTGTTTCAAATCAGAATTAGCTACGCATATTAAAAAGCATTTAAGATATCCTGAAAATTCGTATGACAAAGGAATTCAAGGACGAGTATTTGTTCATTTCATTATCGATCGTGAAGGAAATGTGGATAAAATGAAGATTGTTTCTCCATACAAAGGAGAAGAATTAGGGAAAGAAGCTGAGAGAATTATGAAGAAGCTTCCTAAATTTAAGCCAGGAAAGCAATCAGGAACTCCGGTTACTGTAAAGTATGGATTACCAATTACATTCAGAATTCCAGGAGTAAAACCATCAAACATTAGAAAAGCACCTAAAAAAGAAGTAGTAGCAACAGTATACGACTTCAGTGACGTAGAAAGAATTCCACAGTTCAAAGCGTGTGATTCATCAGGAGATGCTTCATTAGATTGTTTTAATAAGAGCTTAGTAAATCATATTCAAGATAACTTTGCTTATCCAACTGAAGCGATTAACAAAAATATAGAAGGAAAAGTGTTTGTTAAATTTGTAGTAAACACAAAAGGTGATGTAGTAAACATTGAAGCAAAAGGTCCAGCAAATGGAGCAGATTTAGAACAAGCTGCAAAAGAATTAGTGGAAAAATTACCAACATTTAAAGCGGCGGAAAAAGCAGGGAAAAAAGTAAATACTAGATATTCATTCCCTGTAGTATTTAAACTGAATTAATAAGAGAACATACTTTTTAACTTTAACCATATGAAAACTGTCCTGCAACTTTTAAATTTCAGGACAGTTTTTTATTTAGTTCACAAATTGATTATTCACCATTTGATATAGTGAAGCCTTCGCTCCAAAATACTTGTTAAAATTATCAATAGCTTTTAATTGAGTTTCTATTAATTTTACTTCTCGATAATTAATTCTAAATAAAGATCCTTCACCTAAAAGAAACATACGTTCTTCTGCTTTAACTAAAACTTGATAATCTCTTACTAAATCATTTAAAACTTTGTTTTGCTCTAAATATGATGAAATTTCATTTTGAATAGCATCGATTTTATTAGAAAGATTTGCTTTGTTTGATGAAATAACGAAATCAATATCTTGTAATTTTAAACGTGCTAATTTCAAGTCTGAACGTTCTTTTCTTAAAAATAAAGGAATACTAACGTTTAAACCAGCTTTATAATTATCAGTATCTAAATTTGATAGGTCTCCAAATTTTGAAGTGAGAAAATTATACTCTACATCTACTTTAGGTAACAAGTTATTCAATCGTAAACGTTTGTCGATGATTAAATTAGCCTTTTTATATTCTAAAGATCTAATTTTTACATGATTATTTACAATGGTTTGATTGTTATTCAATGTACTTGTATCTAATGTAGCATCTATATTCTCCAACATATTAGTGTCAGGAACAATTTCTTCTTCTAACTCAAGAGGTAAATTATTGTCTAACCATAAAAAGTTAGCCAGTTTTAATTTTGATTTAATGTATTTCAACTTTGCTTTTTCTAAATCTAGAACTCTATTTTTTAGATTTATGGAAGCTTCTAAAGTATCAACAGCTGGTTTATCGCCTTCTTCAAAACTTCGCTTCACGTTATAAAAACGAACTTTGGCGTTGTTTAAAAAGTTGATATATGTATTGCGCTTTTCATATTCCTTTAACCAATCGAGATAAGTTAAGATAGATTTATAGAGAATTTCGTTTACTAACATTTGCTGATCTGCTCTTGCTTGAGATCTGTAAATTTTGGCTTTTTTTAATGTAGCCATTCTTTCGTTAGTTAATAAACCTTTTGCTAAGGAAGCAGAAACACCAGCACTGTATAATCCATCTTCAGGTACTGTAAATTCTGGATTTAAGAAAGATCCTGAGTTCTTCTCATAATTTCCTTTGAATTCAATTCCGTACCAAGTTGGAATTTTAAAAGTAGTATTAAGTTTATCAAAATAGTTCGTGTTTTTGAACTTCTTTTTATCGTAATCTACTTCTAATTTGGGATCAAAAGCACCACGAGCCTTCATTAACTTAATTTCACCTTCTGAGGTTTTAAGTTCTGCTTGTTTCACAATAGGATGAAACTTTTTTACATATCCAATGTATTCACTCAAAGTAAGAATCGAGTCTATTTTGTTTTGAGAGAACCCATAACAGGTTGATATGATTAGGAAAAAACTTAGAATTTTCTTCATTATTTTTTCTTTTTAGTACTGTTATCTTTTTTTCCTTCTGGTTGATAAAAGTTAGGAGGGAAGCTGTTAATTTGTCTCCATAACTCAAACCAAATTGGTACATTCTCTAAAAGAGCAATTGTTTTAGCTCCTGAACCTACACGTATCGCTGTCGGCCAAGGGTGATCATCAGGATTAGGAGCAAGTAAAACGCGGTACATTCCATTTTCACTAATGAAATTTTCAATCGCTACAACTTTAGCTCCATAAGTACCGTAAGAGACATTTGGCCATCCACTAAATACAATTGCAGGCCAACCATCAAATTGTACTCGTACATCTTCATCAATGTGGACTAATGGTAAATCAATCGGTCTAACGAACATTTCAACTGCTAATTCATAATTTGCAGGCATAATACCAACTAATTGTTCACCTTCTTTAAACGTTTCTCCAATTCCAGATTTAATAGCTTTATTAATAAAACCATCTTGTGGAGCCGTTATGTAAAGCAAACTATTCCTTCTGGAATAATTGGCAACATTTGTTTCTAATTTTGAAACTTGAGCTCTTGTATCTAAAGCTGCGGATTTCGCTGTAAATAATTCGCTATTTGCTTTAGCTATTTTATCGTCATACTTCGCTGTAATGGTTGACAATTCAATTTGAGCATTAATTACTTTATTTTGAGAAGCTAAGTATTTGTTTTCTTGTGAAATTAATTTAGCCGCAGCTTCTTGAAATTTAGCGCGTTTCTCTTCAACATCTTTAACTGCTTTTAATCCTTCTTTTTGAAGATTAATAACACGATCAAACTGTGTTTTTGCAATGGTATTCTTAATTTTTACCGCTTCTAAGTCAATACTATCACTCTTAACTTGTAATCGAGATTGTAATAACTTGTTGTTTGCTTGTTTTAATTTTAAAGTTTTTTCTCTTTGTAGCGCATTAATTTGTCTATCAAGAGCACCAACTTTATTATTGTAAGCATCAACTGATTGAGATTTTACGTTTAATTGTTCTTGTGTTCTTTCTGTTAAGCGAGTATCGAAGTAATCACTTTTTATTTCAGAAATTCTTAAAATAGTATCGCCTTTCTTTACAAAATCACCTTCACGTACAAACCATTCTTCAATTCTTCCAGGAATTTGAGATTGCAAGGTTTGTGGACGTTGATTAGGTTGTAAAGTTGTTACATTTCCTTTACTTGAAATATTTTGTGTCCAAGGCAGAAATAGTATAATTAACATGATTATTGATGCCGCAAGCAAAAACTTCCTGAACGTTTTATAATATTCTTTTGTGAATATATTTTTACCTGATTTGAAACTTGTCAAATCAATATTCTTTGATATAGAATTGTTAGAGATATTTAGCATCTTTTTTATTTTTTAATTTGACCTTTTTCTAAAACTATGTGCTTATTACACTGTTTCTTCCAATTGTTATTACTACTAACTACGATTAAACTCCAAGGTTGTTTAGGGCTTGCTAAGAAGTCAATAATTTTCTTAGTCTCTTCCTGTTGGAACTGATCTAAAGGATCCTCAAGAATTAAAAGTTCAGGTTTAATAACAATGGCTCTTGCAAGTATAATCTTCTTAGCAATTGTGTAAGCCATTTGTTTACCTTCTGGTTTCATAATAGAATTCAATCCGTTAGGTTGAATCTTCAAGAACTCTGTTAAACCAACAACATCTAATACATGATAAATCTCGTCATCGCTGATATCAGTATTTCCGAACGTGATGTTTTCTCTTAATGTTCCCTCAAAAGGTGTTTCTTCAGATAATGATAAACCTAATTTTGAACGATATGAGTTTATGTGTAAACTTTGAATTGAAAGATTATTCACATTAATAAATCCAGCTGTAGGTTCGTTAACACCGGCAATTAGTTGAAGTAAACTAGATTTACCGGATCCACTTTCTCCTTGGACTAATATTCGATCTTCTTTTTCAATTTTTAGGTTTATATCACTTAAAATAGGTAAAATTCTATTTGATACTTTATAAGAAACATCTTCCAAATGAATAGGTAAAACGTTTGTTAATGTCTCTCCTGATTGGGTTTCAATAGGCTTATCAACTACTTGGCCTAGTTTTTCAATAGAAGTTAATACATCATAGAAAGATTCTAATCCTAAGATTAATTTTTCAACTGAATTGATTACTAATAGTACAATGATTTCTGCAGCTACGAACTGACCGATATTCATTTTTTGGTCTAATACTAAAAATCCTCCAATTAAAAGCAAACCTGCTGTTACAAGGACCTTGAAACTTATCATTTGAATAAACTGAATCACTAAAATTTTAAAGTGACTTTCTCTTGAATCAAGATATTTATGAACAAGATTGTCATTCTTTTGAAGTGCTAAACTTGTTTTACCAGAAAGTTTAAAACTTACAACGGAACGTGCAACTTCTTGCAACCAGTGAGCAACTTTATATTTGTTTTTAGATTCGTCTAAGCTAGTTTCGATTCCTCGCTGTGCTGTTAATTTGAAAACACTGTAGATTAAAACTACCAATAAAAGTCCAAATATGATAAAAAATGGATGGTAGAATGATAGTAATAATAGCGCAAAAATAATTTGTAAAAATGCAGAAGGAACATCTATTAAAATTTTAGATAATCCTTTTTGAATAGTTAAAGTATCAAAAAATCTATTAGCTAATTCAGGAAGATAATAATTTCTTAATTCTTTCATTTTAATTTTTGGAAATCGATAACTTAATTCAAAGGATGCTCTCGTAAAAATTCTTTGCTGAATTGTTTCAATAATTCTTAATTGCATTAATTTTAAAACTCCAGAAAATACTACTCCAATAGTTACAAGAACTACAAGTACAATCCAAGAAGCAGAAACTTGAGCTCCTTGTATCAAGTTTATAATTGCTTGAATTCCTAAAGGAAGAGATAATGAAACTAATCCCTCAAAAATTGCATAGTAAGCAATTTGAAAGATGTCTTTACGCTCTATTTGTAATAAACCTAAAAATCTCTTCCAAGGTGTTAAGGTGTTGTTAGTCATTAGATAATGTTTTTAGAATTAAGTCTGTATAAAATTTAGTTGGTGATATAGTGTCGTTACAATTAGTAATGGTTTTAAAATGTAATTTCAAGAACTGTTGATGTAACGCTCCTTCTGTTATAGAACTAGCTAAGGTTAAAGGAAATTCATAGGTTTTATTATGATCTGAAATAATAGAAGCTAGTCTTCTTACAACTCTCTTATATGGTAAAAAATAACCTTCTTTGTTTTCAGAATCTACTCGTTTCGTTAAATATGATTTAGAGTTTTCATTAATGATAATTTTATTCAGTAAGACTTCATTAATATGTGAGAAATTCTTGTCTTCTTCTGTTGTTCTTGTAACTACTTCTATAGCTTGAACCAGTTTTTCTTTAGTGTCTTTAATGCTGAAAGTCTCAATGACTAATTGGTATTCAATCCAACGCCAATACCACGAACTTAAATATATAAGTAGCATGTGCTTACTTTCAAAATATCTGTAAATAGAACTTTCGTTAGACCCGATCAGTTGACCTAATTTTTTGAAGGTAAAATCTTCAAAACCAATTTCATCAATAAGTATGATGCTATGCTCTACAATTTTCTTCCCTAATTCAGAAGATTCAGGGTTTTTAATATAGATTCCCTCAGGGACTTCTATTTTAATATTTGAAAGTAATTCATCCATTAATGATTGTTTTTTTTGCAAATATAATAGTATTACTATTAAAATAAAGTTAAAATTATGTTTTGTTTACTTTATTAATTTATTTGTTAAACAAAATTCGTATCTTTGATATAGCAAAATTTACTTCAATGGCTAAAAAAAAGAACATCACAAAAGACGAGATTATCAGTAAGTATATGGATTATGTATTGACACATAATGAAGAGCCGAAATCTGTATACTTGTTTAGTAAAGAACACAATTTTGATGAACAATTATTTTATAATCATTTTTCTTCATTTAAAACAATTGAAGGAGCAGTGTTCGAGGCTTTTCATTCAAATACTTTAAATCTTCTTATGAATAGTGAGGATTTTAATTCTTACGACGCTAAGAGTAAATTATTAAGTTATTACTACACTCTTTTTGAGAATTTCAATGCAAATAGAAGTTATGTTGTATATGTTTTGCAACATAAGAAAGACATGTTAAAGAAAGTGAAGAGTTTAAATCACTTAAAAGAACATTTCAAATTATTTATAGAAAGCTTAGAAATTGAAAAATTAGATTTAAAGCAAGAACGATTAGAGAAAATTCAAGATCGCGCTATAACGGAAAGTGCATGGCTTCAATTAGTGCTAACCTTGAAATTTTGGTTAGAAGATACTTCACCTTCGTTTGAAAAGACAGATATATTTATTGAGAAATCGGTGAATACAAGTTTCGATTTGATAAATATTGCTCCGGTGAAAAGTGTTATCGATTTAGGTAAATTTTTATATAAAGAAGTAGTTAGAAAATGAAGACGATAGATAATATCCCCACCTCAAAAATTCAACGAGCCTCTAAATTAGTTCAAACAGGAGCTAAAGTTGGAGTTAATTACATAAAATATTATGGTAATAAACTCGTAAATGGAGAAGAAGAAGCAAAAGAGCAATTGAATAAAGATAATGCTGAAGATATTTATAATGGATTAAAGCAACTAAAAGGAAGTGCTCTAAAGGTAGCTCAAATGTTAAGTATGGAAAAAGGTATTCTTCCACAAGCTTATGTTGAGCAATTTTCACTTTCACAATTTTCAGTTCCTCCTTTATCTGCACCACTTGTAAAAAAGACGTTTAAGAAATATTTCGGAAAATATCCGAATGAATTATTCGATAAGTTTGATTTAGAAGCTGTAAGTGGTGCTAGTATCGGACAGGTTCATTTGGCTGAGAAAGACAAAAAGAAATACGCTGTTAAAATTCAATATCCTGGTGTTGCTGAAAGTATTTCAACAGATTTAGCTTTAGTGAAACCAATAGCGATTAAAATGTTTAATATCCGTGGAAAGGATAGTGATAAATATTTTAAAGAAGTTGAAGATAAATTGATTGAAGAAACGAATTATATACTTGAGGTGTCTCAAAGTCAGTCAATCGTGGAATCGTGCAGACATATTGAGAATTTAAAGTTTCCAAACTATTATACAGATTTTTCTTCTGACAGAATTATTACAATGGATTGGATGGAAGGTATTCATCTTTCGGAATTCACATCAAAAAATACTGATACAGAAATCGCAACAAAATTAGGTCAAGCTTTATGGGATTTTTATATGTACCAAATGCATAAACTAAGAAAAGTTCATGCAGATCCTCACCCGGGTAACTTTTTAGTTTCTAAGAATAATGAATTAGTAGTACTTGATTTTGGTTGTATGAAAGAGGTTCCAGAAGAGTTTTATGTTCCTTATTTTGAATTAGCTAAACAGGAAAATATCTCAAATCCAGAGTTTTTCGTTCAAAAGTTATATGAATTAGAAATTCTTAGAGAAGATGATACGAAAGAAGAATTAGCCTTTTTTAAAGATATGTTCCATGAAATGTTGAGTCTTTTTACGCAACCTTTTCATCAAGAAGTATTCGATTTTTCTGATGCTGAATTTTTCGGAAAGATTACAGAATTAGGGACAAAGTATGCCAAGAGTACAGAGCTGAGAAATATGAATGGAAATCGTGGTTCTAAGCATTTTATTTATATCAATAGAACGTTTTTTGGCTTGTATAACCTAATGCACGATTTAAAAGCAACAAATATTAAAATCAATAATTTCACTAAATATTAATGAAGTATTTCGACAAAAATAGCATCGATAGCTTTGATAAAATTCATCGAATTAACTTGATGAATAGTTTATCAGGTTATAAATCTGCAAATTTATTAGGAACCGTTTCAAATGATGGATTTGAAAATGTAGCAGTTTTTAGTTCAATTGTACATCTTGGATCAAATCCTCCCGTTTTAGGATTTATTTTAAGACCGACAACAGTTCCTAGAAATACTTACGAAAATATAATAAATACTGGCTATTACACGGTAAATCATATAAGCAAAGAATTCACAGAACAAGCTCATCATACTTCAGCGAAATATGATAAACTAATTTCTGAGTTTGATATGACTGGTTTAACGTCTGAATACAAAAAGGATTTTCATGCTCCTTTTGTAAAGGAATCTCCAGTTCAAATTGGTTTAAAGTTTTTGGAAGAATATTACATAAAAGCTAACGATACCTTATTAGTTGTTGGAGAAATTCAGTGTTTTTATGTGAATGAAGATATGTATAGCGAGAAAGATGGTTTTTTAGATTTATCCAAAGGTAAAGTAGCTACAATTAATGGTCTTGATGCTTACGCTGTTCCTGAAAATAATACAAGGTACGAATATCAAAGACCTAAAAAAATAGAAGAAAAAGCATGAAAATATTAATCACAGGTACAACAGGTTATATAGCCAAAAGATTAGTTCTGCAATTGTTGGAAGACAATCATGAACTAGTTTGTTGTGTTCGTGATTTAAATAGAATTCCAGATGAAATTGAGTACAAAGAAAATATTGAGTTTCTTAAAATAGATTTTTTGGAGGATGATACTCCAGATTTCCCTGAAGATATTGATGCTGCTTATTATCTTATTCATTCAATGTCTACAAGTTCAGAGAATTTCGAATCATTAGAGAAAAAATGTGCTTCAAAATTTAAAGAATTGACTGAGAAAACTTCATGTAAACAAGTTCTTTATTTAAGCGGAATTGTAAACGATAGTTCCTTATCAAAACATTTGAAGTCTCGTTTACAGGTAGAAGAAATATTAAGTTCTTCAAAATATGCCTTAACAACTTTCAGAGCTGGAATTATAGTTGGGAGTGGTAGTGCTTCCTTTGAAATAATAAGAGATATTGTTGAGAAGTTACCGGTAATGGTAACTCCGAAGTGGTTAAATACCAAAACACAACCAATTGCAATTAGAGATGTTTTAAATTTTCTGGTAAAAGCATTAGGTAATGAGAATGTATTTAATAAATCATTCGACATCTGTGGACCAGAGGTACTAACGTACAAAGAAATGTTATTGGAGTTTGGTAAAGTTAGAGGCTTGAAAAGGTACATTTTGACTTTGCCTGTATTAACACCAAGACTTTCGTCATATTGGTTGTATTTCGTCACTTCAACTTCGTTCAATTTGGCAAAAGCTTTGGTCGATAGTATGAAAGTTGAAGTAATCGCAAAACCAAGTAACATTAATGAAATTTTAGATGTCCAGCCAATAAAATATACTGAAGCGGTTTCATTAGCTTTCCAAAAGATAGAACAAAATGCTGTAATTTCTAGTTGGAAAGATGCAATTAGTAGTGGAGTTTTTAAAGATCAATTAAGTAAACATGTTAGGATGCCACAGTTTGGTTGTTTCAAAGATGTGAGATCTCGAAAAGTTACTAATGAAGAATTGACTTTAGATAAAATTTGGTCAATTGGAGGTGAAAACGGATGGTATAGTTTCACTTGGCTATGGAGAATAAGAGGTTATGCTGATAAGTTAGTAGGTGGAGTTGGTTTAAGACGAGGAAGAACCCACAGTACTTATTTAGAACCTGGTGATCCTTTAGATTTTTGGAGAGTTCTTTTAGCAGATAAAGAAGAAAAACGTTTGCTACTATTTGCTGAAATGAAACTTCCGGGAGAGGCTTGGTTAGAGTTTAAAATTGTAAAAAATCAATTATATCAGCGTGCAGTTTTTCGTCCCAAAGGAATTTGGGGAAGGATGTACTGGTATGCAGTATTACCATTCCATGCATTTGTTTTTAATGGGATGATTGATGCTTTAGTAGCAGAAAAATGAGAGGAGTTAAAAAACAACATTTACCGACGAAAATTTGTTTGGCTTGCGAAAGGCCATTTACGTGGAGGAAAAAATGGGAGAGAGATTGGGAAAATGTTAAATACTGTAGTAAGAAATGCAAAAGTCAAAAACAGCAATAGTTTGGTTTACGAACAATTTAAGAGTTAATGATAACAAAGCACTATACGAAGCTTGTGAAAAGTATGAGCGAGTTATTGGAGTGTATTGCTTTAACCCTAATTTACACGAAAAAACACAATTTGGTTTTAAAAAGACGGAAAAATTTAGAGCCAAATTCACAATAGAATCAGTAGAAGAATTACGTGAAAATTTAAAAACATTAAACATTTCTCTCTTCTTATGTTACGAGCATCCGCAACTTTTTTTGCCTAAATTTTGTCTGAAGCATAACGCGGATGCTCTTTTTTTTCAAAAAGAATTTACTTCTGAAGAAACAACAGAGATTAATGATGTAAAGAAATCAATTCCAGAGAATATTGAGGTGTTTGAATTTTATGATCAGTTTTTATTTGACCCATCTGATCTTCCCTTTAAAATTCCACAAACACCTCAAATTTTCACTGAGTTTAGAAAGAAGGTTGAGAAATATTCAAAAGTGAATAATGTTTTAAGTCCAGTAAAAAAGTCTGAAGATAACTTGTTAGATGAACAGAACGAAACAATTACTCTAAAGACATTAGGATTATCAAATTTCATTATTTCTACTAAAACAGCTTTCCCATTTAAAGGTGGAGAGAACTCAGCATTGAAAAGATTACAAGAGTATTTTTTTAAAAGCGAAAACCTTTCTTTTTACAAAAAAACTCGAAACGGGCTTTTAGGAACAGAATACAGCTCGAAATTTTCTCCTTGGTTGGCAAACGGTTGTATTTCAGCTAAAACAATTTACTGGAAAGTCAAAGAGTACGAGAAGGACATTAAGAAAAATGACTCAACGTATTGGTTAATTTTTGAATTGATTTGGAGAGACTACTTCAAATACATTTCTATGAAACATGGAAATGATTTGTTTAAGTTAGAAGGGATTCGACAAACAAATTACGAATGGAAATCAACTCAAACTTTGGTTCAAAAATGGATCAACGGCGAAACAAACGAACCATTTGTTAACGCTAATATGATTGAATTGAAGGAAACAGGGTGGATGAGTAATCGAGGCAGACAAAATGTGGCTTCGTATTTCGCAAAAGAATTATTACTCGATTGGAGAATAGGAGCTGCATATTTCGAAAGTATGTTATTAGATTATGATGTGCACAGCAATTATGGAAATTGGCAATATGTGGCAGGTGTTGGAAATGATCCTAGAAATAGAAAGTTTAACGTAAAACTACAAGCTGAAAGATATGATTCAAATGGAAAATTTCAGCGTACGTGGTTACAACCTATGTTATTTTAAATGAATAAAAGTATTATCATATTTCCCCATCAATTGGTTCAAAATCTCAATGACTTTGTTTCTACTGATACTGCAGTATTTCTAGTAGAAGAAGAATTGTTTTTCAATCAATACAATTTTCATAAACAAAAGTTAGTCTTTCATAGATCCTCTATGAAGTTTTATGAAAACTATCTGTCGGATATTGGATTTAATATTAATTATATAGACGCTAAAAATGAGCTTAGTGATATTCGAAAGTTACTTCCATATATTCAAGGAAACGGGTTTAAAGAGGTCTTTATTTTCGATCCAACTGATAATTGGTTAGAAAAAAGAATACAAGATGTAAAGGAGAATTTAAGAATTAATTGGTTAGAAAATCCACTGTTTATAAACACAAAAGATGATTTATCTAGCTTTTTTAAAGAAACTAAAAAGAAGTTTTTCCAGACTTCATTTTATAAAGAACAACGATTAAAGAGAAATATTCTGGTAACTAATGGAGAGCCAGTAGGAGGAAAATGGACTTATGATGTAGACAATCGTAAAAAATATCCTAAGAATAAAATAACACCAGTTGTATTATTTCCTGATACCAATGAG
Organism: Tenacibaculum sp.; assembly: GCA_022448525.1. Taxonomy (GTDB): domain Bacteria; phylum Bacteroidota; class Bacteroidia; order Flavobacteriales; family Flavobacteriaceae; genus Polaribacter. Next base: position 369,270 of record JAKVCX010000004.1, read on the forward strand.
TTTTATAAAGAAGCTGTTTCTTATGTGAATTTAGAGTTTAAAGATAATGTTGGAGAACTTCATGACTTTCAAATTTACCCATCTACTTATAAAGAAGCTGAAGATTGGTTGAGAGACTTTTATGAAGTAAGATTTCATGAATTTGGAGATTATGAAGATGCGATTTTACAAGATAGAAACTTTTTGCATCATAGTATTTTATCTCCTTTAATAAATGTAGGATTACTTTCTCCGAAATATGTCATAGAATCAGCTATTGATTATGCCGCTAAAAATGAAATTGCAATTAATTCACTGGAAGGATTTGTTCGTCAAATTTTAGGTTGGCGCGAATTCATCAGAGGAGTTTATATGGTAAAAGGAACCGAAGAAAGAACGAAAAACTTTTGGAATCATTCAAGGAAAATTCCTGCTTCGTTTTATGATGGAACTACAGGAATATTACCAATTGATAAAACTATTAAAAGAGTACTTAAAACTTCATACACTCATCATATTGAAAGGTTAATGATACTTGGAAACTTTATGTTGTTATGTGAGTTTGATCCTGACGAAGTGTATCAATGGTTTATGGAGTTATTTATAGATGCTTATGATTGGGTTATGGTTCCGAATGTATATGGAATGAGTCTTTTTGCTGATGGAGGATTAATGTCAACAAAACCGTATATAAGTAGTAGCAACTATGTAAAGAAAATGAGCGATTACCCTAATGGTGATTGGCAACTTATTTGGGATGGACTTTTCTGGAGGTTTATGGATAAGAATAGAGAATTTTTATCAAAGAATCCAAGGTTACGAATGTTGATTTCTAATTTGGATAAGATGAGTGATGAAAAGAGAACGACTTTATTTGAAAAAGCAGAAAAATTTCTAGAAACTTTAGATAATAATCAAGAAGAAAAAGCAGAAAACTTTAGCTTAAAATTTAATGAAGAATAAAGAAAATATAGCAATTGTTTGGTTAAAAAGAGATTTACGTTTACATGATAATGAAGCATTACATAAAGCGATAAATTCAAATAAACGTGTACTTATTTTATATGTTTTTGAAAATTTATTACTGAATGATCCTCACTACAGTGAACGTCATTGGAATTTCATCAAACAATCTCTTTCAGATATAAATAACGATTTATCAAAGTATAACACTAAAGTTTTAAGTGTTACTGGAGAGATATTTGCTGTGTTTAATCAACTTCAAACAAAGTACAATATAACCGAAGTTTTTTCTCATCAAGAAACTGGTTTGCTTGTTACTTTTAATAGAGATAAAGAATTCGCTCGTTATTGCAGGAATAATTCTATAGAATGGACTGAAACTGTAAATAACGGAGTTTTACGAGGATTGTTAAACAGAGACGATTGGTTTGAGAAATGGGAGGATTATATGTACCAACCTCAAATTGAATTCAATGGTACGGCAGAAAGTTTTATTTCATTATCGGAGATTCATACACTTTCAGAATACTTTAGAACGAAAAATTTAAAAACTGAAGAAAATACTAATTTTCAGTACGGTGGAACTAAAATGGCTTGGAAATATGCCAATTCCTTTTTTGATGGAAGATATGAGAATTACATGTTTCATATTTCAAAACCAGAAGCTTCAAGAACCAGTTGTAGTCGATTATCTCCGTATATCGCTTGGGGAAATGTATCAATACGAGAAGTATTTCAAAAAGCCAAAAAAATCAAAGAAAAGTCCTCTGGTAAAAGACATTTGGGAGCATTCATTTCCAGATTAAGATGGCAAGCACATTTCATTCAAAAGTTTGAAATGGAATGTACCATGGAAAACGCGAGTATTAATAAAGGATACCATAAGTTAAAGAAATCAATTTCAGAAACATATATAGAAGCTTGGGAAACTGGGCAAACGGGCTTTCCTCTTGTTGACGCTTCCATGCGATGTTTAAATGAAACGGGATTTATAAATTTTAGAATGCGTGCGATGTTAGTTTCTTTCTTTACACATATTCTATGGCAACCATGGCAGCAAGCAACCCATCATTTATCTAAGAATTTTTTAGACTTTGAACCAGGTATTCATTTTCCTCAACTTCAAATGCAAGCGGGAGAAACAGGAATAAATAACTTAAGAATTTATAATCCAGTGAAAAATAGTCATGAACATGATCCAGATGCCATATTCATTAAAAAGTGGGTTCCTGAATTAGCGCATATTCCAGTACCATTTATTCATGAGCCATATTTAATGACACCTCTAGATCAGCAGTTTAATAACTGTATTATTGGTAAAGATTACCCAAGTCCTATTGTTGATATAAAAGAAAATAGGAAAAGAGCGAGCGAGATACTTTGGAATATGAAAAAAGACAAAGATGTAATCCGAGAAAGTTGGAGAATATTGAAGAAACATACGATTAATAACAGAAGTAGAATGCTAAGAGACGAATGATTTTTAATACAACATATAACAACGAAGATTTTAAAGTACATAGTAAAGAACTTTTAGGAAATCCATATACTCTAATTCAAAGAATTAGAATGAACGGAATCGGTTCAGGAAGGCTAGTTATAAAAGAATTAAGTGAAAAATTATATCCTAAACAAAAACAATTTTCTGAAATAAACTATGGAAATATTGAACTTAGACCGAATGGGATTCTAGTTCACTTTACCAATAGATTAGAACGATATTCTTGGTGCATTCCATATTATAAACTTGTAATTTATAATTCAAATTATTTCAGTATTCATGCAAATGGAAACTTCATAAAATTCATAAAAAACAAGAATTACGTTGAAAATAAAAAGTTTATAAATCGAATGATTGACCTAAAGAATGAGTTCTTAAAATTAGATTATTATGACGGATAGACAAATTGATAGAATTATAGAAATGGCTTGGGAAGATCGTACAACTTTTGATGCGATTAAATTTCAATTTGGTTTAAAAGAGCAGGAGGTAATTGATTTGATGAGAAGAGAAATGAAACCTTCTAGCTTCAGAATGTGGAGAAAAAGAGTTTCTGGTCGTGCTACGAAACACCAAGCAAAAAGAGATTTTCCAAAAGGAAGATTTAAATGTACAAGACAAAGAAATATATCAAATAATAAAATTTCAAAAAGATAAACATCATGAAAACTATTTTAGTAGTAGGTGGAAGTAGAGGAATTGGAAAAGCAATTGTAGAAGAATTAAAAGAAAATCATATAATCATAAATTTTAGTAGGAGTGAAGGTGTTTCACATCCAAATGTAGCTAATCATACAATCGATGCTACTTCAAGTGATTTACCTGAATTAGGTGATGAAATAAACGGATTAGTTTATTGTCCGGGAAGTATTAATTTAAAACCTATAAATAGATTGTCTTTAGATGATTTTAGAAGCGATTTTGAAATCAATGTAATCGGAGCTGTAAGAATTATTCAGCACTACATTAAACAGTTAAGGAATAGTAATTCTAGTGTGGTTTTATTTAGTACGGTTGCTACAAAATTAGGAATGCCATTTCATGCAAGTGTTGCCGCAAGTAAGTCTGCAGTAGAAGGTTTAACAAAATCCTTAGCAGGAGAATTTGCAACAAAGGTTAGATTTAATTGTATCGCTCCAACTGTAACTGATACTTCTTTAGCTGAAAAGCTTCTTAGAAATGATAAACAAAAGGAAAATATGGAAAATCGTCATCCTTTAAAGAAATATTTGCAGGCAGAAGAAGTTGCAAGTTTAGCTTCCTATTTATTATCTGATAAATCAAAAGCAATTTCGGGTCAGGTATTTCCTATCGATGCTGGAATTGTAAGTTTAAAGTTATAAAATGAAATATATATTCGCCTTATTTTTTATGATACATTTTACTCAAGATAAAACAGTTTTATTTGATTTTGAAGAAGGTTGCAATATTTCTGATTGGCGAGTTACAAACGATACAGTTATGGGAGGAATTTCTTCCTCCCAAATTTATTTAAATGACTCTGAAAATGGTGTTTTTTCTGGTTTAGTTTCAACTGAAAATAATGGAGGTTTTGCTATGACAAGAAAGCCTTTGTTAGTTAATTTAAATGATTCGGCAAAATTCGTGGAATTAAGAGTTAAAGGAGATAATAAAAATTATCAACTGAGAATTAAATCTCAGAGAAATCAGCGTTATTGGCACATACAAACGTTTAAAACTTCTGATTCGTGGGAAATAATAAAGTTGTCATTGAAAGACTTTTATGCTTCTTTTAGAGGTTATCGATTAGATATTGATAATTTTAATGCAAATAAAATTGAAGAAATTGCTATTCTCATAGGGAATAAAAAGAATGAGAAATTTAAACTAGAAATAGATTATATTTCGGTTTATTAAATCTTCCATGTAAATTTAATTGTAGTACCCATACCTTCTTCTGATTCAACATTTATTTTTCCTTGATTTTCAGAAACCAACTTTTGAACAATAGTTAGTCCAATTCCTGTACTAGTTTCATCATCTTTATCAAGTTGACTAAACATTTCAAATATTTTTGAGTGATATTTAGCATCAATTCCAGGGCCATTATCTTTTACAGCAAAAACATATTCGCTATCTGTTATAATTGCTGATATTTCAATAAATGCTTTTTCTTTGTCATTATATTTAATAGCATTACTGATTAAATTCTGGAATACATGTTCTAATTCAAGCTTATTTGCGTGTACCTGTATATCTTCATCTGGTAAATGAAAAGTACTATCTGAATAATTTAAAATCTCAATAAGTTCATTTAGTAAACTATTTAGGCTAAATAGTTCCTTAGATTTTTTTCCTTTAGCAACTTTTGAATATTCTAATAATCCATTAATTAACGCATCCATTTTCGAAACTCTACCTTTGAGCAAGTCAAAATGTTTCTTTGCGCTTTCATCTAATACCAAATCTAAATCTTCTTCAATAAAAGTAATGAGCGTATGCATTGCAACTAATGGAGCTTTTAAATCATGTGATACAATATGATTAAAACTATCTAGTTCGGCATTGTAGTTTTCAAGTTGTCTCAAGTTTTCTTTTAGTTCGATATTCACTTTTGACAATTCATTTGATTTTAATGAAATTTCTTTTTGTTGATTTACAGCTATGGCTCTTGATTTTTCCAACTGAACAAATGAATTAGAGAATCGAAACATTAATAACATCGATAACATTAAAAAGACTAAAACATATCCAAAGTTCACATAAATTAGAGCATTTTCTAATTTTCCGATAAAAACAAAAATGTGTAAAAAGAATACTATGGTTCCTAAGAGAACACCAACAAGTAACAAAATAGAATCGTGTTTCTTTTCTTTAAATGAAGTTGCTATCACATAAAAAACATAAATAATGTTGAACAGCATATACACTAAAAAAGGAAATACAAATTTTGTAAAATGTGGAGCGGGTAAAATAATAACAAGAAAACTTAAAATGTAAAAACCGTACACTAATATTTTCGAATAAATTCGATGTGTAAAATTTTTGAATATTGTATTAAAGAATAAGCTAGCGGCAGTTCCTGCGTAAAACAGTGAAATGTATTCTATTCTTGTTAAAAAAGCCCAACTTATTGTAGGAAATATTTCAGCTATTGGGGCATATCTACTACTTAATGCCATGTAAGACAAACATACACATGCAATACCTAAGTGAAAAATGGCTCTGTCTTTATTCCAATAAAAGAAAAAGAATAGAAGAAAGAATAATCCAATAAATCCAAGACAGCCAATAAATAACATATCAGCCATGACTTTTTTACGGTTTTTAGAATTAAGGTATGAACTTTCTGCTACTGATAGTGGTTTATCCAGTCCTGCTTTATTATGATAGAAATTCGCAACTTGAATGATTATTTCAAAGTGTGATTCATGAATATCTAAAGGAATTGTTTGATGATATCTTCTATGTAGCACATTATCTCGTACATCAGAAACTTTTCCTATTTCAGAAATTAACTTACCATTAACCCATGTTTTCGAAGCTGCATAAGCCGGTGGAATAAAAATAGAAGAATTTGGTCTATTTAATGGTAAGGTAAATTGTAATCGATAAGTTGCATACCCGAAAGAAGGTAAATGTTTTTCATTTAATTTAAAGTGAGTCCAACTAACTAATTCTACAATGCTATCTGGTTTTGATTGATTAGAAAAGTCTTTTGGCTCAATTAATTTATTCCAATAAAATTCCCATCCCGAATCGAGTAGTGTTTCGGAATTTCGTGTAACGACCTGATTATTTGAGTGTACTCGTGTGCTATCCTTATGAATTAGATTAAAACCATGTCCAGCATGATTAAAAAATAAGATGGATATACAACAGAGAGTAAACTTCAAAAACTTTAAGTTTAATCTATACATCGGGGAAAGTCTGTTATAAACAATTGTACAATTTACATTTTCATTGACAATGTAGTTAATATTAATGACTTAGTGAAATAAGATTTTAATACAGACAACGCTGTTAGGAGTAAATTTGGTCGATAAAGTTATAATTATAAAGGTTTTCGATTTAAATAAATAGTAAAATAGTGTTTCAATATTTGGTATTATTTTTGTTTCTTGAAGACTGTAATTAAATACAATATGAGACAAGCTTTGATGTTTTTGATTGGTGCCTTTATAATATGTACTAATTCCTACGGACAAAATGATTTAGTTGAATCTCCTATAGATTCAATGTGGAATCTCACTTATAAAGAGGCGTTAGATCTATCGAAAAAACAAAAAAAGCCAATTTTACTTTATTTTAAAGGTTCAGACTGGTGTGGACCTTGTAAAAAACTTGATGAAGAACTGTTTAATACAGAAAAATTCAAGAAACTTTCGAAAAAGTATTTTGTTTTATATGAAGCAGATATTCCTATCAACCAAGATTTGTTATCTCCCAAACGATTAGAGAAGAATAAAAAATTGGCTAAGAAGTTTAAAGTTTCTTCATATCCAACGTTATTTGTTATTAATCATCGACAAAAAGTTCTAGGAGTTAAGAAAGGCTTAATTTTAACTGAATACTATTATCCCTTTTTTCAGAAATTCATAAAATAAGAAAACCATTGCCAAGGCAATGGTTTTTTGTTAGAACGTATTTAAGTTTTCTTAGGCTATTTTTGATTAATAACTCTAAATTCTGTTCTTCTATTCATTCTGTGTTCAGCTTCCGTACATGTAACACCGTCCGAACATCTATTCTTTAGTTTTGACTCTCCATATCCTTTTGCAACTAGTTGGCTATCATTTACTCCTTTTGATATTAAATAATTTGCAACTGCTTGAGCTCTTCTTTCTGATAAAGATAAATTTGATGCTTTTGATCCTCTAGAATCAGTGTGAGAAGCTAATTCAACTTGAACTCCATCTTTTAAAACTGGTAATAATCTTGAATCAATTAATCTTTTTGCTGATGAAGTTAAAGTAGCACTTCCTAAGTTCCAGTTAATTGGTAATGGATTGTATGTTAACAATTCACATTCAACTTCTTTCCAAGTTGTTAGTCCTCCTTTATTTACAAGTACTTCTTTTGTTACATTCTTGTATTTTGCAGGTACTGTTACTTCTTCTTTCCATGCATCTTTAACTAATACTGTTTTAGTAATTGTTTTATATATAGCAGGTATTTCTACCGTTCTAGTTGTCGGAGGTTTCACCATTACTCTTTTTGTATAGGTCTTCTCATATCCAGGAACATTAATTTTTTCAGTGTTCGCATCACTATTTAGTTTTGTGATTGGAATAGTTACATAACTTGCAGGTGTTGGCTTATAACACCAGTATCTACAATCATTAGGATCACTAGATTCACAATCAGGAGCTTTTTCACTCATTTCCCATCTTGCAGATGCAGCTTTTGTCTCAATCGTTTCTTCATCCGGCCTAAATGTAGCTTTTACGACTCTAAGCTTATTTGCATCTTCTTTTGCCGTGTAACTAACTTGTTTATTTTCCCATACTGCAGGTACAATCTCTAATCTTTGTCCAGCTTCTTTAATAATAACTCTTTCAGTAACTGTTTTATACTCTGCTGGGTATGTAACGATTCTCTTGTAAGCCGGGGCTACTTCTAAGGTAACATCTTCATTTTTCCAAACTTCTGGAGTTTTACATCTTACATAACACTTTCCTGGTTCTGGATTTTGAGGTAAATCTTGTGAAAATGCACTAACGCTTGTAATTGTTAATGCTCCCAATATTAGTTTTTTCATAATGATTATAATTTTTTATGATTTCTTCTAATGTTACGACACAACTAAATCATAAAAGTCACTGCTATGTGTAATTTCATAATGTAGGAGTATGTTTAAAGAGTTAGTTTAATTTGTTATTCATGGTATATTTAGAGATAAGTTTTAATAACATTTTTACAATTCAGGATGAAATAACGACAATTCAAAAGTATTAGCTTCTATTTCCTAATTATTATATAGAGATTTGAGTCATAACCAATGCTTAAAACTTATTACTATGACAACATCAGAAATATTTTCAATTACAAATTTTATAGCAATGCCAATGTGGATCTTATTACTTTTTGTTCCTAAATGGAAAGTGACAAGATTCCTTATTGATTATAAGATAATTCCTATACTATTATCTCTAGTTTATGCTTTTTATGTTATTCAGTATTTAGCTACAGAAGGCATGATGGATTTTGGAAGTTTAAATTCTGTAATGGAACTTTTTACAAAAGAGAATGCCGTTTTAGCGGGTTGGGTTCATTACTTGGCTTTTGATTTATTAGTTGGAATGTGGATTGTTAATCAAAATAAAAAATACAATATTCATCAACTTCTAATTGCACCTTGTTTATTGGGAACTTTTATGTTTGGGCCAATTGGTTTTCTGCTGTTTATGATTATGAAATCTTTAAAAAAGACTGAAAATGAAATATCTTAATGAAGTAATTAATACCGTAAAAAAACAAAGTCCTATTCTGTTTAGTATTGTATTGATTCATTTATTATTTGCTATTGTAGCTATTATCGGATTATTTGTTGATGAACGAACGTTGTTGGGAGTAAACGTATGGATTAAACCCTTAAAGTTTCTGATATCAGATGCTATTTTTTTAATGACTTCTGGATATTTAATTACCTTCTATCCATATTCAAAAAAGAAAAGGAACATTATAAATAATATTGTTTCCTGCACTATTTTCTTTGAAACTGCAATAATTGTAATGCAAGGAGCTAGAGGTGTTCAATCTCATTACAATCAATCTTCTTTAGTAGACGGCGTTTTGTTTGGAATTATGGGATTATTAATTGGAATCAATGTTTTAATTATGGTATTAATGTTATTCGATTCGATAAGACTTAAACTAAATACCTCGAAATCGATTCAAATAGGAATCGTTTTAGGATGGGCCATCATTATATTTGGAAGTTGGATTGGTGGACAAATGATCAGTCAAATGTCACATAATATTGGAGTTGCAGATGGAGGAGAAGGCTTACCTTTAGTAAACTGGAGTACAATCGCTGGTGATTTAAGAGTTGCTCACTTCTTTGGTTTGCATGCTATTCAAATTATTCCTTTATTCGCATATGCACTCTCTAAAAAGTTGAGTTTTACGATTAAGAAACAAGTGCTATTAGTTTTACTTTTTGGATTGTTATATGCTAGTTGGATTGGCTTTACATTTTATCAAGCCAAGCAGGGAATTCCATTCTTAAGATTTTAAATCATGTTCATATTCAATAGAAAAAAACGAATACAATATCTAGGTTTTAATGACTTCTGGTTTAGTTTAATTGGAATTCTAATGCTAAGCTTTATTACCGATTATTTATTCAGTAAATCTTTTATCAGGTTACCATTTTCTATTGCAATTTGGAGTTGGAGTGTTTCGTTGTTTTATACCATTTGTGATTGGATGATTCTTAGGGGAATATTAATTCTATTGAGAAAAAAATATCCAAATTTTAAAGACGATACTAAGAGAATTATCATCTTTATATCATCAATAATTATTGTGGTTACTTTGGTAGATTACTTAGGTGGGAAGTTTATTAAATTCTTCTTTTCACTATTAGGTGATAATGTAAATCATACCACGCAATTAAGAATTTTGCTTCCAGTAACCATTATTACAACAATGACAATGGCTATTTATGAAGCTATATATTATTATGTTCGATTGAAAAAATCTATTCGTGAAGAAGAACAGACAAAACAAATTATTATACAAGCACAACTCGATACGCTTAGAAATCAAGCACAACCACATTTTCTATTTAATAGTTTGAATACTTTAAGAGATATCATAGATCAAGATCCTAAGGAAAATGCTAAAACATTTGTCGATAATTTATCGAACGTATACCGTTTTATTATAGAGTCTGGAGATTCAAATCTAATATCATTAGAAAAAGAAATCAAGTTTGTGAAGGCTTATATTCATATTCAAAAAGAAAGATTTGGTGATAACTTAAAAGTACATTGGAATATTCCTTCCCAATATTTGAATAAACTAATTGTTCCTATGAGTTTACAACTTTTAACTGAAAACGCTATAAAACATAATGTGGTATCAAAATCAAAACCTCTTGAAATTTCTATTGAACTTATGGATAATAAACTATTAGTTTCAAATAATATACAATTGAAGTCTACCAAACTTCCTTCCACCAAAATTGGATTAAAAAATATAGAAAAACGATACAGTTTAATTTCTAATACTCCAATTCAAATAGAGATGGATAATGATTCTTTTAAAGTATTATTACCTTTATTACAGTCATCTGATCTAAAGAAATAGTTATGAATTTACTTATTATTGAAGACGAACCAAGAGCTGCTCGACAATTAGAAAACTTACTTAATGAAAGTGGTTTAAACTTCAATGTATTGGAAATAATTGATTCTGTAGAAGATGCTATTTCTTGGTTTAAAATCAATAAGAATCCAGATCTCATATTTATGGATATTCAATTAGCAGATGGTTTAAGCTTTGAGATATTTCAGCATATTGAAGTAGAATCACCAATAATTTTCACGACTGCTTTTGATCAGTATGCAATTCAAGCGTTTAAAGTAAATAGTATAGATTATTTGTTGAAACCAATTCAGCGTGAAGATTTAGATGCTGCCTTAACCAAATTCAATAAAACAAATTCTTCAAGTACTATTCAACCAACAATTTTAAAACAACTTCTTGATTCTATGCAAGAACCACAATATAGATCTGGAATTTTGGTAAAAGAGGGTAGTGGCTTTGTTCAAATCAAAACATCAGAAATATTGTATGCGTATTCTGAAAATAGTATCACATTTGGAGTTACGCATCACAAACGATTTATTATAGATGAAACAATTGATCAATTGTATTCTTCTTTAAATCATTCCCAATTTTATAAGATTAATCGCGGACAAATTGTTTCTAAATCTTCAGTTGAAAAATTAAATTCACACTTTAATCATAGAGTTAAGCTATCAATCACTAATCCTAGAGATCAAGAGTTTATTGTAAGTAGACAAAAAACTAGTGATTTTAAACAATGGTTGAACTCTTAATTTTAAAAAGAACTAACAATCAATCTTATTTTAAAATGGAATGAACACCATTTTCCAATTGATATAAAGCTGTTATCTCTTTATCGGTAAGACTTCTGTTATAAATTGATAATTCATCCATTAAACCAATATATCCTAATCCTAAATAGATGTTAGACTTATCGAGCTCCCAAGTAAAAGGCGTATCAATATTTTCTCTTGTTCCTTTCAACTCACCATTCATATATAAAGATGCTTTTCCTTCTTTAGTATTTAAACCAGAAAAATTAATTAATATATGAGTCCATTGACCAGTTCCAAAAGGAGGATTTTTAACTCCAGTTAATCGCTTATTAAAAATTGGATTTTCATTATCCGGTCCTTCTGGATTTGGGTTCCAAACATTTCTATCTCCAATTACTCCCAATCTAAAATCACGAGGATTTTCCTTTGTGAAATCAACCCAAATCGCAGCATCGTTATAACTTACATCTGTGATTTGAATAGGATCACAATAGCCTGGTTCTAAATCTTTAGCTGGATCCAAACTTAACCAAAACGAAATTGCTCCATTCCAGTTAATAGAATCATAAGAAATATTCTTTGCACTAGGGTAGTAGACATAGCCTTTACTTCGTTCAGTGAAAACTAATCCTGAACCAAATTTCCCTTTATTTTCTTCAAGTTTAATATCTGGTTTGTGCAGACCTACTTTCGCAGAATCAACTGCTTTACGGTTAGGAATTGTATACATTTCAGCATCTCCCAAAGCAAAATCAGCTGTAACACCATTATCAAAAGAAGCATAAAAAGTCAAAGCTTTCTTTAATTCTAAATTTGCGTTGTTTTGAGTTATTTTTTCATTTTCCTTCTTTTCTGTTTCTTGTTTACATGAAGTTAGTCCGATACTTAATGAAATAATTAAAGCTAAAGATTTAGTTGTATAGGTACGCATAATGAGTAGATTAATTTGGTCAACGTATCAAAGTTAAGAAAATGTAACATATAACATTTTTAATAGTCCTGTTAAATTTTAAAGTCAATTCTATCAAGACTTTTATGTTTAGTATTTTAGAAGGATAAACCAACTAAATAATTTATAAAATGAAAAGATTTATTCTTTGTATATATTGTGTTTTTTTATCTCATCCGTTTCTTGAAGCTCAAGATAGAATTACAGGTGAACCATTTGCGACTCGTTCTGAGGTTTTAGGACAGAATGGAATGGTCGCTACAAGTCATCCTTTAGCAACGCAAATTGGGCTTGATATTTTGAAAAATGGTGGAAATGCAATCGACGCTGCTATTGCCGCTAATGCTGCGTTAGGATTAATGGAACCAACAGGATGTGGAATAGGAGGTGACTTATTTGCCATAGTTTGGGATGGTAAAACTAAAAAGCTCTATGGTTTAAATGCAAGTGGTCGTTCTCCTCAAAAATTGACTTTAGAGTATTTTGAGAAGAATAACATGACTAAAATTCCATCACATGGACCAATTCCAGTGAGTGTTCCTGGTGCCGTTGATGGATGGTTCGAATTACATAATAAATTTGGATCTAAACCAATGTCTGAAATCTTGGCCCCTGCAATTGATTATGCAGAAAAAGGTTTTCCTTTAACTGAACTAATTGCATGGTATTTACAAAGAAGCATTCCTTTTTATAATTCAAAGAATTTTCCAAATATCACTGAAACCTATATTTCACAAAACGGAGGTAAATTGCCGAATGAAGGGGAAATTTACAAGAATCCATACTTAGCAAACACGTATAGAAAAATTGCTAAAGGTGGAAGAGATGCTTTTTACAAAGGAGATATTGCTAAAACAATAGGTAAGTTTATAAAAGAGCAAGGAGGTTTTTTATCTGCAAAAGATTTAAGTAATCATAAATCTGAATGGGTTGAACCTGTCTCTGTAAATTATAGAGGTTATGATGTATGGGAATTACCTCCAAACGGACAAGGAATCGCGGCTTTACAAATGTTGCAGATCCTGAAAGGATACGATTTTTCAAAGATTGAATTTGGGAGTGCAGAACACTTACACCTTTTTACTGAAGCCAAAAAACTAGCCTTTGAAGATAGAGCAAAATATTATGCGGATATGGATTTCTTTAAAGTTCCAGTTACTGAATTACTTTCAGATTCATACGCTGAGAAAAGAAGAGCTGAAATTGGTAAAAGAGCTGGGAAATATAATGCTGGTAAAATTTCTGCAGGTGAAACTATTTATATGACGGTAGCAGATAAAAACGGAACAATGATCTCATTAATTCAAAGTAATTACAGAGGAATGGGTTCTGGAATGGTTCCTCCTGGACTAGGGTTTATGCTTCAAGATAGAGGAGAGTTATTTAGTTTAAAAAAAGGTCAAGCAAATACTTATGAACCAAACAAGAGACCATTTCACACAATTATTCCAGCATTTATTACCAAAAATGGTAAACCTTTTGTAAGTTTTGGAGTAATGGGGGGAGATTTCCAACCTATGGGACATACACAAATTGTCATGAATTTAGTAGATTTTGGAATGAATTTACAAGAAGCAGGAGATGCACCAAGATTTGATCATACCGGTGGAGCAAGTCCAATTGGAGAAACGACAACGAATACTGGAACTATTCGTACAGAATCCGGAATTCCATATACAACTATTCGAGGATTAATTGATAGAGGACATCGAATTGGAACCGTAAGAGGAGTATATGGAGGTTATCAGGCAATCATGTGGGATGATAAAAATAAAGTGTATCATGGAGCTTCAGAAAGTCGTAAAGACGGGCAAGCTGCAGGTTTTTAAATTATGAACTTATTCTAAAGAAAAACGACCTTAATTTTAAGGTCGTTTTTTTATATTTTAAATTTGGTTGGATTATCTTCTTCTCGATTTATATTTTAAATCTTTTGCTTGAATTTGTTTTATCCAAAGCTCTTTTCCATCTTTATCTAAAATTTGAATACTAAGCACTCTTTCCTTTCTTGGACCACTTACTTTTAACATTCCAAAATTATGTTGACCAACTAAAGTTTCTTGTAGTTTATAAACATTTAGTTCTTCTTTATTAGCATGCGCTCCTGCAGTTAAAGAGGAACATGTTAAATCGTATATTGGATAAACTCTATTACTTTCTTGCATTTTACTCAATGCCGTATGATGACGATCACCATCTAAGAAAATTACTCCTTCAATTTTCGCTTCACGAATCTTCTGGATTAAATAATTACGTTCATTCTGATAAATAGCGTGGTTTTCATACATCGCTTCAGAACTAATGAATTGTCCACCAATAGCAATAAATTTAAACGGAGCTCGACTAAAAGACAATGCATTAATTAACCAATCAATTTGTTCTTTTCCTAGCATTTGTCGATCTTCCGTTTGATTGTTGTTAGCAGTTCTATAATAACGATTGTCTAATAAGAAAAAATCCAAATCAGCCCATTGAAAATGTCCTGTTATTCCGCCTTTGTCAATAACATCATAATTTGGATTTCCCCAGAATAATTTAAATATCTCAGAGGCTGTTTTTTTCATAGGAAAACTTCCATCGGCATTGTTAGGTCCGAAATCGTGATCATCCCATATAGCATAATGATGTGTTGAAGCTAATAATGGTTGAAGTTCTGGTAAAGATCTTGTATGTGTATATCTATGTAGAAATCCTGTACGTGAATCCCAATCAACTTCTCTTAAATAGGTGTTATCACCTAACCAAAGCATAAAATCAGGATTCTTTTTATGAATTGAAGTGAAAATTTCATGTTCACTTCCATAAGGGTTTCCTGGTCTATCAACTTCTTTTTCATTTACATAATTACAACTTCCAACGGCAAAGTTAACTTCAGGTGGATCTGTTCTCCATTGCCAAAGCGTTTGAGCTTGAAATTCCATTGGGTAATCACGTTTTATTTTTCTGCCATTCACAAATACCTCATAAATGTATTTCTTTCCTGGTTGAATTTGATCTGCAACTAATTTTGCAACGAAACCCAATTTCTTTTCCGTAGTATATTTTTCGGTTTTAAACTTCGTTTTAGGGTTTTCTTTTTCAAAATATTCGAAATGAACTTCTGCAGATTTTTTCGTTTGTACCCATAATAACGCTTCTTTCATTGAAGAATAACCTACCATAGGTCCAGATTGAACCAAATCCTGAGCAATACATGTAATACTAGAAAAAACTAGTATTGTTACATAGAAAAACTTCTTTATCATATATATAAGTTTGATTAGTTGTTTGATGACTAACAAAGATAACAGTAGTTAGAGAATAATTGTTTTAGAAATTTAAAGAAAACATTATAAAACCATTAACTCGGTTGTGGGTAGTTTAATTTTAAGTATTACAATTAGTATCTTTATGTTTTATATAAAACTTACCATAATGAAATTTCTAAAAACGACAATTGTATTTGTTTTATTACTGAGTATTACATTTTCATGTAAATCAGAAAAATCAGAATCTAAGACTAAAGAAGTTACAGAAGAACTACCCGTAAAAGTTAAAGGAGAAGAAGTTACTTATGCTTCGGATTCAACGAATATGAAAGGGTATATTGCTTTTGATGAAAACAAGAAAGGTAAAAGACCTGGAGTAATTATTGTACACGAATGGTGGGGACATAATGATTACGTTAGGAAACGTGCTGAAATGTTAGCAAACTTAGGTTATACAGCTATTGCTGTTGATATGTATGGAGATGGAAAACAAGCTAGTCATCCTGGAGATGCTGGAAAATTCGCGCAAAGTGTAATGTCTGATTTGCCCGTAGCAAAAGCACGCTTTAAAGCAGCAGTTGATTTATTAAAAAAGCATGAAAGTGTAGATGTTGATAAAATCGCGGCAATAGGATATTGTTTTGGAGGAAGTGTTGCCTTAACAATGGCAAATAGTGGTGAAGATTTAGATGCTGTTGCTGCTTTTCACAGTGGAGTTCAATTGCCGGTTATGCCAAATAAAGATTTAAAGGCACGTGTTTTAGTTTGTAATGGAGCAGAAGATCCATTCGTTAGTGAAGAGTCTGTAAAGGTGTTTACTTCTGCATTAGATTCATTAGGAAAAAAATATGAGTACGTAGCTTACCCTGGAGCTAAACATAGTTTCACTTCTAAAGAAGCTGATGCTAATGGAGAAAAATTTAATTTACCATTAGCTTATAATGCTGAAGCTGATCAAAAATCTTGGGAGAGTTTGCAAAACTTACTAAATGATGTGTTTAAATCTAAATAATTTAGAAGAATCAGAAATTTAAAACAGAATAGAAAAAAGCTCGATTCATAAAAGAAATCGAGCTTTTTTATTTTAAAGTAAAACAGTTCTTCCAGTTTCATTATTGAAACGTTTTTTAATTCCATTGGCACAAAGGATTCCTGATTGGACTGTTCCTTCCATATATCCCACGTTTAATCCAAAATCAGTCCAGTCTCCAGCAAAAAATAAATTTTGATAACCTGTTTCATCAGGTTTCATTCTAAATTTATTTGTTCCGGGTCTTCCTAATACATACTGCTTTGCTGGCTCAACATTTAACTGAAAAAACTGATCATGAAACTTAAGTTCAGTATTTTCTTTCTGAGAACAAAGTAAATTGTAATCAAAGTTTTCATTTTTTATAGATTTAGGCCAAAACCATTGCATGTTTTGGTTCATCCAATCTCCTGTATGCTCTTTTAATTGTTCTATACTCTCATTGTAAGTTAAATTATTAGATAAATTTTCAGGCCAAACTCCGCACCAGTATGAAATTTGTCTAGGTTTTTCATTTTTCCATTTTTCAAATTTTTCTATGTAAGTCATACTGGTCCAACTGTATAGGTAGTCTTCATAAATTACAGTATTAGCATATTGGTTTTTTTCCATTCCCCAATTACCATGATTAAATCCTAATTCCTCATCATTATTATTAAGCCAAAACTGGACATTTAAAGTTGGTGTAGTTGCAATATTTGATACCATTTCAGTCCATTTTGTATTGTTTTTAAGAATTTCTTTGGCAATATGTTTTAAAGGTTTAACAGAAGTTGCTACAATTGCAATGTCAAAACCATTACCTCTAGTTAAGGTTAGTTTTGAAGCTTCATTCCATTCAGAATAATTAGATTCTAAATCAATGTTGTTTTCCTGAATTCTTTGAGCTTGATTTTCTTCTATTTGAGAATAATCAGGTTTAGATGTCCATTGATGAATTCCATTTTGTATTACAAAAGGATTGTATTCAAGGTTTTTATTTTTTAATTCTACCTGAATATCAAAATTAATTTCTTCAATATGGTCAGTATCTGAATATTTGATATTTGTTACTTTATGAAAATACTTAAACTTTACACCTCTATTTTTTAAAACTAAAGCTAAAGGTGCTATAAATGTTCCTCCTGTTCCAGCAGCTAAATAATATACAAAACATCCTTTATAGCTTGGAATTCTGGTAATCATTTTAATACCTATATCGGCTCCAATTTTTCCTTTTTCTTCAACATTATTTCCTCCATATACATTCCCGAAAGTACCGTAGTAAATGAAACGAACAATTGCAAAATCAAGGAGTTCATTTGTGGCACCATGTTTTACTAACCATTCTCTAAAATCATATTTATTAATTTTATCCCATTCATATTCATTATTATCACTATTATACACTTCTGAAAAAACACCTTTTAAGCAAACTGCTCCGAGTTCGAGCATCAGTAAAGTTCTTCGTAATCCATTAGCCCTTTTTCCTATATTTTTAATTAAAAATTGAATAAACGAAATAAAGCCTTTAAAGCATTTTACAAGTATTTTAGTAATAAAGTTTTCTTTATTTCTGCAAAGTTTTAAAATGAAATTTTCTGACATATTGAAATTCCATTTTAAAAATTTATTAAAAAAACGATAACTAATCGACTCTTTATTACTGGTATTTTTCTTAGTAGAATTAGTTGATTTAAAGAAAAGTCTATTTACGAGTCTGGATTTAAGTTTTAATTTTCCATTCTTATTGTTTTGATATGGAGAACCCAATAAGGTTTCAAAAAATATTCCTAAGCCTTCTTTAAATAGGGTAACGAAATCAGTTTGTAATTCTGTTCCTGGTTCATAATTATTGTTAGGGAAAACCATAGGCCAGTTTTTCCATTTATCTTGTTCTTCATTGTATTCAACATTGAAGGTATAGGGGTTTGCGATAAAAGCATCTTGCCAAGATTTAAAAGGATTCTCTGGAGCTATATTTTTTTCATTTATTTCATGATATACTTCTTTTACCATTCTAAAGGCATTATGATACCAACCTTGAAAAATATGTACTCCAACTTCTTCAATTCGTCCATTCTTTCCAACTCCAGAAGTAGCCTTTCCTCCACAACGCCAACCCATTTGATAAATTGTAATATCATATTTATCTTGCCAATTCAATTCATTAGTTAACTCATAGGCAGCGGTTAGTCCAGCGATTCCTCCACCTAATACGCATACTTTTTTCTTCATTATCAGTTTTTTAGCTGGTTAAATTTTGATTCATAAAAATTTTTATTTCATTCATTTTTTTAGGTCCGAAAAATTCAGATATGAGATTAAATAACTTGTTTTTATTTTTATGAAAGATATATTTATTTGAAATTTCTCGAATGTAGTTTTGTAGATGACTCTCTGTTATAAGCGGATAGTCATTAGGGTAAAGATTTGGTCTTTTTATAATCATTTTTACTGCAGGAAATATAGGGTTTGCAAGAATACTTCCAATTCTTCCAAATGGGAATATTTTGCCTTCAACCATTGCTTGTGCATACATAACTCGGATGAGAACATCTTGGATGAATTTTTTCTCAATTATTGATTCTGATTCAATTTCATCGGAAAACTTAATTGATGCTGAAATAATACTAGAATTATGAGCTTTGTACCATGATTTGGAACTCGGTGATTTAATATAGTTTATCCAGTATTTTACAGATTCTGGAATTTCAGAAAAATCATGATTTAATGCTACTATTTTATTAGCTAATTCACTATCAAAGATAATTTGCATATTCATTTTACGCCACCAAGAGCTTCCTTTTTTGCTTTTGCAGTGTATTGTATTGAGTACGCCTCTTTGAATTTGCCATTTTATAAAGTCAATTTCAGATTGACCATAACCATATTTGGCAAGTTTTGAGTATCCATGATCAGAATAAAATTGTTTTCTTAATTCTAATCTACAATTAGGTGAGTCTTCTATAGCCGCACATATAGCGTAGATTTCATTCTTTAGGGAGGTTATGCAATTCATTTATCGGAGGATTTCTTTTTATTTAAAGCATTTCAAAAATATAAAAATGAATAAGATTTAATAATTTTATCTATATTTTCTAATACAATTAGCAGCAGTTTTACGCTATTCATAATTAAGAATATAATTTTCTATTTCTTTAACAATTTAAATTATAGATGAAATAATTTACTTTTGAGAAGTGCAACATTTCAAATCCATTTCTGACTATTGTAAAGCAATACATATTGCTGAATCAAAACAACCCTACTTTGATATCAGGAGCTTTGAGGAAAACATGCCAACCGTAGTTTCTAAGATGCCAACCTTTAAGCATGAATTTTATGCTATCGCCATAAAAGTTGAAGGTTCCGGAAAAGCTATATCTGGACATCATACTAATTTTCCTGATGGTGCGACTGTATTTTTTAATTCTCCCTTTCAATTAATATCTTGGGATATTTTGCCAGATTGGGAAGGTTATTATTTGATGTTTTCAAAGGAATTCATTTCAAAATCAAAATACCTTCAGAATTTATTGACTGATTTTCCATTCTTGAAAATAGATCAATCTATTCCTTTTGAAGTTCAGCCTGAGGAAGTTTCAAAACTTCTAAGAGTGTATGAAGACATTTATGCAGAGCAACAAAATTTAAAAGAAGACTCTTCTAAAATAATTGAAGCACACGTACTTGTATTACTAAATTTCATTAATCGATTCTTCACAAATCAAGTGCATCCAAAAGAAGCAGAAACTGCGTTTAGAAAAGCAGATGTTAATTTACTCTCTAGATTTCAAACCCTAATAGAAACTAGTTTTTATGAAGACTCGTTAGCTCATAAAAAGTCACATTCTCCTAGCTATTATGCAGAATTGTTGGCTATTCACCCTAATCATTTAAATGCATCTGTTAAACAAATTACAGGGAGTACTGCAAAAAGTCAAATCAATACGCATATCATTCAATTAGCGAAATCTAAATTGTTGCAAACAGATATGACAATTAAAGAAATAGCGTACTCATTGCACTTTAATGCTCCAAATAACTTTAATAGTTTCTTTAAGAAGCATACCAATCAAACTCCATCTAATTTCAGAAAAAATCAATAGTCTTTGATTTTTATACTTCTTGATTTGATTTCATAAATCTTTCCTTCTATAACTAATTGATCTTTGTAGTGTTAAAATTAACAACATGAGATTAATAACAATTGTAATTGTGATTTCATCTTTAATAGGATGTCAATCAAAACAAACAAATCAAAAGATTATGGACGATTCAACTAATATTCAAGAAACAATAACCAAACTATTCATCAATACCGATAAAAGAGAATGGAGTGGGGTAGAAGCTCAATTTAACTCCGAAGTAACTCTTGATTATTCTTCAATGTCAGGAAATCCAGCAACCAAATTATCACCACAAGAAATTACTAGTGGATGGAAAACTATTTTACCTGGATTTACATTTACACATCATCAAATTGGTAATTTCATAACAGAAGTTAATGGAAATACTGCCAAGAGTTTTTGTTATGGCACAGCTACACATTACTTAGAAAATGAAAACGGGAATGTTTGGACTGTAGTTGGAACTTATGATTTTGATCTTCTTAAAGTAAATGATAAATGGAAAATCTCTGGTATGAAGTTTAACTTTAAATATCAAAATGGTAATACAAAACTTATTCAAGAAATAACTCAGAACAACACTAGTTCTGAAGATTTAGTAACAAGAAATAAGAATACTGTAAAATCATTTTTCAAAGCTTTAACATCTGAAAATGCAGAATCTGTTGCCGAATTATTTGCTGAAAATGGAAAACAGATAAATCCCTATCACTCTAATCTATTTCCTAAAGGAGCCAATGGTAAAGAAGAAATTAGAAACTATTGGAAACCGGTTTTTCCAAACTTTGATGGAATGACTTTTCCGATTCAAGAAATATACGCAATGGAAGATCCAAACATTGTTTACGTGAAGTATTCTGGAAATATTAAACTGAAAAACAATTCAGGTGTTTATAGTAACGATTATTACTCAACTTTCAAGTTTAATGATCAGGGAAAAATAACAGAATATGTAGAAATTTTTAATCCAATAGTAGCGGCCAAAGCTTTCGGATTAATAGATAAAATTCAATAATCATGAACAAATTATGTATAGGAATTCTAACGGTTTTATTAATAGTAATATCATGTAAACCCTCAACAAAAAAAGATCAAAACAAAATCATAGAAACAACACAAAAACAAAATACCATGAAAAGTGTAACATTTAAAAGTGAAGGATTAAATTTAGTAGGAAATTTATATTATCCATCAAACTATGAAGAAGGAAAAAAAATCCCAATCATTGTTTCATCAGGAAGTTGGACAACTGTAAAAGAACAAATGGCAGGATTTTATGCTAAGCAGTTAGCAGAAAACGGATTTATAACATTTGCCTTTGATTTTAGAAATTATGGTGAGAGTGAAGGTGTTCCTAGAAGTTGGGAAAATCCAACGATGAAAATTCAGGATATTAAAAATGCTATTGATTATTTAAAAACCTTACCAGAAGTGGATAATGATAATATCGGTGCATTTGGAGTTTGCGCAGGTTCAATGTATACACTTATGGCAGCTTCAGAAGATACAGATATTAAAGCCGTGGCAACTACAGCTTCTTGGTTACATGATGCTGAAGCAGTAAAGTTATTTTATGGAGGTGAAGAAGGTGTTCAAACGAAAATTAAACAAGCACAAGATGCTAAAAAGAAATATGCCGAGACTGGAGAATTTTCTTATATCAAAGCCATTTCTACAACTGATGAAACGGCGGCTATGTTTGGAGAGTTTGATTATTACTTAAACCCAGAAAGAGGAGCTATTCCACAATGGAATGCTGATCAATTTGCAGTTGCAACTTGGGAAGATTGGTTAACTCTTGATCCATTTCCATCTGCTAAAAACTTAGAAAAACCTTTATTAATGATTCATTCAGATGGAAGTGTGTTACCAGATTATACCAAGAAATACTTTAATACTGTGCCTTCAAAGGATAAAGAATTGATTTGGGTAGAAACAGATTTACCTTCACCTATGCATCAATTTGCATTTTACGATCAAGAAAAAGAAGTGAAGCTAGCAGTTGAAAAAACAAGTGAGTTCTTTCATAGAGTTTTAAAATAATCCCCCTAACAATTCTGTCTTTTTAATAGCTGAAAGGGCAGAATTTACTTTAACTAATTTATCGAAAAGCTGCGCTCTAAAGTAGGAGTAAGGCTTTCCTTTTGTATATCTCTATCAAATAAGCGTTCTAAATTATTTCCAGCAACATCTTCAATTAATTTATTACACTTTAAAACGTATGATATCGATTTCCATTTATTAAACGGTGAAAACATAACTTTTTTGTTATTGCTGTCTATAGTAAAAACACCTTCAATATGCTTATTCTCATTATCATAAATTTTAAGATTATTACTTAAACTACCATAATCTAAATTATCACTTAAATGAATGATTAATGCGTCTTTAGTTTTTGGATTTGGAAGGTCGAATTTCCAATTATTTATATTCGGTTGAGTTCTGTCAGCTTCAGAAACTTTAAAAGTAAACCTAAAATCAGACTTCATAGGAATTCCTTTAGCATCCTTTAAATTTCCATCTATTTTTAATGTGTACGATTCGCCAATTTCTAGAACTTTTCCTAATCGTTTATTTGGACCTAAATCTCTTTTTTGTCTACCCGGTTCAACCCACAATGTAATAAGCTTCCCGTCATTTGAAAGTAGGGGAGTTTCCAATGGTAATAATGCTCTATCTACCTTTTTTTGAGTTCTATTATCTATTAAGGAAATATGATCGTAGATATTCGTTGGGTTTACCGGTTTTGAAAACTCTACATACCATTTCAATAAATTTGATGGAAGTTCAGAAGAATTAGGATACAAATTTTGAACACTAAGAATCTTATAATTGGATTCTAACGGAATAGAAAATTCATAATACGTGTTATTAAAAACTACGGTATAATTAGTTTCTACTTGAAATGGAAGTAAAGGAGAAAAAATTAACCTATCTCCTTGTCTATTTATATTTCCTATAATAGATTTTCTATTATTGCTTTCTTGTGAATTTTTAAAAGCACCTTTATAGACTTTAATCACATTTTGTGAATCATCAGGTACAACTTCTATAGCTGTTTTAGAAAAAGAAAACTTTGGAGATTGTGAGAACAACTCCAAAGTTATTATAAAAAATAATATTGTTATTAATCGCATTAAATTGCGGCAATTAAAAGATTACAACCAACGGTTAGAACTTGTTTTTAACGCTAATTTGCCATTAGCTTCTCTCTGAATAAAGACAAATTCTTTATCATTTAGTTTATCTAATTGTTGAACGTTTACAAATGGTAAATTAATAAAATCAACACCACTCGTTCCTGCTCGTTCTTTAACACGAGTATTTAAAGAAGTATTAAACGCTTCAATATCTGCAACTTTTATCTTCATTAAAGCTCTATTGGAGTTTGCCATTAAAATGTAACGTTTTCCATCTTTAGTCATTTCAATAATATCTAAAGGTGTATTCCAGTTTCCTAATTCCGCAACTGTTCTTCCTTTTGTATGAGCACCAGGATTTAAGCTATTCATTGGAAAAACAACTAATGGAGTACACGTATAACTTGCAATAATATGAGGTTGATTGTTTATCGTTGTCGTCATAAATGTCTTAATCGGAGCATGAGTTTCATACTTTCCATGAGCCGCATGATAAATTTCTAATGAACTATCTTTTTGATTATTTGTGAATGGAAATGGAATTGATCTAAACGTTGAAGCAAATTCAGCATTATTTAATCCTGAAACCATTATTTGTCCATTACCATATTGGATATCCGTAATTGCTAATCTACGTAAAGGTCTTCCTCGTCTGTCTTTAGCATCAGCTTTAATTACATTTGAAACTGCAGTTTTTGAAAATGATACAGAACTTAAAGGAACATTTTCTAAAGTATTATTATTTACCAGAAATAGAAATGATTTCCCTGAACTATGTTGCGCACCTATATAAACGTTTTGATTCACAGGATTCACAACCATATCTATAATTTGTAATTGATCGCTGTCTGCACCTAATAAATCGCTTAAAAGTGATTCAATATCTTTTAAGTATAACTTCTTGTTTGTTGCTTTTTTTGCTGAACTCATATCAACTGCAACAATTTGTGAATTTTTACTATCTCCTAAAAATAATATTCCCTCTGGACCAAAAGTCATGGCGTTTATAGAACCAATTTCTGGATTACCAGTTGTAAAATCTTTTGTTAATGAGTCGTTTGCAAATGAAGGTAAACAAAACAACCCTACTAGTAGTGTTAGTATTAATTTTCTCATGGTTTGATTTATTTCTATCAAATTTACGGATAACCTGAGGCCTTATTCGTGAAAGAAATGTTAAGGTTTATGGATATAGAAGTATTTAACATGCTCAATTAAAATTGTTTAATTCTATAACGAACAATTAAAATACGTGAACAATATCTTTATTTAAAACAAAATTATATTTTCGTAAAACCAGATTTTCAATTTCATATGTCTAAACTTCCTAATACTTCAGCTAGTATATTTTCTGTAATGTCTCAATTGGCAAATCAGCATAATGCAATTAATTTATCTCAGGGTTTTCCAAACTTTCCAGTGGATAATAGGTTACTAGAAATTTCTGAGCGTTTACTTAAAGAAAATATTCACCAGTATACTCCAATGGCGGGTTTACCATCGTTATTAGATAAAATAGCTGGATTGACTTTAAACAATTATGGAAGAGCTATTGATACTTCTTCTGAGTTATTAATAACTTCTGGAGCTACACAAGGTATTTACACAGCAATTAATGCATTAGTTACGTCTGGTGATGAAGTCATTATCTTAGATCCAAGTTACGATAGTTATGAGCCATCTGTGTTGGTAGCAGGAGGGAAGCCTATTAGAATTTCTTTAAATGACGATTACTCTCCTAATTTCAATAGAATTGAGGATGCAATGACATCAAAGACGAAACTCATTGTAGTAAACAATCCACATAATCCGACAGGGAAAATTTGGTCAGAAAGTGATTATGAAAAATTAGAATTAATACTAGAGAAACATCCAAACGTTATCTTATTAAGTGATGAGGTGTATGAATACATTTCGTTTAAACATGCTCATATTTCAGTAAATAGCAGACCTAAATTAAGAGAAAGAGCGGTTGTGGCTTCTTCATTTGGAAAGTCTTTGCATGTTACAGGTTGGAAAGTTGGATATTTAATTGCTCCTGAACACCTGATGAAAGAAATTAAAAAGGTACATCAGTTTTTAGTTTTCAGTGTGAATAGTATTTCACAACATGTAATTTCTGAGTATTTGGATATCGTAAATTTTGATGAGGTAGCGAAAATGTATTCCAATAAGAGAACCTTATTTCAAGAAGCTTTAAAGGAGAGTCGTTTTGAAATACTACCATCTGAAGGAACCTACTTTCAAATTGTGAATTATAAAAATATTAGTACCAAGAACGATTTAGACTTTGCTAAAGAGTTAATTACTGAACATGGAGTTGCTGCAATTCCTATTTCAGTGTTTTATGAAGATGCTACGGATAAACATATGTTACGTTTTTGTTTTGCAAAAACGGATGAAACACTATTGCAGGCAGCAAAAAAGTTGAGTCATATATAATTTATCCACCTGCAAATGGTGAAAGAATAGCAACTTCATCTTTATCGTTAAAAGAGATGTCAATATCCTTCGAAACAAGATTATGATTTACAGCAATTTGAATGTCCTTGATTAGAATATTGTATTCATTTTCAAGAAAAGAAATTAATTCAAATAAACTTTCTTTATCTAAATTAATTGTTTCATTATTCTTATTAGTTTTCTCAGCTATTTCTCCAAAGTATTTTATTTCCATACTTCTAAATTAAGAATAATTTTACAGCGGCGATTGTTAAAACTCCGGCTAAAACATATTTTAATACAAATCCATTGAATTTTTGACTTCCGTATAACGCACCTAGACTTCCACCAATTACGACTATTGGTATAAAATACCATGCTTCATTCGGAATAATTCCACCTTTTGAGTAAAAACCTATAATTCCTGATATAGAATTCACAAAAATAAATAATGCAGAAACAGCGGCGGCTTGTTTCATATTTCCCCATCCTAAAAGTATGATAACAGGGCTTAGAATAATCCCTCCACCAATCCCAATCATTCCTGAAAATAGACCTATGGAAGCTCCAATGACTAAGGATAAACTTATATTGTTTTCTTTAATACTAGATTTCTCCTTTCCAAAAACATTTAACATTTTTAAAATAGCAAAAGCTAAAAACACTCCCAATATTTGCTTATATAAGGTAGCATTTATGGAAATATATCCTCCTACAAATGCCATTGGTATTGATGTTAAAGCAAATGGGTAAAAAAGTTTCCACTTAAAGTGATTGTTTTTCTTAAAAAACCAAAATGATATACCAGAAACAAAAATGTTAAGTAATAAAGCTGTCGGTTTCATTACAATTGTTGGAAACGTGAATAAAGCCATTAATGCCAAATAACCACTCGCACCACCATGACCAACGCTAGCATATAAAAAAGCTACTACGGAAAGAATTACAAAAAATAGAAAGAGTACGTCTGCTTGTAGAAACTCCATTAGCTCAATTTTATATATTCAATCTTTTGCCCTTTTTCTATGATAGTTTCATTTTCTGGTACAATAAGTAACGCATTAGAAACGGCAAAAGATTTAAGCATTGAAGAAGCTTGTCCATCTAGTAAAGTAGCTTGTCCATTTTCAACAGTACCTTTTAAAAATAAAGTTTTACCAAATTTATTCTTAATGTCAGAAATTGTAGTTGCTTTTTCTTTTGGCAAATGCGGATTTGTATAACCTAAATGAGCTTTTAACAAAGGAAGAACATACATATAAAAACAACTTAAACTTGATGCTGGATTTCCTGGCAAAGCAAATACTTTAGTTGTATCATTATATCCAAACCATAATGGTTTTCCAGGTTTTTGATTTACTTTGTAGAATACTTCTTCAACTTTGTTACCGAGTAATGCTTGTTTCACAAAGTCGTAATCACCTACAGAAATCCCACCTGAAATTAAAACTACATCAGATTTATCGAGTTCTTTTTTAATGGTTTTGAAGGTTGTTTTAAACGTATCTTTAACTTTAGAAATTCGAACTTTTTTAATGCCTAATTGTTTTAACGCAAGTTTTAAAGTAATGGAATTGCTATCATACACTTGACTTTCTTTTAGTTTTTTGCCTACTTCTTGAAGCTCATTTCCTGTAACTAAAATACTAACTTTTGGCTTTTTATATACCTGTACCTTAGTAATTCCTAAACCTGCTAAAAAGCCAATGGCCGCTTCGTTTAAATAAGTTCCAGTTTTTAAAGCAACATCGCCAATTTTTATTTGATTACCCAATGGTCTTACATTAGCGCCTTTCTCCGGAAGAGTTAGTATTCTTAGATTATCATCTTTTCGCTCTGTATGTTCTTGCATTACCACAGTATCAGCATCATCGGGAATTCGTGAACCTGTAAATATTCTAATAGCTTCATTATAATTTACTGGGAAATTTTCATTACTTCCTGCTGGAACTTCACCAGATACAAAATAATCGTTATTATTTGAATGTACAAACGCGTAACCATCCATGGCAGACTGCTTAAATGGAGGCATATTTATAGGTGAAATAACATCTTCTCCGAGAATGTATCCTAAAGTTTTTTCAATTGGCCTTTTAACCAAAGCCATTTTCGAAAAATGATTTTCAATATGTTGTATTGCTTCAGAAACTGAAATCATAATGTTTTATTAATCAAGGTTTGATAGTCTTTTTGGGTGTCGACATCAAATAGGTCGATATTTGAGTTCATTGTAAAAATAGGAAATTCATCACTGTTTAAAAGCTTTGAAGCACCTTTATCACCTTCTAAATTTTCCAAAAGAGTAAAATATTTTTTAGGAAATAATGCTGGAACACCTTTTCGTGAGGTGTAGTTTGAAGCAATAATAAAATCCTGAGAACTTTTCCATGTCTCTATAATTTTCTGGAAATAATCAATTTGTATGTTTGGTTGATCTCCTAAAACAATTAAGACAGCATCGTAATCCAAGTTTTTAATATGCTGAATACCTGAAACGATGCTTGAGGATAATCCGCTTTTATAATTTGAATTAGTTAAAATAGTCAAATCATATTTAGTGATGGATTTCTGAATTGTATCTGCATTTGCTCCGAGAATACAGTAGATGAAATTATTATTTAATAAAAGTATTTTTTCAATTACAGTTCCGAGTAATGTAGTATTTCCTACGGATAATAATTGTTTAGGACTTCCCATTCTTGAAGAGGATCCTGCTGCTAAAATTAAAGTCGCGATTTTCATGAAACTACGCGTGAATTTTACCAGTTATAGTTCGCAATGAAACAGGAGTTTTTTTCCTTGTTTCTGCTAAGATTTCTGATAAAATGGACAATGCAATTTCTTCTGGTGTAATTGCTCCAATATTTAATCCTGCTGGACTATAAATAGAATCAAAAAACTCTTCAGAAAGGTCTGGAGCATAATGAAATAATTCGTTTTGCAATTGCTCTCTTCTTTTCGCAGACCCTAAAATCCCAATATAAAATGGGTTTAAAGGTTCAAGTTTCAAAAGATACTTTAAGTCTTTAACGTAATTATGATTCATCAAAACTACAGCTGTTTCATTATCAATTGATAATTCTGCAATTTCCGGAGAAACGCCAATAACGGAATTCGCACCAGGAAAATCGGTGAGTTGCTTTGGATCTTTTTCTGAAGTAATAACGTCTACTTCCCAACCTAATAAGCTTGCTGAAGAACACAGTTTTACAGCATCATGTTCTCCACCAATTATTAATAATCTGAAACAAGGTTGCAGGTGTTGCTGAAAAAATTCATGCGTATTAAAAGTTTCTTTGTTTAAAGTAGGAGAGAAGGAGTATGAGTTATTTTTTAATTTTATAATAGAACCAATATCAAAAATATATTCATCTTCTTTTTTATAAGATGAAACTATTTGAAAGACCTCTCTATTTTTTAATGACAATTTAAAATCATCTAAAAACTCTTGTGATACGTAAAACGGTTCTAGTAGAATATATAAGATTCCTTCACATCCTAATCGATAACGACCATCATAAGTCATTACTTTTGAAATTCCTGTTTCAAAAACTGATTGTGCTCTTCTTTGAACTTCCTTTTCAACACAACCGCCACTAACGGCACCAACCATTTTTCCATCAGAGGATAGTAACATTCTAACTCCAGGTTTTCTGTAAGAAGAACCTTCTAAATGTACAATGGTGGCTAAAACATTTTTAATTCCATTGTTTTGGTTTCTTTTCGCTTGGTATACAATGTCTTTAAATTCGTGTGTCAAAATGATTTGTTTCCTTTAGAATTGAGTTTTCTATTTTGTAATCTAAGCAGTAAAATACATAAAACTAAGATAACTTTAATGGAAGATCTGTTAATCTTTTCCCAGTAAGTCTTCTTACTGCATTTGCAACAGCAGCACCAATTGGACCCATCGGTGGTTCTCCAACTGGTAATGGAATATCGACTCCTTGTATAAAATGAATATCAATTTCTTTAGGAGCATGTTTCATTAAAGCCATATCATAAGGACCGTAGATTGTTGGAGAGAGTTGACCATTTTCAAGAGTCATTTTTTCAAACATAGCACCGCTCATTCCCATAATTATAGATCCTTCACATTGTGCTTTTACTTGATCAGGATTTACAGTTACACCACAATCGAAAGCACAAGTAACTTTATGAACTTTAATTTGATTATTTTCTATGGAAACTTCCACTACGTGAGCAGAAGGAGAATTTGCATCTGTAGATGCCGCGAATCCTTTAGCTATTCCATTTGAAGGTTTATCATCATAGTTACCTTTTTCTGCAGCAAGTTTTATGATATCGAACAGTCGCTTTTGATTTCCCTCGTTGCTAATACTAGCCAATCGAAATTCAACTGGATTTTTTCCTGATTTAATAGCCATTTCATCCACAAAACTTTCTATTGCAAAAGTATTCGCTAATAAACCCAAGCTTCTCCACCAGCTTGTTGCAAATGGTAAGGTTGTATGCCACTGAACTGCTCTATGATTTGGTATTTTATCATACATAATATTTCCACCTCGCATGGCACCGACATCTGTTCCTAAAATTGAATTGATAGCATTCGGAAATAAAATAGAGCCTATAGCAACATCTCCACTTGCGTAATGATGTTCTAAACTATCTAAGTGACCTTCAGAATTTAGCTTACCACGCATAATATGTTGAGTTGGAGGTCTAAATAAATCATTTTGGAACTCTTCTTTTCTTGTGAAAATGTATTTAACAGGTCTTCCGGCTTCTTTTGATAATTGAACAGCTTGAATCGCATGATTTGTATTCAATCGTCTACCAAATCCACCTCCTAGGTAAGTAGGAACAACATTCACATTTTCTTTATCAACTCCTAATGCTTCAGCAACATATTCCCGTGTTTTACCAGGAACTTGTGTTGAAAGTATGATAGTTATATTCCCATTATTATAATCTGCAACAGCACCATTAGGTTCGATTTGAGCATGAGCTCCAATTGGACTTGTAAATGTCATTGAAACTGTAGAATCATCATTTGGTTCAAGTGCACTTCCTTGTTTTTGAGTGATCATTTCATCACCTTTTCCAACTTGTAATAATCCACGAATTTCTTCTTCTGTCCACTTTTTAGGAATATCCCATTCTACGTCAATTTTAAATTTAGCTGCCAATGCTTGCGGATAACTTTTTGCTACTACACCAATCCAATCATCTATTTGAACTATTTTTACAACACCAGGCATATTTTCTGCCTTATTTGTATTGGCGCTTTTGAATTTAGCTCCAACTGTACTAGGTCGAATTATTGCCGCGTGTAACATATTTGGCAATTCAGCATCTAAACCAAAAATAGGATCTCCAAAAACCTTTGCATTTAAGTCAATTCTACGAATTGGCTTTCCTATGAATTTGTAGTCTTTCATAGGTCTTAAATTTGGAGTGTCTGGAACATTCCATTCCGAAACACCTTCAGCAATTTCAGAATAAGTCATTGATTTACCTCCGCCGGAAACAATACCATTTTTAGTGGTTAGGGTAGAAGGATTTACATCTAATTTTTTAGCTGCTTCAATCTTTAACATTTCTCGCATTGTTGCTGACAATTCACGCAAAGGTTTCCAGAGTCCTCCGACAGATAAACTTCCACCTGTACTTAAGGCGTCAATAACACCTGTCTTCGTGGCTGCTCCGATCACCTCGATTTGATTTATGGCTACATCCATTTCATCCGCAATCATTTGTGCAAAGCTTGTAAAAGAGCCTTGTCCCATTTCAACTTTTGGGGAATGAAAAATAACTTTATTTTCTTTTGTTAACTCAAACCATAGATTTGGTTCTGTTCCGCTTCCCATATAGGAAGGAGCCATAGTTTCAGTCATTTCAAGAATAGATCTTCTTAAGGGATTTCTGAAAACATAAGTTCCAACTGCCAAAACTCCTAATGTACCTAAACCACCACGAACTAAAAATTTACGACGAGAAATTCCTTTTTTCTGTTGTTTTGTATTACTCATAATCGAAAAATTAGTTGTTAGTAGTGTTTTTTATTTCGGCTGCACGATGTATCGCTTTCCTCATTCGATAATACGTTGCACAACGACAAATATTAATTATATTCTGGTCAATATCTTCATCTGTTGGATTTGGAACTTTTTCTAATAATGCTGCTGTTGCCATCATAAAACCAGGCTGACAATAACCACATTGTGGAACCACTTCTTCAATCCATGCTTGTTGAACAGGGTGAGGATTTTCAGGTGATCCTAAACCTTCAATAGTGGTTACTTTTTTACCTTCCACAAATTTTACGGCATAAGAACATGAACGAACTTCTTCACCATTTACCATAATTGTACAAGCTCCACATGCCGCTTTACCACAACCGAATTTAGTTCCTTTTAAATCTAAAACATCTCTAATTACCCAAAGTAAAGGTGTGTTTCCATCTTCAATATCTATAGAAGTGGATTGATTATTTATTTCAAATGAAATTTTCATAAAAAGAGTTTTAGTAATTAATTATTGATCAGATGGAATTACGGCACCATCTTTAAACCATTGTTTTACAGCTTTTATATACTCGTCCACTGGAACAGGTGGAGGATTTCGTTTAGTTCCATCTGCACGAACACCAGGTTCCCAAGCCCAAAGAACTAATTCGTGTTCAGTTAAATGATGCATTAATTCTTCATGATTTCTTCCTCCATTTCTTTTAGGATCAAGCATTGATTCTGCAATCTCATTTCTAGTTAAACCTTCCCATTTCATACTTTCTGGAGCTAATGACCACTCTGGAGCACCAGGAACGCCAGAATAATTATTGTTTTCTGATTGATGACAAGTCGTACATTTTGTTGCTTGATATCCTAAATTATTTTCACCTCGAGACATTCCGAAATAATGAGGATGTGCATCATCTCCTTGTTTAGGAATATTATCATTTGGGTGACAATTAACGCATCGAGGACTCATTAATACGTCCATCATTTTAGTGTAATTGTCATTGTTGTTTTTTGAAGAAGTTATTTCTTTTGAAACAGGAACATATACTGGCGAGTTGTTTAGATTAGAAGCTAAAATAATTCCAGTAACAAGTAATAAAGGTATTACTAGCAGTTTTACTGATTTCCTCATAAGTAGTTTGTTAGTTGATATTTAAAAATACAAAAATTCCTTTAAATCAGTTGTTTAAGTTGGTGATGTCAATCCTCTTATTATTGAATAAAGAAATCATTTTATAAAATTAGATAATAATGAATATTAAAAGTTGTTCGAAAACGTCAAGTTTTAAGAATTTAATTTTAAAGATTTAAAAAAGTCCGATGGAGTTATAGAGAATTGTTTTTTAAATGCTTTGCTGAAGTGTGCTAAATCTTCAAAACCTGACTCTAAATACACCTTAGATGGTTTACTATATTCAGCTTTCATTAAATTTTTTGCATAATACAATCTTTCCTTCATAATCCAACGATGTGGTGTATCGTTAAAAATGGCCTTGAATTCTCGATTAAAAGTAGATAAACTTCTTCCTGACTGCTTCGCTAAAGTTGCTAAAGGAATATTATATAAAAAGTTATGTTTTACTAGTTTTTCAATACTAGCTCTTTCATTAATTGAAAATTCTTTAAATATCTGAAGTATATTTTCATCAGCTTCTGCTAATGCACGCAGTGCTTGTAAAGTTTTTTCTTCTATTGTATCTATATCAATAGACTCTTTTTCATCAATATGAACAATTAATGATTGCATTAAGTCATTCAACTTTTCTGTTGTTGGAATTTCAAAAAAGCTTTGGTTGATTCCTTTTGATTTTGGAAGCTCTATTTTATCTATAACCTTTCGGATAAATTCATTAGTTAAACCGAAGCCATAAGTTTTAGCCAAACCTTCTTCCTGAGTCCAAGATTTATGAAGTTTGGCCTCCGTGTATTTTCTTAATAAGGCGAAATTTCCTTTTGGGATTTCATATTGTTTGCCTCCAGTTTCTAAATGCAGTGTACCAGTTTGCGTAAATAATAAGATAGAACTAGGATAATATGCCTCTGTTATTCTATCGCAATTGGTTACACAAGATGCCGCAATTTGTAAATCACCAGATTGAATATATTTAATTCTATGTTCTTCCATAGGATAAATATATTGCAAGAAAATCACTAAAACTTGTCTAAAAACGTCAAATTAAAAATTTACATTTCATAGAAAGAATTACTATCATCAGCAATTGCAGTTTCTTTATTTTCAATTAATTCTTTTATGTTCAGTTCAATTGTTCTTGAAATAGAACCAATAGGGCAATCTGTAGGTCGATTACTAAATGGATCTTGAACGTTTTTTGCAATTTTTTCTAAAAGCAAAAAAGGAATTGAAATTACAATTAAAACAGGAATACCAATCCACATTTCAAAATTCATAAAAGACAATGATAAAAGAAACAGAAAGACAAAAATGAAGAAACGTAATGTAAGTCTGTATGTTTTTGGGAAAACAGTTTTTTTTATTCTTTCTGCTTTTCCCATTGATTCACATAACCTCACAATCGTACTATCAATTTGAACTTGCTGAAAATAGTTTAAATCTCCATTTCTATGCAACGTATTTAAATCATTCGAATGTTTGTTTAGAATAGAAAGAGGTTTGTGATTATGACCACGTAAAATATCTTTTTCGTCTTCAGGTACGTATTTAGCAATTGAGTTTTCTGTATCTTTTTCCCTCAAATTATCTGCAAATAAATAACACCAAGCGATTTGCCTTAGAGCCATTTTGGTTACTGTATCTTTTGCTTGAGGATTCGTATAATTTAATAATTGAGTAACAAAAGATCTAGAATCATTTACGATTGCACCCCATATTTTTCTAGCTTCCCACCAACGATCATAAGATTGACTTAATTTAAAAGAAAGTAAAAGAGTAATTGATGTTCCTAAAAAACCACTAAAGGATAGAGGTAATTCAATTTTTAAGTACTGTTGTTCCAATACATAACTGGCTGTTACAAAGCAAGCAACTAAAACTATATCCCACTTTATAAGGTTAAACCAATATTTTAATGGTACTCTTTTATCTAAAATCATAATGCTATTTGATTGATGGAGGCTAAAAGTAGTAAAATCAAATTTGATTCAAAAAGAAAAATCCTGCACCGAAGCGCAGGATTCTTTTTGGTTAAATGTACAAATGACAATCGTCGTACATTTTCACCTCTCCATAATAAGTCTCTCTATATTTATGTATTGTTCTAATAGGAACAAACAAAAAATATTTTTTGATGTACGTAACTTTAGTTATTAATCTTCCCATTTTTGGAGAGAACAGATTGATGGTTTTTGTTTTTCTTTTTATCCGAAATATCTTCATATATAAATTTTGATTAATTATGACAATACGATATCTGCCTTTAATTGTTCTACTTTATTTTTTGTCCAAGCGTTTAACATCCAACTTGTTTTCTCTAAATCCTTAATGTATGATCCGATTAAATCAACCGTACCTTCATCACTTACTTTATTTGCTTTTTTAATTACGATATTCATTTGATATAGTAATCGTTTATGATCTTCTAGTAAGACTAGTATCATGTCTCTATCCGTTTGGAAAGGAGATGTTTCAGAAATAGAGGCTATTTTTAAATATCTACTATATCTGCTTACTGGATGAAACTGTAAGGTTAAAATTCTTTCTGCTAGCTCATCAATTTTTACACGTGCATCTTTATACATATTCTCAAACTTTTCATGTAGTTCGAAGAAGTTTTCTCCAACAACATTCCAGTGAAAGTTTCTTAACTTTTGATAATAGATATGATAATCAGCTAATAATTGATTTAATTCTCTAGCTACTAATAAGTTTTCTTCTTTGTTTCTTGTTAAATAGTTCATGTTTCTATGTTTTTAATTAATATTCTTGATTCGTCGTTTTTAAAACTTTGTGCTCAAAAGAAGAGCACAAAGTTTCTTGTGTTTACACACTACTATTGGAAAACATGAACCAATTAGAAGATATCATTTGGTAATAATATCTCGGACTTTATATTGTTTTCATCTACCACGGTAATAATGAAATCTCGGTTTTCATTTAATTTCGTTTCCCCGGTAAAATCTACTGTGTTGTCTAAGGTTGAAATTTCATACGTTTCCATTTTTGGTAATTGATTTTCCATTGTTAATAATGGAATGTTTTTATCCAATTCGTATGAAGTAATGTAAGCTTGATCATAATGATTATCATAATCATTATCGGTCATTACAATTTTGGTAACCTCTGGAGAAGTATTGATACGATCTTGATTTAATTTGTATCTATCTTTTTCATCAAATACTACATTTTGTTCTTTTAGCGTTACAATTTTTACTTTTTTCGTAGTTCATTTATTATTTTCTAAAACCTTTACTTTTCCTTCGGTTGTAGTTTTAATAAAATCTGTTTGAGCAACATTTTGTTGGGCAAATAAGGCTCCAAATCCAAATACTGTTGCGGTTAAAAATAATTTTTTCATAATGTATGTGTTTTAAAATTACAAGTAAATTTTTTTTGAGATGCTCACTATTTTACATCTGTAATTCGTGTTTGAAACAAATACATTACAAAAGTACAGCAGGTTTACAGTGTACATTAACTCATTTGATGGAATGCTTAACTCATATCATAATTTGTACTTTTTTGGATAATACGAAATGAGTTAAAGATGTTGTTTTTTGTGTTAAATAGTAAAGATTAAATTCGTTACCTTTTAATTATGAAGAATAGTATTAGAAAACTTAAAGGAAAATTAAAATTAAGAAGAACTAGATCTAAACCTTATAAACAAAAGAGTTATTCAACAACCAATGTTATTATAATTATTGGAATTGTAGCGATTGTAGGTTTTATAATTTTGGCTGTAATTTTAGAATGTACAACTGACTTTTAACCTAGCTAACTTTAATGGCAGCTTCTTTTTTGTTTTTAAGAAATTCACTTGGCGACATTCCATATTTTCTCTTAAAGATTTTTGAAAAATAACTTCTGCTACTAAATCCTATAGAATATACAACTTGAGAAATATTATAGTCAGTATTGTTCAGTAAATCTCTAGCTTCTTCCAAACGAACATGTCTGAGATATTCAATAACAGTTCTTGAAAACAATAACTTGAACCCTTCTTGCAGTTTAGCTTGTGTAATCCCAAGATCTAAAGCCATTTCCTCTACATTATAATCCTCAGCTACATTTTTAGCAATTTTAGTAGCTAATCGTCTAATAAGTCGAATTTCTTTTTTTGTTAAGTCTGTATCATATTCCTTTTGCTTTTCAACATCTTTGTTATGTTGTTTCATATGTTCAGAAAGAATTTGATAAATAATACCTTCTTTCATAAGAATTCGAATCATTCCTTTTTCTTTAATAGCATTTAATCTTTTAATAAGGTTAGACAATTTTAAATTGTAAGAACCAAAATAAGCGAATGTATTCTCATGTTGTTTATCATGAAATATTTCGTAAAGCTTTTTATTCAGGACAGAAGCATCATTAAGTCTTTTCGTAATAAACTCTTTTCTACTAATTTGAATAAGATTGATGTACGTTTTTACATTTTTCTCAAAGTATCCATAATTATAACCACCATCTTTACTTGTTATAATTATAGGTTGAAACTGATCCAACTTCCTTTTTTTGTCTTCAAGCTGAAACCTGTGCAAAGAATGACCTTCTAGCGTATACACAAAATGAATAGGATTAAACATTGAAGTGTCCATAATTAAAGTTATATCATCAAAGAAAGTGATATTATACTCTAATAAATTTCCTCCCCATTCAAAATTGATGAAAGTGATTTTACCAAAGGCATTTTTATTATTTATAGTTAAGATATATTCACCCCAACGTTCTTGAATTTCACCTCCAAGAACTTCTTGAATTTGTTTAACCGTTCCCTCTGTAGTTGTTGCAGTAATTCGTATCTCTTTCATAAAATAAAACGCCTAAACAAATATAATATTTAATTAATTGTTTGACGGTTCCATCAAATGAGTTAAATAAATTAATTGTAATTTTAAATAACAAAAAACAAATCAAAAATTGAAGAGAAAATTACAAGTTATGAGTAATATTCCAATATTAATTTTACCAGAAATATAATGGCAAATATTGAATATACAAGAGAGTTTTACATTGCAATTACGAAGCTTTTTTATTCGTTTTCAATGGTAGACAGATCGATGTCTATAGAAGAGAAAAAGGAGATTGTATGGAGTGTAAAAGATGATTGGGCAACAAATGAATATGGTTTTAATAGTGAAGAACTTATTTATGAAACCATGCGACATTTAATAAAAGAGAAATTTTCTTCTGATAAGGCTTATGAGGATTTTAAAGATTTCTTCAATAATAATTTGAATCTATTTAATAATCAAACAAATGAATTGTTGAAAGAGGCTTGTAATAAAATATGTTATGCGGTAAACGGAAGGAATAAATCTGAATTGATTCTGTTAACCAAGTTATACAGACTTATGGGAGATCTTGATACTACAAACTTAAATTAAATGAGATTTATAACTCGACAGAAAAATAGGGGAGAGATTCCTGGTAAGCCAGTATTTATCGGAACGCAAAAAGAAGACAAAACTCATATTAATTTAATTGCTTACGACGCCGAAAATTTCATTGAAGTTGCTATTAACGATGTGAATGAAATAAATGAGTATAGCCAACAGTTTAAGAATGTTTGGGTAAATATTGATGGTATTCATGACGTTGAATGTATCAAAACAATTTGTAATTTGTTTGGTATTCACACTTTGGTAATTGAAGATATTGTAAATACTGGACAAAGAGCAAAGTCTGAAATAGATGAAGATTCAATCTTTACTGTGATGAAAATGATGTTTTTAAGTAAAGATGAAACGCTGCATGCAGAACAATTATCAATATTCCTACAATCGAATGTTTTATTGACATTTCAGGAGAAGCAAGGAGATGTTTTTGATCCTATAAGAGAACGTATTAGAAATAAAAAAGGTAGAATCAGAAATAGTAATTTAAGTTATCTTAATTATTGCCTATTAGACATTATTGTGGATAATTACAATTTCTTAATTGAAGTATTTGGAGAAAATGTAGAAGATTTGGAGGATAAAATCCTATCACATCCAAATAATGATATTTTACAAGACATCAATAAAAACAAAATAGAATTAAATTACTTTCGAAAAACAATAAGACCTGCTCGTGATTCAATTAGTAATTTTAAAACCTACAAAACCCCTTTAATCACCAAAAAAGAGCAAATATTTTATAACGATTTGCACGATTATATCGATCGGGTGTATGAAACAATAGAGAATTATAAAAGTATGCTGAGTGAACAATTAACGGTTTACTCTACAAACGTTAATCAGAAGCTAAATGAAATAATGAAGCTGTTAACTATTTTCTCAGTTGTGTTCATTCCTATTACTTTTATCGCAGGTATATATGGTACTAATTTTACAAATATTCCAGAATTACAATGGAAGAATGGATACTATTATATGTGGATTTTCATTGTGTTTATAGCTGCAGCAATGTTATTGTTTTTTAAAAGAAAAAAATGGTTTTAGCTGGTAATTTTTGAATTAACAATATGATTATGAGTTTTATTTGATAATCTAATTTTACACTCGTCTTTTTTTATCCTAAACACGTCATAAAAAAATAGAAGGTAGGTTTTAGTTTTGTGTCATTATTAAGACTAAATAAAAATAATGATTGTAAACGAAGCTCCTCCCATTAAAGAATTATCGTTAAATAGTTACTTGTTTAATGATGAATCTCTTGCTTTATATGAAGATTATATCTCTAAAACATTGGTTTATGTCCAAAAGTTTTTGGCGAATAGAAAGTTTTACAAAGGTGATGATATTGAGGAAATCAGAATCAACAAACAGAAAGCACGATTAATAGATATCAATTCATCTAACCCCATTCATAAAGCGTTAGAGGAATTAAATGAGTTGTATTTAGATAATGCAATAGCCTTTCATAATCCAAATTATGTAGCGCATTTAAACTGCCCAATTACACTACCATCAATTGTTGCAGAATTAATTACAACAACAGTAAACACCGCAGTAGAAACCTGGGATCAAAGTACCTCTGCAACCTTTATTGAACAAGAAGTAATTCGTTGGATTTGTAACGAATTTAAATTTGATGATTATTCCGATGGTGTTTTTACAAGTGGTGGAACACAATCAAATTTTATGGCACTATTAATGGCCAGAGATCATTATGCTTTCGAGAAGTTTGGCATCAACATTAAACAGAATGGATGGT
The DNA here is from genome assembly GCA_022448525.1 of Tenacibaculum sp. GTDB lineage: Bacteria > Bacteroidota > Bacteroidia > Flavobacteriales > Flavobacteriaceae > Polaribacter. Next base: position 409,943 of record JAKVCX010000004.1, read on the forward strand.
CTGATCAAGTCAGTAAATTTAGAATCTTCTGTTCGGAAAAATCACACTTTAGTATCAAGAAAAACGCTGCGCTTCTAGGAATGGGATATGACGCTGTTGTTCCTGTAAAAGTAGACGATAAAATGTGTATGGATACAGAGGAATTAGTTCTTGCTATTGAAAAAACTAAACAGGAAGGAAACATTCCAATTGCAGTTGTAGCTACATTAGGAACTACAGATTATGGAAGTTTCGATCCAATTAAAACGATAGGGAAAATTGCAAAAGAACAAGAACTTTGGTTACATGTGGATGGAGCATATGGTGGATGTTATGTGTTAACAGAAACTCATAATCACTACTTTGATGGAGTTGAATATGCAGATTCAATTACTATAGATTTTCATAAAACATTATTCCAACCCGTAAGTTGTAGCGCATTTTTAGCTAGAAATAGAAAACATTTTCAGTATGTTTCTTACTATGCAGATTATCTAAATCCTTTAGAAGATAAAGATTCTGAAAGACCTAATTTGATTGAAAAGTCTATTCAAACTACAAGGAGATTCGATGCTTTAAAAGTTTGGTTAACCCTAAAAACTTTAGGAACAAAAACCATTGCTTCTTATTTAGAAGAAGTACATCATTTGGCAAAACAGGTGTATAATAACATGCTTAGTAATCCGAATTTTGAATTGGCGCATGTTCCTGAATTAAGTACAATTGTATTCAGATATAAAAACTCTGAAGCTGATCATGAACCAACGCATGATGAAGTGAATCTTCATATTAAAAACACTTTATATAAATCAGGAAAAGCATCAATTGCAAGTACTAAATTAAATGGAAATATCTATTTAAAATTCACACTCTTAAACCCAAAAAACACCATTAATAACTTGTTGAACATCGTAGATATGATTGAAGAAACAGGTAAACTTTATCAACCTAAAACAGAAGCATTATGAAGCAGAGCAATGTAGCAGATTTTATTGCAATAGGAGTTGGTCCATTTAACTTAGGATTAGCATGTTTAACTGAGCCTATTGAAAACTTAAATGGAATTTTTCTAGATAAAAAGGAACGTTTTGATTGGCATCCAGGAATGTTGTTAGAAGACACAACGTTACAAATTCCATTTATGGCTGATTTTGTAACCTTAGCAGATCCAACAAATGAATTTAGTTTTTTAAACTATATCAAAGAGCAGGGGAGAATGTATTCTTTTTATATCCGTGAGAACTTTTTGTTATTGCGTAATGAATACAATCAGTATTGTCAATGGGCTATTGAAAAGTTATCTAATATCTATTTCAGTACGGAGGTAACGCATATTGATTACGAAGAAGAAAGTGGTTTATATATTGTGACTAGTACTTGTACAAAAACAGAAGAAATCAAAATATACAAGGCAAAAAAACTAGTTTTTGGAACTGGAACTCCACCGTACATTCCGGAATCTTGTAAGAAATTAGAAGATAAAGCTATTCATTCTTCTCAATATTTAGATCATAAAGAAGAGCTACAAAAGCAAGATAAAATAACAGTTTTAGGAAGTGGACAAAGTGCAGCAGAAATATTTTATGATTTATTACAAGAATCTGATTCTATTGGTTATGAACTAAATTGGATCACTCGTTCACCTAGATTTTTCCCACTTGAATATTCTAAGTTAACACTAGAAATGACATCTCCAGAATATGTTGACTATTTCTATAATTTACCTGAATCGAAAAGAGATGATTTAATTAAAAATCAAAAGCATTTATACAAAGGAATTAACAGTGATTTAATTGCTGCAATTCATGATACTTTATATACAAAAAGAGTTATAGCTAAAGCTCCTATAAAAGTATCTCTTCGTACAAATTCTGAATTAATTAATACGCAAATATTAGAGGATTCAATTCAGTTAGATTTACATCAAATTGAGCAAGACAAGTATTTCAGACATACAACTCAAGGTTTAGTTTTAGCAACTGGATATGCTTATCAACTTCCTGATTTTGTTGATGGAATCTCAGATAGAATTAAATGGGATACGAAAGAACGATTCGATGTAGGAAGAAATTATAGTATAGACATTTCTAACAATGAAATATTTGTTCAAAATGCTGAATTACATACACACGGCTTTGTAACTCCAGATTTAGGAATGGCGGCATATAGAAATTCTTACATCATTAAAGAAATGACTGGGATTGAACATTACCCAATCGAACAAAAAATTGCATTTCAACAATTTGAAGTTCATGAAGACGAGGAAATACCTGTAACTATTTTAAATGAATATGAAGCTTAAAACTTTTTTAATAGTTATGACGTTGGTTGCCGTAGTTAGTGATTATCTATTGCATCCATTTTATCCGCAATTTTTTGAACTACGTTTTGGAATAACTAATCCTGAATTGGTAGGATATTATTTCGCAGCAATTTGTTTCATGGTGATGATTGCATTTCCATTCTGGGCATATGTTTCAAAAAAAGTATCAGAATTAAACATTTTAGTCTATACTCAGTTTGTAGCTGGAATCCTAGCTTTACTTTGTTTTTACACAGAATCATATATAGCTTTTTGGGTAATTTCTTTAACCATGGTTATTTTTAAAGGAAGTTATCTATTGGTTTATCCATACATTTTAAAAATTATAACCAAAGAGGAACATCCAAGTACAATTGGCCTTTTATCTGTAGTTGTACATCTTGGAGGAATTTTGGGTGCCGTGATAGGCGGTTTAACTGTTGATTTAATCGATCCTCGAAATATATTTTTAATAATGGCTTTAGGAGATTTCGTTCAAATGGGAATGAGTGCCTATTTATTAAGAAGTAAAAAGTATGCAACAGGCTTAATAGTTTCTGAAGAATCAGGGTCAAAAGAAGAGCGTTTTTTACCTAAAGGATTTATTCTAAAATTAGGAATTATTACACTGATTTTATATTTCAGTGACTTTCTAATAAGACCATTTTTCTCAATTTACTGGGAAAGTTTCTCAAGCTTTAAAACGAAACTCGTTTCAGGTACAATTTACGCAATCCCAGGTTTTGTCGCTTTAATTGCGCTTTGGATAAACAATAGAAGAAAAACAAACGATGGTTATAAAGGAATTATAAATGCCTTATGTATTGCTTTAATCGGACTGTTTTTACAAGGAATTCCTTTAGAGTTATTTGTAATTACAGGACGAATCATTTATGGTTGGGCAATTTTTCAAGGTGTAGTAAAATTCGATGTGTTGTTGTTTGAATTAAGTTCCTCGGAATCTTATGCTGTTGACTATAGTAAAATTCACTTTTTCCAAAACTTGGGTGTTTTATTAGCTTCTTTAAGTGTAGGGATTGTTGTGGAAGACTTCGGACTTCAAATTCCATTTTCAATTGCGTTTATAGGATTCATAATAACACTACTATTATACTTCTTTGTTTTTAAATCTGTTAGAATTCATCATAAACAACTAGCTAAAACCTGAGAAAATGTCAGAGAATATAGTTTTCAGTAAAAAGTATAGAGGTTTTGGCACCATTGATATTCGTCATTTTCAAATTGAAAAAGATTCAGAATTCTTGCATTCTTGGGTCAATAAAGAATATGCTGTGTTTTGGGGAATGCAAAACTCAACGCTTGATGCTGTTAAAGACGAGTATAAGAAATTAACTAAACCAGATCATTACAATGCATTTGTAGGTTATTATAACGATGAACCTGCTTTTGTTTTGGAACAATACGATCCCAGAAAAGATGAAATAGGTAAGTATTACGATTCTAAATATTCAGACACAGGAATTCATATTATAGTTGCTCCTCCAAAAGAAAATAAAGTAGACAATTTTACTTGGTTCATGTTTAGAGCGATTATGGATTTTGTGTTCTGTGATTTGATGGTCTATAGAATTTTAGTAGAGCCAGACATAAGAAATAAAAAGATGTTTGCCTTGTGCCAAAGAATAGGATTTCAATTAGATAAAATCGTTGAATTACCACACAAAACAGCACAGCTCGCATTTTTAACTAAAGAAAATTACCAACAAAAAATTAAATCTCCTTTACCTTCAAAGAGAAGTACTATGAATACAATAGATAATGTGGTTTCTCCACAACAATCAACTCAACATATACAGCCTGCTGTTTGGGAACAAGCTAATCGTTTATTAATCAAAAAAGCCTTGTGTGAATTTTCACACGAGTTATTAATTGAGCCAGAGGTTCAAAATAATTTAGAAAATGGTTACAAAGAATACGTAGTAAAGGCTGACGATAGTAACATCATTTATTTTTTTAATGCAAAACCTTTAGCATTAAACCATTATATGATCGATGAAAATTCGATTAGAAAAACTATTAATAATCAAGTTGCTGAATTAGATGCTATTTTATTTATCAAAGAATTTAGAAAAGCATTGGGAATTGCACACGAAAAAATGCCTGTTTTTCTTGAAGAAATCATCAGTACTTTATATGGTAGTGCTTTCAAAATAACCAAAGGAAATCCAACTGCAAAAGAATTAGCTACTGCCGACTTTCAAACCATTGAACAATCAATGACTGAAGGTCACCCAGGTTTTGTAGCTAATAATGGAAGAATTGGATTTGATAGTACAGATTATTGTTCTTATGCTCCAGAGGCAGGAAACTCATTTTCATTACTATGGTTAGCTGGTCATAAAAGTAAAGCTGTTTATGCTGCAATTGAAAGTTTACCATATGAAAAATTAATCCACCAGGAGTTAGCTACCGTAACAATTGAGAAATTCAATTCTACAATTAAAGAAAAAGGTTATAATCCTGAAGATTATTTATTCTTGCCAATTCACCCATGGCAATGGTTTAATAAACTTGCGAACATATTTGCTCCAGAAGTGGCTAAAGGAGATTTAATCTGTTTAGGTTATGGCCCTGATCAATATTTAGCTCAACAATCAATTCGAACATTATTTAATACTAGTAATCCCCAAAAATTCTACACCAAATCTGCCTTATCAATCTTAAATATGGGCTTTATGAGAGGTTTACCGCTGTATTATCTCGGAACAGCTCCTAAGATGGCAGTTTGGTTGGAGAATTTGCTATATAACGATTCTTATATTCAAGAGAACGGGTTTAGAATGCTCAGTGAAATTGGATCAGTAAGTTATGTTAATCCATATTTTGAAGAATTTGGTCCACATAATGATTATAACAAAATGTTAGCTTCATTATGGAGAGAAAGCCCTTATTCAATTGTTAAGAATAGTCAAAAGCCAATTACCATGGCTGCTTTATTACATATTGATCAACATGGTAATGCTCTATTACCAGAAATGATAAAGGATTCAGGTTTATCAATAGATGATTGGATTCGTAAATACTTACGTGCATACCTAAGTCCAATGTTACATTGTTTCTATTATTATGACTTGGTATTTATGCCTCATGGAGAGAATATAATTCTTGTTTTAGAAGATAATATTCCAGTATATGCTTTACTAAAAGATATCACTGAAGAAGCTTGTATTTTAAGTCCAGATGTAGAATTACCAGATCATTTAAAACGAATGTATGCGCCTGTTCCGGAAGATGTAAAGTTACTATCAATTTTTACAGACATGTTCGATGGTTTCTTCCGCTTCCTAGCACCAATTTTAGAAGAACATGCAAACTATAGTGAAAATAGATTCTGGGAATTAGTAGCTGAAAATATTTCTGAATATCAAGCTAAATTTCCTCAATTAGAGCAAAAATTTAAACAGTATGACTTGTTTGCTGATGATTTCAAATTATCATGTTTAAACAGATTACAACTAAACAATCATAAACAAATGATTGACTTAGATGATCCAGTAGCATTGTTACAATTTGCAGGAAAACTTACAAATCCGATAGCTCAATTTAAAACTCAAGAAGTATAATATGATTTCAACGAATCAAATAGTTTTTAGTAGGGAAATTGAGGGAATAGGTACAATGAGCATAAGACCTATTCAATTAGATTCTGATATAGATACACTTTTTAGTTGGGTAACAAAACCTTATGCAAAATATTGGGGAATGTTAGGGCAAACTAGAGATGAAGTAAAACAATCATATCAAGAAATTGAGGATAACAATCATCATCATACCTACATCGGATTGTTAAACGATACACCTATTTTTCTAATGGAGAGATATAAAGCTTCAGAAGACATCATTGCTTCTCATTATGAAGCTTTAAATAACGATTATGGAATGCATATTCTAGTAGCTCCTGTTGAAAAAAGAATACCAAAATTTACTTGGGAAGTATTCAGAACTGTAATGGAATACTTTTTCAGTTTATCCTTTGTAAATAGAGTAGTGGTGGAACCTGATAAAAACAATGATAAAATTCATTTGTTAAACAAGAAGGCAGGTTTTGTATACCAGAAAGAAATAGAATTGCCACATAAAGTAGCATCATTAGCTTTTTGTACTAAGAAATTATACCAAGAAGCAATTAAGAAAATTTAAAATGTTTGATAGGAATATATCACATTTACAACCTCATATTTGGGAGATTGTAAATCGTAATTTAATAAAGAAAGCGCTTAGCGAGTTTTCTCATGAACTGATACTTACACCAGAATTTTTAAAATCTGAGAATGGTTGGAATCATTACCGAATTACTTCTGATTGTAAGCAATTTACTTATGAATTTAACGCTAAAAAATATCTGTTAGATCATTGGTACATCGATACTAAAAGTATTACTAAACGTGACGGAAATACATATAACGGATCTTTAGATGCTTTATCTTTTATAACAGAATTCAGAAAAACACTTGGTATTCCAGATCAGTTTTTAGGAACGTATTTAGAAGAAATAACAAGTACATTATTTGGAGCAGCTTATAAATTGGCTAATGAGAAATTTTTAGCCAATGAACTTTACAATAAAAGTTTCCAAGATATTGAACATGCCATGACTGAAGGTCATCCTTGTTTTGTTGCCAATAATGGAAGAATAGGATTTAACACCAATGATTATCAATTATACGCACCTGAAACAAATAAACCTTTTCATATAGTTTGGATTGGAGTCCATAAAAATTATGCTTCTTTCACAGGCATCAAAGATTATGATTACGATAGTTTATTGCGCAGTGAATTGGGAGAGGAAAAAGTTTATGAATTTTCTCAAATAATTAAAGACATGGATTTAGATATAAATAATTATCTATTCATGCCTATTCATCCTTGGCAATGGACAAATAAAATTACTCATGTATTTGCCGCAGACATTGCACAAAAGAATATAGTTTTTGTTGGAGAAAGTGAAGATAAATATTCGGCACAACAATCTATAAGAACACTTTTTAATGTCACAAATCCAGAAAAATTATATACAAAAGGAGCTTTATCCATTCTAAATATGGGATTCATGCGAGGATTGTCTCCTTACTATATGAAAAGTACTCCACCAATCACCACTTGGATTACTGATCTTCTATCGGAAGATACATATTTGTTGAACAATGGATTTACAATGCTTGGTGAGGTGGCAACGATAGGATATCAAAATCATTATTATGAAGTATTAGGTAAAACAAATCCACATAATAAGATGCTTTCGGCATTATGGAGAGAAAGTCCATTTACCAAAATATCTTCGAATCAAAGAGTATTAACAATGGCAGCATTATTACATCTTGATTCTGAAGACAATTCACTATTAGCATCTTTAATTGAAAATTCTCCTTATGGTGCTACAACTTGGATTAAACATTATTTAAGGGCGTATTTATCAACATTGTTACACTGCTTTTATCAATATGAATTTGTCTTTATGCCGCATGGTGAAAATTTAATTATGGTTCTTGAAGAACATACTCCTGTCTATGTATTGATGAAAGATATTACAGAAGAAATAATTGTGTTTAATACCAAAATGGAATTACCTGAACATGTTGATCGCTTATTTACAGAGACTACAGATACAATGAAGGTATTATCAATTTTTACTGATGTTTTTGATTGTTTCTTCCGATTTATGGCAGCACAACTCGATACTCAAATCGGATTCTCTGAACATAATTTCTGGCAGTTGGTAGCAGAATGTATTTATGAATATCAAGACGAATTCCCTCAATTCAAAGAAAAATATGAGCGTTATGATTTATTTGTTGATGAGTTTGATCGTTGTTGTTTGAATAGATTACAATTAGGTAACACCAAGCAAATGTTAGATTTAGCCGATCCTATTGAAAGTTTAAAATTAGTTGGAACACTTGAAAATCCCTTAGCTAAATTCAGAAAAGAAAGAATAATTACTAACACTATTTCAGTATCTGTATAATATGAATTTTGAGGAATTAACACAATTGATTAAAGAGAGAAGAACGACTTACGCCTATGATTTTTCTGAGCAAAAAGTTAGTAAAGAAACCATAGAAGCTGTTGTAACTAATGGTCTGTGGGCTCCAACACACAAACTCACACAACCTTGGAGGTTTGTTGTTCTGGAAGGCCAACATCAACGAGATTTAGGCCAATATATGGCGGACTATTATAGAAAGTTATATACGGAGGAAGAATTTTCTAACGAGCGTTATGAAACTACAAAATCATATGCTGAAAATGCCACGCTATTAGCCTTAGTATTTCAGCCTAGTAAAAGAGCGCAGCTTCCTGAATGGGAAGAAATTGCGGCCATATCATGTGCTATTCAAAATATGTGGTTGAGTTGCACTGCTATGAATTTAGGTTGCTATTGGGATACCGCAGAAGCAACAATGGAATATGGTAAACGTATAAAACTAGAAGAAGGTGAAAGATTTCTTGGAATTTTCTTTATGGGAAATCTTAAAGAAGATATTGAATTAGGAAACCGCAAAAGAAAACCATTATCTAAAAAACTAAGTTGGCAATACTTATAAACCTTCTGAACAATTACAAATAAAATGAAAAAACAAAATAGAGTGCGAGCAGTTGATTTTGTTCGTGGATTTAGCGTATTAATGATGATACCGGTTCATGTATTAATGCTTTTCGCAACTATGGATACTTGGGAAAATAGCAATACAGGTAATTTTGTACAATTATTAGAAAGAGGTTCTCCTATATTTTTAATTGTAATGGGAATTTCTTTCGCTTTCTCAAGAAATGCAAATAAAAACGGAATTTTAAAAAAGGCTCTTTTAATAATCGGTTTAGGTTATGTTCTAAATTTTCTGCGCTTTATAGTTCCGCTTTTACTCTTTGGAGGCTTCCCTGAAGCTTTCGTACAAGCGAGTGAACTTACGATTAATAATCCTGCAAGAATGTTAAATTACTTCTTGAAAGGAGATATGTTTCAATTAGTTGGTATTTCTCTTTTTATTATTGGATTAGCATTCAGATTTTTAGTAAAAAACAAACACATAACATTAGGAGCTGCTTTGGTTATTATGTGGCTATCAAAAGTAGTAAGCGGTTTCCAATTGGGAATTCCTGGAGTTGATTACGTTTTAAATCTGTTATGGGGAAATAACTTTGATGTATACTTTCCATTATTCCCTTGGTTATCTTTTATTTTAATAGGATTGTATTTAGGCCTTAGTTATCTTGAAAATCAAGATAATCCAGAAAAATCATTATTCCGACCTATGTTGATTCTTGGAATTGTGTTTCTAATTTCAGGAAAGCTACTTTGTGATTATGATTATCAATATCACTTTGGAGATTATTATCATTTAGGTCCTGGAGGAACCATGGGGTTAATGGGAATATTGTTAGTACTTTTCTGGGTTTACTATCACATCGAACGCGCATTACCAAAAGATAACTACATATCTAAGTTATTTTTTTATTGTAGTAAAAACGTAACTCCGTTCTATTTAATTCAATGGGTATTAATTTACTGGACATTAGCTTTTACAAACTTTTCAGCATACAACGAGATAACGGTTTTAATCATCATTTTAGGAATTAATGTGGGAACTTTTACAGTGCTACATTTCGTAAATAAAATGCTTACTAGTCATAAAAACCGAGAATTAAAAACCGTACAACCTGGTATTTAATAAATGAGAAAACTAATTATACTCTTAGCAATTATCTTTCATTTAAAAGGAATTGCACAAACCAATTTGGCTGGAAGCTATGGATTAGATCCTGATGTTCAAGAATTTTTGAATGCTATTCATTCTTATGATGGACCACCTTTGCAAGATTTAGAATTAGAAATTGGAAGAAATGCAATCGTAGGAATGCAACAAGATTCTACATTAAATTTTGATAAAGTTGTTTTTCACAAACAAACGATTACTATCAATCAGAAATCTATTAAAACTGTCTTTATAAAACCAAAAAAATCTCAAAAGGAATTATTACCTGCATTCATCTATTTTCATGGAGGTGGTTGGGTGTATAACAGCTTTGAAACTCATAAACGATTAATGCGTGACATTGCTCTTAAAGCAAATATTGGAATTGTATTTGTTGAGTATTCAAGAGCACCTGAAGCCAAATTTCCAATTGCAAATGAAGAGGGCTATTTAACCGCTTTATATCTCTCTAAACATGGAAAAAAACATGGTTTGGATCCAACTAAAATAAGTATCGGAGGAGATAGTGCAGGAGGGAACATGGCAGCAGTAATAGCCTTAATGTCCAAAGAAAGACAAGAATTTGAATTAGTATCTCAAGTTTTAATCAACCCAGTTATGGATACGAATACGAATACAAAATCATACGAACAATTCTCGAAAGGACATTATCTCTCTAGAGATATTATGATCTGGTTTTGGAATATATATGCTCCAGATAAAAATAAGCATTATTCGAGTAAAATTGCTCCTTTGAAAGCTACTAAAGAAGAGCTAACAAATTTACCTCAAACATTATTGATTACTGCCGAATATGATGTGTTAAGAGATGAAGGTGAAGCATATGCAAAAAAATTAAGAATGGCTAAAGTTCCAGTTATCTCTACAAGATATGGAGGTACAATTCATGATTTTGTGGTGTTAAATGCTTTGAAAGATACCTATCCTTCTAAGGCTGCACTAAATCAAATATGTGATTTTTTAAAAACAACTTTTTAAGTTAATTAAAATGGATTTACAAACAATAGAAAACCTTTCGGGATCATTAACTCATATGAGTTTAATTGTATTAATTCTAATGTTAATAGAGTGGGGGATACTTATCTTCTCCAATCATATTGAAAGTAAAAAAGAAGGAGTCGTGAGTATTGTATCTTATCTAGTACAAAGCATTCCTTACTTTTTACTGTCTAAAGTACTAATCGTTGGTGTTATGTTCGGATTATATCATTTCCGACTCTTTGAACTCGGATTTGAATGGTATTACTGGATTATAGCCTACTTATTATACGACTTTACTGTGTTTTTTATTCATTTTCTTGGACATAAAGTAAGATTCCTTTGGTGCATTCATGGAGTTCATCATACAGCAGAAGAAATGAATTTAACTGTTGTTGCAAGAGGATCTATTTTTGATGTGTTTTTCACTCCATTTAATTTCATTTGGTTACCGATTTTAGGTTTTCATCCATATATGATATTTGTAATTGAACCAATTGCGAGATTATATGCTACATTAACTCATATCAGCGAAAAATATGTAGGCAAACATAAGTGGTTAGAATACATTTTTATTACACCATCTGTTCATCGTGTTCATCATGCGAAAAATCATATCTACTTAGATAGAAACTACGGTGAAACCTTTAGTATCTGGGATCGAATATTTAAAACATTTCAGAAAGAAGTCGACAATGAAAAGATTGAATATGGAGTAATGCATGACGAATTAAATAGTGAGAGCTTTTGGCACGTTCAATTTTTAATGTGGAAAGAGCTGTGGTTAGATGTTAAAAATGCTCCAACCATTATCGATAAAATTAAATACATACTAATGCCACCAGGATGGAATCACATTGATGGCGGAAAAAAAGCTGAACGATATAGAGAAGAAGCTTGGCAAAGTAGAGGAGTTAAGAACTAAACTGTATTTCGATATTGTTTCGGAGTCTGTTTTACAATTTTTTTAAAGGCTGCTGAAAAATGAGTTGGATTCTTATATCCGACTAATTCGGCAATTTCATAGATGGGTTTTGAGGTGTTAGAGAGTAATTTCTTCGCCTCAACCATTCTTTGCTGTAAAGCAAAATCAAAAATTGTAGTTCCAAAATTCGACTTAAACTCCTTTTTTAATTGAAATTCATTTAAAAACACCTTCTTAGAAAGCTCCTGAATAGATATTTGAGTATCTAAATTGTTTATAATATAATCCTTTGCTAAATGTATTTTCTTTAGAATTGTTGAATTGTTAATACCTGAGTTTTTATTATCAAAACGAAGCATTAATAACTCCAAAACTTTTGATTCTAGAAATAATCGTTTCAACAATCCTTTTCTATCATCATCTAATAGCTCTTGAACTATTTGTTCAGATCTATAATCTAACTGATTGGAAAAGTTATTTTGTAAATTTTCAATAGAATAGTCCTCATAAATTGGAAACTCTTTATCTAACTGATGCTTTTTGATAAAATCATTGGACATCTTAATAACAATCTCTCGTATCATTTTATCCCTTGAATAAACAACATTTCCATCTGCTTTATTGATAAAGGAGATACAACTTTCACCTTCTTCTTGAACTAATTCCTTATTACAATCAGGTAAAAACATTTTTTTCTCACCGGATAAAACGATTGAAAAGATAAGAGCATTTGTAGATTGTAAACCTGTAACTCTAATGTCAGATAGTAATTGAATTTCTCTTTGCCTTATCATCAAACCATCGAAAACCCAACTCTTTACGAAACCTGATCCAAATTCAGGGTTTATAATGAATTCCTTGGTTTCCAATCCACAATGGGAATCAATACTTTTCAGAAGTAAAATATCATCTAAAATATATTTATTATCGATACTTATATCGATATCAATAGTATACATAGCTCGTCATTTTTTATCCCAATTACGTCATTTACTAACTAGGATAGTTGGTAGTTTTGCCTTTGCAAATTTTATTATTTAAAATTATTCTAAATAATAACAGTTCGTGGGGAACATAATTTGCTACAAACATAATATATAATTAGTCTAAATAAAAACAAATGAAAAGATTTATACTTTTTGGAATCTTAGTTTTTTGCACAACTCCGTTTTTGGCTCAAATAGGAGGAACCGTAGTTGATAATGCAAAACAACCAATTTATGGGGTAACAATTGCTATAGAAGGAAGCAATTTAAAAACAGCAACGGATATAGATGGGAAATTCAATCTACCTAAAGTTTCTGGTTCACAAACCTTGGTAATTTCCTCGATTGGATTTAAAACTAAACATATTGATATTAATGCACCTAATTCAAATATTAATATTGTTCTATTTGAAGGGAACGAACTATTAGAGGAAATTGTTTTAACTGGTTCAAAAAATAAATTCTCAAGAAAAAAGACAGCTTACGTAGCTAAGCTTCCATTAAAAAACATTGAAAACTCTCAGGTTTATTCAACGATTACTGATGAATTACTAATCTCACAAAACGTAAATTCTTTTCAAGACGCGTTAAAAAATGTTGTTGGAATCGATAAATTATGGCAGTCGACTGGAAGAGCAGGAGATGGGGCAGGTTATTACTCTTTAAGAGGTTTTGCAACCCAACCTCAGTTAGTAAATGGAATGCCTGGAGTTACGAATGGATTTATTAATCCGTTCAATGTTGAAAGAGTTGAAGTTATAAAAGGGCCTTCGGCAACCTTATTCGGTAGTACAGTTACATCTTATGGAGGATTAATTAACATAGTTACTAAAAAGCCCAAAAAAGGAACAACTGGAAATATTTCTTTAGGAGGAGGATCTTTCAACTTTAAAAAGATGGTACTTGATATTAATACAACAAGTGAATCTGAGAAGTTGTCGTTACGATTTAATGCAGGTTTTCAATCAGAAGATAGTTTTCAGGATGCCGGTTTTAATGAATCTGTATTTATGGCACCATCTATAACTTATCAGGTAAATGATAAATTAACATTCAATGTGAGTTATGAGTTATCTGCAAATGAACAAACTAATCCTGTTTTTCTGTTTTTTAACAGATACGGAACTTTGGCTTTTAATAATGTAGATGAATTAAATTACGATTATAACAAATCTTTGACGGATGATTCTGTAAGCATTAAAAATCCAACTCAAAATTTAAGAGCAGAGGCCGTGTACAAAATAAGTGATCGAATAACCTCTCAAACAATATTTTCTACAGGAAATGCAAAATCAAATGGTTATTATTCTTATTTATGGAATTTTGCTGATTTCTCTGGACCAACACCTGCGGGAACTCCTTATTTCTCTACTTATGCGCAAAGAACAAATGCTACAACTAATTCACTTGATATTCAACAAAACTTTACAGGTGATTTTAAAATAGGTAATGTTCGAAATAGAGTATTGGTAGGAATTGATTATTTACAAACTCAAAATATAGATAACGGTTCTGGTTATGCTTACATTAATACTTTAACTGCTCAAGGAGATTTATTAGATGGTTCTTCTATTTCAGCAAGTGTAATAGACAACGCTACAAGCGGTTTAGCAACTACTAATACAAATGTAAATCAGAATGTATTTAGCCTATATGCTTCTGATGTTATTAATGTTTTACCAGAACTATCTTTAATGGCTGGTATTCGTTACGATCGTTTCAATTATAGAGGAGATAAAAATACTCCAGATGATGATCTTTCTGAATATACAAAAAGTACTTTTTCACCGAAAGTTGGTGTAGTTTATCAGCCAATTCTAAATAAGGTTTCTGTATTTGCAAACTATCAGAATGGTTTTAGTTATGTAAATCCTGAATTAACTGTCGATCCTGCTAATCCTGGTGTACCGGTATTATTATCCTTCGACTTAGAGAATGCTGATCAATTTGAAGGTGGAATTAAAACGAATTTGTTCAATAATAAGTTAGAGACTACTTTAAGTTATTACAATATTACAGTAAGCAATAAAGTAACTGGATTTGGACCAACAAAACAGCAAGATGGAGAGATCAATAGTCAAGGAATAGAAATTGATGCGAATGCTTATCCAATTGAAGGTTTAAATGTAAGAGGAGGATTTGCATACAACGATTCTAAAGTCGTAAAATCACCATCGCAACCATTTTTAGAAGGAAGACGTTTTGGTGAAGCAGGAGCTGAATTTACCTACAATTTTTATGCAGATTATAGATTCTTAGACGGTACTTTAAAAAATCTAGGAATAACATTTGGATTTAACGGCGCTTCAGAATACAATACAATGGAAGGATATCCACTGGTTGGTGAGTTTATTTTACCAGCTTACACAATTTTTAACACAGGATTGTATTATGATCATGAAAAATTCAGAGTTGGATTTAATGTAAATAATCTTACAAACGAGCAATATTTCAAAGGTTGGAGTACTTTAACTCCACAACAACCAAGAGCTTATTTTGGAAATTTAACTTACAAATTCTAAAATCCAAAGCAACAATAAATTGAATTAGAATTCAAATTCGCAAAACTCTAAATTTAAATGGTTTGGAGTTTTGCTTTTAAAATTTACTTCATGATATCTTTATCTATAGGTATTCTTTTATTAACGACCTTTATATTCTACAGTCAATCAATGTTTTTTGACGGTTCTAATGAATCATTTCTGAAGTTTGTATTAAGAGATTCCTTTACTTATTCGAAACAATTAGCTTTTATATTATCAATAATAAGTTTATTGGGATTCTATACAATATTTGGACTAACCTCAGGTCTTATTCTTTGGTTTTTAATATTAATAGGTTGTTTCAGTTTGATTGTCATTCTATATCCGACTCGAGTTGTATCAACCCGATTTGTTGGGCTTTGCCTTGTTTTCTCTTGTTTAACAGAATTTATTGTTTCTTATGCCTGCCAATAAAAAGTACTTAACTACATCTCCTTCGCAAAAAGCAATAAAAATTATTGCTGGAATTATCGGAGGCTACATCATTTCATCATTACTTCATATGATTGCAGCACTGATTATTCCTTTTAATAAAGAGATTCTAGTAACTGCTACATTCAGTTTATTCCTAATTTGGATGATTTTTTTAATTATTCCTTATTTATTCGAGAATGGATATAAGGTTTTAATATGCTATACAATTGTTATTGCGTCACTTTATATGATGTATTCTTCATTAAGTAATCATAATCCTTTTTTACAATGAGTAAAAGAAATTACAATGTATTTTTTCATACACATACTGTAAGTGGAATAGTTATTAGTGTTGCTCTTTATGTTATTTTTTTTGCAGGTGCTTTTGCCTTATTTAAAGATGAAATTTTAATTTGGGAAGAAGGAAAATCTATCAACCATATTGAAAGAAGTGAAGTTAATTATGATGATATTTTAAAAAGATTAGATACAAAATATGATTTAACAGGAAGAGATGTAGAAATTGATTTAGCCAAAGAAGAGGATAACTTGTTCATTTATCTTTTATCGAGTAAGGATTCCTTGAGTAGTGAATCAAGTAAAGCATCACACTTTTTTTCATATAACATAACAACAAAGGAAGAGAAGCGATATCATGAGTATTATGGAATTGGAGAGTTTTTATATCGATTACACTTTTTCCATCAAATACCAACCATAGGAATATATCTTGCCGGTTTTGTGGCTTTCTTTTTTTTATTCACGATTGTCACAGGAACAATTGTACATTGGAAAAAAATTGTTCCTAATTTTTACAAGTTTAACCCTAAAGTTGCTTTAAAAAGAGTTTGGGCAGACGCGCATACATCTTTAGGAGTAATAGGTTTACCATTTCAATTCATGTTTGCCGTGACTGGAGCTTATTTTTGTTTAAGCTTGCTGGTATTACTTCCTGCTAATTTTTTATATGAAGGAAATCAAAAGAAACTACTAGAAGATTTAAGACCGGAACGTAAAACCTATGAATGGTCTAAGCGAATAAATCAAGATGTACCTAGCATAAATAGTTTTGTAAAAGAGTATAGCAATACTTGGAGTAATTTTAGTAGTACTCATTTATATATTAGAAATTATAAAGGAGATAATTGTAAATATATTTTACAAGGAAATCTTGAATATAAAGATCGTTTTGTTGGTTTAGGAAGAATTGTTTTTGATGCAGTTAAAAGCGAAGTAGTTACTATCAAAAACCCTTATGAATTAAATTATATTGAAGATGTACAGAAAGTATTAACTCGATTACATTTTGGGAATTTTGGTGGAGTTATTGTAAAGGTGGTTTACTTTATTTTAGCATTAATAACTTGTTTTGTAATAATTACAGGAGTTTTGATTTGGGTTGAAGCTAGAAACAAGAAAAGTGCCACGCTGCAACAACAATTATTTGTAGCAAAGGTAGGTCATGTGTACCTCGCTATTTGCTTATCCATGCTACCGGTTACCGCTATTTCATTTCTCTTTGTAAAGCTATTTGGAGATTCTTTTTCAAATAAACAGCAAAGTTTGTACTACTGTTATTTTCTACTTTGGTTAATTGCTGCCGTCTATATGCGATTTCAAAGAAATAATTATAAAATAAATAAACAGAGCTTATTAGTTGGTGGAATATCGGCTTTATGTATTCCTGTTGTGAATGGAATCGTTTCTAATCAATGGATTTGGAAATCTATTTATAACAAGCAACATGAAATTTTAACTATCGATTTACTTTGGCTATTTATTGGGATTATGGCATTGTGGGTTTACAGTAAAATTTCACCTAATATTCAAAAACAAAGTAGTTATTCAAAAAACCCGATTGACTATAAAAACTTAAAAACTCTCTTAAAACTAGAAGAGAATCAAACTACAACAAACCATATTTTACAAATTAAAAAAGAAAAAAATTTTATACCTATGAGAACAAAAGTTATTCTATTGTGGACTTTATTAGTCATTGGATTCATACTACATCACGTTTATGGTATTGCCAATGTTTATTTTCAAGAATCCCTAGTATTGGAAGGATCAAACGGAGAAATACCAGGTTGGGCACATCAATGGAGAATTATATTGGAAGGAATGGCATTTTTATTTGCTGTTTTAACCGTTTCTCTTTCACAAAACTGGTTTAAATGGACTTCTTTAATTTGGGCTTGCCTGTTAGGTTTATTTAATGTTTATCATTTTATAACAGCCTTAATTTATGAACCTTCGAATATTTCAGAGATTTTAATATTGCTTTTAATGGCAGTTGCTAATGTGTTTTTAGTTAAAGAAATACTCAATTGGAAATCACACCAATTATCAGAAGAATAGATAAAAGATAAACCGATTCATTTGAATCGGTTTTTTTATGTTTTAGCTCAATAACTTATTCAAATTTAACTTGTACGTTTTTCCAATAGGAATCACAAAATCCCGAATTAAAATTCGATTACCTTCAATTTCATTTATATGTTTCTTTGATACAATAAATGACTTGTGAACTTGAAAAAACGCATCATCAGGTAATAAATCTAATATATCTGAAATCTTCTCTCTAACTTTGATTTCTTGTTCAGTAGTTGTAACATTTACATAATTACCAGTGGCCTCAATAAAAAGAATTTCATCTGTTTTTACCTGAACTAATTTCTTATTTGACCGTAAAAACAAACTGTTTGTTTCTTTACTAACATTTACATTAGAAACTGTTGTAGTTGACGCTTCTATTTTATTAATAGCTTTTACAAATCGATCAAAACCAAATGGTTTTAATAAATAATCAATGATATTCAATTCATAACCTTCTAAAGCATATTCTTGATACGCGGTTGTTACAATTACTTTAGGAGGATTTTGTAAGGTGCGTAGAAACTCAAATCCTTTTAGTTTAGGCATATTCAGATCCAAAAAGATTAAATCCACCTGATGGTTTCGTAAACATTCCATAGCTTCTATAGCGTCATAACAATGTTGCACAAAAGAAAGATTTGGTAAGGCATCACAATATCCTTTTATAATATCATGAGCAATATGTTCATCATCAATAATTATATATCTAATCATAATTGTATCGAAAGTTTTGCTGAGTACACTTCATTTTCAATCAAAGTTGAGTATTCATGCTTTTTCGGGTATGCTAATTCTAACCTTCTTTTTAAATTTTCTAATCCAATTCCTTGCACCGATTTTTCTTCCGAATCAAAATTATTTTCAATATTAAAGGTAACCTTATTCTGAATAGTTTTAATGGCGATAGTTACAAAAGCATCATTACGTAATACTTCAACTCCGTGTTTAAATGCATTTTCAACTAAAATGATAAACAATAAAGGCATTATTTTTAACTGATCATTATCAACATCAATTTCGAATTTCAAATCTATGTTTTTGTGATAACGCATTTTATGAAGTTCAATATAATTCTGAATAAAATCTATTTCCTTAGCTAAAGTTACATACTCTTTTTGTCCTTCATAAATACTGTAACGCATCATATCAGACAACTTTAAAATCAAGGCTTTTGCTTTCTCGTTGTCTTTATCTACCAATCCATAAAGATTATTCAACATATTAAAGAAAAAGTGTGGATTTACTTGAGATTGCAAATGCATTAATTCCGTTTTTGCCTTTTCATTCTTAAGATTGATAATGAACTTTATATTCACAAACAACCAATGTACTACTGCAATACAAACAGAAATAAAGTATAAAAACAAAAATTCTATAAATCCTTCTATTTTACCGAATACATCGTTAAATATGACAATTATAATTCCAATTACTAACTGTAATAAACGAATATTTCGTACTGTAAATAGCTTTTTGATATGTTTAATTTTTGTAATCACAATTCAATATTAGGTAATATATCTAGTGCAAGCAAATAAGTTGATAAACTATCAAAAATCAGTTATAAAACTCCTTAGAACTGTGACAAACGAACTTTAAACCTTCTTCATAACAATTCACATTCAACTCTTTCTAATTCCTCCCTAAAACTTTATAGAATTTGAGATTCGAGATAGGTTTGGCATATAATTTTAAAAGTCAACTTATGGAACTCATTATAAAAAACTTAAGTAAAACCTATGAAAATGGTGTAAAAGCATTGCAGAATGTATCTCTAGAAATTCCAAAAGGAATGTTTGGATTGCTAGGTCCTAATGGAGCAGGAAAATCTACTTTAATGCGAACGATAGCCACATTACAAGATGCTGATCAAGGAGAATTATCATTTAACAACATTAACATTCAAAAGGATAAACACTCACTTCGAAAAATACTTGGGTATTTACCTCAGCAATTTGGAGTATATCCTAAAATGTCCGCTGAAATTCTATTGAATCACCTCGCTGTTTTGAAAGGAATTACCATTAAGAAAGAACGCAAAGCCATTGTTGACGCATTACTGCATAAAACAAACTTGTATGAGGTACGAACACAAAACTTAGAGGGATTTTCTGGTGGAATGAAACAAAGATTTGGAATCGCACAAGCTTTACTGAACAATCCGAAATTATTAATTGTAGATGAACCCACAGCAGGTTTAGATCCAAAAGAACGAAACCGATTCTATAATTTGTTAAGTGAAATTGCAGAAAATATTGTCGTCATTTTTTCAACTCATATTGTGGATGATATAAAAGAATTGTGTTCGAATATGGCCATTATGAATAGAGGAGAAGTAGTACTTACAGGAAAGCCATTAGAACTCATCGAACAATTAGAAGGAAAAGTGTACCAAAAGAGTATTAAAAGAGAAGAATTGGAACACTACAAACAGGAATATCATGTGATAAATGATAAACTATTTCTAGGAAAACCAATAATTCATGTGTTCAGTGAAGTACATCCAGGAAACGATTTTACTCCTATAAAGGCAACTTTAGAAGACCTATACTTTTCAAAAATCAACAATTAATCTTTTCTAATTATGTGGTACGAAATATTCAAATTTGAATTTAAATATAGAGTTAAAAGACCTGAAACGTATGTGTTTTTTGTGTTTCTACTATTGTTTTCCATGGTAGGAGTAGATTTTATCTTTCAAGGTGTTGATTTAGGAATTATGAAAAAAAACGCTCCATTAGTCATTGGAAAAACTATGGGAGCAATTACTGGAATATTTATGATTCTTGTATCAATGATTATGGGAGTTCCTATATTAAGGGATTACCAATACAATACCGAATCCATTTTATTTGTAAATCCAATTTCAAAAAGAGATTATTTACTTGGTAGATTTTTGGGTTCGTATGTCATTTTACTTTTCATTTTCAGTGGAATTCTATTTGGAATGATGATAGGATCTCAAATGCCATGGCACAAAGCTTCTGAAATGTTAGCGTTTAATCCTTGGACATACATACAAACATTTATCGTAGTCGTTTTACCTACGTTATTTTTTGGCGCTTGTACCTTTTATGTAACAGGAATGTTGAGCAAAAATCTAATGGTTGTATACACACAAGGAATTATCTTATTTGTTATTTTCTTACTAACTAAGGCGATTACAAATGAATATTTACAAGGAATTTTCGATCCTTTTTCACTAACAACTTTAACACAATATTCTAAAGAATGGATTAACGCTGAACGAAATTCGATGTCAATAGCTTTTAATGGTATTCTATTGCATAACAAGGTTTTTTGGAGCTTAATTGGAATTTTAGTTGCTATTTATGGTTATAGGAAGTTCTCTTTTAGTCAATTAGTTAGAAAGACGAAAAAGAAGGAAAAGAAAAGGGAAGTTCACACAAACAACTCAACTGTAACTACTATTATTCCAAGTATTTCGTTGCAATTCAGTTTTAAGTCTAAAATCATTCAATTAAAAGAATTGACCAAATTTTATACGCTATCTATTCTTAAAGAAACAGCTTTTTGGGCAATTGTAATTTGTGGAATTATAATTATTCTGATAAACTCAATAAGTCTAGGTACTGTTTATGATGTTGATAGTTATCCAGCTACTCATTTTATAATGGCGGAGTTACAAGAAATGTCAATGTATTTCTTTATTATTATTTTACTTTTTTATTCGGGTGAAATCATTTGGAAAGAACGAACTATCAAACAGAATGTTTTAAATGATTCCACTCCAATTCATAATCTAATAATACTTGTTTCCAAACTTTTAGCTTTAAATGCAATTTACGTTGTTCTTATGCTAAGCTTGATTTGTACTGGAATTCTATTTCAACTAAGTCAAGGGTATTATCAATTAGATTTACAGGTGTATTTTACAGGATTCTTCATTGAAATTTTACCTTATTTGTTTTTGTATACTGTTGTAACATTCTTCTTTCAAATTACAAGTAAGAATAAATTTATTGGAATTTTCTTAACCCTATTGTTTTTCATTGGTAATATCGCATCTGAATACTTTGGTTTTAATCATAGTTTATACAAGTACGGTGGAAAAACATTAGGAATATATTCAGAAATGAATGGTTACGGACATTTCTTGAAACCTTATTTATGGATTAAAACGTATTGGATCGTTTTTGCTGGATTACTTTTAATCCTAAGTTCTTTAATCATGAACAGAGGAACTGAAATTAGTTTATGGAAACGTATTAAAAATATGAAATCAGAAATGAAAAAATCTATACAAATCCTTCTGATTTCATTGACAACGCTGTTTATTTTAATTGGATCTTACATTTTTTACAACACCAACGTTTTAAATGAATATTGGACTAACGAAGAAGAACAAACGTTTCGTGCTTCATATGAAAAAGAACTGAAACAATTTGAATATAAACCTCAACCGAAAATAACAGATGTAACGTTGAATCTAGAGTTATATCCTGAAAAAAGAAGTAATGAAGTAGATGGAAGTTATACACTGAAAAACACTTCTTCTGAAACAATCAGCGAAATTCATATTCAAAAAAGAATTGCTTCACATTTACAATTAAAGAATGTGAAATTCGATAGAGATGTAGTTATTAATTCAAAATATCAAAAGTTCGATTATATAATCTATCAATTACAAGAGCCTTTAAAAGTAAGAGATTCTATACAAATGAAATTTACCCAAACCTATTATCCAAAGGGATTTGAAGAAGATGGTTCAAAAGGAGATGTAATTTATAACGGAACCTTCTTTAATAACAATGTATTTCCAACTTTAGGCTATAATAAGAAGTATGAGCTTTCTGATGACGACATACGAACGAGTTATGATTTACCTAAAAGACAAAGAGAAGCTCAAATAAACGATATAAATGAACTTATAAATGCCCGAACGGGAAGTGATTCCGATGGAATTTCACTCGACATTACTATAGGAACTTCAAGCGAACAAACTGCTGTTACATCAGGTAAGTTAGTTAAACATTGGAAAGCCAATAACCGTAATTATTTTCACTATACAAATGAGAGTCCAATTATTAACTTTTACCCTATTGTTTCTGCCGAATATGAAGTTAAAAAAGATGTTTGGAAATCAAATAACACAAAGGTAGATTTAGAAATTTATCATCATCAAAATCATACTTATAATTTAGATCGAATGCTTCATGGCATGAAAGCTTCTTTAGATTATTTCAGTTCTAATTTTAGTCCATACCAATATGAACAATTGCGAATTATGGAGTTTCCGAGATATGCTGATTTCGCACAATCTTTACCAAATGTAATTCCATTCTCAGAAGCTATGGGATTTGTATTAGATATTGATGATGAAAATGATGTTAATATGGTATTTTATATTACTGCACATGAAATTGCACATCAGTGGTTCGGAATGCAAATAGAAGCTGCAAATGTGAAAGGTCAAAAATTCGTTTTAGAAACATTAGCACAATATGGAGCCATAATGGTTTTACAAAAAGAATTCTCTGAAGAGAAAGTACATCAGTTTCTTGAGCTACAAAAAGAACGATACCTTATAGAAAGTAAAAAAGCTATCGCTGAACCAACATTAGCTCTTGTTGAGAACGAAGATTATGTGTATTATTACAAAGGTGTAATTGCTATGTACGAATTACAAAAATTAATAGGAGAGGAGCAAATAAATAAAGCGCTTCGACAATTTATAAAAGATTGGAGAAGTTATTCTGGAGAAATTAAAAGTACAACAAATCGTTATGCCACATCCAAAGATTTGATTTCTTATTTCAAACTTTATAGTCCTTTAGATAAACATGAAATAATCTCAAAACTTTTTGAATCGAAAGACAAAATAGAATAGATAAAAAATGATAACCTTCCTATATGGGAAGGTTATTTTCATTGAAATATTCTTATTTAAATAGTCTCCAAATAATACTTGTTTAACATTTTTAGATAAAATAAAACGCAGCTATATCTTATTTTTGCATCTGACTTATTTAAATCCCGAAATTTGTTAGAAAAAAGACGTCAATTACCACAAAGCCAAGTTGTAAATCCAGATTATTTTATTTTCTGTTTGGAATCAGTTTTAGATGTTGAAGTTGAAAATGTTACACCTACTCAGCAAAAACTAGAAGAACTAACAATGGATTTCGGTATAGCTAGTATTTATCAAACTTGTGATACTATTGAAGGCTTAGAAGAAAGCTTAAATACTTTGGTTTTAGACGATCATAACTTTAAAAATTATGAAATCATTTACTTGGTTATGACTGGCGAGGCTAACAGTGTTTGCTTAAATGGTTATTTATATAATCTACAAGAAATTGCTGAAATTTTTGAAGGGCGTTTAAATGATAAAATTTTACATTTCGCTAATTCTAAAGTATTGGATTTAGATGAAGACGAAGCTCAATATTTCTTGGATATAACGGGAGCAAAGGCTATTTCTGGTTATGGAAATCAGTTTAATGGAATTGCTAGTTCAAACTTGGATAAGGTGTTCTTTAATCTTTTTAATGAAGATGATGATATGTTCGAAGTAGTTGAACAATTGCACAGAAAACACTACAAAATGTGTAAACTTCTTGATTTTAGATTGTACTATTAATTATCTAAAAAATAGTGTCTAATTATTTCCTATTCCTTGTTTTTTACTAAAACCTCTTTTTTTATTACTAATGCTAACTTGAGGTTCTGGGTTAAATTTGCATTGTAATTTTATAATAATAAGCATGATTGTAAATTCTCTATTATATATTGACTTATAAATTTGAAGGATAGGTCAATATGGTTTTTAGAGAAGTTATTTATCCTTTAACACAAAACAGTAAAAATGACAAATAATAAAGCACTTACAGAAGCTCGCTCACTTGAACTACCTTCAAGGCAAGCATCTTTGCATCGTGAAAAGTCTGTTTCAGCTTTTTGGAATAACAATAGAGATTTATTAGAAAAAGCTTGGACAGAATGGGAAGTTGAAAACAAAGAAAATTTGTTAATCCCAGATGAAACACTACTTGATCCTCGTTTACGAAAAGCAATTAAATCTGCTTGGGAAAATCCAGATAAAGAAGTTGATGTTGCCAATTTATGGGAAGAAATCATCCCTGGAGTTTACAGTACGCAATTTTTTGATGTGGAACGTTTAGCAGAATTCCGTGAATATTTAGAAGCAGTAGCTACCTCACAAATTCCTAAAAGAGCACCTTATGGTATTCAATTAAACCGTTATGGAGTAATGTTAGATCCACGTTCAGAAGGTCATCTAGCAGCTCCTAATTTTCAAGCATTTTATAATGATATTATGGATCGTTACATACGACCAGTAGCTCGATTATTATTAGGAACATATGGATATGATACTCAAACATTTGGTTTTTCAATTCAATATAACCCGGATAAAGACAAAGATTTACAACCACATACTGATGCGTCAGCTGCAACTTTAAATGTAAACATCAATTTGCCAGATGAAGAATTTACAGGTTCACAAGTTGATTTTTTCGATAAAACCACAGGAAAAACAGGACAGACTATTTTTGAACCTGGTAAAGCCATAATTCATCGTGGTAACGTACCACACGCAACACATTCAATAATAAGCGGACAACGTAATAATTTAGTCATGTGGTTATATGGTGATCGTATGCAAGTTCCAAGAGGAAATACAAGTAGTTATGGCAATTCTAATAGCTCAGAAACAACTGATAATATTTCGAAAGTAGTAACTGCACGTGAACGTTGGAGTATCCCAACAACACCTAAAGATCCTTTTGCACCATTTTAAATAAGATTTCAGTAAACCTTCTTACTAGTATTAAGTTGGTTTACTGAAATTTAGTATGATATTGAGTGTTTTATATACTCTTAAAATCTTTATTACACTTATTATGTAAATAAACACTAATTGCTAAGCTAACACTGGTTACCTTTGCAAAAAATACATTCATGTCTAAAAGTTTTACCGACTTAGGAATTATTCCTGAAATCCAACAGAGTTTAAATGATTTAAAAATCTCTGTTCCAACAGATATACAAGAAAAAGCGATACCTTCCATTTTAAACAAAAATGAAGATATAGTCGCTCTAGCAAAGACAGGAACTGGTAAAACTGCAGCTTTTGGATTACCATTACTTCAATTAATTGACACGAATAACTCCAATATTCAAGCAATTATATTGGCACCAACGAGAGAATTAGGTCAGCAAATTCATGCAAACTTAATCTCTTTCGCTTCACATATTCCTTCAATAGCTATTGCAGCCATTTGTGGTGGAACTCCAATAAAACCACAAATTGAACGATTACAAGAAGATACGCATATAGTTGTGGGAACACCAGGAAGATTAGCTGATTTGATAAAACGTGAGGCGATTAATATCAAAAACATCCAATATTTTATTCTAGATGAAGCTGATGAAATGGTCAGTGCTTTAAAAGATGGACTAGACACAATAATTAGAGAAATACCTAAGAAAAGGAGAACGTTATTATTTACAGCAACACTTTCAGGAGCAATCAAACAACTGATAAACAATTACATGTCTAAAGATGTTATTCAAATTGAAGCCGATATGGAAACTGTTGGTCATCAAGGAATAAAACATCAATATGTAGTTGTAAAACCTATAGAAAAACTTGAAGTTTTATTACATTTTTTAGCTTCTAAAGAAAGAGAAAGAGGAATTATTTTTTGTAAAACTAAAGCGGCAGTAAATAAACTAGCGAAAAAATTAGCGATTAATAAATTCTCTTCAGGTGCAATTCATGGAAGTTTAACACAAGGAATTCGTGATCGAATAATGGAGCAATTCAGAGCCGGACACATCAATATTTTAGTAGCTACTGATTTGGCTGCACGTGGAATAGATGTAAAAGAAGTTTCTTACGTTGTTAATTATCATTTACCAGACACTTATGAAACCTATGTCCATAGAAGCGGAAGAACAGCAAGAGCAGGAGGGAAGGGACTTTCATTAAGCGTTATACAGGAAGAAGAAATTGAAGAAATTCCTGATTTTGAGGAGGAATTAGGCATCACTTTTCGTCAATTTAAAAAAGCAGATGCACAAAGCATAGAAGAAAATAATACGTTGTTATGGGCAAAGAAAATATTTAAAACCAAGCCCAATAGAACCGTTTCAGAGGATTTTAAAGATAAAGTTAAAACTGTATTTCATCATTTAACTAAAGATGAATTAATTGAGAAAGTTTTAGCCTATCATTTGGCAGAAATGAATACAAATAAATTGAAACAAGATTCTCAAAAAAATAAGAAATAGTTATGGGAAATAATATTAAACAACAGCAGGATATTTTAGCAAAATTGAATATTCAAGAGCTAAATCCCATGCAAGAAGAAGCTCTAGCTGTTATTGAAAAAGAAACAAACACTATACTACTTTCTCCAACGGGGACTGGTAAAACGTTAGCTTTCTTGTTGCCATTACTAAAAACTTTAGATGCCAATAATCCTGAAATACAAGCTTTAATTTTAGTTCCTTCACGCGAGTTAGCCATACAAATAGAACAAGTAGCTAGAAATATGGGATCTGGTTTTAAAATAAATGCTGTTTATGGAGGAAGACCAATTGCTAAAGATAAAACTGAATTACAGTATTTACCAGCTATTTTAATAGGAACACCAGGAAGAATTTCTGATCATTTTAGTAGTAATCGTTTTTCAAAGAATAGTATTAAAACAATAATTTTAGATGAGTTTGATAAATCTTTAGAGGTTGGTTTTGAGTATGAAATGAGAGGAATTATAAATCAAATTCCTAATCTAAATAAACGAATACTAACTTCTGCTACCCAAGGTGTTGAAATTCCTGAATTTGTTGGGCTAGATAAACCTAAAATCGTTAACTACTTAAAAAACAAGAAAGTTTCAAAATTAGAGATAAAAACCGTTGTTTCTCCAAAAGAAGACAAAACAGAGACTTTAGTTGATTTACTACGGCATATAGGAAATAAACCTGGTATTATCTTTTGTAACTTCAAAGATAGTATTGCAAAGGTTAGTGATGTTTTACAGGAAAACCAGATTAGTCATACTTGTTTTTCAGGTGGAATGGAACAAAGAGATCGAGAACGTTCTTTAATAAAATTTAGAAACGGAACTTCTCAATTATTGGTTGCAACTGATTTAGCCGCTAGAGGTATTGACATTCCTGAATTGAAATATATTATTCATTACGAACTTCCAAGAGCTATTGAAGAATTTACGCATAGAAATGGTAGAACGGCTAGAGTAGATGCCGAAGGAATAGCTTATGTATTACATTCAAAAAAAGAATTTTTACCTGAATTTATAAAGAAAACAGAGGGAATAGATATTACTGAAAAAGCAAAATGGAAACCACAATTTTGGACAACTTTGTTTATTTCAGGTGGACGAAAAGATAAAATATCAAAAGGAGATATCGCAGGACTTTTCTTTAAACAAGGAAACCTAAATAAAGATCAATTAGGTGTTATAGAGTTAAAACAAGATTGTGCTTTTATCTCGGTTCCTTTAACTATTGCTAACGACTTAGCTGAAAGATTGAATAATTCTCGTTTAAAAAAGAAAAAGGTAAGGGTATATCGTGTTTAAAATCAGAATAATAAAAAAGTAATTAAATCAAGGTAGTTCGTAAAAATGGCATTACTTTTGTCAAACAAAAATTAAAATAATAATACATTACATTAAAATGATTACAGGTACAGTAAAATTTTTCAACGATTCAAAAGGTTTTGGTTTCATCACAGAAGAAGGAAGCAACAAAGAACATTTTGTACACATTTCAGGATTAATTGACGAAGTTCGTGAAGGTGATACCGTTGAATTCGAATTAAAAGAAGGAAAAAAAGGATTAAATGCAGTAAACGTTAGAGTTATCTAATCGAGTTTACAGATATAATTTAGTAAAAGTTCATCACTAAGTGATGAACTTTTTTTTTTATTAAAAAGTATGAGATTATTTAGAAAAAGTTAAAAAAATGGCCAGATAAAATTTTAGTTAGTATTTTTAGTTTTAACATTTAACAAAAAGCTGACACACTGTTATAATAATCATAAGTATTATGAAATTTGAAGCCTTTAAAAAAAGAAAATTCTGGTTGCGATTTATTGCTTGCGTAATACTTTTACCTATACTATTTCTTATTGTTACCGTATTATATATCAATACTAAACAAAATAGTATTATTAAAGATCATATAGCTGAGCTTAACAAAACCCACAAAGGTTTTATTGATATTGGTGACACGCATTTATCACTCTTTAGTAATTTTCCTAATATTTCTTTTAAAGTAGATGATCTAAAAATAAACGAAACTAAAAGTGATAACTCACCTGTTATTCTGGATGTTAAAGATATCTACGTAGGTTTTAATTTATGGGATATTTTAGAAGGAAATTATACCATAAAATCATTAATTGTAGAAGAAGGTTTCTTTGATATTGTAATTCATGAAGATAAAAGTCTAAATCTTTTAAATGCATTAAAATCCTTTGATGAATCACAAAGTGAAGAGCCGATAGATTTTAAACTCAAAAAAGTCAAATTACACAATCTAGATATCCACAAAAAAGATGAAGGTCAAAATACAGACTTAGAAACATTTATTTATGAAGCTGATGGTGGTTTCAATATTGATAATGAAGTTATTTCAGGTCATATTGATACGAAGTTTGAAATGAATTTAATTAGTAACGGCGATACTACCTATGTAAAACACAAACACTTTGATGTTCATACAGATGTTAGTTTGAATAAAGATACTGGATTACTGACTATCGAACCTTCTGGAGTGACTATGGAGCATGGCGATTTTGAGTTAGAGGGAAAAGTAGATACAAAAAATGATTTTGATCTTGATTTGATCATAAAAGGAGCAAAGCCTAATTTTAATATGCTTATTGCCTTTGCACCAGAGGATCTTATACCGGTTTTAGAACGTTATAAAAATGCTGGGAAAATTTATTTTAACGCGGTGGTTCAAGGACCTACATTGAATCAACAAGTACCTTTTTTTGATGTAAACTTCGGTGTAAGTGAAGCGTTTTTAGAAAACACCAATAAAGGAAAACGCGTTAAAAATATTGGTTTTAAAGGTCATTTTACAAATGGTAAGGAACGAAGTGCACGCACCACAACATTCTCACTAGAAGATATGACCGCCAAACTTGGAAAAGGAAAAATTCTGGGAAATGTTGTAATCAATAATTTTGATGAGCCAGAGATAGATATGCGATTGAATACAAATTTTAATCTTGAGTTTATAGCCGATTTTTTAAATTTAAGTGACGTAGATATTGCATCTGGGAATGTTTCCTTAAAAATGAATTTTCATGATATTGTGGATATTAATAACCCAGAACTAGCGCTCAGCAGGTTGAATCAGGCGTATTATAGTGAGTTAAAGATTGATAGTCTCAGTTTATCTTCTAAAGATCTTCCTGCACCGTTGAAAAAATTAAATGCACATATAGAAATGAAAGGGAAAAAAGCGACTATCAATCAATTTGATATGCTTTTAGGTAACTCTGATATTTCAATAACTGGATATTTGTCAGATCTTCCTGCTATTGTGCATCATACAGATACACTCCTCGTTACACATTTAGATATTAAATCGAACCTATTAGATATCGCTGAACTTACACGATTTTCTGCTACGGATAGTATAAAAACAGGCATAGATGAGCAAATTAAAGATGTAACTGCTGGATTTTCATTTAAATCCTCAGCAAAAGCTTTTACCGAAAGTAAATATTTACCGAAAGGAGAGTTCTTTGTAGACAGCCTTAACGCGAAACTAAAGCATTATCCGCATAAATTTCATGATTTTCATGTAGATGTATTAATCGATGATAAAGATCTTAAAATCAAAGATTTTACAGGTTTTATTGATGATTCTGATTTTCATTTTAACGGACTGGTACATAATTATGGTTTTTGGATGCAAAAAGAATTGAATGGTGATGTGGATTTAGATATTACCTTAACTTCAGACTTATTGCGTTTGGAAGACATTTTCTCGTATCAAGGTGAAAATTATGTTCCTGAAGAATATAGACACGAAGAATTTGAAAAACTGGAATTGCATGTAAATTCTAGTATGCATTATAAAGCATCAGCATTACATTCTATAGATTTAGAATTAGACAAGCTGAATACCAAAATGCATGTACATCCATTACGATTTGAATACTTTACAGGTGATTTTCATTATGAAGATGACCATCTTGTAGTGAAAGATTTTATTGGTAAAATAGGAAGAACTTCTTTTAATATCGGCTTGAACTATTATTTAGGAGATGACGAAGCGATTAAAAAACGAGACAATTATCTTAGTTTCAAAGCAAATTATATTGATTACGACCAATTATTTCCTCCCGATAAACCCACAGAGAAGGCAACCATAACTGTAAAATCAAAAACTGCGGATGTTCCTGCACATGCAGATGCTTTTAATTTGTATGAGCTACCATTTACGGATATGAAATTTGATGTTGATGTTGATTATTTTATGTATCAACGAATTCATTTACAAGACATAAAAGCAAAATTACGTACTACTCAAAATCATTACATTTATGTAGATACTTTGCACATGAATGCAGCTGGAGGTAATTTTAATATGTCGGGGTATTTTAACGGTAGTAATCCAAAGAAAATTTACCTGAAACCGAATATAAAAACCACTAAAATAGATTTGGATAAGTTCTTATTTAAGTTTGAAAATTTTGGACAAGATCATTTGGTTTCGGATAATTTAAAAGGACATGTTTCTTCCAACATAACTGGAAAAATTAGAATCTATCCTGATTTAGTTCCAGATTTAGATCAATCTGAAGTTCACATGGATGTAAAAGTTTTTAATGGAAAATTACAGAATTATGAACCTATGAAATTGTTGTCTAGTTATATGGGCGATAAAAACTTGAACAATATCAAGTTTGATACGATTCAAAATCATATTGATATAAACAACGGACGCATAACTATTCCTAATATGACGATTGAATCCACATTAGGACATATGGAATTATCTGGTACACAAGATTTGAATAATAATATTGAATATTACTTAAGAATTCCTTGGAAAACCGTTAGAAAAGCAGTTTGGTATAAATTATTCAAGAATAAAAAAAATAGTGGAACTAAGGAAGGAGAGGATGAAATTATAGAGGTTGATCCTAATAAAAAAGTAAGATACTTAAACTTAAAATTACATGGAACTGTTGATGATTTTAAAGTGTCCATGAAGAAGAAACCTAAGAAGAAGTAAAAAAAAACGTTTATTATATTTCAAACTAACAAGCTTTTGTATATTTCATTAAATTAATCACAAGCAAGTTTTAATGGGTAAAAGATTAACATTAAAAGATATAGCAAAAGAGTTTAATGTTTCTATTGCAACTGTTTCTAAGGCAATTCAGGATAAACACGATATCAGTTCAAATTTAAAGAAAAAAATATTAGCCTTTGCTTTAGAGAATAATTATGTACCCAATCAGAATGCACTTAAACTTAGAGGGAAACAAACCAAAACCATAGGTGTTGTTATTCCCAGTATTTTAAACTTGTTTTTTGCGAAGGTTTTTGCAGGTATTGAAAAAGTTGCTAGTGAACATGGATATAATTTAATTACATGTATTTCCAATGATTCTTTAGATAAAGAAAAGATTGCTATTGATATGATGGTTAATGGAGAAGTAGATGGAATAATTATTTCTGTGGCTAAAGAGACACAAATAAAAAAGGATTACAAACACTTTTTAAAAGCCATGAATACTGGTGTGAAGTTAACCATGTTTGATAGAGTTACTGATGATGTTGAATGTGATAAAGTTATTGTAGATGATTTTCAGGGAGCGTATAATGCCACCGAGTATTTTGTAAAAACGGGATGTAGCAATATTGCATTACTATCTTTTATTAGTGAAACAAGTGTAGGTGAATACAGAATTCAAGGATATAAAGAAGCTTTAGAGAATAACCATATTGCAATAAATAAGAATTTGATTATTGAAGTGAAAGAGCATGATGTTGATGAAACGGAAACGTTACTTACCTTAACATTAGGAAGTAGAAAAGTTGATGCAATTCTATGTTTAGAAGAAACATCAGCGGCAATTGCTCTGGATACAATTAAGAGGTTAGGTTATAAAATACCAGAAGACATTTCGATCATTGCATTTACTAATGGTATTATCACAAAATATACTACTCCAAAAATCACAACAGTTAGTCAACATGGTGTTTTTATGGGAGAACAATCCATGACTTATCTATTGAATAGATTACAGGGAGATCAGTTTCAAAAAGAAAAAGTGTACACAACTAAAGTCATTAAAACAAGCTTAATACAGCGTCAAACTACTAAGAAACTAAGCTAAAAGAAAACCGCGTTTTGTTTTCATAAACTTCATCTGGTTGTAAAATACTAGAAGGGAAGTTTTTGTTATTAGGAGCATCAGGGAAATTCTGTGCTTCAAAACAAATCGCTGGATAATCTGTATAGTCTGCCGAAATAGGAACAGCAGGGAATTTATCTTTTGTGTAAATTACTAAAGCTGGTTGATTTGTGATAACTACCATTTTAATACCTGATTCTTTAGATGATAGTGATGCAGCTATTTTATCTTTACCAAGTACAAATGTATCGTCAAAACCTTTAAAATCCTCTCTGTTAATAATTGATTCTTTCTTGAAATCAAATCTAGTTTTATCCGAAGATAACAACTTTCCAGAAGGATGTAAATTCCCATCTACATCTAAGTGATGTGTATTGTTAATTTGTAACTGATGTTTTAAGATACTTCCACAACCATCTAAATTGAAATATGCATGATTGGTTAAATTCACCACCGTTGTCTTATCTGTCGTTGCTTTGTAGGTGATATCTAAATTCGTGTCTTCTAGAGAATAGGTTACAGAAACTTTTAAATGTCCTGGATATCTTTCTTCTAAATGTTTACTTTCATAAGAAAAAGTTACTGAACTATGATCTTCAGAAAACGTTTCAATAGTCCATAATTTCTTATCAAATCCTTTATTTCCTCCATGTAGATGAAGTCCATTTTTGACTGGAATTTTATAGATTTCATTTTCAATCGAAAACTTTCCTCCAGATATTCTTCCTGCATATCTTCCGACAGATGAACCTAGAAATATATTATGTTTTTTATAGGAGTTTTTTGTGTAATCTTCTGCGTTCAAAAGTCCAACAACAACATCTGTTTTGGCTCCATTTGCATTTGGAACTTTTAAACTTTGAATCGTTGCTCCATAATTCAAAAGAGTAAGCTCTAAACCAGCTTTATTCTGTAAGGTTATACTTTTTATTTCAGTTTTAGTTATTTCCATATAATTCGTCATAAAGGCTTGGAGAAGATTTAATAAATAAATCTTTTGATGTGTTTTCTTTCCATCTTTTACTAATGCTATCACTTAATTGTAATCGTGCATCAATTTTTTTAAAAGTAGGGTTTTCAAACCACATTCTATGAGAATCCCAATGACAATTTATATAAGAAACTGCTTTTACAACATCTTTATTATCTTCAATACACTTAAAGAAAGGTATAAACCATTTATTCCAAGCTTCTTCTGCTTGTTCTGGGTTACTTAGTTGAGTTTCTTTTGTGTTTCCTGTGTTTTTATCAAAGTTAGGATCAGTGATAGTCGGAGAAGCTTCCGCAATAAAAACTGGTTTTCCTTTTTTGCGAGCAAAAGCTATCATTTTTTGTTCTGCCCATCTATTAAAAAATGAAAATCCTAACCAATCAACATACTCATCTCCTGGATACCAAGATTCTAAATCACCATCATTTGGAGATAAAAAACCTGTTGATTGCCAAACGTAAGCCGTATTGGTAACTCCTTTTTCACGAAGTTTTGTTACCATTCTTCTATAAGCCGTTTTTGTAGCTTCTTTGTCATAATGATTCCATGGTTCTCCATCGAATTCATATGCAATTCTAAGAAAAACAGGACGTTTTCCTAACGATAATAAGAAATCACCTAGTTTTTCAATGTACTTATCATGAGTTCCATCTGCAACTTTTTCTTCGTGATTTACAAACTGTAAACCAATAGCTAATGCCATGTTTGTGTAACTAGAATCTTGTAATTGAAGCGAAGCGTTATAATCATTATCTCCCCAATCATGTGTTTCCCATAAACCGTCTAATCCTTCTTGAATTCTACCAAATGAGTTTTCTCCAGGATTAATGTTTGTATATGTTGTCCATCCAGCTGGTTTATCGAAATGATCTAAATATCCATCATTGTATTTTTCTAATCCTCCAACAGCTTCAAGTTCTTGACCAGCAAATAATAATACTCCATTTTTTGGTTCAAATTTGGCTCTTTTTGGAGTTGATTTCTCTGCTGTTTTTTCTTCAATATTTGAAGTATTCGTTTTTTTTTGTTTACAAGAATTAATTGTAAACAATACTAAAAGTACTATAGATAAGTTTTTGATTTTCATAATTATAATTCTTTGTAGTTAAACCATTCAAAATCGGCATGTAATGAGCTTGTAGCTAAATCTTGACAGCACATTCCTATAAAACAACCTGTAAATGCAGGTCTGTAACGTTCGCTTCCATCTCTAACATAATCGTCTGATACTATATTCATATCTAATATGTTTCCTATGTCAATAAAATCGATGTCATCACTACTATAACTAAATTGAAGCTTTTCATGATGAATTGAAGCTTTTAAAATAATTGGAGTTTCTGCCTTGATAATTGCAATTTCTCCTTGCTCAATTATATTATAATTATCGCAGGTTAAAACAGAAATTGTTTTGTGTTCACCATTTGTAGAAATATTCAAATAATGATAATGACCAGTATTATAATAAACCACAAGTCCTGCTAATTGCTGAAATTTCTTAGGTTCAAAATGTACCTTGGTAGAAACTTCTACATTAAAATGCTGTAATCGTCGAGCAATTAGTGCTTGGGTGTGTGTTGATGTTAACGATTCTTTTCCTTTTAATCTTAAATATCCAGGTTTATCCTTTAAAGAAATCCATTTTTCATTCATCGGAATTCTTAAAGATTGAAAGTCAATACTTAATTTGTTTGAATTGAATTCATATTTTTTAGTCTGAGTTCCATTTAATTTTTCAGCAGAAAATGGTGCAGGAATTTCAATTCTGGGTAAACTACTTCCAGATTTCAAATAAGGCCAATCATCAATCCATTCTATTTCTTCAATGGCAGTTTCTCTTCCTAAAGGACAGTTTCCATGATTTGTTAATGGTCTACCTACTAAAAAAGTAATATACCAAGTTCCGTTTTGAGATTCTACCAAAGAGGCATGACCTGACTTCTGAATAGGATGAAGTGGGGCAGAAGCACAAGTTAAAATTGGATTTTGAGGATGTTCTTCATAAGGTCCCGTAACTTTTGTTGATCTTAATATAGTAGCAGCATGTCCATATTCTGTTCCACCTTCTGCCAAAAGTAAATAGTAGTATCCGTTTTTTTGATAGATATGAGGTCCTTCTGTTTTTCCTAAAGTAGTTCCTTCTGTAATAAAATATGATTCTCCAATTAGTTGTTGATCTTTTATGCTGTATTCTTGAAGCTCAATTCCTCCGAAGAATTTACCTTTTCTATGATCTACTTGCATGGATGTGTACCAGGTTTTTCCATTAGTTTCATGAAAAAAAGATCCATCAAAACCTGAAGAATTTAAATAAACAGGTTCACTCCAGTCATCGGTTACTTCCTTTGCAGTAACGACATAATTAGGAGTGTCTTTCCAAACACCATCAAAAGATTTCACATTAGTATAAACTAAATAAAAAAGACCGTCTTTATAACTTAAGCAAGGTGCCCAAACTCCACATGAATCAGGAACTCCTTTCATATCAAGCTGAGATGTTTTATTTAAGGGTTGTGCAATTACTTTCCAGTTTTTTAAATCTTTTGAATGATGTATTTGTACACCAGGGAACCATTCAAATGTTGATGTTGCTATATAATAATCATCTCCAACTCTACAAATCGAAGGATCAGGATTAAAACCTTTTAATATGGGATTTTGTATTGTATTCATTTACGCTTTTACTAGGTCTTTTTCTATTTGTTCTAATGATTTACCTTTTGTTTCTGGAAGTATTTTAAGAAGTATAAAGAAACCAACTAATGCTATGATTCCAAATATGAAAAAGCTCATTGAGTTTCCTAATGTTGATAATTCCCAAGGGAAAACTTGTTGCACTAACCAACTAACAAAACCATTAATAAAGCCAATAAAACCAATTGCTAATCCTCTATATCTATTGGGAAATAGTTCTGACAACATAACCCACATTACCGGACCTAAAGAAAAAGCAAAACATGCTATAAATCCTAAAATTCCGATTAATACTAAAGTAGCATTCATAGAAATTGCGGCTTCAAGAATTGCTCCATCATTTTTTGCATATACTTGCTGACCTAGAATAGTTTTCATTTCCTTTTTAAAATGAACATCACTATCAAATTGGGTTCCTACCAATACATTCAATTTCTCTTTTCCTTCAAAATTCAGTTGACTTATTTTTTCAGAAGTTAATTCGTAGGTAGCATTATAAAATTCATAAGAACACAATAATAAGCTTATAGCAATTCCCACAATTCCAATTAATAGTAAAGGTCTTCTTCCCATTTTATCAATTAAAAACATAGAAATTACTGTAAATACAACAGTAGTCGTACTTAATAATACTCCAGAAGAAAATGCAGCATCTGTACCAATTCCAGTTTGTTTAAAAATGGATGTAGCATAAAAGTAAATGGCATTTATACCTGTAATTTGTTGTAAAATTCCAATGATAATTCCCACTGTGATTACCAACTTCATGGCTGGTTTAAACAAATCTTTAAGATTTACGTTTTCTTCATCACTCAAAATTTCAATACCAGCTAAGCTATTAAGAATTGTACTGGTTTGTTCTTTAGCTTTAACTTCACCATATATACTAATTAAAACCTCTTTGGCTTCTTCATTTCGATTTTGTACAAATAGCCACCTCGGACTTTTTGGGACAAAAAACAAAAGAATGAAATATAGAATTGCAGGTAATAATTCTACACCTAACATCCAACGCCACACATTTGCTTCAGTTAAGAAATTACTTTCACCAGAAGAGAATATTTGATTGAAATAATAATTACTTAAAAAAGCTGCGAAAAATCCTAGAACAATATTTAATTGTTGAATTGATACTAATTTTCCTCTACTTTCTGCCGTTGATATTTCAGCAATATAAGTTGGAGCAAGAATTAAAGCAGCTCCAAATGCAACACCTCCAATCATTCGAGCGATGTATAACATTTCATAAGATATTGCGTAAGCCGATAATATTGCAGATAGAGCATATAGAAATGCGACTAGAATTAAAATTTTCTTTCTACCTATTTTATCGCTAATTCCTCCCGCAAGTAACATGGAGAACATTGCTGCAAAAGAAGGAGAACTTACTACCCAACCTGTTTGAAGATCGTCTAAATTAAATTCTGGACCAGCATAGGTCATAACTCCAGAAATAATACCAGCATCAAAGCCAAATAAGAATCCTCCAAGGGAAACTACAAATGCCACAAATAATGATTTTTTCATATTGTAAAGTTCAATAAATTATAATTCATTAGGGAATTTTAAACCAGATTGTTTCCTAACTTCATCTGCAATTTCAATAACATCTAAGCTATTTTGATGTGTCCAAAGTTCACTTTCAATTTGATTATTTTGAATGCAACGATGACATTCTTCAATTTCATAAGTAAATCCTTTTCCTAAAGTAGGATAGTGGTAATCTATTTTGTGTCCGTTTTTTAAAATTGAAAAGCCTTGTGTTTCATGCCAAATAGAATGAATATTTAATCGTCCTTCTGTTCCGCTAATTGTGGCAGACATATTTGAAGGAGATACAAAACTACTATGTAATATAGCTTGAGCATTTTCATATTGTAAAATCATAGCCGTTTGTTTATCTGATCCGGATTCAAAAAAATTAGAGGTCGCTAAAACTTTTTTTGGTTTACCTAAAACAATGTAAGACAACATTAATGGATAGACACCCATATCTAATAGTGAACCACCAGCATTTGTAATATCCGTCATTCTTCCAGTTGGATTCTCCACTCTAAAAGCAAAATCTGCATTTACATACTTAATATCTCCTAAATCTCCTTGGTTAATTTTATATAAGATTTGCTGAATTGATGGATTAAAACGTGTCCAAAATGCTTCCATTAAAAACTTGTTCTGCTTTTTTGAAGCATCTATCATTGCTTTTGTTTGCTCATAGTTAATGGCAATAGGTTTTTCACATAAAACGTGCTTACCAGATTCTAAAGCTTCAATTGTTAGATTTTTATGCGAATCATGTGGAGTGGCAATGTAGATAATATCAATTTCCGGATCTTTCATTAATTCTTGATAGCTACCATACATCTTTTTTGCTTTATATTTTGCACCAAAATCTTTAGCTTTATTTATTGATCTTGACGCAACAGCATAAAGTTCTGCTTCTTTAATAAGCGCCAAATCTCGGGCAAATTGATGGGCAATATTACCAAGTCCAATAACTCCCCATTTAATGGTCGATGCTTTCATTTTGCTACTCTTTAATTAAAAATGGAATATTTGTATTTCCGGCCTTATTTTTATTATCGTAAACATAAACTAAAATTCGATATTCACCTTGATTTTCTGGTGCTGTAAAAGTGAATTGTCCATTTTTTTCTTCAATTACTTTAACCGGAATACGATTTGGTTTTTGTTCTTTTTCACCACCTTGACTTCTAATATCTACTTCTTCAGCAATTTCCCATTTATAAATCAATTTATCAGCATTTGGATCTGAAGCAAATACATTTGCTGTATATGTTTGATTTGGTTTTAATTTAATATTGGCAGTCGCTATTTTCCCATCTAAAAGTAAACTATCCACTCTTGGAGCTCTATTATCTGGATATTTACCTGTCCAAAGTTTAGTGATCATATCAATATATGCTGTTTGTTTTCCATCTTCATGATGCATTCCATACCAAGTTGGAGTTCTTTCATGTTTTTGTCCCCATACAAAGGCAAAACCACCTAAACAATTTCCAGAATTATTTTCTAATAAACCTTTTTTTATTCTATTAGATATACCATCAACTTTAGGTCCGCTTGCTTCTTCAATTTCACGATTCCATTCTGTTTTTGGCATTTCCCAAAAACCTTTAGGCCCAAATTCTGTAATCATATAAGGTTTTGTTATTCCCGTTGCTTTCATTTCATTTTCAACCGTTTCTAATCCTGCATAAACTTGAACAGAAACTAAATCTAGTTGTGGAATTTTTTCCATTGCTACTTTTAATTGTGTTGGGATAACACCAGCAAACGTAATTGTAACGGGATGATTAGGATCGTTTTTATGAATGTAATCAACAATATCGCTAATTGCTTCATAAACTTTTGGGTTAACATCTTTTAGACCTCCATTCTCATCAAATAAAAGATTTAACTCGTTACCTACAACCCAACATAATAAGTTAGGATGATTTTTATATTTCTCTATGATTTTAGTTACTCGGTCGTACTGTTTTTTAATAGCAATAGAATCATTATAATCAAAACCCCAAAGTTCTTTTCCAATATGAATACCTAAGGCTACTTTAAAATCAAATTTTTTAGAAGCGGATAAAATAGTATCAGCATACTTTGTGGTCCAAGTTCTTATGGCATTTGCTCCAGTTTTTTTTAGGTTTTCAAAATCGGCTCGGTATTCATAATTGAATCCAACACCTTTTATTTTAAATATAGAGTCATTGATATAAAAGTTATGATTTCCGTTTACTTTTTTTATGGATACTTTTTGTGGTAAGTCCTTAGTATTTGTTTTGTTAGTATTACACGAAAGAATTATGAGTGTTATTAATACTAGTAGGATTCGTTTTTCCATAATTAGATTCGTTCTTCAATTACTTCTTCTGTTGAAAATTTATAGCGCATATTTCTATATACACAGATGTCGGTGATATTTTCTGGTGTTCCTTGAGGCACAGCTCTAAAATTAGATGAAATTCTATCTTTTTTAACAGGCATCACTCTATGAAAACAATGACCGTGTAGGAATATTACAGTTCCTTTTTTAGGCTTATATACTATTTGACCTTCAATATCTTCATGAGGTTTTCCAACAGGCAAGATTCCTGCTTTATGAGCTTCTGGCATAATTACAATTTCCCCGCCAGTTTCATCTGTTATATCATGAGTATAAACCAATCTGTTTAGGTTATACTTTAAAGGGTTTTCTGGAGGACAATCCTGATGCCAAGCTTGCCCTTTACTACCAGCTTTTGAGAACATCATCATGCAATACAAGTTTTCCCAATTGTCTTGAAGTATCTCTTTAGTGATGTCATTAAAAACTTTATGTTTATCTATCTCATCAAAATACGGTTTGCCTTCTCGATAAGGAAACCAAGGAATAACTTCAACAGCAGATTTTGAGATAAATTCATTGTTATGCTCCCAATTAGGGTTTACACCATAATGATCTAATATTTTGGAGTTATAATTATCCATCAATTCTCTATCGAAAAAACTTTCAAGAATAACATACCCATCTTCCCAAAATTTTGAAGCTATTTTTTTGATGTAGTTCATAATGTTTTAATTAGATTTCTTTCGTCTGATTACTTTCTTAGCGGCATTTACAATAGCCGTTTTATCAATTCTGTATTTTACCATTAACTGTTCTGGTGTTCCAGATTCTCCGAATGTATCATTTGTACCCACAAATTCTTGTGGAGTAGGAGTGTTAGTACTTAATAATCGTGCTACACTTTCTCCTAAGCCTCCGTAAATATTATGTTCTTCAGCTGTTACAATACATCCTGTTTTTTCTATAGATTTTAAAATTGCATTTTCATCTAAAGGCTTTATGGTATGTATATTTATGACTTCTACACTAATTCCTTGACTAGTTAGTTCTTTTGTAGCTTCTAAAGCTTCCCAAACCATATGTCCTGTTGCTACAATTGTGACATCTTTTCCTTCTTGAAAATGAATAGCTTTACCTATTTCAAAAGTTTGATTTTCTGGAGTAAATACGGGTATTTTTGGTCGACCAAAACGTAAATATACAGGACCTTTATAATCAGCAATAGCAATTGTTGCTGCTTTCGTTTGATTATAATCACAAGGATTAATAACTACCATTCCAGGAAGCATTTTCATTAACCCAATATCTTCTAATATTTGATGTGTAGCTCCATCTTCACCCAATGTTAAGCCTGCATGTGAAGCACAGATTTTTACATTTTTGTGAGAATATGCAATTGATTGTCGAATTTGATCATATACACGTCCAGTAGAGAAATTAGCAAATGTACCTGTAAATGGAATTTTACCTCCAATAGTTAATCCGGCCGCGATTCCCATCATATTTGCTTCGGCTATACCAACTTGGAAAAAACGTTCAGGATTCTCATCAATAAAATCTTGCATTTTAAGTGACCCTACTAAATCAGCACATAAAGCAACTACATCAGGATTTTTTCTTCCTAATTCGGTTAAACCGTCTCCAAAACCACTACGTGTATCTTTTTTTTCAGTGTAAGTATATTCTTTCATATTAGCTTTTCATTTTGATTAGTAATCTCCTAAGGTTTCAGGGTTTTGAGATAACGCTTTTTCTAATTGTTCATCATTCGGAGCTTTTCCATGCCATGCGTGAGTATACATCATAAAATCAACTCCATTACCCATTATGGTATGAAGTAATACACAAATAGGTTTTCCGTTACCAGAAAGTTCTTTGGCTTTTTGTAACCCTTTTACAACTTCGGATATGTCATTACCTTGTTTGATATGGATAACTTCCCAACCAAATGCTTTGAATTTTTCATCTAAATTCCCAAGAGAAAGAACTTGATCGGTTGATCCGTCAATTTGCTGTCCGTTATAATCAATAGTTGCGATTAGATTATCAACCTTTTTCGCTGAAGCATACATAATTGCTTCCCAATTTTGTCCTTCTTGAAGTTCTCCATCGCCATGTAAACTAAATACTAAACTATTGTCTTTATTGAGTTTTTTGGCTTGAGCTGCTCCAAGTGCAACCGACATTCCTTGTCCTAATGATCCAGAAGCAATTCTAACCCCTGGTAATCCTTCATGTGTAGTTGGGTGTCCTTGTAAACGAGAATCTAATAAACGAAACGTGTTTAATTCTTTTACAGGGAAATATCCGCGTCTTGCTAAGACACTATAAAATACTGGTGATATATGTCCGTTTGATAGGAAGAATAGATCTTCATTTATTCCGTCCATATCAAAATCAGTATTTACATTCATAATTTCATGATACAATGCTATAAAGAATTCTGTACAACCTAATGATCCTCCAGGATGACCAGAACTTACTTTATGTACCATTCTCACAATGTCTCTTCGTGTTTGAAAAACGATTTCTTCCAGTTTTTTTACTTCCATTTTAGTTTCCTTTTTTGTAATCAGCTAAAAACTTTTCTAAACCAATGTCTGTTAAAGGGTGTTTTAATAATCCTTCAATTGCACTTAACGGTCCTGTCATTACATCTGCACCAATTTTAGCACAATTGTTAATGTGCATTGTATGGCGCACAGATGCTGCTAGAATTTCAGTTTGAAAATTGTAATTATCATAAACCTTTCGAATTTCTGAGATTAGGTGTAATCCATCGGTTGAAATATCATCTAATCTTCCAATAAATGGAGAAACGTAAGTAGCTCCAGCTTTTGCTGCTAATAAAGCTTGACCAGCTGAAAAAACGAGCGTAATGTTAGTTCTGATTCCGTTATCGGAAAAATATTTACAAGCTTTTACACCATCTTTAATCATAGGAAGTTTTACGACAATCTGTGGATGTAATGCGGCCAATTCTTCTCCTTCTTTAATCATTTCTTCATAAGTTGTTCCGATTACTTCTGCAGAAACATCACCTTCAATAATATCACAAATAGCTTTATAGTGATTTTTAATGTTTTCTGTTCCTGTTATTCTTTCTTTAGCCATTAAAGAAGGGTTTGTGGTAACTCCATCTAGGATTCCAAGAGTTTGAGCTTCCTTGATTTGAGTTAAGTTAGCTGTGTCAATAAAAAATTTCATTTTTATCCAGTAAAATAAGTTAGTATGATTACAATTATTACTATTAAGAGAATTGATAAAATAATATCGATTTTATCAAAACTGTTTTTGGTTTGATTAGATTGTTCTTTTGTTAGGGTTCCAAATGCTAAACCTTTTATTGCTTCATAGTTTGGCGCTGTAGTGATTAGGCTGACAGAAATACAAAGTATAATTGAAAAAATGAACATGAATATTGCCATATGAGCAAAATTAATGGCAGCAAAAGAATAAGCTATTCCAGTTAAATTTTCAATATTAATTTCTGCAGCAATTCTTAATGCTGCAACAACTAGACCTGATAATAATGTTATAATTGCTGCTTTAGCATTTATTCGTTTCCACAATATTCCTAATAAGAATACCGCAGTAATTGGTGGTGCAATGTATGATTGAACACTTTGTAAATATTTATATAGCGTACCACCTCCAATTTTGGCCATAATAGGAATCCAAATAATCCCAAGA
This sequence comes from Tenacibaculum sp., assembly GCA_022448525.1. Classification (GTDB taxonomy): domain Bacteria; phylum Bacteroidota; class Bacteroidia; order Flavobacteriales; family Flavobacteriaceae; genus Polaribacter. The sequence goes on from JAKVCX010000004.1 coordinate 454,811, forward strand.
ATAACAACAATTGCCGTTGCGAATCTCCCAATTTTTAAGAGTCGTTTTTCTTCAAGATGTGGTTTTAACTTTTTATAAATATCAATCGTAAAAATTGTTGAACAAGAGTTGAAAACAGAAGCAAGCGAACTCATTAATGCCGCCATTAATCCTCCAGCAACAAGGCCTTTTAATCCGACTGGAAGTAAGGTTTTCACTAGAGTAGGGAAGACTTCATCAGGTTTATCATAAGTAATAATACCTTTTTTTGAGAGCGCAAAAGCTATAATACCGGGGATTAAGAATATAAATATTGGAAGTATTTTTAAATATGCTCCAAAAATTGCTCCTCGTCTTCCTATTTTAATGTTGTTGGCTGCCAATGTACGTTGCACAATGTATTGATCTGTACACCAATACCAAATTCCTACAATAGTTCCACCAAATAATAATCCAGTCCATGGAAAGTCAGGGTCACTCATAGGTCTCCACATATTAAAATGTTGAGAGTCTACAGTTGCTTTTAGTTCGTTCCATCCTCCAACTTCTTGTAAACCTAAGTAAGTGACAATGATTGATCCAACTATTAGAATTATAGTTTGTAATGTTTCAGTATAAATTACAGCTTTCATTCCGCCAATTATGGTGTAAATTCCAGTAAATACTACAATTCCTATCGCTCCATACCAAAACGGAATTCCAAGTAATTCAGAAACAACAATTCCACCTGCGTAAATGGTAACTGATACTTTAGTTACAATATATCCTAATAATGAAAAGATAGATAAGAACCATCTTGATTTTTCGTCAAATCTCTTCTCTAAAAACTCAGGCATTGTAAATGCCCCACTTCTCATATAAAACGGTAAGAATAACCATCCAAGAAGTAAAACAATCCATGCATGAAGTTCATAATGTGCCATTGGCATTCCAGATTCTGCTCCAGTACCTGCAAGGCCTACTACATGTTCAGAACCAATATTAGAAGCGAAGATTGAGGCTCCAATAACAAACCAACCTACGTTGCGACCCGCTAGAAAATAATCTTCAGTGTTCTTATTTTTTTGCAGGATTACCCAAATAGCAACTGCTATTAAGGCGATAAAATAAATACTCAGAACTACCCAATCTAAGCTTTCTAATACACTACCCATACAATATGATTATATATATTGATTTAAAATGTTTTCAAATAATTCTTGCTTTCCACTTATTGGACTTAGTTCTCCATTTTGATGTGCGATTTCGTATAAATCTTTCAAGCTTAATTTACCAGATTCGAAATCTTTACCTTTTCCAGAATCAAAAGAGCTATATCTTTTTTGGCGTAAGCTATCGTAAGCAGACGAAGAAATAATATGATCTGCTGTAATAAGTGCTCTTGCAAAAGTATCTGCTCCACCAATATGAGCTAAGAATACATCTTCTAAATCAGTAGAGTTTCTTCTGATTTTAGCGTCAAAATTTACTCCTCCACCTTGTAATCCTCCTGCTTTTAAGAATACAAGCATAGCTTCGGTTACTTCTAATATATTATTCGGGAACTGATCTGTATCCCATCCATTTTGGTAATCACCTCTGTTAGCATCAATACTTCCTAGCATTCCCGCCGAAGCAGCAATTTCAATTTCGTGTTGAAATGTGTGTTGTGCTAACGTTGCGTGATTTACTTCAATGTTAATTTTGAAATCTTGGTCTAAACCATATTCCTTTAAAAACCCAATTGCCGTTGCGCTGTCAAAATCATATTGATGTTTCATTGGTTCCATAGGTTTAGGTTCAATGAAGAAAGTTCCTTTAAATCCTTGTTTACGAGCATAATCTCTAGCCACAGATAAGAACTGAGCCATATGATCAAGTTCTCTTTTCATGTCAGTATTTAATAAAGACATGTAACCTTCACGACCACCCCAGAATACATAGTTTTCACCATCTAAGGCAATAGTTGCATCTAATGCTAATTTTACTTGTCCACCAGCTCTGGCTAAAACATTAAAATCTGGATTTGTAGCTGCTCCATTCATGTATCTTGGATTAGAGAAACAATTTGCAGTTCCCCATAACAGCTTAATTCCTGTTTCAGCTTTTTTCTCTTTAATGTAATCTACAATGGATTGCAATCGTTGCTCTGATTCTGCAAAAGTTGCTCCTTCTTGAACCAAGTCATAATCATGAAAACAGAAATAATCAAACCCCATTTTACTAATGAATTCAAAAGCCGCATCTGCCTTATGTTTAGCAGCTGTAATTGGGTCGGATGATGCATCCCAAGCAAAATTTTGAGTTCCTGGTCCAAATGGATCAGAACCTTGTCCGCAGAAGGTATGCCAATATGCAATTGCAAACTTAAAATGTTCTCTAAGTGTTTTTCCTGCTACAATTCTATCAGGATTATACCATTTAAAAGCTAATGGATTATCTGAATCTTTTCCTTCATATTGAATAGTATCAATCCCTTTGAAATATGTTGTGTTTTGTTGTATTAACATTTGTCTTTATTTACTTTTTAATATTATTTCTAAACTATCTTTCCAGTTTTTATATGCTTCTTTATACGGATCATTATTTTTTAATGGCATGAATGTCATTACATGATCATTTTTAGTAATGCTACTACCAAATCTCTCAAAATCTCCATCTACTAATCCTGCGGCTCTTGCAGCTCCAATAGCACCAGTTGTATTATAAATTTCAATTTCCTGACCGATTAATGTTGCTACTGTATTTGCGAAAATTTCTGATCGAAATAGATTATCATTTCCTGCACGAATCACATTAATTTCTGCATTATCATTCTTTAAAATTTCCATACCATATACAAAAGAAAATGCAATTCCTTCTAAAGCAGCTCTATATAAGTGTCCGTGACTATGTTTGTTTAGGTTCAAATTGGTAATATGAGTTCCAATAGTTTTATTATTGAAAATTCTTTCGGCTCCATTACCAAATGGAATAAGGTTAACACCATCTGAACCAATAGGAATTTTAGAAGCTTTGCGGTTCATATTTTCATATGAATTTTCAACGCTATGATTACGTAACCACCTGTATTGAATTCCCGCACCATTTATACATAACAGCTTACCAATATTTTTTGTTTGTTTTGAATAATTGACATGAGCAAAATGATTAATTCTTGTTGTTTCTGAAGAATTTTGCTCATTTGAAACCGCATAAATAACACCAGAAGTTCCGCCAGTTGCAGCAACTTCTCCATGATTGAAAATATTCAAAGAAAGTGCATTGTTTGGTTGATCTCCAGCTCTATATGTTATAGGAATACCTTCAGGTAATCCTGTTTCTAAAGAAGCCTGTTTTGTTACTTTACCTTGATCTTTAAAATTTTCAACGATAGTAGGAGTAAGCTCTTTATCAATTCCCAGATAATCTAGAAGCCAATCAGCAGTTTGATTTTTTTGATAATCCCATAAGATCCCTTCGGAAAGTCCATTTTTAGTAGTGGTAACGTTTCCTGTGAGTTTTAATGCGATATAATCACCAGGTAACATAAATTTATAGATTTTCTCATAACTCTCAGGTTCATTCTCTTTAACCCATTTTAGTTTTGATGCCGTAAAATTTCCTGGAGAATTCAATAAGTAATTAGCACATTTATCATGACCAATTTCGTTATATGCAGTATTACCAATTTCAACAGCTCTACTATCACACCAAATAATTGAATTTCGTATAGGTTTATGGTTTTTATCCACTATAACTAATCCATGCATTTGATAAGAAATTCCTATTGCACTAATTTTAGAAGCATCAATATTAGCCTCTACAATTGCTCTTTTAGTAGCATTACAAATATGTTTCCACCAATCTTCTGGATTTTGTTCAGCCCAATTTTTTTGAAAGGATAAAATTTCCATTTCACCGTCCGGTTCATGGAGAGTGATAATATTTTTTCCAGATAATGCATCTACAATAGCTACTTTTACGGAAGAGCTACCTATGTCATATCCTATATAATAGTTCATACAAGCGTGGTTAAAAATTTAGAGCTGCATCCATTCCGATTACAGCTCTAAATAAGTTTAATGGAATGTTTGGTTTTTAGTATCCAGGGTTTTGTGGTAAAACTTCAGTTCCTACAATATCAATTTCAGATTGTGGAATAGGTAACAATTCATCTCTACCTGCTGAGAAGTTTTTAAAAGCTAAAGCTGTTGCTGCATCTCCCCATCTTACAAGGTCAGAGAATCTATTCCAACCTTCTGTTGCAAGTTCTTTTCTTCTTTCTAATTTTAAGTTTTCTAAAGTTAATGGAAGAGAAGGAGCCATTCCACCATAAGCTCTATTTCTAATCATGTCGAATGCCATTTGACCAGAAGGTGAAGCACCAGAACCAAATAAACTAGCTTCGGCATGCATTAATAAAACTTCAGCATAACGAATTACTTTTTCATTTGCATCAGTTTGACTCACAGTTGGTAGCGTAGGAGCAATAGCCTGTGGAATTGTATATTTTCTGCTACTTGCTCTAGTCACCCAAGAAGTATTATTAACTAACCAGAAGTAGTTATATGTATCAGTAGAGTTTGGTAACCAATTAGCTTCGTTGCTAAAATCTACAGTACCATCAGCATTGAAGATTAAACAACCACAGCTTTGCGGTCCGTTTTCTAAAATAGATTCTGGAGTAATAAAAGTTGCGTCTTTTCTTGTGTCAGTATTATCGTATAAACTTATTAATTCTGGTCTTGGAACTCCATTTCCGAATCCACCATTTGAACCATTAAAAATATATCCAAAAACTTGGTATGCAGAATTCCCTTCAGCTCTTCCTCCAAGAGCTTCAAAATAATCCGTTGTTAAATCTGAACGATAATCAACTTCAAAGACAGACTCAATACCAAATTCATTCGAATAGTCCCAATTATCAGCATAGTTAGTCTCTAACTGATATTCACCTGAAGCAATAATTGCATTTGTATACGTTAATACGTCTGTATATTCTCCTTGAGCTAAATGAACTTTGGCAAGTAATGCTTGTGCAGCGCCTCTTGAAGCTCTTCCGTTTTCAGTTCCTCCTCTAGGTTGTAGATCAGCAATTGCATCTCTTAAATCATTTTCAACTTGAGTATAAACGGCATCTGCTGTAGCTCTAGAAATTGTAACCGATTCTCCTGCTGTTGGATTTTCTGTATATAAAGGAACTCCACCAAATGATCTTACCAATTCAAAATAACAAAATGCACGAATAAATTTAGCTTCTGCAATTAATCTAGCTTTATTATCAATATCTGATTTTTCTAATTCTGTAATTGCCGTATTTGCTCTAGAAACTCCAGCAAACCACTTACTCCACAATGCTTCAATATTAGAGTTATTAGGTTGGATTAGATTGAAATCATCTAAAAGTAAACCAGCCCCCCAGAAATTGTTCCATTGCGAAATCATATCATCCGCACGGATACCTTGCCACATAATAGGATATATATGCTTTTTAAAAGACTCATTAACACCTAAGTTTTGCCATTGTAAAACGTCATATGCACCAATTACTAATCTATCTACATCCTTGGCAATATCTTCTGATGATAATATTGTATTTGATCCTTTATCTAAGAAGTCATCTGGATCACAAGATGTTAATCCTGTAAATGTTATAGCACTTAATAAAAGTGTTGTTGTAATATTTTTAAATTTAATTTTCATGATTAGCAAGTGTTTGGTTTAAAATTTGAATTGAAATCCGAAGATGAAAGCTTTTGCAGAAGGGAAAAACCCTCTATCAATACCAATATCTAAAGGCGAAGTAACATTTGCCTGTCCAATTTCAGGATCAGCACCTTCGTAATCTGTTATTACGAATAAGTTTTCTCCAGTTACATATAATCTCGCACTAGATAATCCAAAAGATTTGATTGCACTTTGAGGTAAGCTATATCCTAAAGTAATTGTTCTTAATTTTAAGAATGATCCATCCTTAACATAAAAGTCAGATACATCTCTCAAATTACTACCTGCTGTATTCCCAAGTAAATTTTGAACTCCATTAGTTAAGTAAGATGCAGGCCTGTTTGATAAAGAAAAATCTGTTCTAGTAGTTGCATCATAAATATCGTTTCCTTCTGATCCATATAAGAAACCGCCAAAATCAAACCCTTTATAATTCATTCCGAAATTGAAACCATAAGTAAAATCAGGAAAAGCATTACCTATAATGGTTCTGTCATCGTTACTTAATCCTGCAACACCATCTACCATGTCATCAAAAACTAACTCACCATTAGCATTGATTTCTTTTACTTTATAACCGTAGAAACTTGCGATAGGTTGACCTTCAACGGTAATACTAATTGGATCGTTAAAGTTTAATGTTTCTCCATCTCTTAAAGGATTAACACCAGCCAAATCAGTAACTTCATTGTCATTTTTAGCAATATTGAAATTAGCATTCCAACTAAATCCACTATCATAATCTTGTTTGTATGAAATTAGGAATTCGAATCCTTCATTCACTACTTCACCAATATTTTGGAAAGCTGTAGGTAATCCTACATAAGAAGGAACACCAACTGGTAAAAGAACATCTGTTGTGGTTTTGTTATAGTAATCAAATGTGATTCCTAATTTATTATCAAGAGCATTAATGTCTAAACCGAAATTGGTTTGTGCAACTTCCTCCCATTTTACATCTATATTTGGTAAAAACGCTTGTGTAAATCCAGTTACACTGCTTCCTCCAATTATAGCATTAGAAGTATTATTAAATACTAAACGATATTGATCATCAAAAATATTATCTGCTCCATTTATACCCCAACTTGCTCTAAGTTTTAAAAGGTTTACAAAGCTATCTTGATTAAAGAAATCTTCTTCTGAAATTACCCAACCTCCAGATACGGCAGGGAAATAACCAGTTCTATTTCCAGGACCAAATTTTGAAGATTGATCTGCTCTTAAAGATGCCGTGAATAAATATTTTTGTTTATAATTATAAGTTGCTCTAGTATAGTAAGATAATAAAGAACCTTCTCTGTCTGAACCTTGAACCGGTGAAATAATAGTACTTTGATCTCCAACTAAGGCGAAATTGGCATCGTCAAATGTGTTTTTAGATAATCCCTGAGCTCGTCTTGCAGAGAATGTATTACTTTCCTCTAAAGCAGTAGTTCCGACTAGTAATTCTAAGTCATGATCTTCAGGAATTAACTTATTAAAGTTGTATTTAATAGTTGCATCAAATTGATTAAAACGATTATCAAAATAAGATTCATCTAATTGATTATTTCCTGTGTTTCCTAAAGAAGCAATACCATTAGGAACTGTACCATTTCTAAAGTCGTACGCCTCTTGAAAAGACTTATTTGTTGTTAAATTTTCGTAATAACCATAATTTAAGTCAACAGTTAAATCTTCAAGAACATTCCATTCTACACCTCCGTTTAAAAACAAGTTGTTTGATCTATCTTCAATAGTTGAAAAATCTAAAGCTAATAATGGGTTGAAAGGTCCATTTACACCCGGGATTGCAACACCATTTACTGAATTAGGTCCGTTTTGAGCACTTACGTCATAATAATTTCCATCTGCATCTAACACAGGGAAAATAGGTAATAAAACTGCTAATTGATTAAATGGATTTCCTCCACCAACACTATCGTCATTTTCACCCGGAAGTCTTCTTTGCTTAACTCGAATTAAGTTAGCACCTAATCTAAGTTTAAGGTTTTTCTTAAGTTCAGTATTGAAGTTGAAATTGATTGTTTTTCTATCAAAACCTGATTTATCAGCTTTTCCACCAACTAAACCTTCTTGATCGAAAATACTTCCAGAGAAGTAGTAAGAAGATTTTTCAGTACCACCAGATACAGAAGCATTGATAAAACTCTTCATAGGATCATCGTCGAATAATACATCATACCAATTTGTGTTAGGTAATCTGGCAATATCACTTTGAGCAATTGTTTGCCCACCAACAGAAGTTTGGTACTCATTATAATATTGTACATATTGATCTCTATTCATCAAATTCGGAGTGTTCAATCTATTTTGAAAACCGGTGTATCCGTCTATAGACACTTGTAAATTTCCATTTTGACGACCTTTTTTCGTTGTAATAAGAACTACACCATTACCACCTCTAGCTCCATAAACTGCAGCAGAAGCTCCATCTTTTAGAGTTGTAATGTTTTTAATGTCTGATGGATTTACGAACGCAATATCCGGAACTTGGATTCCATCAACTAAGTATAATGGTTGCGAACTTCCTGGCGTAGCAGCACCTCTTAATCTAATCGTTAAAGGAGCTCCAGGCGCACCAGAGTTTTGTACAACTGTAATACCTGGTGTTGTACCCTGTAGAACCGCTTCAGGTCTTGAAACAGGTAATTCTCCAATTTTTTTAGAAGAAATTGTACTTACAGCTGTCGAAACTGTCTTTTTGTTTTGAGATTGTCCTAAACCAGTTACAACAATTTCATCTAATAATGCAGAATCTTCTTCCAGTGTAACATTAATAGTTGTTTTTCCATTGATAGAAACTTCTTTTGATACAAACCCAATTGATGTAAAAATTAAAGTTTCAGTACCTTCTACATTAGATAATGTGTAGTTTCCATCAAAGTCTGTGTTTGTTCCTTTTGTTGTTCCTTTTACAATAACATTTACTCCAGGTAGCGGAGTATTTGTATTATCCACAACTGTACCTTTTACAGAAATTTGTTGCGAAAACAAATTCAAACTTGAAAAAGCAAGTAGTAATAAAATTAATGATCCTCTTATATTCATGTTTTGGTTAATTTATGGTGAAATTAGAATTAATTTTCGATTATACTTTTCTGTAAAACTACACCTGATTTTTACTAAAACATTAAATAAGAGGCTTAAAAATTATTAAATCCGCAAGTAGTGTTGCTGATATTTGTTAGTTTGGTTTTATATTCAATCCCTTTATTAGCAAGAGGTTAAGAAGTCTTCTTGGTCTAACTTAAATTTTACTTAAACGTTTAAGTAAAACTGTTAAAAGCGTACAGTTCTAAATTAGATTATTATCTGCGAAAAGTAATATCTGTAAAAAGGTTAAGTGTTTAAGTAAAAGAGTTTAGTCAAGCTCTTAAAGTCATAATACCTTTGTAATGAATATAATCCATTCCCCCTAATCTTGGAAAATTCGTAATTCTAAGTGACCCTAGCGAAAACTAATTAATTAGTTTTCGCTTTTAAGAAAGCCTTTAATTAATAGTATCGTTTAAATTTTAAATTAAAAGTTATGATTACAAAGTTTCTGTCAAACATGATTGTTAAAGGTGGAATTGCACCACTTTTTGATAATCCAGCTAATTATGAGTTGGAATATGAAGATGTAGAATTCAAAACTAAGGATGGAATCAACTTAAAAGGTTGGTTGATAAAAGGAGTGAAAGATAAAATTATCGTTCAATCTCATTTTGGAGTACAATCTTCAAGATCAGGATATACTCCTAAAGGAAAAGGCATGATTAAGATGTGGAAAAAAGATATTTCATTTCTAAAACATGTAAAATATTTAGTAGCTAAAGGATATTCAGTTTTAATGTATGATTTTAGAAGTCATGGTGAAAGCGATGCCAATAAAAGTGGTTGGTGTTCATGGGGACCTGATGAATCACAAGATGTTGTTGCAGCAGTAAATTTTGTGGCAAATCATCCAGACTATAAAACTGCACAAATAGGATTATTAAGTATTTGTATGGGAGCTGCAGCATCCACTTACGCTTTTGGAAAAAATGAATTGCAGCAATACAATGTAAAAGCAATGGTTGCTATTCAGCCAATGAGATATTCAGATTTTATGAAGTCTTTTGGCTTACCAAGTTTTTTGAATAATTGGGTAAATAAAGAAAATAGTAAAAGAGTCGGTTTTGATATGACAGCTAAATCTTTTAAAAGTGATGTTCCTAAAATATCTGTACCTACATTGATAATGCAAAATGTGAAAGATGAGTTTCTAGCTAAAGACTCAATTGATGAATTTTATCATGATTTGAATGTAGAAAAAGAAATGTTTTGGATTACCAATATTGGAACGAAAAGAGCGGCTGGATACGATTACTTGACTAAAAATCCTGAAAAAGTAGGTGCTTGGTTTGATAAGTATATGGATTAGAAATGCTTTGGTTTAAAATCAATTAGAAAAAAATATAGAATTATGTTATCGAAATTTTTAATGAAAAGAATTGTACCAGCAGTTAGCCAATCTAAAAGGTCTCCAGTACTAAGAAGACCAGATGAATATGATATGCAATATGAGGATGTAACGTTTCAATCTGAAGATGGTTTACCACTGGAAGGATGGTATATACCTTCAAAGAAAACGTCTAATAAATTAGTCATATGTAATCACTTTTCACCAGGAAATAGATATGGATATGCAGGACATATAAAACCTTGGAAAGGAGCAGGTGGTTTTGAAGTTAATTTTTTACCAAAATATAAAGCTCTTGTTGAAGCAGGTTATAATGTGTTTGCTTATGATTTAAGAGGACATGGAATGAGTACTCCAGGTCAAAACGGAGCGTATAATCCTAAGTTTTTTGAATATAAAGATGTTATAGGTTCTATAAATTATATAAAATCTAGACCCGATACAAAAGGTATGGATATTCATCTTCATAGCATGTGCTTAGGAGGAAACTCTACATTGGTAGCGATGCGTAAAAAACCAGAATTATTTATTGGAGTAAAATCAATGATGTTATTACAACCTATTTCGGGAGATGCATTAGTGCGAAAAATGTGCAAAAATATGAGATTAGGTAAAAAAGGATACGACGCATTTGAAAAGTACTATCGTGAGTTATATGGTTTTAGAATTAATGATGCTTCACCTATAGAAGATGCTAAGTTTGTTAGAGTTCCAACTTTTGTAGCCCAAGTCAGAAAAGATAAGTTTACGTATGCAGAAGAAGATGTTCAGGCTGTTTATGACGCAATACATGTACCAGATAAAAAATTATATTGGATTGAAGGAACTACAGAAAGGTTTAGAGGATACACTTATTTCTCAGAAAACCCTGAGCAAATGATTGAATGGTATAATAAGTTTGATTAGTTGGAGTTCGAAATAAACTTCTTAATCAAGATTAAATTTTAGGTAAAATTTTTAATGAATAATTTTTTTAAACAATTCGGAGGAAAAGTAACTCAAAAACATATCAAAGAGTACGAACAGTCAGAACAATGGCGTGACGGGAGTTTTAAAAACTTAGAACACACTACTCTAGGAGGGAATATTTTAGATTTACCAAGAATAATTTATAAACAATTATCAAATAAGAAAGGTAGAATTCCTGAAAATCCTCTACCGGTGAAAAAGTTTGAAATTGAAGAGTTTTTATCTCCTTCTGATAAGGCAAAATTCATTTGGTATGGACATTCAGCATTGTTAATTAGAATTCAAGAAATGAATATTCTAATTGATCCAATGTTAGGAGATAATACCACACCAATTGCTCCAATTGCTACAAAAAGGTTTTCTGAAAATACTTTAAGTATCATAGACGACTTTCCAGAGATTGATTTGGTACTGTTGACCCATGATCATTATGATCATTTAGATTTTGATAGTATTCAAAAGTTGAAGAGTAAGACAAAACGATTTTTTGTAGCATTAGGTGTTAAGAGACATTTAGTAGCTTGGGGAATTGATGAAAAATTGATTACTGAGTTTGATTGGTGGATGACTGAAAAGCTAAACCAAATTAACATCACATTTACACCAACAAGACATTTTTCAGGAAGAGGATTAAGAGATGGATCTAAAACATTATGGGGTGGATGGGCGATAAAATCTAGAAATGAGAACATTTGGTTTAGTGGTGATGGTGGTTATGGAAATCACTTTAAAGAAATAGGAGAGATTTTAGGACCTTTTGATATAGGTTTTATGGAATGTGGACAATACAATAATGATTGGAAATTAATTCATCTATTCCCAGAAGAAGCGATAAAGGCAGCTAAAGAGGCTAAAGTGAAAAAAGCTATTCCAGTGCATTGGGGAGGTTTTCCACTTTCATATCAACATACTTGGAAAGAACCCGCAGAAGATTTTGTAACTGCAGCACAAGATGACGGACAAGATTATATGCTTCCTTCTTTGGGAGAACTGTGCAGTACTTCAGATAAATTAAAGAATAAATGGTGGTCTAATTTTAAATAAAGTATACAATGTTTAATTCTAAATTAATAGTTATCTTATTATTGATAATTATTGTCCTAGTAGTTTTATATATAACTGGTAAAAAGTCTGTTCATCATGAAATTATGATTAACGCGAATTCAGATAAGGTATGGTCTGTATTGATAAATACTGAAGCTTATAAAGAATGGAATCCAACATTGTTGGTTTTGAAAGGTGAGGTTCAAGAAGGTAACACGGTTACATATCAATTTTCTCAAGATGAGAATAATAAGAGTGAAATTCCATCTCAAGTGAAGAAAATAATTAAAAATGAATTACTTCATCAAGGTGGAGGAGTTCCGTTAATTCTAACCTTTAATCACATGTACATATTAGAACAAGAAGGAGATAAAACGAGGGTAACTATTCATGAAGATTATGATGGGATTTGGGTAAATTACTGGAATCCAAAACCAGTTCAAGGAGCATATACTAGATTGAATGAAGCACTAAAGAAAAGGGTAGAAAGTTTAAATTAGAAAGATGAGATTTCTTTATTTTATTGGGCTAATAGTAGTATTTACAGGGTGTAAATCTGTTGAGACTTCCATAATAGTTAAAGCTAAACCCAAAGATGTTTGGAGTACCTTGTTAGAAACAGATCGCTATAACGAATGGAATTCTGTAATGGAGTTGTTAGAAGGTGAGCTTATAGAAGGCAAAAAGGTTAAGTATAACGTAACTGAAACTGAATCAAAGCAAACTCAAATAGGAGCGAAGGTAAAGAAAGTGATAAAAAATAAAGAGTTAAATCAAACAGGAGGTATTCCATTAGTTCTCAGATTTAATCATAAGTATCTTTTAAAACCAGAAGGCAATGAAACCAAAATTACAATAAGAGAGAAATATTCTGGATTTTATGTGTTATTTTGGAGTAGTAAAGACATCAAAAAAGCTTATGAAAGACTTAATCTTGCTATAAAACAGAGAACAGAATCCTTAAAAGTAAAATGATTATGAGAGATGTAATAAGAATTGAAACAATTAGTGAGGTTCATGATTTTTTTAAGTTAGCGAAACCAAAGCATCCATTGGTAACGATATTGCCTATAACTGATGAAATGACAAATTTCGATTACGGAGATTATTCATATTCTTTTGGGTTTTATCAAATTAGTTTAAAAATTGGTATTTCGGGGTCAATATCATATGGTAGAAATTCTTATGATTTTCAAGAAGGAACGATGACCTTTTTAAAACCAAATCAAGCAATTAGTATCGAAAATACTAAAGAGTATGAAGGCGCATCAGGTTGGACATTACTTTTTCATCCAGATTTGATTACCAAGTCTGAATTGGGGAAAATTATTAGTAGTTATTCTTTTTTTAACTACGAATCGAATGAAGCCCTTCATGTTTCTGATGATGAAAAAATTGCTCTTTCAGAATTGGTAAAAAAAATAGAGCAGGAGTATAATCAAAATATAGATAAGCATAGTCAGGAACTTATAATATCCAATATTGATTTATTACTTAAATATTGTAAACGCTATTACGATAGACAGTTTTACACAAGAGCCAATCTGAATAAAGATGTAATTACGAAATTTGAGAATATCATTTTGGACTATTTCAACCAAGAAAAACAGAGAAACCTTGGAGTTCTTACCGTGAGTTATTGTGCGGAAAAAATGAATATGTCACCTAATTATTTGGGAGATTTGTTGAAGAATGAAACAGGTATTAGCGCGAAACAACATATAAACGACTTTTTAATAGAACGTGCAAAGACCAAAATATTAGGAACAAATAAATCAATCAGTGAAATCGCATACGATTTTGGATTTGAATATCCGCAAAGTTTTAATAAACTATTTAAGTCTAAAACAGGATTAACACCGACAAAATTTCGAAGTTTAAAATAAATATTATAAAAAATAAATTCTTTGGAATTAATTAGTTTTTAAATCTAGTCATTTTAAACTCTAAATAGCAAAATCTATGAATGAACAAGAAAAGTTGTTCTATAATTTATATTATGTTAAATAGAATGTTTTAAAACTACTATTCCAGTGTTATTTTGCCTTAAAAATGATATCGTCGTCAAATGCGTAAATGCTTCCCTTTTCAATATCAAAATTCGTATTTAATCCTGTGAACAAACTAAACGCTGGTAAAATTAATTCTGTACTGTTCACGTAATAACACGGTAATTTTAAATATTGTTTCCCACAGGTTTTTAATTTAACTCCAGGATGAATATGTCCAGAAATTATAAATTCATTTTCGTCTGCGTGATCCACGTCATGTTTAAATGTGATATTCTGAATCTTTAATTTATGTACGACCGTAAAATTTAATTCCTCAGAAACAATGGAATGAATTCTATCATGATTTCCTTTGACTAAAATTTTATCTAATTCTATATAATCTGTTAACCATTCTTTAAATTCGGTAATATTTGAGTTATATTCTGCATGAAATAAATCACCAACTACAACTAACTTTTTAGGTAAAAAATGATGGATTAACGCTGTTAATCGTTGTAAATCTTTATGTAAAATACCATCTGAGATAGCAATTCCGTGTTGTCTGAAATGTGCCGTTTTTCCAATATGAACATCCGATAAAACCAACGTTTCTTCTGATTTCCAATAGATTACTCGTTGATTTGTTAGCGTTAAACTTGTTCCACCAAATTGAATTTCCTCTGTTAAAATGTTCATTGAATTAACTTATAATGCTGATTTTGAAGTCTTTTTACACGATCTATTAACTTCTCATTACTCATGGTATCGCGTAAACTGTCTACTTTTATTGGGAAACTCAAGGGTGTATAGCCACTCGCCTCTTTTAAAATGATTTTACTCTTCGCAATTCGCTGAAAAGCTTCTTGTAATCTGGCTTCTTCCAATTGCTCGTTAAATACTTCGGTATATGCCTGTCGTACTAACAAATTATTCGGTTCGTGATCTTCTAAAACTCTAAATATCAAACCAGAAGATGATTGTAAACTTTTATTCGTCTTTCTTTTTCCGGGTTGCGATTGTACCACTAACCCAGCAATTACAGCAATATCTCTAAATTTTCGATTCGCCATTTCTGATGCATTTACACTAGCAATTGCATCTTGCATAAGGTTTTCTTTGGAGAGAATTTCTTTGATATTCAATTCATCTACAGGAATTTCTTGATCACTTAACAAATCAAAGCCATAATCGTTCATGGCGATGGTAAATGTAATTGGTTTTATTTTACTGATTCTATAGGCAATTAACGACGCCATAATTTCATGTACTAATCTACCTTCAAACGGATAAAAAAACAAATGAAATCCTTCTCGAGTTTTAATCTTCTCCACTAAAAACTCATCTGATTTTGGAATATGAGAATTACTATTTTGTGCTGTTAATAAAGGATTTAAAAACTTTAATTCTCGTTCTCGAATTCCAGGTTCTAAAGCATCATTTAGTTTTAATCGTAAATAATGACTTAGGTAGGAAGTTAGTGGTAGCCTCCCTCCTTTCCAACTTGGTGTAATTGCTTTTTTAGATGAACTTTTACGCACAAAAACAGTCATTTCTTTGATATGAACAATCTCTAAAACTCTACCTGCTAGTACAAACGGAGTTCCGTTTTTTAGTTTTGAAATGAAATATTCTTCAATCATTCCAACAAAACCGCCTTTCATAAATCGAACTTTTAACATCGCATCACTCACAATGGCACCAACATTCATGCGATGTAACATACTAATTCGTCTACTTGTTACTTTGTATAACTGACTTTCTTCATCAAAGACCACTTTATGAAACTCTTCGTAGGTTTTTAACGTATTTCCTCCTTTGGTAATGAACAACATCGCCCATTTAAAATCTTCTACAGATAATTGTGAATACGCATGTGTTTGTTGTAATAAAGCAAAGGTTTTTGTTTCGTCAAATCCTTCTCCAACGGCTAAAGACACTAAAAACTGAACCAAAACATCATAAGGCAAAACTACTGGAGTTCTAGATTCTACGTCTTTTCGTTTTACGGCTTCTTTTAATGCTGAAACTTCAATTAATTGTAAAGAATGTGTTGGTAAACAATATACTTTTGAAACTTCATAAGGAGAATGACCGCTTCTCCCCGCTCTTTGTATAAATCTTGCGATTCCTTTTGCCGAACCAATTTGAATTACACAATCTACAGGTTTAAAATCGACACCTAAATCTAAGGAAGATGTACAAACAACGGCCTTCAGAAGTTGATCATTTATAGCATCTTCAATCCAGTTTCTCAGTTTTTTATCAATAGAACCATGATGAATAGCAATTTGTCCAGCTAAATCGGGATCAGAATCTAATAACAATTGATACCACAATTCTGACTGGCTTCGTGTATTGGTAAAAATTAAAGTAGTGGTATTCTCATAAATTTTGGGCAACACTTTTTTAATCATATGTGCTCCTAAATGTCCTGCCCAAGGCAAAACTTCGACTTCATCTGGCAGTAACGAAACAATTTTTAGTTTTTTCTTTTCCTTAGACGTTATAATGGTTGTTTTTACATCAGAATATGGAATCAATACTTCTTTCGCTTCTTCCAAATTTCCAATCGTAGCAGAAATTCCCCAAATACGAACATTTTTCGATAATGATCGTATTCTAGCCACTGCTAACTCGGTTAAAACGCCACGTTTTGTAGATAACAATTCATGCCATTCATCCACAACAACACACTGTACATTTTTAAACCATCTAGAGTTGTTTTTCTGAGTAAACAATAAATGCATGGTTTCAGGTGTTGTTAACAGAATATCTGGCATTTTTCGTTCTTGTTGTCTACGTATATTTTGAGGCGTGTCACCATTTCTTACCGAAGCTACCCAATCCAAACCAATCTCATCAATAGCAGTTTGCATGGCTTTTTGTAAATCTTTCGCTAAAGAACGAAGCGGACTAATCCACAATAATTTACATCCTTTTTTATAGTAATTTGGATTATTTAAATAATCAATAACAACAGCCAAAAACATAGAATATGTTTTTCCGAAACCTGTTGGAGCAACCACTAAACCACTATAATTATTGGCATATTTTTTCCAAGCTTTCAATTGAAAATCAAAAGGTGAAAAGGATTTTGAAGCCATCCAATCTTCGATAATTTGGTAACCGCTGGTTTCTTCTAATTTTCTCATTGCTTGAAAATTAAATCTTTTACCGATTCAATCGTATCGATTTCATCTACTTTTTTATCTTTTCTCCAACGTTTTATTCTAGGAAAACGTAAGGCAACTCCAGATTTATGTCGATTGCTTAAAGCAATTCCTTCAAATGCAATTTCAAACACCAATTCAGGTTTTATAGTTCGTACTGGTCCAAATTTTTCAGTCGCATTCTTCGTTACCCATCTACTGATTTCTGTAATTTCTGCGTCTGTTAATCCTGAATATGCTTTTGCAATGGTAACCAATTGATCCTCTTTTTTAACAGCAAACGTATAATCTGTATACTTTGAACTTCTTCGTCCACTACCCTTTTGTGCGTAAATCATCACAACATCAATAGTTAACGGATCAACTTTCCATTTCCACCACGTTCCTTTTTTTCTTCCAATATGATAGGTAGAACTCCTTTGCTTCAGCATTAAACCTTCGGAATTCAGCTTTCGAGATTCATTTCGAATAGCATTCAAATCGTTCCAATCTTGAACATTTATGGTTTCGGACAATTTTACATTCGCCGAAGTATTATTTTCGAATAGATTTTCTAATTGAATTCTTCTAGAAGCTAAAGGCGTTTCTCTTAGATCCTTTTGATTAAACTCCATAATATCGTAAGCATAAAATCCAATAGGAACTTCCTGTAATAACTTTTTACTGATGTTTTTACGATTCAATCGTTTTTGTAAATCATTAAATAACAACACACTGGAATCCTTTATCGCCAAAATTTCACCATCAATTACAAAATCTCCTTCCCTAGTTTGAAATGCTTCAATTAACTCAGGAAACTGGTTCGTAACCAACTCTTCTCCTCTACTCCAAATGAATATTTCGTTATTTCGCTTTACAATTTGTCCACGAATTCCATCCCATTTATACTCTACTTGCCAATCCTCAATTGTTCCTAATTCGTTCAATTCTTTCTCTAAACTATAAGCCAAGGCAAACGGATAAGGTTTTGAATTATCATAATTAATATGCGCTCCAGAAAGCAATTCATTAAAAGTAATTGAGTTGATATCCCAATTCCCTATAATGCTATGCATCAATTGATTTACATCTGTATTTGTAAGTTTTGCTAAAGCATTTACCAGTGTTTTTTTAGATACACCAATTCTAAAACTTCCTCCAATCAATTTATTGAAAATCAAACGTTCTTGTGGTTGTAATCCGTTCCATGCTTTGAGCACATACTCTTTTTTCTCTTCTTCTGTTTTAGGTTTTAATTGCACCAATTCGTCCATCCATTCATATACAGGTTTTTCTATAGTATTCAATGGATCAGGTAACAATAAGGCCAAAGTTTCTCCTAAATCTCCAACAGTACTGTAACTCTCTAAAAAAAGCCATTCTGGAATTTGAGAAATTTCCATACACCAGACTTTCATTAATGACGATTTTACGGGTCTTGAAGGACGTTTACCTGTAAATAAAGCAATCATCCACAACTTATCTTTATCCTCAGCGGTTTCAAAGTAACGAACCAAAGCTTCAATCTTAGCATTGGTTTTATTCGTTATTTCGATACTATTGATAAGTTGCGTAAATGCTTTCATTTATTTTGATGCTGCTGTTTCTACAGTCTTTTTTTCTTCTGAATTGATCTGTTCTTCTCCGTATTCCGTAATTACTTCTTCAGATGCAATTCCGATTTCATTCAAATACCTAGAAAATGAAGCTTGTGAACCATGAGTCACATACACCTTATCTGCTTCAGAAGCTTTAACCGCTTGTAATAAACCATCCCAATCTGCATGATCACTAACAACGAATCCTGCATCAACACCGCGCCAACGTCTATTTCCACGAATTTGCATCCAACCAGAACAAATGGCAGTTGCCGCATTCGGAATTCTTTTCAATAATTTACTTCCCAATAATGCTGGTGGCATGATAACAATCTTGTTTTTCATGTCGTCTTTCTTAAAATTACCATCAAGTCGAATTGTTTTTGGCAAAGCAACTCCAGAAGTTTCTATAGCATTATTAATATGATGAATCGCATTGTGTACATAGATTTCATCAAAATCTTCCAAGAGTTTCATGATTCTTTGAGATTTACCTAAAGAATAACCAAAAAAGACACTAGTTCTATTGTTGGAAAGATTGGTCTGAATCCAATCGTGAATTTGAGCTTTTAAAAGATGCTCTGGTTGCCATTTATAAATCGGTAAACCAAACGTACTTTCAGTTATAAATTCATGACATTTTACAGATTCGAAAGGCGTCGTTAGTCCATCTTCCTTAATTTTATAATCCCCAGAAAACACAACAACTTTACCTTTATATTCTAAACGAATTTGACAAGAACCAATAATATGCCCTGCTGGATGAAAACTAACTTGTACACCATTTATCGTTTTAGGTTCATTATAATTCAAAGTTTCTACAGATATATCTGCGCCAATTCTATGTTTGATAATGTTTTTGGTCAGCGTATGACACAAATAATGTTTCATTCCCCAACGTGCATGATCTGCATGTCCGTGTGAAATGATAGCATAATCCACAGGATACCAAGGATCCAAATAGAACTTACCTGGAATACAATAAATACCTTTATTTGTGAATTTGATTATTTTCATGTTTAACAAATTTAAAAAAAGATTAAACAAAATATAGTTTTATGATTAAATATATTTCATTCTATTATAAAAAAACCTTTAAAACCCTCAAGATAAAATTATTAGGTCATTACGAGGAAGAATGACGAAGTAATCTCGGCATTGGAGAATTCTTGATTTAATAATGAATATACAGATTGCTTCTTCCGAAGCCTCGGAACCGTCTTACTCCATTCGCAATGACGACTTTCTACATGATTTCATTTAACAAAAATTTGATTCCAATATAAATATTCAATAAAAACCTATAAATAAATATACTGTGTCATTACGAGGAAGAATGACGAAGTAATCTCGGTATTGGAGTATTCTTGATTTAATTCGGAATTTAAAGATTGCTTCATTCCGTCTTACTCCATTCGCAATGACAGAATTCTAAGTGATTACTTTTAAACAAAAATAATTGAATTCATTAGTAAAACTTAATGAAACAATTTTCCTTTTTTATACTTTTGAACTCTCATGCATCCAAGAAATATACATAAGAATTCTTCTTACGATTTTGATAGTTTAATCAAAGTTAATACGACTTTACAGGAGTTTGTGACGTTAAATAAACATACAAATTCTCTAACAATTGATTTTTCAAATCCTAAAGCAGTGATAGAATTAAACAAATCGCTATTAATTCATCATTATGCATTGGCAAACTGGGAACTTCCTGAAGGATTTTTATGTCCACCCATTCCTAGTCGGGTAGATTATATTCATTATGTGGCGGATATAATTTCCAAAGAACAAGAACCTATAAAAGGACTAGATGTTGGTGTTGGTGCAAATGCCATTTACACTATTTTGGGTACTCAAGTTTATAATTGGCAAATGGTAGGATGTGATATTAATGCTCAAAGCATTGAAGCAGCCAGGAAAAACATCGATTTTACAACTAATGTAAAGGACAAAGTAAAAATCATTCACCAAACGGATAATGCTAATATTTTTAAAGGAATTATTCAGCAAGATGATTATTTCCATTTTACGATGTGTAATCCTCCATTTTATACTTCGGAAGAAGATGCTTCGAAAAATGCCAGTCAGAAGCTTAAAAATTTAGGTAAAGGAGCCTCAGAATTAAATTTTGGTGGTCAACATAGCGAATTGTGGTGTAATGGCGGAGAAGCGCTGTTTTTAAAGCGTATGATCAAGCAGAGCACTGATTTTAAAACACAAGTAGGTTATTTTACAAGTTTAGTTTCAAGAAAAGAAAATTTGCCAAAACTTGAAAAACAATTGAAAAAACTAAAGGCAAACTATATTATAATTCCAATGGAACATGGAAATAAAAAAACCAGACTTATCGCCTGGTCGTACACTAAAACTTTTAATTAAAATATCAGATTAAATTTCTGTTTCTTTTTTTAATTCTTTCAACTTGCCTCGATATTCAATTTTAAAGCGATTTGAGCTAAAAACATTGATTTTAGCAGACATGTTATTATATATTAATAAACTGACATTGTACGTTTCTGTTAACGCGTTTTTGTCTTTTATTTTGAATTTAATTCTATAATCTCCGCGTTTTGTCTTTGTCATAGTATAATTCTCAGGAACGCCATTAAATTCAATTCCACCTCCATTTGATCGAGAATAGGCTGCTCCCATTTGTCGTTCGCCGTAATATGGTAAACTAGCATTTACAGAATCTTTGTTAAATTCAAAATATTGATTATGTCCTGTAATATCGATCATACTTGCGGTACTATTATTTGGGAAAAAGCCAGCATTTTGTAAACTAATTAAAGAGTTTGTAACCATAGGATACGCCCACTCAGAATCTATTTTAAACGACTTTGTGGTTACTAGTTTTTCAACCTTCTGTTGTTGTTCTGCCGAAACTACTTTTTTAGCTGAAGAACATCCTATCACAAAAAAAATAACGGATACAAATAAAAATGTAGTTCTCATGGTTTCTTAATTTCTATAAATTTACTAAAATTTGAATTAAACACCTGATAACTAAGTGTTAAAATCAATTAGTATTTTTTATAAAGTATTGTTTTTCTTATAGATAGATGGAGTAACTCCCTCAAACTTTTTGAAAGCAGCGTTAAAGGAAGACAAACTGTTAAAACCAACATCAAATGCAACTGATGCAATGGTAAGCTTTTCACCTTCAATAGACTTTAAAAATTCTTTGGCTTTTTGAACTCTATGAAAATTAATAAAATCATTATAATTTCCATTGCTATATTCATTAATAACCTCCGATGTTTTTTGAGTTGTCGCACCTACTAATTTACTCAGATATGCAAGTGATATATCGGTATCTAAATATTTTTCCTCCTCTATAATTAATTTGGAAATTTTCTCGAAAAGAACAATATCATCATTTGTATTAAACGCGTCACCCGAATTATCTGTGATGTTTAATTGAAAAGCTTTAAAAGTTAAAAAATAAACAACTAAACTATATAAAATTGGACCAATAATGTAGGGTACTGTATTTTCAATAATATTTAAGAAGTAAGAAATCCAAATAATAAAACTGCTTATGACTAGTAAATTTAACCAGTTAAAAATTGATTTTTGTGATTTTGTATAACTGTTTTTATGGAAAGTTCTTTTTGCAATTCTTAAAGTTCTATAACACAAAAATATGTATGCTAATAAATGGAGATAACTAAAAATCAATATACTTCCAAAAATAATAATTGCCATTTTATTATCATCACCGAACCAATATTTGGCTATTAAAAAACTTAATCCAAATACTATTGCAAATGGTATAATTTCAGAAATATGAATTTTAGATAATTTAAATTTAGAATTCGTCATTCCTTTAAAATACCAACGTAGAAATGGACCTATTAATAAAATGAATGCCAAACCTACGCATATTAAAAATGGTTCTAAATCATGCTTAAAATATAGTAATATCGATTTACCGATTCTAAATCCCATAAAAATTAAAACCAAGCCTAATAAATTATTAGTTAGGCTTTTTTTCTTCTTCAGAAATAATAGATATACAGCAAATAGAAATCCATGCAATAGACCTGCACTACTCGTTAGAATTAAAAATATATCTGAATAATCCAATCAATAATTTTTTATCAAATTTAGTCGATTTTCCTTTATTTCTTGTCAAGATCCTTTAAAAAGGAAACAAGACTTACCAAATCATAAAAAGTTGATATATCACCTTTCATTGTGGCTATTACGGCATGTTGAGCAATCAAAGTTCTATTTATAAAATTATTATATTTAGTTAATTTTTGAATCATTTTTTTTGCTTCAGTTTTTCCATGAGAATTATATGTACTTAATACATTGATCGCTAATTCATCACTTGTGATTTCTCGCTCTTTTGGAGTATATCCCATTTGTGTAATCATAGTCTCAGCAACTTTCCAAGTTGACCATGGGTTTTGACCTGTGATTAAATTTTTATCATGACTTACTTTTTCTAAATACATTGTTCCTTCATTAAAATTGGCTCCTTTAGATGACAATTCCTCTTGTAATAAAAATGGAAAGACAGTTTTCGCTTCTGGAATTATAAATAATTCCTCTTTCGAGGTAAAACCACTTACCTCTTTGTCTTTCAAAAGATGAGTTCCATTTTCGAGTTTAACATTAATTAAGGCAGCTGGCCCGTGACATACCGCACCAACTACTTTATTGGATTCATATAACGATTTAATTAATAATTGTAATGACTCATTGTTTGGTAAATCGAACATTGCGCCTTTTCCACCGACAATGTAAACTGCAGAATAATCAGTAACGTTTATTTCACTAAGCGGTATCGTATTTTTTGATTTGTGTTGTGCTTCTTTATCATTTAGAAAAGCATAGTCATACACTCCCATATCTTCATCGTCAATTACAACTGGAGGTTTTCCTCCTTTCGGACTCGCAATATCTACTTCAAAACCATTCGCTTGAAAAACATAATAGGCACGTGAAAGTTCAGTTAGTTCATATCCTGTCTTTTTTTGATTTTTCTCTATAACAGGAGTGCTTGTCACAACCGCTAGAATTTTACCTCGTTTCGGGATTATATTTTCACTCAAATACGGAATTTCATTTGCAGTTTTACTAATCAAAGTTTTGTCTCTTGCAGGCAATAAATTGATAAACCAATAGCCAAAAAGTATTACCACAAGTAATAAACTAAGGATACTGAGCAATGAAATTTTTAAGAATTTATATTTTTTAAACATGTTTCGTTAATTTTAAATTTGAAACGAAATACGTGATAAACTCCTATAAATACTGAGTAAATGATAATTCCGTCAGAGTAAATTATCAGAAAATAAAAAAGAGAACGTTACAAAACGCTCTCCTTTATTAAATTAATGAACTTTAATTTCAAACAATATTTTATTTTGTTAAGACATAAAACTCCCAAGGTTTTAATTCTATACTTTCTTTGCTTTTTAAAGAAACTTTATTTCCTGAATTGTAATCGGTAAAATCACCATCAATTTGTACGGTTACAGATTGTTTTTCTTTAGATAAATTTCCAATAAATACAATAGCATCATCTGCCTTTGATCTAGTGAATGCTAATACATTTTCATTGTTTACCTCAAGAGTCTTGTATGCCGCACTTACTTTACCTCCGTTAAGTGCAGAATTACCTTGTTTTAGTGTTGCTAATTTTTTAAGTAAATCCCACTCCTTCCCTTTTGTTTTTGGAATTGAATCCTTCTCAAAAAACTTCAATCTATGGTTTAAACCATATTCTTGCCCCGAATAAATTAATGGCATTCCCGGAACTAAGTAACTTAATGTTGTAAATAAACCAGCACTTTCTCCCATTCTCTCCTCAATAGTACCATTCCAAGAGTTTTCATCATGATTTGTCACGAAAGTCATTAAGATATCATCTGTAGCATATCTCTTCGCGTCTTTTTCATAGTTTGTATGCCAAGCAGCAACCTTTTCGTCTCCTTTTGCAATATGATTCATGGTGTGGTGACGATCCCAACCATATCCCATATCAAATAAGTTACCTTCTAATAATTCAGGTTCCCAAGCTTCCGCTAACATGAAAATATCTTTCAATTTTCTTAATTGTGGAACAGCTTCTTGCCAAAATGCTGTAGGTACAGAACCAGCTACATCACAACGGAAACCATCAATATTCTCTTTAGTAATCCAATATGACATATCACTGATCATTTCTTTTCTTAATTCCGGATTATCATAATTTAAATCAGCAACGTCTGTCCAGTCTGTTCCTTCTGGATGAATAACTTCTCCTTTATCATTCTTGGTGTAAAAATCAGAATTCGTTGTTAACCAAGTATGATCCCAACCTGTATGATTTGGCACCCAATCTAAGATTACATAAATACCGTTATCATGAGCTGTTTTTACTAATTTCCTGAAATCTTCAATTGTTCCGAACTCTGGATTGATTTTCTTGAAGTCAGAAACGGCATAATAACTTCCTAAATACTTCGCTCTTTCTTCTTCTGGAAATTCAGAAGCGAACTTACTATCTTTTCCTCCCGTTGCTTTACGTTTTGTTTCAGAAATTGGAAATACAGGCATTAACCATATAATCTTTACACCTAATTCCTTTAACTGAGGAATATCTTTGGTAAACGCATCAAAAGTTCCTTCTTTTGAATATTGACGAATATTAGCTTCGTAAATAACTGCTGTTTCTAATACCTCAGTTGTAATAGGTTTTATTACGTTTTTATCTTCAGTTTTTGTATCTACTTGTGCTGTTGTTTTATCAGTTCCCTTAGTTTCTTGTTTACAAGAAATCATGGCAGCCACAACCGCCATTGCAAGAAGTTTTTTCATTTGAATTGTAGTTATTGTTTTAATAAACTTATCGCGAAACCACCACCTTCGGCAAGTTTAATCGTAAGTTTAGAATCTTTTGTTATTGTTTGTTTTTCTATATCAATTGCAGTTGGATTATCATTCCAATGTGCATCATTCCCATCTTTATAAATTGCTGCATTATAAGTTACTCCTTCATCCAGAAATTTGAAATCTACTGTGATTTCTCTTGAGTTTTCATCTGTAATACTTCCTACAAACCAGTTTTCTGTATTTCGTTCTTTACGAGCAATAGTGACAAAATCACCAACTTCACCATTTAAAACTGTAGTTTTTTCCCAATCAACACCAACATCTTTAATAAATTGAAGTGGTTCAGGATTTGCCTCATAATGCTCAACTAAATCTGCAGCCATTTGCACTGGACTATAGATAACTACATACAAAGCCAATTGTTGAGCAAGTGTTGTATTTACTTGATTTGTTTTTCTATACTCATCAAACTTGATGTTAAAAATACCAGGAGTGAAATCAATTGGTCCAGCTAACATTCTTGTAAAAGCCACAATTGGCAAATGTTCAGGAGGATTTCCACCATCTGGTGACCAAGCATTAAACTCTTGTCCACGTAAACCTTCTCTAGAAATTATATTTGGATAAGTCCTTCTTAAACCTGTTGCTTTTATTGGTTCATGAGCATTTACGGCCACTTGATAATTTGCCGCTTTGATTGCTGCTTCATTGTACTGATTTACCATGTACTGACCGTGATGATATTCTCCTTTTGGAATAATTTTTCCAACGTATCCTGATTTCACAGCATGCATTCCATACTTTTTCATTAACGCATATGCCGTATCCTGCTGTTTTTCGTAGGTTTGAGTTGCTGCAGAAGTTTCATGATGCATAATGATTTCTACACCTTTTTCTTTGGCGTAATTCGTCACTTCATCTAAATCATAATCTGGATATGGAGTTACAAAATCAAATACTCCTTCCCTATCTTCAAAACCAATCCATTCTTCCCAACCTGTATTCCAACCTTCTACCAGAACTCCTTTGATATTGTTGTTAGCAGAAAAATCGATAAAACGTTTTACATTTTCTGTAGTTGCGCCATGCTTTCCGTGTGCTTTTCCTGTATCAGTCCATTTCCCATTAACTTTCTCCATTCCATAATCCCACGAAGATTTTCCTAAGTGCATTTCCCACCAAACACCTGTATATTTCATTGGAGTAAACCAAGAGACATCACCTATTTTGTTAGGTTCGTTTAGATTAACTATTAAATTAGATTCGATTAATTCGGGAGCACTTTTTGTAATTTGAATGGTTCTCCAAGGTGTATTAAAAGGAACGGTTTGTTTCACTTTATAATCACGATTATCAGAGCCAACTAATATACTTTTTAACGAAAGTTCATTAGTATCTACTCCTAAAGTCATTCCGGAATAATTTAATAAACCAGCTTCATGAAAACTCAAATGGGTTCCATCTGACCCTACCATGGTTACAGGTGTGTTTACTGCTTTATTCGGAATTGAAGTTTGAGCTAAGGCTGTATTCACTTTATAATTTTCAGTATCAATTTCTGAAAGTTTAGTTGTACTATATAAGTGCTCATAAATATCCCAATCTCCTGGAATCCAAAATGTTTTATAATCTTCGGTTAGATTGAAATTCGTATGTTCTTCAGTGATATAAATATCTTTTAGATTATCCTGTTCTGGAAATTCATATCTAAATCCGATTCCATCGTTATAAACTCTAAAAACGATATTTAGTTTTCTTTTTAATTCAGAACTCTCTTCTAATTCAACTTTTAGTTCGTTGTAATTATTCTCAACATTTAACTGTTCTCCCCAAGGCATTTGCCATGTTTCATTAAAAGATCTTGTAGACGTTTTAACAATAGTAAAATTTTTATCTAATGCTTTTTGGTCATTTACATCAAAACCAAGTAAAGATGGTTTTACCACTATTTTTCCATTAAAAGAAACAGTATACTGCGGTTGTCCAGACTCATTAATATTAAATTCTACATTCAATTCAGAATTCGGTGAACTAACACTTTTCTCTACAAATTCATTCTGACAGGAAATTAAAACTGTTACGAAACAGATAAACAGTGTTTTAAATACAAATCTCATTCTCTATTTCTTTTCTAATAAAACAATTGAAAATGTCGTCGATAGATTCACTTTGCCATCTTTAACTTCTACTTCTTTATTTGAATAAGTATCAAGAAGTACATCACCATCTTTAAATACAGAAGAAACATCGATAGTTTTTTCACCAGTTGGTAATTCTAAACCAACGATAACCTGATCTTTGTAGTCACTTTTTTCAAAAGATCTAGAAAAAACATGAGGAGTTTTAGAAATCATTTTGTGCTTTCCCGCACCAACTGATGGATGATTTTTCCTGAATCGTCCTAATTTCATCCAATGCACCAAAACTTTCTGCTTTTCTTGCTCGTCTCTTAACTCCTGCCAATTCATGTTAGAGCGTAACGTAGCATCTCCAATAGTACCATCAATAACAAGACTTCTAGCTGATTCATCTCCATAATACACTTGTGAAGCTCCTGGAGTTAATAATAGTATTGTTCCTGTTTTATATGGCGATTCACGCTTCGGGTCAAATGGTTGTCCGTCATCATGAGACGACAAATAATTCAATATGCTATACTCCTTTAAATTCGTGTTTAAAAGACTATCATAACGTTGAAAAACATCTGCTAAAGCCATTTGTTTTGCATTCCACTTAATCTCAAAATTGATTAAGCTATTGAAACTTTTATCGAAATAATTTACTTTTTTATCACCAAAGTTAAAAGCCTTACCTGAGCTAATTCCGTAGTTATAAACTTCTCCAACTAAATAGAAGTCGTTACTATCTAATACCTTATCAGCATTATTTTTCTTCCAAGCTTCGAATGCATAATCACATTCTTTTCTAAATTCTTGCCAAACGGATTCTTCCGTGTGTTTTACCGTATCCACACGATAACCGTCAATTCCAAATTCTGTAATATAGTCCGTTA
This sequence comes from Tenacibaculum sp., assembly GCA_022448525.1. Classification (GTDB taxonomy): domain Bacteria; phylum Bacteroidota; class Bacteroidia; order Flavobacteriales; family Flavobacteriaceae; genus Polaribacter. Next base: position 483,529 of record JAKVCX010000004.1, read on the forward strand.
ACCATTTCATGATATAAAAACGAGGAGCTCTTGGATGACCAGTTCTTTTAAAAAATTCATCTAATTCTCCCACTTCTTGATCATATCTTCCTTCAGCCTTCCATTTTTCGACTAATTGAGGTGGTAATTGAACTTCTTCATTACTTTCAGTTTTAATATCTGGTAAATTCTTTACCAATGTACATGTAACCGTATTTTCATAGTTATCGTATTTACATTGAGGTTCAGTTCTAACCCATTCGGATGGCCAAACAGGATCTTTCTCTGTAACTGGACCTGTGTGGTTTATTACGGCATCTAATAATATTCTGATTCCTTTGCTATGAGCAGCTTCAACAAGATTTTTCAAATCTTCTTTTGTCCCATAGTTCGGATCAATAGCCGTCCAATCTTTGGTCCAATATCCGTGAAAACCGTAGGTAACTCCTGTACCTTCATCAGTTCCTCCATGAATTTGCTCAACAATTGGAGTCATCCAAATGGCATTGATTCCTAAATCGTTAAAATAACCTTGATTTATTTTTTCCGTAATTCCTTTTAAATCACCACCTTCAAAACCCCGTAACTTTCCAGTTTCCTTAGTTCTGTCAAAATTTATATCGTTAGTTTTATCGGCATTATTAAATCTATCTGTAAGTAAGAAATATACATTTGCAGCCTCCCAATAAAAAGGTGTTTCATTCTTTTCTACTACTACTTCCTCTTTTTGACCTTTACAACTTTGTAATAATAAAGCTGTAACGACCAGTAATATGACTCTTCTCATACTATAATTTTATAGTTAATTTAGTTTGTTCGTTTTGTTTCCAAGTAAATGGAATTCTAAGCTCATTAGATGTTGAATTCCAGTTGAAATCAACTCTTTTCCCTTGAACTTTAACCTTCTTAGGTTGTTTTGTTATGTTATGAATTATGAATTCGATTTCTCTAGATGAGGCTTTATAATTTTCACCAGATTTTGAAGTAAACTTGAAGCTTAATTTCTTATTTGAAACCTTCGATTCAAAAAGCATTAGTTCATAATTTTCATTCTCTATTGACTTATTAGTGTTTCCATCATCATTGAATAAATTTCGTTCACTATTTCCGATAGATTTGTGATGATAATAATGTAACTTGAAGTTGTTTAATGAATATTCATCTGTATTTTGAATTACATCAATCATAGGAATAAAACTTCCCGCTCTTACAAATGTTGGAATTGAGGTTTCTACAGTTTTTTCCGTTTGAGAAGTCTTGTTAGTTATAATTTCATCTGTATAAAAATTAAACCATGTTGTATTCTTTGGTAAATAAACTTCTACTTCTTTTGCCCCAGAATTTAAAATTGGAGTGATTAAAAAATCATTTCCCCACAAATAACTTTTTGAATTCTCAAATAAATCCATACTTGAATCTTCAAAAAACAAAGGACGCATCAATGGTTTTCCTTCTGTATGATTTTCGTAAGCTAAGTGATAATTATAAGGAAGTAATTGATAACGTAATTCAATAGATTTTTTTGCTAATTCTCTTACTCGATCAGCTCTAAATACAGGTTCACTAGGAACTTCTTCCTGAGCATGTGGACGGAAAATTGGTTGAAATACTCCGTACTGTAACCAACGAGTATACAATTCATCATCTAAATTTGCTCCAGCAAAACCTCCTAAATCGGAATGCATATATCCTAATCCCTGCAATCCCATTTGTAAACTAATTTCAGGTTGACTTTGTAATCCTCCCCAAGAACGATTTACATCTCCAGACCAAGGAATTAAACCAAAACGTTGGGAACCTGAATAACCAGCACGCATTAAAATAAATGGACGTTCATTTGGGAATTCTTTCTCATAACCTTCTTTAATTAATCTTGCCCAATCGTGACCATAAATATTGTGAACTTCATTTGCCGTTCCTTTAGCATGTAATAATTTGTGAGGATGAACTTCCGGTTCACCTAAATCTCCCCATAATCCTTTTACACCGAGATCTGCAATATCTTTATAAATATTCCAGAACCAATCTTTTCCTTTTGGATTATATATATCGATTAAACCTGTATTTCCAAAGTAGAAATCAAATTTAAAAGGCTTACCAAGAGTATCTCTAGCCAAAACATCTTTCTCAACTGCTTCATTCCATTTTTTTGATGTTGTTAATACAAACGGTTCGGTAATTAGAACGGTTTTTACACCATCTTTTTTCAAATCTGAAACCATTTGTTTCATATTAGGAAAAGAGTCTTTATAAACTTCTAAATTCCCCATGGTTCCCTTGATGTCTTTTCCAAACCAATATAAATCTAGAATTACGGCATCAACCGGAATTTTATAATCCTTAAACTTTTGAATAGTTGATTTTGTTTCTGTATCTGAATGATAGCCAAATCTACTTGAAAAGTTACCTAATGCCCATCTTGGAGGCAAAGGTTGCCTACCCGTCAAATTCGTGTAGTTTTTTATTAAATCTAACCAAGAATCACCAACGATAATTTGATATGTTTTTCTTCCTGAGATAGTTTCATAAGTTACTGTGTTATTCTTCTTACTATCTAAATCTAAATATCCTACGGGAGCATTATCAAAATGAAGCATATACTTTTTAGAAGAAACAATAATTGGCATTGTATAATTCATCAATTTAGAATCATTTTCATAGCCATAATGAGCGCGATTATAAAGAGGCAATCTATTTCCTCTGCGATTCATTCCTAAAGCTCTTGCTCCTCCTCCAAATAAAACTTCATCAGAAGATATACTAAATTCTATTTTTTCAGTTTCTTCTGAAATGATATTTCCACTTACCATTTCCATTGGCTCGTGTTTACTTTTAAAATATCCTCTTTTTTCTGATAATAAGTTGTTTCCTTTGTAAGTGTAAGAAATTTGAAAAGGTTCAATTAAAACCTCAATAGCAAGATCTTTTGTACCAAAATAAATTTTGTTTCCAACATATTTGTAGTTGGTTTTTGCTCTTTTAGGTTTGAGAATTACAGCATGAGATTCTTCAATTAAATCTTCTCCATTCGGAATAAAACTGGTTTGTAATATTTCAGAATTAAAGAATTGAAAAACGTATTTACCATCATTTGTTGTAACTGAAAAAACACCATTTTCCTCATTATGGGATACATATTTTCTTTCAGAATTTTGACTATTTACCGTAATAGCAAAGATTAACGATATTAGAATTAAATAAATACGTTTCATGTTGTAGTTAAGATAAATTTGAGCTTATTTTCCCAATAAAAAAGTTAAAGGCTGATCTAATCTGACATTCCAAGAGTTCTCAGAGTGATCGGCTCCTTCAAAAAATATGTTTTTAGAATTTGTATCGTTGTATCCTTTTGATTCCAAAATTTCATCAACTTGCGAAGCATATTTTGGATAATACGCATCCAATGTTTTATCACCGTAATCAAAATATAACTTTTGGTCTTTCGATTCAGGTAAATTAATTTTCATGTACTCGAAAATTGCTTTTGGATATGGGTTATTTGCCATTGGCATTGAACCAATCCAGTGTGTTGAAATACAAGCCGCACCTCCGAAAATAGTAGGATATTCACTTATTGCATACATTGACATTAAACCTCCCATACTGGACCCCATAACAAATGTGTGTTCTTTATCAGTGTACACAGAGTATTTCTCATCGATTAATGGTTTCAACTCATTTACCAAGAAATTTAAATAATCATCTCCTCTTAATTTAAATTCAACAGCCATTGGAATACTTTTCAATTCGGCTTGTTTTTGAGCGTCTATAAAATCAAAAGCTTTCTTCGGAAATAAATCTAACCAGCGAATATTGCTAATATTATGAATTGCTACCACAATAAAGTCTTTAACTTTCCCTTCCTTTTGAAGGTTTGTAGCCCATTCATCTACTTTCCATTCTTGTTTGTTCCATGTTGTTTTTGCATCAAATAACATTTGTCCATCATGCATATATAGAACGTTATATTTTTTATCAGCAGAATAATTATCCGGTAACCAAACATCAACTGGACGTGGTGTAATATAACTAGAAGGGAATATTTCTGCTCTATATAACTTACCTCCTGATAACTCCACATTATCAACGGGATTAAACTTTACAGTTGGCTTTTCAACCACTATTGACTCAGTATTCTTTTTAGCGTCTTGACTTTTATTTTTACAAGCGACCATAAATAAACTTAAACAAATACTGATTTTTAATAATTTCATAGATTATAATTTAGTTGTAAATAAATAACTTCCTTTATGATTTAAAGTTAGTGTATTTGACCAAGTTATTGTTTCTCCTGTAAAAACATTTTTCAAGACTTTACCATCTAATCCTAATTCTTTGAATCTATCTAGTTTTAAATCAAAAGGTTTTTCATTTTTGTTTAAAATATGAACGATAGATTCATCATCATTATATCTTGATAAAATGTATGTGTTATTTTCTGGTGCAAAATGCATTGTTTTACCATTATGAATTGCCTTAGAGTACTTTCTAAAGTTCATTAATTTAGAAATATACGTTTGCATTTCTTTTTTTTCTGAAGCCAAATTTTCACCTGTAAAAGCGTTCACTGAATCACCTTTCCAACCACCTGGAAAATCAGTTCTAATTAATCCGTGATCACCAGGTTTATCGAAATCATTCATTAAAATTTCGGTCCCGTAATACATTTGAAAAATTCTTGGAATAACTGCTAAATAGCTTAGTGCCATTTTTGTGTTGGTAATATCCCCATCTAACTGAGTGAATATTCTACTCATATCATGATTATCAGGAAAAACCATTATATCTAGTGGACGTTTATAATGAAAATCATTAGCTAAAGCGACGTAGATTTCTTTTAACCCCGTCCCCCATGTTTCTATATTTTTTAAACCAGCAACGATTTTTTCTTGCATGGCAAAATCCATTGTAGAACGTAGGTTAGAATCATAACCGTCTGCATTTTGTTGACCATCTTGCCAATAACCAATTAATAATGGGTTTGAAGACCATTCTTCTCCTACAATATTAAAATTTGGGTATTCTTTCATGATTGCACCTGCCCAATCACTCATGAAATCTTTATCCGGATAAGGATAAGTATCTTGACGAATTCCTCCAAGTTCAAGAAATTCAATCCACCAAATACTATTCTGAATAAGGTACTTAGCCATAAAAGGATTTCTCTGATTTAAATCAGGCATTCCCTTTACGAACCAGCCATCAGTCATTTCCTTTTGATCAGCTTTTGATGCGTAAATGTCTTGATTTGTTGTACGTCTATGAGATGATCTTTTTACAATATCACTGCTCCAAATTTCTTTGTTTTTCTCATAATGTTCTTGATAATTTACCCAATCTTTAAACGGTAAATCTTTCATCCACCAATGTTCTAATCCACAATGATTAGCAACTTGGTCCATGATCAACTTCATTTTGGTTCTTTGAAAACCTAATGCCAATTGTTTATACTCATCTAAAGTTCCAAATCTAGGGTCAACTTGATAATAATCAGTAATCGCATATCCGTGGTAAGAACCATTAGGCATATCATTAGTCAACAAAGGTGAAGACCAAACTGCAGTAAAACCTAAATTCATAATATATTTAAGTCCACGAGCAATTCCTTCAATGTCACCACCATGTCGAGCATAATTATCATTTCTATTGATACCTTTTTCATTTAAATTATCAAAAGAATCATTTTTTGGATTGGCATTCCTGAATCTATCAGGTGTTATTAAATAAATGGCATCTGAACTATTGAAACCTATAAAATCTTCTGATTTTTTAGTTCTTTTTTTCAGTTCATATGTTTGAGTTAGTTTCTCCCCATTTTTTGCTTTGAAAAGGATATTAAACTTTCCAGGAGTAGCTGATGTTTTAACTAATAAATCTAAAAACAAATAATTTGGACTATCCGCCTTATTAATTTTTTCTAAGGAAATATCTTCAGTAAGAATTTCTACACTATAATTTGAAATGTTTGGATGTTTTACCAAAAGTTGAAGCGAATTATTTTTAAATCCTGCCCACCAAAACGGCGGCTCAATTTTTTCTATTTCATTCGCTTCAACTATTGGATTTGTTGATTTATTAGTAAAAGATGTAGTTTTCTTTTCTTTACAAGAAGACATTAAAAATGTGATTATTACTGTTAATGCTAAAAAGACTCGTTTCATAATATGTTTTTAATGTTCTTGTAATTTGTTAATTATACAGTTACTAAGTTATTTGGAGAAATAGTAACTTTTTCACCATTAACTTTAATGTGTAACTCTTTGTCTCCATCAACTTCAAAATGAGTTTTACCTTGGTTTACGATTACTTTTAAAACTTGATTTCTAAAATTCACTTTAAAAGAATAACCTTTCCATTGTTTTGGAATTTTTGGCGTAAAGCTTAAACTTCCTTCTTCAACTCTCATTCCACCAAAACCTTCAACAATACTCATCCAAGTTCCTGCCATAGAGGTGATATGAAGACCTTCTTCTACTTCTTTGTTGTAATCGTCTAAATCTAAACGAGAAGTTCTTAAATAGAATGTATAGGCTTGTTCCATTCTTCCTAATTTAGCAGCTTGAATACTGTGTACACAAGGAGAAAGTGAACTTTCATGAACTGTAAATGGTTCATAGAAATCAAAATGCTTTTCAAGTTCTTCTGCAGAGAAATGATCTTCGAAGAAGTAAAATCCTTGTAAAACATCTGCCTGTTTAATATAAGGTGAACGAAGAATTCGATCCCAACTCCATTTTTGATTAATTGGACGCTGCGATTTATCTAAATTTTCAACAGTAACTAAATCTTTATCTAAGAAACCATCTTGTTGTAAGAATACTTCATGTTTCTCTGAATAAGGGAAGTACATGTTGTCCGCAACTTTTCTCCAGCTCGATAATTCAGCCTCAGAAATGTTTACTTTTTCTACGATTCGTTTAAAATCAGAAGTATATTCTTCTTTAACCTTTTCAATATTTTCTAAAGCATAATCAATACACCACTTTGCGATGTAATTCGTATACCAGTTATTATTTATATTGTTTTCATATTCGTTAGGCCCAGTAACTCCAAGCATTACATATTTTTGCTTGTCTTCTGAGAAATTCACTCTTTGATGCCAAAAACGGGCAATTCCAATAAGAACTTCTAATCCTTTTTCTGGAATATAGCTGTAATCATTTGTGAATCGGTAATAATTAAAAATCGCAAAAGCAATAGCTCCATTTCTATGGATTTCTTCAAAAGTAATTTCCCATTCATTATGACACTCTTCACCATTCATAGTTACCATTGGGTACAATGCCGCTCCGTTAGTAAAACCTAAGCTTTCAGCATTTTCAATAGCTTTATCTAATTGGTTATATCTGTATGTTAAAAGACTTTTTGCAACTTCTTGGTTTTTTGTTGCCATATAAAATGGTAAACAGTATGCTTCTGTATCCCAATAAGTACTTCCTCCATATTTCTCACCCGTAAATCCTTTTGGTCCAATATTTAAGCGTGCATCCTTACCTAAATATGTGTGGTTTAATTGCATGATATTGAAACGAATACCTTGTTGAGCTTTTACATCTCCATCAATAGTAATATCAGCCATTTCCCAGATGTTAGCCCAAGCTTGTTTTTGTTGATCTAAAAGGTTTTGATATCCTAAATCAACAGCCAACTTTAACGTGTTTTTTGCAGCTACAATTAATTTATCTGATTCATGATTTCTATCAACAACATACCCTGCAAATTTGTGAATTGTATATGTTTCATTAGCTTTAACGTGAGCTGGGTAGTAAAAAGACACTTTAGTTTCTGAAGATTCTATTTTTGGAAGTGAACTTTGTTCTTTGCCATTCACGAAAACCTTAGACTCCATAAAAGTACAAGTATGAAAATTCGTTTTCATCGTATGTGCTTCAATAAATGCTTGTGAACAATCTTCTGCTACGTTTGTCGTATTCCAAAATTGATCATCCCAGTTACTATCTTCATTATGAATTGCACTATCAAGATAAGGTTGAAAGGTAATTTCAACATCACTTGTAATTGGAGTTACGTTATATTCAATAGCACCAACTTCATCTAAATCAATACTTAAAAAACGTTTTGTTTCTACTTTTACGGTAATATCATTTACTAAGGTAGCTTTAAAGCTTCTTGATAACCAACCTTCTTTCATATTTAATTCACGTCGGAAATCAACTACTTTTTTACATGTATGTAAGTCTAATTGAATGTCATTAACAAATACGTTAATTCCAATCCAATTTGGAGCGTTTAATACTTTTGCAAAATATTCAGGATATCCATTCTTCCACCATCCCACTCTTGTTTTGTCTGGATAATAAACACCTGCTATATAGCTCCCTTGAAAAGTTTCTCCAGAATACTTTTCCTCGAAGTTTGCACGTTGCCCCATAGCTCCATTACCGATACTAAATAAACTTTCTGAAGATTTTACTCTACTCTCATTAAATCCTTCCTCGATAATTGACCATTCATGTGGTATTATATAATCTTGATTCATCTCTCTCTCTAGTTTGTTTGTTGTTTGGGGAATTATTGTTTGTTTATTAATTGTGTTAAAAATTCAATTGAAATTTCAGAGAAGTCTTTAAAAACAAAATCAGCTTCGCTTAAAACCTCTTGTTCTCCAATTCCTATTGATATCATTTCAGCTTTATTCGCTGCTTGAACTCCAGCAATTGAGTCTTCAAAAACAACACATTGATTTGGTGCCATATTTAACTCTTTTGCTGCTATTAAAAATACTTCAGGATCAGGTTTAGCTTTTGAAACATTGGTTCCATCAACTATACTATCAAATGATTCGTATAAAGCGACTTTCTTTAATATTTTTCGAGCATTTTTACTTGCTGAACCTAAAGCAATTGGTTGTTGTTCATTCTTTAAAAAAGTAAGTACTTTAGGAACGTCAACAAGAATTTCGTCTTCCTTCATAGTTTCTATGTAGGACAAATAATCTGTATTCTTTTTATCCATTTGATCTTTAAAAGCATCCTCAGAAAGAGAAACGCCTCCCCAATCTAAAATCTTCTCTAGTGACTTTACTCTACTTACACCTTTCAATTGTTCATTCTGGTGTTCTGAAAAATCTATTCCTAAATCATTAGCCAATTTTTTCCAGGCTAAAAAATGGTACTTCGCAGTGTCTACTATAACACCGTCTAAATCAAATATGAATCCTCTTTTATTCATAGTTATTGATGCGCTACATCAGTTTTATCGTTAATTTTAAATGAAAGTGCCCCAGCGATTAAGAATGATACACCGCTGACTACTAAGGCAAAAATAGCTTGATTACCATATGCGTATTTTACTAATGGTCCTCCTATAATTCCATTGACAATTTGAGGTATTACAATGAAAAAATTAAAAATCCCCATGTATACTCCCATTTTCTTTGGAGAAATTGAACCTGACAACATTGCGTAAGGCATTGATAATATACTTGCCCATGCAATTCCTAACAATATCATCGGAAGAATTAAAGTCATAGGATCTGATAAGAAATAGATCATTATCAAACCAATACCTCCAATGAATAATGAATATGCATGTGTTTTCTTTCTGCTGAACTTTTTTGCTATTGATGGTAATAAGAAGGCAAATATGGCTGAAACACCATTATAAATACCAAATAAAATCCCTACCCAATTCCCAGCTTCTTGGTAAGTTTCACTGCTAGAATCGTTATAAGGTAAACCATAAATATGTTGAGCTATTGCTGGTACAGAGAATACCCACATTCCAAAAAGAGCAAACCATGAAAAGAATTGAACCCAACTTAATTGGCGCATTGTTTCAGGCATTTTTTTGAAGTCATCGAAAATATCTAATAATCTTGCTTCCTTTTGCTCTTCTACTGAATCTTCAGTATTAACTGTATTATTTTTTTCAAATTGCGCTAACTCCTCAGGTGAATATTCTTTTGTGGTAAAAATGGTTACTAAGATTGAACCAATTAAAACAACTGCTCCAATGATAAAAGACCATAATAAGTTTTGAGGGACTGTACCTTCTCCAGAAGTTTTAGCTAAACCAAACCAATTTGTTAAAACCCATGGTAACCATGATCCAACAACTGCACCTATACCTATAAGTGCTGTTTGTATGCTAAAACCTTGAGTGGCTTGTTCATCTGAGAGATTATCTGCAACTAAAGCTCTAAATGGCTCCATTGCAATATTAAAAGAAGCATCCATAATCATTAGCATTCCTGCTCCTACCCAAAGTGCTGGTAGTAATGCAATCATGAAATCTGCTTGTGGAATTAATATCATTCCAATTGAAGCTAGGACTGCTCCTAATAAGAAAAATGGCTTACGTCTACCGAATCTTGTCCAGGTATTATCGCTATAATGCCCAATAATTGGCTGCACTATTAAGCCCATAAAGGGAGCAATTAACCAAAACCAAGATAACTGGTGCACATCGGCTCCAAAAATCTGTAAAATTCGACTGGCGTTAGCATTTTGTAGGGCAAAACCCATTTGAATCCCTAAAAACCCGAAACTCATGTTCCAAATTTCAAGGAAACTTAATTTACGCTTGTTCATTATCGTATATATTAGTTAATAGTACGATAAGCGCTAAGACTTATCATTTTTTGTGCAGAAAAGGTTATTGATAAGCCTTATATATGTTCCAAAGATATAAAAAAATCTTTAGGTCGTTGATTTTTTCTACTACAACGATTTACTAGATTCCCTAACTTTAATGTTACTTGAAATCACTTTTGTTTGAGGTGAACGTTGATTTTCTCCATTTTCAATTTGATCGATTAATAATTCTGCTGCTTGTTCTCCCATAGTTAATCCATGCTGAACTACAGTTGTAATTGATGGAGAAGAATACTCCGAAATTAAACCATCTGTAAACCCAATTATAGAAATATCTTCAGGTATTCTTTTACCTTTTTCCTTTGCTATTCTTATAGCAATTGCTGCATAAATTTCATTAACGGCAAATATTGCATCGATATCTTGATCAAATAATACTTTTATTTGAGTGTAAATATCATCTTCTTCATCTACATTGATTACTAGGTTTTTATCTATTGAAAGTCCAGCTTCTTTCAATGCTCGTTCATATCCTTGGTATCGGTCTAAACCTACCGTAACATGTTCTGGAGTAGTAACGATTCCTATTTTATTACATTTTGTATTCAATAAATGTCTTGTTGCCTTATACCCTGCTCCAATATCATCTACAATTACTTTATCACAACGAATAGAATCATGAACTCTATCAAATAACACTAGTGGAACTTCATTACTAATTAACTGATAAAAATGTCCTAGCTCCTTATTTCTAAGAGTTTCTTTGGCAATTGAAACTATTAATCCATCAACACTTCCATTAGTTAATACATTGATTGTCTCTTTTTCTTTTTCCTGATCTTCATTAGAGAAACAAACCATAATGTTATAACCTCTTTCATTTGCAACTTTTTCGATTCCACTAATAACCGTTGAAAAGAAATGATGTACAATTTTCGGTAAAATAATACCAATAACTTTTGTTTTTTGATTTCTTAGCTGCAATGCTAAATTGTTTGGTCTATAATTATAGTAATTAGCATAAGCTTTTATTCGTTCCTTTGTTTCATGACTAATTTCATGACTGTCACGTAAAGCTTTTGAAACTGTAGAAGTAGAAACTCCTAATTCTTTAGCTATTATTTTAATGGTAATTTTTGGTTTCATATATAAAGGTAAATAGAGGTTGAAATATAGTTCAAAAATAGAGTTTGGATTAATCTTAAAAAACCATTATATTTTTGGTGGAAAAAACAAAAACACTACAGTTTTTTTAATGATGCTGTATTTAGCTGATTTAACTCTAATTTTAGTACGTATATTTTACAAAACTCATAAAAAATTCAGATAATATTACGAATACGTTAAGTTAAAGTTAAAAAGTTATCAACACGAAATCGTTTTCGTAGCGTTTTCAGTGGCTTGAGCATCATTTTAATAGCTATATTCACAACGCAGAACAAAGGTTATTGATATAACAAACAATTCAAATTTCACTTATTTATTTAAGAATTTACACATGAATAAAACTAAACAATTACTCAGCTTAACGCTATTTCTTTTTTGTTTGTTTGGGTACGCCCAACAGACAATAAAAGGTACCGTTACTGAGAAGTCTACCGGAGAACCTTTACCTGGTGTTTCGATCATCATTAAAGGTCAATTAAAGGGTACAGAAACAAATTTCGACGGGAACTACGAAATCAAAGATGTAAAATCAACTGATATTCTTGTTTTTTCTTTTATCGGGTTAAAAACCAAAGAAGTTACTGTTGGAAGTTTAACTACTATTAATGTAGAATTAGAAGATTCAGCACAAGTTTTAGACGAAGTTGTTGTTGTAGGTTATGGTACTACTACAGTTAAAGACGCGACTGGTTCTGTTGAAGCTATTACAGAAAAAGAATTTACTAAAGGTAACATTGTAACACCAGAAAACTTATTAAGTGGTCGTGTTTCTGGAGTTGACATTAGAACAAGTGGTGCTCCTGGGTCTGGATCTCAGATTACAATTCGTGGAGGATCTTCGATTAGTGCTTCTAATAGTCCTTTAATAGTAATCGATGGGTTACCAATTGAAGAAAATAGTGTTGCCGGTTCGAGAGGTGTTTTAGCGAACATCAACCCAAATGATATTGAGTCTTTCTCAGTATTAAAAGATGCTTCAGCAACTGCTATTTATGGATCTAGAGCATCAAACGGGGTTATTATTATTACAACTAAAAAAGGAAAATCAACATATACTTTAGATGTAGATTATCAATATACTTTTGGAGAAGTGTTAGACAGAGTGAATGTTTTCTCTGGTGATGCATTCAGAAGTATTGTACAACAACAGCGCCCTGGTGACGTTGGATTATTAGGAAACGCTAATACAAATTGGCAAGATGAGATTTTCAGAACTACAGGATCTTCTTTAATCAACGCTACAGTGAAAGGTGGAATTCTTGGGTTTATTCCAACACGTTTATCTGTTGGGTTTACTACTCAGGAAGGATCATTATTAACGTCTCAGTTTGATAGAAAGAATGTTTCATTATCTATGAATCCATCTTTTTTTAATGATCATTTAAAGATTAACTTAAATTATAATAGAAACTTTGAGGATAGTAGATTTGCAGATTCTGGACAAATTGGGGCTGCATTACGTTTTGACCCAACTCAACCTGTATATGATTCAAGCTCTCCTTTTGGTGGTTTCTACGAGCATAGAAACGGTAATAACTTACTAAACACAACGAAAAACCCGGTAGCAGCTTTATTATTAGCTAATAGCCGTGGTAAAGTTTTCCGTCATTTTGGAAACTTAAATTTTGACTATAAATTCCATTTTTTACCTGAATTGAAGGCTGTATTAAACTTAGGTTTCGATAAAGCAGAAGGTGAAACAAGCTTTTTAAGTGATTTTAACTACGGTAGAGCTGCAGATATTAATTTATTGTTTGCAGGTGTAAACTCAACTGGATTTTCTGAAAGAAGTAATAGATTATTAGATGGATATTTAAACTATAAAAAAGCATTTGACAAAGTTACTTTAGACGCTACAGCTGGTTATTCTTATCAAAAATTTGAAGAATTTGGTGGAACTTCTGGAAATATTTTAGATCCAGCATCATTTGCTGATACTTTCACCGCTACAGATGTTGTAAATATTGGTTTCTTCGGAAGATTAAATGTTGACTTCCTAAATAAATACTTATTAACTCTTAACTACAGAAGAGATGGTACCTCTCGTTTTAGCGCTAACAACCGTTGGGGTAATTTCGGAGGAGCTGCATTTGCATGGAAAGTTAGTAATGAAGATTTCTTAGCAGATTCAAATGTAATTTCTGATTTAAAATTAAGAGCAAGTTACGGTTTAACAGGACAACAGAATTTACCAAATGTAAATGATGTTTATTTAAGCAGATATCGTTTTGGAAACCAAAATTCTTTATTCCAATTTGCAAATAATCCAATTAGAGCAATTATTCCATCTGTTATTAACCCAGATTTAAAATGGGAAGAAACTACAACGTTAGAATTTGGTTTAGACTATGGATTATTTAATAATAAATTTTCAGGATCGGTTAACTGGTTCAACAAAGTATCTGACGATTTATTATTCAACGCTGCATTACCAGACGGTGTAAACTTTGCTAATAGTGTTATTCAAAATATTGGGAAATTAGAAATCAACGGTATCGAATTCTCATTAAATGGAGACATCTTAAATACTGAGGATATTAACTGGAATTTCAATTTCAATGCTACTTATTTAGATAGAGAAATTACAGAGTTAGCAAACGGACAAGACGTAAGAACTGGTGGTACAGCTGGTGGTACAGGAAATACAATTCAAATTTTAAGAGAAGGATTCGCTCCAAACTCTTTCCACGTATTTAAACAATTATATGACAGCGCTGGTAATCCAATTGAAGGTGCTTATGCTGATTTAAATGATGATGGTGTTATCAATGATGATGATCGTTATTTAAAAGAAGATCCTGCTGCGGATTTAACTTTTGGTTTCCAGTCTAACTTTAACTACAAGAACTTCGATTTATCTTTCAACTTAAGAGCAAGTGTGGGTAACTATGTTTACAATAATGTAAATTCTGCCAGAGCACAATTGGCTTTATTACAAGATAATGAAGTATTAGGGAATATTCCTACCTCTGTTTTAGACACTAATTTCATCAATACTTCTGATGTTATTAATTCAGATATTTATCTTGAGGATGCATCATTCTTGAGAATGGATAACATTACCTTAGGGTATACTTTCGATAGACCAATTAAGAAATTTACTAAGAATTCTGTTAGAATTTGGGCTGGTGTTCAAAATGTATTTATTATCACTAATTATAGTGGTTTAGATCCAGAAGTATTTGGAGGAATTGATAACACAATTTATCCAAGATCAAGAAATTTCATGCTTGGTGCTAATGTTAAATTTTAATTCAGTAGAAAAATGAAAAAATATTATAACAAAATTTTTACGGTAGTATTTACCTTCATTGGATTAACATTTATTTCTTCTTGTACTGATGATTTAAATATTACTCCTGAAGATGATCAAACAGTTTTAAGTGAAGAATTATTTAAGGACGAAGGTGCTTATAAAGAAGTATTAGCTGGTGTTTATGCTAACTTCTCATTAACTGGTGTTGATGGAGCTGGAAGTTCTAATATTCAAGGGCTAGATGCTGGTACTAGTCAGTACGGACGTACTTTAATGTACTTACAAACGTTATCTGCAGATCAAATGATTTGGTCTTACGAAAACGATCCAGGAGTACGTGAAATCCAAAGAAATATTTGGACTGCAGCCAACCCATTATTATATGGTATGTTTGGTAGAGCAAGTGTATCAGTTGCATTTGCAAACAATTTCTTAAGAGAAACAACTGATGCTAAATTAGATGCTCGTAATGTTTCGGCTTCGGTAAGAAGTGATATTGTTACTTACAGAGCTGAAGCTAGATTAATCAGAGCTTTAGCATATTATCATTTAATGGATTTATTCGGGAAAGCTGGATTAACAACAGAAAGTGATCCTGTGACTAATTTCAATCCACCACAAGCTGAAAGAGCGCAATTATTTGAGTTCATTGAAACTGAATTAAAAGCTATAGAGGGAGATTTATTAGATCCTATGGCTAATGAATACGGTAGAGCTGATAAAGGTGTTGCTTGGATGATTTTAGCTAAATTATATTTAAATTCTGAAGTATATACTGGAACAGATAGATATACTGATTGTATAGACTATTGTAATAGAATTATTGCAGGAGGATATTCTTTAGCTCCAAACTATTTAGATTTATTTAAAGCTGATAATAACTTAAGTGCAGCTACAAATGAAATCATTTTCCCGCTTATTTCTGACGGATTAACAACTCAAAACTTCGGTCCCACTACTGTTATGATTAATGGTGCTGTAGGAAGCTTAGAGAAAAACGGAGTTTCTTTAGGTGTTGGTGAAGGTGGATGGGGAGGTGCCCTACGTGTTAGAAAGCAATTTGCAGATCTATTTACGGGTGGAGCATTCTTAACTGATACTAGAAACACTTTAATCACTCAAGATAGAAGTGATATTATTACTGATATTTCTGATAGAGATGAAGGATTTATTATTGCAAAATATTCAAACGTTGGATCAACTGGAGCGCCAGGTGCAGATCAGACTTTTGTTGATACTGATTTCCCTTTATTTAGATTAGGAGATGTTTATTTAATGTATGCTGAAGCTGTATTAAAAGGTGGTACTGGAGGAACAGTCGGACAAGCTTTAACTTATGTAAATGCATTAAGAGCAAGAGCAAACAACCCACAGGAAATTACTGTTACAGAATTAAGTGAAGAATTTATCTTAAATGAAAGAGCTAGAGAATTACACTGGGAAGCTCACAGAAGACAAGATTTAATTCGTTTTAACAAGTTTACAGGCGGTAATTATAACTGGGCTTGGAAAGGAAACGCTAGTAACGGAATTGCAATACCAACTCATTTTAACGTATATCCTATTCCGGCTAATAGTTTAGCTTCAAATCCAAACTTAACACCTAACCCTGGGTATTAATCAAAAAGAACAGAACTAAAATGAAAAATATATTTAAAATAACTTACATCACGATACTTACTTTAATGGTAGGTATCGTAGGATGTGATGATACAACCGATACTTTTTCGGTTTCAGATAATCCTACAGCACCTGTCTTACAAGGTTTAAGTATTTCTGATATTGAACTTGATCCTGTAAATACTTCTACTCCTGCCCTTACACTTAGTTGGCAGAGTGCAGATTACGGGCAACAAGCTGCTGTTGTGTACAACATCGAATTTGCAAACGATGAAAATTTTACAAATCCAATTACTGCTTCATCTGTAACAGGTGAAAACGCTGTAACTTTCTCTATGTCTGAATTAAACTCAGCTGCAGGTAATGCTGGATTAAATCCATTTGAATGGGCAACTTTATATGCAAGAGTTGTATCTTCTTTAGGTACTCAGAATGGGATTCCAGCAACTTCAAATAGTATCAATATGAATGTTTATCCATATTTCAACTACGTATTTGATGATTATTATTTAGTTGGAGATGGGACTTCTCCAGGATGGGATAATAACAATAACAACCCAGCTTTATATAGAGATTCTAACGACGAAAACTTATTTACATATACTGGATATTTTAGCGGTGGTATGTTTAAAGTTTTAGAAACTAAAGGTCTTTGGCAACCTCAATGGGGAACTAATGATGGTTCTAGTATTGAAGTTAATCCTGGTGGTGGAGACGATCCTGAAAGATTCCCAACTGCTGGAGCTGAAAATATTACTCCTGGTTTCTACACTTTCACAATTAATTTTGCTACCAAAGACTTTTCATTTGTACCGTTTGATGCATCAGGAAGTACTAGTCCAGCATCTTTAACGGCTCAAGGATCTTCTTTAGACACTGCAACTCCATTATCTGCTTTAACTTTTGATGGACATATTTGGTATGCAAGTGCAGTACGTTTAAAGCCTGGTAATTTCCAATTTGCAACAGATTCAGGTGCATTATGGGGAAGTGATACTTCATTCTCTGGAGTAGCTACTAGTGGTGGTGCAAGCATTCCTGTAATTGTTGAAGATGATTATGATATCTGGTTCAATGATTTAACAGGTCAGTATATTCTTGTTCCATTAAATCTATAATTTAAATTAAGGAAAGATGAAAAAAATTATAAATAAAATTGGTTTAGCATTAATCGCTACCGTTTTCTTATTAGTTTCTTGTGAAACTGAAGAAAGTTTAAACTTAACACAAGCCGATCCTGCATTTGAATTAGANATGCCTGGAATTTCTAGTGTGTTTTTAAATTACTCTTTACCNGATAATCCAGCTTTTACAGTTACATGGAAAGATGAAGTTACGGGAAGTAGTTCTTATGAAGTAGAAATGGCTACAGATGAATCTTTTACTAGTCCAAGTAGTTTAGGTACTTCATCTGAAAAAGCTTTTTCAATGACTGTTACAGCATTTAACAATGCTATCAACAACGCTGGAATTACAAATTTCTCAGATGTTCCGGTTTATTTAAGAGTAAAGGCGGGTGAAACCGTAAGTAATTCAGTTTTATTGTTAGTTACAACTTATCCAGTAAATCCTGCATCAGTAGAAAGTGGATTAGCTGATGGTGATACATTTACATTAACATTGGATCAAAATGACGAAAATGCTTTGGACATTACAATTAATGATCCAATTTTAGACTCTAATTTAGGTGTTACAGTTGAATATTATTTAGAAGCAGACACTGAAACTGGAACTTTTGATAGTCCAGTTGAAGTAGCTACAGCGACAAATAATAAATCAATCACTGTTACACATGCGAAGTTAAATTCAGTAGCTCAAGGTTTAGGAATTGCTCCTGATACAACAGGTAAAATCCAATTGAGATTACGTTCTGTTATTTCAAATTCAACTAACGATGTTTTAGAAAGAGTTGGAAATCCAATGACGGTTTCTGTTACTACATATTTAACGGTTTTAGATTTATCTACAACATGGGGAATTGTTGGTTCTGCAGCAAACGACTGGGGAGCGACTCCTGATTTACCATTCTTTAAAACGGATGTAGATGGCGTTCTTGCAGCTTATGTTACTTTAATTGACGGTGAAATTAAATTTAGAGAAAATAATGATTGGGCAAATAACTTTGGAGATAACGGAGCTGATGGTTCAATCGAAGCTGGTGGTGCTAATATTGCCGTAACTGCTGGTTCATATAAAATTACATTAAACTTCAATGATAATACTTACACTATTGAATCATTCTCTTTAGGAATTGTTGGTTCTGCCTATAATGACTGGGGAGCAAGTCCTGATTTCATGTTAGAATATGATCAATACTCTGATGTATTTAGAGGAATTGTTACTTTATTAGATGGTGAAATGAAGTTCAGAATGAACAATGACTGGGCTGTTAATTATGGAGATGATGGTGCTGACGGAACTTTAGATGATGGAGGTGCTAACATCACAACTACGGCAGGAAACTATATTGTTACTGTTGATTTAAATGACAAAAGCTATACATTAGAACAAATTGATAACATTTGGGGATTAGTAGGTGGTGCATATAATGACTGGGGAGCTACTCCGGATGCACAATTTACTAGAGATTGGTCTCGTCCTTTCGATGATATTTGGATTTTAAATGATGTTACTTTAATTGATGGTGAATACAAGTTCAGATCAAATAATGATTGGGCTGTTAATTACGGAGATAATGGTGGTGACGGTGTTTTAGAAGAAGGTGGAGCTAATTTATCTACTGCAGCTGGAACATTCTCATTCGTTCTTGATTTTTCAGATCCAGCGAATCCAACATATACGAAACAACCTTAAAAAAGTTTATAAATATATGTAATAAAACTATCCATACACTAATACACTAGTTATGGATAGTTTTTACTTTTAACCAAAATAGAAAATGAAAAAAATCTTTTTACTCTTATCATTTTTAATCCCTTCTATTTTAATTGGACAACAGCAAAATGTCACATTTTCTGCAAGTCCGAGCACATTTAATGAAGATGAACAAATTACCATAACCGTATCTAATGTGAACCCAGCATCTTGGGGAGTAACTGATATTTATTTATGGGCATGGTCTTTCGATACGAATGATGAAAATATAATGGATTCTCCGACAAATGGAAGTTGGACGAATTCTAACGAGGCTCAAAAATTAACAAATAATGGAGACGGAACTTATTCTATTAGCCTCACTCCTACTATATTTTACAATAGAACTGGTATTGGTAGAATTGGAATGTTAGTTAAAGCAAAAGACGGAAGTGGAGATAAAAAATCTCAAGATCAGTTATTTGAAGTTGGGAAATTTCAACTTACACTAAATACACCTGCATCGTCTTCTACAATTATTAATTCAGGAGATAATGTTTCTATTAGCGCAACTGCTTCATTAGTTGCTGATTTTAATTTAAAAGCTAACAACACATCAATTGATACACAAAATAGCATTACGAATTATAGTTACAATGCTAATGTTACAGAAAATACCACTTTTGAATTAGACGCTACAAATGGTGGAGATACTAAAACAGTTTCGTTTGAAGTAATAGTTAGACCAACAGTTGTTGAAGAAGCTTTACCAAACGGGCTTAAAGATGGATTAAACATAAATGGAACCGATCCTACAAAAGCCACTTTAGTATTCTATGCTCCTACTAAAGATTTCGTTCATGTAATTGGAGATTTTAATGACTGGAAATTAGACAATAATTACTTGATGAAAAAGGATCCATCTAATGATAGATTTTGGATTGAATTAACTGGTCTAACAGCTCAAACTAATCACATGTATCAATATCTAATTGATGCAGAATTAAGAGTTGCAGATCCATATTCTACGATAGTTTTAACTGAAAGTAACGATCAATTTATTGATGCTGTTACTTATCCTGATCTTCCAGCATATCCTACTGGAAAAACAAACCATTCTGTAACTTTATTAAGAACAGGTGATGCTCCTTTTAATTGGGAAGTAACAAATTTTACAAAACCAGCTAAAACGGATTTAGTAATTTATGAATTACTAATCAGAGATTTTGACGCTTTACATAGTTTCGATGCTGTTAAGGCACGATTAGATTATTTACAAGATCTTGGAATTAATGCTATCGAATTTATGCCGGTAAGTGAATTTGACGGTAATGAATCTTGGGGGTATAATCCTTCTTTTCATATGGCCTTAGATAAATATTACGGAACTAAAACTGCATTTAAACAATTAGTGGATGAGTGCCATAAACGAGGAATTGCTGTAATTTTAGATATTGTTTACAATCATGCTACAGGTCAAAATCCTTACTACAGAATGTGGAATACAGATAATGGAAACTATGGTGGACAAGCTTCTGCTGATAGTCCTTTTTTCAATGAAACTGCTCGTCACTCATTCAATGTTTTTAATGATTTTAATCACAGTCAACAAGCCACTAAGGATTATGTAAAAAGAACTACACAATATTGGATTGAAGAATATAAAATAGATGGTTTTCGTTGGGATTTAACGAAAGGATTCACTCAAAACTGTACGGCATCAGATGAAAGTTGTACAAGTGCTATGCAAGCGGATCGTGTTGCGGTTTTAAAAGAATATGCAGATTACCAATGGGAAATTGATAATGAATTTTATGTGATTTTTGAACACTTAGGAACAAATCAAGAAGAAACAGAATGGGTTAATTATCGTTTAAATGAAGGAAAGGGAATTATGATGTGGAGTAACTTAAATCCTAATTATAGTGAAACTAATATGGGGTATCACGATAATGGAAAATCCAATTTTTCATGGATTAATTACAAAAATAGAGGTTGGACAACTCCTGCTAATATTGCCTATATGGAGAGCCATGATGAAGAACGAATCATGCACAGAAATTTAAACTTTGGAAATTCTAATGCTTCTTATAATACCCAAGATTTATCAACAGCTTTAGATAGATTAGCTGGTGCTGGAGCATTTTATTTTACAGTTCCTGGTCCAAAAATGATATGGCAATTTGGTGAATTAGGTTATGATGTTAGTATTGATTTTAATGGTAGAACTGGAAACAAACCAATTCGTTGGGAATATGTAAATGATACGGATAGAAAAGATTTATATGATACTTGGGCGAAACTAATTGCATTAAAAAAGCAAGAAGATATTTTTAGAACAACTAATTTTACCTTAGATGTTGCTGCCTCTACAGGAATTAAAAAGATCCATTTAACTAATGATAATGCTTCTGATGATTTACAGTATATTACGATAATTGGTAATTTTGGAATCACTGAACAAGCCGCTATTCCAGGTTTTCAGCAAACAGGAACTTGGTACGATTTATTAGACGCAAATACCACTATGGAAGTTACTAACGTAAATACTAGCATGTTACTACAGCCAGGAGAGTTTAAAATATTTGCAAGTTCTGCCGTAACTTTATCTAATGATGATATAATTCTAAATAACAATGATTTAACATGCTACCCTAATCCTAGTAGTTCTTTTATTAAATTCAATAAGGAAGTAGAAGATGTTAGTATATATGATATTTCAGGAAAACAAGTATTGACTTTTGAAGGAACTCTTTATCAAAACAATAATTTGGAAATAGAAAGTTTATCCCAAGGCTTATATTTTGTTAAAGGAAAAACAAACGAAAAACTTTTCACACTTAAATTGCTGGTGAAATAAATTCTATTAAACTTTGAAGGCTCTTTTTAAACAAAGGGCCTTTTTTATTTTAAAGAATTAACATTTAAATTAAATTAATCATTTACAGAATATTATTGAAAATTTATTTTGTTATTTAGATTTTTTAACAATATATTCGTAATGTTTTATTAAAATCAATAGATTATTAATAGCTACCCCTTACTACCCTATTTAAATAATCATTTTTTTAAACTAGTATTAACATTTTCATTAATTCATCACTAATACTAATAAAAATGAATAAATTTAAAGCCCTTTTTATTTCAGCTTTTATTGCAACGATAGCTATCAGCTGTGAACAAAATGAATCTCCCGATTTAACTAACGATTCTCAATCTAAAATGTCATTGACAGGATTTGAAACCCATAAAGATTGTGGATTTATTGACAATAATTGGCCAGCAGACGCGGTACTTAGTACTACAAACATCGTGAATTCTTCTGAAACCAATTTTCTAGTTGGACAAAATGCTGATATAGCAAGTTTGTTTCAAATTAATACCGTTCCATTAGGTTTTGCAATAGGAAATGGAACATTTAACGCAATTTCTTACGGAGCTGGATACATTATTTTTGGTGAAGGATTATACAATTTTGCACTAAATAGTGGTGGAAGAATTTCCGTTGCTTACGTTCAAGCACATGAAGTTGCTCATCAATTACAATTCAGAAACGGGTTACCTTCAAGAAACGAAAATACAGCTAGAGCTGCTGAATTGGAAGCAGACGCTTTTGGTGGTTTTTACATTGGTCATGCTGACGGTTATAATGCAGATTGGACTGCTGCTTCAAATGCTTATAATTTCGCTGCTGGATTAGGAGATAATCAAGTAAATAGTCCTGGTCATCACGGAACAGATGGACAACGTCGATCTGCATTTCGTTTAGGATGGTTACTAAGAAACAACCAATATCCTGGTGCTAGAAATTTCGATCGTGCTTTCTTTAGATATTACGACCAATATGTTTTAGCGGCAGCTTTAAAAGGTGAATTTAAAAAGCCTGAAGGAATTTCTGATCAAACTCACGAATATATTTTATCAAAAATGAATGAGTTACATAAAATTAGTACTGGAGAAATTACAGAAGAAGAATTTGTAAACTTAGACTAATTAAAATAAACCCTTCCCTCGTAATACATTAAAATTAAACCAAGGTGAATTAATCTTGGAAAATGTTGATACAAAAAAAAGGAGTAATAGTTCATATTACTCCTTTCTTTATACACATTTATAAACTTTATAAATTAAAAGTCTTGAAATATTGCATGCATCATACGTTTTTTATCGTTGATGCTTTCTTCTAATGAAATCATAGTTTCAGTTCTGCTTACTCCATGAATTTCATCAATTTGATAAATAATATCTTTCGCATCGTTTGTATCCTTTGCACGAACTTTACAGAAGATATTATACTTTCCTGCCGTTACATAAGCAACTGTAACATTAGGAATGTGACGTAAATTATCGATCACGTGCTGCGTCATAGAAGTCTTTTCTAAGTAAACACCTACGTGTGCAATAAACGAATATCCCATTTTTTCATAATCTAACGTTAAGGTAGATCCTTGAATAATTCCCTCGTCTTCCATCTTCTTAACACGTACATGAATTGTACCTGCTGACACTAATAACTTCTTAGCGATATCTGTAAATGGAGTTCGAGCATTTTCAATTAGGATATCTAAAATTTGATGATCGATTTCATCTAATACAAATTTCTTCATTTTTAAATTTTATTCATAGTATTCGACAAAAATATGAATTATTATTAATAAACACTAATACCAAAAGGCATAAAATTTAATATTTAATAAAAATTTAATGTTCGAAAACGATTTCGTGATGTCCATAATACTCATTTAAATCACCTGTTTTCTCCTTTTGTAATCTAGAAGTAAGTTGATTATCTATTATTTCATCCTTATATAAAAAACCAATATCATCGCCTTCTGGCTTACGATGAATAACGTCTAAAAATGATTTCACATTATTAGGAATCGAGAAATAAGATTCATGTTCTGTAAAGTCATTGCTCACGGCAATGTGATAAATTCCCTGTAATAAAGAATAAAAATTAAATTTTCTTGTTTCTTCTCTATCATAATCATCAGGGAAATGACCAGCTTCAATCAATATAGTATTATGACCTAACTTTTGAAAATTATCTCCTGTAGCTGTTGGATAAAATTCATCTGTATATCTTCCAATATGATTAGGTATAATTTGTTGTAGTAATTTATTCATTGCAACAATTACATTCATCGTTTCTATTCTACCTTTAGTAAGTTTCCTAGTAACTTCTTCTGAAGGAGCTAAAAAAGATATCGTAGCAGGATTTTTAGTTCCTTCTACTCCAAATATTGTTCTCTGATCATGTAAATTGAAACAGAATTGCGGATTGAAAGTTTCTAATGTATTTCTTAAAATTTTACTTTCGCAAGCCTTTTGATCAACCGCATCTCTATTTAAGTCTACATTGTTTGAATTTACTCTTGTATAAGCCAATGCTCCATCTGGATTTAACATTGGTATGATTTCGATAGTGCAATTCTCAAGAATTTGCTGAATAATCTCATTATCGTGAAATGATTTATAAAAGTTAAAAAAATCGAATACAGCTTTTGTACCAGTACTTTCATTTCCATGCATCTGACTCCAAATTAAAATTCGTTTTTTTCCATTTCCGAATTTTAATTTAAAAATATCTCTTCCCTGCTCTGACTGACCTATGATTTCTTTAGAAATAGATTCATCTAAGCTATTATATAACGGACGAATGTCTTTAAGAGTCACCCATTTTCCAAAAAGTTCTTTTTCTTTAATTTCTGTATAGCTATTTTGTAAAAAGCCTATATCTAGTAAACTCATTTAATTTTTTATCATTTTAAAACGAAAACCATTCTTTAACCAGTCTCTTTTCAGCAGCTTCAACCGACTTATGAACGTAATCATTTTTGATAGGATCGTATTCATAGTCAGAAGACCATTCTTCAATGTTTTGGCGCAATTCAACTAATGAATTACAAATAAAATCTAGCTCTTGATTCGTAATTGTTGGATGAATCGATAATCGCACCCAACCTGGTTTTTCTAAATTACAACCTTCTAGAATTTGGTTTGAAATAGATTTAGAAGTCTCTCTATCTACATTCAATAAGAAGTGACCGTAAGTACCAGCACATGAACATCCACCGCGAGTTTGTATTCCAAATCGATCATTTAATAATTTTACCACTAAATTGAAGTGATACTTCTCAAAGTAAAATGAAAAAATACTCAATCTATCTCTGTGATTAGGAGCTAAAATATGTACATTTTCCAAAGAATCTAAACAATCAAACATAACTTCGTTGATTTCATCCTCTCTGTTTTTCATGTTTTTAGTTCCCATTTGATCTTTCAATTGCATTGATAAAGCAATACGAATGGTTTGTAAAAAGGCTGGTGTACCACCATCTTCACGAGTTTCAACATCATCAATATAATCATGTTCCCCCCAAGGATTTGTATAAGTAACAGTTCCTCCTCCTGGGTTATCTGGAATCACATTTTTATATAATTTCTTATTAAAAATTAAAACACCAGAACTTCCTGGTCCTCCTAAAAATTTGTGCGGAGAAAAGAAAACAGCATCCAAATACTCATCTTCATTTTCAGGATGCATATCTATATCAACATAAGGAGCTGAACATGCAAAATCAACAAAACAAAGTCCATTATATTTATGAATTAATGCTGCAACTTTATGATAATCAGTTTTAATTCCAGTTACATTAGAACCACCTATTATAGAAGCTATTTTAATCGGTCTGCTTTCATATTTTTTAATGACATCCTCAAACATTTCCAAACATACCAAACCTTCCTCATTACAAGGAACAACTTCAACATCGGCAATGGTTTCTAACCAAGATGTTTGATTAGAGTGATGTTCCATATGGCTAACAAAAACTATTGGTCTCTTTTCATCCGGAATCTCAGTATAATCTTTAAGATTTTCAGAAACCTTTAATCCTAAAATTCGTTGGAATTTATTTACAACTCCAGTCATACCTGATCCTTCGGTAATTAAAACATCATCTTTAGATGCATTTACATGACGTTTTATAATGTTTCTAGCTTCATGATACGCTAAAGTCATAGCAGCACCTGATGTAGAAGTTTCTGTATGAGTATTCGCAACAAATGGTCCGAATTCATTTATTAACTTCTCTTCAATTGGTCTGTATAATCGCCCACTTGCTGTCCAATCGGTATATATTAATTTTTTAACGCCATAAGGTGTTGTAAACTCTTGATCAATACCGATAATATTTTTTCTAAACTGTTGGAAATATTCTTCTAAACTCATATCCATCATATTCTAGTTATACGAAGTTCTGTAAAAATTTTTAAATGATTACTAGCTTGTTTTATATTTAACAACCCTAGTAAATTTGTATGGTAATAAAAAATCCCGCACTAAAGCGGGATTAAATTAAATAATTTCTTTGATTTCACTTATAAAGCGTTCTGCCAAATCATCTGCCTTTTCTTGAGACTTAGCTTCTGTATAAATTCTAATTATTGGTTCTGTATTAGACTTACGTAAATGAATCCATTCTTCTGCAAAATCAATCTTTACACCGTCAATTGTATTCACATCTTCATTCTTATACTTGTCCGCCATTGTTGCTAAAATATTATCAACATCAATTTGTGGAGTTAATTGGATCTTGTTTTTACTCATAAAATAACTCGGGTAAGACTCTCTTAAAGCTTTACAAGAAACTTTCTTTTTAGCTAAATGTGACAAGAATAGCGCCACTCCAACTAAAGAATCTCTTCCGTAATGAGATTCAGGATAAATAATTCCACCGTTTCCTTCACCACCAATAACTGTATTGGTATCTTTCATCATTTGAACAACGTTCACCTCTCCTACTGCACTTGCTGTATATTTCCCACCATGAGCCTCAGTAACATCTCTTAAAGCTCTTGAAGAAGATAAATTAGAAACAGTGTTTCCTCCTTTTAACTCACCTAAAACATAATCAGCACAAGCAACTAAGGTATATTCCTCACCAAACATAGATCCATCTTCACAAATTAAAGCTAAACGATCTACATCAGGATCTACAACAATTCCTAAATCTGCCTTTTCTTTTACAACTAATTCAGAAATATCCGTTAAATGCTCCTTTAAAGGTTCTGGATTGTGAGGGAAGTACCCATTAGGATCACAATATAATTCAACACAAGCTACATTCAGTTCTTTTAATAAAGCTGGAATTGCTATTCCACCTGTAGAATTAACTCCATCAACTACCACCTTAAAGTTGGCTTTTTTGATTGCATCTACATCAACTAACTCTAATTTTAAAACTTCCTGAATATGTTTAGCTATGTATTCATTGTTCTCCGTAATTGTTCCTAATGAATCAACATCAGCAAAATTATAATCATCATTCTCAGCAATGGCTAAGATTTGCTTTCCATCTTCACCATTTAAAAATTCTCCCTTTTCGTTTAATAACTTCAGTGCATTCCATTGTTTCGGATTATGAGAAGCTGTTAAAATAATTCCTCCATCAGCTTTTTCAATTGGCACAGCTACTTCTACCGTTGGCGTTGTAGATAAACCTAAATTAATAACATCAATTCCTAATCCTACTAAAGTATCTGAAACTAAACCACTAATCATTTTACCAGAAATACGTGCATCTCTACCTAAAACAATTGTTATTTTTTCTTTGTCTTGATTTTTATTCTTGATAAATGTACCATAGGCGGCCGCAAATTTTACAGCATCAATTGGTGTAAGATTCTCTCCTGTTTCTCCTCCTATTGTTCCTCTAATTCCAGATATGGATTTTATTAATGTCATATTTGTTGTTTGCTTTAGGCAAATATAAAATTTCTCTTTTATATCTTAGGGAATATGCCCAACGGAATCAAAGAAAATATATAGTATAATAAACTTATATTTGCCGTTAAATTTTAAAAACAGTTATGGAAAATACTTCATCATTAAATGAAAGTGCATGTTCTTTTTGTAAAAAACCAATAGAGGAAGATGTAATATTCTGTCCACATTGCGGTCACCCGGAAAATGGAACGGAAAAAGAAAGAGCACAATTCTTTGCTAAAAGAGCTATGAACAAAAATAAAGCTATAGATGCAAAAGATAAAATTTCATCTGCTAGAAATACTTTATTTGTTTTAGCTGGAATTATGGTACTATTTGGAATTATAATTTACGGTAGTACAAATAGTGTTTTAGATTTAGGTATCAATTTATTTTTCGCGTTCATTTATTTAGTTCTTGCTTTTTGGTCGGAACAAAAACCATTTGTTGCTCTATTAATTGGACTATTTTTATACATAACACTTATTGTTATAAATGCAATTATAGATCCTGTAACCTTAGTTAGAGGAATAATTTGGAAGGTGCTTATTATATCTTACCTAGGTAAAGGTATTTATTCTGCTTTGGAAGCAAGAAATAAAGAAAATAGCTCAAACTAAAAATGAAGTTATGCAATAAATGTAAGGAAGAAGTTAACTTACAAGATAACTTCTGTAAGTATTGTGGCAGCCCAATAAACAAAAAATCAAATGAACAAAATCGTGCAGTTTTAAATTCCATCATTGGGTTTTATACGATTATAATTTGTTACATAGGATTTTCGAGTTTGATTTATTCAACATATCCAGAAAGTTTATTTGCTGATATTGGAGTTGAGCTTGTTTTTATTGGAATTGTATTAGTGTTTTGTGCCTACAATTTTAATGAGATAATCTCTCTTTATAAATCACCTAAATTAGATTCAAGCGTTTATTTTAAGTTCTTACCACTAACTATTCTCTTTTCTTATTTAATATATTTTGGAATAGGCGGACTGAACGAACTACTCTTTTTTGAAGATAGTATTAATATAATTTATCAATATACGTATACAGAATATCCGTTTTTATGGAGTATTGTTTTTGTAGCTATAATTCCTCCAATTTTTGAAGAGTTAGCTTTTAGAGGATATTTATTCAATCAACTTTCAAAGATTATTTCAATTGAATTAACAATTATAGCCACAGCATTTTTATTTGCATTAGTTCATTTATCTTTTATATCAATTATTTGGATTTTTCCATTTGGATTATTCCTTGGGTATTTAAGAAAAAAGTATGACACATTATGGATTCCAATGTTAATTCATTTTGTTCACAACTCTATTGTTTTAATGCTTGACTATTATTATTACAATAAAGAACTTACTGAAATACTATAAAAAAAGGCGTTGAGAAATCAACGCCTTTTCTTAATATAATATTTTAATTTTTAAAGTCTAAACATTACACCAGCATTTAAGAATCCACCTGAATCTACGCCAGAGTAAGAAGCTCTTAATGAAATGTTGTTATCTAATTTATATTCGAAAATTGGTCTAAAATAAAAACCATTTCCTGCATTGTTAATTCCAATAGCATATCCCATATCTAACCCTAAATCAATTTTGTTAGTTGCATGGAATCGACCTGCACCAGCCAATGGTAATATAATTGAATTACCTGTAGTTACAACAGCTAAACCTGTTGCTGCTCCAACTTCGAATCTGCTATCCACATCAAATAAGTAGTCAATATCTCCACCTATAACAAAAGAAGAATCACCACTACCTGTAGTAAATCCGATATTAGCTCCAATTCTCAGGTCACCATCTTGAGCATTTGCTGTAAAAGAAATAGCTACTAAAGCTATAATACATAAAAATTTTTTCATCATTTTAGATTTTTAAATTCTGAGTTATTAAACAAATATAATACCAAATGAAATTATATTTTGATTCAATGAATAAAACAATATTATCGAAATAATATTATATAGGAGAAAAAATTTCATAAAAAAAACCACTACGTATTGTAGTGGTTTTATATTTCATATGAAAAAAGGATTACTTTCCTTGCTCCATTTTCTTCTTTAATTCAGCTAATCCACCGATATCACCTAAAGTAGTTTTTTCAGTTTCTTGAGCTTTCTTAGCTGCAGCTTTCACATTTCTTTGCTCCTCTTCTCTAAAGATAGAAGTGTGAGAAACAACAATCTTACGGTATTCTTTACTAAATTCAGTTACCATAAACTCTACAGTATCTCCTTTAGCTAATTTACCACCGTCTTCTTTTTCTAAGAAACGAGAAGGTGCAAATGCTTCAATTCCGTCTTCAAAAGTAACCGTAGCTCCTTTATCATTCTTTGCAGTAATTGTTCCTTCAAACTTAGATCCGATAGCGTACTTAGCTTCGTGAGCATCCCAAGGATTATCTTGAGTTTGCTTGTGTCCTAAGTTTAACTTACGGTTTTCAACGTCTAATTCTAATACTTGAACTTTTAATTTATCACCAACTGTTACAAATTCAGATGGGTGCTTAACTTTCTTAGTCCAAGATAAATCAGAAATATAAACTAATCCGTCAATACCTTCTTCTAATTCTACGAATACTCCGAAGTTAGTATAGTTACGTACAGTTCCTTCGTGAGTAGAACCTACTGGGAACTTAGTCGTAATATCAGTCCATGGATCTGGGTGTAATTGCTTCATACCTAAAGACATCTTACGCTCTTCTCTATCTAAAGTTAAGATTTGAGCTTCAACTTCGTCTCCTACTTGTACGAAATCTTGAGCTGAACGTAAGTGAGTAGACCAAGACATTTCTGATACGTGAATTAATCCTTCAACACCATCTTCAACTTCTACAAACGCACCATAGTCAGCTAAAACAACTACTTTACCTTTTACTTTATCTCCAACTTTTAAGTTAGAATCTAAAGCTTCCCATGGGTGAGCAGATAATTGCTTTAATCCTAATTGGATTCTAGACTTGTTATCATCAAAGTCTAAAATTACAACGTTCAATTTTTGATCTAATTCAACAACTTCACTTGGGTGATTAATACGAGACCAAGATAAGTCAGTAATGTGAATTAATCCGTCAACACCTCCTAAGTCAACAAATACACCATAAGAAGTTACGTTTTTCACAACTCCTTCTAATACTTGTCCTTTTTCTAATTGACCGATAATTTCACGTTTTTGCTCTTCTAAATCAGCTTCAATTAACGCTTTATGAGAAACTACTACGTTCTTAAATTCGTGGTTAATTTTAACAACCTTGAATTCCATAGTTTTTTCAACATATTGATCGTAGTCACGGATAGGCTTAACATCAATTTGAGATCCTGGTAAGAATGCTTCAATTCCGAAAACATCTACAATCATACCACCTCTAGTTCTACACTTAACAAAACCGTTAACGATTTCTCCAGTTTCGTGTGCATTGTTAACTCTATCCCAAGCTTTAATTACACGTGCTTTTTTGTGAGATAATACTAATTGACCAGAAGAATCTTCTCTTTTGTCAACTAATACTTCTACTTTGTCACCCACAGCTAAATTAGGGTTGTAACGGAATTCGTTTAATGAAATAACTCCTTCTGATTTAGAGTTAATATCGATGATAGCATCACGATCAGTAACACGAACAACTTCACCTTCAATAACGTCACGCTCATTTACGAAACCTACAGTTCCTTCTAAAGCTTTTTCGAACTCTTTTAATTTAGACTCATCAACTTCATCAATACCTTCTTCGTATTTATGCCAGTTAAAGTTTGCTAAAAATTCTTCTGGGTTTACTGCTTCAGCAGCTTTTTTTGTTTCTTCAGACATGTCTGAGAATAGTTTTGTATCTTTTTGTTAGCCAGATTATTAACGACACCAACGCCAAGAGAAATTAAACTTGTAAAAATAATTTTAAACCTTTTTTCAAATCTGTTCTCGTAAAAAGGAGTGCAAATTTACAGATTATTAAACACTTAGCAAAATTTATCTCTCTTTAAATTAATCATATTCTTTTAATTACTATTTCATTAAGATTTTACCACACATGTTACTTTTCCATTAACAATAATTAATGTCATAAATGAATTATTCCTGCAGCATACTTTTACAACTCACATTAAACAACCATTAAAATGAAAAAAATTAACCTAATTCTGTTAGTAACAGTATTAATTTTAAGTTCATGTAATAATGACAATGAACTTACGGATCCAAATCAACAAACTCAAGAACTAATTTTAAAACCTGCTAATCCTAATCACCCTGTAGTTCAAAAACTAATTAAGGACGGAACGGATTATAAACAAATTTTAGAAGGAGAAAAATTCTTTCATGTAAATGACTTACTATTTACAAAAGACATCAACGATTACGAGTTCAGCGGTAAAAATATTAATCAGCAAGCATTAAAACAATACAGAGAAGCGGGTATCGTATCTTTATTTAATCTACGAATTTCAGTTTTTCTTGATCCTTCTTTGCGTCCTGTTTACGAGAACTCTTTAATTCAAGCTATAAATAGATATAACAACATTGCTAATTGTGGACTCTTTTTAACTTATAGCACAAATAGATCATCTAGTATCGTAATTGATCCAACTTTTTCAAATGATAATTTTTGGGGAAGAGCTCAATTCCCTACGAGAACTAGAGTTGGAAAACAAGTTCTAATTAACACAAGAATCAACGGTAGTTTGAATAGTTTAAATCAAAGAATTGAATTAATGATTCACGAAATTGGTCATTGTTTAGGATTGAGACATACAAACTGGAGAAGTAATGGTGAAGGAAGTTACGGAAGTTTTTGGGACTTCTTTGGAATTAGACCAGGACAACCTGTTCATATTCCTGGAACACCAACCGATGAAAGTGATGCTGACTCGATTATGTGGTCTGCTCTAGGAAACACAACTCTTGTAGGTTTTTCTAATTTTGATTTAATAGCATTAAGAACATTGTATCCGCATGCATACAGATTCAGATATGTAACATCTTATGAGGATTACGATTATAGTGGAGAATATCAACGAGGTGAAGATGTATTCGCTGATGTTTTTAGAGATGCTTCTTACAACGCACCTTTAACTCTTACAAATACAGCAACGGTATCATGTTACATTGTTACTCAAGAATCGAATGCGGGAAGTAGCACTTATAGTCGCCCAATTACAAGAACTTTACAACCTGGAAGAAATTCATATTTCATTACAGACATTGAAAGTGAATGCTCACCATATCAAGGTGAAATTTGTACAGATCAATATATGAGCACTTATTATATTACTAGTAATTAAGATCAAAAGTAATAAAGCGAAAAAGCACCAAATACTATTATTTGGTGCTTTTTATTTGAACTATTCTTTATTTAAATAAGCATCTAACTCTTTCCTATCAATAAATCCGTCAGAGTTTGTATCTATTTTACTAAAATCACTACGCAAACTTATATTCTCCTTAAGAGCAATTTCAAACTCATCCAGTTTTCCATCATTATTAATATCCATTTGCTTAATTAGAGCTTTCGAGCTTCCAAACTTTTTTTTCTTTTTCTTGGTTCTTTTATTTCTAAACTTCTTTAGTTCATCTGAATCAATAACTTCATCATCATTAGCATCTATTTCATCAAATTTTTCGAGAAAAACAGACATTGTAATCGCAGCAGCCTCTTCCCTATCAATTCCTCCATCATTATTCTTATCATATAAAGACATCATTTTTCCAGGTGAAATTGCATTTCTTACATTATTGAAATTACTATTATTCGTCCTTCTTCTTTGTGAATAAATTGACGTTGACATTAAAAGAAAAATGATGGAAAATAAAATTCTATTACTCATTATAGGTCTGATTAACTTTATGTTTTAAACATTAAGACTATGAAACTCAAAAATAGTTTAAACAAACGGAAAATTTATTTTTTCAAGAACTAATCACATACATAATGACGAAGATTAAGACACAAAATTCATTCATATTCCTCTAGTAAACCAAATAAAAATTAATAACTAAATCCATAATCATTAAATCCGTTAATAACAAACATAAATGTAACGATTGAATTTAAACTAAAAATTAGAGTTTAACTATCAGTTTTTTGATTTAAAATAATAAAAAATATTAATACATGATTTAAAATAAATAAATAAAAATATATGTAAAATAGTTCTGAAATTTGTAAAAACAATAACAATTCCAATTTATGAGTACACAACTATTACATGAAAAGAAGAGAATAAAAGAAAATGAAAATCCTACCAAAATTGCAATAGCAAAGGGAGACGGAATTGGCCCAGAAATTATGGATGTTGTATTAAAAATATTAGAAGCAGCTGGAGCAAATATTGAAACGGAGTTCATAGAGTTAGGAGAAAAATCATATTTATCTGGTCATACATCAGGAATTCACCCATCGGCATGGGAAACCATTAAGAAGAATAAAATCATATTCAAAGCTCCAATAACTACACCTCAGGGAAAAGGATACAAAAGTTTGAATGTAACTTTAAGAAAATCACTTGGACTTTTTGCTAATGTTCGACCAGTACAGGCTTATTCTCCATATGTGTCAACTCATTTTCCAAATTTAGATGTTGTTATTATACGAGAAAATGAAGAAGATTTATACGCAGGAATTGAACACCGACAAACTCAAGATGTTTATCAATGCTTAAAACTCATCACAAGACCTGGATGTGAGAAAATTATACGTTACGCATTTGAATACGCAAAAGCTTACGGAAGAAAAAAAGTCACTTGCATGGTAAAGGATAACATAATGAAAATAACAGATGGATTATTTCATTCCGTTTTCAAAGAAATAGCAAAAGAATATCCAAACATAAAAAGCTCATCACAAATTATAGATATTGGTTCTGCAAGATTAGCCGCTAATCCTGAAAGTTATGATGTTATTGTAACCACTAATTTATACGGAGATATAATCTCTGATATTGCCGCTGAAATTGGGGGTTCAGTCGGCATGTGTGGATCTGCAAACATTGGAAATAAAGTAGCTATGTTCGAGGCAATTCATGGTTCAGCTCCTGATATTGCAGGAAAAGGAATTGCTAATCCATCAGGATTGTTAAATGCTGCTATTTCAATGCTAGCACATATTGACCAAAGTAACATTGCGGATAAAATAAAGAATGCATGGCTTACAACTTTGGAACAAGGTTATCACACAATAGATATTTATGACAAAAACCATAGTAAAGAAATTGTTAGTACAGTTGATTTTACTGAAAGAATCATACAAAATCTTGGAAAAGAGCCAGAAAATTTAGAAAAGAGTGATTTATCAAATGGTTCGGGTAGTATTTCAATTCCTGAATATAAGCGTCAAAAACAAAACAAAAAACTTGTTGGAGTTGATGTTTTTATTGACTGGCAAGGTAACGATGCAAATTTTATAGGACAGGAGCTTTCTAGTTTAGATTTATATAAAATGAAACTAAAAATGATTACCAATCGTGGTGTAAAAGTATTTCCCAATGGAATGGATGAAACATACTGTACAGATCACTGGAGATGCCGCTTTATTAGTGAAGAAACAATCACTAGTAAAAAAGATAGTTATAATAAGGTAATATCTGAACAGATCATTTCATTACTTTTTAAATTACATGAAAACGGATTCGATGTAATTAAAACTGAAAACCTTTATGAGTTTGATGAGATTAGAGGGTTTTCATTAGGACAAGGAGAGTAGTTTTTCATAGTGAATATTCTAGTTTTAGAAAAGTACCAATTATTTACATTGGTACTTTTCTTATTTATTGTATTTCTTCTATCTCTACCTTGAACATATTTGTAAACAGTTCAAAAATTGCCGATGATTCGTTTTTTCTCACCGATATTATATATTCGCAATTCAATTCTAATTTTTGATTCAAAATATCGAGTTGATTTTTCTTAATCACTTGTTGAACTTTATTCATCATATCGTAACCAAAAGTTATTTTAAAATGAACATCTATAGTTTTTTCAACAATATCAGACTCCTCTAAAGCCATTTTTGCGGATGTTCTGTAAGCATTAATCAATCCGCCAACCCCTAATTTTGTACCTCCAAAATAACGAACAGAAACGATTAAAACGTTCGTAATATCAAAAGCTTGAATTTGACCATAGATTGGCTGACCAGCAGAATTACTTGGCTCTCCGTCGTCATTCGCTCGAAAACGAATTTTCTCAGTTCCTAATTGCCATGCATAACAATGATGACCTGCATTTGGATGTTTCTTTTTTAATTCATCCAAACAATTTTTTATATCATCTTCGGTTGAAACGGGAAAGGCATAACCAAAAAACTTACTATTTCTATCTTTAAATAGTGTCTCTTCTGAGGGGTTTACCAATGTTTTATAAGTATCCTTTTCTTCCATTTATTAATCCTTAGTAATTAAAATAATACTAATTACCGCAAGCAATACACCTATCCAATTCTTATTCTCTAATTTTTCCTTGAACAAAAACAAACCAAAAAGGGTGGTTAATAAAACTATACTCACGTTATTTATGGTAAAAAGCACAGAACTTTCAATTCCCTTAATTTTCAACGCTCGTATTAAAAACTCAATTGAAAAATAATTAGGAATTCCTAAAGCAATACCACCAAAAATACTTTTCATTTCAAATTTTTCCTTTTTCATTAAAATTTGGTAGACTAAAAATAGAATTCCAAATACAAAGGCAATTCCAAAAATGTATGCAGAAAAAATAGATATACTTTCATCTGGAACAAAGTTTAATTCTGTATACTTCAACAAAGTATCAATCGCACCGGAACCTAAGAATAAAATAATAGGAAGTATTAGCGAACTACCTTCAAAGCTTTTAGATTGGTTACTTTTTACAGAAGTTAAGTACACTGCTACTAAAGCCAATAATATTCCAATAACTTTAATAAATGTAATGGTTTCATTATACAATACAATTCCAAAAATAATTGGAATAACAACAGCCATTCTACCAGAAACAGAAGCTACCGACAAGCCATTTCTTTGCGAAGTAATAGCCATTACATTAAAAATAGTAATAAATAGAAAACCTAGAAAAAGTGCCCCATAAAACCAATCTTGTTGAGGAATCGCAGAAACTGAAACCTTAACATCAGAGTACGCATAGCCAATAATAAAAGCAACTATATAGTTTACAACAATTGCTTGAAATGTATTTATTTTAAAAACATCAAATAGTTTAAATATAACATATAAACTACTTGAAATTAAAACACTTAAGATTAAATAAATCATACTAAAAACTCCTCTCTTTTAAGTAAATCAACAACATTTTCTTTCACTCTATCAATCGTCCAAGTTTTGATTCCTAATTTTTCAGCTGCGATAGTATTTTCAAGCGTATCATCGATAAAAATTGTTTCTTCAGGAACTAAATTATTCTCATTTAAAACAAACTCATAAATATCTGAATTCGGTTTTCTCATGTGGATTTCATGTGACAAATAAAATTGCTCAAAACAGTTTTTAAATTCTTGATACAAATTCATTCCCCAATCATTCTGAATCCAAGAAATATGTAAATCATTAGTATTACTTAAAAGAAACAATCGGTAGTTTTTTGAAGCGGCTAGCTCCTTTAAAAATTGTAAACGATCTAATGGAAAATCTAATAAAATGGCGTTCCAAGCCTTCACAAGATCTTCTTTATCTATTTTGCATTCATTATGAAAATATCCTACAAACTCTTCCGTTGAAATCAATCCCATTTCATAATCATAATACACTTGTATCATTTTTTCAGAAATCTCCTCTACTCCTAATTTATACAACTCTTTATAAGTTGCTTCCTTATCTAAATTAATGAATACATCACCAAAATCGAAAATGATATTTTTAATCATTTAAATATGTTCTTAATATGTTGTTTGTTAATTGTTCTTCTTTTTCCAGTTTTCCATTTAAAGTCGGAGCCTTAATTCCGTCTTCAAAATTATTATTCCCGATAAAAACTCGAGCCTCATCCCAAAGATTATCATCAATAAAAGATTGTAAGGTAACTGAACCTCCTTCAATAATTACTGACTGTATTTTATGTTTTGATAAAACTTCCAATAATTGTTTTGGAACATCAGACTCAAAGTTTATCCTTTCATAAACTAAGTTTTCGTTTGTGTTTTCTTGCTCAACCTGACTTACAATTATAGTTTTTACTGTTTTGTCATAAATAGATAAATCCGAACTTAATTTTAGTGTTCGATCTAAAACTATTCGAACAGGATTTTGACCAGTCCAGCTTCTCACATTCAATTTTGGATTATCAGCTAACACAGTATTTGTACCAACTAAAATTGCGTGTTCTTCTGCTCGCCATTTATGAACGAGTTGTTTTGCATATTCATTTGAAATCCAAACGGGAGATTGATTTTCCTTAGATTTTGGAGCGACAAAACCATTTGAAGTCTCTGCCCATTTTAAAATTACAAATGGTCTTTTTTTGTTTTGAACAGTAAAAAATCGTTTATGATGTTTTTTACATTCCTCTTCTAACACTCCAACAACAACATTACATCCATTAGATTTTAACTTTTCAATTCCTTTTCCTGCAACAACACTATGAGTATCGATAGTTCCAATAACTACATTAGGAATATTCTTAGATACAATTAAATCAGAACATGGAGGTGTTTTTCCAAAGTGAGAACAAGGTTCTAAGGTTACGTATATTGTCGATTTCGCTAATAATCCCTGATCTTTTACAGACCGTATTGCATTTACTTCTGCATGTGGTCCTCCGTAAGGACTCGTAAATCCTTCACCAATAATTTTGTCGTTATAAACGACAACTGCACCAACTGAAGGATTTGGCCTTGTTGTACCAATCCCGTTTTTAGCCAATTCTAAACATCGGCGCATGTACTTTTCGTTAAAATTCAATTGTTATAATTTAATTTTTACTTCTTGTGTTTTGTCAACTATATAAGTATTAGAAAAACCTAAAACTTTGTATTTAATATCTCCTTTAAACTGAACATTTACTTTCTTATTCAGTAATGTCTTTATAAGACCACCAAGAAGTCCCCCTTTACTTTTTTCAAATACTTTGTCAGCAGGAATAACTACACTTAAAGGAATAAAAAACTCTTTATTTGCTGGAACTTTAAATTCTTCAGAAGAAACATTTGCGACTTCTGCACCATCTACAAACACCTTAATTTCGTCTGTTGAAAGCTTCCCTCCTATATCATTTTCATTTTTAAAAAAAGCTTTTGCCTGTAAATGAATGGTATCTCTTTTTAAAGACAAAAACTGAATCTCGTCAACTTTAATGAATGTAGGTTTCTTCTTAACAGAACAATTCATTAAAAAAACAGAGATAACAATAAGATATAGTAAGTTCTTCATTTGTTTTCTATACTTTTGAAATGCCAAAAATACCATTTTTACATTGATTATATGAAGCTAAAAGACTTCAGAACATTTTTCAACAAAGAACTGTCGAATTTATACCCTAAAACTGAAATCGATGCTTTTTTCTTTAGAACTATAGAACATATTCTAAACTTACAATTAACAGATGTTTTCACTAAACAAGATCTTTTAATTGATGACGCAAATATGACTGTTCTAAAATCTATTATAGCAGGACTCCAAAAAGAAGAACCTATTCAATATATTTTAGGAGAAACAGAGTTTTACGGATATAGATTTAAAGTAAATTCAGATGTATTAATTCCAAGACCCGAAACTGAAGAATTAGTTAGCTGGGTGAAAGAAACTATCGAAAATAAACGAACTGAACTTTCTATTCTTGATATCGGAACTGGTTCTGGATGTATTGCTATTTCCATTAAAAAAGAAGTGCCAACTGCTACGGTCACTGCTTTTGACATCTCTGAAAAAGCATTAAATACTGCAAAACAGAATGCAGAACTAAACGAAGCCAATGTAAATTTTATACATCACGATATTCTTTCAAATACTCCTATTGGTGAAAAGTTTGATGTAATAATCTCTAATCCTCCTTATGTAAGAGAACTCGAAAAAGTTGAAATAAAAAACAATGTTTTAAATAATGAACCTCATTTAGCGTTATTTGTAGATGATAATAATCCATTATTGTTTTATAAACGAATTGCGGATGTGGCTTTAACTAATTTAAATGACAATGGAGTTTTATTTTTTGAAATCAATCAATATTTAGGTGAAGAAACAAAACAAATGTTATTGGATAAAGGATTTAAAAATGTAGTTTTAAAGAATGACTTATTCGGTAACCACAGAATGATAAAGGCTAATTTTTAAAAATATTCTTATTTATGGAAGATAATTTTCAAGAAGAGTTAGAAAAATTAAAAAAAGAAAACGAAGCTTTACGAAATGAAATGAGTAAAGCCTCAGAAAAGAAAAAACGCAAACAAGAACGAACCAAGAAAACATTGTCTTGGACTTGGAGTATGTTCGCCGGAGCTTCTTTAAAGAATAATTTCAATCAATGGTTTACTGAATTTCACACTCAAGAAAGAGTTTCACCAAATACTTCAGCAAGTCTGTTAACTTCTCTAGTTAAAAGATTTGTAAGAGTTCGTTTGTTGAGCGTTATCTTATTATTGTTTTCAATATTTCCTTCATTAGTTTCATTATACATCTTAATAAAACAAAATGAATTAATAAAAACACAAAATTTACTTGTTGAAGGTTCAAGACGATCGTCTTACAGTTATCAATTAGCACAAGTTTTAGATGACATTGACGATGGTTATTCAACAAAAACAAGAAGAAGAGTTATCTCATTATGTAATGTTTTAAAACCATACAGGTATTTAGATGAGGATGGACAAACTACGGTTTATTATAGTCCCGAACGTACGCAAGTCTTAATTTATTTAATCAACTCGGGAATGACAAATGCACAATTGAGTGTGTTATTTGATAATATAGATTTTTCTTATTGCGATTTACGAAACGTTGATTTATCTGGTCGATATTTAGCAGGAATCAATTTATCTCATTCCAATTTAGAAAACTGTGAGTTGAATACAGCGAACTTAGATAATGGTGATTTCTCCTATGCCAATTTGAAAAATGTTCAATTTTCTAATGGTAGAGCTAAAAACGCTTCTTTCCGAAATGCCGATTTAACAGGAGCAAAATTTACCAAAGCTAAAGATTTATCTGGCGCAGACTTTACAGATGCAGAAGTTGATGAAACTAGCTTTAATCTCTCAGATATAAGTAAATCCAAAGGATTATAACAAATAAAAAAAGCGACTGATTTTCAGTCGCTTTTTTTATATATTTCAATAAACATTAGAAGCTGTACATAACACCAATATTAATTCCGAATGATGAATATGGAGCATCTGGCTTTATTGTTCCTTCCGTTCCCCAAGTAAACTCATCTCTTATTAAATAAGAAAGCGAACTTAAACTTGCCTTTGTACTATCTGGTAATGAAGATGCAGGAGATGTTAATACTGCAATTGTATTCGCCAATTCATCTCTAGTTACAACTCTTCCATCAGTCCTAATTGACGAAAACGCACCTAAATCTGATGTATCTCTTGTTACATCAATATTCATATATTCAACTTCTGCGAATAACGATAAGTTATCAGAAATTGGAAATTTATAACCAATTGCTCCTACAAATCCTATCGGAAATTCTCCTCTAAAATTTGTTGTAAAGTCAATACTTGTTGGTGCAGGCGCTGCAATTACATTACCTGTTTGGTCATATAAAGGTAAAGTAGTATTTACAGTTCCTCTCGCTTCTGTTTTACCACCTAACTTTGTTAATAATCCAGCTCTTACATAAACCTTATCAGTAAAATTATAAATACCAACTAAGGAAGCTCCAAAAGCTCTTCCCCTACCAACAACATTTGATTCTGGAAGTGATGGAACACCTGACGTTTTACTGATATCCTGATCGAATCCGAATACATACCCAACACCTAATTCAATTCCAACCTTTTCGTTGAAAAAATATCCTCCACGAATTTGAGTATGTAATCCTTCTCCATAACTTCCTTCTAATTCTGATATTCCAGCAGACGAAACATTAGAACCTAAAACTTTTTCATTAGCTCCTACCGCATATCCTCCAGTAG
This sequence comes from Tenacibaculum sp., assembly GCA_022448525.1. Classification (GTDB taxonomy): domain Bacteria; phylum Bacteroidota; class Bacteroidia; order Flavobacteriales; family Flavobacteriaceae; genus Polaribacter. The sequence goes on from JAKVCX010000004.1 coordinate 525,754, forward strand.
CAGAAACATAAAATTGCGCTTGAATTGTTACACTAGCAAATAATGTAAATACTGCTAAAAATGTTTTTTTCATATATAATATTTGTTTGCAATGAGCGCGCGAAATTCCTAAAAATTATGAGTACTTTTGGTGTTAAATCGTAATTATTTTTCTTTTTTTTGAATTCAAAAATTTTAAATACTGAAGTACAAGATTTTATAGATACTAACTTGAACCAAGATATCTCCAAAATCATATTTAAAGGCAGTCCTTTTCCTGAAATTACTGTTCAGGATCTTGCCAATCAGATCGCCGCAAAGAAGAAAAGTGAAAAAAAATTACCTACTTGGTTTCAATGTAAAAACATCTATTTTCCACCAAAAATTTCAATAGAGCAAACATCCTCGGAAATTACAGCGAAATACAAATCAGAAATTGTAAATGGAGAATCTCTTATTGATTTGAGTGGCGGATTTGGAATTGATTCTTATTATTTCTCTAAAAGAATAACTCATGTTACTCATTGTGAAATAAATACTGACTTATCAAAAATTGTAGCTTATAATTATAATGTACTTGGTGTTAAAAATATTGAAACTAAAGCAACAGATGGAATTCAATATTTGAAAGAACAAAATGAAGTTAAATTCGACTGGATTTATATAGATCCGTCTAGAAGAGACGATTCTAAAAATAAAGTTTTTCTTCTAAAAGATTGTGCTCCAAATGTTCCAGAAGAATTAGATGACCTTTTTTTAAAAGCAGATAATATCCTAATTAAAGTTTCTCCAATTCTTGATATTACTTCTACTCTCAGAGAATTGAAATTCGTCAAAGAAGTTCATATTGTAGCTGTTCATAATGAAGTTAAAGAACTATTATTCGTTCTTGAAAAAAACTTTTTGAACGACCCAAAAATCATTACAATAAATATTAAAAAATCACTTAAGGAAGTATTTCAATTTAGTTTATCGGAAAAGATTTCAACAAACCCATATTCAGTTCCTTTAAAATATTTATACGAACCAAATTCTGCAATATTAAAATCAGGTGGTTTTGAAATAATTACTAATAAATTTGAAGTATTAAAACTGGAACAGCATTCGCATTTATATACTTCAGAAAAGCTTATTAATTTTCCAGGTAGAAGCTTTTTAATAGAAAAAGTAATTCCATATAACAAGAAAGAAATTAAAAAACATTTACCGAGTAAAAAAGCAAATATTACTGTCAGAAACTTCCCAAAAACAGTAGCTCAAGTAAGAAAAGAAACTAAAATATCTGATGGCGGAAATACATACATTTTTTTGACAACGTTAAAAGATGGAAGTAAAGCAATGATTATCAGCAGTAAAATTAATTAGATTTTAGTATATTTGAAATGGTTACAACTTTTATAAAGGGTAACTACTATAAGTGTTTTAAGGGGGAAACACGGTGAAGCCTTGACTTTAATCAAGGCTTCAGACCCCTTTTAATTGCATTTCCCTCCCTATTTCGAAAAGATTTGTATTTTAGCTTTACAGAATTATTAAAATAGACGATACTTATGCCTTTTTTAAACGATCAAGAATACGAAGATTTACAGGAACAAATCAAGAGTCTTAATTCTAAAAATGAGGATTTAGAAACTGAACTTTCCGATAAAGAAGAAGAGCTAGGTGATGTCAAGAGTACGGCGAGAAACAGGAATATTTTATTAAGCTTTTTATCTGGAGTTTCAATTGCCGCTGCTGTCTATTTTTTCCAAAATCAATCAGGAAGTAATGTAGATGTTTCAGAAATTAAAAGAGCTGAAGCAACAAGAGTTTTAGATAGTATTGCCGATTTAACTGCTGATAATGATTTCAATGATGATTCAGATAACGATAATGGAGATGGAACTGGATTAGAAAGTGGAATTAGTAAAATCAAGCAAAACATCGAAAACGAAGTTGTTTACTCTGTTCAAATTGGTGCTTTTACGAATAAAAAGTATCCTTTACTTTCTAAAACAATTGCAGGTACACTTTCCAACGAAGAGTATTTAAGATATTCTATTGGATTATTTTCTACATTAAAAGAAGCACAAAATTTCAGACGTCAATTATTAAGATTAGGATTTGATGATGCTTTTGTTGCTTCTTACATAAACGGAGAAAGACAAGAAATACACAAACCTTATTAAACATCAATAATGGTAAATAATATACCTAGAGCGCTATTGTTAGTTTTAACATTTAGCGTTCATTTTTTTTACGCTCAAAACGAAAATTTAGAAAAGAACAGTCAAATTGGTTTTGCTCAAATAGATTTTCTTTCCATTGATATGCCAGATGCAAATGAAGCAAATATGGATTTCACAGGTATTCACTATAACGCAATGCTAAATGATTGGAGTTATGCCGGTCTTGGATTTTATGGAGCTGTTGGTGGCGAACGTGGAGGCTTTTTCACTCTTGGCTTAAATCTAGGTGTTAGAAAACAGATTTATAAGAATCTTTTTGTAGATGCTGGATTACATTTTGGTGGCGGTGGTGGTGCCGCAGCTCCTGATGGTGGCGGTGCATTTATTTTACCACATGTAAATTTAGGTTACGATTTCAAATACTTTTCGATTTCAGGTGGATGGAGTTATATTGATTTCTTTGATGGAGGCGCTATTAATGGTAATCAATTGTATGCATCTGTTCAAATACCTTTGAATTATGATTATTCTAACTTTGATAATAGACAATTAGAGTTAGACACAGAAAGTCTTAATAACACAGAATGGGATAAAAAATCGCATCGTATTAGCGCTATGGTCCACCTTAACAACCTTTCTGTTAAAGGAGACTCTAAATTTGTAGATGGAAGCTCTATGGATGGCAGAACGATGAGATTAGCTGGATTTGAATTTTCATCATTTGTAAATGACGACTTGTTTTATTTTATAAAAGCGGATGGCGCTTACAGCGGAATTCCAGCTGGATACATGGATATTTTTATTGGTGGTGGTTATCATTTATCAATGAATAAAAATAGAACGAACATTCAAGCTAAATTTGGAATTGGTGCTGGTGGTGGTGGCGGAGTTGATACAAAAGGAGGATTCTTAATTTATCCTGATATTTCTATAGAACAAAAAGTGTATGATAATTTATATCTTTCTATAAATAAAGGATATTTAATGAGTCCTGATAGTCACTTCCTCTCTTCTACTCTAGGTTTTGGATTAAAGTATTATGTTGAAAAAGATGGCATCCAATCCAAAAATATCTCAAAAAACAAAACCATATTAAAAGGAATTCAAACTATTCTAAAGCAGGATTGGTACTTAAACGCGAGTCGTAATGGCGGATTTGAGCAAGATATGCATCAAATTTCATTGCAGATAAATGTATTTCTTAACAAGTATATTTATGGAACTGGTCAAACTTCTTTTGCAAACTTTGGAGACGCTGGAGCTTATGCTGAAGGAATAGTAGGATTAGGTGTTCAATCTAATAATTATTTAAATAATAGAGTAAGTATTTTCGCACAGGTATTAGGAGGAGCTGCTGGTGGTGGTGGAATTAGCACCGGTGAAGGTTTAATTGTTAAGCCAAGTGCTGGAATTAATGTAAGACTTACAAACTCCTTAAATTTAAGAGGTGGAATTGGTTATGTAAAAGCTAGAGGCGGATCATTAAGCAGTGTATTCGGAAACTTCGGTTTATCCTATAACCTTTCATTTTTAACCTCAAAATAGTTTTTAATTAGGCTATCTTTGTAGCCTATTGACGAAATTGATTTATGCAGAAAAATATAAATATTCAAAATAAGAAAGCTCGTTTCGAATACGAAATTCTAGATAAATACACCGCTGGTATTCAACTTACTGGTACTGAAATCAAATCGATTCGCCAAAGTAAAGCTAGAATCACAGAAAGTTTTTGTGAATTTAATGAACGTGGTGAGTTATTTGTTATTAACATGTATATAGAAGAATATGCATTTGGACATCACTATAATCATAATCCAAAAAGTGAAAGACGTCTTTTATTAAATAAACAAGAATTAAAGAAATTAGGTAGAGAAGTTGAAGCAAAAGGAAATACCATTGTTCCTCTTCGTTTATTTATTAATGAAAATGGTTGGGCAAAGTTAGAAATAGCATTAGCCAAAGGAAAAAAGACACATGATAAACGTCAAACAATCAAGGATAGAGATAGTAAACGAGATTTAGCTCGTCTTAAAAAGAGTTTCTAAAATATGCTAAAAGAAAAACTAGCCAAGTTTAATATTATTCTTGCATCAGGTTCTCCAAGACGACAACAATTCTTTAAGGATTTGGATTTAAATTTTGAAATTCGAATAAAAAGTGTCGAAGAAGTTTACCCAAATCATCTTAAAGGTACGGAAATTACAGATTATTTAGCTGATTTAAAAACAGTTCCTTTCAAAAATGAATTGAACAATAATGATTTACTAGTTACCTCAGATACAATTGTTTGGTTAGAAAATAAAGCACTTGGTAAACCAAAAGATTACGATGAAGCTTTTAAGATGATTACAAGTTTATCTGGGAAATCTCATCAAGTAATTACTTCTGTAAGCCTTAAAAGTAAAGATTTTCAAAAAGTATTTAACGATACCGCTACAGTTCACTTTAGAGAACTTACTAAAGGAGAAATAGATTATTATATAAAAACATATCAACCTTATGATAAAGCAGGTGCCTACGGAATTCAGGAATGGATAGGAAAAGTAGGTATCTATAAAATTGAAGGAAGTTACTTTAATGTTATGGGATTACCTGTTCATAAATTATATAAAGAATTGATGAATTTATAATCGTCATCTTTATTAAAAGTTTATTTTTGACCCGAATTTACAACACAACAATGAAAAAATATACATACACAGAAAAAAAAGACACTCGATCTGGTTTTGGAGATGGTTTAACTGAATTAGGAAAAACAAATCCTAATGTAGTTGCTTTATGTGCTGACTTAACAGGTTCATTAAAAATGAATGAATTTGAAAAGAATCATCCAGAACGTTTTTTTCAAGTAGGAATTGCTGAAGCAAACATGATGGGAATAGCTGCTGGTTTAACTATTGGTGGTAAAATTCCTTTTACTGGTACTTTCGCGAACTTTTCTACTGGACGTGTTTATGATCAAATTCGTCAATCAATTGCATACTCTCACAAAAATGTAAAAATTTGTGCATCTCACGCAGGTTTAACTTTAGGAGAAGACGGTGCGACACACCAAATCTTAGAGGATATTGGTTTGATGAAAATGTTACCAGGAATGACAGTAATTAATACTTGTGACTACAATCAAACGAAAGCAGCAACTATCGCTATTGCAGAATATGATGGTCCTGTATACTTACGTTTTGGTAGACCAAAAGTACCTGTATTTATGCCGGAAGATCAAAAATTTGAGATTGGTAAAGCAATTAAATTAACGGAAGGAACTGACGTTACAATCGTGGCAACTGGACACTTAGTATGGGAATCTTTATTGGCAGCTGAGAAATTAGAAGAAGAAGGTATTTCTGCTGAAGTTATCAATATTCATACGATTAAGCCATTAGACGAGGAAGCTATTTTAGCATCTGTAGCTAAAACTAAATGTATTGTAACTGCTGAAGAACACAACAAATTTGGTGGACTTGGAGAAAGTGTAGCTCGTTGTTTAACTCAAAATGCTCCTACTCCACAAGAATTTGTGGCAGTTAATGATAGTTTTGGTGAATCTGCAACTCCAGCTGAGTTAATGAAAAAGTATAAAATAAATGATGAAGCTGTTGTAGAAGCAGTAAAGAAAGTTTTGAAAAGGAAATAATCAATCGTAAAAAACGTTTTTATACAAACACTCAAATTACAAGATTATGAAAAAACTAATTTTAGCGTTATGCTTATTTATCGGTTCGACTCAATTAGCTGACGCACAAATTCATTTTGGAATTAAAGGTGGTATCAACTATAACTCTGATTCTTTTATTGATTCAGCAGATGATATTATTAATGGAAATGCAGAGGGAAAAACTGGTTACCACGCAGGTATTTGGTTACGTTTTAAACTTCCAATGGTTGGTTGGTATATCAGACCAGAATTAGTATACACATCGCTTAAAAGTGAGGTAGATTTTAGAACTGCCACTGCGACTCAAAAAGTTGGATATGATTTCCAAAAAATTGATATCCCTGTATTATTAGGTAAGAAATTTTTAAAAATTGCTTATGTTCACATCGGGCCATCATTCCAATATTTATTAGATGGTGATTTAGATATTGATGCTGTATCAAACCTTAAATCTGATGGTTTTACAGTTGGTATGCAGTTAGGTGGAGGAATTGAACTTGGAAAATTCGGAATTGACGCACGTTGGGAAAGAGGTTTTTCTGATGTTGAATCAAACTTCATTTCAAATGTAGCAGGAACACAAAATTTCGATACTAGAGTAAATCAAATTATCTTTGGTTTATCATACAGATTCTAAAAGAAAGAATTTTTAAATTATATTTTTAATGAAAAGCAATACTTCGGTATTGCTTTTTTTTATTTAGCCATTTTAACTTAAACAGTAGATTCGTATTACATAATATTTCTATTGAAGACCAACTGAAAAAAACAATCTTTCTTTCACCTAGAATAAAAACAACATTTTAAAGACCTAATTACTGAAGCTCACCTTTTTCTCATCTTCAATCATTTAAACCGTTTAAAACTGTTTATAATTAATTCGAGAGTTGGACAATTTTAATTTTTTGTATAAAAAAAAAGCAACACCGAAGTGTTGCTTTTTTTTTATACAATATTCTTTCTATTCGTTAGACACACGAACATTTGGATTTAAATAATCTGGTAATGTAGGATTTTCAGGATCATTAAAATCATTTCTTGGATCACCATCTTTATCCGCATCTTCATTTCTTGTTAAAACACCATCTCCATCATCATCACCATCAGCAAAATTCGCTATTCCATTTTCATCAGTATCATCATTCCAAGGTTTACCATCTCCATCAAGATCCTCTAAAATATTGGCAATTCCATCTAAATCTGAATCTGTATTTTCTACTATATCATTCAACTCTACATAGAACAACAAGCTTTCATTTGCTAAAATCGTTCCTCTACCAGCATTTCTGTATGCCAAACCTGATGGAATGAATAAAATAATCTTTCCTGTTCCGGAAAAAGTTAAAGGCTCATTAGGTAAAGTAGCATTAACTCCTCCTTTTATATTAGGTATTCCGTAAGTCCAACCTCTAATTACACCGGCTCCTAACACAAACCACAAATTGTTGTTATTGTCAAAGTCAGTATCATTTAATGTTGAACCATTCAATATTCTTCTTCCTGAATAATTCACTAATACTGAATCTACAACTGTTGGAAAATCCTTAGAAGAAGTTCCCTGTTCAACTGTATAAGTGTATAATTTGTAATCAATATCAACGTCATTAATTGTCTCCTCCACGTCTTGTGATACTAATTTAGGATCATCAAAAAGAGCTGTCTGACCATCTTCCAAAGGCTTTACGATTCCCTCTGCAATATCATAATAATGACTTTTAAAAAACTTCACTAAAGTATCATTATCTCTAACTGCCTGAGCAGCATGATCAAAATCATCAACTTGTGTTACTCCATCACTTCCACAAGCATACGCTAAAAGTGAAATAATTCCTATTAAAAAAAGATGTCTAAATTTTATCATTAATCGTAATTTTGACGCGCAATTTACCATTTTTATAACTTTGTAAAAAGTAAACGCAAAAAAATTAACTTTTTGTATGAGAATAGATAAATATTTATGGTGTATTCGACTTTTTAAAACTAGAAGTATCGCCACAACTGCTTGTAAAAAAGGACAAGTAAAAATTGAAGAGAACACATTAAAACCATCACGAGAAGTATATGGTGGAGAAATAATAACAGTTCGTAAAAATCAAATTAATTATAAAATTAAGGTTATAGATATTCCTGAAAGTCGTGTTGGAGCTAAACTAGTTGATTTATATAGGAAAGATTTAACTCCAAAAGAAGAGTTTGAAAAAACGGAATTATTAAAATTCGCTAAGGATTATTACCGAAAGAAAGGTACAGGAAGACCTACAAAAAAAGACCGAAGAGATATTGAAGATTATTATGATACTAATGAAGAAGATGATTAAATTTGCAATATGATTGAGACTAATACTATTATTTTAAATAATACTGAGATATCTCAGAAGATACGTAGAATTGCATATCAAATATATGAAGTTAACTACAAAGAATCTGAAATCGTAATAGCAGGAATAGCTGATAATGGGTTCTTGTTAGCAGAAAAAATTGTATCTGTAATTAAAGAAATTTCTGATATTGAAGTAACACTTTGTAAAGTTAATATGGATAAGAAAAATCCATTAAGCCCTGTATCAACTGATATTAGCTCGGACTTTTACCAAGATAAATCAGTTATTTTAGTTGATGATGTTTTGCACTCAGGAACTACTTTAATATATGCCATTAAACATTTTCTTGAAGTACCTCTTAAAAAGTTTAAGACAGCTGTCCTAGTCAATAGAAATCATAAAAAATATCCTGTAAAAGCCGATTTTAAAGGAATATCTTTTTCAACTTCTATTAAAGAACATGTTGTTGTTGAATTTAAAGATGACGAAATAATTGCATATCTAGAGGAGTAATGTTTCCATCTCCTCTATTGTTTCTTCTAAATTTTTGTTATCAGTAAGTACCTTGATTTTAGCTTGCTCATAGAAGAAACTTCTTTCAAATAAATGCTTAGCTATAAATTCTTCTAACTCATCCTCTGGAATTTTAGAAACTATAGGTCTGTGATCTTTTTCAGCAATAAGTCTGTTGTAAATATTATTTACAGATAGTTTAACATAAACAGATTTTACATCTTCATGGCTATTGATTAAATCCATATTTCCCGCATAACAAGGTGATCCTCCACCGAGTGATAAAATAAATAGCTTTTGATCTGCCAAAATTTCTTTAATAGCTTCATGTTCTTGAAGTCTAAAGAAAATCTCTCCCTCATCGTTAAATATATCACTTATGCTTTTTTGAAACTTATTTTCAATGTAACCATCCAAATCAATGAATGGTAAATCCAGTTTTTTAGCCAAAACTTTACCTATAGTTGACTTGCCACTGGCCATATATCCTAATAAAACAATCCTCATAATCAGAAATAAAGCAAATATCTATAAAAAAATATTAAAAAAGTTTTTTTTCATTCGAAAAACCCTTGTATATTTGCACTCGCTTTGAAAAAGGTACAAGACCGGGTAGCTCAGTTGGTAGAGCATCTCCCTTTTAAGGAGAGGGTCCTGGGTTCGAGCCCCAGCCCGGTCACAAAAAAGTTAAGCTTATGCTTAACTTTTTTAGTTTACGCGCATATGGCGGAATTGGTAGACGCGCTGCCTTGAGGGGGCAGTATTCTTAATGAATGTGGAAGTTCGAATCTTCTTATGCGCACTTCAAAACAAAAATTAACATCAAACCATTAACAGTCAAAACGTTAATGGTTTTTTCATTTTTAAATGTTAAATTTTATTAAAACTTCATCCAAAAAATGCACTTATTTAAAAGATAATTCACTACTTTTAAGGTAACAATTATCCTCCTTCCCTCGAGATCTCAACAGGAGATCAATAAGGCCTTTCGATTCTGAAAGGTCTTATCTTTTTAACTGAAAACCTTTTGTTGTTACTTTTACATATAATTAACTATTATCCTAGTAAATATGCGTATTATTGCACTATGCGTAAATGTATCCTTATAATCTCGATTTTATTTAGTTCAATTAGTGTTTATGCTCAAAATAAACTTAAAGGACAAATAATTCATTCTGAAACTAAAAATGCTCTTAGTGCGGCACATATTTTAAACTTAAATACGGTAGAAGGAACTATTACGAATGAAAAAGGTCTTTTCGAATTAGTGGCTAAAGCTAATGACACAGTTTTAGTTTCTTACTTGGGATTTGAATCTATCAAATTAAAAGTCACGAATGATTTATTAAAAGGAAACGAACTTGTTATTTCATTAAATGAAAAACCGGAGGAAGTTAAAGAAGTTGTCATTAACTCCACCAAACTAATTGGTGTTTTGGAAGTTGATGTAAAACAAGTTCCAAAAGATCGCTTCACTAGAATACATTTAAATGGTTTAAAGCAAACTTACGAAGTAGGACGACCACAAAAAATATCCTCTCCTATTGCTAAGCTTCTAAATCCTGTTGATTTAGTGTATGGTCTATTTGGAAAGAAACCACAACAGCTTAAAAAATTACAAAAGCTTAAAAAGGAAGACGATCTAAGAAAAATGCTAGCTGGAAAATTTGATCGTGAGGTTATGATGGAATATTTGGAAATGGATAAACAACAATTATCTAAATTGCTTGGAGATTGTAGTTATTCTGAATACTTCATTAAAAAAGCAAGTGATTTACAAATGATCGAAGCTGTTCTAAATTGTTACGAAAAATATAAAGCTATTAAAAAGGGAAAAATTGACAGGGATAGAATTCCTAATAAAAATTAAGTCTATTTTGACATAACCCAATACTTTTTACATAATCATTATATCTATATGATGAAAAAATTACTCTTTACCCTATTTAGCTGTTCTATAATTATTTCAGCTTACTCCCAAGAAACTTATTATAATGATGTCAATTTAAATTTGACAGGTGTTTCTCTTAAAAATGCTCTTGCAACAAAGATCATTAATACTCACACAAATCCTTTGGATTATACTCCAGGAATTTGGAATGCCTCAAAAGCTACGGATGTAAATCCTGAAAATAGTACAGAAGTTTTATTGATTTATGGTTACAGTGCATCTGGAACTACAGCAAGAACGAGAGGAATTGACCAAAACGGAGGTAATAATGGAGACTGGAATCGTGAGCATGTATTCGCTAACTCTTTAGCCAGCCCAGATTTAGATGCTGGAGGAAGAAATGGAGCACCTTATGCCGATGCACACAATCTTCGACCTTCTGATACTCAAATAAATTCTAGCCGAAGTAATAAAAAGTTCGCAACCGGATCTGGAAATTCAGGTTCAGTTACCAATGGATGGTACCCAGGTGATGAATGGAAAGGTGATGTTGCGCGTATTATAATGTATATGTATTTGAGATACGGAGACCAATGTAAGCCAACATTCGTAGGTGTTGGAGATTCTTCTCAAACTCCTGATGATATGATCGATTTATTTCTTCAATGGAATGCAGAAGATCCAGTTTCAGATATTGAAAAGCAAAGAAATCCATTTCATGAGAATACTGCAAATACATATGCTCAAGGAAATAGAAATCCGTTTATTGATAACCCTAGATTAGCAACCAGAATTTGGGGAGGACCAGATGCTGAAGATATTTGGGGAATTTATTCAACAAACGATACAGAAGCTCCTACTGCTCCAACAAATGTGACGGCAACTAGCATTACAACCTTTTCGATTGATGTAACTTGGAATGCTTCTTCTGATAATATCGGTGTAACAAATTACGATGTATATGTAGACGGTGTTTTAATATCTAACACTACCAACACCAGTATTACTTTAAATAATCTGGATTCGAATACAACATATTCTATTACCGTAAAAGCAAAAGACGCTGCAGATAATGAATCTCCTTTTAGTTCAGCTATTACTCCAAAAACATTAGAGGATACTGAAGCACCTTCTACTCCATCCAATATTATTATTAGTAATGAAACTGATACAACATTAAAAGTTACATGGACAGCTTCTACTGATAATACAGCAGTTACTGCATATGAAGTTTACGTTGACGGGAATTTAAATGCAGAACCTACAACTAACACATATACAATAAACTCTCTTACTTCTTCAACTACGTATAGCATTCAAGTTTTAGCAAAAGATGCAGTAAATAATAAATCACCATTAAGTACTGCAGTTAACGGAACAACTACAGACGGAGGTACTAGTACAGCAAATGAATTATTCTTTTCTGAATATGTTGAAGGCTCTAGTAATAACAAAGCCTTAGAAATTGCAAACGTTACCTCTAGTCCTATTGATTTAAGTGTTTATAGTATTAAAAGAAATGGTAATGGTGGTTCAACTTGGTCTGCCCCATTAAATTTATCAGGTACAATTGCTGCAGGCGATGTTTACGTAATTATAAATGGAAGTGCTGGACTTCAAAAATTAATTGATGAGGCTGATTATGTTCATCCAAATAACAGCAGTACAAATAATGGAGAGCCTATTAACTTCAACGGAAATGATCCTGTTGGATTATTTAAAAATGATGTTTTAATTGATATTATTGGTGTGTTCAATGGTGGATCTGGCAACTTTGCTAAAGATGTAACTTTAAGACGTAAAAGTAGCGTCGTTAATCCAAACACAACTTTTGATAAAGTTAATGAATGGGATGAATTCGCTCAAGATGTGGTTGATAATATTGGTATTCATGATAGTGCTACGGCAAGTGTTACAGATAATCTTTTAGAGAAAATCTCAATATATCCGAACCCAATAGCAAACAACACAATATCCATTAACAATAATTCGAATATTGTAATCAAGGAAATTGTAGTTTATAATATTAACGGACAAGAAGTTTATAGAACTTCAAAAGAAGCTGATAATAAAGAAATAAAAATCAAAAAGTTAAGTTCTGGAACCTACTTTATAAAAATGAAAAGTGACCTCGGAACAATAGCAAAAAAACTTCTTGTGAAGTAGAAAATAAAAGCAGCAAATTTTGCTGCTTTTTTTACGCTCATAATTCAATTAAAAAATTAAATTTGTAGCTTTTAACAACACAACCTAAATAACACATAATGATTCATTTCTTTGGAAACACAAACAGTAAAGTTTTTGCTGTTCAAACATCAAAAGAATTAACAACTGAAGATATTTCAAAACTTACATGGTTATTTGCGAATAAACCTAAACTTGATATGGCGTCTATTGACGCCTTTTTTGTTGGGCCAAGAGCAGCTATGATTACTCCTTGGAGTACTAATGCTGTGGAGATTACGCAAAACATGGGGATTGAAGGAATTATACGTATCGAAGAATTTGATGCTGTAAACGAAGGTTTTACAGATTTCGACCCGATGATTTCTCAAAAATTCAATACTCTTAACCAAGAAGTTTTCACTATAAATATTACTCCAGAACCTATCTTAGAAATTGAAGATATTAAATCTTATAACGAACAAGAAGGTTTAGCATTGAGTGACGAAGAAATTGATTACTTAAATGAAGTTTCTGAAAGAATTGGTAGAAAATTAACTGATTCAGAGGTTTTTGGATTTTCTCAAGTAAACTCAGAGCACTGTCGTCACAAGATATTTAATGGAACTTTTGTTATTGATGGAGAAGAACAACCTACTTCCCTATTCAAAATGATTAAGGAAACATCAAAACAGAATCCTAACGATATTGTTTCAGCTTATAAAGATAATGTTGCGTTTATTAAAGGACCTAAAGTTGAGCAATTTGCTCCAAAGTCTGCTGATAAGCCAGATTATTACGAAACAAAAGAATTTGAGTCTGTTATTTCATTAAAAGCAGAAACTCATAACTTCCCTACTACTGTTGAGCCTTTCAATGGTGCAGCAACAGGATCAGGTGGAGAAATTAGAGATCGTTTAGCTGGAGGAAAAGGTTCTATTCCTTTAGCAGGTACAGCGGTTTATATGACATCTTATTCTCGCTTAGAGGAAAATCGTCCTTGGGAAAAAGGAATGAATGAGCGTGATTGGTTGTATCAAACTCCAATTGATATTTTAATTAAAGCTTCAAATGGAGCTTCTGATTTTGGTAATAAATTCGGACAACCTTTAATTTGTGGATCTGTGCTAACTTTTGAACATGAAGAAGAAGCACGAAAATTAGGTTTCGATAAAGTAATAATGCAAGCCGGAGGAATCGGATATGGTAAAGCTGAGCAAGCGTTAAAAGATACTCCAAAAGATGGTGATAAAATTGTAATTCTTGGTGGAGAAAATTATAGAATTGGTATGGGAGGAGCTGCTGTTTCTTCTGCTGATACTGGTGAATTTTCTACTGGAATTGAGTTAAACGCAGTTCAACGTTCTAATCCAGAAATGCAAAAACGTGCAGCAAATGCAGTACGTGGAATGGTGGAAAGTGAAGAAAACTTAATCGTTTCTATTCATGATCATGGAGCGGGTGGACATTTAAACTGTTTATCTGAATTAGTTGAAGATACGGGTGGTAAAATTGATTTAGATCAGTTACCTGTTGGTGATCCAACTTTATCTGACAAAGAAATTATCGGAAACGAGTCTCAAGAAAGAATGGGATTAGTTATTTCTGAAGAAAATATTAATACATTAGAGAGAATTGCTGAAAGAGAAAGATCTCCTATGTATACTGTTGGTGATGTTACTAATGATCATAGATTTACATTCGAATCTCAAACAAAAGGTAATAAACCAATGGACTTGGCACTGAACGATATGTTCGGAAGCTCACCAAAAACTATAATGAACGACGTAACAGTTTCTAGAAACTATAGCGAAGTAAATTATTCTAAAGAAAATTTCTACGATTATTTAAACCAAGTACTACAATTAGAAGCAGTTGCTTGTAAAGATTGGTTAACGAATAAGGTAGATCGTTGTGTTGGTGGTAAAGTTGCTAAACAACAATGTGTGGGTCAATTACAAATTCCTTTAAACAATCTTGGTGTAATGGCTTTAGATTTTAAAGGAAAAGAAGGAATTGCTACTTCTATTGGCCACTCTCCTATTTCTGGTTTAATTGATTCTACAGCTGGAAGTTTAAACTCAATTGGAGAAGCTTTAACTAATATTGTTTGGGCTCCATTAAAAGATGGTTTACAATCAGTTTCTTTATCTGCTAATTGGATGTGGCCTTGTAAAAATGAAGGTGAAGATGCAAGATTGTATAAAGCAGTAAAAGCAGTTTCTGAGTTTTCTATTGATTTAGGAATTAACGTTCCTACTGGAAAAGACTCTTTATCAATGAAACAAAAGTATCCAAATGAAGATGTAATTTCTCCAGGTACTGTTGTTATTTCTGCTGCTGCAAATTGTAATGATATTACTAAAGTTGTAGAACCTGTTTTCCAACAAAACGCGGGAAGTATCTACTACATCAACTTATCTCAAGATACTTTCAAATTAGGAGGAAGTTCTTTCGGACAGGTAATTAATAAAATAGGAAATGAAGCTCCTACAATTAAAGACGCTTCATTCTTTAAGAAAGCATTCAACGTAATTCAACAATTAATAAAAGATGACAAAATTGTTGCTGGTCATGATATCGCATCTGGTGGTTTCATTACTACATTACTTGAATTATGTTTCGCTAATACGAATACTGGAGCCAACATCGACTTATCCGGATTAAATGAAGAAGATTCTATTAAATTATTATTCTCTGAGAATAACGGAATCATCATTCAATCTAAAGATGACTCTATAGAATCTATCTTAAATGAAAACACAATTGAATTCTTTAAAATTGGTTCAGTTGTAGAAGCTGATAGATTGAATATCAAGAATAACGATGATTTATATTCATTGTCTGTAAGTGAATTAAGAGATACTTGGTACAAAACTTCTTATTTATTAGATCAGAAACAAACAGCTAATAATTTAGCTGAAGACAGATTTAATAATTATAAGAATCAACCATTAGAGTACACTTTCCCACAAAACTTTACAGGAAAACTTCCTAAAGTTGATGGTTCATTACCAAGACCTAAAGCTGCAATTATTAGGGAAAAAGGATCTAACTCTGAACGTGAAATGGCTAATGCAATGTATTTAGCAGGATTTGATGTGAAGGATGTTCATATGACTGATTTAATTTCTGGAAGAGAAACACTTGAGGATATTCAATTTATTGGAGCTGTTGGAGGTTTCTCAAATTCGGACGTTTTAGGTTCAGCTAAAGGTTGGGCTGGAGCTTTCTTATATAATGAAAAAGCTAATACGGCTTTAAAGAACTTCTTCAACAGAGAAGATACATTATCTGTTGGTATTTGTAATGGGTGTCAATTATGGATGGAATTAGAATTGATAAATCCAGATCATGATGAACATGGTAAAATGGTTCATAATGATTCTCATAAACACGAAAGTTCATTTACATCTGTAAAAGTTCAAAAGAATAACTCTGTAATGTTATCTACATTAGAAGGTACAACATTAGGAGTTTGGATATCTCATGGTGAAGGTAAATTCAATTTACCAAAAGAAGAATCTGAATACGACATTGTCGCGAAGTACTCTTATGAAGGATATCCACACAATCCAAACGGATCAGATTACAATACAGCAATGATGTGTGATAAGTCAGGTAGACATTTAGTAACTATGCCACATATCGAAAGATCAACATTCCAATGGAACTGGCCTTACTATCCAGAGAATAGAAAAGATGATGTTTCTCCATGGCTAGAAGCATTTGTGAATGCAAGATTATGGATTGAAAATAAAAATAATAGTTAACAGCATCTGTTTACAATATTAAACAATTTAGAAGCACTCATTGATTTGAGTGCTTTTTTATTGGTGTTTTCGTGAGTTTACAAGTGTAACATAGTGATTTTCTAATGTATATAGAGGGTTTTCTAAAGTATTTATGTACTTGCAACATTTATAGACTTAATTACTCCATAGTACATTATTGCAATAATATTCATCGATTATGCCATAAACCGCTTTAAATTCGTCATAAGTATTCCTTTATAAGTCTAATAAGTAATAATCTTTCAGGAATTAACTCGAATTAATCTATTTGTTTACAATTATAACATAAAATTTTCTTCATTATCTCTCTTATTAACCTGTTTTCAAATGTAAACCATGGATTAATCTTAATTTCAAAGCCAAGCATAGTTTTTCCTTATACAAAACACTTAAAATGCACTTTATCAATATTTTATGATTGTTTGTTTCACCAATTACTTCAATAACGTAATCGTTTTTAACAAAATAATTGGATTAAAAACTTGTTTACAATTATAAAATAGCTTATGTTTACATTATTAAACATATATGTTGTTTACATTTGTAACATGATAGACCGACTAAAACTAATATTAGAATATTACAATTTGAGTTCGTCGAATTTTGCAGAAAAAATTGATGTACCCCGATCAAGTATATCCCATTTATTATCTGGGAGAAACAAACCAAGCTTAGATTTTATACTTAAGGTTGATAAGGCTTTTGAAGATGTAACGTTAGATTGGCTATTATATGGTAAAGGAAGTTTTCCTAAAAAATCTGATGAACCTACTTCTCCATCATTATTTAACCAAACAAAAAAAAAAGAAAGTAAAACAGAAATATTAGAATCTCAGCCGATAATTAAAAAACAAGATGATTCCGTTACAGAACTAAAGAGATTAATAAAAGTTATTCTTCTATATAGCGACGGAACATTTGATGAATTTGAGAAATGATTTTTCGTTAATCATTATTTTAATAATCCCTAAGTTAAAAAAGTAAGTCTGTATGTTTATACAGACTTATTTATTTATTTGAATATCGACACGATAATATTTCTTAGCAAATCTTTAAAATTTATCCTATGTTCAAAATCAATTATTCGGGAATATGTACAGATCAATTTCAAATACGCGATTCTCAGAGAGGTTGAAAATTACTTAAAAATAAGAATTAGTTATTTTTAAGTTTATAAAAATAGATTATAATTATTCTTTTGTTTTTTGATTTACACCGACAATTACCATGTAAATCCAATCAATAAAGTTTGTTGATAATTAGAGAATATCAAATCAAAGAAATGACTCATTATTTTCAACAGACTTATTCATTTATTTAAATTCATTATAGAATTAAAAATCGATAAAATTCCTTAACACATTTTCAATATTTCTACTGTGTTTAAAATTAATTATTAGGGAAAATGTACAGATCAATTTCAAATACGCGATTCTCATAGAGGTTGAAAATTACTTAAAAAATAAGAATTAGTTATTTTTAAGTTTATAAAAATAGATTATAATTATTGTTTTGCTTTACGATTTACATTGACATTTTACCAGCAATTCCAGTCAATAAAGATTTTTAAGAAATTAGAGATTATTATATAAAACAAATGAGTCTGTATTTTCATACAGACTCAATTGCAAAGTAATAAATAATTAAAAATATTGGGGGTTAATCTAATCGATCATAAACAATCCCTATTATGACACAATCGATTATGTTTTATTAGTTACACTCTTTTTTAAGTTTAAGTGTGTTTTGTTGATAATCTACCAAATGAACTTTCTCATTATCATCAAACGTAACTATATACTCATCAACTAATTGCGATGGTAAATCAGAAGAGTTAATTACAACTCCAGTAGATCCATCATTTAACATCATCACATCCCACTCTCCGCTGTAGTTTGCTCCATTTCCTTCTGCAACGAATGTTCCGTCTTCTTTAAAATCAAAGTAAATTGGAAATTCTTGTGTAACATCAACACCATCTAATTCAAAGTAATATACTGACCACCAGCATTCTTTCATTGCGTTTTTAACACGCTCAACTTGGTTATCAGTTCCTGGGTTATTATCACAAACTCTTTCTAATTTTAATGTGTGTTCTTGTTCACCTTGTAATACCATTTTATTTTCATTAAGATCTGCTAATAAATAGTAATCATTAATATCTCCTGTTAAAGTTTGCGATGATAAAGTAATTGCAATTCCTCCTGTTGCTATTTCCTGAGCAACCCAAGTTCCTTCATGCAAATCCTGATCGTTACCAGTTGTCATAATAAATGTTCCATCTTCTTTAAAATCAAAGTGATAGTCGTGGTATTGAGCTGTTAAGTCTTCACCTCCAACTTTTAAATAATACATATACCACTTACATTCTTTAATGAATTCTTTTACTTCAGCTAAGTTGCTACTGCTTGGACAATCTTTTACAATTTTAATAAAATTCCCTGCTTCATCGAACATTTCTAAGAAATTATCTCCACATTCAACAACTTTCCAACTTCCATTAAAGTCTTGATAATTTGAATCTAATTGAACATACGAATAATCACCTTCCTTAATAACTGTCCAAGCTCCACTTGCTTCCTCAACTCCATTTGGATTCGTTACAACAAAAGTAAAGTCATCTTTAAAATTCACTTTTAAGTTTGTGTTTCCATTATCATTTCTGATTTCCCAGAAACATTCTTTTAAGTTTGACTTGATAGAATTAACATCACAATCTAAATCATCGTCATCATAATCATAATCATCATCTTCGTCACAAGTATCTTTTGCTTGATTAATTGTAGTAATCAATTCTTCATTATTATTTACTGAAACTGTCGAACCATCAGCTAATACCATTGTTACAGGAAAATTCAAACTTGCTAAAGTTGCATCATCTAAATTCTCTAAGAACACATATAACTCCTGATCATTATTGATTGTTTTTGTGTCAATTACGTCGAACGAAGTATTGAAAATTGAGATTGAAATAGGATATTGAAAATCAATACATTCGATATCATCATCAGGCTCATTTTCACCAACACAAGACTTAATTAATTCTTCTAATTCTGCTTGGCTATTAATCGTAGTTTCTGTAAAATCTCCAGAAATAATTGTTATCGGAAATTGAATATCTAATTTATCAATATCATCAGCAAATTGATCATAAATATCTTCTATCAAATCAAAATCTAACTGAGAATTTATAGTAACTTCGATATCATTTACAATAACTGTTACTGGTAATTTAACTTCTAAACAATTTGCTTTATCAATAATATTATCAACTGAACCATCATTAGTTGCAGTTTTAGCCATTAATTTACTTACTTCCGAAGTAGTATTAAAAGATTGGTTATCATTTGGTTGAGAGATGTCTATTGCTTCTTGCTGACATGAAAAAAAGCTTATCAGTACAAAAACTGATATCGCTAAAAATTTTAAGGGTTTTAGGTTTTTTAAAGTTTTCATGATTATCAATTATTTTTATCTAGGTTTAAATTATTAAATGAGGCCTGCTTTTAATTGAAACAATTCTCTTTTAAAAATTCCTACCCCTGTTTCCATTTTTTTTTAATTTTAGAAAAATTTTTAAAATTTTAATGAAAGAATCTACCGACAAAGATATATGTAATGAAGGGCTATTTGCGTCTTTCTTCAATAAGCACTCAAAAGCACTTTTTAATTTCCTGTATTATAAGTTTGGTGAAAAACTTAATCCCGAAGATAAGGTACAAGAAGCTTTTTTGAAAGTATGGCAAAACTGTCATAAGATTACACCTGATAAAGCAAAAAGTTTTTTGTACACGACAGCGAATAATTTAATGTTGAATCAAGCTAACCATGAAAAGGTAAAATTAAAATACGCTGAAATTCCCCAAAAAAGCCATACAAATGAATCACCTGAATACGTAATGGAAGAAAATCAGTACATGGAAAAAATTCAAAATGCACTTTCCAAGTTAACTGAAGCACAAAGGGTTGCTTTCTTATTAAACCGTGTTGAAGGTAAACGTTTTAAGGAAATTGCTGAGATTTTGAATATTTCAACAAAGGCCGTTGAGAAGCGTATTTATGGAGCTTTGAAGAAATTAAGAGAAGATATTGAAGGATTATAATAATATAAGGGTAGGAATTTTAGAAACTAATCTGTTATATTTATGAGTATTAGTATGGAAAAAGCAGAATTAATAAAAAAATGGTTGGATAATAACTTAAATCCAGAAGAGCAAAAACTATTTGAAGCTCTTGAGGATTATAATGAATTGATTCAACTTTCAGATAAATTAAAACAATTTAAGGCTCCTGATTATAAATCAGATGGAGTACTTGAAAATATTGTAGCGACTAAACAATCGAAAAAAGGTAAATTAATTTCCTTTAATTTTATTAGTAAAATAGCAGCGATTTTTGTTATTGGATTTAGTTTGTTTTACTTTTTTAAAGACAACGACACCAAGATTAATACGCTAGCTTCGAACAAAATAAATGCACAACTACCTGATAATTCTCAGGTAAGGATTAATGCACTTTCTTCAATTTCTTTTAATGAGAAAACATGGAAAGACAGTCGAGAAGTCTCTTTAGAAGGAGAGGCATTTTTCAAAGTTGCCAAAGGATCTAAGTTTAATGTGCATACAAGTAACGGAACAGTAACTGTTTTAGGTACAGAGTTTAACGTTAAAAATAGAAACAACGATTTTGAAGTTATTTGTTATGAAGGTTCCGTATTAGTTGAATCAAATAATATTTCAGAAACCTTAGCTCCAGGTGATTATTTCAAATCAGGTAAAATATTTAGGAATAACATAAATGTTAGTTCTCCAAGCTGGATTAATAATGAAAGTAGCTTTAAAAGTGAACCTTTCATTAAAGTTTTACAAGAATTTGAAAGACAATATGATGTGAAAGTTAAAGTTGAAAATATGGATACTTCCCTCCTTTTTACTGGTAAATTTATTCATAATGATATTGAAACAGCTCTAAAAGCATTAACATTACCATTCAATTTAGTTTCTGAACAAAACAACAATACTATAATATTAAAAGGTGAACGTAAAAAGTAGACTATTTTTATTACTTTATCTACTGATTTTCAACTTCTTTACTTCTTTCCCTCAGCAACAAACGCAGGATAAAATTCCGCTCCGTGAGGTTTTAGAGGTACTTCAAAAGAGGTATGGAATTAGTTTTTCGTACGCTGATAACACAATAAAAAACAAATACTTAACGCTTCCAAAAGAGAATATTTCACTTTCGGAAGCTCTGTCTTTCATAAGAGAAAATACGAAGATTCAATTCGAAGAATTAAACGACTCTACATTTGTACTCAGAAATAGAAAACAGCAAAAATATCGAGGCAACTTCATCGAATTTGAACCTCTTGATGAAGTTTTAGTTCAAGGATATTTGACTTCTGGAATTAGCAAAAACTCAGATGGATCAATAGATTTAGAAACAGATAAACTAGGAATTTTACCGGGTTTAATTGAACCAGATGTTTTACAAATAATAAACTCATTTCCAGGTGTAATTACTGTAGATGAAAGTATTTCTAACATCAATATTCGAGGCGGAACTCACGATCAAAATCTAATTTTATTTGATGGAATACGAATGTATAAATCTGGTCATTTTTTCGGTTTAATTTCTGCATTTAATCCGTATTTAGATTATGATATTAATCTTTCTAAAAGTGGAAGTAGTTCAAAATATGGAGAAAGTATTTCAAGTGTAATTGACATGAAATTACCCGATGAAGTGAGTGAAGAAACAAAAACACAATTCGGAATCAATATGATAAATATTGATATAATGTCTAGAATTCCACTATCACAAACAACAGAAATACAAATTGCTGCAAGAAGATCTATTACCGATTTTATCAACACTCCTACTTACAATCAATACTTTAAACGAGCTTTTCAAGATTCTGATTTAAGTGCTTTGTTGAATAATAATAGTGTGCTAGTTAAAGATGAAAACTTTAAATTCCACGATATTTACAGTAAGTTCATTTGGGATATTAGCAGAGATGATAAACTGAAATTAGTATTTCTTAATATTGAAAATGATTTATCTTACAATCAGAAACTAACAGGATCAACTGGAGATTTAGAAGTAAGCAGTGAATTGAATCAACAAAGTTTTACATCTGGAATTACTTATGAAAAACAAATTCATGATGATTTTAAAGTTTCAGCTCAAAAATATTTTACTCACTACGATTTATCATCAAGCAATGCTGATTTATTAAACGATCAGAACTTAATCCAAGAGAATGTTGTTCAAGATAATGGGATAAAGATCGATGCTGCATATAATTTTAATAACTCAACATCTTTTCTATCTGGTTATCAGTTCTCACAAGTTGCAATTAGTAATTTAGAAGATGTTGATCATCCAGCGTTTAGAAGATATATAAAGCAAGTTTTGCTATCTCATGCTGTATATGGTCAATTCAATTATACAACGGATAGAATTCAGCTTAAAACAGGAGCACGCCTGACTTATTTTGATAAGTTTAAAAAGTTTTCTCTAGAACCTCGAATCACATTCAATTATAAATTTCTAAATAACTTCAGTTTATTAGCAACAGGAGAACTGAAAAGTCAATCAGTATCACAAATCATTGATTTGCAAGAAGATTTTCTTGGAATTGAAAAAAGACGTTGGGTTTTAGCAAACGATAACGACATTCCCTTAATTACAAGTAAACAAGCCAGTTTAGGAGTATTTTATAAGAAAAATGATTTACTTATTAGTGGTGAATTTTATCTGAAAAATGTTAATGATATTAGTGCTAGAAGTCAAGGTTTTCAAAATCAATTTCAATTTGTAAATGATATCGGAAATTTTACCGTTAAAGGTTTTGACTTTCTAATTAACAAGCGATTTCAGAACTTTAATACCTGGATTAGTTACAGTTATAATGTAAACAACTATGACTTCGCTAGTTTAAATAATGCCGAAAGCTTTCCGAATAATGTAGATGTTCGAAGTGTTATAAATATTGCAGCAAATTATACTTACGATGATATTAAACTCGCTCTAGGATTAAATTGGCATACTGGTAGACCGTATACCAAACCATTACAATCAGATAATTCGATTATAAGAACAATCAATTATGACAACCCCAATAGCTCACGTTTAAATGATTATTTAAGATTCGATGCTTCATTACAATATCAATTTAAAATTGGAAGCACACGTGCTTCTTCAGGTGTTTCGGTATGGAGTGTTTTAGATAAAAGAAATATTTTAAATACTTATTTTGATTTAGACAACAATCAAATAAATCAAGTAGAAAATACTTCTTTGCGCATTACACCAAATGTAAGTTTCAGACTTTATTTCTAATATTTAGAGCATAAAAAAACACCATCAAAAAATGACAGTGTTTTTCATATATATTTAACTTTTTTGCTTTTTAAGTAAGCATTCCTCCGTCAACAGATAATGTTTGACCTGTAATGTAAGCACTCATATCAGAAGCTAAAAACACACATGCATTTGCGATATCTTCTGGAGTTCCTCCACGTTTTAAAGGAATTTCATTTCTCCATCCTTCAACTACTTTCTCATCAAGTTTTGCCGTCATTTCGGTTTCAATAAAACCAGGAGCAACAACGTTACTACGAATATTTCTTGAACCTAATTCTAAAGCCACGGATTTAGAAAACCCAAGAATTCCTGCTTTAGAAGCTGCGTAATTTGCTTGTCCAGCATTTCCTTTTAACCCAACAACAGAACTCATATTAATGATTGACCCCTTACGTTGTTTCATCATTGGACGAATTACTGCTTTAGTTAAGTTAAAAACAGATTTTAAGTTTACTTCAATAACCTTATCAAAATCATCTTCAGAAATTCTCATTAATAAGTTATCCTTAGTGATTCCTGCATTATTTACTAAAACGTCAATCGTTCCGAACTCTTCTAGTACGCTTTTAGCTAAATCTTGTGCTGCATCAAAATCAGCTGCATTCGATTGAAATCCTTTAGCTTTTACACCTAACTCAATTAATTCGTTTTCTAAAGATTTCGCAGCATCTAAAGATGAACTGTAAGTAAAAGCTACATTAGCTCCTTGTTTTGCAAACTCTAATGCTATTCCTCTACCGATTCCTCTAGTAGCACCAGTAACTATAGCTGTTTTATTTTCTAAAAGTTTCATTTTATTTAATTAGTTGTTTGTAAATGTAAAAAGAATTCCCGCTAAAAAACGGGAATTTATATTATCTAGAAATATTTGAATGGCTTATCCTAAAACCTTTGCTACCATTTCTCCAATTTTAGCTGGTGATTCAACAACGTGAACTCCATTTTCAGCTAAAATCTTCATTTTTGCTTGTGCAGTATCATCAGCTCCACCAACGATTGCTCCAGCATGCCCCATTGTTCTACCAGCAGGTGCAGTTTGACCAGCAATAAATCCAACAACTGGCTTACGGTTTCCATCAGCTTTAATCCAACGAGCAGCTTCAGCTTCTAATTGACCTCCGATTTCTCCAATCATTACGATAGCTTCAGTTTCTTCGTCATTCATTAATAACTCTACAGCTTCTTTAGTAGTAGTTCCAATAATTGGGTCTCCACCAATACCAATTGCAGTAGTAATACCGTAACCTTGTTTTACAACTTGATCAGCCGCTTCATATGTTAAAGTTCCAGATTTAGAAACAATACCTACTTTACCTTTTTTGAAGATAAATCCTGGCATAATTCCAACTTTAGCCTCTTCTGGAGTAATAACTCCTGGACAGTTAGGTCCAACTAAAGTACAATCTTCTTTAGCATCAATATAAGATTTCACTTTTACCATATCTGCAGTTGGAATACCTTCAGTAATACAAATAATTACTTTAATTCCTGCTTCAGCAGACTCCATAATTGCATCAGCAGCAAATGCTGGTGGTACAAAGATAATAGATGTATCTGCTCCTGCTTTTTGCACTGCTTCATCAACAGTATTAAATACAGGCTTTCCTAAGTGCTCTTGTCCTCCTTTTCCTGGTGTTACACCACCAACAATGTTAGTACCGTAATCAATCATTTGACCAGCATGGAAAGTACCTTCACTTCCTGTAAAACCTTGTACAATAATTTTTGAATCTTTATTTACTAAAACGCTCATCGGTTTGTTTTTTATTTATAGTGTAGCAAAAATAGTTTTTTAATTGAGTATAACCAATTAAATTATTGTTACTTTTTATCTTTCTTTACTTCGTTTTTAACATGTACGATTTCTCGCATTTTTTGTCGATATTCTTCTTGTGGAGTACCGAAATAAATTCCTTTTTTTAGTGATTTCATTACGCCTGTTTGTGCCATAAGAACTGTACCTTTTTCAATTCTTAACCCACTTACTACTCCAACTTGTCCCCAAATAGTTACTTCATCCTCTATCACAGTACAGCCAGCAATTCCTGTTTGTGCTGCGATTAAACATTTTTTACCAATAATTGTATCGTGACCAACATGAACCTGATTATCAATTTTAGTTCCTTCTCCAATTGTGGTATCTCCAGTCACTCCTCTATCGATCGTGCAAGAAGCTCCTAGATCTACATTATCTTCTATTACAACTCTACCTCCAGAGACTAACGGATCAAATCCTTCTGGCCTTTTCTTATAATAAAACGCATTACTTCCAAGAACTGTATTGGAATGAATAGTAACATTATCTCCAATTACAGCATCATTATTTATGGAAACATTAGCATGAATAATACAGTTTTTACCGATTTTCACATTCTCACCAATAAAAACATTCGGTTGAACAATTGTATTCTCTCCAATTATAGCTGAATCAGCAATACTTTGTTTGGAAGCAATAAACGGATTGAAATGTTTTGTGATTCTGTTAAAATCTCGAAATGGATCTTCAGAAATTAATAATGCCTTTCCTTCTGGACACTCAACTTCCTTGTTAATTAATATAGTAGTAGCCTTTGAATTTAAGGCTTTGTCGTAATATTTGGGATGATCTACAAATACAATTTCACCCTCTTCTACGACATGAATTTCATTGATTCCTGTAATTTCAAAACTGGGATCTCCAACATAATTTAATCCAAGAAGTTCTGAAATTTGCTTTAGTGTTTGTTTCGTTTTAAATTTCATGACATAAAAAATCCCGCTTTAGCGGGATTTACTATTTTAAAAAGTTACGCTTTTATTCTCTCTGAATACGCTCCTTTTTCAGTATCAATTTTAATTTTATCTCCTTCATTAATAAATAAAGGAACATTTACTCTTGCTCCAGTTTCAACTGTTGCTGGTTTAGTAGCATTTGTCGCTGTATTACCCTTAACTCCAGGTTCTGTATGAGTTACTTCTAAAATTACGTGCGATGGCATTTCCACAGATAAAGGCATGCTATCTTCTGTATTAATTAAAATTGTAACTACTTCTCCTTCTTTCATAAATTCAGATCCGTCTACAACTTTTCTTTGTAAAGTAATTTGGTTGTAATCATCCGTATTCATGAAATGTAAATCATCTCCTTCGGCATATAAATATTGAAATTTATGAGTTTCAACACGAACGTCTTCAATTTTATGTCCTGCAGAAAACGTATTATCAATTACTTTTCCTGTTGTTACACTTTTTAATTTAGTTCTTACGAAAGCAGGACCTTTTCCTGGTTTTACATGTAAGAATTCTATAATTTTGAATATATCACTATTGTACTTAATACAAAGTCCTTTTTTAATATCTGAAGTTGATGCCATTTTTTATTGATTAATTTGCGTTGTAATATCCTTTCATTATACCTCTGTGAGAATCTTTGATGAACTGTACTATTTCATCTCTCTCTGAAGTTGCTTCCATTTCTGCTTCAATAATTGCTATTGCTTGCGAATTATTATAATTTTTCTGGAATAATATTCTGTAAATATCTTGAATCTCTCTAATTTTCTCTGTTGTAAATCCTCTTCTTCTTAAACCAATAGAATTAATTCCAACATAAGATAAAGGTTCCCTTGCTGCCTTAACAAATGGAGGTACGTCTTTTCTTACTAAAGATCCACCAGTAACAAAAGCATGATTACCTACAGAGGCAAATTGATGCACAGCAACCATTCCAGCTAATACCACATTGTCTCCAATTGTTACGTGTCCAGCAAGTGTTGAATTATTTGAAAATATACAATTATTTCCAACAATACAATCATGAGCTACGTGACAATAAGCCATAATAAGGCAATTATCTCCAATTACTGTTTTATGTCTGTCAGAAGTACCACGGTTTATAGTGACACATTCTCTAATTGTTACATTATTTCCGATTTCAACTATAGTTTCCTCATCATTAAATTTTAAATCTTGAGGAATAGCTGAAATAACTGCTCCTGGGAAAATCCTACAATTTTCTCCAATACGAGCACCTTCCATTATAGTTACGTTTGAACCAATCCATGTACCAGAACCAATTTCTACATTAGCATGAATGGTTGTAAAAGGTTCTATTACTACATTTCTAGCTATTTTAGCTTGGGGATGTACGTAAGCCAGAGGTTGATTCATATTATTTTACTTTACTTATTTGAGCCATTAATTCTGCTTCTGCAACTAACTTTCCGTTTGCATAAGCATAGGCTTGCATATGTGCAATACCTCTTCGAATTGGCGTTATTAATTCACTTTTAAATATTAACGTATCACCAGGTAAAACCTTTTGTTTAAACTTTACCTTATCTATTTTCATGAAATACGTTAAATAGTTTTCTGGATCTGGAACAGACTTTAAAACTAAAACTCCTCCAGCCTGAGCCATTGCTTCAATTTGAAGAACTCCTGGCATTACTGGTGCTCCAGGGAAGTGACCAACGAAGAAATCCTCGTTCATTGTCACATTTTTCATACCAACTACATGCTTATCAGATAATTCTAAAATTCTATCAATTAATAAGAATGGTGGTCTGTGCGGAAGAACATCCATAATTTGATGAATATCCATTAATGGAGGCTGATTTAAATCATAAGAAGGAACATTATTTCTCTTCTCTTGTTTTATAATCTTAGCCAACTTCTTTGCAAATGTTGTATTAACTAGATGACCTGGTTTGTTCGCGATAACTTTTCCTCTAATTCGAGTTCCAACTAATGCTAAATCACCAATTACGTCAAGTAATTTATGTCTTGCCGCTTCATTTGCCCAATGTAATTCTAAATTATCTAAAATTCCATTAGGTTTAATTTTTATATCGTCTTTGTTAAAAGCTTGTTTCAACTTTTCAGTTGTTCCTTCAGAAAGTTCCTTATCAACGTAGACAATTGCATTATTTAGATCTCCTCCTTTAATTAAATTATGCTCTAACAGCATTTCAATTTCATGAAGAAAACTAAATGTTCTTGCTGAAGATATTTCTTCTTTAAAATCGGAAATAGTATTTAAAGTAGCATTTTGCGTCCCTAACACTTTAGTTCCAAAGTCAACCATTGTCGTAACTTGGTATTCTTCAGAAGGCATTAAGATAATTTCACTTCCAGTACTTTCGTCTTTGTAAGAAATTATTTCTTTAACGATATATTCTTCTATATCTGCATCTTGCTCTTCTATTCCCGCTTTTTCTAACGCTTCGATAAAGAACTTTGAAGATCCATCCATAATAGGCGGTTCTGATGCATTAATTTCAATTAATAAGTTGTCGATATTTAAACCTACAGCAGCCGCTAATACATGTTCTGAAGTATTAATTTGCACTCCATTCTTTTCCATATTAGTTCCTCGCTGTGTATCAGTAACGTATTCAGCTTTCGCTTCAATTACAGGAGCACCTTCTAAGTCTACTCTTTTAAATGCGAAACCATGATTCGTAGGAGCTGGTTTAAATGTCATTACCACTTCATTACCAGTATGCAGTCCTACACCTGATAATGTAATTTCATTTTTAATGGTATTTTGTTTCTTACTCATTTCGGTTTTTTAGAGAATTTATTTCCTTCTCTATTCTATTTAGTGTTGTTATTGTTTTCGGTAAATTTTTAAAATGAACGTATGACTTATTCCAGTCAGAATATCCGAACGCAGGTGAACCTTGAACAACATCTCCATCTTTTAAATTTCTTCCTATACCCGATTGAGCCTGAATTTTAACATTATTACCAATAGTAATATGTCCTACAATCCCAACTTGCCCACCAATCATACAATTCTCTCCAACCTTAGTTGAACCAGCAATTCCTGTTTGAGACGCAATTACTGTGTTTTTTCCAACTTCTACATTATGTGCAATTTGAATTTGATTATCCAACTTCACACCTTTTCTAATCACTGTAGAACCTAAAGTTGCTCTATCTATTGTAGAATTTGAACCAATATCTACATTATCTTCAATTATAACATTTCCTGTTTGTGGAACTGCTTTATACTCTCCATTTTCATCTGGAGCAAAACCAAATCCGTCAGAACCAATTATACTTCCTGAATGAATTTTACAATTGTTTCCAATTATGGTTTCTGAATAAATTTTAACACCAGCAAATACAACACAATTATCACCAATAGTAACATTATCTCCGATATACGAATTTGGATAAATTTTTACGTTGTTTCCAATTTTTACATTTTCTCCTATATAAGAAAACGCTCCGATGTACTCATTATCGCCAATAATTGCTGAATCGGACATGAAATGAGGTTCCTCTCTTCCGACTTTATTGTTTTTTACTTGATTATAATATTCTAAAAGTGTTGAAAAAGACTTGTATGCATCTTCCACTTTTATCAATGTAGTTTCTATTTCCTTCTCTGGAACGAAACTTTTATTTACAATAGTAATAGAAGCTTTCGTAGTATAAATGTAACTGTTATACTTAGGATTAGCTAAAAAGGTTAAAGACTCCTTCTCGCCTTCTTCTATTTTAGATAATTTAGATACTACCTCATCATGGTTACCTACAACTTCACCTTGTAAAATCTCTGCTATCTGTTTTGCTGTGAATTTCATTATGTGCAAAAGTAATTATTTTTTTTGTTTAAGGTTGCTTTTGAAAATATAGCCCCTTAAAATTTCTTCGGATAGCAACAATAATATTTAACAACTGGCTTCGATAAACTCTTTAAATTAAGATGGTCAGAAGCTTTGACAATGTCTTTTGTTTTTCCTTTTTTATTTAGAATTTTTATAGGTTTTTCAACGTCGTAAGTCTGATTTGAAGCTGTATCTAAAAAAACAAAGTAATCTATATGCTCTTCTGGAATATCAAATGTTTCTTGGAGTTGAAGTTTTAACTTTTCTATTTTTTTCTCAGAAAAAGGCTTGTCTTGGATTTCAATACTAAACAATTTTCTTTCAATAATCATCTTAGATAAGTTAGACAAAACAAAATCATCATGATAACACCATTGTTTCATTGAAGCAAAAACATCATAATCATCTAATCTTGAAAAAACCTCTAGTGCTTCATCGTTAAAATTATGATCTGTGATTGTATTATATAAGAAATATCGTAATGACTCGGTAGTTGGTAACTCCACTCCTATTTTTGCTAGCTCTTTCGCTCTTTGCAATACTTTAACTAATAATGTTTCAGCAGATAGAGAAGTCTTGTGAAGATAAACTTGCCAGTACATTAATCTTCTGGCAATTAAAAACTTTTCAACAGAGTAAATACCTTTTCTTTCAATAACTAATTCATCGTCTTTTACATTCATCATTGTAATTAAACGATCGGAAGAAATATTACCTTCTGTTACTCCTGTGTAAAAACTGTCTCTTTTTAAATAATCCAATCGGTCGATATCAAGTTGACTTGATATTAATTGATTAAAAAATTTTCTTTCATATTTTCCTTCAAAAATATCAATAGCCAAACTTAACTGTCCATCAAATTCCTCATTCAGTTTTTTCATAAACTTTAGAGAAATTTCTTCATGAGTAATTCCATTAACAATGCTATATTCTAAAGCATGTGAAAATGCACCGTGACCAATATCATGCAATAAAATAGCAATACTAAGCGCTGTGGCTTCATCTTCAGAAATAGAAACATTTTTCGTTCTTAAAATTTGAATAGCTTTCTGCATTAAATGCATACAACCAATGGCATGATGAAATCTTGTATGATTGGCACCAGGATATACCAAATTAGTAAGTCCCATTTGACTTACTCGTCGCAATCGCTGAAAATAGCGATGTTCTATGATATCAAAAATTAAAGAATTTGGAATTGAAACTAATCCATATATTGGATCATTAAGAATTTTAAGTTTATTCGTTTTAGAGGTCGTCAATCGTTATTATTTATGATATTTACTTCAAGCAAAAGTAATTAAATAAAAAGAGGCGTCTTAAAATTGATGGATTTATTTTAAGTGTATTGATTAGATATTATCAACTTTAATAAATTCTTTAGAAAATTAGAAGTATATTTTTTGTTCTTTTACACTAAACGATTTTTTTATCCGTTGATTTTTTGTAACGAAGACATATGAGAAAAATAGACATACTTTGGGTTGATGATGAAATTGATTTATTAAAACCACATATTCTTTTCCTTGAGAAGAAAAACTATAATATTGAAACTTGTACAAATGGAGCTGATGCAGTCGACTTGGTTCGAGAAGAAAGTTTCGATATCGTATTTTTAGACGAAAATATGCCTGGAATTTCTGGACTTGAAACTCTAAGTCAGATAAAACAGCTACAACCAAACCTTCCGGTTGTTATGATTACTAAAAGTGAAGAAGAATTTATTATGGAAGAAGCAATTGGTTCTAAAATTGCTGATTATCTTATAAAACCTGTAAATCCGAATCAGATACTATTAAGTTTAAAAAAGAACTTAGATCATTCTCGATTAGTATCTGAAAAAACTACTCACAATTATCAACAAGAATTTAGAAAAATAGCTATGGACCTAGCTATGGTAAATTCATACGAAGAATGGGTAGATTTATATAAAAGACTAGTGCATTGGGAACTAGAACTTGAAGACATTAATGATTCTGGAATGTTAGAAATTCTTGAAAGTCAAAAATCTGAAGCCAACTCTCAGTTTTTTAAATTCATAAAGAAAAATTACCAAGATTGGCTTACAAGTGATGACAAACCAACCATGTCTCACACGCTGTTTAAAGATTATGTTGCTCCGAATATCGATAAAGAAAACGGAACTCTATGGGTAGTTATTGATAATTTACGATATGACCAATTTAGAGTATTAGAACCTTATATCAATGAATTTTACAAGAAGGAAAATGAATATTCATTTTATAGTATTCTTCCCACAGCGACTCAAT
The DNA here is from genome assembly GCA_022448525.1 of Tenacibaculum sp. Taxonomy (GTDB): domain Bacteria; phylum Bacteroidota; class Bacteroidia; order Flavobacteriales; family Flavobacteriaceae; genus Polaribacter. The sequence goes on from JAKVCX010000004.1 coordinate 558,478, forward strand.
ATGCAAGAAATGCAATTTTTTCTGGTTTAATGCCATCTGAAATGGAGAAACGTTATCCAAATTATTGGAAAAATGACACTGATGAAGGAGGTAAAAACTTATTCGAAGCAGAATTCTTAGCAGAGCAAATCAAGCGAATGAATCTGAATCTTAAGCATGAATATTACAAGATAACTTCTTTAAAGAATGGAAAAGATTTAGAAGAAAACTATAACGGAACTAAACAAAACGATTTAACAGTTGTAGTTTATAACTTTGTGGATATGCTTTCTCATGCTAAGACAGAAATGGAAGTAATTAAAGAATTAGTTGGTGATGATAAAGCTTACAGATCACTTACCGTAAGTTGGTTTAAAAACTCACCTTTACTTTCTATCATTCAAAAAGCAAAAGAGCTAGGACAAAAACTTATTATCACCACAGATCACGGAACCATTAATTGTAATAATCCAACAAAAGTTATTGGTGATAAAAATATCAGTGCAAATCTTAGATACAAAACCGGTAGAAGTTTAACATTCGAGGATAAAGATGTTTATGCTGTAAAAAATCCAAAGGATATTTTCTTACCAAGTATCACTATAAACAGTCCATTTATTTTTGCTAAGGAAGATTTATTTTTCGCTTACCCAAACAATTACAATCACTTTGTTAAATATTATAAAAACACTTATCAACACGGAGGTATATCATTAGAAGAAATTATTATACCTTGCGCTGTATACAACACGAAATAAGTGTATTTTATGAACAAAAATTATTCTTTAGAGCAACTGCATGTAATTGCTGAAGAAGTGATTCAACTTTCGAAGCATAAAATATTATTGTTTAATGGTAAAATGGGTGTTGGTAAAACGACACTCATTAAAGAAATTTGTAGAGTTTTAGGAGTTGAAGATACTATTAGCTCTCCAACCTTTTCTTTAGTAAACGAATATGTTACTTTAAATGAAGAAACTGTTTATCATTTTGACTTTTACAGGATAAATGATGAAGAAGAAGCGCTTGATATGGGAATTGAAGATTATTTTTACAGTAATAATTGGTGTTTAATAGAATGGCCTAATAATATTAAAAATTTATTACCTTTAAATTCTGTTACTATAAACATAACGTTAAACGCCGATAATCTAAGAAATATTCAACTTAACTATAATTAATGGGCTTATCTCCTTTCACTAAAGAACAACTATTACCACAGCCAGAAATGCTTGAAATTAAAAAGCAAAAAGGCGAATTATTTATAGGTTTACCTAAAGAAACTCATTTTGAAGAAAAAAGAATCAGTTTAACACCTGATGCTGTTGCGGCACTTGTTGCACATGGGCATAGAGTTGTAGTAGAAAATGGTGCTGGAGAAGGAGCTAATTATTCTGATAGAGAATATTCAGAGGCTGGGGCAAAAATATCATACGATATTAAAGAAGTTTTTGGTTGTAATTTAATTGTAAAAGTTGAACCACCATCATTGGATGAAATCAAACTGATGAATCCTCAGGCTTTTTTAATTTCAGCTTTACAATTAAAAACTCAAGACAAACAATATTTTAAAGCGTTAGCTAAGAAAAGAATAACTGCTATTGCTTACGATTATATTAAAGACGAAGATGGAGTTTTTCCTATTTTAAAATCGTTAAGTGAGATTGCAGGAGCGGCTGCTATGCATATCGCCGCAGAACATATGACTACAGTTGGTGGTGGTAATGGACTTTTATTAGGAAATATTAGTGGAGTTCCTCCTACTGATGTAGTTATTCTTGGTGCAGGAACTGTTGGAAAATGTGCAGCAAAAGCAGCGATTGGTTTAGGAGCCAGAATTAAAGTATTTGATAATTCAATTACGAAATTAAGACGTTTACAAGAAGCTGTTCCAGGTCCAATTTACACTTCTACATTACAACCAAAATCATTATTGAAGGCTTTAATGCGTTGCGATGTTGCTATTGGTGCAATTCGTGGAATTGATAGATCTCCAATTATTGTCACTGAAACAATGATTGAACAAATGAAGTCTGGTGCTGTTATCGTAGATGTTTGTATCGATCGTGGTGGATGTTTTGAAACTTCAGAAGTAACTACGCATAGTCAACCTACGTTTTTAAAACATGATATTATTCATTATTGTGTTCCTAATATTCCTTCAAGATATTCAAGAACAGCTTCTGTCTCTATAAGTAACATTTTAACTCCTTACTTGTTAAACATTGCTGAAGAAGGTGGTTTTGAAAATGCGGCTAGATTTGATAAGAGTTTACGCAATGGAATGTATTTTTATCATGGTGTTTTAACAAATAGAACAGTTGCTGATTGGTTTGATTTACCTTACCGAGATATTAACCTATTGATTTTATAAATTATCTACTTTTTTAAGTATTTTTGCGGTCTAAATTTGAAACATGCAATTACTTAAGAGAATCGGATTTTACATGATTGGCCTAGCATTAGGAACTTTAGCAGTTTCTTTCTTTTGGAAGAACAAAAAAGTATCTTTTGATTATGGGATGGATGCTCGTACCTTAAAAACCATTCGTATTAGAAAACGCCTTTTCTCTGAAGAAGCGATGAAAACAATGCAATTGCATAAAATTGATACAGCTCAAATTTCCTTAATACTAAGAAAAGGAGATGTTTATTTTGGTAAAAGTAAACCTAGACAAAAGCCATGTGCTGAATATTATGTTACTGGAGAAAAGCTAGATTTATACATTATCCGTTGTGATAGCACGGCAACTATTGATAAAGTATTCATTAAAGAATAGTTATTTCACTTACGGTATTTATCATTTAAGCCTATTCCTGCCTCAATCATTGGAATAATTTTTTGCAGTCTATTTTGCTTTGTAACCTCTCGTTTTGCTTCAACTATATACTCTGTAAACTCTCTCTTTTTGGTTAATGAAAGAGCATTAAATTTTTCCTTTAGTTCTTGATTATTATTAAAAGTATAAAGTAAAAGTGATGGAATTTCTAAAGGCTTTTTATTTCTTTGAGGTTTCATTTCTTTACCATCATCTGAGTTTTTCATAGCTTCCAATACATATGACTGAATAAGCTTCTTATCTAATTCATTTATGGAATTAAATCGCCATTGTCGCATGGCTATAGTTTTACCTTCCTGAGCGTTCATCAAAACTCCGGCATCATCTTTTAAAAATACTCCTTGATGAAACCATATCCCGAAGTAATTTTTAAAAGCAGACATTCCAATTATATTTTTCTTTTTATAAATATAAGCTGGAACACCCCATTTTATTTCCTCTTTTAAATCTAGCTCTAACAAAAAAGAACGCAAAAGATTTAATTCTTGCGTCCATTTAACTTGCTTCACAATATAATCTGTGATTTTTTCATTCATATTCAACCTTCAGTTTAATTAGCTACATCACTTGTGAATTTTATTCTCATTAATCGTAATTCTTCATCATCAAAATCACCATCAAATTCATCTAATGCATCTTGAATTTTATCTGTCTCAGCTTCCATGAAATAATCATAAATTTCCTCTTGCTGATCTTCATCTAATAAATCCTCAATAGCATAATCAATATTTAATTTAGTACCTGAAAATACAATTGCTTCCATTTCTTTGATTAGCTCATTCATTTCCAATCCTTTTGATTTCGCTATATCATCTAATGGTAACTTTCTATCGGTATTTTGAATAATATAAAGTTTCAATCCAGAATTAACTCCTGTACTTTTAACTACTAAATCGTCTGGTCTGACAATATCATTGTCATCAACATATTGAGAAATTACCTTAATAAAATCTTTACCATATTTTTTAGCTTTTCCTTCACCGACACCATGCACCTTTGATAGTTCATCCAAATTAATTGGATACTTAAGCGCCATATCGTTAATCGAAGGGTCTTGGAACACTGCGAATGGAGGAACACCTAATTTCTTTCCTACTTGTTTACGTAAGTCTTTTAATATAGCTACTAACTTCTGATCAGTACCAGCATTGTTTGCCTTGGCATTTGTAATAATAGAACCATCATCGCCTCTTTTGTATTCATGATCTTCTGTCATCATAAAAGACTTTGGATCTTCTAAATACTCTTTACCTTCTTTGGTTATTTTAATAACTCCGTATTGTTCAATTTCCTTACGAATCAAATCAACTACAAGAATTTGACGAATTAAAGCCATCCAGTAACTAGATGCTTTGTCTTTTCCAACACCAAAAAATGGTTGTTCAGTAGTTTTATGAGATTTTAAAAGCGCATTTTCTTTTCCAATAAGTGTACTAACAATATCTTTCGCTTTGTACATCTCATTAGTTTCCTTTATAACTCTTAAAATAGTGGCTACTTCATCTTTTGCTTCATGCTTTTTCTTTGGATTACGCATATTGTCATCCATATCAGCACCTTCTCCATTTACTTCATCAAACTCTTCTCCGAAATAATGTAAAATATACTTTCTTCGATTCATTGATGTTTCTGCGTAACCAACAACTTCTTGTAATAATGCATGACCAACTTCCTGTTCAGCAACAGGTTTGTTTGCCATGAATTTTTCAAGTTTCTCTATATCCTTGTATGCGTAAAAAGTTAAGCAGTGTCCTTCTCCTCCATCACGACCAGCTCGTCCTGTTTCTTGGTAATAACTTTCTAAACTTTTAGGGATATCATGGTGAATTACATATCTCACATCAGGCTTGTCAATTCCCATACCGAATGCAATAGTAGCAACAACTACATCACAATCTTCCATTAAGAACATATCTTGATGTTTTGCACGCGTTTTTGCATCAAATCCTGCATGATAAGGAAGTGCATCAATACCGTTTACTTGTAAAACCTGAGCAATTTCCTCTACCTTTTTTCTACTTAAACAGTAAATAATCCCCGACTTTCCTTCATTTTGTTTTATAAATCGGATGATATCTTTTTCTACTTCCTTAGTTTTAGGACGTACTTCATAGAATAGATTTGGTCTATTAAATGAAGCTTTAAACACATTGGCATCTGTCATACCCAATGTTTTTAAAATATCTTCCTGAACCTTCTCTGTAGCAGTAGCTGTTAAACCGATTACAGGAACATTATCAATCTGCTTGATGATATTTCTTAAATTTCGATATTCAGGCCTAAAATCATGCCCCCATTCCGAAATACAGTGCGCTTCATCAATGGCAACAAAAGAAATCTTCTGCTGTTTTAAAAAGTCAACATATTCTTCCTTTATTAGGGATTCAGGTGCTACATAAAGTAATTTTGTAACTCCATTTGAAATATCAGATTTTACCTGATTAATTTCAGATTTGTTCAAAGAAGAGTTTAATACATGGGCAATACCATGTGTTTCAGAGATACCTCTAATAGCATCTACTTGGTTCTTCATTAAGGCAATAAGCGGGGATACTACAATTGCTGTACCTTCCTTCATTAAGGCTGGTAATTGGTAGCACAAAGACTTACCTCCTCCTGTCGGCATAATAACGAACGTATTCTGATCGTCTAAAATGCTTTTAACCACATCCTCTTGCAGTCCTTTGAATTGATTAAAACCAAAGAACTTTTTTAAAGCATCGTATAAATTCATTTTCATATTGTTCCCAGAAGGTAAAATTAAAAATTCAAACTAATACACAAAAATAATTACATGAAAGTTATACATAAGTTTCTTATTAAATGAAAGTTTTAGTAGCTAAAATATTCCTATTTTTACAGCTTCGAATTAAACCTTGTTTTACTTGAAAAATTCAGACTTAATTATATCCAGGGCAAAAGAAACTATTCTCCTTCAAAGTAATAGTATAGCTAATTTAACCAATTTTTTGGATAATTCGTTTGCTGATGCAGTTAACTTCATATTAAATTCAAAAGGAAGGGTTATCATTACAGGAATTGGAAAAAGCGCCAACATTGCAAATAAAATTGTTGCTACTTTAAATTCTACTGGTACTCCAGCTGTATTTATGCATGCTGCAGATGCTATTCATGGTGATTTAGGAAACATCCAAGAGGATGATGTAGTTATTTGTATTTCAAAAAGTGGAAATACTCCAGAAATTAAAGTTTTGGTTCCGCTAATTAGAAATGCAAATAATAAAATTATTGCAATTACTGGTAATCCTGAGTCATTTTTAGGAAAGAATGCTGATTTTGTTTTGAATTCTTATGTAGAAAAAGAAGCTGATCCAAATAATCTTGCCCCAACAAATAGTACTACTGCTCAACTTGTATTGGGAGATGCATTAGCTGTTTGCTTATTAGATTTAAGAGGATTTACCAATAGAGATTTTGCTAAATATCATCCAGGAGGAGCTTTAGGAAAAAGATTGTATTTAAGAGTATCTGACTTAGTTAAAAACAATCAATTGCCTAAAGTATTAGCTTCAGATAAAATCACGAAAGTAATTGTTGAAATTTCTGAAAAGAGATTAGGTGTTACAGCTGTTGTTGATTCAAATAATCAAATATCGGGAATTATTACTGATGGTGATATTCGAAGAATGCTTAATAAAACAACAGACATAGAGAGTTTATCCGCAACTGATATTATGAGTTCAAATCCGAAAACTATCGATATTGATGCTATGGCAATTGACGCTCTGGAAGCTTTAGAAAATAATAGTATTACTCAGATATTAGTTACTGACGATAATAATGAATACGTTGGTGTAGTTCATTTACATGATTTAATTAAAGAAGGTATTTTTTAGTCATGGCAGAAAAGGAAATGTCATTTTTAGATCATCTTGAGGAATTAAGGTGGCACGTTATCAGGAGCTTTTCCGCAATATTTATTATTGCAATTTTAGTATTTGTATACATTAAAACGGTTTTTGATACTGTTTTATTAGCTCATTTAAAACCTGATTTTGCAACGTACAAGTTTTTCTGTAATGTTTTTTCAACCATGGGAATTGATAGTAGTTTCTGTGATATACAATTCAAACAAACATTACAAGCACTGAATCCTACGCAACAATTAATGACTGCTATTTGGTCATCATTAATATTAGGTTTCATCTTAGCATTTCCTTATGTATTATGGGAAATTTGGCGATTTATTTCTCCAGGCTTACTTGAAAATGAACGAAAAAAATCTAGAGGTTTCATTTTTTGGGCCTCTTTCCTATTCTTCTTAGGAATATTATTCAGTTATTATGTAATTATTCCAATGTCGGTATATTTCTTTTACAACTTTACTATTGGAGATGCCGTTGTGAATAACTTCAAACTTGATGCTTATATAGGTTTAGTTACAAACACTTTAATTGGGGTAGCTGTTTTCTTCGAGTTACCAATAATTATATTCTTCTTATCTAAAATTGGTTTAATAACACCCGCTTTTTTGAGGAAATATAGAAAACATGCTTTGGTAATTGTACTCGTTTTAGCTGCCATTATCACACCTCCAGATATTGCGAGTCAAGTAATCGTATCTGTACCGATTATGATATTATATGAAATAAGTATTTACATCTCAAAATTTGTAATAAAAAAAGAACAACAAAAGAATGTCGAAAAAAATCCAAGAGTTCAATGATTATCGTTCAAAGATGAACGAGAAGATTTTATCTTCAGATAATAAAGTAATTAAAAGAATATTTAACCTAGATACTAACGCTTTTACAAAAGGACATTTACCTGTAAAAACAAAAGAACTTCTAGGGCTAGTAGCTTCTGCCGTTTTGCGTTGTGATGATTGTATCGCTTATCACTTGTCAACTGCACATAAAAACGGAGTTACTAAAGAAGAAATGATGGAAACATTGTCTATAGCAACTTTAGTTGGCGGAACAATTGTAATTCCTCATTTAAGAAGAGCTGTAGAGTTCTGGGAAGCTTTAGAAGAAGAAGTTTAATAACTTTTTAAGAAGCAAATTCACAAAATTTAAGCACTTTTAGCAAAAAAATATATCATACAACAATCATGAAATTAAAAGCTGATAACATCCAAAAAATCTATGGTAGTCGAAAAGTAGTAAAAGGAATTTCTCTTGAAGTACAACAAGGAGAAATTATAGGATTACTTGGACCAAATGGAGCTGGTAAAACGACATCTTTTTACATGATTGTTGGTATGGTTAAACCAAATGCAGGTAAAATTTATCTAGATGATGATGAAATTACTGAAGATGCAATGTATAAACGTGCTCAAAAAGGAATTGGATATTTAGCTCAAGAAGCTTCTGTATTCAGAAAACTATCTGTTGAAGATAATATTCTATCTGTTTTAGAATTTACAGATAGAACTAAAGAACAAAGAAAAGAAAGACTTGAAGAACTTATTGAAGAGTTCAGTTTAGGGCACGTTCGAAAAAACCGTGGAGATTTACTTTCGGGTGGAGAACGTCGTAGAACCGAAATTGCAAGATGTTTAGCTTCTGACCCAAAATTTATCTTATTAGATGAACCTTTTGCTGGAGTTGATCCAATTGCTGTAGAAGATATTCAAGGAATTGTTGCTCAATTAAAAAATAAAAATATTGGTATTCTTATTACCGATCATGATGTTCAAGCAACTTTAGCTATTACAGATCGCTCCTATTTAATGTATCAAGGAGGAATTCTAAAGGAAGGAATTCCTGAAGAATTAGCCGCTGACGAAATGGTGAGAAAGGTATATCTTGGAAAAGACTTTGAATTAAAGAAAAAGAAGTTTAATTAACAGCTTCTTTTTTCATATTCTTTACCATTGACATTGCTACATATAACAATATCACTACTGGAATAGCAACAAATTTTAACACTACTAATAATAAAATTGATAATAGTAAAAAGATATATTTTATACTATTATTCTTGAAAGAGTAATCTTTAAATTTTAAAGAGAACAACTTTACTTCAGAAACCATCAAAACACTAAGTAAAATCGTGATAACTATTAGAACATATTTATTGTGTATTATATCTTGAATTGTTGGATTCGAAGTATATTCTGATATTAAAGGCAACGAAAGAACAAATAAGTTCATCGCAGGAGTTGGCAATCCAATAAAACTATCTGATTGTCTTTCATCAATATTAAATTTAGCCAATCTATATCCCGCAAACAAGGTTAATAATAAACCTATAGCTTCATAAGAAAACCAGTTATCAATATTTAATCCCATATCTAAAGCAGCATCCCAAGAAGAAATACCTAATTCATTATAATGAGAACTGTTCAACATATACTGAACCATAACAATTCCAGGTACTACTCCACTCGTTACCATATCTGCTAAACTATCTAATTGTTTACCAAATTCCCCTTGAACTTGTAACAATCGGGCAACAAAACCGTCAAAGAAATCGAACACTATTCCAATACCAACTAAAATTGCTGTGGTGTAAAAATCACCTCTTACTGCATAAATTGCTGCGATAGTACCACATAATAAATTACCTAAAGTGATTATATTTGGAATGTGCTTTTTAATATTCATGTTTTCGTTAGATTATTCGACTAAAATATGAAATAGATTTTTTTTAACAATTAATTCAACCAATAGATTTAGAATGCCACTACTAGAAAGTCAATTAACCACTAAGTTTCCTTTTAGAAACCCGCATGTTAACACACTTTACAAATTTTTTGCTAACAAAGAAAAACCAACCTATGAAAGAAAAAGAATTGCAACTTGGGATAACGATTTTATCGATTTAGACTTTTTATTGTCTGATTCATTCTCTGCCGTTTTATTAATCCACGGTTTGGAAGGAAGTTCTGAATCGAGTTATATGGCATCAACAGCAAATTACTTAAAAGATCATGGATATGATGTTATTTCTATGAATTTAAGAAGCTGTAGTGGTGTCGATAATAATATTTTAAAAACATATCATGCCGGTAAAACAGATGATGTAGAATTTGTAGTAAACTATTTAATCGAGAATTATAATTACAATAATATCGTTTTATGTGGTTTTAGTTTGGGAGGGAATCTTATTCTTAAATATTTAGGAGAGTTTAGTGAGACTATTCCTTCTAGCGTAAAAGGTGGAATTGCAGTTTCTGTTCCTATCGATTTAACAAGTGCTCAGGCTGAGTTAAGTAAACTGAAAAACAAAATTTACATGAAAGAATTTCTTAGAACATTAAAGTCTAAAGTTCTTTTAAAAGCTGAAAAGTTCCCTGACTTTAATCCTGATAAAAAATTAATTGCAAAAGCTTCTACTTTCAGAGATTTTGAAGAAATATATACTGCTCCTGTTTTTGGTTTTGACGGTCCTGAAGATTATTGGGCAAAAGCAAGTAGTAAACCCTATTTATCTAAAATAAATCAGAAAGCTTTATTAATTAATGCAAAAGATGATTCTTTCTTGTCTTTAGACTGCTATCCTTATGAAATTGCAGAAAATTCAGAGAACTTTTATTTAATGACTCCTAAATATGGTGGACATGTTGGATTTGTTTCAACTTTTAACGATGAAGTATTTTGGATTGAAAATCAAATTGTAAGTTTTATTCAGAATCAACTAAATACATATTCTTAATACAATAACTAGTTAAATTATCTGTTATTTCACAAGGAATTAAGATATTTGTACTTTAAATAAATTGAGATCTTGAAAATCAAACTACTATATTTTTTCTTATTTACTTCTATTCTTTCTTATGGTCAGTTTAGAAATTATTCGAATGAATTCTTAAATATTGGTGTTGATGCTGCTGCGTTAGGAATGAGTAAAGCAGTTGTTGCAACAACCAACGATGTTAATTCAACTTACTGGAATCCCGCTGGTTTAGTAGGTATTGAAGATTATCAAGGATCATTAATGCATGCTTCTTATTTTTCGGGAATTGCCACTTATAATTTTGCTGGTTTTGCCATGCCAATTAATAAAGATAGTTCGGTAGGATTATCAATTATAAGATTTGGTGTAGATGATATTTTAAACACAACAGAATTAATCGACAGTCAAGGGAATATTGATTTTAATAGAATTAATTTGTTTTCAGCTGCAGATTATGCTTTCAATGTAAGTTATGCCCGTAGAATGCCTTTGGATGGGTTTACCATCGGAGGTAATGCTAAAATAATTAGAAGAATCATTGGCGATTTTGCAACTTCATGGGGATTCGGTTTTGATTTAGGAATTCAGTTTGAAAAAAATAGTTGGAAATTTGGTATAATGGCCAGAGATATTACAACTACTTTTAATACTTGGGCTATTAACGAAGCTGAATTTGAAAAAATTAGAAATGCAATTCCTGGTCAGAATCAGGAGTTACCAGAAACTACCGAAATCACGAAACCTAAATTACAAGCCGGAATGGCTAAAACTTTTAATATTGGGAGATATTTTCATTTATTAACAGAGTTCGATATTAATATGCGTTTCGCTGAAACGAATGATATTATTTCTACATCTTTTGTAAGTATAGATCCAGCTTTTGGTTTTCAGTTGGATTATGATGAATTAGTTTATCTACGAGTTGGCGCAGGTAATTTTCAAAACGTGAGAGAATTCGACAATAGTGAATCTTTATCTGTTCAACCAAATTTTGGATTAGGATTTAAATACAAAGGAATTCAAATAGATTACGCTTTAACAAATATAGGAAGTGTAGGTAATGCCTTGTTTTCAAATATCTTCTCAATTAAGATTGATTATAGTTTTTATCGCTAATTATGTTCAAAAAATACTTTCTTCTTTTACTTTTAGTAACTCAATTTAGTTTTTCTCAAAAAGTACAGTTATCTGTTTATTCGGAGATTAGCATCATTACCTCTGCTCCTGGAGATAATTTATATGAGAAATTCGGACACACAGCTATTCGAGTAAAAGACCCTCTTCTTAATCTTGATTTATTATACAACTATGGAATTTTCGATTTCAGTGACCCAAATTTCTATACAAATTTTGTTAGAGGTTTCATGAAGTATAAACTTGCTAGATATCCTTTTCATTATGCTTTAAAATCAGCTCAAGAGGACGAAAGATGGGTAAAACAACAAGTTTTAAACTTAAATCAGCAAGAAAGAACGGAATTTTTCTATTTCTTAGAGAATAATGCGAAACCTGAAAATGCAAATTATTTTTATGATCCTTTCTTTGATAATTGTGCTACTAGACCAAGAGATATTGTAAAATCAATTTTAAAAGATAGACTTACATTAAATACAGATTTCGCTATTAATCCTAAATCTTTAAGAACTTTGATGAATGAAAAGATTCATCCTAACTCTTGGGGAAGCTTCGGAATTAACATTGCATTAGGAAATAGACTTGATAAAATTGCAACTCCTGAAGAATATCTTTATTTACCTGAGTACTTATATTTAGCGTATAAGGATTCTAAAATATCATCTGGAAATGTTGAAGAAAAACTAATTAAAAAAGAAACTACACTAGTAGAATTTGAAAATAAAGAGGTTTTATCAGACAGTTTTAGTCCGTTCTTAGCGTTTTTAATTCTTTTTATTTTAGTTGGTTTTATTACTTATCGTGATTACAACAAACAACAGCTATCAAAAATTTTAGATTTTATTCTTTTATTCAGTAGTGGACTAGTTGGTGTTTTAATTGTATTCCTTTGGTTTTTTACAAATCACTCAACTGCACCTAATAACTTTAATTTTTTATGGGGATTTGCTCCAAATCTCATTGTAGCTTTCTTTTTCTTGAAGAAGAATCAGGCTAATTGGATATATAATTATTTAGGCTTTTTAGTAATCCTTTTATTACTGATTCCAGTAATCCACTTTACAACAATTCAGAAATTTACATACCCAATAATTCCATTAATAGGATTATTACTTATTAGATATGTATTCCTTTATAAGTTAGGAAAGAATAAAAAATTGGGGGGATATTAAATTTGTGTTTCGCTTATTACAAGAAACTTTGAATTGCGAGAACGTAGCTATCTAAACCAAAACCGGTTATTACGCCTTTTGCATTTCCAGCAATATAGCTAACATGCCTAAAATCTTCTCGAGAATGAACATTGGAAATATGAACTTCAACCACAGGAGTTGAAATTCCCTTTATAGCATCTCCTATTCCTACAGATGTATGTGTGTAAGCTGCTGCATTAAGAACAACTCCATCATAATTAAAACCAACCTCATGTAATTTATTAATTATTTCACCTTCAATATTAGATTGGAAATACTCTAATTCAACTTCTGGAAATTTACTTTTCAGTTCTTCAAAATATTCCGTAAAAGTCTTAGATCCATAAATTTCCGGTTCTCTTTTACCCAGTAAATTTAAATTTGGTCCGTTGATAATAATAAGCTTTTTCATAGTTTTTTATAAACTGTAATAACTGTTAGCTCCAAAAATATTAAAGACAATTCCTAAACCTACATAACCATGTGTTGGTCCACTTTTCTTAACCCCTGAATAAAATAAGTTTACATTAAAATTTTGATTAATGTTATACCCTACTCTTGGTTTTACAAAAATACCACCACCATCTGTACTATTAGAAACGCCAATAGCATAGCCTGTATCAAGAGCTACGTAAAAATCATCACCTTCACTATGAAACTTAACTGTTCCTCCAATTGGCAAATAAATCAGTGCATCAGGTTTAACTCCATTTGTTTCTTGAGTTAAGAAATACATCAAGTTTACCGAAGGTCCAAACTTTACTCCTTCAAAAACATCAAATAAATAATTTGCATCTAATCCAAATGCTGCATTTGAAAATTCTTCAACATTTCCAACTGTAATTCCTCCATTAATCCCAACATTAAACTCGTTTTCTTGAGCTATAATTGTTGTGTGGAATGAGCAAAGGAACACAATAAATAGTATTATTTTTCTCATATATAAAATTTAAAATGCGAATATACTTATTAAACGAGCAAAAAAAAAGGAGTAGCGTTAACTACTCCTTTTTGTATATTTTTTACTTCGATTAGAAGTATAATGCGAATCCAATTAATCCTTGGAATAAACCTTCTTGACCTTCGTCTAATCCGATGTTATATCTTAAAGCAGGCTTAACGCTAACGTTCTCTCCTAAGAAATAAGCATAACCAGCTTGTAAACCAACCCAGTTAGAACTACCTCCGTCGAAAGACGTTCCAGTGAAGTCAATTCCTACAGGAAATTGTCCATCTAAATAGTACTCAGCACCTACTTTGTAAACAAAAAGACTTGCATCATTAATATCAGCGTATCCTAAACCTCCCTTTACAGCGAAGTTATCTGCTACGAAATAACCACCATCTAATCCTAATGAAAAGCTAGACTGACCATCAGAAGAAGAGAAAGAGAAAGAAGTGTTACCAGTTGTAGCTGAACCAGTATTCGCTTCAATTACAAATTTACCTTTAGCAGTTTGTCCACTTTCGTCTTGTGCGTTAGCAGCAAATCCGAAAGCTACCATAGCGATTGTTAATAGAAATTTTTTCATAATTTTTAATTTTATAATTATAAGTTTGCGGAGCAAATGTAACCCTATTTTTCAAATTACAAAGTTTTTTTAACGATTTTACATGAGCTGGAAAGCTAAGATTACTGATTATAAGCATTATTTAAAAATAGAAAGAGCTCTTTCTGAGAACTCCATAGAGAACTATGAAAGAGATATTATGAAGCTAGTTAATTTCATAAATCAATTTGAATTAAATACTTCTCCTATTTCTATTAGTAAAAATGATATTCAACAATTTATATATGAGATTTCGAAGGTGATTAGTCCACGTACACAAGCTAGAATAATATCTGGATTAAGAAGTTTCTTTGAATATTTAGTATTCGAGGGTTACAGAGAAGACAATCCACTAGATTTAATAAAATCACCTAAAATTGGAAGAACGTTACCCGATGTACTCTCAAATGAAGAAATTTCTAAAATTATTCACTCAATAGATTTAAGTCATCCTCAAGGAGAAAGAAATAGAACCATTCTAGAAACAATTTATGGATGTGGTTTACGTGTGAGCGAATTGATTAATTTAAAACTTTCTGATTTATTTTTCGAAGAAGGGTTTATTAAAATTACAGGGAAAGGTGATAAAGTTCGTTTTGTGCCAATTCATATTTCAACCATGAAGTACATCGATATATACATAAACGAAATAAGAAATAAAATAAATGGAACTAAGCAAGATAGCGATATCCTTTTTTTAAATAGAAGAGGAAAACGTTTAACACGACAAATGATATTTATAATATTGAAGGATTTATGTGCAAAAGCTAATATCAATAAAAATGTAAGTCCGCATACATTACGACATTCCTTTGCAACTTATTTATTAAAAGAAGGAGTTGATCTTAGAGCAATACAACAAATATTAGGACATGAAAGTATTACGACTACAGAAATCTATGTTCATTTAGATAATTCGTATTTAAAAGAAGTAGTTGAAAAGTTTCATCCGAGAAAAGAAATATAATGAAACAAAAAATGGCAAGCTACCTACATCACACCGCTACGACCTAATACCCTTGCTGCGTTCCCGCCCTGGGGGATTCAAAGGGAGCTGGTTGTGTAGAACTTGCCGAGGCAAATTTACAATCATTTTTTTAATCTAAAACAAAAAAAACACATGAAATTTTCATGAAATTTCTGTAACGTTTTTAAAACATTGAATACTAACAAGATGTTTTACGTAATTTTTTAAATAATTTAACTAATCAAATTAACAACAAATGGAAAATCAAGCAAACAGCAAAAACATAATACTTAATTATGGGGTAATTTATGGTGTAATCGTCGTATTTGTGAACTTAATACTTTACGCTACAGGAATGTTATTCGATACAACTGCGGGATTATTATCTTTAGTTATTACTGCATTAAGTCTTATTGCTACAATCGCATTAGGTATTAAAAAGTTTAAATCAGAAAATGGTGGTTTCCTTTCTTTTGGACAGGCAATTAAAGTAGGTATTGGTGTTGCTGTTTTAGGAACTGTTATTGTTATTTTATATCAACAAGTTTTCACAAATGTTATTGAACCAGATTTTACGCAACAAGTTTTAGAAAGAACTGAACAGGCTTTATATGATGCTGGATTAAGTGATGAGCAGGTTGAAGCGCAACTTGCAATCCAAAAGAAAATGTCTGGACCATTAATTTCTAGTGCAATGGGAATTCTATTTTGGACTTTTATTGGATTCGTGATATCAGCTATAAGCGGTGCAATTATGCAAAAAAGAGAAGAAGACGCTTTTTAACAATAATAAAATTGTAACTTTACTGCTCTATATTTACATGTAATACTTATTATGAATATATCGGTAGTAATACCACTTTTAAACGAAGAAGAATCTTTACAAGAATTATATGATTGGATTGCAAGAGTTATGCAATCCAATCAGTTTTTATACGAAGTTATTTTTATTGATGATGGAAGTACTGATAACTCTTGGAATATAATCGAAGCTTTATCACAAAAAAATCAAGAAGTTAAAGGAATCCGTTTTCAAAAAAACTATGGTAAATCCCAAGCCTTAGATGCTGGATTTAATGCTGCTAATGGAGATGTTATCATAACTATGGATGCAGACTTACAAGATAATCCTGAGGAAATTCCAGAATTATACAATTTAATTATTGAAGATGGTTATGATTTAATATCTGGATGGAAAAAGAAGCGTTATGATAACGTAGTTACTAAAAATATACCTTCTAAACTATTTAACTGGGCAGCTAGAAAAACTTCTGGCTTAGAATTAAATGATTTCAACTGTGGCTTAAAAGCTTATAAAAAAGAAGTTGCCAAAGCTGTAAAAGTAAGCGGTGAAATGCATCGTTACATTCCAGTTTTAGCAAAAAATGAAGGCTACAATAAAATTGGTGAAAAAGTTGTTCAACACCAAGCTAGGAAATACGGTGAAACAAAATTTGGTATAGATAGATTTATAAATGGCTTTTTAGATTTAATTACTATTTCTTTTTTATCTAAATTTGGGAAAAGACCCATGCACTTTTTTGGTTTATGGGGAACTTTAATGTTTATTGCCGGGACTACAATGGCTTTTTATGTTGGTGTTGTTAAGATTTATAGACTTTTCAACAAAATACCATCAATCTTAGTAACTGAAAACCCTTGGTTTTATATAGCTCTAACCTCAATGATATTGGGAACATTGTTATTTTTAGCAGGATTTTTAGGTGAACTAATTATAAAAACGAATCCTCAGCAAAAGCATTATAAAATCAAAGAAAAACAAAATTTATAACCACTACCAAAAAATTAAAAAATGGAAGAAATCTTACAAAAGGCCAAACTTTGGTTGTCTTCTACTTTCGATGGAGAAACAAGAAATGAAGTACAAAATTTAATTGATTCTAAATCCGAAGATTTAGCTGATCGCTTTTATAAAGACGCAGAATTTGGAACAGGTGGTATGCGAGGAGTTATGGGAGCGGGTACTAATCGTATCAATAAATATACTTTAGGAAAAGCTACCCAAGGATTAAGCAACTATCTACAAAAAGCTTATCCTAATGATGATTTGAAAGTTGCTATCGCTTACGATTGTAGACACAACAGTAAAGAGTTCGCTAAACTTGTAGCTGAAATTTTATCCGCAAATAATATTAAATCTTATGTTTTTGAAGATTTAAGACCAACACCAGAATTATCTTTTTGTGTAAATCATTTAAACTGTCATGCAGGAATTGTTTTAACTGCATCTCATAACCCTCCAGAGTATAATGGTTATAAAGTATACTGGACGGATGGAGGTCAAATTGTTCCTCCTCAAGATAAAGGAATCATTTCAGAAGTTAATTCTTTAGAATATTCAGAAATCAATTTTGATAAAAATGAAGCTCTAATCTCATACATCGGAGAAGAAGTTGATGAAGCTTTTTGGGATGCTTCTATCAGAAATGGAACATTTGATGTTAAAGGAAGAGAAGATTTAAAAATTGTTTTTACTTCTTTACATGGAACTTCAATCAAGTTAATTCCTGAAGTTTTAAAACGTGCAGGCTACACAAATATCCATGTAGTTGAAGAACAAGCTGAGCCTAATGGTGATTTCCCTACGGTTAAATCTCCAAATCCCGAAGAACCAGAAGCTTTGGAAATGGCTACAAACTATGCAAACAAATTAAATGCTGATATTGTTATTGGTACAGATCCTGACAGTGATCGTTTAGGGATTGCAATTAGAGATTTAAATGGAAATATGAAATTATTAAATGGTAATCAAACCATGAGTGTAATGACAGATTTCTTAATTAAACAATGGAAAAAACAAGGTAAGCTAAATGGTAAACAATTTGTTGGATCAACAATTGTATCTACTAATTTAGTAAACGATATCGCCGCTAGTTATAATGTTGAAACTAAAGTTGGACTAACTGGTTTTAAATGGATAGCGAAAATGATTAAAGATCATCCTGAACAAGAATTTATTGGTGGTGGTGAAGAAAGTTTCGGATTCATGGTTGGTGATTTTGTACGTGATAAAGATGCTGTCACTTCTACCCTACTAGCCTGTGAAATTGCCGCTGATGCAAAAAGCAATGGAAGTTCTTTTTACAAGGAATTATTAAACATTTATGTAAACAATCGGTTTTACAAAGAACATTTAGTTGCATTGGTTAAAAAAGGAATGGATGGAGCCGCTGAAATCAAACAAATGTTAGTTGATTTACGCAACAATCCAATGACAGAAATTGATGGTGAAAAAGTAACTTTTGTAAACGATTATAAGAGTTCAATTCGTAAAAACATTCTTACAGGTGAGGAATCTGAAATAAATATTCCGAAATCAAATGTTTTAATTTACGAAACTGAAAAAGGAACAAAAGTAGCTTGTAGACCTAGTGGAACAGAACCAAAAATTAAGTTCTACATAAGCGTTCAAGACGATTTAGCAAATATTGACAGTACCGATAAAGTGGAACAGTTATTGGACGAACGAATATCAAGAATAAAAAAACAATTAGGAGTTTAAATGGAATACTTCAAGAAAATTTTAAAATACGCGAATCCCTATAAGAGATTCGCGTTTTTAAACATCTTTTTTAATGTATTATACGCTGTTTTTTCAGCACTTTCATTCATTGTTATTATGCCTTTATTAAAAGTGCTATTTGGTAATGAAAAAAGAACAGAAGCTATTAAAAAACCAGTTTATGAAGGTTTTACTCAAATTAATAGCTACGTAAATCAAAGTTTAAGTTATTATACAGATCAATTAGTTCAAAAAGATGCATCTAATGCTCTTTTTTTAGTAATTGGACTAATCGTAATAACCTTCATTTTAAAGAATATATTTAGTTATCTAGCCTTTTATTACATTACTTTCTTAAAAAATGGTGTATTAAAAGATTTACGTAACGATTTATACGATAAAACTATATCTCTACCAGTGTCTTACTTTTCTGAAAAGAAAAAGGGTGACATAATGGCTCGAATTGGAAACGATGTAATTGAAGTACATTATTCCTTCTTATCAATCTTAGAGTTAATTTTCAGAGATCCTTTAATGATTTTAATTTCTGTAGGAATGATGTTAGTTTTTAGTGTTAAACTAACAATTTTCATTTTCGTATTTATTCCTGTTGCTGGTTTTATCATAAACATTATTGGAAAAAACTTAAAGAAAACATCTGATAAAGTTCAAGGTGAACAAGGTATATTCTTGTCTATCTTAGATGAAACACTACAAGGATTAAAGGTTATTAAAGGATTTACAGCTGAAAGTATCTTCAATAAAAAATTCCAAAACTCTACGAGTCGTTTTGAAAAATTAATGAATAAACTAATGATTAAAACACAATTGGCTGGACCTGTAAGTGAAATTTTAGGTGTTACAGTATTTTGTGTTATAATCTGGTATGGAGGACAAATTGTATTAATCGACAAAACAATAGAAGGAGAAACATTGTTGAGTTTCCTTGGTTTAGCATATAATATTATTACTCCGGCAAAATCAATTTCCAAAGCTAGTTTCACGATTAAGAAAGGAAATGCTGCAGCTGATAGAATTCTACAAATTTTAGAAACTGAAGATGAGTTAGAAGATCTACCAAACGCTCAAAATAAATTAACCTTTGAACATGACATTGAATTTAAAAACATATGGTTTAAATATCAGGATGATTATGTATTAGAAGACTTTTCTTTAAAAATTCCAAAAGGGGAATCTGTTGCTTTGGTAGGACAATCTGGAAGTGGAAAATCAACTCTTGCTAATTTAATTACTCGTTTTTACGATGTTACTAAAGGGGAGATTTTAATTGATGGAGTTAATATTAAAAACCTGACAAAGAAATCATTATTAAACTTAATGGGAATTGTTACTCAAGACTCAATTTTATTTAATGATTCTATAAAAGAAAACATCAAAATTGGTGATCAAAACGCCACTGATGAAGAAATTCAGAAAGCCGCAGAAATTGCCAATGCGTATGAATTTATTAAAGATCAACCTGAGCAATTCGATACTAATATTGGTGATAGCGGAAATAAATTATCTGGTGGACAGAAACAGCGTTTATCTATTGCGAGAGCTGTATTAAAAAATCCACCAATTATGATTTTAGATGAAGCTACTTCTGCCCTAGACACTGAATCCGAAAAACTCGTACAATCTGCTTTAGAAAATATGATGCAAAATCGTACTTCTATGGTTATTGCCCATCGTTTATCAACCATTCAAAATGCTGATAACATTGTGGTTTTACACAAGGGAAAGATTGTTGAACAAGGGAAACATGATGAATTACTAACAAAAAAAGGAGAATATTACAAGTTAGTTACTATGCAAAATATTGATTCTTAATCATGAAGGAATATCTAATATTCAACATCATCTATAAGTGGAAATATTTATTGGCCATTTTAAAATCAAAATTTATCAAAATTGAAAAGAAAACATCTATTGATAAATTAGTTTATGTTGCCAGAGAAGCCGACAAATCATGGATTTTTGGAACCAAAGTTCGAAGACTTTCCCAACATTCTGGACTAAATGCTTCACCTTATTTCCATGCTAAATTAAGAGATTTACCAGATGCCGATGGATATTACTTTATTTATCCACATTATTTTTGTAGAGCAATGCGGCATAATCCTCAAATTCTGAGGAAGAAAAACATCGTTATGTTTACACATGCTCATTATACTACTTCCTATTCCAAAACTCATATTGCTTGGTGTTTGAATTTAGCTGATAAAGTAATTTGTTTAAACTCTCAAGTAAAACAGGATTTAATTGGAATTGGAATTAAACCAGAAAAACTAGAAGTTATACATATTGCTTCTGATCCAGAATTTTTCTATTCACATGAAAGAAATGGCGGAGATGTTGGATTCTGTTCAAATTTTGGAGAACGTAAAAACCCAGAATTAGTTTATCAGATTATTAAAAATATGCCAGAAAAGCACTTCCACATCTTTGGAAAAAACTGGGAAAAATTTAATAAGTTCAATGAACTAAAAAAACTACAAAACTTCACATATCATAATAATCGAGATTATTCGGAATTTCCTAGTTTATACTCAAAGATTGATACATTTGTTTCTCCATCTCTATTAGAAGGAGGACCAGTTCCTATTTTAGAATCTATGCTTTCTAATTGTGTTCCTGTGGCCTCAAAAACAGGTTTTTGTCCAGATGTTATAGAACATGGAAAAAATGGGTTTTTATTCGATTTAAATGCTTCTCATGAAGATGTAATTCTTTTGATTAAAAAAGCTGATGAAATAAAATTAAACATCAGAGAAACCGCTTTAGAATACTCTTGGGAAAACTGTTCTAAAAAAATTGATGAATTGTTTATAAGTTCATAAAACAACTCAAATTTGTCCTAAATAATCCAAATAAGAAAATATTGGATATTTAAAAAACACCCGTTTTTACTTTTGTTTCATTATAATTTATGAAAAATGCAAAAACGAGTTACTTTATTAGTTGTTTTATTTTCGATTTATTTAAAAGCTCAAATTTCCCCAGATAATTCTTCAATTTCTCTCGGTGTCGGTCCGTATACATCTGAAAAAATTGATGATTTAATTTCTGCTCAACTAAGCTTACAATTCTATCACAAAAGACATATTTTTGGTGTAAACCTTGAATATGGAGGTCAGATAGGACAAAATCCTAATAATTATTATACTTCAAATTTATTATATGGAAGAGACATTAAAATTGCAAATTTTCTCAATATTGAATTAATCTCTGGTATAGGATATTATAGTTTTAGTCTCAATAATAATACTTATAAAAAACAAATAGAAACAATTAATTTTCCAGTAAGAACAAATCTTATTTTTGACTTATATCGAAATACAATCTTTAAAGGAATTAAACCAGGATTAAGCTTCGGATATAACCTCAATAATAAAAATACAACTCGCAATCTTCTTGTATTAATTCAAGTTAACTTCTAGCCCTAAACTTTTTGCTTTTTCAAGCATAAATTGGCGAGATGCTTCATATTCATTTGGAATTATTCCTTCTAAAATTGCTTCTTTAATCGCCTCTTTAATTTGTCCGATTTCACGACAAGGTTTTAAGTTAAAGGTTTTCATAATTTCCTCACCAGTAATTGGCGGTTGGAAATTACGAACGCGATCACGTTCTTCAACTTCTTTAATTTTTTGTCGAACAATTTCGAAATTTTTATGATAACGTTTAAACTTCTTTGGGTTTTTTGTAGTTATATCTGCTTCACAAAGTGTCATTAAACTATCAATATCATCACCAGTATCAAAAATTAGTCTCCTTACTGCCGAGTCCGTAACTTCAGAAGCTAATACAATTGGTCTAGAGCTTAACATCACCATTTTTTGAACAAACTTCATTTTGTTATTCAATGGCATTTTCAATCGTTTAAAAAGCTTATATACCATTTTAGAACCAACAAATTCATGAGAATGAAAAGTCCAACCATTTCTTTTATCAAAACGTTTTGTTGGAGCCTTACCAATATCATGTAAAAGCGCTGCCCAACGTAACCAAACATCATCAGTATTTTGAGAAATATTGTCAACAACCTCCAACGTGTGATAAAAATTATCCTTATGTTTTTGTCCTTCTACTTCCTCTACTCCTTTTAAAGCTATTAATTCTGGAATTATTCTTTTTAATAAACCAGTTTTTTCCATTAATAAAAAACCAACAGAAGGTTGTGGAGATGCAATAATCTTATTTAACTCATCAACAATACGTTCTCTTGTAATGATATCAATGCGCTTTACATTATTAGTAATGGCATCTAATGAGCTTTTTTCAATTGTAAAATTTAACTGAGAAGCAAAACGCACTGCACGCATCATACGTAAAGGATCATCTGAATAGGTAATATCTGGATCAAGAGGCGTTCGAATGATTTTATTTTCTAAATCAGTAATTCCTCCAAAAGGATCTAATAATTTCCCGAATGATTCTTTATTTAAACTTAATGCTAATGCGTTAATCGTAAAATCACGACGATTTTGATCATCCTGTAAACTACCTGCCGTTACTTCTGGATTTCTACTATCTTCATTGTAAGATTCTCGACGAGCACCTACAAATTCTACCTCAATTTCCTTGTAACGTAACATTGCTGTTCCGTAAGTTTTAAAAACTTGAACTTTTGGCTTGTTTGGTAATAAACTTGCAACTTTTTTAGCTAATTCAATTCCATTTCCAACAGTAACTACATCAATATCTTTTGCGTTACCTCTTTGTAAAATAAAATCTCGCACAAAACCACCAATTACATAACTTTCTAATTGTAATTCTTCTGTAGCTTCTGTAATGTATTCAAATATTTTATTCGAAATTGCTTCTTTGTAATACTTCTCTTGCATAAACTCTATTCTCGGATCACTATAATTTCTTCTCCTTCAATTTTTAATATGGTTGACGACTTTTCTGAAACTTTGTCTTGTTGCAAATTTACTATATAATCTACGCTATCCAAAATTGCTTGTTCTACTTCTGAAAACGACTTTGGTGTTGGGTTTCCACTTACATTCGCTGAAGTTGAAACTATCGGTTTACCAAATTTCTCAATCAAATCTTCACAAAAATCATTTTGAACAATACGAATAGCTAATGTATTATCTTGTTTATTAATAATATTAGCGGCAATACCTTTTGGATTACTATAGATAATTGTTGTTGGTTTTACTGCTTTATTTAAAATTTCAACTACTTGAGTAGGAACATTTACATATTCCTGAAGCATTTTTAAAGAATTAACCAATACGATTAAACTTTTGCTTTCTTCTCTATTTTTAATTTTATAAATCTCTTTGACAGCATCACTATTCGTTGCATCACATCCTAATCCCCATACAGTATCTGTTGGATATAAAATTGTATTACCGTTTTCTAAATGTTCAAGTGTTTCTTCAATCATAATTTTAAAGAATTAATTCAAAAAAATCGCGGAGCAAATTTACATATATCTAATGTATTTTTCTATTTAAAACTGAAAACAAGAATTTTGAAAACTTATTTCTACTATTCAAAAAGTCTGACCTACTAAAATTGGTAAATTCATTAAGTTTGCTATTGCAAAAAAATACTTGATGACAAAACACCAAATTAGTGCCGCTCTGATTACTTTCAATGAAGAAAGTAACATTGCTCGTACACTAGAAAAACTTTCTTGGTGTGATGAAATTGTTATTGTAGATTCATATAGTACTGATTCAACAGTAGATATTTGCAAGACTTTTGGAGCAAAAGTGTTCTTTAAAAAATTTGAAGGATATGGTGAACAAAAACGATTCTTAGTTGAGCAATGTAAAAATGATTGGATTTTATCAATTGATGCTGATGAAGTTTTAACTGATCAATTAATAAGTGAAATCCAAAATGAATTTTCAAAAGAAACGCTTCCATACAAAGCTTATTACTTAAATCGAAAACATGTTTACTTAGGGAAAGTATTTAAGTACGGTTACTTAAAAAACACTCCTATTCTTCGTTTATTTAATGCGAATTTTGCGAACTTTTCATCTAAAAAAGTTCATGAAACCATTGAATTTAAAGGCAAAAAAGGAAGATTTAAAAATACATTCTTTCATTATACAGCTGATTCTGTTGAACAAATAAACTACAAGAAAAACAGATATGCAACCTTAGTTTCCGAAGAGTATTTTAATAAAAATAAAAGAGTAAACTTGTTAGTATTACTATTTAAATATCCACTCGCCTTTTTCAAAGAATATTTTATAAGAGGAAATATTTTAAATGGTTATGAAGGTTACGTTTGGAGTACTTATATTGCTGAATATAGCGTTTTAAAATATTTGAAATTAAGAGAACGAAACAAAAACGCTAAGTCTTAAGACTGTAAGAATGCTTTAACTTTATTCTGAATTAAAGTACTATTGAATTCTCGTTCTATTTTTTCTCTTCCCTTCTTTCCCATTTCAACTATTTTGTCTTTATGGTTTGAATACCATTCAATTTTATCACAAAAAGCTTTAAGGTCTTCAAATGGGACTAAAAAACCGTTATTTTCATTTTCAACTATTTGAGAATTACTGCTGATTTCGAATGCTACACAAGGCTTTTCACATAACATTGCTTCTGCCAATACATATCCAAATCCTTCCCATCGTGATGGTAATAAGAAAATATCTATACTACTCATGAAACTTTTAGGATTATTTATAAAACCTAAAAACTTGATTTCATTATCTAATTTTTCTTGAGATACTTTATTTTTTAGTTCTGTCTCTAACTTTCCATTACCTCCAATTAAAATTTTGAAATTCAGATCTCTTCTTTTCAATTCTTTAGCAACTTCAATTAAAAAAGTTTGGTTTTTTTGAAAAACCATTCTTCCCAAATTCCCTAAAACAATTTCAGATTTTTCCCTCTTATATAAATTTTCAAACGGTAATTCATCAAACTTTGCTACATTAATAGCATTAGGAATTACAGTAATTTTTTCTTTTGGAAATAATCCTGATTTTTTTGCATTAATTGTTTCTTTTGTTGCTTCGGAATTAGCCAAAACTTCGGTTAAAACATTTTGAAAAAAATAACGATTAATAAAAGAATTCTTAATCGGTATTGCACTTCCTCTTCTGTAAATAATACGACTTACTCCTGCTTTTTGTGCTGCTAATCCTCCTAATTTCATATCTTCAGAGGAATTCATGACTACAGTTTTAACTTTGTGTTTATTGTAAAACCTTGCAACTTTATTAACCTTAGATACATTTACATAGCTAAAATTTGAGACTTTAATTTCTTCAGTAGGTACACCTTTTAATTTTAACTTTTTACTTAACTCACTATTCGGAGAAACGATTACTAAAACTTTATCACCTTGAGAGTGCAAAAAAGAAGACATCTCATAATGCCACTTCTCTCCTCCTCCCCAAGTTTTTGTTGAATTAAAAAAACAAATAGTCTTAGCTTCGCTCATCTATAATAGATCTATAAAGTTTCATGACATTATTTGCAATAACATCATCATTAAATTTTTGCACAAATGTATGACCTTTCTCTGCCATTTCATTATGCAAACTTTTATCTTTTAAAATTTCTTCAATGGCTTTAGAAAATTCTTGTGAGTCATTGGGATTCACATAACATGAATTTGGTCCACCTGCTTCAGGAAAAACACCGCCTTTAGTTGTAATCACCGGAGTTTTAGAATATAATGCTTCAATTATTGGAATACCAAAACCTTCAAATATACTTGGGTAAACAAAAATATCTGCCATTTGATAAATACTTGCCAATTCTTTTAAGGCGACTCCTTCAAGAAAGTGAACTCTATTTCTAAGATTATTCTCCTTTAAGTAACTTTCTATTTTTTGATAATATTCAGTTTTCCTTCCAACAACAACTACATCAGTATTTAAACTTTTAATTGCTTTTAAAATACTGAGTAAATTTTTTCTTTCTTCAATCGTTCCAACATTCAGAATGAAATTCTCTGGTAAGTTGAATTTTTCTTTTACTCTTATTTTAAAATCATCTGAAACCGGTTCTTTGAAAACAGAATGACAACCTTGATATATTACTTCGATTTTTGACGCATCAATTTTCAAAAAATCAACAATATCGTTTTTAGTTTGTTCACTTATAGCAATTACCTTATCTGCTTTTTCAGCAGCATATTTAAATTTATTGAAGTGAATCTTTCTATCGAAAAATGAATATAATTTAGGATATCGAACAAAAATTAAATCATGAATAGTTACAACAGTAGGAATTCCAGTTTTTTCAATTCCCCTAGGAATTTCTCCAGATAATCCATGATATAGATCAAGATTATCTTTTTTAAGTTGCTTCACTATTGGACCTTGTCTCCAAATTGATGAAAACTTCTTCCAAAAATTTGATTCTGGAAGTTTCTCTATAATATTTTTGAAACTACTTAATCTATCAATTTTCTTAGGTTTTGTATTGTAAACAAAGTATTCGTTATCTGAAAAATGAGTAGCAAGAATTTTCAGTAAATCTCTACTGTAATTCCCAAGTCCAGTGGCATTATGAAATGCTCTTTTTCCATCAAAACCTATTCGCATTTACTCTTTTATAAAATTAATATAATTCCTTTTTTGAAACTCAAATGTCCATTTTTCATTGTTGTACGTATCTTCATTTGGTTCTGACAATTTATTTATAACAGAATTAAATGAGTTTTCATCATACAAAATTCCATTCTCCTTAACATCAGATAGAATCTCTAGTTTTTGATGACAAATCATTGTTTTCTTAAACCCAAAAGCCATGTTAAAAGTACCTGTAATTTTACTTTTAAAATAACTTTCATCATCCAAATTCAACAATGGTAAAATGTAATCTGACTTTTCTAAATAACTATAAAACGTAGCATTAGAAATGAATTCATTGAAGATTGTAAACGAACTCTTTAAATTGTGCTTTTCAATTTTCTCTAAAAAGTCTAAACCATCTTTTGAGTTTATATTCCCTAGAATTACGAATTTTACGTGCTCACCAATTGAATGACTTTTTAACTGCTCGATCAAAAACTTATAATTACGTCTATTATAGTGTAATCTTCCAGGAATTGTGATCCAAATTTCATTTGAACTTTTTTCAATACTCTCCTTATTAAAATCAGGAAAATAAATCGGATAAAAACTTTCTAATTTAGAAGAACTTATGTTTTTGTAATTCTCTTTAATGAAATCATTTAAGACGAAGTATTTTTTAATTTTTATAGAAAATAACTTTTGCGTAAAACTCTTCTCTAATCTTTTTGCATTGTGTAAAATACCGACAACTTTGGTCTTATAAAAATTTAAAAACAGTGAAACATTTCTTAATTTTTTCGAAGAAGAAGCTGTATTAAATATGACAGTATCAAATTTTGACAACTCTTTAGTTAGTTTTATTTGTAACGACAGAGATTTAAAAAAAGTAAGTCTATCGAAATTAACTTCTTGAATTTGCTCGAAAAACTGTCCGTAACTTTTTGCTTGTTGAATAATATCTGAATATGCGAATAAAGTTACTTTATAACCAGCATCTTTCAAAAAAGAAACCTGAGAATAAATGCATTCTTCATGAGATTCTGATATTTCAACTATAGCTACTTTCATATAAAAAAGAGACCAAATATAAAATTATATTCGGTCTCTTTGTAAATATATTTAACTATGATTTTTAAACGGCCACATCATATTCTCTAAGTGCGTCGTTTAAAGAAGTTTTCTTATTTGTACTTTCTTTACGTTTTCCAATAATTAAAGCACATGGAACATTGTATTCTCCTGCAGCGAATTTCTTTGTATAACTTCCTGGAATTACTACAGAACGTGCTGGCACTCTACCTTTCATTTCAACAGGTTCATCACCAGTAACATCAATAATTTTTGTTGATGCTGTTAAAACAACATTCGCTCCTAAAACAGCTTCACTCTCTACTCTTACACCTTCAACTACGATGCAACGAGAACCGATAAAAGCATTGTCTTCAATAATTACTGGAGCTGCTTGTAAAGGCTCTAAAACTCCACCAATTCCAACTCCACCTGACAAGTGAACATTTTTTCCAATTTGTGCACAAGAACCTACTGTAGCCCAAGTGTCAACCATTGTACCTTCATCAACATAAGCTCCAATATTCACATAACTTGGCATTAAAATAGTCCCAGCAGAAATATATGCTCCATGACGAGCAACAGCGTTAGGTACCACTCTAATTCCTTTTTCTTTATAATTTCTCTTTAATGGAATTTTATCATGATATTCAAAAATTCCAGCTTCTAAAGTTTCCATTTTTTGAATTGGGAAGTATAAAACAACTGCTTTCTTTACCCATTCATTTACTTGCCATCCGTCAGCTGTTGGCTCTGCTACTCGTAATTCTCCTAAATCTAATAAATCAACTACTTTTCTAATAGCAGCAATAGTTTCTTCTTCTTTTAACAATTCTCGGTTATCCCAAGCTTTTTCTATAATTGAACGAATTTCTGTCATTATTAAAATATTTTAAGCAAATATAAATCAGTATCTATTTTTGAATAGCGAAAATACATTTTTTAAACAGAAAACATTTCCTTGTTTAAAATGAGTATTTTTGCCAAAAATAAAATATTTTGGCGCGAATACTTGCTATAGATTTTGGATTAAAGAGAACGGGAATTGCCGTTACTGATGAATTACAGATAATTGCTTCTGGTTTAACAACGGTTCCTACTGAAGATTTGATTTCATTTTTAAAAGATTATATATCAAAAGAAAATGTAGAGCTGTTTATTGTTGGAAAACCAAAGCAAATGGATAATTCCGATAGTGAAAGTGAACAATTAATAGTTCCTTTTATAACTAAGTTATCTAAAGAAATACCTACAATTCCAATTGAACGTGTTGATGAACGTTTTACTTCTAAAATGGCATTCCAAACAATGATTGATGGAGGACTAAAAAAGAAACAACGCAGAAATAAAGCCCTAGTTGACGAAATTAGCGCAACAATCATTCTTCAATCATATTTGTATAGTAAATAATTTAAAGAAATAAACGTTATTTGTACTTTTGCATGCATTTAAAAAATTAATTTGTTTATGATTTTACCAATTGTTGCTTACGGTGATCCGGTTCTTAGAAAGGTAGGAAAGGAAATAGATAAAGATTATCCGAATCTTACTGAATTGATTGCCAACATGAAAGAGACGATGTACAACGCTTCAGGAGTTGGTTTAGCTGCTCCTCAAATAGGAAAAGATATTCGTTTATTTGTGATTGATGCATCACCTTTTGCAGCTGATGAAGATTTGAGCGATGAAGATCGTAAAGTTTTAGAAGGATTTAATCGAGTATTTATAAATGCAAAAATTCTTGAAGAAGAAGGTGAAGAATGGGTTTTTAACGAAGGATGTTTAAGTATTCCTGATGTTCGAGAAGATGTTTGGAGAAAACCAACTATTACTATTGAATATCAAGATGAAAACTTTGAAACTAAGACAGAAGTTTTGTCTGGATTAGCGGCTAGAGTTTTTCAACATGAATATGACCATATTGAAGGGGTTTTATTTACGGATAAATTATCTTCATTAAAGAAAAGATTAATCAAGAAAAAATTAGAAAATATTTCAAAGGGAAAGATTCGATCTGATTATAGAATGCGCTTTCCTAAATTAAAAAGATAAATATATATATGGAGTTTAGTAAAATTATAGCTGTATCTGGTAAACCTGGATTATTTGAAATTTTATCACAAACTAAAAGTGGTGTAATCGTAAAATCTTTATTAGAAGATAAGCGTATGCCAATTACAGCGACTCACAATGTTAGCTTATTAGAGAACATTGCTATTTTCACATATGCTGAAGATATTCCTTTAGCTGAAGTATTTAGTAACATCGCGAATAAAGAAGATGGTAAAGAGGCAATTTCTCATAAAGAAAGTGCCAACAAATTAACGGAGTATTTTTCTGAAGTTTTACCTGATTACGACGAAGAAAGAGTATATACTTCAAATATTAAAAAAGTAATTCAGTGGTATAATATTTTAGCGAAAGCTAATTTCGATTTCTCTACTTTAACGCAAGAGGAAGTTACTACTGAGGAAGAAGAATAGCATATGTTAAACTCTCGTAAACAACAATTAGAAGCTTTTAATCGTCTTTTAGATATAATGGATGATTTACGTGAAAAGTGTCCTTGGGATAAAAAACAAACACTTGAAAGCTTAAGACATTTAACAATTGAGGAAGTTTACGAATTAGGAGATGCTATTTTAGATAACGACTTAGAAGAGTTAAAAAAAGAATTAGGCGATGTGCTTTTGCACATCGTTTTTTATGCTAAAATCGGAAGTGAAAAGAAAGCTTTTGATATAGCTGACATTGCCAATGCTATTTCTGATAAACTCATAGACAGACATCCACACATTTATGGTGACGTGTCTGTGGAAAATGAAGAAGAAGTAAAACAAAATTGGGAAAAACTAAAACTAAAAGAAGGAAAAAAATCTGTTCTAGAAGGAGTTCCTAGAAGTTTACCCGCATTGGTAAAAGCAAATAGAATTCAAGATAAAGTTGCTGGCGTTGGTTTTGATTGGGAAGAACCTCACCAAGTCTGGGAAAAAGTTCAAGAAGAACTAAATGAATTGAACGAAGAAATCAAAAATGGGAATCAAGATGACATCGAAAAAGAATTTGGGGATGTTTTGTTTTCTATGATTAATTATGCTCGCTTTATAAAAGTAAACCCAGAAAACGCCCTAGAACGAACTAACAAAAAATTTATAAATCGTTTTCAATATCTTGAACAAAAAGCTAAAGAAGCTGGTAAAGAGTTATCAGATATGAGTTTAGCTGAAATGGATGTCTTTTGGAACGAGTCCAAAACTTATTTTAAGTAAAACACATGAATGTACTTTTTGTTTTAGGTGGTGGTAATTTAAACACACAAATTGCTCAAGTTGCTTTATTTCTTGGTTTAAAAGAAAAAGGAGTAAACATATACTTGATAGGTCCGATTGCTAACGATGTTCGTGAGTTTATAACTTCTCAAAATAAAAATGCCACCTTCCTAGATTTACATCCAAAAAAGAAAATAGATTCAGAATATCAAGAAGCTTTTTCTAGATTTATTACAGATCATAACATTGAATTGGTTCATTTTATAAGTGGAAAAGCAGCAAGAAGCGGATTGATTGCATTACGTAAACATCCAAAAGTTAAAACGGTAATCTATTTTGGTTCTGTAAGTTTACACTGGTACGATCCGAGTTCATACCTTACCTATTTAAATCCAAAAATAGATGCGATTATAGGGAATAGTAATTTCGTTTATAATCATGTGAAAAATCAACTTTTTGGGAAACGTAAAAATAAAGCGGTTCGAATATTTAAAGGTTATAGTTCTGAATGGTTTTCTGATGTTAATCCATTTGATTATACACAAATCGGTATTCCTAAAGAAGCTACTGTAGTTTGTTCTATTGGAAATCATAGAAAAGTGAAAGGAACAAAGTACTTCTTAGAATCTTCTAATTATTTGAAATCTGACCAAGAAATACATTATGTTTTAATCGGAGAAAATACAGACGCTCCACATCTTGACAGTATTCGAAAAAATAGTAAAATTAGCAATCGTATTCATGTTCTAGGAAAACGAAACGATGTTCCTGATTTACTTGCTGGTTGTAATATGTACCTTCAAACTTCTTTAAGTGAAGGATTCGGTCGTGCAATTAGTGAAGCTATGAGTATTGGAAAACCTGTAATAATGACTAATGCTGGCGGATGCACAGAGTTAATTGATGAAAACTCTGGTATTGTAGTTCCTTTAAAAGATTCTAAAGCTATTGGTGAAGCAATTTCTAAATTAGCTAACGAAAAAGAGCTTTGTAAACAAATGGGAATAAATGCGAAGAATAGAATTTTAAATGTATATAGTATTGAACGTACTGTAAATGAAACATTAGATTTATATAAAAAATTATTAAGTGAGTAATATTGTAATTATAACTGGAGGAAGTAAAGGAATCGGAAATGCTTTAGCAAAAAAATATAGTTCCGAAAATTATATTGTTTATTCTCTTTCAAAATCAATTACAGGAAATAAAAATCTCAAAGAAACCTCAATTAATCTTTTAGATTTTAACACTGCTACTAGTGGATTCAGCTCATTACTGGATGAAATCAATCTTCAAAACCCTAAATCAGTTACCTTAATAAATAATGCTGGTCGATTAGGAGAAATAAGTAATTTAGAAAATATTCCGAGTGATGATATTAATGCCTCTATCCTCTTAAATACAACGATACCACTTGCCTTCTCTGGCATATTTACAGAGAAACTTAAAAATTCAAATTGTATAAAAAAAATCATTAATATTTCTTCGGGAGCAGCTACAAAACCATATAACGGCTGGAGTGTTTATTGTAGTTCAAAGGCGGCTTTAGATATGATGACCGCAACGATAGCACAGGAACAAAGTGAAATATCAAACGGAGTGAAAGCATATGGTATTCGTCCTGGAGTAGTTGATACAAATATGCAGACTCAAATACGAGAAACATCTATTGATCATTTCAAAAACGTACAGAGATTTATTGACTTAAAAAAGAATAAAGAATTATACACTCCTGAATTTGTTGCTAACTGCGTTTACGAATTAGAAACTTCAAACAAATTGGTTAATGGAGAAACTATTGACTTAAGAAACGTTTAATTTTTTCTTTAAAATGAATAATTATGGCTTTAACAGAATCTAAAAATCTTTCAATTGGAACAATCGCTCCAAACTTCGAATTATTAAATACTAGAGATAATAAAACAGTAAATCTTTCTGAAGTAAAAGGATTAAAAGGAACTGCTATATTTTTTATATGCAACCACTGCCCTTTTGTTGTACATGTAAATGAGGAATTAATAAAGTTGGCAAATGATTATTATAAAAAAGGGATTTCTTTTATTGCCATAAGTAGTAACGACGCCAATAAATATCCTCAAGATGGACCGGAGAAAATGAAAACGCATGCTGAAAAAGTTGGCTATCCTTTCCCATACTTATTTGATGAAACTCAAGAAGTAGCAAAAGCTTATGATGCCGCTTGTACACCGGATTTATACTTATTTGATGATGAATTAAAATTAGTGTATCATGGTCAACTTGATGATTCTCGACCGGGTAACGAAAAGCCGTTAACGGGTAAAGATTTCAGAAATGCAATTAATAACCTCCTTGATCAAAAATTTCCTATTGAAAATCAAAAACCAAGTATCGGTTGTAATATTAAGTGGAAATAATTCAAATGTAATAGACAGATAATCAACCCCATTGTAAACTTGTTAGTCTAAATTACTTTTTCGTTAACTGAATTAACATATGTTTATAAAACCACTCTTTTTATTGAATTATTGACAAAATGTTGATAACATTTTTTGTGATTAGGGATTTAATTCTGTAAATTCGAATTATAACCCCTAATTCCCCTAATCATGTATAAAACTATATTTATACTACTTACACTTATTTCTGTCAATTTTTCTTTTAGTCAAAACAAAGATGCTATTCTCATTGAAGAAGCGTTGGAGAAAGCACAAAAAGAAAATAAACACGTATTCATTAATTATTTATCCTCTTCTTGTAAAGTCAGTAAGAAAATGGAGACTTTAATGAATACGGAAACATTTCAAAAAGTTTTTAATTCTAATTATGTAGTGGTTAACATTACCGTTTCTAAAGAAGAAACTTCAGAGTTTGTAAACTGTTCTAACCCTGTTAAGTCATTCGGAGAGAATAATTGTAAACCTTTAGAATTTCCTTTTTGGTATGTTTTAGATAACAAAGGAAACTTTGTAGGAACATCGTTTATTGATGGAAGTCAAAACATAGGATATCCAACAAAAAAGAACATGGAAAGTTTTTTAGCTGTAATAAAGAATACATCTGACTTTACGGAAACAAACTTAGAATTAATTAGTAATTCATTTTACAATCAAAAAGGACAACAATTGTACACAAGTAAATAATTTGTTTTTCAATCAATTATTAACTATCGGAGAACCTCTTTTTATAAAGAGGTTTTCTTATTTAAGAAAAAAGGTTCCCAAATTGGGAACCTTTTCTTTATATTTTTTTAGCGTTTTTGACTTTTTGCTTAGTCAAAGCTATGTCAATTACTTCACTCATTTCAGTTACATAATGGAACTTTAAACCTTTTAAGTAACTTTCCTTTATTTCGTCAATATCACGCTTATTATCAGCACATAATATGATTTCTTTAATATTTGCTCTTTTAGCAGCTAAAATCTTTTCTTTAATTCCGCCAACAGGTAATACTTTTCCTCTTAAGGTGATTTCACCTGTCATGGCTATTCTGTTTTTCACCTTACGTTGTGTAAATACAGAAACCAAAGAAGTTAACATTGTAATTCCAGCACTTGGTCCATCCTTTGGAGTTGCTCCTTCTGGAACATGGATATGTACATCATAATTATCTAAAACTTCAGGTTTAATACCAAACGCTTCAGAATTAGATTTTATGTACTTCATTGCGATTGTTGATGATTCTTTCATCACAGTTCCTAAATTCCCTGTAATAGAAAGATTTCCTTTCCCTTTAGAAAGAATTGATTCTATGAATAAAATATCTCCTCCTACACTTGTCCAAGCCAAACCTGTAACTACTCCAGCAGTATCGTTATTTTCGTACTTATCACGCTCTAATCTCGCAGGACCTAAAATATTCTCAATATCATCATTTGATAATGCAACATCGTATTCATCTTCCATTGCGATTGATTTCGCTGCATAACGAACTACTTTCGCTACTTGTTTTTCTAATCCACGAACTCCAGATTCTCTAGTATAACCTTCAACAATCTTTTCGATTTGAGCTTTTCCTAATTTCAAATGCTCATCATTTAATCCGTGTTCTTTTAATTGCTTAGGTAATAAATATTTCTTTGTAATTTCAACTTTCTCTTCTATAGTATAACCTGTAACATTAATGATCTCCATTCGATCTCTTAACGCCCATGGAATTTGATTAATATTATTTGCTGTTGCAATAAATAGAATTTTGGAAAGATCATAACCAACCTCTAAATAATTATCATAGAACTCAGTATTTTGCTCTGGATCTAAAACTTCTAACATCGCTGAAGACGGATCTCCTTGATGGCTCTGACCTAGTTTATCAATTTCATCTAAAACAAATACAGGATTTGAAGTTCCAGCCTTCTTAATGTTTTGAATTAATCGACCAGGCATTGCACCAATATAAGTTTTTCTATGTCCACGAATTTCAGCTTCATCACGTAATCCACCTAACGACATACGAACATATTTTCTACCTAAAGCTTCTGCTACAGATTTACCTAAAGATGTTTTACCAACACCAGGAGGTCCATATAAACAGATAATTGGAGACTTCATATCTCCTCTTAACTTTAAAACAGCTAAATGCTCAATTATACGTTCTTTCACTTTTTCAAGTCCAAAATGATCTCTATCCAAAATCTTTTGAGCCTTTTTTAAGTCAAATTTATCCTCAGAATATTCTCCCCAAGGAAGTTCAAGCAATAACTCTAAATAATTACGCTGTACACCGTACTCGGCCATTTGAGGATTCATTCTTCGAAGTCTGTTCACTTCTTTCTCGAAAACCTCTCCAACTTCTTTCGACCATTTTTTCTTCTTTGCTTGCGAGCGCATTTCTTCCAATTCTTGATCGTGAGAAACTCCTCCAAGCTCTTCCTGAATAGTTTTTAATTGCTGATGTAAATAATATTCTCTTTGTTGTTTATCTAAATCAGATCTTGTTTTAGACTGAATATCATTACGTAACTGAAGTTTTTGTAATTCTTTATCTAAATTCTTTAGCGTTAATAAAGCTCTTTCTTTTAAACTATCTTTCTCTAATAAAACTTGTTTCTGACCAACACTTAAATCCATGTTAGACGAAATAAAGTTCACTAAAAATGAGTTCGATTGAATGTTTTTAATCGCAAATGAAGCTTCTGAAGGCAACATTGGATTTTCTTTGATAACATCTAAAGCTAATTCCTTAATCGAATCAATAATAGCATCAAACTCTTTCTGATCGTCAATAGTTCTTTCTTCTTTAGCTTCTGAAACCTTTGCCTTCATATAAGGCTCTTGTTGAATTAATTCGTTAATTTCGAAACGCTTTTTACCTTGAATGATTACAGTTGTATTCCCATCAGGCATTTTAAGAACTCTTAAAATCTGAGCTACTACTCCAGTATGGTAAATATCGTCTAACGTTGGATCTTCAACTTCACTATTACGTTGTGCAACAACTCCTAAAGTTTTATTTCCTTTGTTGGCATCTTTAATTAACTGAATTGATTTATCTCTTCCTGCAGTAATTGGAATTACAACTCCAGGAAATAATACAGTATTTCTTAAAGGTAATATTGGTAATTCACTAGGAACATCTTCCTTATTAATTAGCTCCTCGTCTTCCGGAGTTAATAATGGAATTAATTCTGAATCTTCATTTATCATATCTTGTAAAGACAAGTTGTCTAAATGTATTATTTTGGATCTACTCATATCTTATTTATCTGTCAATATGACATTTAATATCTTAATTCAAATTTCTTTAAAACTAAAGAAAACCATTCAAACACTTAAATAGCAGACGTTTAAATCAATAAAATTGTTTTCTTCACTTTAAATAAGTCAATAGTTATGCCAATATTGTACTTTTAAAACATGTAAACTGTAACATATTTTTCAAAGTTTCGTCATACATTTAACATGAAAACTACAACTATGAAAGCCAAACTTATATTTACCTTATTTATTTCAGGATTCTTAATGAATTGTACTTCTAAGAAAAATAGTTCTGAATTTATTGAAAATACATCAGGACGCTATTTTTTTAATGCTGACGAAGTTATTGAAGTAGTTTTCAAAGAACAAGAACTGTATTTAAATTGGAGAAATACTGATTTAAAACCATTGAAACTAAACGATAGTGTTTTCTACGTAAGTGAATTAAACGAGAAGTTAATTTTTAATTCTAATGAAAACAAAATTGTTTTGGCTGAAAAAAGAGAACATAAAGGAGAAAAATACATTTTTTTGAAACTAAAAGAAGGTGAAAAAACACCAAGCGAATATTTGGCAGAAAATAATTATAACCAAGCTTTAAGAGGTTATAAGGAAATTCAACAAAGAGATAGTTTAAATCCTTTGATCCGCGAAAGAAACCTAAATAGAACAGGTTATAGATTTATTAGAAATAATGAAATCGAAAAAGCTATAAATATTTTTAAAATTAATACAGAGTTATACCCTAATAGTTCAAATACATTTGATAGTTTAGGTGATGCGTATTTAAAGAATAACGATACTTTAAACGCAATTGATAGTTACAAAAAAGCCTTGAGTATTAACCCTGAGAATCGAAGTTCAAAAAGAAATCTAAAAGAACTAACTGATAAAAACTAGTATGGAAAACTTACGCTATCCTATTGGAAAACCAAATATTCCTGAAGAAATTTCAGATAGAAATATTAAGGATTGGATCGGAGTAATTGAACTCTTTCCTAGTAAATTACAAAAATTAGTTTCCAGTTTATCAGATGATCAGCTTAACACTCAATATAGAGACGGAGGATGGACAATAAGACAAGTTATTCATCACTGCGCTGATAGTCATCACAATTCTTACACAAGATTTAAATGGACATTAACTGAGGATAAACCAGTTATTAAAGCCTATTATGAAGATAGATGGGCTGAATTAAAAGATTCAAAAGACGGACCGATTAGTTTATCCATAAACTCATTAATAGCACTGCACGATAAATGGGTTTACTTTCTCAAATTATTAACTCCTGCAGACTTAGAAAAGTATTTTATTCATCCTGAAGGAAATGAAAAAGTCACTCTTAAAGAAAATATAGGTATTTATGCTTGGCACTGCAACCACCACTATGCTCACATTGAACAATTAATTAAACGTAAAAATTGGTAGTTATTTAGATTCTGGTAAAAGAATAAAAATTGCAATTCCGACAAAAACCACAATTTGAAGCCACTTTAAATATACTCCTACATTCTCATTCTTCTTTATTAAATCTGAAATAGAACCTGCTAGAATTGCTATTAAAGAAAATATGAAAAAAGAAACTAAAATGAAAATTCCACCTAAAACATAAAACTGAATTACTGTTGATGTAGTCTTTGAAAAAAGAAATTGTGGAAAAAATGCTAAGAAGAAAATCGTAACTTTTGGATTAAGAATATTCATCCAAAATCCAGTTTTAAATAACTCTAAAGTTGATTTTTTTTCTACATTTTCAGTAGAAAAAGCAATTTTTGCATCACTGTTATAAACTAAATAAGACAAATAAAGTAAATAACCAACTCCAAATAATTTTATTACTAGGAATATATTTTCATTTGCCTTAATAGCTTCTGAAACACCAAAAGCAACTAAAGTCGTATGAATAATACAGCCTGTCATTAAACCTAAGACAGTAGCTATTCCAAACTTTTTACCATTTACAATACTTTGAGTTAGTACGAAAATGTTATCTGGCCCAGGAGAAATAGCTAAAGCTGCAGTAGACAAGGCAAAAGAAATTAGCGTTTCAAACATTAGTTAACTTCTTTTTAAAATAGCCTTGTTTATTCTTTTAACTAATGATGGTCCTTCATAAATAAAACCAGTGTAAACTTGTACTAAATCAGCTCCAGCATCAATTTTTTCTAATGCATCTTTTTCAGAATGAATACCTCCTACTCCAATTATTGGAAATGCTTTATTAGAATTATCTGCTAAATATTTAATGACTTTAGTACTCTTTTCTTTGATTGGTTGACCGCTTAAACCACCATTTCCAATTTCTTTTAACCTTTCTTCAGAAGCTTTCAAACCGGTTCTATCGATAGAGGTATTGGATGCAATTACACCATCAATTTTAGTATCAGCAACTAAATCAATAATTTCATCTAATTGATTAGTATTTAAATCTGGTGCTATTTTTAATAAAATTGGTTTTTGAACCGATTTTGAATTGTTAATCTTTTGAACTTCAGTGATTAATTCTTTCAAATAATCTGCATCTTCCAGCTTTGCATGACTAGATACGTTTGGACAACTTACATTTAAAACAAAATAGTCAACATAAGGATGTAATTCTTCAAAACACTTTGTGTAATCAGCCGTATAATCCTCAGGATTTGTAGCTGTGTTCTTCCCTATATTTCCTCCAATAATTACTTTTCCTTTATTTTTCTTTAACTGAGAAATCGCAGCTTCCAATCCTTCATTATTAAATCCCATTCGATTTATAATTCCCTTATCGTCTTTCAATCTAAATAAACGCTGTTTAGGATTTCCTACTTGACCTTCAGGTGTAACGGTTCCAATCTCTATAAAACCAAATCCAAAATCAGCTAGTTCATTATATAAAACAGCATTTTTATCAAAACCAGCCGCTAGTCCAACTGGGTTTTTAAAAGTTAAACCAAATAAATTACGTTCTAACTTCGTATCCTCAACTTTGTACAAACTTCTAAAAATTGAACTTACAAAAGGTATTTTGGATAAAAATTTAACTAAAGAAAAAGTGAAATAATGAATCTTTTCAGGATCAAAAAGAAAAAATATTGGACGGATTATTAATTTATACATTTGGTTTTATTTTATAAAAAAAGCTCCCGAAAGGAGCTTATATTATCTTAATTCTGCACCAACATTCTTTTCGAATGTTTGCTGTAATTTTTGCATGATTTTATCAATCTGTTTATCGTTAAGAGTCTTATTTTCATCTTGTAAAACGAAACTAACAGCATATGATTTTTTACCTTCAGGTAAATTCTTTCCTTCATAAACATCAAATAGGTCAACTTCTTTTAAAAGTTTACGTTCTGATTGGAAAGCTAAATTATAAAGCTCCTTAAATTCAACTTTTTCATCTAAAAGTAAAGCTAAATCTCTCTTTACTGCAGGAAATTTAGGTAAATCACTCACCTTAATCTTCTTTTTACCAACTAACGGTAAAATTACATCCCATTTAATATCAGCAAAAATAACTTCTTGTTTGATAGAAAATTCTTTTAAAATAGAACGTTTAACAACTCCAAAGTCAACTAACTTAGTTTTACCTAAACTAAGTGTTAAACCTTCTGAAAACACATCAGATTTCACTGGAGAAGTTTTTAGTTTTGTAAGTCCTAATCTTTCTAAAAGACTTGTAATTGCTCCTTTTAAATAAAAGAAATCAGATGGT
Organism: Tenacibaculum sp.; assembly: GCA_022448525.1. GTDB lineage: Bacteria > Bacteroidota > Bacteroidia > Flavobacteriales > Flavobacteriaceae > Polaribacter. The sequence continues at coordinate 599,529 of JAKVCX010000004.1, forward strand.
TTATTCTCTAACTTCCAAGTATCTTTAACTCTATTTCCTGTAACGAATAAAGTCAAATGCTTTTGCTCTTCGTATCCACTTTCGAACTTGTGGTATGTTTTACCAAACTCAAAGAACTTTAAACTATTATTTTTTCTATTAATATTATATGCAATACTTTCCAATCCACTAAACAATAATGACTGACGCATTACTTTTAAATCACTACTTAAAGGATTTAACATTTCAACATTAAAGTTTCCATTTAAATCATCAGATAATTCAATGTAATCCTCTTTTGTTAAAGAGTTAGACATAGTTTCATTGAATCCCATAGCAACCAATTGATTAGCTACAGTATTCTCCACTTTCACTTGTTTATCGTCATCAAATGAAATTGAAGCATTTAACTTATGAGAAAATTCAATGTTATTATATCCATAAACTCTTAAGATTTCTTCAATAATATCAGCTTCCCTTTGAACATCAACTCGATAAGAAGGAATTACTAAACCTAATCCAGCTTCTGTAACACTATTAATCTTTATTTCTAAAGAAGCTAAAATCTTCTTTATCGTTTCTTTTGGAATCTCTTGACCAATTAGTCTATATACACTATCAAAAGATAAGAATACTTCAAAATCGTCTACTTTCTCAGGAAAGAAATCTAGAATATCAGAAGATAATTTTCCTCCGGCATACTCTTCAATTAATAATGCAGCACGTTTTAAAGCATATTTTGTTTGATTAATATCAATTCCTCTTTCAAAACGGAAAGATGCATCTGTATTTAATCCATGACGCTTTGCAGTTTTACGAATTGCAACAGGATTAAAATAAGCACTTTCTAAAAAGACAGTTGTTGTATTTTCAGTAACTCCTGATTTTAAACCACCAAAAACTCCTCCAATACACAGTGGGTTATCTTCCGCATCACAAATCATAATATCTTCAGAAGACAACTCTCTTTCAACTTCATCCAAAGTCACGAACTTCGTTCCCTCTTCTAAAGTTTTAACTACAACTTTATTTCCTCTAATTTTTGAGGCATCAAAAGCATGTAAAGGCTGACCTAATTCGTGTAAAACATAATTAGTAATATCTACTACATTATTTTTAGGAGCGATTCCAATTGCTTTTAAACGATTTTTAATCCACTCAGGTGATTCTTTTACTTCTACATCAGTAATTGTAATACCACAATATCTAGGAATCAACTCTTTATTTTCAACCTCAATATCGATTTTTAAACGTCTTTCATCAACATGGAAATCAGAAACTGAAGGAGAAATTAATTCAAGATTAACATCTTTTTGCATTAATCCTGCTCTTAAATCTCTGGCTACACCGTAATGACTCATGGCGTCAGCTCTGTTTGGTGTTAAACCAATTTCAAAAACATGGTCTGTTTCTATTTTAAAAACTTCAGCACAAGGAGTACCAGGAACTAATTCTTCGTTTAGAATCATAATTCCATCATGACTTGCTCCGAGACCTAATTCGTCCTCTGCACAAATCATTCCGTGACTTTCTTCACCACGAATTTTTCCTTTTTTAATTTTAAAACCTTCTCCTTTTTCATCATATAACATTGTTCCGATTGTTGCAACAGGAACCTTTTGTCCAGCATCAACATTTGGTGCCCCACATACAATTTGCACAGGTTCACCATTACCTAGGTTAACAGTAGTAACTTTCAATTTATCGGCATTAGGATGTTTTACGCATGTTAAAACTTCTCCAACGACAACCCCTTGTAAACTTCCTTTAATACTTTCTTTTAACTCAATACCTTCAACTTCTAATCCTAGATCTGTTAAAAGTTCCCCTGTTTTTTCAGGAGACCAATCTAATTGTAAAAATTGTTGTAGCCAGTTATATGATATCTTCATGTTGTTTTTCCTCTTTTGGCTTGCAAATTTACACTTTTATCTAGAATTATCAGGAATTTTCTTAGGGATAGAAATTACGCATCTGAGATGCAATAAATTTCTTTCTAGAAATGTTAACAACTTCTTAATACATAACGTTTTATTAACGATATCTTAACATTTAAAAAGGAACTTTGGAGCGGTTTTAACAAATAAAAAAATGAAAAATTTACTACCCTTACTCCTGCTGATTTTCTCTATATCAGCGACCGCACAAATTCCGTCCTATTACAACGATGTGAATTTAAATTTAAGTGGATCTTCGTTGAAAGACGAACTTGCCACGAAAATCATTTCAACTCACAACACTTTTCTAAGTTATACACCTGGTGTTTGGAATGCATTAAAACAAACAGATCTTGATCCAACAAATTCCTCAAAAGTCCTATTAATCTATGGATGGAATGACACAGATTCTGACATCACAAATGATAGAACAAGAGGAAGAGACGATAATGGTGGAGGCTCTGGTGTTTGGAACAGGGAACACGTATATTCTAAATCTCTTGCAAGTCCTAATTTAGGAACTTCTGGTCCTGGTGCTGATGCACACAACTTGAGACCATGTGATGCACAAAGAAATTCTTCTAGAAGTAATAGAAAATTCGCTGCTGGAAGTGGGACGCCTTCATACATTACTTCTCAAGGTCACTGGTATCCTGGAGATGAATGGAAAGGAGATGTTGCAAGAATGATGATGTATATGTATTTAAGGTACGGAAATCAAACTTTGCCAACTAACGTGGGAGTTGGAAATACCGTTGTTACCGATCCAAATATGATTGATTTATTCTTACAATGGAATGCCGAAGATCCTGTATCGGATTTAGAGAAACAAAGAAACCCTGTTTTAGAAATAGAACAAGGAAATAGAAATCCTTTTATTGATAATCCAGCTTTAGCGACTCAAATTTGGGGAGGTCCTCAAGCTGAAGATTTATTCGGAAATACTGGAGGAAGTGATACGCAGGCTCCATCTAATCCTTCAGGGTTAATTGCTTCTAATGTAACATCAACATCTGTTGATTTAGCTTGGTCAGCATCATCAGATAATGTAGGTGTTACTGGATATACAATTTACAATGGATCAACTCAAATAGGAACTTCAACATCTACTTCTTTTAATGTAACAGGATTAACAGCAGGTACAACATATACATTTTATGTAAGAGCTTTTGATGCTGCTGCTAATACTTCAGGAAATAGTAATGGAGCAAATGTTACCACAACTTCTGGAGGAGGAAGTGGTTCTGGAACTGCAACTGAATTAATTATTTCAGAATACGTTGAAGGATCATCTTATAATAAAGCGATTGAAATTGCAAACTTTACAGGATCAACAGTTGATTTATCTTCATATTCTTTAAGAAAGACTACAAATGGAAATAATTCATGGAGTAGTACTTTAAATCTTTCTGGACAATTAGCAAATGGACAAGTTTATGTTGTTGCTCATGGAAGTGCAAGTACAGCGATTACTGGAGCTGCTAACATCACAAATAATGGTGTTACAAATTTTAATGGAAACGATGCTGTAGCATTATTCAAAAACAGCTCTTTAATTGATGTAATTGGAACTCCGAGCAGCACTTCTAACTTTGGAAAAGATGTAACGTTAAGAAGAAAATCTTCCGTTACTTCTCCAAATACAACTTATGCTACTTCTGAATGGGATTCATTTGCAAATAATACATCTTCTGGGTTAGGAACACATTCTGTGGATGGTGGAACTGGACCAGCTCTTGATACGCAAGCTCCTACAATTCCATCTAGCTTAGTTGCTTCTAACACAACTCAAACTTCTGTAAATTTAGCTTGGAGTGCTTCTTCAGATAACACAGCAGTAACAGGATACGATGTTTACAGAGGATCTACTAAAATAGCAACAGTAACTTCAACAAATTATAATGTAACTAGTTTATCTGCAAATACTACATACTCATTTTCTGTCAGAGCTTTTGATGCCGCTGGAAATATATCTGATTCTAGTAATACTGTAAGTGTAACAACATTATCTACTCCTGATACACAAGCACCTTCTACTCCATCTGGTTTAATTGCTTCAAATACGACTCAAACATCTGTTAGTTTAGCTTGGAGTTCATCAACAGATAATACTGGTGTTACAGGATACGATGTTTATAGAGGATCAACTAAATTAACTACAGTAACAACTACAAGTTATAATGTATCTGGTTTAACAGCAAATACATCATACTCATTTACAGTAAGAGCTTTAGATGCCGCTGGTAATGTATCTAATTCTAGTAATGCTGTAAGTGTAACAACTTTACCATCAACTGTATCTTATTGTGATTCTAGAGGAAACAATGTCAACTATGAATATATTGATAACGTTGCCATTGGTGGGATTTCAAACAGTACAAGTGCTAATGGAGGATACGGAAACTTTACAAGCCAAACTGGTAATTTATCTTACGGTAGCAATACAATTGTTGTGAGTGCAGGATTTACTGGATCTTCTTATACAGAAAATTGGAAAGTTTGGATTGACTTTAATCAAAATGGTACTTTTGAAACTAGCGAAGAAGTTGTTTCTGGATCTTCTTCTAGTTCTGGTAATTTATCATACACATTTACTGTACCAACTTCTGCAAATGCAGGAGCAACAAGAATGAGAGTTTCTATGAAATGGAATGGAGCTCCAACAGCTTGTGAAACTTTCTCTTACGGTGAAGTTGAAGATTATACAGTTAATATTGGAAGTTCTGCTAGAACAGAATTTGATCCTTTAGCTGCTATTGAAATTGATGGTGAGCTTGGAAATGAAGAACCAATTTTTGACGCAACTGTTTATCCAAATCCAGCAGTAAATTTTGTAAACATTAACTTACGTGATGACAGAGACGCAACCTATAGAATCGTAAACTATATCGGTCAAACTTTAGAAAGTGGTTCTGTTGAAAGAAGAATTGATTTAACTAAATTAACTCCTGGTGTTTACATATTAGAAGTTAATGATGGGCAACGTGCAATTGCTAAGAAGATAATAAAGAAATAATAAGTTTGCACCTTTAACAAAAAACTCGGAACAGCTTTGTTTCGAGTTTTTTCGTTTGTTCTATTATTCAAATGGATTTAAATCCGGATTTATAAATCTTCTTCTGGCCAATTCCGAATTAATCAACTCTAGTGAATAATGCGCATAGATAAACTTCTTAAAATCAATTTTCAACAAAGGAAATTCTTCAATAAAATCAGAAAAACTATGGCTAGTTGATTTTTGAATAAAATGATTTATCACATTAAAAGAAGCAACAGTTAAGGTTTTATGAAACTTATCTTCAGCACCAACATGAAGAACAAAATTTTTCAATTGGTTAAGTACATTAATCTGACCTTTTTCAGCACCATATTTCACAATATTTATCCATGCAAGTCTTATATGTGCTTCATGGGTGAAATCTTCAGCTTTCACCTTATAATTGATGAAATTTAATTCAAATTCATCATCTGAAGTGTCTACATAATTTTTCATACTTAATATCTCTAAAAGATATAAGTATAATCATAAAAATTGAAATTATGAGAATTCTAGAAAAGAGAAGTAATAATTTCTTTGATGGTTATTCCTTCGGCTTCAGCTTTATAATTCTTCACAACTCTGTGAGAAAGAATAGGAACTGCAATAGCTTGAACATCTTCAATATCTGGAGAATACTTTCCATTCACGGCAGCATGGGCTTTAGCTGCTAAAATTAAATTTTGTGAAGCTCTAGGTCCAGCTCCCCAATCGATATAACTCTTTACTAAATCCGTAGCTAAATCTGAATTTGGTCTTGTTTTACCTACTAAAGAAACCGCATATTCTACAACATTGTCAGCTACAGGAATCTTTCTAATTAACTTTTGAATTTCAACAATCTCAGATGCATTAAATAACGCATTCACTTTTTGCTCAATAGTAGAAGTTGTGCTTTTTACAACTTGAACTTCCTCTTCAAAAGTTGGATAATCTAAATTGATAGAAAACATAAACCTATCCAATTGCGCCTCTGGTAAAGGATATGTACCCTCCTGTTCAATTGGATTTTGTGTTGCTAACACAAAAAATGGTAAATCTAGTTTATACTGCTTTCCGGCGATGGTTACAGATCTCTCCTGCATAGCCTCTAAAAGTGCAGCCTGCGTCTTTGGTGGTGTTCTGTTAATTTCATCCGCCAAGATAATATTAGAAAAAATAGGTCCTTTAATGAACTTAAACTTTCTAGTTTCGTCTAAAATTTCACTTCCAAGAATATCGGAAGGCATTAAATCCGGAGTAAACTGAATTCTATTAAAATTTAAACCTAATGAACTCGAAATTGTATTAACTAACAATGTTTTTGCTAGTCCTGGAACACCAATTAATAATGAATGTCCTCCACAAAATATGGAAAGCAACGTAAAGTTTACAGCTTCGTTTTGCCCTATGATAACTTTACCGATTTCTTGTTGTAATTGGGCATATTTTTTCACAAGATTATCTACTGCTGCAACTTCAGACATATTCTTAGTTTTCTTTTTTCCAGTTAGCTTTAAATGTACATTTTTTATAATCGTCTCCTAACTTCACATAGGTCTCAGTAATCTTTTCCTTAGACCATTTTTCAATAGTCTCTTCCTTTTTCTTTGCTAATGCTAATTGCTGAATTTTCACATAATCTTTTACTAAATCTGCTTTATGTGTATCAGTTCTATTTCTCATTAAAATTAGCATATACATTTTCTCTTGTGTACGAGTTTCCTCATAGAAAACATTAGAATACTCTCCTTTTTTTAATTCATTAACTCGACCATATAAAGCAGGATCCATTCTGGTTAATTCCCAAGTAGGTTCACTAGTGTAAGGATTGATGTATAATCCTCCATTGTTTTTCGTAGCCTTATCTTCAGAATATTTTTTAACCGCATCTTCAAAGGTAATTTTACCATCTACTAAATCCTTCTTGATTCCTTCTAGTTTTTCCTTCGTTTCTTTAAGCTTTTCATCAGTAACTTCAGGAATTATTAAAATATGAGATACTTCTCTCGCTTTTCCTTTGATTTTATGAAGAAGTACAATATGATATCCAAAGTCCGTTTTAAAAGGTTCAGAAATCTCTCCTTCATCTAAAGAGAAAACAACCTCTTTAAACTCTTTTATGAACTGTGTATCCTTAGTTACTGGCCCTAAGAAACCACCGCTTTGAGCAACCTGTGGTTCATCAGAATTAATGATAGCTTTAAGTTTAAAACTTGCTCCGTCTTCAATAATTTGTCTTCTAATTTCAGTTAATTTGTCAATTACTCGTTTATTTTCTTCTTCAGTAGGCTCTGCTTTTAATACAATTTGAGCTAATTCTACTTCTGCAGCAAACTCTGGTAATTCGTCTTTCTCTTTTAAGCCGTTATAATATAATCTAACTTCTTCTGGAGTAACGTCAACATCTTCCGTCACTTTAGTTTGCTCTCTTTCAATAAGTACATTCTCTTTCTGTACTCGAGACAATTCCTTTTTTAAATCTTCAATATCATTAAAACCGTAAGCTTCTACGACTTTTTCAATTGATCCATATTCTTGTGTAAAAAACTGAATACTTCTATTTACTCTTGAATCAATTTCAGATTTAGAAACCGTTACACTATCTACAACGGCATGATGCGCAAGAAGTTTTTGCTGCATTAACTCTTCTAACATTTCACAATTAGAAATTTTAATTTTCCCTTCACTTCGTAATTCTACTTCTTGTTTAAATTTATCAATATCTGAATCTAAAACAATATTTTTTCCAACTACAACGGCTACACCATCAATTTTTACTTTTTGCGCGAAAACATTTAAACTCGCACACATTACAAAAAGTGAAAGACTAATATTCTTTAAATTCATTATTCTTAATTGCATCATTAATCAACGTTTTTTCTATATCCCTAACTAATTCTATCTTACGTTTATGTAAGATTAACTGTTTAATATTATTTTCAATATAACTTAGTGGAGCAATGTCATTTCTCTGCAATACATTGTTCACAGCGACCAAATATACTCCGAAACTATCTTCCTTCTTTATGAATTTTGATTTTTTTAACAAATTTTCTTTGATTTCATATCGAAATGGAGGAATCTTTTGAAGCACTTTTTCATAGGTAATCCAGCTAGAATCACGCAACTGATAATCTTTAAAATTAATTGTTAAAGCTTCCAAATCCTCTAAATCTTCTTCTTCATTAGACTTAAATTTTTCTATAGCTTCTTTTTTATCAAGAAAATCATTTCCAAAATAAACGAACTTTATTTGTAATAATTCCTCATTCAGTTTGAAGTTCTCTTTATTATTTTCGTAATAATTACGAATAGACTCGTCACTTATTACCGTATCCAATTGTTGTTTAATTAAACTTTCCTTATATCCGTTTATGTACAAACTTTCTCTATAAGTTTTTATAAGCTCATCAATTTTATTACTATTAACTTCGGAGATATTTTCCTCAGCCTTTTGTAATAATAATTGTTGTTTCGCCCAAGTATTTATGTAACTCTTTGCTAAAACAATACTATCGCTTTCTAATATTCCATTTGGAATAACTTCATCTAGTTCGGATAGGTATAAATTAGTTTCACCAACTGAAGCAACTATCGGTTCTTTACGCTCTTCTTTTTTCGAAAATACATCTAGCGATTTGATTTGTTCACAAGAACTTAAAAGAACAAGAGCAACTAAAACTAAAACAGACTTTTTCAAACTCATTTATTGATTATACATTTTTTTTAGTTTCTTCAATTCTTTACTCTTAATCTTAACATTATTTTCTTTTCTTAAGGATTTCACCCAATTATCTTCCAAATATTTTTGATAATCGTTGATAACTTCTCCTTTTATATCAGCTAGTTCTTTCCCTTTATATTTCGATTTATTTTTTTCAAAATACATAGTTAAACCTTCATCATCTTTTTGAGAAGCATCCCAAATTTTAGACTTCATCAAGTCAAATAGTAATAAACCATCTTTATATTCTTGAAGCGTATTTTTATATTCAGGGTATATATTTTCAAGATCATCCTTGTAATAATTTAAAACACTTTCATCTTCAAATTTCTCCCAAAGACTCTCAACACTTAAATATTTTTTGTTTTTGATGTAGTTTAAAAATTGTAAAAGATCTATATCCTTGTTCTCAATACTCAAAATAGAACTTTTCTCCTGTTTCTCTGGAAATTCAAAATCTCTATCCTTGATTACTTGATTCAACAATTCATTATTTACAGATATTTTATATTTCGATTTTAAATCACCAATCAATTTTTTAATTGATAGTTTTCCTCTGTTGCTCGTTCTAATTCTCGCTTCTAATTGCGGTTTCAACTCTTCAAAAGTCTTAACAGGATGATTTTTAATCAACTTTACAATATGCCATCCATAACGAGTTTTAAAAGGTTTACTAACCTCTCCTGGCTTGGTCAATTTAAATACTTCATTTTCAAAAGACGGAACCATTCTTCCTGACGTAAATCTAGGAAGTACTCCACCATTTACAGCAGATCCTTTATCTTCTGAATATTTCTTAGCTAACTCGGCAAAATCTTTACCTTCCTTAATTTTTTGATATACCGAATCAATTTTTGCTTTTGCCGAGCCCTTCATGTCTCTTGTTAGTATGTGTGCAACTTCAAAAGCTCCTTTTGATTTTCTTTTATCTGTAACTTTTAGAATATGATATCCGAACCTGGTTTTAAATACTTCTGAAACTTTACCAACTTCTGTTTTGTAGGCAGCTTCTTCAAACGGATACACCATTCTAAACGCTGAAAAGTAGCCTAAATCTCCTCCATTCATTTTAGCAGAAGGATCATCAGATATCTTTTTTGCTAATTCATCAAATGGAACTCCTTCAGCAAGTTTCATTTTAATTGAATCTAACTTTTTAACAATTTTAGTTGTATCAATTTTAGTTCTTTTATTTGGAGGTGTAATTAAAATATGACTAGCTCTAACTTCATTTACAGTTCTTTCATACGCTTCTTTCAACATTATTTTTTTAAAATCCTCGTCTTGTAAATAAGGAGTCATCAACTGATTTTTATAACTCTTGTATTCACTAATATATGTTTTAGAAGTATCTAATCTTAACTTATAAGCTTCAATTAATTTTAATTTATAGTTTATAAAAAGATCTAAATTCTTGTCAATTCCTTTTTCGCTATCATTAATCTGATCTAGATTCTTCTCATAAATTCTTTTGAATTCTGAAACATAAATAGGTTCATCGTTAATGGTTAATAAAACTTTATCTTTTTGAGCAAAACCAATTACTCCACAAAACAAAAAAACAATTGCAATAATGTTATTTTTCATAAAACTATAATGATATGATTCCTTCGATTTTTTCGGCGTCTTTGTAATATGATATAATTTCGTCAGCACTTTTCATAGTAATATGAATAGAAACGCTAACATACTTTCCAGTTCTCGACTTTTTAGTATTAATAACGGCACCACCTTTATTAAATAAATCTTGAACTTGATTTACTTGATCTCCATTAGATGGAACGATAAATTTGTATAAGTATTTTGTAGGAAAAGTAGTTGTTTCCTCTAATTTTGCTTTTAATTTAATATAAAAAGACTCTCTTTCCGACATGTATTTTTATTTGAGTGATTATTAATTAATTCGAAATAAGAATTATCAAAAAAATTATTAGGAAAACAAAATTACACTATTTATTACATATAACTAATGAAACTTTTATTTTTGCCCCATGCAACAAAAAATTGTTTTCATAGGTGGACCCGGAACGGGAAAGACTTCAGTATTAAGATTTTTAAAACGACAAGGTTTTAAATGTATGCCAGAAATTTCGAGAGAAGTCACGAGAAAAGCTCAGGAAGATGGAATTGAACAATTGTTTTTAACCGACCCTATTTTATTTAGTACCAAATTATTAGAAGGAAGAGAACAACAATTTATTGAGGCTGATAATTCAAAAGATAGAATCGTTTTTTTTGATAGAGGAATTCCAAGCGTTCATGCTTACATGAGATATTTTAATACAGAGTTCCCTCCTATTTTCATGGAAAAAAGTGAACAATATCGTTACACTAAAATTTTTCAGTTTCTTCCGTGGAAAGATATTTACAAGTCAGATAATGAAAGATACGAGACTTTTGAACAATCAGAATTGATTAGTAAATTCCTTCATGAAGCATACACAGAACTCGGTTACGAAATTATTAACGTACCTTTTGATACCGTTAGAAATCGTTGTAATTTCATTTTGAGTCACATGTAAAATGTCAAAACCAGAAGACATATTAAAAGAATATTGGGGCTTTTCGTCTTTTAGACCAAAGCAGCAAGAAATTGTTAACAGTATTCTTTATAAAAATGACACAGTAGCTTTATTACCAACAGGAGGCGGAAAATCAATTGCTTTTCAAGTTCCTGGACTAGTATTTGAAGGAGTATGCATTGTAGTTTCTCCTTTAATTGCTCTTATTGAAGATCAAGTTTCGAATTTAAAAGATCGCGGTATAAAAGCTACTCAAATACCTTCTGGCTCTTCTACTGATGATATTGTTCGCATCTTTGACAATATAAAATATGGTCGATACAAATTCTTGTATTTATCTCCTGAAAGAATTCAATCTAAATTAATTCAAGAAAAATTAAATGAATTATCCATTTCTTTAATTGTTATTGATGAAGCACATTGTATTTCAGAGTGGGGGCACGATTTTCGTCCCTCTTACACGAAATTAAATATTCTAAGAAAATTAGCTCCAGAGGCAAAAATTGCAGCTTTAACTGCAACTGCAACTACAAAAGTATTGACAGATATTGTAAGTATTTTAGAATTAGAGAATCCGACAATACTTCAAGAATCTTTTTACAAAGAAAACCTTTCATTGAATGTAATTTACACAAACGATAAATTATCTAAACTTCATAGAATATTTCAGAAAAATCAGGCACCAAGCATTGTTTATGTCAATTCAAGAAAGAGAACTAAAGAGCTTTCCAAATACCTTAATCAACACGGATTTAAAAGTGGGTATTATCACGGTGGGTTACAAATAAATGAAAAGAAAGAAGCTTTTGACTCTTGGATGAGCGAGGAAAAACCCATTATGGTTGCGACAAACGCATTTGGAATGGGAATTGACAAAGCTAACGTTGGATTAGTAGTACATTATAACATTCCAGCTTCATTAGAAAACTATGTACAAGAAGCAGGAAGAGCTGGTAGAAATAAAAAACAAGCATTTGCTCTGATGTTAACCAATGATTCAGATATTCAAACATCTAGAGAGATATTAAAACGAACACTACCCAGCATTCAAGATTTAAAAGAAATTCATAAAAAACTTTATCAACATTTTCAGATTTCACTTGGGGAATCGACTTTGGAAACTTATAGTTTTAATATTCTAGACTTTTGTAACAAATACAAATTTATCCCTGCGAAAGCATTTGGCGCTTTTCAAATCTTAAATAATTACGGGATAATTGAGTTCAATCAAGGCAAAAGAAAAACATCTACCATTCAAATCTTAATTAGTAGTAGTCAATTAATCAATTATAAAGAAACTAATCATCTTAGAAAAAAGATAATTGATGTTATATTAAGAATGTATGCTGGATCTTTTGAAAACGATGTAAAAATTAATGAGTTTGAAATCGCAAAAAATGCGAAAGTAACTTCTTTTACAGTTGTTGAAATTCTTGAAAAACTAGAAACTGACGGAATTATAAAATATCAAAAAGCCAATGGAGATAGCGAAATCATTTTTCTAGTTCCTCGGGAAGACGATAAAACCATTAATAGAATAAGTAAAAATGTTACTAGTTTTATGAAGCATCGTTTTCAAAAAATAGAAAACATGATTACTTACATTGAAACGAATAAGGTTTGCAGAAGTATTCAAGTATTAAATTACTTTGGTGAAAATCATGCTGAACCTTGCGGACATTGTGATGTTTGCCTTAATAAGAGAAAGGCTTTTAAGAAAGACGTTTCTAAAAACATTGTCAATCTTTTAAATAAAAATCAACCACTTTCATTAAAAGATATCAGCGACCAATTACAACATACAGAAAACGATATTTTAATACATTTGCGAAAGTTAATTGCTGAAGAGATAATATCAATTACAAATACTAATACTTACTTTTTAAACTAAAATGAAAGATTTAAGAATTGTTTTTATGGGAACACCTGATTTTGCGGTGACCATTTTAAAAAAACTTATTGAAGATAAATATAATGTCGTTGGAGTTATTACCGCACCAGATAAACCAGCAGGTAGAGGACGAAAAATAAATCAATCAGCAGTTAAAAAGTATGCATTAACTCAAAACTTACCAATACTCCAACCTACAAATTTAAAGAACGAAGACTTTTTAAAGGAACTTCAAAATTTAAATGCGGATTTACAAATTGTTGTTGCTTTTAGAATGTTACCTACTGTAGTTTGGAAAATGCCTAAAGAAGGAACTTTTAACTTGCATGCTTCATTATTACCTGAGTATCGTGGAGCTGCTCCTATTAACTGGGCTATCATAAATGGAGAATCTAAAACTGGAGTTACTACATTTTTTATTGATGATAAAATTGACACAGGTGAAATTATTCTAAAAAGCGAAATTGATATTAATAAAAATGAAATCGTTGGTGAATTACATGATCGATTAATGCATTTAGGAGCAGATTTGGTTACACAAACCGTAGACCTTATTAATTCAGGTAAAGTAATTACAACAAAACAACCTGAATTAGAAGAAAAAGCTGCACCTAAGTTATTTCCACATAACTGTAAAATAGACTGGAATAAATCACTTTCTGAAATATACAATCATATTAGAGGATTAAATCCTTATCCTGCGGCTTGGACCAATATAAAAAACGGTGAGGAAGAAATTAGCGCAAAAATTTATGGTGTAGAAAAAGAAAACACTAATCACGATTTAGAGATAGGTAAAATTGTAACGTCTAAAAAAGAATTAAAAGTTGCAGTTAAAAATGGATATTTAATAATTAAAGAAATAAAGCTTTCAGGTAAAAAATTATTAGATATTCCAAGTTTATTAAATGGTTTTACCTTTGAAGAGAATGCAACAATGCTGTAGCCCTTTATTCACGTGGGATTAGAGGATTTCACCTATTTTTTCTTAGGGTTATTAACAAATTGACATAACTTATTAACAAATTATTGGTTTTTTACCCTCTAAACTTGCGCAATATCCCATTAAATCTATATTTGTTGAGCATTAATGCAAAAAAACATTAATTAATTTTAAAAATCTATAAATTATGAACAAGTCTGATTTAATCGACGCAATGGCTGCTGACGCAGGAATTTCGAAAGCTGCTGCTAAAGCTGCTTTAGATTCATTAACTTCTAATGTAACTGGCGCTTTAAAAAAAGGTGATAAAGTTGCTTTAGTTGGATGGGGAACTTGGTCAGTATCTAAAAGAGCTGCTAGAAACGGAAGAAACCCACAAACTGGTAAAGAAATTAAGATCGCTGCTAAGAATGTTGTTAAGTTTAAAGCTGGAGCTGGATTAAGCGATTCTGTAAACTAAGAACATATAGTTTAGAATATACTAAAAACACTCGATTTTTATCGAGTGTTTTTTTTATTCTGTAACAATTCAAAAAATGATGTGTCTTTATAATGAACGAAATAAAATTTAACATCATGAAATATATAATTACTTCTCTAGCCTTATTTGTAGCGACAGTTTCTTTCGCACAAAAAACAGTAAATGCTTCTGACATATTGAGCGATATTAAAAATGGAAAAAATATTAATATTAGTAATGCAACTATTGAAGGAGTTTTAGATTTAACTTACATGGACGACGCTTTACCTTCTCTTCCTAAAAGAAAAAGATGGTGGAATAGCGGTGGATCAAATACTGTTGAAAAAGATATTTCAGGAAGCATCTCTTTTGTAAACTGTACTTTTAAAAATGATGTATTAGCTTACATTCCTCATGAAGAAAGTGGTTACACTTTTATAGCAAATTTTGAAGATGATGCTATTTTCAAAAATTGTACTTTCGAAAGAAAAGCCATGTTTAAATACTCTGACTTTGATGAAAATGCAGATTTTAGCGGATCTAAATTTTTAGAGGACAGTACTTTTAAATATGCTGAATTCTCAAGAAATATTTCTTTTGCAAACACTTTATTTGAAGAGCCGGCTACATTTAAATATGCAGATTTTAGAAACTTTGTGAGTTTTGCTAATTCTGTATTCAAAGAATCAGCAACTTTTAAATACACTAAGTTTAAAAGTGGGGTTTCTTTTAAAAATGTAAAATTCGAGGAAGACTTGAATTTAAAGTACACTAAGGTTGATGGAGAATTCAATATTCAAAACATGGAAGTTGGCTATGATATTGACTCTAAATACACGAAAATTAATGGAAAAAGTTTTAGTAAGTATTTACTAAAGAGTAAATAGAGCCTATACCCGACTGACTACTATTTATAAAAAAAAGAAGTGCTTAATTAGGCACTTCTTTTTTTAGTTTTTTACTTCCTTCGTACAATTCATATTTTACAAAGCGGCAATCTAAATCACCATTTTTTATAGGAACTCTTTTGGAAGTTCTTAATCCTACAAATTTCAATGCCGAAATATCTGATGTTATTAACCAAGCTGTTGAATTTGGATAACCATGTTTTAATGTATCTCCAATACTTCTATAAAATTCCTCTACATTGATATTTAAACGCTCTCCATAAGGTGGATTAAATAATATCGTTGTTTTACCAAACACTTCTTTCTTAGAATTAAAGAAGTTAACATGATGTACACCTATAAACTCTTCTAAATTCGCATTGATAATATTTTGCCTTGCTTTTTTTACTGCTGAAGGTGCTTTATCAAATCCCATTATTTTAAAATGAGAATTTCGAATCTTTTTAAGAAGAGAATCTTGAATTACAAAATATAAATCCTCATCATAATCTTTCCAGTTCTCAAAAGCAAAATGCTTACGATTAATATTTGCAGGAATATTGTTGGCGATCATGGCAGCTTCAATTAAAAGTGTACCAGAACCACACATTGGATCAATAAAATTCTCTTCCCCTTTATAACCTGATAACAATACTAAACCAGCTGCTAGAACTTCATTTATTGGAGCAATATTCGTAGCACTTCTATATCCTCTTTTATGTAAAGAATCTCCCGAACTATCTAAAGAAATTGTCAACCACTCTTTGTGAATATGAATATGAATTTTTACATCAGGTCTTTTTAAATCAACATTTGGACGCTTCTTATATTTAAATGCAAAATAATCCGCAATAGCATCTTTTGATTTTAAAGAAATATAATGTGAATTTGTTGTAAAATTTCTCGAAAACACAACAGCATCAATAGCAAAAGTTCCATCAACATCTAAAAATCGTTCCCATTTCACACGTTGAATTGCCTCATATAAATCCTCTTCATCAAAAACCTTACTTTTTTTAATAGGCTTTAAAATTCGAATAGCAGTTCTTAGAGCAATATTAGCTTTATACATAAAACCTTTATCTCCTCTAAAATAAACACTACGAATTCCTTCTTTAACTTCTCTTGCTCCTAACTTCCTGAGTTCATCAGCCAAAACGCCTTCAAGTCCAGAAATGGTAGTAGCTACCATTTTAAAATCTTTATCCATTCATGATATTTAAGGCTACAAAAATACATTTAAAACTGTAAGTTTTCATTACTTTTGCGTCCAACTTATCCTTATGAAGACAAAAGATTGGTTTACTTCTTGGTTTGACACCCAATATTATCATATACTTTACAAGCATAGAGATGATAATGATGCACAACTTTTTATGCAGAATATCACGAACTATTTAGAACTTCCTAAAAATGCTCACATCGCAGATTTACCATGTGGTAAGGGAAGACATTCTATTTATTTGAATTCGCTAGGTTATCGCGTTACTGGGGGTGATTTAAGTAAAAATAGTATCGAACATGCCAAACAATTTGAAAATGAAACACTTCATTTTGAAGTTTGGGACATGCGTAAATCTTTGGAAAATAAATACGATGCTGTTTTTAATTTATTTACAAGTTTTGGTTACTTCGAAGATGATGCTGAGGATTTAAAAGTTTTAAAAGGAATGAAATCAGGATTAAAAGAATCTGGTGTTATTGTTCTTGACTTTTTAAATGTTCAAAAGACTAAAAATAATCTTGTAGAAAGAGAAACTAAAGAAATTGATGGAATTATCTTTAATATTCAAAGAAAAATAAAAGACGGTTTTATTTTAAAACATATATCTTTTTTCGCCGACGGAGAACAACATTCCTATACCGAAAAAGTTAAATTTTTGGATTTAAAAAAAATGCAAGAATATTTTAACAGTGCTGGTTTATCAATTATAAATACTTTTGGGGATTATAATTTGGACGAATTTAACGAGGAAAACTCGAGTCGATTAATCTTGATTGCAAAATAGATGAGTTACTTACTCTTAATTGGATCTGTACTGTTAGGTGGTGCTTTTGTACTTTATAAAAAACCTAATAAACTTTACACTAGGTTATTATTAGCCTTCAGTGGAGCATATTTATTATCTGTAACTGTACTACATTTACTACCTGAAGTTTATACGGGACATCAAGATGAACATAAACTTCATACTTTAGGTATTTTAATTTTAGTGGGAATTTTAATACAATCTGTCCTAGAATCTTTTTCGAAGGGAGCAGAACATGGTCATGTTCACTTGCATTCTAACACAAATTCTTTCCCTTGGTTGCTTTTTGTGAGTTTATCCTTACATGCATTTTCTGAAGGTTTACCAATTCATAGTGCGAATGACAATTTATTATGGGCAATCGTTGTCCATAAGATTCCTGTAGCTATTATTTTAACTACTTTCTTTTTACACTCTAATTTTTCAAAGACAAAAACCTTTGCTTTCCTTTTTATCTTCAGTTTAATGAGTCCTTTTGGTTATTTTTTAGGAGAGAACAACACTTGGTTTCAACAGTTTAATCAGGAGATAACGGCTCTTATTATTGGTGTATTTTTGCACATTTCAACCATTATTTTATTTGAAAGTTCAGAGAACCATAAATTCAACTTTCAAAAATTTGCTGCTATTCTTTTAGGTATACTTCTTACCATTTTTACGTTGCATTAAAATTATCTACTTATATTTAAGGAGTTTAAAATTACCTAGTTGTAGGTATTTTAATAATTTTAAATGAAAGTACATTTGTGTATATTAATATCAACAAATAAGAAATGGAACCAAAAAAACAAGAGGATTTCAATTTAACCTCTAATCTTAACCTAGAAGATTCAACTAACTACCAATTATTATTAGCCAGTCAAAACTACAATACTTTTTACTGTATTTATGGTAAACTCGAAATAAACCAGAAATCAAATACTTTAGAAGGAATTGATTTAAAAATTTTAAATTATAAAGGAGCATTTAATATTGGTTTCATAGGGGATTCCTCTATGAATAATTTCATTAAAGTCCGAAGAGAAAAAACAAGTCTTCTTATCTCAATTCCTGTTAATGGATTCAGTGCTATTCAATCTACAAGTACTGATAAAAACAATTTTGACAACAACCAACCAGTTGACTTAACTGGAATTACAAATGTAAGAGTCTTCAGAGGACTTATAAAAAACGATCAAATGACTGATAGGGTTTGGGATTCTGAATTCAGATATAGAGATGGGCGTAATAGAAGAGATCGAAGTGTTCAAAGTCTTCCAGAGGGGCTTTACTCTTCAATTGATGATTGGAAAAAATCAAATTTTGACTACTTTAACGAAGACAAAGCATCAGGCGATAATTGTTTTACTTCATATTTAAATACCTACCCTAATTAAAATTGAAAAGGTTATTTTTTACAATATTTATTTGTCTTCAGTGTTTATCAACATTCGCAAACTCTGAAGACTTTTCCTCGTATAAATTCTTCTTTGAAAATATTACATCTTTAAACTTCCAAGAAAATAAAAATCATCCACTATTAAAACAAAATTCTTATAAATCTGAAATTCTATCTTTAATTAATTATTTAATTTCAAACAACGGAGAAATTAGTTTTAATTTAAAAGAATTTAAAAAAACTGATTGTCATTTTGAAAATTCGATTATTTTTTTGATAAATGGATACTATCAACTATTATACAAAAAAGGCAGAACTAACAGTTTTCAGTATTTTTTAAATGGGTATAAAACAGCGATAAAATCAAAATTCAAACCTTTAATTAGGTTTAGTTTACAATCAATGCTTTTATTATATTCGAGATCTTCATTGCAAAATGACAATGATTACTTAGATTTTTTGTCTAAATATGAAAGGGTTTGTGAATCTCCAAATGATTTTATTCACTATTATTCGTATAAATTCAATCTTCTTGGACAAACAACACTATATGATGAAAAAAAATCAAAACTAAAATCTAAATATGATGTAATTTTTAAGTCTTATGATTCAGTAGCTAAACTTAACATTAGTAAATATGTTCATTCTATCTACTTAATTGATAAAGCTAACAATACGATTAGAGAAAATCAATTACGAGCAAAAAATCTATATCTAGAGAGTTTGAAATATATAAATAATTCAAATTATTTTAGAATGACACGATTTAAAGTTTTATTAAACCTTGCTCGGGTAGCATCTTTAAACGGTAAATTTCAAGATGGTATCAAAGCTTTACACGAAGCTTCTAATTTCATTAATAGAAATGACTCTTTAAGATATTTATACAATCAAAAAGCATTTCTAGCTGATTTACATGCTAAACAGAAAAATTTTGACTCTGCTTACCACTTCGCTAGAGAAGTTCGTTTTTTAGGATATAAAAGAAATTTTCAACAACATAGTACAGCAATTTCAAAAACTAAAGTTCAAATAGAAACTTTAGAAAAAGAAAAAGAAAATTTAGAATTAAGACACAAAAGAAAACAAGATCAAATAATTCTATTAGTTGGTGGTATTTTCATCATTTTAGGAAGCTTAATCGCTTACTTAAACCTTAAAAACTCACGTAAAAAACGTTTATTGGCTGAGCAACTAAAGGAACTCGAAAAACAAAAAAACCTGACTCTTCTAAAGGAACAAGAAATCACCACAATTAATGCAATGGTCGAAGGTCAAGAAAAAGAACGAATTCGAATTGCAGAAGATTTACACGATAATATTGGTAGTGTTTTAGCAACACTTAAGCTCCACTTTGAAAACTTAAAATTAAACCGAGAAAAAAAACATTTTAATCAAGAAGAATTGTATAATAAAACTGAGAAATTAATTGATGAAACTTATTTAAAAGTTAGAAGCATTGCTCATGCTAAAAACGCTGGTGTTATTGCCAATCAAGGTTTATTGGTTGCCATAAAAATAATGGCTGAAAAAATTTCCTCTGCAAATAAATTGAAAATTGAAATTGTAGATTTCGGTCTAGACAAAAGAATCGATACAAATACAGAAATAACGACTTTCAGAATCATTCAAGAATTGGTTACAAACATTATAAAACATGCTGAAGCTACAGATGCATCTATTAATATATCTCTATTTGAGGATAACTTAAATATTATCATTGAAGATAATGGAAAAGGGTTTAATTCTCAAGAAATCAACTATGAAAATAGTATGGGAATCGGTTCAATTAAAAAAAGAATAGAACATTTGAAGGGAACGTTCCAAATTGATTCTGCGATAAACCGAGGAACTTCCATAATCATTAACATTCCTTCTTAATACCTATTTGTAAGTATCTATATAACCCGCTCATTTTCTATATTTGATTAAAAGACCGAATAACTATGATAACAATAGCTATGGCTGAAGATCATCAAATGCTAATTGATGGTGTGAAATCATTTTTCGAATACGACGAAAATATAAATATAATTGGAACTGTTAATAATGGCGAAGATTTAGTAAAACTTGTACTTTTAAAACAACCTAAGTTGGTAATTACAGATATTCGAATGCCAAGAATGGATGGAATCGAAGCTACCAAAATTATTAAAACTAAACTTCCTCATATACATGTATTAGCATTAACAATGTTTGATCAACCAGATGCAATTAAACAAATGTTAGATGCTGGAGCATCAGGGTACTTATTAAAGAATTCCGGAATTAAGATGCTCTCCAAAGCTATTATTACAATCGCTGAAGGAAATACCTTTTTTGATCCTAATGTTGCTTTCAATTTTATGAATGATTACATCGATCAGAATGTCACAGTAGGAAAATCTGATAAAATAGTTCTTTCAAATAGAGAAAAGGAAATACTTCAATTAATTGCAAACGGTCATACATCAAAGGAGATTGCTGAAACGTTATTCATCGCAAAAACTACTGTTGATACGCATCGTAAAAATATGATTCGAAAACTTGATTTAAAAAACGGCAACGAACTAGTTAAGTATGCAATTGATAAAAAGTATCAATTTTAAAAAACTATTCCTCTTCCCTATTCACTAAATCCATTGAAAATGCAGGCAAGCATATAGCAATATATTCACATTCTTCCTCAAACGGATTTGAATATTGAATTCTCACATTCTTCTCTATTTTTATAGATTGCCCAGCTTCTAAAATTATAGTTTCGCCTTCTATTATAAATTGCTTCTTTCCTCTGATTATATAAGTATACTCTTCAAATTCTGGAGTTTGAAAAGGCTCACTCCAACCTGGAGGAGCAATCATATGTGCTATGCTAATTTTTGATTCTTGTGTAGTTGCATTACCAAAATGCTCTTCTATTAATTTACCATCAGTCGTTGGAACTATAAATGGTGATTTTTGAATTGTATATTTTTTCATGTTAAAAAGAAAATATGTGTAACAAAAATAAAAAATGGAATACCAATTGTGCTATATACATGAAATAAATTAATTATAACTAAACAACTAAAAAACGATGTAGTTTTGCTACATTTGTCGCGTTTTTCTCAGCCATTTTTTGAGAAATGACAAGTTGACATTTAATATTTATCGATGGAAGAAAAAAAATTTGACTTTAACTCTTTTATAGGAATGTTGTTATTAGGGGGTATTCTACTTTGGTGGATGAATTCTAATAAACCTGCAGTTGAAGAAGAACAATCTAAAACAACACAAACTGAACAAACAACTCAAAAAGAAACTACAGCGCCTGTATTAACAGATAATACAATTGCTAATGATTCTTTAAAACAAATCGCTTTACAAAATCAATTAGGTGCATTCGCTTATGGAGCAGCTAATACAAATGAAGGCGATACTACAATTGAAAATGAATTAGTAAAATTAGTTGTTAGTAATAAAGGTGGTCAAATTAAAGAAGCCTTAATTAAAAACTACAAAACTTACGATTCTTTGCCACTTCATATTGTAAAAGATAAAAATGCATCTTTTAATATTAATTTCGGTACTACAGATAACAGAATCTTAAATACTAAGGATTTATTATTTAGTCCAGAATTAACTAAAAATGGAGAGAACACAGTTCTTTCGATGAAGTTAAAGGTATCTGAAACTAAATTCTTAGAATATCGTTACGAGATTAAACCGAACGATTACAGAATTGGATTCGCAGTTCGTTCACAAGGTTTAAGTAATGTAATTAACGGTGGACAACAAATTAACTTAACTTGGGATTTACAAGCTTTACGTAAAGAAAAGAGTATGCGTACAGAAAACATGTATTCATACTACTATTATAAAGAAGATGGAGATGTTGAGTATTTACAAATGAAAGACGATGAAGTAGCAAGTGATATTGATTGGGTTGCTTACAAGCAACATTTCTTCTCTGCCGTACTATCTACCGAGACACCTTTTAATGATGCTAAGTTAAAATCAGTTGATTATTTAGGTGAAGATCAGGATTCTGTTTTCACTAAAACGTATAGTTTAAATACACCATTAGCTTTACAAAATGGAGAATTAAATTATAACATGGAATGGTTCTATGGACCAACTGAGTATAATTTATTAAAAACATATAAAGGAACTGACTTAGCAGAGATTTCTGATTTAGGTTGGGGAATTTTTGGAGTTTTAAATAGAGCTGTATTTTACCCTGTATTCAATTTCTTAAAAGGTTTCATTGGTAACTATGGGTTAATCATCATTTTAATGACTATTGTTACAAGAATTATCTTGTCTCCAGTATTATATAAGTCTTACTTATCAAGTGCTAAAATGAAAGTAATTCGTCCAGAAATGGAAGAAATTAACAAGAAATATCCAGGAAATGAAAATGCAATGAAGCGTCAACAAGAAATTATGGCGGTGCAACGAAAAGCAGGGGTAAATATGATGTCTGGATGTATTCCTGCATTATTACAAATGCCTGTATTCTTTGCATTATTCAAGTTTTTCCCAACGAATATTGATTTCAGACAAAAGGCATTTTTATGGGCTAACGATTTATCATCTTATGATATTGTTGCGAAGTTACCATTCGAAATTCCTTTCTATGGAGACCATATTAGTTTATTCCCGATTTTAGCTTCTATTGCAATCTTCTTCTACATGAAGATGAATCAAAGTCAACAATCGGCAATGCAAGCTCCACCACAAGAAGGTATGCCAGATATGAGTAAAATGATGAAGTACATGATTTACTTCTCTCCTATTATGATGTTATTTTTCTTTAATAACTATGCAAGTGGATTAAGTTTATACTACTTCATTTCTAACTTACTTACAATTACAATTATGTTCGTAATTAAAAACTATGTAATTGATGAAGCTAAGATTCATGCTCAAATTGAAGAGAATAAAAAGAAGCCAGTTAAAAAGAGTAAATTCAGAGAGCGTTTAGATGCTGCTATGAAACAAGCTCAAGAACAGCAAGAAGCTCAAAAGCGAGCTGCAAAAAATAGAAAGAAGTAAAAAAAGTTAATATTTTTTACTAAAAAGCTGCATTTGTTATGTTTAACGATGCAGCTTTTTTGTTTAACACACTTTTAACATTAACTAATTAAACCTTTACGGAACTTCGCTGTCAAATTGTAATTAATCAATTATCATTACTGAAATGAACAAAATTACTATCCTATTTTTACTTGTTTGCTCCACCGTTATGGCACAAAAATCTTCCAAAGTTAGTGTAAGCGGAAAAATCATAGAAGCAAGTAGTAAACAACCTTTAGAATATGCAACCTTGATTCTAACGGATATAAAAACCAAAAAAGTAACTGGAGGTGTTACTGATATGAAAGGGAACTTTTCGATAAGTGTTCCTAAAGGACTTTACGATATGAAAGTAGAGTTTATAGGTTTTAACACGAAAAAACTTCCTCAAAAACAACTTTCAGAAAATATTAATTTAGGTACTATTACGCTTTCTGAAGATGCAGAAACTCTAGATGAAGTTGAAATCATTGCTGAAAAATCAACTGTTGAGATTCGTCTTGATAAAAAGATTTACAATGTTGGGAAAGACATGACCATTAAAGGAGGAAATGCTTCTGATGTTTTGGATAATGTTCCATCTGTAAATGTCGATGCCGAAGGAGCTGTTAGTTTACGTGGAAATGAAAATGTTAGAATTCTTATTGATGGTAAACCTTCTGCTTTAGTTGGTTTAAATGGAACTGACGCATTACGTAATTTGCCTTCAGATGCCATTGAAAAAGTTGAAGTTATTACTTCGCCATCTGCTAGATATGATGCTGAAGGAACGGCCGGTATCTTAAACATCATTTTACGTAAAGGAAAAATTACTGGTTTTAATGGATCCTTGAACTCAACAATTGGTAATCCTGATTTATTTCAACTTGGAGGAAATATAAATTATAGAACTAAGAAGTTTAATATCTTCTCTAACGTAGGCTATCGATATAGAAAAGGTCCAGGGAATTCTCAAAGTTTCTTTACAAATTTTGATGATACAGGAGCTATATCAGACTACAGAAATGAAGACAGAGTTTTTGATAGAAGAAGTAATAATTATAACGGTTCTATTGGTTTAGAATATTATTTAACTAAAAATAGTTCTTTAACCGGAACTGTATTCTACAGAAAATCTAAAGATGATGATATTGCAACCAACTTTACTGAATTCTTTGATGCAAACTTAACGAGTATAGATACGCAAACAAGAATAGAAAACGAAAAAGAAGATGGAGTTGATAAACAATATTCTTTAAATTATACCAACAATTTCGACGGTAAAGGTCAAAAATTAAATATTGATTTACAATATGGAAATAGTGATCAGGACGAACCTGCTTTAATTACAGTTGATGATGTTTTAAACGAACAGAATTCTCAAACAACAAGTACGGAAACTAAATTATTACAAATTGATTATGTTTTACCTATTGGAGAAAAAAGTCAATTTGAAATTGGACATAAATCAGACTTACAGGATTTTTCTTCAGACTTTAGAGTTCGTGATGGTAATGGAAATGTTTTACCCGAAGATCCTTCAAACGCCATTACTTTCAAACAAAATATTTATGCTTTTTATGCACAATATGGAAGTAAGATTAATAAGTTCTCTTATTTATTAGGTTTACGTTCAGAAATCACTGATATTGACTTATTAGTGATTACAAGCAACCAATTTTCTGATAAAAACTACACAGAGTGGTTTCCAACGATAAATTTTGGATACGAATTAAACGATAATGATAATTTCACTCTAGGATACGCAAGAAGACTTAGAAGACCTCGTTATTGGTTTTTAAACCCTTTTGAAAGTAGAAGTTCTGCTACAAATGTTTTCAGAGGAAACCCTGATTTGGATCCAACTTTCACAAGTTCTTTTGATCTTGGTTACAATACGAGAATCCGTAAGTTTAATTTAGGAGCTTCTATTTATTATCAATACTCTACTGATATTATTCAACGTGTATCAATACTAGAAGAAAGAACAATTTTAGGTGTTCCTACAGATATTACGGTAAGACAACCTGTAAACTTAAACAATGAAACTAGATATGGTTTTGAATTTACAACAAACTACAACCCTAGCAAAAAAGTTAGATTAAGTGCTTCTTTCAACTATTTCAAATTTAATACGGATCCATTTACGTATGTATATACTGCCGCAAATGGTAGCGAAGTAACAACTGAGTTAGATGAAGTAAATGAAAGCAGTTGGTTCACTCGTTTTAATGCTAGAATTACTTTACCCGCAAAAATTCAATGGCAAACTCGTATATTATATCGTGGTCCGCAATCATCTGCTCAATCAGATAGAGAGGGTATTTTTTCAACAAACTTAGCGTTTAGTAAAGATTTATTCAAAGAGAAGGCAACTCTTGTATTAAATGTTAGTGATTTGTTTAATACACGTAAAAGAGAAAGTATTACATATTTAGGGGAAAGAGATAATCCAAGCTCTATTGTTGACGGAGCATTTCAATGGAGAGAACGTCAAATATCTTTAAACTTTACGTACAGATTCAATCAAAAGAAGAAAAGAGAACGTCCACAAAGAGATTATGATGGTGGTGGCGAAGGGTTTGGTGGATAATTAACCCAGAGAATCATATAAACATAAAAAAGAGCTTACAATTAATAACGTAAGCTCTTTTTTATTAAATAATATATGTAATTATTGGTCATAAAAAAAAGCCCGCAAAACTGCGGGCTTTTCATAATATATCTTTAAAACTACTTTCCTTCAGCAGCTTTTTTAGCTTCTTTCTTTAATTTTAAGTTTTCCCAGATAGTTCCACCAATCCAGTAAGGAACTACAAAAGTTAGTAAGAAAATTAACAACCAAAAACCAGTTGTAAAAATAAACATGAATAATACTAATCCTGAAAATTGTGAAAAATCTAACATCTATTCTTTTGATAAATAATTACTGATTGCAAAAATAAGACATATTTTCTTTTTTATCTATCATTTTTGTGAAATATTTCAACAATTATTTAAAGTAACAATTCTACTAGTTTTCTTAACTTTGAAACCACTTATAAATTAATATTACAATAATGGAATATAGAATTGAAAAAGACACAATGGGTGAGGTTAAAGTACCTGCCGATAAGTACTGGGGAGCACAAACTGAGCGTTCTAGAAATAACTTTAAAATTGGTCCTGCTGGAACTATGCCTTTAGAAGTTGTTTACGGATTTGCTTATTTGAAAAAAGCTGCTGCTTATACTAATTGTGAGTTAGGTGTTTTAGCTGAAGAAAAACGCGATTTAATTGCACAAGTTTGTGATGAAATTTTAGCTGGAAAACACGATGATCAATTCCCGTTAGTTATTTGGCAAACTGGTTCTGGAACTCAGAGTAACATGAACGTAAACGAAGTTGTTGCAAACAGAGCTCATGAAATTGCTGGAAAAAAAATTGGTGAAGGTGAAAAAACTATTCAACCAAATGATGATGTAAATAAATCACAATCTTCAAATGATACATTCCCAACAGGAATGCATATTGCAGCATACAAGAAAATAGTAGAAGTTACTATCCCTGGTGTTGAGCAATTAAGAGATACTTTACAAAAGAAATCTGAAGATTTTAAAGATGTTGTAAAAATTGGACGTACGCACTTAATGGATGCTACTCCCCTAACCTTAGGACAAGAATTTTCTGGTTATGTAGCGCAATTAAACTTTGGTTTAAAAGCTTTACAGAATTCATTAGCACACTTAAGTCAATTAGCTTTAGGTGGAACTGCTGTTGGAACTGGATTAAACACTCCTGCTGGATATGATGTTTTAGTTGCTAAGTATATTGCAGACTTTACTGGCTTACCATTTATTACTGCTGAGAATAAATTTGAAGCTTTAGCTGCTCACGATGCTTTAGTAGAAACTCATGGAGCATTAAAACAATTAGCTGTCTCTTTAAATAAAATCGCAAACGATATTCGTTTAATGGCTTCTGGTCCTCGTTCTGGAATTGGAGAATTAATTATTCCTGCAAATGAGCCAGGATCATCTATCATGCCTGGAAAAGTAAATCCAACTCAAGCAGAAGCTATGACTATGGTTTGTGCACAAGTAATGGGTAATGATGTTGCTGTTACTGTTGGAGGAACTCAAGGTCACTATGAGTTAAACGTATTTAAACCAATGATGGCTGCTAATGTTTTACAATCTGCTCAATTAATTGGAGATGCTTGTGTGTCTTTCGATGTAAATTGTGCTGCTGGAATTGAGCCTAATCACGGAAGAATTACTGAGCTAGTTAATAATTCTTTAATGTTAGTAACGGCTTTAAATACTAAAATTGGTTATTACAAAGCTGCAGAAATTGCTAATACAGCTCACGCAAACGGAACTACTTTAAAAGAAGAAGCTATTAATTTAGGTTACGTTACTGCTGAACAATATGACGAATGGGTTAAACCAGAAGACATGACTGGAAGTTTAAAATAACAACTATTACAGTTAAATATAATAGAAGAACCACAACAAATGTTGTGGTTTTTTAGTCTATCAAACTCACTAAAAACCAAACAAATATCATAGCAATGAAATAATTTTTTAACCAAATTAAAATTATTGGCATGCTGTTTGGAATTATGGAACCTATAACTTTAAAACAAAACTTATGAAACTAAGAATACTATTAATATCGGCTATGTGTCTCGTTGTTTCATCATTTGGACAGAAGAAAACGAAATACGAATCATTTAAGAATGAACTTTCTCAAAAAAAATATACAACTGAAGTTGTTTTAGATAAAGCTTTAAGATATTCTTCAAATAACGACATCTACGTTTCAGAATTAATCGATGCTTGTAGATATTTTTCTAGTGATAGAAGAAAATTTAGAATTTGCGTGAATGCATATCCTAGAGTAATTGATAAAAGAAACTTCTTTCAAGTTTATGATCTTTTCAATAGCTTTTCTTTCGCTATGAGATTATATCATAATACTCAAGGAAACCAAAACACTATTTCAACAATTAATTATCCAAATGCGGATTATTACCATGGTGTTACAACAAACGCATGTAATCAACCTATGTCTGAATATCAATTCAGAAGTATTATTAATGGGAGGAGAAATAACTCAAACTTTAACTTAAGAGGATTGAAAGATATTATTTCAAGAAATTGTTTCAGTACTAGTCAAATTATGAAACTTACTGAAACTTTACAATCGAATAGAAACAGATTTGAACTATTACAATTTGCTTTTCCTTACTCATTTGATTTAGAAAATTTCTATTACACAGAACAATTAATAAGTGAAAATTACATGAAACAAAGGTTAATCAGATTTATTGATAGAGAAATTGCTCAAATTAATCAGCAAGGGCCTGGTTTTAATGACTGTAGACCTTTATCACAAAACGAATATGATTATGTATTAAATTCTATAAAAGAAGAAAGATTCACTAAAGAAAGACTAAAATTAGCAAAGCAACATTTTGAACGTAACTGTTTTTCAATTAATAGAATTAGATTGATTATTAAAGAGTTTAGCTTTGATAAAGACAAACTAAACCTATTGAAAATAAGTTATCAAAACTGTCCTGACAAAGATCAATTTTATAGATTAAAAGAAACTTTAAGTTTCTCTAGATACAAAAGAGAGTTTGATCAATTTTTATTAAATCGATAAAATCCATAACTCCAATTTATAAATAAAAACCACAACTCAATGTTGTGGTTTTTTATTGATTTAACTCAGTTGTCAAGTTTTTACATAAAAAAAAGCAAAAATATCACCGAGTAAAAAAAACACGGATAAACCACTATTTATCAACACATAAAACCATAAATAAATAGCATTCATAATTAGAAAATGAAATAAAATAAATAATAAAGGTTGGGTGAAATTGAAGTTTGAACGTACTACAATAAATCACATTAAATAACGAACAAATTAATTCCACCGAAACACATGAAAAAATATCTTATTCTACTTTTATTATTTTCAGTTGCTTTTATTTCTTGTTCAAACAATGAAGAAGATGATTATGTTGACATTGTAGTTGATAACCCAACAGATGATATCATTATTGATACCAATATTTTGAATCTGCCAGCAACTCCTTTTAATTACGCAAATATCGTATTACCAAATTCTTTTCTTAATAATGCTGTTAGAAACGAAGATAATACTCCAAATAATAATCCTATAACAGATCATGGAGCTACTTTAGGTAGAGTTTTATTCTATGACAAGAATCTCTCGAAAAACAACACTATTTCTTGTGCTTCATGTCATACACAAGCTAATGGTTTCTCTGATCCAAACAGATTCAGCACTGGATTTGAAGGTGGATTAACTGGTAGAAACTCTATGGGATTAGCGAATGCTAAGTTTTATCAAAATGGGCGTTTTTTCTGGGACGAAAGAGCTGAAACTTTAGAAGAACAAACATTGATGCCTGTGCAAGATTTAGTTGAAATGGGATTAACGCTTGCAGAACTTGAAGATAAACTTTCACGAGAAGAACATTACATTTCACTATTCACGAACGCATTTGGTGACGCAACTATATCCAGCGAAAGAGTTGCCTTAGCTTTATCACAATTTATTCGTTCAATGGTTTCTTATGAATCTAAATTTGATGAAGGTTTAGCACAGGTTAATAATATTGAAAACGATTTTCCAAATTTTACAGAATCAGAAAACAGAGGAAAAGCACTTTTCATTAGCAATCGTACACGTTGTTTTGATTGTCATAATACCACAGTATTTGTTGGAGATGCTCCAAGAAATATTGGCCTGGATGCAACTATTACAGATGAAGGAGCAGGTGGAGGAAGATTTAAAGTTCCTTCATTAAGAAACATTGAACTAACTGCACCATATATGCACGATGGACGTTTTGCGAGCTTAAGTCAAGTAGTTGAACACTATAATAGTGGTGTTCAAAACAATCCAAACCTTGATAATAGATTAAGACAAGGAAATGGTGTGCGACGTTTAAACTTATCTGATGCCGAAAAACAATCTTTAGTTGATTTCCTTTTAACACTTACAGACAATAATTTTATTACTGACGAAAAATATGGCGATCCTTTTATTGAATAGAATTATAAGTCTTATATATGGAAAGATTATGAGACCGAATAAAATAAAGAAATACACGAAAAATTAAATGTCCTTATTTTGAAATCCAAAGATTACTTCACTATTTCTTTTTATTAAAGAAATACGTGAGGTAATCTTATTTTTAGCCAGAACATAATTTACAAATATTCGAACTCCCTTTTTTGAATTCTCTAGTTCCGAAAACAGCAATCCTCGAAAATTATTCTATATTTACTTTAATTAATTAGGACACAATGGAAGGCAATTTCTCTGTTTGCGAGGAACATGTTTATGATCAGTTATATAATACTCATGCTGAAAGTTTGAGAAACCATTTATATTTTAAGTTTGGAGATTTAAATCAGGCTGAGGATATTGTACAAGAAGCTTTTATTAAACTTTGGCAAAAATGTAGCAGTATTATTTATGAAAAAGCAGCGGCTTTTTTATATACCGTTTCGAAAAACTTATTTATTGATGTGATACGATCTAAAAAAGTAGCCTTAAAATTCGAAAAGAATAGCATGCCTTCACATGATATTGAAGATCCTTATTTTCATTTAAGAACTAAAGAGTTTCAACAAAAATTAGAAACTGTAATTTCTGAGTTACCTGAAAAACAAAGAGAAGCATTTTTATTAAATAGAATTGAAAAACTGACCTATAAAGAAATAGCTGAACGACTTGAAATTAGTCAAACTGCTGTTGAAAAACGTATTTCCAAAGCATTAATTAAACTTAAAGAAATAACTGAATTACAAAAACGTTCCATATAAGGTTGGGTAATACAACTAGTAAAACGTTAAGTAACTGAATAGCAAAATGTTTAAGCGTGAATAAAAAATTACTTAAAGATAATTTAATTGCTAAATGGCTAGATAATAGTATTAGCGATGAGCAAAAAAAAGAACTAGAAAACTCTGGTGAATTAGATGAGCTTAAGGTTGTTTTGGATGAAATCGATACTTGGAAAGTTAAAAAATTCGATACTGAAAACGGCTTAGCCGAACTTAAGAAAAGAAGAAAACTAGTCATTGCTCCTCCTCCACCAAAGAAATCTAGTTTTAGTAATCGTTGGCTACAAATTGCTGCAAGTATCCTAATTTTAGTTAGTGCGGGATATTTTTCATGGAATCTGATGTTTAATCAAACCATTACAATAAAGACACAAATTGCAGAGAATAAAACTATTGAATTACCAAGTGGTTCAACAATAAAACTAGACGCAGCATCTGAAATATCTTACAAAGAAAAAAATTGGAATAACGATCGAACAATACATTTAAAAGGACAAGCATTTTTCGATGTTACTAAAGGATCTTCATTCAAGGTAATTACGGATAGAGGAAACATTAATGTATTGGGAACACAGTTCAATGTAAATACTTCTAATACTGTTTTTGAAGTAATCTGCTATGAAGGTAAAGTTAAAGTTGCTTATCAAAATGATGAGTTAATATTAACCAAAGGAGAATCTGCAGTTGTTCAGCAAAACGAACTACAAGAAACAACACATATTAACACTGCTCCAGACTGGACGAATGGTTATAGTAAATACAATAAAACTAGCTTACCTGAAGTTATTTCAGATTTAAAAAAATACTATACTATTAAAATTCAATTACCTAAAAAGTACGAACATTTAGAATTCTCAGGAACTTTAACTCATAAAAACTTAGATACGGCATTACAAACTTTATTTGTTACTATGGAAATAAAGTATGTTATTGGAGAAGATAATACCGTAATTTTTGAATAAATGAATTTGAGATTTTTCTCTTATCAATTACTTTTTTTTATTTGTTTGTTAACTACTCCTCTATCTGCACAGAAGAGTAATCGTATTTCCCTTTCAGATAAACTGAATCAAATAGAAAAAAAATTCAATATAAACCTTTCTTATAACCATACCTTCTTTAATACTATTCTTTTAGAGAATGATTTTAACTGCGCCAGTATATCAGAATGTATTTCCATAATTGAGGAGCAAATTCCGGTAAAATTTGAGAAAAAAGACACTAATTATTTGGTTATTCCTCTTCGTAAAGATTTCAGTTTTACAATCATTGAAGATGAAACCAATGAACCTATAACTTCTTTTGTCTATCAAATTCAGGACAGAACAAAACAAAATTTAGAACTCTCTAATGGTGTTTTTACACTTAAAAATATCTTTCCGTTAGATTCGATTCATTTAGAATCCTACTTCCATGAAACTATTCATATACAGGGAAAAGATTTAGAAAGAAATACTCCTTTAAAGTTTTACACTAAACAATTTCGATTAAATGAAATTGTTTTAACGAACTACTTAACCAAAGGAATTGACTCAAAAATTGGTGATCATAGCATTCAAATTCAAACTAAAAGATTGGGTTTGTTAGCGGGAGAAACAGATGGTGATATTTTTAATGTCATTAGTAATATTCCTGGTATACATTCACCGAGTGGAAAATCAGGTAATTTGAATTTTAGAGGTAATACCTATGATCAAAATTTAGTTCAAATAGATGATATTCCTATTTACCATTCAGGTCATTTTTTAGGTGCAATTTCTCCTTATAATGCTGCTGTTATAGACAATATTGAAGTTCAAAGAAATATGCTCCCTGCCAAATTCGGTGGTCGTGTTGGTGGTTTAATCAATATGAAAACTAAGAATAGAATTCCTAATAAAAATAGTTATGAAATTATAGGAAATACCCTATTTGCAGGTCTTGCGGTGAATGCAAAACTAATAGAAGATAAACTTTCTCTGTTAGCGGCATACAGAAGAAGTTATCCGGGATTTAATTCTCCTAAGTTAGAAACCATTTCAACATTAATATTTCAAGGTAGTCGAATTGAAAATGTAGTAGGTTCTACAAATCTTGATATTGGTTTTTCAGATATGAACGTTGCACTGAATTATAAGATCAATGAGCGACATTCTGCAACGGTAAGTTTTATAAATATTGAAAATGATTTATTTGCTGAAGTTCGAGAAATGCAAAATCCTGATCAAACTGATTTTATAGATTTAGACTTAGACAACTGGGGAATTACAGGTAAATGGAAAGCACAGTTCTCTGATAAATTCAATACTGAATTACGATTTAGTAAATCGAATATGCGTATTAATAATGTTAGTGAAGGATTTAATAGAGATCAACGTAATAATTTTATAAAATACGAAAACATAATCGCAGATACACGTTTTATTGCTGAAGCTAGCTATCAGTTTAATCCGAATACAAAACTAGATGCGGGTTATAATGTGATTAACCATGAATTGACTAGTAATGAATTGGAGCAAGAAAATAACTTGGATGCAAGAAGAGATCAAAAAGCAACAATTCATTCAACTTACCTATCATTACACAAAGACTGGAGCGACAAACTAGATATTAATTTAGGAATTCACAATAATTACTATGCTCCAACTGGTGAATTCTTTATGAATCCAAGACTTACAGCTAGTTACGCGGTAAATAAAAAATTATATATCAAATCTTCTTTTGGAACTTCAAATCAGTTTATACAAAAGAAATTCGTAAATGATTTTGATGATTTTAATATTACCAATCAATTTTGGTTTTTACCTAATAGAGAAATTGCTCCGTTAAAAGGTACACAATTTATGGTTGGAGCTGTATTGAATCAAAAAGAATGGTTAATTGATTTAGAATTTTTCAAGAAAAGATCCAACGGTATAACATTGAAAATAGAAGATATTCGCGGGAATATTTCAAGTATAGGCGCAGATATATTTGTAAAAAAGAAATGGAATAACATTGAAGCTTGGGCTAGTTATTCTTTAAGTAAAACTGAAACGACTTTTCGAAACATTACTTCAGATGCCTTTTTTGACCAACGTCATATTTTAAACTTAACAAACTTGATAAATATTGACCGATGGAAATTTGCCCTTTCTTGGCGCTATTTCTCAGGAATGCCTGTGATTTATCCTGATGATCCTACTATTGATACTTCTAACTTATCACTTTCAGATCGTTTTGACGGATCACACCAACTTGATTTTTCTTCTTCTTATACTTTTTATAATACTTCTAAGAGTTTTAAAACCGTAATTGGTTTATCTATCTTAAATGTTTATGATCAAGATAACACGGTGAATATTTTTCAAAATCCTACTGCGAATACATTTCGAAAAACGAGCGGCTTTGCTCCTAACCTTCAAGTTAATCTATCATTTTAACGAAGTTGATCCTTCATCTTACCCAAAATAAATTAAAATCAAACTCTTTTTTAAAAAACACACAATCTTATTTCACTGACAAACAAGGTGTTAATACGAGTCAAATGAGATGTAAGTAAAAAAATCTATTTTTTTCATAAAAAGAGGTTGGGTAAAAAACAATTCAAACGTACTATAAACAAATGGATATAATATAATTTTTTGTTCAGACCTGAGTTCGATAAAATTAACTATAACTAGAAAATAAAATCCAGTAATTGATTAGGGGATTGATACTTGTAAGGATTTTTATCTAACTAAAATCGAACTCAGGCTAATAAAATTTAAAATAACAAATTGGTAATTAATATTTAACAAAATGCAATTGAAGGGTTGCTATTAGAATATAAAGTTATGGTAACGTGATTGATATATTCAATTAGAGTAAATTTCTCTGAGACGAAACTTTATTGATTTATAGGTTAGAGTAAAGTAATGGTTAAGTTTTCATGGTTATAAAGCTAGTCTCGGAGTATTTACATCTATGCATTAATGAATAATTATTAACTAAAAAATCTCTCTTGAAGAATCATAATTAAGTTCTTTAGAGAGATTTTTTAATTATGTAATCCTTAGTTCTTAAAAATTATATTGAATTGAAGCTTTTAAGAAAAACGGTGTTCCTGGCGTAAAATGAATCTCTTCTACAGGATTTACTTCATTCTGTAATCTCGATTCCGTTGCGAATTGAGTTTCATTCCAATCTACATCAAATAAATTCTGAACTTGAACTCCAAAACTTACATCTTTCCAACGGTAACCCATATTTAAATCTGCAACAGTATAACCTTCAGCAACAATAGAATTGTCTTCACTTGCCGGACGATCATCAATATGACGAACATTTATTCCTCCGTAGAATCCATCTTTAAAGTTTATGTTTAATCCACTAACTAAAGTAAAATCTGGAGCTAATGGAATAAAATTTTGTCCTTCAGGATCATTAATTGATCTTGCTTTTGTATAATTCGCATCAACGCTCCAATATAGCCACGATAATGGCTGATAACGATAACTTACATCAATTCCTTGACGTCTTGTTTCTCCACTTGGTTCTACAATTCCAGCATCTCCAACATAAACAAATTCTTGCTCTACATATAAATACCAGTATGCTAAATTGAAAAACATTTTCGATGTTGGTTTCCACACTAAACCAGTATCAAAACCATAAGTTGCCGGTAAAATTTCTCTACCTTCTTCAGCTACTACTACCCTAGTATCATTTGAATGAAATCCTTTACCCGTTTTTACATAAAATTGTAAATTATCTGAATAATCATAAATAACATTAAACTTAGGACTAACGATTGCTTTTGATTCTTTCTGAGTTTCATATTGTGTTTGCAAGGCATCGTTATATTGGAAATTAAAATAGTCTAATCGAACAGATGGATTAAATGTCCATTTACCAAATTCTATAGTAGAACCAATAAAACCACCTAAGTTTGTTTCGTTAATATCTCCAAATTGTATTCTCTGAAGTGTTTGACGACGATTCAATGTTCTAGATAATTCGTTACTGAAACTTCTGTCATTTCTTAAACTAATTCCCGCATTCCAATATCCATTAAATTTATCTCCCGAAAACACTTTTTTATATTCACTCGAAACTCCAAAAATTGTTCGATCCTCCTTTTGTTTTATTTGATCTCCATTTACAGGATCTTCAAGGAAAAAGGTGAAATTAGAGAATAACTCAAAATCATATTTACTGATGTATCCAAAACTCTTCAACGTTTCAGAATCGCTTATCATTTTATCGTAATTAATTAAGATATTACTTCTTGATGTATTTCCTCCTTCAGTATCATCAATTGCTCCAAAGCGGGTAATTAACCCACTGTCAACTGCTCTTTGCGGAATCTGTCCTGAAGCATCCCATTTACTCGTAAAGTGAGATAGAGTAACTCCTAATTTATCCGTTGGGTTTAAATACCCAGTATACTTTCCAAAAACGTTTATTCTACTAAAATTCTGAGGACTTTCAAAAGCCCCATCTGTAGCTAAATATTCTGTAGAAATATATGCGTTATGCTTAGCCTCATTTAGCACATTAAACATTCCTAACAAACGAAACGTATCAAATTGCCCTCCTTCTAGTTTAATAGAGCTTTTGTCTAATCTTTCCTTGGTTTGAAATTGTACATAACCTGCTGTTGCAAAATTTCCTTTGTCTTCATAATATGATCCTTTTCCAAAATCAATTTTATCAACAGTTTCAGGAATTACAAAATGTAAATCAGAATATCCTTGTCCATGCGCATGAGAAACCATATTTACAGGTAAACCATCTACAGAAAGATTAATATCCGTTCCATGGTCTATATCAAAACCACGTAAAAAAATCTGTTCAGCTTTACCTCCACCTGCATGTTGACCGATAAATAAACCTGGAACTTTGTTTAAAATATCCTGTGAAGAATTGACAGGATTTGTTTGAATATCTATATCTGTTATTAAATTTAAAATATCTACTCTTGGTGCTAATACTACTTCTTCAAGAGCAATTGATTTCAACTTTAACTTAATCACTAATTCTTCCGTCAAGCTTTTTACAACATATGATCTGCTTTCAAAGCCTATATGAGAAAAATACAACGTGTCACCTACGGAAACGTTTTCAAGCATAAAATTCCCAAATTCATCAGAATGGGAATGCTTATCTGTTTTTTTATTTAAAATGTTTACTTCTTGAAGTGGTTGATTTTGATTATTTACAACCTTTCCTTTAATAGTTTGAGCTATGAGTGTAAATGAGAAAAAACACGATATAATCGTGAATATTATTGTTTTCATTTTCAGATAATAATTGGTTAGTAATAACTAGAGAAAACATCTCTTAAAAATCATGATTACTATAGGACACTCACTTACTATTTTATCATAATCTTGTAGACAATTAACTCTTTGTCGTTAACCGGCGAATCTACAAAACAACCCAAATCAAAGTCTTATAAAACTGTTAAAAAAAAGTATTAAAAAGGCACCTAAATGTTAAATAATATAAGCTTTACTAATCATGATTTACATTAAATCCTAAAAAGGAGACACCCATTACTAAAATGGATACGTTTGGGGATAATTCCTTATAAAAATCACCTTTTAAAATTTACTTTTAAGACTAATTAATCTCAAAACTTTAAACTCCAAAATCAATGGAAAATTCTAAAAATGATAAATCAACATCATGTTGGAACTGTGATGGTGATATTGAAATTGTAACACAACGTCTAAAAGAGATGTTTGTTGAAATGGGACAAAAAACACGAATTGAACGAGGACAAAAACCTGCAGAAAGAGCTGTTTTTAGAAAACAACATGGAATTGCTTATGGTAATTTTGTTGTTAATAAAGATATTGAAGAACGCTTCAAACTAGGAATATTTGCTGGAGATTCTTACGAATGTGCTGTTCGATTTTCAAGTGACACTACTCCTACTTCACCAGATTTACATTCTACTTTGGGTGTTGGACTTAAACTTTTTGGAGTGGATGGGGAAAATATTTTAGATGGTGGAACAAATGCGGATTTCATCATGCAAAATATTGATCGTTTTTTCGCAAGAGACGCCCAACAAATGTGTAGTTTCACAACAGCCGGTGTAATTAATAGAGATTATGATTCTTATATTGAAAAACATCCAGAGCTTGCTGCAATTCTACAAGCAATGACTAAAGAAGAAGCAAGTGTTTTAAGTGCAAGTTATTGGGCGATACTTCCTTTTAAATTAGGTGATAACCAAATCGTAAAATATCGTTTAGTTCCGGAAAATACATATAAAGGAACTCCTTTTAATGAAAATGATTACTTAAAAATCGATCTTGAAAAACGGTTACTACAAGGTGATGCTACGTTCAGATTTGAAATTCAATTAAGAACAAATCCTGAAACAATGCCTATTGATGATGCTCAAGTAGTTTGGAGTACTGATGAAAGTCCATACATCTGTATAGCAAAACTTCATTTACCTCAACAAAACGTCGCTGCCATCGGTCAGGCGGAATTCGGTAGTAATTTAGCTTTTAATATTTGGAGAACATTATCTCAACATGAGCCATTAGGATCAATCGCAGAAGTTAGAAAAGTGGTTTACGCTGCCAGTGCAGAAGCTCGTCATCAAGCGAATGGAGAACTTTTAGAAGAGCCAAAAGAGCGAAATCCGGAGTTTCAAGGAAATACTGATGAGAATGATGATTGCATTGTAACTGCTGGAATTTATCCACCAATAGGAATAATGAGAGTTGGAAATAGTCAAAACGAATATTTCCTAGGACCATTAACTGACGAACCTATTGCACAAGAAGATCCTTATGCTTATAGAGATGAATTAGGAGCTTTAAAAAGACAAGCAGCACAATTTAGAATTTATGGCTTTAATGCTGCTGGAAAAGCTATAAAAGAATTAACTGCTGAAAATGCAAATATCACATGGTATTCACATTTAGCAAATCAAAAAGCTTCTTGGTATCAATTCCAATTGGCATTAGATATACCTGAAGCTGCTGATGCTCCTCCTTCATTTTTAAGAAATATAAATGTTCCAAATCGTGAAACCTTATTAATTGACGGTGGTGCACAATCTATTTCTGGAACAAATATTCAAGATGGCCCCATATTCGAAGGTGAGTTTTTATCTAAAAAAGTGTATTTAGGTGAAATGAGAACTGACGAAAAAGGAAGATTAATCATGTTAGGAGGTCATGGAAAATCTGAAAACATAGACGGTGATATCGCAATTACTTTTGCCAATAATGAAGGATGGTATGATGATACATCTGACGGACCAATTACTGCCGAAGTTGAATATAATGGAACAAAATTAAAGGTTGTTCCTGCTTGGGTTGTTTGTGCTCCGCCTGATTATGCTCCAATGCAAAAATCGGTAAGAACAATGTGGGATTTGATGAGAAGTGTTGCTGTAAAATCTGGAATGTTAACAAGACCACAACGTCCTTCTTTTACAAAAGATATATTACCAATATTTCAACGTATGACAGATTTACAATGGGTAAATGCTGGATTCGCTGGAGCTTTTGGTTGGGGAGGACAATTCAATTACACTTCTAAACAATGGATCAAGAAACTAGGTAATCCTTCTCCGGCTTTTTTAGAAATGAGAAGAACTATTTCTAATAATTTTAGAAGAATTGATGTTACTGGTGCTGAAGCTCCTCAATTATGGCCTTGGTTATATGGAGATGCAATTAGTATTCCTTCAACAGGATCTGTGCGCCAACATGCTACTTTATCAGAATTACAATTAGAGTTTCTAGATCAATGGGTAACTGGAGATTTTGATGCTGATTATATG
The DNA here is from genome assembly GCA_022448525.1 of Tenacibaculum sp. Classification (GTDB taxonomy): domain Bacteria; phylum Bacteroidota; class Bacteroidia; order Flavobacteriales; family Flavobacteriaceae; genus Polaribacter. Next base: position 639,941 of record JAKVCX010000004.1, read on the forward strand.
GATACAGAAGGTTGTCCGTTTCATGAACAACAAAAAAACATTGATGATTTACCTGTTCATGAACAACCAGATATGCTTACTAAAGCTGCAATGGATTTTTGTTTAGCGGATGCATTCCATCCTGGATGTGAAATGACTTGGCCTATGCGTTCTTCTGGAATGTACATGGCTCCTTTTAGAGTAAAACACGCAAAAGCTACTCCTCCAGTAAATAATGTTTATTACGGACCAACAATGAATAGTGATACATTAACCTTGGCAAAAGGTCCAATATTAGGAGGACAAGTTGCTGGTGGAATCACACGTTGGATGGCAATTCCATGGCAAACGGATACTGCCAGTTGTAGAGATGGATATACTACAACTTATGATCCATATTTACCAACATTTTGGCCAGCTAGAGTCCCTAATAATATTTTAGATGAAAAACGATACGATCAAACCGTAGATAAAAGCTTAGCTGAAGAAACTCGTATGGAAGCTTTTGCTGATAGAGCCGATTGGCTAAGTGATCTTCCATTAGATGGCGCAACTCCAAATTATACGAATCAAATTAATAGTATGATTAAGTATTTTGATAAACTTGCTGTTGTACAAAAACGACCTGGAGTTTTAAACGATCCTAATTTCCCAAAAGAAATGCAAGTTGGAATTACGCCTACTCCAGAGCAAGAACAAGCTTTACTTAGAGCTACTTTAGATGATTTAGCCATAACCTTGGATGTTGATACGTTAAATACTGAAACCAAAAGATTATTATTATCTGCAGTTGAAAAGTTATCTCATAAAGATTTATTAAACGAAGAACTTTTACTGGAAGGAGCTAAAGGAGAATTATTAACTCTAGTTGAAGATGAATTGACTAAAGATTATGCACCTACTCCAAATGTGATTCATACAGTAAATTTATTAGCTTCGAAATTACATGGAATTAATAAAACCAAGAATAAGTCTCTTCAAGATATACCTCTTAAGAAAACAGAAGTTGGTATTCCTGAGAAAATGACGCGTTTCTCTAAATTTATTCCAAAATAATGAGCTATTGTACTATGAATACAAATCATAATACAGAAATATTAATTATAGGTGGCGGCATTGCGGGTTGCATTGCTGCCATTTCTTTATCTGAAACCTATAATGTAACCTTAATAGATAAACTAGAAGAACCCGAAGATAAAGTTGGAGAATCTTTGGCTCCAGCTACACAACGTGTTTTTAATGCTCTTGGATTATCTTTAAATGATGATCAATATGAAAACTTATTTCTAAATAATTTAGGAATGCAATCCTACTGGGGAAGTGATCAATTACAAATACTTGATCATTTGAAAAACCCGGATGGATTATCAAAAAGTGTTAATCGCAAAAAATTAGGTTTATTTCTAAGAGAAAAGGCTTTAGAAAAAGGTGTAAAAGGATTTTGGGGATATCGATTATTCAGCAGTGATTATTCTAACCAAAAATGGAAGGTTATTAGTAAAAAGGATAATCCTAAAAACAGGACATCAATTACTATTGATACTAACTTTGTTTTAGATGCTACAGGCAGAAATTCTCATTTTGCTAGAAGTTTAGGTATAAAAAGAACACATTTTGATTCTTTAATATCTTGTTGGTTAACGGTACCAAACATATCAAAAAACACCATGAGCTCTATTATAAGTGATGAATTTGGTTGGTGGTATTCTGCAGTTTTACCCGAAAACAAACGGGTAATTTCTTATCAAACAGATTCAGATATATTTGACAAAAAAGTATTCAAAAACTTTACCTCATTCTTACAGCTTTTACGAAAGAACAGTACTATAAATAAACTAGTAGAACATCATACTGACGGAGTTGACTTCCATGGTGTGGTAAGTGCTAATTCTACAAAACTAAATACAGTAGTTGGTCAACAATGGTTAGCATTAGGTGATGCTGCTTTGAGTTTTGATCCGTTATCTTCTCAAGGAATGTTTAATGCTATGGCTAATGCTATGCAAGTTTCTGAATTATTGAAAACATACCAACTTTCGGATTTATCCGATTCTGAAAAAATGAATCAATTTTCAAAACAATATACTTCACAAATAGAATCCGTTTGGGCGCATTATTTAAAGCATAAGAACCTTTTTTACGGAGCAGAAACACGTTGGAATAATTCTATTTTTTGGAAAAGAAGGCTTGAAAATGCTTTCGTATTGTAAAATCTACTATTTTTGTTGCCCTTTTTTCTTTAAAATAAAAACATGAATACACACGAAGAATATATGAGCGAAGCAGTAAAAGCTGCTTTAAGAGGAATGCAAAACAATGAAGGTGGTCCGTTTGGATGTATTATTGTTAAAGACGGAGAAATTGTTGGTCGCGGAAATAATAAAGTTACCTCAACAAATGATCCTACAGCACATGCAGAAGTAACTGCTATTAGAGATGCTTGTAAAAATTTAGGAACTTTTCAATTGGATGGTTGTATTGTGTATACTTCTTGTGAACCATGTCCGATGTGTTTAGGAGCAATTTATTGGGCAAGACCAGATAAAGTTTATTATGGAAGCAATCAAGTGGATGCTGCAAATATTGGATTTGATGATGAATTCATTTATAAAGAGATTCCTTTGCCTTATGAAAAAAGAAGTATTCCTTTTGAACAAGTAGGAAGAGACATCGCATTAGAGCCATTTCAAAAGTGGTCAGAAAAAGACGATAAAATCGAATATTAAAATTTATAATCCTTACCTTGTTGGTAAGGATTTTTTATTTCAAATAAAAAGAAATGATTGTATTAGAAAATGATAAAATTAAGGCGAATATAGCCTTATTTGGAGCAGAATTAACTAAACTCTATTCAAAAGAAACTCAATTAGATTATCTATGGCATGGAGATCCTAAGTTCTGGAAACGCCACGCTCCTATTCTATTCCCTATTGTTGGAAAATTAAAAAATCATACCTATTATGTTGCAGATAAAGAATATAACTTACAACAACATGGATTTGCTCGCGATAACGAATTTGTAATTATTTCTCAGTCAGAGAATAAGGTTTTGTTTGAATTATCTTATTCTGAAAGAACCTTAGAAATATATCCTTATAAATTTAAGCTACAAATTGCCTATGAATTGAAGGAAAATATTTTGAAAATAACCTATCAAGTTATAAATGTTGATAACCAGCCTATATTCTTTTCAATCGGAGCGCATCCTGCGTTTAAATGTCCATTAGTAAATGATACTTCATTTTCTGATTATTATATAACATTTCAACATGAAGAAAAACCTCTTCAATATTCATTGAACAAAAAAAATGGATTACGAATAGAAAAGCCCGTATCTGCAGAATTATCTACTCAACTTTCTCTTGACTACGCTTTATTTGAAGATGATGCTTTAATCTACAAGAATATCAAATCAAATATAATTTCATTACAATCTTCAAAACATAAGCATGGAATTAACTTTCATTCCTCAAACTGGGAATACTTTGCTTTTTGGACAAAAAAAGATGCACCGTTTATTTGTTTTGAGCCTTGGATGGGAGCAGCTGATTTAGAAACTACAAATCAAGATTTCACCACTAAAGACGGAATTATTGAATTACCTGTAAATAATGAATTTAAGCAGCATTATGCTGTTGAGTTATTTTAAGATTCTATTTCTTTTTTAAAATTAACCTGATATTGAATTCTTTTATTCTTTATTAAAGATTCATACTCGGTAAAATTCAAAAAAATATATTCTTTACTCAATGTATGAACTATACACAGTCTATAATTATTTAAGGATTTGAAAAGATCTTCTTCATTTTTTGTTATACCGAAGAAAACTCCGTAAGGCAATTTCTTTATGTTTTTTGCTTTAGTAGATTTTATTTCAACCAAAATAACATCGTTTTCATTTAGAATATCTGAAATTGTATCTACGTTTAAAATTATCCCATCTACGCTCCTCGAATATTTTTTAAAATCAATATTTAATTTTTCGTAAATAATTTCCTTTTCACTTTTTGAAGGAACGAAAAAAGAAGGGATAGCTTCTTTCAATACTTTAATTCCTTCCTTTTCCGTTTTTAAATTAATTAAGTTCTGCTTTCTTAACATTAAAATTCTTGAATTTGAACTATAAATAACGCTCTTTTATAACGTTTAAATGGTGTTGTTGATGACCAGCCATAACCATTCCTAAAGCTCTCACAGAAATCTTATTTCCAGAACCAGTTCCTATTTTTAATAAATCCTCAGGAGTAAAACTTTTGAATAATTGAATAGTTCCTTTTCTCAAAACAACAATTTCATCTAACAATTCGTTATAATCTCTTTGCTGAGCAACAGAATTCACAACAAATAAGTCTTGATCGAATCCAGGTAAATCTTGTTGATCATTTCTTGCAAAACTCAATGCACGATAACAAAAAACACGTTCGGTATCTATAATATGCTGAATAAGTTCTTTTATAGTCCATTTTCCCTCAGCATAAGCAAAGTTCTCTTTTTCTTTTGAAATGTTTCTAAGTGTATTTTCAAAATCAGTTTGTGCTGCTTCTAAATTCTCAATAATTGAATTTTCTTCTGGCAATAATGAAATAAATGGTGTGTAGTACGGTACGTATTCTGTAGTTGGTATCATTTAAAAATATTTGTTACAACTAAATTAATCAATTTCCCAAGATTACAATTAAAATTCCAGCTATTCCTAGAAATACGCATAAAGGGGAAAAATACTTTGAATCATTCTTTGCGAATTGTGTTCCTTTTATTTTTTTAAAGAAACCCACATATTTAAAATCACCTATCGCCCTAATGATAAAAATTGAAGCAAAAATAATTAGGCCAAATTCTTTTAAAAACTCCGGTAGAAAAGCAACTTTATAAACTTCAGCGGAATCTGCATAAACCAATGCAACTAAGAATAGAAATACAGCTACTAAAAAAGTTAAGAAAGGTGGTGCTTTGAAAACTTTACGCTCATTTGATTTTGTGGGAATTACTCCACCTAAAGCATAAACTCCTCCAAAAGCCCAATACACATGCAAAAGTGATAAGACTAAAAATATGAAACCACTTGTAATCCCTAGAAAAAATACCATAATAATTCGTTTTTTAATGTAAGTTTGTCTTTACTCAAAGTTAAAAAGCTTTTATGGTAACAATATTGACAAATATCAAGGAATTAATTCAGGTTAGAGAAAGTAATATTCAGAAAGTCTCTGGTGAAGATATGAAGAGTCTTCCAACTCTTAAAAATGCGTTTTTAGTAATTGAAAATGATAGAATTGCTGATTATGGTACAATGGACAATATTCCTTCTTATCAAAGTGCTATGATTGTTGATTGTAAAGGAAAAATGGTATTTCCTTCTTGGTGCGATAGTCATACACATATTGTTTATGCTGGAAATAGAGAACAAGAATTCGTCGATAGAATTAATGGTTTGACATATGAAGAAATTGCCAATCGTGGTGGTGGTATTTTAAATTCAGCAAAAAAACTACAAGAAACTTCAGAAGCAGAATTGTATGAGCAATCGAGTAAAAGACTAAAAGAAATCATAAGTTTAGGAACTGGTGCAGTTGAAATTAAATCTGGTTATGGTTTAACTGTTGAAGCTGAACTAAAAATACTTCGCGTAATTAGAAAGTTAAGAGAAACTTTTTCTTTACCCATAAAAGCAACATTTTTAGGAGCACATGCCTTTCCATCTGAGTACAAAGAAAATAAAGAAGCCTATATTGATTTAATTATTAATGAAATGCTACCTGAAATAGCTAAAGAGAAATTGGCTGATTTCATTGATGCTTTTTGTGAAACTGGGTATTTTTCAGTGGAACAAACAGAAAGAGTAATTGATGCAGGTAAAAAATATGGATTAATTCCAAAAATTCATGTGAATCAGTTTACCTCTATTGGAGGTTTACAAGCAAGTGTTGCTAAAGGAGCTTTATCTGTTGATCATTTAGAAATAATGACTGAAAGTGATATTGAAGCTTTAAAAGGAAGTGATACAATGCCTGTAGCGTTACCTTCTTGTTCTTACTTTCTAAGTATTCCTTATACTCCTGCTAGAGATATAATTAATGCTGATTTACCATTAGCTTTAGCAACGGATTATAATCCTGGTTCAACTCCTTCTGGTAATATGAATTTTGTAGTTTCTACGGCTTGTATAAAAATGAAAATGACTCCAGAGGAAGCAATTAACGCAGCAACTATAAACGGAGCTTATGCAATGGATTTATCTGACGAAGTTGGTTCTATTACTAAGGGAAAAAAAGCGAATTTCTTTATCACGAAAGAAATTCCTTCATATGGATATTTACCATACAGCTTCGGTTCTAATGTAATTGAATCTGTATATCTTAACGGAAAACGTATCTAATCATGTTACAAACATTTTCTCAAGAAAATATAGATGAGTTTGTTTCCACTAGAAACGGGGAAACAAAGTTGGGTGAATGTGTTCAATGTATTTCTGATCATAAGAACATTGAAGATGAATTGAACAGCTCAAATGCTAAGTTCGTTATTATTGGTGTTCCTGAAGATATAGGTGTACAAATGAATTACGGAAATCCTGGTGCTCATACAGCGTTTATTCCTGCTTTAAAAGCTTTACTAAACACGCAACAAAATCAGTTTATAAATGGAACTGAGATCTTGGTTCTAGGGTATTTAGATTTCTTGGATGAAGTTGTGAATTTCAATCCTTCTGATCGAAAAAAAGGGAACGAACTTGTTGAAGCCATAGATACTGAACTTTCGAAATGGATTAGAATAATTTCTTCAAGCGGAAAAACACCAATTATTATCGGTGGTGGACATAACAATGCTTATGGAAATTTAAAAGGCTTGTCTGAAGCAAAAAAAGATGCCATCAATGTGGTGAATCTTGATGCTCATACTGATTTAAGAAAGTTAGAAGAACGACATAGTGGAAATGGATTTTCATATGCTTTAAAAAATGGCTTTCTTGATAAGTACTTTATGTTTGGTTTACATGAAAATTATACTCCACAATATATATTTGAATACATTCATGACCATTTAAATATAGAGTATAACATGTACGAAGAAATGGAAGTGTATCAAACTACATCTTTCAATAATGAACTACAACGAGCTTTGAATTTTGTTTCTGAAAAATCATTTGGTATTGAAATAGATTTAGATTGCATCCAATACTTTCCAAGTAGTGCTATGACTCCGAGTGGATTTACTCCGCAACAAACAAGACAGTTTGTAAATTACTTTGGCAAACATGAAAATGCGTCTTACTTACATATTTGTGAAGGAGCTCCATCTGTTTCAAATGAAAAAACAGCTACAACTCAAGTTGGGAAATTTATAAGTTACTTAATTACAGATTTTATTAAATCAAGAAATAATTAGAATAAAAAAGGACCATTTTCAAAATGGTCCTTTTTGTTTATCTAAGAATTGTTCTTCCAACTTTTCCTTCTAATTCTTTCTTGTTCTTATCTTCTATAATTTCGAGCTTATGATTAAATACATGAATTAAACTTGTATCAAATCTGTTATAATTTAACAAAACCTCTCTTTTTGAATCGATACAATTTGAATCTAGTACCCAACTGCTGCATGTTGCTGGAAATCGCTGCATTTCAATATATCTGATGAGAAAAGATTTTCTACTATTTGGTTTTATTTTAATTTTATAATCTTTCTTTCCTTCAATTAACACACCATCAACAATTCCTTCTAATAGAACTGGTTGATCATAATCATTGATAAATTCAATTTTGGCATATCGCCCCCTATTAACTGATGCAATATGATAGGATATTTTAGTATTAGCAATTGTACCTCTTTTAAAGGCTATTGTTTTAATAGAAACTTCTTTAGATTCTTTTAAAATTTCCTCTTTTACTGGGGAAATAATCATTCCTAGTGCAAAAAAACTTGATAATAAAATTTTCATAACATTCTCTTTTTAAATTATGGACTTAATTTACGAAAAATTCATCTGAAAGCCACTGTGTATTCCATTAATAAAACTTATTTCAATTATAAGTTTTTATCATTATTTACAAAAAGTATCATGCTTTCATCTAAATCATATATATTCAGTATTCCATAAAATCATAACAATCCATGATTTAAAATTTTTTTTAGAAACATTAATGATGAATTATTATGACATTAGAATTATCACAAGTTTCTATTTTTAATCCTAAATACTAGATAATTAACCTTTTTTACAGCAAAAAGCTTAAAAAATCTGAAGTTTGTAATGCATATTAGAGAAAAGCTTATTATCTTTAATAATGTAAGTTATTCCCTAAAAGACATACATTGAAAAGAAAGACTTTTTATTTAATAATAATAGTTACTGCACAGTTTCTATGCACATCGCTTTGGTTTGCTAGTAATGCAGTAATGAGTGATTTAATAAATGAATTTAGACTGTCTGAAAATTCTTTGGCTAACTTAACTTCGGCAATACAACTTGGCTTTATAGGAGGAACTTTATTATTCGCTTTATTTAATATAGCAGATCGTTTTTCTCCTTCGAAAGTATTTTTCTTTTCAGCTTTAATAGGCGCACTTTGTAATCTTGGAATAATGGCTAGAACGAATACTTTTTTCAGTCTTAGTATTTTAAGATTCTTTACTGGTTTTTTCCTTGCAGGTATTTATCCAATTGGAATGAAAATAGCTGCTGATCATTTCGATAAACAATTAGGTAAATCTTTAGGTTTTTTAGTTGGAGCTTTAGTATTGGGAACAGCATTTCCGCATCTATTAGCTGTTTTAAAAGCTTCCTTTTCATGGGAACCAGTAATTGCGGGAACATCCATTTTAGCTGTTTTAGGTGGTGGAGCCATTTTAATTCTTGTTCCAGATGGTCCATACAGAAAGAAGAGCTCAAAACTCCAATTAGGAGCTGTTATAGATGTTTTTAAAAAGAAACAATTCAGATCTGCTGCCTTTGGATACTTTGGGCATATGTGGGAATTATACACATTCTGGACATTTGTTCCTGTTTTACTAAGAACTTACAATGACTTGAATCAGGATATTCCTCTAAATGTATCTATGTGGTCATTTATTATTATAGCAATTGGTAGTGTTGCTTGTGTGAGTGCTGGATTCCTTTCTTTGAAATGGAAACCAAAAAAAATAGCCATTATTGCTTTGAGTATATCAGGACTGTGTTGTCTTTTATCTCCTTCGTTATTCTTAATTGGAAAAGTTGGATTTCTAGTCTTTTTATTGATTTGGGGATTTACTGTTATTATGGACTCTCCCCTATTTTCTACATTAGTTGCAAAAAATGCAGACTCAGAAATTAAAGGAACTGCCTTGACAATTGTGAATTGCATTGGTTTCTCATTAACTATTGTAAGTTTACAAACACTTAACTTGCTATCCAACTTTATTCAAAAAGAGTATATTTTTATGGTTCTAGCAATCGGACCTATTTTCGGGTTGCTTTCTTTAAGGCAATCGAAATTGGATTAATCTATCCAATTTTTAAAATCTTTTACACGCTCTCTACTAACTATAATTTCTTGCTCATCGTAAGAGTGAAGTACTAACTTTAATCTTGAATTGCTGTATGCAATAATATCTTTAATAGCATTAATGTGTACGATGTACGTTCTATTTACCCTGAAAAATAATTCTGGGTTTAATTGTTCATGCCAATGTTCTAAAGAATGATCAATAAGGTAGTTTCTATTTTCATTTGTATGAATGTAGGTAGATTTATTTTCCGAATACAAACACTCAATATTATCGGTGTGTATGATTTTAATATGTTGCCCGATTTTTATAGTAAAACGTTTCTTATACTTTCTATCAATCGGATTTATTAAAAGCTTACGAATTTCGTCAATATTTACTTGTAAACTGCTTTCTGCAGGCTGTTGTTCCTTATATTTATCAACCGCAACTTTTAACTCATCGTCATCAATCGGTTTTAATAAATAATCAATAGAATTAAGTTTAAAAGCTTTTAGCGCATACTCATCATAAGCAGTTGTAAAAATAATTGCAGATTTTACTGGAATTTCTTCAAAAATCTCGAAGGACAATCCGTCGGATAATTGAATATCCAAGAAAATCAAATCTGGATGTTCATTCGATTCGAACCAATTTAATGCTTCCTCAACAGAATGCAACATAGTATTCACCTCAATATCAAGTTGATTTAACATTCTATTTAATCTTCTTGCTGCTGGCTTCTCGTCTTCAATAATAAGTACGTTCATTATAATCTGTTTTGTAGTAAGCTTTGGTTAAAACTATAAAATTTTATCTGTTTTTATTTATATGTTTTTCAATTTGTCTTTCCTCCCAATCTTTTCCAAGAATAAAATTCAATCCAAATAATTTAAAGGCTTGAATTATAATTGCAATCCCCCAAAACAACCAAACTGCATACGTATTAAAATCATATATTGCTTCTTCCAAAGTTTCTCCGTTTGAGAGATTTCTAGAAATCTTTAAAATTGATATCACCAAATTAATAGCCACATAAACAGTTACGTGTTTATAAAACTTCTTAAGATCTTCTACTCGCTTCTTTGCAAGCAAATACTGTGTTTCTTCTTTATAGTTTTCCGTAAACATAATTTATTTCTTTAGTAATTTTTGATCTCTTCTATTATCCTTTTCCATCAATTCTCTGATTTTTCTTTCTTCCCAGTCCTTTGAAATTACATTTCCAAAACCAAAAACTCCTAACCAGTGAAAAAATACTCCAATTCCCCAAAACAACCAGGTAGAATAAGCTCCAAAATGAGTAATTGAATCCACGAAATTCTTTCCATCGTTCATCATTCCGAAAACAATTATTGCTGTTAAAAAGATATTTACTCCAACGTAAGAAGCTAAATGTCCATAAAACCCTTTAATATCTTTCACTCTTTTTTTTGCTTTCAAATAGCGCTGCTCTTCTATATAATTTCGGTCCATAATTAATTGTTTTTATTCATTAATTCACGAATCTTCTTTTCTTCCCAGTCTTTCCCTAAAAGATTTTCATTAAAAGCTAAAAATGCATGAATACCAACTGCTGCTCCCCATCCTAACACGGAAAACCAAAACCATTGAAACTGTGGCGATGTAAGTAAGTTTACCGCAATAATTATCGGAGTATTTAAAAGAAATAGTGTTAAGTGAATGTAAAAACCTTTAATTTCTTTTACTTTCTTTTTTGCTTTTAAATATTTTTGTTCTGCTATGTATTTATTTTCCATTTCTATAATCTTGTTCCATTAATTCTTTAATTTTCTTCTCTTCCCAATCTTTACCTAAAAAGATTTTATATCCTTCAAAAGTTTGAAGTGCATGTAGTGCTAAGCCTACTCCCCATCCAATCATTGAAAACCAAAACCAGTGATAATTAGGTGTAAACTTTAAGTTGATTCCTATGATTACTGGAATAATCACCACGTAAACCAATAGGTGACTATAAAAGTCTTTGATTTTCTTTACTTTTTTTTGAGCTTTAATATATCTCAACTCATCTTCTTCACTTCTCATCACTAGAATTTATCTTTTCTCATTAATTCTTTAATCTTCCTTTCTTCCCAGTCTCTTCCTAAGAATAAACTATAATTATAAGCTTCTAATCCGTGAAATAAAACTCCGATTCCCCATCCAATAATTGGAAAATAAAACCAGTGAAATTGTGGTGAAAAACGTAAGTTGATAAAGATAAATATTGGAATAAATATCAAGTAGGTAATTAAGTTTTGATAAAACTCTTTCATCTTTTCTACTTTCTCAACTGCTTTAATATATCTGCTATTTTCAAAATCGTCTATAATTTTCATTGTATTGTTTGTTTTAAGTAACAGTGGTAAACTCACTGTAAATGTTTTGTTATTATTTTCAATATGCACCTCTTCCTCAGAAATCAAACCGTATCTATCAGCAATGTTTTGTAATCCAACCTTGGTGCTTTTCTTACCAATAGCTTCTTTTGGGTTGACATTGTTTTGAATTTTTAAATATCCTCGATCTTCAAATATTGAAATCTTCAAAGGTTTTGAACTTGAAACTACGTTGTGTTTTACCGCGTTTTCAAGTAATAACTGCAACGATAACGGAACTATTTTTAAATCTGGATTACTTACCTCTTTAGGAAGCTCAAATTCTAATGCATCTTCAAAACGCATTTGTAATAATTCCATGTATGTTTTTGCAAATTTTAATTCCTCAGAAATAGGAATTAACTCTTTATTTCTTTGTTCTAACACATATCTGTAAACTTTTGATAGTTTGGTTGTAAATTTCTCAGCTTGCATTGGATTCTCTCCAATTAAGGAAGTCAATACATTCAAACTATTGAATAAGAAATGTGGATCAATTTGGCTCTTTAATGTTTCAAACTTTGCCGTCTCAGTTTTTGCTACAATTTGTTGTTGTGTTGTTTCCTGATTCAATGTTTTTTTCCATTCATTCATGAAACTTTTCGCATGGAAAAACGCTGCAACACCAAGAGAAAGAACTATCGCGAATAAGTGAGCAAATAATAGTCTATCACTGAATAAAACATTAAAATCATTATTAAAAACTAAGACATACTGGATATAATGAATTAAGAAAACTCCTAAAGTTGTATAAATTACTGTTGCTATAATTCCTGCCCAAACTCTACTATTTGTTTGTTTGACCCAATCCCATTTTCCATTTAAAAATTCATTTATAACACCATTACCTAAACCCAGAATAAAAGAGTATAAAGCTGAAAACAAAAAGACTATACTTGCTCCTCTTACACTAAACTGTCTGTTAATTAGAGTGAATAAAACCCCAAAAAATACAGTCATTTTTAAACAAACAATTAAGTCTTTTTTAAACTCACTTCTAAAGTAACTTGCTATACTCATATTCCAGCTTTAAAATTCTATTATAATCTAATATCTAAAGATACATCTTTATCAGAAACTGTAAATTTTGCATCATCATATCTTGGAGGCCCAAAGTTCATGACATTGTTTGATGCTCCATAAGCTTCCATAGGCATTCCATTTGGTTGAAAATCCATTTTACCATTTTCATTTTTATCATGAAAACAAGTAATTGCATACTCTCCTACTGGAACATTTTTAAATACGATTTTACACTTACCGTTTTCAATTTTACTTTCTGCGACTTGAAGAGGGTTTTTCACCATAAATGTTTCTTTATTATGCAAACCAAATTTAATTATTCCTTTATCAGAAGTTGCATTTGAAATAGTTACTGTAATAGTTTTTGTGTCTTGCATTACGTTCGTAAACAATGTTGTTAATGCTAGAGTTAATGTGACTAAAATTTTCATAATGTGTTGTTTTTAAGATTAATTACACTACAAAGGTGCATACACATTGTTTATTTTAAAACTAAACATTACCGAGTTGTAATTTTTTCATGACGAACTGTATTTTTTTCAAAATAAAGTTTTGTGTATCCAATTTTTTTATACATTTGACCCATGCATTCAAACAATAAGACAAATCAAATTTACATTCGCCGACGCCGCCCCGCGCGACGTAGCTAGTCATTCTTGCTCAAGAATCAAGTAATATTTGAACCATCTTATTAATCCTATTATGCATTTTACAACAACATTTTACATTTTACCTTTAGAAGTTATCACAACAGATAACCGCATTGTTGTACGACGCTTTTTCCCGCGCCCGTAAGGGCAATTCTACTATTAGAACTTAGGTGAGTCCGGTTCTCTTTCAAACACACAATTAAGACAAACAAAATAATAAAACATCAAAATAATGGAAATCATTATTGCCGATATTTCACATAGTGTTTATGCACAGGAAATCTGCGAAACTATTGAAAATGCCGCTAAAATCAGAGGAACCGGTATTGCCAAAAGAAAACCAGAGTATGTTATTTCGAAAATGAAAGAAGGAAATGCTGTCATCGCTTTAGATGATAAAACCTTTGCCGGATTTTGTTATATCGAATCTTGGAGTCATGGAAAATTTGTAGCCAATTCTGGATTAATTGTTCATCCGAATTATAGAGGTCACGGTTTATCTAAGAAAATCAAACAAAAGATTTTTGATCATTCTAGGATGAAATTCCCAGAAGCAAAAATATTTAGTATCACAACAGGATTAGCTGTGATGAAACTGAATAGCAATTTAGGTTACAAACCCGTTACCTTCTCAGAACTTACAACAGATGAAACCTTTTGGAATGGATGCAAAACTTGTGTGAATTACGATGTTTTACAAAGAACGAATCAAAAAATGTGTTTATGTACTGGAATGTTATATGATCCAGCTACAGAAAATAATAGTCAGCCTAAAAGAAGAATTAAAGAAAAAACATTCACAAGGTTGAAAAGCATAAAACAACATTTATTCTTAAAAAAAGAGAAAAAATGAAAAAATTAGTATTAGCATATAGTGGAGGATTAGATACCTCATATTGCGCTGTTCATTTATCAAAAGATAAAAACTTTGAAGTGCATGCGGTTAGTGTAAATACAGGAGGGTTTACTCAAAACGAAATACAAAACATAGAAAATAAAGCTTATGAATTAGGTGTGAAAACCTATAAAAACATAAATGCCATTGATAATTACTACGAGAAAGTAATTAAATATTTAATCTTTGGTAATGTTCTAAAAAACAACACCTACCCTTTATCTGTAAGTGCTGAAAGAATCATTCAAGCGATTGAAATCATCAATTATGCAAAAAGTATTGGAGCTCAATATATTGCTCATGGAAGTACGGGTGCAGGAAATGATCAAGTTAGATTCGATTTAATTTTTAATACACTGGCTCCAGAAATTGAAATCATTACACCAATTAGAGATCAAAAATTAAGTAGACAAGCAGAAATTGAATACTTAAAAAGTCATGGTGTTGACATGAAATGGGAAAAAGCAAAATATTCTATTAATAAAGGTTTATGGGGAACTAGTGTTGGTGGAGATGAAACCTTAACCTCTCACCTACCTTTACCAAATGAAGCTTTTCCATCTCAACTAGAAACTAAAACCGAACAATCCATTTCAATAAAGTTTAAGAATGGAGAGCCAATTGCTATAAATGATAAAGAAGGAAATCCATCAACAATTATTGAAGAACTAAATAAACTCGCTTCTAAATTCGCAATTGGTAGAGATATTCATGTTGGAGATACTATTCTTGGAATAAAAGGTAGAGTTGGTTTTGAAGCTCCTGGAGCATTAGTACTTATAAAAGCACATCATTTATTAGAAAAACACGTGCTAACAAAATGGCAATTACAACATAAAGATTATATCGCGAATTGGTATGGAACACATCTTCATGAAGGATTATACTTAGATCCTGTTATGAGAGATTTAGAAGCCTTATTAAGTAGCAGTCAAAAACATGTTACAGGTGAAGTATTTATTACTTTAAAACCATATCATTTTTCTCTGGATGGAATTACTTCTCAAAACGATTTATTACAATCAAAATTTGGAAGTTATGGCGAAATGAATAATGCTTGGACTGCTGAAGATGCAAAAGGATTCATAAACATATATGGAAATCAAACTAAAATCTTTCAAAACACTGTAAATCATGATTAAAGTTGGAGTTATAGGTGGTGCTGGCTATACAGCTGGAGAATTAATAAGATTATTAATACATCACAAAGAAGTGGAAATAGATTTTGTTTTTAGTACTTCCAATGCCGGAAATAAAATTTGCCACATACATCAAGATTTAGTGGGAACTACAGATCAAAAGTTCACAGATTCAGTGAATACAAAAGTAGATGTTGTTTTCCTATGTTTAGGACATGGAAATTCAGGAAAATTCTTAGCACAACATGAATTTTCGAACAACACTAAAATCATTGATTTGAGTAATGAGTTCAGATTGGAAAATGATTCGGTATTTCAAGGAAATTCATATATCTATGGTTTACCAGAAATTCATAAAACTGCAATTCAACAAGCAAATTATATTGCGAATCCTGGTTGTTTCGCTACTGCAATTCAACTGGCTATTATTCCATTAGCTCATCACAAGTTAATTAAAACAGATGTTCATGTAAACGCGGTTACAGGAGCAACAGGCGCTGGAACAAGTTTATCTAAAACAACACATTACACTTGGAGAGATAATAATTTTTCATATTACAAACCTTTTACACATCAGCATTTAGGTGAGATTTATCAAACGATTGAGCACTTAAATGGAACCAATAATAACAAGGTACATTTCTTACCTAATAGAGGAAACTTTTCAAGAGGAATATTTGCTACGGTGTACACCAAATTTGATGATTCTTTAGATACAGCAATTGAACTCTACAAAGACTTTTATAAAGATGCCGCTTTTACTTTTGTTAGTGATGAGTTTCTTCATCTCAAACAGGTTGTAAATACCAATAAATGCTTACTTCATTTACACAAACATGAAGATCAATTATTAATCACGAGTTGTATTGATAATTTATTAAAAGGTGCATCTGGACAAGCGATTCAAAATATGAATTTGATGTTTGGGTTTGAGGAATCGGAAGGATTACAACTAAAAGCTAACTTTTTCTAAACTATTGAATTATGAAAATAGCAATCATAGGAACAGGAAATTTAGGAAAATCAATAGCGAAAGGTTTAATTATTAATAATGCTATTACTACCCTATATCTAACGAAAAGGAATCTTCAAGAAATAGTGGAATTCAACGGATATGGAAATGTAACGGTAACAACTGATAATCTGGAAGCAGTTCAAAATTCAGATATTTTAATCTTTGCCGTTCAGCCAAAACACTTTGAAAGTATTTTAAATAGTATCAAAAATTCGCTAACGGATAAACATGTTATTATTTCTACAATTACTGGATTTTCAATTGAAAAGATTGAAGCTATTTTAGGCGAAGATCATCATATCATTAGAGCAATGCCAAATACTGCTATTGCGGTTGGAAAGTCTATGACTTGTTTATGCGCAAATGCAAAAGGAAATGATCGTATTGAATTGGCCAAAGCTATTTTTAATAGACTCGGAAATTCAATGGCAATCTCAGAAAACTTAATGCAATCAGCAACTGTGGTTTGTGCAAGTGGAATAGCTTTCTGGATGCGTTTGATAAGAGCTACAACACAAGCCGCTATCCAATTAGGTTTTGACGCGAATGAAGCTCAAGAATTGGCCATGTTTACGAGTGAAGGAGCTGCCAATTTACTTATAGAATCTGGAAATCATCCAGAACAGGAAATAGATAGAGTTACAACTCCTAAAGGATGCACTATTGAAGGACTAAATGAAATGGAACACAAAGGTTTGAGTTCCTCATTAATTCAAGGAATGGTAGCCTCATACAACAAAATTAACACGATTAAAAAAGAACAAATATGAGTTTATTTAATGTTTACCCATTATTCGATATTACACCTGTAAAAGCTAATGATGTTTACGTGTACGATGAAAACGGAACACAGTATTTAGACTTATATGGTGGACATGCAGTAATTTCAATTGGTCATTCACATCCTACTTATGTTGAAAAGTTGACCAAACAACTTTCTAATATTGGTTTCTACAGTAATTCAATTCAAAACCCTTTACAAGAGGAACTAGCGAATAAGTTAGCTTCACTTTCTAAATGTGAATTGTACGAATTATTCTTATGCAATTCAGGTGCTGAAGCAAACGAAAATGCAATTAAACTTGCTTCTTTTCATACAGGGAAACACAAAATTGTTGCTTTTAAAAATGCCTTTCATGGTAGAACTTCTGCTGCAGTTGCCGCAACTGATAATGCTAAAATTGTAGCACCAGTAAATGCGCAACAAGTCGTAGAATTTATTGAATATGGAGATGTCGCTTCTCTACATGATGTATTGGCTAAAGGAGATGTTTGTGCCGTAATTACCGAAATCATTCAAGGTGTTGGTGGGTTAGATGAAGCAACTACTGAATTCTATAAGACAGTAACAACTTTATGTAATACATATGGAAGTTTATTCATTGCAGATGAAGTTCAATCTGGGTTTGGAAGAACTGGAGATTTCTTCGCTTTTCAAAAACATGGAATTGAACCAGACATTATTTCTATGGCTAAAGGAATGGGGAACGGATTTCCTGTTGGAGGAATACTTATTCATCCGAAAATTAAAGCCTCTTTTGGATTGTTGGGAACAACTTTCGGTGGAAACCATTTAGCATGTACTGCTGCTTTAAGCGTTTTAGAAACCATAGAAAAAGAAAACTTATTAGATAATGTCAAAGAAGTTTCATCTTATTTCATAAATAAGGTTCAACAAATATCAGAAATCAGAAACATAAAAGGTCGGGGATTAATGCTTGGATTGGAGTTTGACTTTCCAATAGCAGAGCTACGGAAAGATTTGATTTTTAATCATCATATCTTCACCGGAAGCTCAAAAAATCCGAACCTACTACGTATTCTTCCTTCATTAACAGTTAAGAAAGAACATGTAGATGTATTTATCAATGCATTAATAAAAGCATTAGAGTTACAGAAAGTATAGAATTAATGTCGTCATGCTGAATTTATTTCAGCATCTCATTAATGATAATTCAAATTCTCTTGAGATCCTGAAACTCCCGAAACATCGGGACAGGATGACGTTATACTAAAACTCAAAACCATGAAAAAATATACTGATATAAATGATATAACCAACATATCTCAAACTATAAACGAAGCAATTCAAATTAAAAAAACTCCTTTTAAACATAAAAGTTTAGGAGCTAATAAAACACTTGTAATGTTATTTTTCAATGCTAGTTTAAGAACTAGACTGAGCACTGAAAAAGCAGCTAAAAATCTTGGAATGGATGTAATGTGTTTACAAATAAATAATTCTTGGAATTTAGAATTTGAAGACGGAACTATTATGAATCTTACAACTTCTGAACATATTAAAGAAGCTGCAAAAGTTATTGCTCAATATGCAGACATTATTGCTGTAAGAGCTTTTCCTACCTTAAAAAATAAAGATCAAGATTACGCAGAAACAATCATTACAAGTTTTACTAAGTATTCTGAGATTCCTGTAGTGAACTTAGAAAGTGCAACAGCACATCCTTTACAGGCCTTGGCTGATGCTATCACTATTAACGAATTTGCTAAAGACAAGAAACCCAAAGTAGTTCTTTCTTGGGCTCCACATCCGAAAGCGTTACCTCAATCAGTTGCGAATTCGTTTGTAAATATGATGCAACAATTACCTGTTGATTTTTCTATAACACATCCTGAAGGTTACGAACTACATTCGGATATTACTAAGAATACAACAGTAAATTACAATCAAGAAGAAGCTTTAAAAGATGCCGATTTTGTGTATGTAAAAAACTGGAGTGCTTATGGCGATTATGGTAAAATACTTACGCAAGATGATAATTGGATGATTACACAGCAAAAACTGAATAATGCTAAGTTTATGCATTGTTTGCCTGTAAGAAGAAATGTAGTTGTTGAGGATGCTGTTTTAGATTCAGAAAACTCAATTGTTATTGATCAAGCGAATAATAGAACTTACGCAGCACAAGTAGTTTTGAAAAACATTCTTGAAAACTTATAATATGAAGTCTCTAAAAATTATAAAAATTGGTGGAAATATCATCAACAATAAAATGCTCTTAAAAGAATTTTTGGATGACTTTGCGAAACTCGATTCACCAAAACTATTGGTTCATGGAGGAGGAAAATCAGCCTCAGAACTTTCCATTAAAATGGGAATTGAACCTAAAATGATAAATGGTAGGCGGATTACAGATGAAGAAACATTGGACATAATCACAATGGTTTATGGTGGGAAAATCAATAAAAACATCGTTGCTCAATTACAAGCAAGAAATTCAAATTCAGTTGGCTTTTCGGGTGCTGATGGAAACAGTATTGTTGCGATTAAACGTCCAGTTAAAGATATTGATTATGGTTTTGCAGGTGATGTTACTCATGTAAACACGCAAACAATAAACATTTTATTACAAAACGATATTTCACCTATTTTTTGTGCAATTACTCATAATCAAAATGGACAGTTATTAAATACGAATGCAGACACTATTGCATCGGAATTGGCTATTGCTCTATCCAAAGATTATAAAGTTTCACTTTATTACTGCTTTGAGAAAAATGGAGTTTTAAAAAGTATTGAAGACGATGATTCGGTTATCGAACACATTAACAATCAAAAATTTGAACAACTAAAAAAAGAAGGTATTATACATGACGGAATGTTACCAAAAATACACAATTGCTTACAATCCATACAAAAAGGAGTGGCAACTGTACACATTGGAAACAATAAAATGCCTTTTGAACAGGATATAAAATGTACAACATTTCAACAATAATGACACAGAAAGAACTTACCTATAGTGCTATTGATTTACTGAAGAAACTCATAGAGATTCCTTCATTTTCTTCGGAAGAAGATAAAACAGGTGATTTATTAGCCTATTGGTGTACTATTCATAATATTGAATATAACAGAACTAAGAATAATGTTTGGGCAGTCAATAAATACTTTGATGAAAGTAAACCCACAATTCTTTTAAACTCGCATCATGATACGGTGTATCCAAATAATGGATATACTAAAGATCCTTTTAAAGCCATTGTTGAAGATGGAAAATTATATGGATTAGGAAGTAATGATGCTGGAGGATGTTTAGTTGCTCTTTTGGCAACGTTTAGTTATTTCTATCATCAAGAAAATTTAAAATACAATTTAGTGTTTGTTGGTTCTGCCGAAGAAGAAAGTAGCGGGCCTGATGGTTTAAATAGTATGTTATCAATTATTCCTAAAATTGATGTTGCAATAGTAGGTGAGCCAACTCAAATGCAACTAGCTATTGCTGAAAAAGGATTAATTGTTTTTGATGGAAAAGTTAATGGAACTCCTAGTCATGCCGCTCATCCAAATTCGGATAATCCAATTTACAATACTATTGAAGTTTTAGAATGGTTCAAAAAATATCAGTTTGATAAAACTTCAGAAGTTTTAGGTGATGTTAAAATGACAGTTACTCAAATTAATGCCGGAAAACAACACAATGCAGTTCCTTCTGCGGTTGATTTAGTTATAGATGTTCGAGTAAATGATAAATACTCTAATCATGAAATCGCTGACATTCTAGAAAAGGAAGCACCTTGTGAAATGAAGCCTAGGAGTTTACGATTAAATTCATCATCAATAGACAAGAATCATCCATTGATTGAAGCTGGAGTGGCAATTGGCAGAACAACATATGGTTCTCCTACCCTTTCGGATCAATCGGTATTAAGTTGTCAATCTGTAAAATTAGGTCCAGGAGATAGTATACGTTCACATACTGCTGATGAATTCATTTATGTGGATGAAATTAAAGAAGGAATTGATATTTATATCAAAATTTTAGAACAAGTAATAAAATAAATTAACGTCATTCCGAATGAAGAATGAATGAAGGAATCTAAAGATTGCTTCAAGTTTAAAACTTTCGTAATGACTAACACATATAACAAATGAAACTTTGGAAAAAAGAATTTTCTTTGGACAAAGCCATTGAAAATTTTACTGTTGGAAACGATAGAGAAATCGATATCCACATTGCAAAATACGATGTAATAGCTTCGAAAGCTCATGCAAAGATGTTAGCATCTGTAGGTATTATTTCATCGGAAGAATCAGAAGCTCTAATTAAAGAACTTGATTTGCTTTTACAACAGATTAAAAACAATGAATTTATCATAGAACAAGATTTTGAAGATGTTCATTCTAAAATTGAATTTGAACTCACTAAAAAACTTGGAGAAACCGGTAAAAAAATTCATACGGCAAGATCAAGAAATGATCAGGTTTTAGTGGCTTTACAACTATATTATAAAAATGAACTATTGACTATTATTGATCAAGTCAAAACACTTTTCAATACGCTTATTTCATTAGCAGAACAATATAAAGATAAGTTACTTCCGGGTTATACTCATTTACAAGTAGCAATGCCTTCTTCTTTTGGATTATGGTTTTCAGGATATGCAGAAACGCTGTTAGATGACATAGAATTACTTTCATCTTCACTTAAAATTGTCGATCAAAATCCCTTAGGTTCTGCTGCTGGTTATGGTAGTTCCTTTCCTATTGATAGACTAATGACTACTGAAGAACTTGAATTTGCAACGTTAAAATATAATGTAATTTCCGCTCAAATGGCAAGAGGAAAAAACGAAAGAATTATTGCGAGTTCTTTAGGTAATTTAGGAAATACATTGAGTAAATTTTCTATGGATATTTGTTTGTATATGAGTCAGAATTTTGGCTTTATTACATTCCCTGATGAGTTAACTACTGGAAGTAGTATTATGCCTCACAAGAAAAATCCTGATGTATTTGAATTGGTAAGAGGTAAATGCAATCAAATTCAAGCTTTACAAACAGAAATGCTCTTACTTACAAATAATTTACCAAGTGGTTATCACAGAGATTATCAATTGTTAAAGGGAAATATGATTAGTGCTTTTGAAAATATGAAGACTATTTTAGACATTTTCAACTATAGTATTAATCAAGTAATTGTGAAAGATGTTGATATGAATGATGAGAAATACAAATACCTTTACACTGTAGATAATATCAATACATTAGTTACAAATAGCATGTCTTTTAGAGATGCTTATTTAAAAATAAGCAGTGAAGTAGAAAATGGAACCTATGTGCCAGATGCTTCAAAAGATCACAGCCATGTAGGTAGTATTCATAATTTATCTTTAGATAAAATAAAGGAAAAGTTAGCTGCTAAATTTTAGTTAAAGTTATTTATCTGAATATTTAGTAAACATATTTAAATGTACTTTGGGAAAAATCAACAATCATGAAATCGATAATCTCAGGGTACATTTTTTTATTCTCTTTCATATGCTTTTCTCAAACAGAAAAGGTTCTTCCTATAGACGAGTCTTTTAAGCAATTTATTAGCTGTAGAGATTTTACACTTTCATCAAACGGTAATGAAGCGTATTTTACAATTCAAAATTTAAATGAAAGCAAAGGAGCAATTGTAAAAGCTAAAAAAATAAATAATTCTTGGACCAATTTTGAAATTGTTTCTTTTTCCGGAACTTATAGAGATATTGAGCCATTTCTTTCTCCAGATAATTTAAGATTATACTTTTCATCGGATCGTCCTCATGGAAAAGATAATGAAGCTACCGATTATGATATTTGGTTTGTTGAACGAATATCTTTAAACTCTGAATGGTCTCAACCGAAAAATATTGGAGCTCCAGTGAATACGAAATTCAACGAGTTCTATCCGTCATTAAGTAAGAATAACAATTTATACTTTACCTCAGATCAGTTTACAGCTACAACAAAAGACGATATTCTTTTTGCAAAATGGAATAACTCAAGATATGAAGAACCTGTAAAACTAAATGAGAATGTAAATGGAAAAGGTTACGAATTTAATGCCTTTATTTCTCCTGATGAAGATTTCTTACTCTATACAGTTTACAGAGCTAAAGACGGTTTTGGTAGTGGTGATTTGTATATAAGCTTTAAGGATAAAAATGGAGATTTTATTAAAAGAAGAAACCTTGGTAAAACAATTAACTCTTCTAGAATGGATTACTCTCCTTTTTATGATACATCTTCAGGGATACTCTACTTTACCAGTAAAAGAGATAATACGAAAGAAACTACAACTTCTGACTTCAAAAGTTTTCATGAAATGGCAGAAAGTTATATGAACGGACAAAGCAGAATTTATAAAGTGAAAATTGAGCTATATAGCCTGAAATAATTACTTATTAAAACGATTTAAGAATGTACTTCTAATCGAGTAAACCTAAAACTACTTAAACGTTTACGTTAAAATTCATTTCTATCGATTTAGTACTAAAATCAAGGGTTCAGGCTAATCTTAAAAAATTACATTATTCGTAATTTATTAACTTAATTTAAAGACATACATAATTTTAATCATGTGTTAATGTTAATTTCACATCATATATTAACCTATAAATTTTTTAAATTATGTTTAAGTCCCCCCTTCTTTTAACATTATTAATGTTATCATTAATAATACAAACACCTATTTTTTCACAGCAGTACGATCCTGGACAAGGAAAAACTTTAATGCTGATCGGACAAACGTTTCAAAATGAATATGACGGATACAAATCTGGAACTGGATTAACACCTGCTGGATCTTCTCATTATGCTACTCTATACTTAGGCAGAATTGAACAAGGAGATGATGATCCAAATGCGTTATTCTTAGATCATGTTAGAAATACTCAAGAAAATCCTTATGCATTAGTCGCTTTAAGTTTTAAAGATAATACTGCTGCTGGAGGATATGGTCAAATGACTGACGATAGTAAACCACTAAATACGAATGCCGTGTGGGATGCTTTATCTGATGTAAATTCTGGAAAATGGGATGAGCAAATTGATAATTTCTCTCAAACGATGAAGAGTCGTTCTGATACTAAGTTTTATCTAAGAATTGGATATGAGGTAAGTTTGCTTTTATTCGCTTATAACAATAATCAACAATATGTTGTAGACTGGTTAACAGAACAAGCAGATAATGGTGTAAATGTATTTGATCATCCCGACGCAATTTCAGAATTAGATAGACAAGAATATATAAACGCCTATAATTACATTGCTAATAGAATTAGAAATGTTAATGGAGTAACTAATGTTGACTTTGTTTATCATCCTGTAAGAGGTTTAAACGATACAAAATGGCTATATCCAGGAAGTCAATATGTCGATTGGGTAGCTTTTTCCGTTTTCAATAACGACGTTTGTATTGAAGTTAACGGAACAACAAATTGTGAAGGTTCTACTATTGATCCAAGTTTACAATCAAGTATTGATTTTGCAAAAGAAAATGGCCATCCAATAATGATCGCTGAAGCTGCAGCACAGGCTCCAGCTACCAGTTCTTCTTCAGATTTTAATAACTATCTAAATTTACTGGATAAAGTAGTTAAAGACAATGATGTTCGTGTTTTAGCTTATATAAATTCAAACTGGCCTATTCATGGTTGGGGACCAGAATGGGGAGATTCTCGAGTTGAAGTAAACACCTCTGTTCGTAATCATTGGATTTCTAAATTTGGAGATAATACAAGATACATTCACGCTTCATCAACTACGATAAATCCAACTCCTGCAACTTGTGATGATGGAATTCAAAACGGTAATGAAACTGGAATAGATTGTGGTGGGAATTGCGAACCATGCGATACAACTCCTCCCCCAACTGGAGACTGTTCTGGTGATTGTCCAGATGGGTATAATTTTTATGCTTGTGGGCAATGCTGGACAGATCAGCAACAAGCACAATCTGGTGGATGTACCGAAACATGTAGTTCAGATAACAATCCTCCTAGTGCAACATGTAATGATGGAGTTCAAAATGGTAATGAAACTGGAATAGACTGTGGTGGAGATTGTCAACCATGTGATACAACTCCTCCTCCAACTGGTGACTGTTCTGGTGATTGTCCGGATGGATATAATTTTTATGCTTGTGGACAATGTTGGGTAGATGAACAACAAGCACAATCTGGAGGTTGTACTGAAACCTGTAGTACAACTAATCCTGATACACCAACCTGCGACGACGGAATTCAAAATGGAGATGAAACTGGTATTGATTGTGGTGGATCATGCACTAATAATTGTGACACAAGTAATCCTCCAACATGTAATGATGGAATACAAAACGGAAGTGAAACAGGCATTGATTGCGGTGGTTCTTGTTCCAATTCTTGTGATACAAATCCTCCTTCTGGTTTAGTAGCAAAATTATTACCACCTAATGAACAAATCCTATTGACAGTTGGACAAGATTTAAAAACAGTAGCAGAATATAAAGACTCTGGTTTATATCCAACAATGGGAGGTGTTACACAATACGTGGCTTTTTACAGTTTGCTAAATTCTAGTAATCCTCAATATGGAGCATTAGGAGAAGATCCAAATGGAACACCAACTAACATCGATATTAACTGGGGAGCTGGCCCTTTAAATAGTCATAGTGGTGCAGTAGGGTTTCCTAATTCTAGTTTGTCTATTGGAATGAGTATTGCAGAAGGGAATGAATCAGAAACTTGGTGTGCTGGTTGTTTAAATGAACTAGGAAATGGTGGTTGGGATGCAAATATTAAACGTTTTGCAAAGTTTGCTAAAGACCATAGTGATATTGCTATCTATTTAAGATTAGGATTTGAATTCGACGGAGCTTGGAATAGATATAATAGTGACCAATTTAAAAGAGCTTGGAGACGATTTGTTGATGTCATGAGAGCTGAAGGAGTAACAAATGTAGCTTACGTTTGGCAAGCTTGTGCCTCTCCTGTAGATGATTTGATTGATAGAAGAAGAGAAAATATCGAGGATTTTTGGCCAGGTGATGATTATGTGGATTGGTTGGGATACTCTTGGTTTTTAGTACCAGACCGAGTATATGAAAGAAATGGCTATCAAGCTGCTACTCAAAGACAATTAGCTGATGAAATAATAAATCTAGCTAGAAGAAAAAACAAACCTGTAAAACTATCGGAAACGTCTCCACAAGGATATGACTTAAGTGCAGAAACAAAATGTAATATCGGATTTATTGATGGTACAGCAAACACTGGTTGTCAGAATAAATCACCTAATCAAATATGGAATGAATGGTATACACCGATGTTCGAATATGTTTATGCAAATAAAGATGTTATTAGAGCTGTAGACTATATAAATGTGAATTGGGATGAAGATACCTCTAAATTTGGTCCTGGGAGCGGATATGCAGAAGGATATTGGGGAGATGCCAGAGTTCAATCTAACTCTGGGATATCTTCTAGATGGAATTCTGAAATAACGAAATCAATCTGGTTGCATGGTAGTTCCTCTTTAAACATGGTATTATTAAATAATAGTGCAGCTAGAAGAGTTAACAGTACTTTCGATACAAATGAAACCATAGGAAGTAATAATAATATCTTTGTAATCTACCCGAACCCTTCTGATAAGATTATAAATATTAGAGGAGTTGAACTAGGCACAACAATTACAATATATGATGTAAATGGGAGAAAGATTAAAGAGACTAAAGAATTATCAATTCCAATAAGTGATTTACAATCTGGATTCTATTTTGTAAAAACACCTAAAGGTATTAAACAATTTATCAAGAAAAATTAACTCAATTGCCCGTTATTAAAACCAATACGGAGTTTTGTAAAAGTCTTTCAATCTTGGAAGGCTTTTTTTATTATTCCTTTTTCTTAAATTTTTCGATTAAAAATACATTCCCAAATAGCATTGTAAATGCATAACCTATATCTTCAATAGGAATAGTTAATAATCGAATTCCTAAATTTTCATCGTTATTATACCAAACAACAGGCTCTTCCAATCCAGTTCCGGTTAAGATTCCGTTTACAATAAAAAAAGGTATTAAAATGATTAGAAAAGCAATATAAAAACGTCTTAAATACTCTAGTCCATAGAATAGACTAATAACTAATAAGACAATTAGAAAACTATAATTAACTGTAGTATAGGCTTTACCCCAATTGAAAAATAAAATAGGAATTAATGTACTTATGACAGTGACTGTTATTGCACGTGTAATATCCTTAGGAATTAAAAAATTGGGTTTAAAATACTCAAGTGAATAATGAATGAAAATACTTGCATAAGGAATACAAAAAAAGAACATCCACTCTTCTATTGGCATTCCAAATAGTAAATAAGGTAAGTGATAATCTGGATTAAATCCCCAAACTCTATTTTGAGTAAATATGGCATCCCAAACTAAAAATACTGTAGCTACAATTGTTAATGATAATAAAACAGCCTTCCAATGCTTGATAAATCTCATATTCTTTTCAAAAGAATACAGTAAAGGAATACTTAAAGAACCTAGATTAAGAAATAAATACAGGTATATCACTATTTTAAATATTCTTTAAAATACTTCATAGGCACATACAACATGCCGAAACACTGGCTTTCATGTTTACCCATATTTTTATGATGAATTTTATGTGCCTTACGCAAAGCTCTAAAATACCAGTTATCCGTTTTATCGAACCACTTAAACCTTCTGTGAATTAATACATCATGAATAAGAAAATATGCTACACCGTAACATAAAATACCCAAACCAATAAAGAATAAAAAGTTTAACTCCGGTCTAATTCCAAAGAAAAACAACATCATACTTGGTATTGCAAAAACAACAAAAAATGCGTCATTTTTTTCAAAAACGTGAGGATAACCTGGTTGATGATGATCTTCATGTAAATACCATCCAAAACCGTGCATCACATATTTATGCGTACACCAAGTGATTCCTTCCATTAAAATAAATGTACCTAACGTAACTAATGCAAATACGATCATTAAATAAGGTTTAGTTTATATTTTACGTAACTTCTCGCCAACAAATTTATCTTCATTGGATTAGAAATCCTAATTCTTGTATCCATAATTTGAGAAGAAGGTGTTGCTTTAAGTTTAATTAATAATT
This sequence comes from Tenacibaculum sp., assembly GCA_022448525.1. Classification (GTDB taxonomy): domain Bacteria; phylum Bacteroidota; class Bacteroidia; order Flavobacteriales; family Flavobacteriaceae; genus Polaribacter. The sequence goes on from JAKVCX010000004.1 coordinate 668,394, forward strand.
TTTTGTAATATCTGTAAGCCATATACACTCCAAACTTCGCCTCTACTGGTAATTGTAGAATTCCATTGGAAAAAGCAAACTCAAAATCTGCTTCAATCTCTTTAACTATTTCTTCTTTAGATTTATTATCCAATTCTTTTAAATCTACATTTGGAAAATAAGAACGATTTAATAATTCTACATCATCTTTTAAATCTCTAAGGAAATTTACCTTTTGAAAAGCCGAACCTAAACGCATTGCTGGTTCTTTCAACTTATTATACTTTTCCTCATCCCCCTTAACAAAAACTCTTAAACACATCAACCCTACAACATCCGCTGATCCGTAAATATATTGGTTGTATTCTTCTTGAGTTTTGTATTCCGTTTTAGATAAATCTGCTCTCATACTACTCAAAAAAGCTTGCACCAAATCATCTGTTATATTATTCTCTTTAACTGTGTGTATGAAAGAATTCAAAATAGGATTTAGACTTATTCCTTGATGTAAAGACAAATAATAATCTTTTTCAAAGCGATCTAACAAACCTTCTTTGTCATACTCATGAAATGTATCCACTATCTCATCTGCAAATCGAACAAATCCATATATATTATAGATATGATCTCTAATAGATGGAGCTAACATTCTTGTTGCCAAAGAAAACGAAGTACTGTAACTAGTAGTAACTAACTTGCTACACTTGTAAGAAACATTGTCGAAAATACTTTTCATGAGAGGGAAGTTTTAAGAATTAAATCTGATGCTATTTTGCCTGAAATTAATGATGGTGGCACACCCGGTCCAGGAACCGTTAATTGTCCAGTGAAATATAAATTTTTAACCTTTTTACTTTTAATTTTAGGTCTTAAGAAAGCTGTTTGGGTTAAAATATTTGCTAATCCGTATGCATTTCCTTTAAATGAGTTATAATCCTTAATAAAATCGTTCACACAATAACTCTCTTTAAAGATAATATTTTCTTTGACATTTTGACCTGTTAAACGTTCTAATCTTTCAATTATAATATTGAAATACTTTTCTCTCAACTCATCATTATCTTCTAAACCTGGTGCCAAAGGAATTAAAAATGTTGCAGCTTCTTTTCCTTGTGGAGCTAATGCATCATCAGTAATACTTGGGAAACTTGCATAAAACAATGGCTTTTCTGGCCAAGTAATTGTGTCATAAATTGATTGAGCATGAACATCGAAATCTGTATCAAAGAACAAGGTATGATGCTCTACATTCTCTAGTTTTTTATCAAAACCAACATAAAATAATAGTGAAGATGGGGCAAAAACACGTTTGTCCCAATATTGCGTCGAATATTGTCTTGCCTTCTGAGGTAACAAGGTTTCTGTATGAGCATAGTCTGCTCCACTTAGAACCAAGTCAATAATTATATTTTTCCCGTTAATAACTAATCCTTCTACTTTATTATCAGAATCAATTAAAATTTCTTCTACATTAGCATTGTTTACAAAGGTCACTCCTAATTGTTCTGCTAGACTTACCATTCCTTCAACAACTTTGTACATACCTCCCTTTGGATGCCAAGTTCCAAGTCCAAAATCTGCATAATTCATAAAGTTGTAAAAAGCAGGAGTATTACTTGGTTTCGCTCCTAAAAATAAAACAGGGAATTCTAAAATTTGTATAAGTTTATTACTCTTAATCCTTTTTCGAACTTCTTTTCTTATGGTTGAAAAAAATTGTCCTACTCTAACTGCAGTTTTCGGAGTAACTAGTTCTAAAGGGGAAACACCAGGTCTATATACAATATCCTTTACGGCAATATCATAGTTATCTTTCGCTGCCTTAATAAACTTTCTTAAATGTTTAGAACTCCCTTTTTCTTCTTGTTCAAATATTTCACATATTTCCTCAAAGTTACCTGGAATGGTTACACTATCGTGTTCTCCAAAGTACACTTGATATGCTGGATCTAATTTTTCTAATTGATAGTAATCCGAAGGTTTCTTACCAAAGTCTGCAAAAAACTTTTCAAAGACGTCTGGCATCCAATACCAGGTTGGCCCCATGTCAAAAGTAAAACCATCATTAAAGTATTGTCTAGCTCTACCTCCGTAGGTTTGATTCTTTTCGTAAACGGTAACTTCATAACCGGCTTTTGCCATATAACTCGCTGCGGCCAATGATGAAAAACCTGATCCTATAATTGCTATTTTGTTATTCAAGAGGATAAATTTTATTTTATAAAAGTAAACAAAAAATCTAAATGTTTAATGTTTTTAACTAATATTTAAACAAAATAAATTAGAAATTTTCTATCATCTCAATAACAGAAGGATATAAGGTAATATTTGAATTAAAATCTGTGGATTTAAGCTCTGAAGTTTTCTTACCAACTGCAATCAACTTATGCTCTGTTCCTTTAAGAATATCATCAATTTCAGCGAAATAATCATCAATCTTATCTTCATACGGTTTAACTGTCATAGAAGTAATAAAACAAACCTTTAATTCACCTTCAAAGAAATAATTCAAATTATCAAGAGGAAGACTTTGTCCTAGATATATTGTCTGACAACCACGAAGAACCAATTCGTAATTTAAGTACATTAATCCAATTTCGTGTATTTCTCCATCAGGTAAAAATAATACGTAGGTATAATCCTCATTCGTAGCTGCATACTCCAACTTTTCGGTATTTAGCTGAATTTTTTGGATAATTAAATTTGAGATAAAATGTTCATGAGCTGGCATCAACGTATTCGTTTGCCATAGTAATCCAATGTGATTTAAAAAAGGTAAGAATACTTCTTTAAAGATTTGTCTGAATGTCTTTTTGTGCAGTAATTTATTATATGTGTTGTTAAATAATACCTTATCAAATTGAAACATCGACATTTTAAAAGCGTTTATCGCTTCATCATTCACTGCATATTTAAACGCTAACTCTCTTGCATTAATATCTATTTGTTCATCAGACATCTCAGCAATTTTCGAAATTTTAAAATTATGCTTGTTCAAAAGAGCAACATTTAATAACTTCAATAAACTACTAGATGAATAATAACGGATATTTGTATCTGTTCTATTCGGTTTAAGCAAATTATAGCGTTTTTCCCATATTCTAATGGTATGAGCCTTGATTCCAGATATGTTCTCAAGGTCTTTAATGGTAAAAACTGTTTTTATATTGTTCAACTTTACATACTTTTTATTAAACAAATATACTAAATTTCTAGCTTTTTCATAAATTTTCAATGTTAATATGTAACATTTTATATATTCGAGCTACTTATTGTTTAAACTAACCTGAGAAAATAGTGTCAGAAAGTCTTGAAGACAAATTTTTAAATGACTTTGAAACCAATCAAAACATAGTTCATAAAATTTGTAGAATTTATACTACAAATTCAAATGACCATAATGATTTGTTTCAAGAAATCACCATTCAAGTTTGGAAAAACTACGCCAAATTTAGAGGTGATGCCAAATTTAGCACATGGATGTATAGAGTAGCTTTAAATACAGCTATTTCTTTATATCGAAAATCGACCAAAAGTGTAAAAACACAGGATATTTCCGACATCGCTTTTAAAATAAAATCTGTTGATTATGACGATACGGAAGAACAACAGTTAAAAGCGTTATATAAAGCGATTCAAAACTTGAATGATATTGATAAAGCACTAGTTTTTCTTTATCTCGAAGACAAATCATATCGTGAAATATCTGAAACCTTAGGTATTAGTGAAGTTAATGCTCGTGTAAAAATGAATCGAGCAAAAGATAAATTAAAAAAAATATTAAACCCATAACGAGTCCTATGGATTTATTAGATCAGTATAAAAAAGCTTGGGAAAATCAACCTGAGAATGAACAGAAAGTATCCAAAACGGATATTTATAGAATGACAAAATTACGTTCCTCTTCAATTATAAAATGGATTTTTTTAATTGGGATTATGGAATTTTCCTTGCTTACCTCAAGTTATTTTTTCATGGACTATGACTACATAAATCAACAATATAAAGAATTAGGCTTGGAAAATTTTTATATTTTATTTCAAATAGCAGCTTATATTGTAATTATTTACTTTTTAAGAAAATTTTATTTAAACTATAAAAACATTTCCGTTACTGATAATACAAAAGGTTTAATGAATCAGATTCTTAAAACAAGAAGAACCGTAAAAAATTATGTTCTTGTAAATTTAATTTTAGCAGCAATAGTAATGATAGTTCTATTTGTGAAATCATTTTACACAAAAATTGAAGAGTTAACATTTTCTAAGTCAATAACAATTATTGGAATCTACATTATCGTAATAATATTCATTCTATTCCTTTTTTGGCTAGTTTATCAGTTACTTTACGGAATACTACTAAAAAAATTAAATAAAAATTACAGGAATCTTTCAGATAATTGATTTTAATTAAACCTTATTCAATCTATATGAAGCATATTTTTTTACTTTCTCATCTTTATCCCTTAATCCTATTTCCCAATATTTAGAAGTTTTTGAAATATTATTAAGTGCTTTAATAGCTTCCAATCTAACTTTAGGTATTGGGTTATTATTCGCTATTTTTTCCAATTCAATTCTAGTCTTTTTAGTATTAATAAAGGTCGATAGTCTTATTAAATTCAACCAATGTGATAATGTACTGTCTAATATTCTTTTAATAGTTCCTTCCTTTATATTAAACTCGAATTGTTTATTTGTTATGTGTTGAGGTGATCTTAGAATTAAATTAATCGCAACAGACTCAGTATTCTCTGGAGGTAATTGACAATGTATATCTTTAGAAGGCCTGTAATAAATTATTTTCCCAGGATGTAAAGATGTTTCTTCTAAGAATTTTATATCCACTTTTTCACCAGGGTATCCAATTATATCATTATAATTATACTCCCATAATCTTGTTACATAACCGCTTCCAATATATCCTGCAGTTAAAAGAGGAAAATTATGATCATGAATCATTCCGTATGAAAAAACATCATTATGTGACTTTCTAACTCTTTTATTTTTCAAAAGTTTTGGCCAATATGTAGCCCTCACAAAAAAAACTTCACAATCGTATAACATAATACTTTGTTCAGAATAACTATTATTTTCCTGAAACGCGTGTATATCTTTAGACAAGGAATCATTGATTAACTCCGACAAAAAGGTTTTATTATTAGTTAATTTAAAAAGTAAATCTTTACAAGAAAGAAGTGAATCTTCATCTCCAAACTTTATTTTTTCCTTTATATCTTTTATAAAATCCTTAAAAGATATTGACTCTTTTGTATCTGAATAAAATGTTAAAGCCATTTTTTAATTTATTTGTATTAAAGATTTTTTTGCTGCATTACAGATTTCAGGGTGAGGATCTACTAACATATTTTGCAAAATTTCTTTTCCTTTTAGAAAATCTATATTAATTATAGCTCTTACAGCTTCCCATCTGATTATATGCTCTTTATGATTTGTTAAGCTAATTAAATTTTTTATTGATTCTTTTGAATTTGACATACCAAGAATCTTTATAGAAGTCATAATCCTACCTAACCTTAAATCACTAATTACAAGTCTTGTTGGTTTTAATGTATCAAGATTATATTCCCAACTATAACTAGATAAACTATTCGTTTTAGATAAAGAATAAGCTATAAAAAACTTAGTTTTATCAAACTCATATAGACTTTTAAACTTTTCAATATGAAGAGTGCTATTTGCTAATACTTCTCGACTACATTTATGAATAAGTTTAGCTTCTAAGTCCAATTTATTCTCTTCCAGATTATTTTTTTGATAAAAAACGTTAATTTTACTGTCTTTCATATTAAAGATAGGACATAGAAATAAATCAGAAGGATGAGAATAAAGAACTCTTTGAGCATCCTCAGTATGATTTGGAAGACTATAAAAAATAGAAAGTTCATAACCATTTTCCTCTTTTAGTATAATCTTATTAGGTCTTAGTTCTGTTGAATCTAAATCCGTAACTGAACTTAACTTTAATACAATCATTTCAATATGAGTTAAAAGATCATAACTTTTTGCAAACTCATTCAACGCCGAAACTATATTTTGATTGGAATAATCATAATTAATTCTTTCAAAAAAATTATCTATAACTATTAAATTTTTCTCCATTTAATTATAAATAAAAAAGGCCAAAGAAATTTTGACCTTTAGTTTCACTTTTAACCTATTAACCAGACACCAATTGAAACAGCGGCAGTAGCAACAAAAGTGTTTAAAGTTGCTGACTCCTCATTAAAATTTGAGTTTACTGGATTCTCTAATTCAGGTAAGTTAAACTTTTCCCTAAATAAAATTTTTAAATAATTTGTATACGATAAAAAAACACAAAGAAATGTATACATCTTGTATATTATAATATACCGCCAAGAAGCGAATATTATATTTAAAAAGGTCGATTTTAATTTGCAATTTTTTATCACGGTACTCTACCGATGGTTAAATGTATAAAATTTATTCAACATTCACTGTTTTTTTAAAAAAAATTATCGTATTAAGAAAATATGATTATTTGTAAATAGTAGTTTTGGTTCTATTACTGAAAAATATAATTACCCGTCACTTTACTTAGGTGGAGCCTATCAAGTAAGTAACGGAATTGCTATTGGTTTAAGATATGATGTATTATTTAACAGAAATGAAAGCATTTATGCTTCTGCCTTCTCTCCTATTGTAAGAATTTTCTTTTAAAAGCTTTTTAACTCATTCAAAAGCTTGTTATGCATTTCATCCGTATAGTCCAAATGTGTAACAATTCTAATTTTTCCTTCACCCATCGGTGTTAAAAGAATTCCTTTACTTTTCATTTTCTCAATGAATTCCATTGGGTTTAATCCATCTTTAACATAGAAAATAATAATATTAGTCTCTACTGGCTCAACCTTTTTAACATAATCTAAATCAGATAAAACCGACTCAATTTCTTTTGCTTTTTGATGATCTTCTGCTAATCTTTCAATATGATTGTCTAATGCATAATTCGCTGCTTCAGCTAAATATCCAACTTGACGCATAGCGCCTCCAAACAATTTTCTAATACGTAAGGCTTTTTCCATATGCTCTTTACTTCCCACAAGAATAGAACCAATCGGTGCTCCTAATCCTTTTGACAAACAAATAGAAATTGTATCGAACAATTCTCCGTATTGCTTTGGAGTTTCGTTTTTTGCCACTAGTGCATTAAATAATCTGGCTCCATCTAAGTGATAAGCTAAATTAAACTCTCTCGAAACCTTCTCTATTTTTTGAAGTTCTTCAAAATCCCAACAAGCTCCTCCTCCTTTATTTGTTGTGTTTTCAATACAAACTAATCTAGAATATGGGACATGTATATCAGATCTTCCTTCTGCAGTGTAACGAAGTTGATCAGCCGTAAACATTCCTCTGTTTCCATCAATTAACTTACAAGAAACTCCTGCATTAAAAGCTGCACCTCCACCTTCATAATTGTAAACGTGAGCCCATTTATCACAAAATAACTTATCTCCAGGTTGCGTATGTAACTTTATCGCTGTTTGATTCGCCATTGTTCCTGATGGGAAAAATAATGCGTCTTCCATACCAAACATATCCGCAACTTTCTCTTGCAACATATTCACCGTAGGATCTCCTTTAAAAACATCATCTCCAACATTAGCACTCATCATTGCTTTTAACATTCCTTCTGTTGGCTTTGTAACAGTATCGCTTATTAAGTTAATTTCCATTAGTTGACTTTCTTCTTTAAATATTTAGTTGATTTATTTATGTTAATTTGAACCTATTGGAGAACCATCAGGCATTTTTAATATTTCTGATTTCTTTTTATACTTGGTAGGATTTTCTTTGAAATCCTTCATTAATAGTAAAAATTCATTATTTACCGTATTTCTATTCTTTAATAGATAATTTTCTAACTCATTTAAACTTTCACTAACAATCGCTTTTCCCTCGAAATAAATAGAACTATTATGCAAATAAAATAAATTTAAAATGATTTCTTTTGATACAATTGTATTCAGCGATTTATAGTAAGAACCCTCGAATTTCCTCTTGAAAGAAGTATTAATTAAAGAAGTTATAATTTCTTGTAAACCCAATTGGTTAGAATCTAAACTATGATGCTGTAAAACCCTATTTATACGCTGCGGATGCAATAAATAACTTAATGTATAAGCTACATTAGTTTCAACTGCTCCATATGGATCAAAGGCTACACCAGTTTTGCTTTTAAAACTCTCTCGACTTCTTGAATATCCATAAGCTCTTGGAGGGAAAAGCTTTAACAATTTTTGTGGTATCGCAATTTCATTAATATCAATTGTTTTTAAAAGAGCTTTTAATGCATTTCTTTCTGTTTTACCATCAATTCTCTTTACAATTAAATCTTTCTGACCTTTTACCGCATATGTATAATCTAAACCTCCAATAAGTTTTGATGTTGCATCTGTTTGATATCTATGAAAAAAATACAATGGAACAAAAACATCTTCCAAAACAGAGTAAGGCTCACTGCTTCTAATGTTATCAATAGAAAAATTCTCTATTGCCAATCTTCTTATTGCTAAAACATTATTCAATTCTTCTGAAGCATCTTTTCCATTATCCCATAAATGTGCGTAGGCATGTGCACTTCCCATTGGTCTTGCATCAGCATCTGAAATAAATCGTAATCCTTGATCAGAAGCTTCTTTCAAAATTTGCATCAATCCTTCTCCTTCATTACTAGAAAAATCTTGATAAGCATAAGCTACTGTGATTTTATCCCAATCTCCAATCTTTGTATCATAAGCCTGAGAAAAATCTATTTTATTATTCTTTATCGAAAATTTTGGATGTGGATAATCCATTACAGAAGATCTATTGTTTGTACTTGCTGCAAAGTTATGAGCAAAACCTAAGGTATGCCCAATTTCATGAGCAGATAATTGACGAATTCTTGCTAACGCCATTTCTAAAGCGAACTTATCATTAGCTTCACCGTTCTTATAAGGAGCTTGCAAAGCTTGGGCTATTAAAAAGTCTTGACGGATTCTTAACGATCCTAAACTAACATGACCTTTTAAAATTTCTCCTGTTCTAGGATCCGAAATATTTCCACCATAACTCCAACCTCTTGTTGAACGATGAACCCACTGAATAACATTATATCTAACATCTAGTGGGTCTGCTCCTTCCGGTAACATTTTAACTTGAAAAGCATCTTTGTATCCAATTGCTTCGAATGCTTGATTCCACCATCTTCCACCTTCTATAAGAGCAGAACGAACAGGTTCAGGTGTTCCTCTGTCCAAATAATAAATAATTGGTTCAACCGCTTCACTAACTTGTGCATTAGGATTTTTCTTTTCTAAACGATGCCTATAAATAAATCTCTTTCGAATCGGTTCGTCAACTGGAGTTGCATAATCTAAATATGTCATTTGCCAAGAACCACAACGAGGATCGTATTTTCTTGGTAAATATTTATTATCTGGTAATTCTACAAAAGAATGATGTTGATGTACTGTTACTAAAGAAGCATTAGGCGTTACGCTTCTAATATTAAATCCTTTCGGTTGTCCCGAAAAAGTAAGCATGATATCAAACTCTACATTTTTAGGAAACGCTTTTGTTCTATCCAAATTAAACGCGCTTTTACTTTTATCCAAACGATAATTACCTTGATTGTTCGATGCTAACCTTCCAATTACTCCATGTGCATCTCTCATTAAAAAATCTGTCGCGTTTACCAAGAAACTACCTTTCTTTTCTTTTTTAATTTTAAAACCATGCAATACTGATTTTGCAAATGCCTCTTTTACAGATTGTTTTTCCTCTTTATTATTGGTTACAGCTCTGTAATCTTGATTTGGTTGAATTAATAATAGTTTATTTCCTGCTTTTACAAACTTAACTACTACACCTCCACCAAGTTGACCTCTGTCCAAACCGATATCATTTGATCCTAAACCTTCAGATAAAGCATTTACATAAAGGAATTCTTTATTTATTTCTTTGATTTCAAGGAAAACCTCATCCGTCTTTTCGTTATAATAAAACGGAATGAATCCATCATATTTTGTGACTTTTTTCTCTCCTTCGAAAAACTGAGCATACGCTGAAAATGTAAAAAAACAGCAAAAAATGTATAGCAGATTTCTCATGAATTTATTTGGTTTAGATTTAAAGCTTGATAAAAATAGTAAATCTTTTTTTTACCTTATTTTTGCCCTTATGATTACATTCGACCAATTAAAAAACATTAAAAATCGCGTAGAAAAGCTCAGAGGATATTTAGATATCGATCAAAAATTAATTGAGATTTCTAATGAAGAAGAAAAAACGGCTGATCCTAACTTTTGGAATAATCCAAAAGAGGCTGAATCCTTAATGAAATCTCTACGTTTAAAGAAAAAGTGGGTTAATGATTATGAAGAAATTGTGACTTTAAGTGAAGACTTAAATGTACTTTATGATTTTTATAAAGAAGGTGATGTAGAAGAAGCTGAAATTGCTGAACAATTCGAAAAAACAAATTCTTTTCTTGAAAATATAGAGTTTAAAAACATGCTTTCTGAAGAAGGTGATAGTTTAAGTGCTGTTGTTCAAATTACGGCAGGTGCAGGAGGAACTGAAAGTTGTGATTGGACGGAAATGTTAACACGTATGTATACGATGTGGGCGGAAAAACAAGGTTTTAAAGTAAAAACATTAAACTTCCAAGAGGGTGATGTAGCAGGAATTAAAACAGTTACTTTAGAATTTGATGGAGACTTTGCTTTTGGTTGGTTAAAAGGTGAAAACGGAGTTCATCGCTTAGTTAGAATTTCTCCTTTCGATAGTAATGCAAAACGTCATACTTCTTTCTCTTCTGTTTATGTATATCCGGTTGCTGACGATTCAATTGAGATTGAAATAAATCCAGCAGATATTGAAATAACAACGGCACGATCTAGTGGTGCAGGTGGACAAAACGTAAACAAAGTTGAAACTAAAGTTCAACTTTTACATAAACCAACTGGAATTCAAATTCAATGTTCAAATTCAAGATCACAACACGATAACAGAGCTACTGCTTTGCAAATGTTGAAATCTCAATTATATGAAATTGAACTTCAGAAAAGACAAGCAGCTAGGGCTGATATTGAGGCAAACAAAATGAAGAACGAATGGGGAAGTCAAATACGTAACTATGTAATGCATCCTTATAAACTTGTAAAAGATGTTAGAACTGCCCATGAAACAGGAAATGTGGATGCAGTTATGGACGGTAATATTAATCCGTTTTTAAAAGCTTACTTAATGATGATGGGACAAAAAGATAATTAATCTAAAAAACTATAGAAATGATTACGATATATCACAATCCAAGATGCTCAAAATCGAGACAAGGATTAGCTATTTTAGAAGAAAGTGGAAAAGAATTTAAAGTGGTTAAATATTTAGATGATAATTTAAATGAAGAAGAATTATCAAACATTATAAAACTACTCAACATCTCTCCTATTGAACTGGTGAGAAAAAATGAAAAAATTTGGAAAGAGAATTATAAAGGAAAAGAATTATCTGACAAGGATATTATCAATGCTATGATAGAGAATCCAAAATTAATTGAAAGACCAATTGTTGTGAACAAAGAACAAGCCGTTGTTGGCCGCCCACCTGAGAATATCAACTCAATTATATAATCAACATTCAAACATTAACACTTATTAACATTGAAAGTTATTTGTTAAATAACTTTCAATGTATATTCGTGCTTGTTAAATCTTTTTATTTACTATGAAAAAAATCTTAAAATTATTAACTATTGCTTTTCTAACTTCCCAAGTTACTACAGCACAATCAACCCAAAAAATACCAAATGATCCTTCTGTTAAAACAGGAGTACTTTCAAATGGTTTAACTTATTTCATCAAACAAAATCCTAAACCAGCAGATAAAGTTGAACTTCGTTTAGCTATTAAAGCCGGATCAGTATTAGAAGATGAAGATCAATTGGGATTAGCTCACTTTATGGAGCATATGAACTTTAATGGAACTAAAAACTTTAAAAGAAACGAATTAGTAGATTATTTACAGTCTATCGGTGTAAAGTTTGGAGCCCATTTGAATGCTTATACAGGTTTTGACCAAACTGTGTATATTTTACCAATACCAAGTGATGATGAAGCCAAATTAGAAAAAGGTTTCCAAATTATTGAAGATTGGGCCGGCGGAGCTTTATTAGAAGGAAAAGACATTGACGAAGAACGTGGTGTTGTTTTAGAGGAATTCCGTTCTCGTAGAGATGCTAATTCTCGTATGATGGAAAACTACTTAGATAAAGTAGCTTACGGATCGAAGTATGCAAAAAGACTTCCTATTGGAACGAAGGAAAGTATTGAAAACTTTAAACATGAAAGTATTCGTCGTTTTCACAAAGACTGGTATCGACCTGATTTAATGGCTGTAATTGCTGTTGGTGATGTTGATGTAGCAACATTAGAAAAGAAAATTAAAGATCACTTTGGAAAAATTCCAGCGGTTAAAAACCCTAGAAAAGTTCCGAATTACACTTTAAAAAATCACAAAGAAACTTTTATTGCAATTGAAGCTGATAAAGAGGCAGCGTTTTCTAGAGTACAATTAATGTATAAAGATTATGAAGACAAAAAGCCTAACACTACTGTTGAAGATTACAGAAACTCTTTAATCAACAATCTTTTCGATCAAATGATTAATAACCGTTTCGATGAATTAGCAAATACTGAAAATCCACCATTTGTATATGGATACAGCTACTATGGAGGTACATATGCTAAAAACAGAAGAGCTTTTCAATCTGTAGCAAGTACTAGTGCTGATGGTCAATTAGACGGTTTCAAAGCTTTATTAACTGAAAACGAAAGAGTAAAAAGATTCGGTTTTCAAGCCGGAGAATTTGAGAGAGCAAAGAAGAATATTGTTTCTCGAATGGAAAAAGCTTTCAAAGACAAAGATAAAAGAGAGTCAGGTAGAATTACAGGTGGTTTAGTCTCAGGATTTTTAAGCAACCGTCCTGTACCTAGTGTAGAATGGAGCTTTAAAACTACTTTAAGCTTATTACCAAGTATTAAATTAGAAGAAGTTAATGGATTAATTAAAAACTTCTTACATGACGATAACAGAGTAGTTGTAATTACAGGTCCTAAAAAAGTAGTGACTGAAGCAGAAGTAACAAAAGCATTAAACGATGTTAAAACTATGGATTTAAAGCCATATGAAGACAAAGTTGTAGCTTCCTCTATGATTACAAAAATGCCAACTCCGGGTACAGTTGTAAAGGTGACTAAAAATGAAAAATTAGGAACTAAAACTTTAGAATTAAGCAACGGAGCTAAGGTTACATTTAAGAAAACAGACTTTAAAAACGATGAAGTTTTATTTAGTTCATTTAGTTATGGTGGTACATCTTTATATTCTGATGAAGAATTACACGCAACTTCATTTGCAAATGGAGGTTTAACTGAAGCAGGAATCAATGGTTTCAATTTAAATGACATGAATAAAATGATGTCGGGAAAAATTGCACGTGTTAACCCTTACATTAGAAGTTATAGTGAAGGATTTAATGGTTCAGCTGCTCCTAAATATTTAGAAGAATTATTCCAAATGGTTCATTTGTATTTTACAGCATTAAACAAAGATGAAAAAGCTTATAATTCATTTGTAAATAAACAAAAAAGTTTCTTAGGAAATTTATTAGCAAATCCTAATTTCTTCTTCCAAAAAGAGATGAGTGATTTTACAAATAAAGGAAACCCACGTTATACAGGATTCCCATCTCCTGAGAAATATGAAAAGGCTGATTATAATTTAGCTTATAAAAAATACCAAGAGCGTTTTGCTGATGCTGGAGACTTCAACTTCTATTTCGTTGGAAATGTTGATGAGGCTAAATTAACAAAGTTAGCTACTACATATATCGCAAGTTTACCAGGAAAAAATTCTAATGAAACTTATAAAGTTAGTTCTTTCCGTCCTTTATCTGGAATGCACAAAAAGGTAGTTGAAAAAGGTAAAGATCCTAAAAGTATGGTACGTATCATGTATCAAGGAGAAGCTGATTACAACGCTAAAGATGCTTTAACTTTCGACTTCATTGGAGAAGTAGTTAGCATTAAGTTAATTGAAAAATTACGTGAAAAAGAAGGAGGAGTTTATTCTGCTGGTGCTCGAAGTAACATGCGTAAACTTCCATACGGTAGATTTGGTTTAACCATTTCATTCCCTTGTGCTCCTGAAAATGTTGAAAAACTTAAAAATATTTCAGTTGCAGAAGTAGAAAACGTAATCAAAAATGGTCCATCTGAAGAAGATTTATCAAAAGCTAAAAAAGCTATGATTAATGATCATAAAGAAGATGTTAAAACAAATAGATTCTGGTTAAATACAATTCAAAACATGGATTATTCAAAAGGTAATCCTGATAATTTATTAAGTTTTGAAGAAAGAGTGAATGCTATCACTGTTAAAGACATTCAAAAGTTAGCAAAGAAATATCTTTCTAGCGGATATATTTTAGGAATCATGAATCCTGAAAAATAAGAATCAACTTATTATCAAATAAAAAGCTCGCCAATGGCGAGCTTTTTTAATTTTATATTTCTTCTAATTGACTTGTTTTTGATTTTGTTCTACCATAATAATAGATGTATATATAGCACATCATTATTAATACAAATGCCAATTTAAATCCTAATCCATCAACCAACATTCCGTATAATGGAGGGATTACAGCACCACCAAAAATAGCAGTACATAAAATTCCTGAAGCTTGTGGTTTCAAATCGTCTAATCCCTCTAAACTTAAAGAGAAAATAGTTGGGAACATAATTGAATTAAACAAACCAACAGCTAAAATAGCCCACATTGACATTAAGCCTGTTGTTGAAACGGAAATTATAATCATCAAAATTGCTAAAGAAGCAAATAAACCTAACACTTTTACAGGAGATAAAATCTTAGTTAAATACGCACCAACAAAACGTCCAATCATTGCGCCTCCCCAATAGAACACTACAAATACACCTAATAGAGATTTTGGATCTGAGTTCGTGAATGTCTTATTAAATAAAGTAGCAATTGTATTTGCAATAGACATCATTGTTTCATTAGATGAAATTAAAGGAGCTAAATTCATTTCCATAAAATAACTTACTAAGTAACTTCCTATTGCCACTTCTGCTCCAACGTATACAAATATTGCAATAGCTCCCATAACAAGTGATTTTTTACTCAATAAAGCTTTATATCCTTTGTTAGGAATTTTCTCCATAACCTTTGGAAGTTTAACAAATATAAATATGACTGCTAATAGAATGACAAAGAAAGCAATACTTAAAAATGGTGATTGAACTGCAGAAGCTTCTGAAACGAAATATGCTTCTTTCTCTGCCGACGCTAAAGACGCGATTTCCTCTTTTGTTTTAACCTTATCACTTAAAATTAACATGGCTCCTATAGCAGGCGCAATTGTTGTCCCTAATGAATTGAATGCCTGAGATAAATTCAATCGACTACTTGCTCCTTCCTCAGAACCTAAAACCGCAACATAAGGATTAGCTGCTACTTGAAGTAAGGTCATACCACCAGCCAACACAAAATAAGCTAACATAAAAATCCCAAAAATTCTGTATGAAGCTGCTGGATAGAACAACAAACAACCCAATGCCATTGTCACTAAGCCCAATACAATTCCTCGTTTATAACCGATTTTTGCTAAAATATTACCTGCTGGAATTGAAAGTAAAAAATAAGCACCAAAAAAAGCAAACTGAACCAATCCAGCTTGAAAGTAAGATAAAGTAAATACTTCTTTTAATCTTGGAATTAAAGAATCAACTAACACTGTAATAAATCCCCACAGGAAAAATAATGATGTTAGAAAAATAAAAGCCGTTTTGTAGGATTTATTGGTTGTTGTCATAAAGTATTATTTAGTTTTTAAATAAAAATCTGATTTAATATTCTTTGTTTCTCCGTCTTTAAATATGTTATAACTGAACCATTCGTGAATGGAATAACTTCCTACTTCACCTTTTTTGTTTAGTGCAATATAACACACTTGAAAATCTTTATAATTACTATTTGGTTTACTCACAATTCTACGAATTGCTTCTTCACAAGCTTCTTGTGGTGATTTTCCTTGTCTCATCAATTCAACAATCAGAAAACTACCGACAGTTTTTAAAACTTCTTCTCCCAAACCAGTTGCAACAGCTCCACCAACTTCATTATCTATGAATAAACCTGAACCAATAATTGGGGAATCTCCAATTCTTCCCGCCATTTTATAAGCCAATCCACTAGTTGTACAAGCTCCTGAAATGTTTCCCTCTGCATCTAAAGCTAACATTCCAATGGTATCATGGTTTTCAATATTTATAATTGGTTTGTATTCAGATTTTATTTTCCACTCTTCCCAAGCTTTCTTAGAATCTTCTGTTAACAAATCTTCCTTTATAAAACCATTAGCTTGGGCAAACTTTTCAGCTCCTTCTCCAGCTAAAATTGCATGAGGAGTTTCTTCCATTACCTTTCTTGCTAGAGAAATTACGTGCTTTATGTTTTTTACTCCAACTACAGCTCCATAATCACCCTTTTCGTTCATAACGCAAGCATCTAGGGTAACATCTCCATCTCTATCTGGTAAACCTCCAATTCCTACAGTTTGGTTTTTAGGATTAGCTTCTTCTTTTTTACAACCTTCAACAACTGCATCTAATGCAGATCCACCATTTTTCAAAACTGCTGCAGCCGCATTAATTGCATCTGGAAAATTCCAAGTTCCAATGGCAATAGGTGTAACTTTAGTTGAACTTTCAACTTTCTTTAATCCAGTTTTTGAATCTGACTTTTCGTTATTACAGCCAAAAAAACCGAACAACGAAAGCAAACATAGATTAAATACGAGTATACTTCTTATAATTTTTCTTCCTTTCATTCTATTATTTTATCATTATTTCGTCTATAAAAATCCATGAGCGTCCATCATGTGGAAAACCTAAATGCCATTCAGGTAATTTTCCCAGTTTTTTTGCTACAAGCTTAATGTATTTTGCTTTTATATTTTGTTTAGTTTCAACACTCTTGATTTGAACTTCATCCGTATTAATTGGTTTTTGACCTCTCCAATCTTTAATTTTTCGAAATCTTTTTCCATCAATTGAATGATAAATTTCAACATTGGTTGGTAAGAAAATCCAAGAACGTTGATCTCTTAAAAAGTTAACTTGAATGTTCGAAACAGTTTTTACTTTACCTAAATCAACAATTGCTTCTACATCTTCATTCCAGTATCCTTGCCATGTTCCTGTTCTAAAATCTTCAGTGCCTAGAATTCCATCTATTAGAGCATTATCTCCTCCTGCATTATATTGATTCGCATATTTAGTTTTTAATTCGATTTTAATATTTGGATCAATTTTGTAGAAATCTGTAGTTATTACTGAGCTTTTAATATCTCCTTTCTGAGAATAAACTCTCAATATTGACTTTTCTTCAATGGTAAAAGGACTCTTATATTCTAAAAATTCATTACTGTTTAATGAATAAAATGTCTTCACATCTTTTTCTACGTTTGACAGCACAACTTCGGTATTTCCTTTAAAAGCAACTTCTCCTTTTTCAATAAAAGGCGCAGGAACTATTACATGATCGTCAATCTTAGTTACAGGAAGTTCTTCTTCTTTTGTTCCCCAATCTGAAGGAGTATTTGTCATTTCAAAAACTAAAGTTCCTCCATTTATAATTTCTTCATGAGTTATATACGTTCTATTCAACGAATCTCCATTTAAGAATGCTTCTTTTATGTATCTATTGTTATCATTGAGATTATTCGCTTTAATGGTGAATACTTTTCCATTTTCTAAATTGATGGAAGCTTTATCAAATAAAGGTTTTCCTATGATATACTGATTCGATCCTGGTGTTACAGGATAAAATCCTAAAGAGCTAAAAATATACCAAGCACTCATTTGCCCACAATCTTCATTTCCTGAAATTCCATCTGGTGAACTTGTGTACTGCTCCGTTAAAATTTGCTGAATCTTTTCTTGAGTTTTATGAGGTTTTCCAACAAAATTGTACAAATATGCCATATGGTGACTTGGTTCATTTCCATGTGCATATTGACCGATTAGTCCTGTAATATCAACTTGATGACGACCCGAAGTTTCTGCTTCTGCTTTAAATAGTATATCTAAATTCTTTTCTAAAACAGACTTCCCTCCTAGCAATTTCATATATCCAGAAATATCTTGAGGAACATAATTGCTATACTGCCAAGCATTGGCTTCTGTATAATTAAAGTTTACTTCATAAGGATCAAATGGAGCAAACCAAGTATTTCTAAAACGACCTCTCATAAATTGAGATTTCGGATCGTAAATATTCTTATAATTCTGAGCTCTTTCTATGTAAGTTTTATAATCATCAGACTTATTCATGGCTTTTGCCATTTGAGCAATCGTCCAATCATCATAAGCATATTCTAAGGTTTTAGAAACCGATTCACTTTCTTTCTCCACAGGAATATAACCAAGAGTTTTATATGATTCTAACCCAAGCTTATCTCTAGTTGCAGAATGCTTCATTGCTTGTAACGCTTTCTCAGCATCAAATCCTTGAATTCCTTTCAAATAAGCATCAGCAATTACAGGAACTGCATGATAACCAATCATACAACCTGTATAATTTGCAGATAAATCCCAAATTGGCATAATTCCTCCTTCATCGTACTTAGCTAAAAAAGTATTGATAAAATCATTCGTACGTTCTTGTTCTATAATTGTGTACAAAGGATGTGTAGCTCTGTATGTATCCCAAAGAGAGAAAACAGTATAATAGTCAAAGTCTTTAGTTTCATGGATTTTTAAATCCATTCCTCTGTATCTTCCATCAACATCTTGATATTTGTTTGGAGCAATCATAGCATGATACATACTTGTGTAGAAATTAGTCTTATAATCTTCATTATTACTTTCTATAACAATTTTCTCTAATTGTTTTGTCCAAGCTTGTTGTGCATCATTTTTAACATCTTCAAAAGATTTGTTATCAATTTCTTTCTCTAAATTATTTTTAGCTCCTTCAATATCTACCGCAGAGATTCCAATTTTAACATAAACAGGTTCGTTATTTGGGTTTTCAAAAACAAAACCAGCAATTTGTTCTCTATTTTTCGGAACTAAGTGATCTAGTTTACCTTCAATTGAATGCGAAAATTTAATATAGAAGAATAATTTCTGATCGGTAGCCCATGCTTTTGAAAATCGATATCCAGATATTTCTTTATCAGAAATCATATTAATAACTCCACCCAATAATTCATCACGATGAATTAAATCGAGAATTACCACTTGGTTTTCACTAGAAGGAAACTGATATTTATGCACTCCACTTCGTTCTGAAACTGTTAATTCAACATCAATATTTGTATCATTTAAATGAACTTTATAATAACCTGCCTCTGCAACTTCTTTTTTATGAGAGAACTTTGATCGATAACCTTTTTTACCATCCGAACCATTATTAAAAATAATATCGTTTGTGGGCATTAATAAAACATCACCATAATCTGAAACTCCAGTTCCACTTAAATGTGTATGAGAAAATCCATAAATATATTCATCGGAATAATGATATCCAGAACATCCATCCCATCCATCTAATCGAGTATCAGGACTTAATTGCATCATTCCAAATGGCATTGTAGCTCCAGGATAAGTATGTCCGTGACCACCTGTTCCAATAAAAGGATTCACATAAGAAATTAAAGGTTTGGTAATTTTAGCGGGAGTAATTGGTTTGTTTTTACAACTATACAGTAATAATCCTATTAAGAAAAGGAATATTGTTTTAAGCTTCATTTGGTTTAGATTCTTATTTTTAGGATTCTAATATACTAAAATGAAAATTTTAAAGTACTTCATTCTTCTTCTATTAACATTTACACAGTGCACAAAAAAGATTGAGAAACCAATTCAACCAAGTATAATTCCTTTACCTAATTTCCAAAACATAACTGAAGGAGTTTTCTTACTTTCAAATAACACTCATATTAAGGGAGATCAAGAACTATCTATAGTTATAGATTACTTTGAATCACATTTAAAAACAAATCTTCGAATTTCTCCAAACTCACTTCAAAAGAAAACTCAAATACTTTTTTCAATTGACAAAGAGATTAATAATGATGAAGAATATCATTTATCAATTACAAAAAATGAAATTCGAATACAATCTAAAACAGCTAAAGGGGCTTTTTATGCGGTACAATCGTTAATACAATTATTACCAACAAATAATGATGCAACAGAAATTGCTATTCAATGTTTAGAAATTAAAGATAAACCTGAATTTGTTTATCGAGGAATGCATTTAGACGTTGCGAGACACATGTTTTCAGTAGCATTCATTAAAAAATACATTGACGTTATTGCCTCATTGAAATACAATACTTTTCATTGGCACTTAACCGAAGATCAAGGTTGGAGAATTGAAATAAAGAAATATCCTAAGCTACAAGAAATAGCCGCATTTAGAGATGAAACTTTAATTGGACATTATAACGATCAACCGCAACAATTCGATGGTAAAAAATATGGCGGTTATTATACACAAGAAGAAATAAAGGAAATTGTACAATATGCATCTGAACGCTTTGTAGAAATTATTCCCGAAATAGAAATGCCTGGACATTCACAAGCTGCAATTGCCGCTTATCCAGAATTAGGATGCACTGGAGAAAAAGTTGAAGTAGCCATAAAATGGGGAGTTTTTGATGAAGTGTATTGTCCTTCGGAAACAACTTTTAAGTTTCTTGAAGATGTAATTGATGAAGTT
Organism: Tenacibaculum sp.; assembly: GCA_022448525.1. Lineage (GTDB taxonomy): Bacteria > Bacteroidota > Bacteroidia > Flavobacteriales > Flavobacteriaceae > Polaribacter. Next base: position 689,213 of record JAKVCX010000004.1, read on the forward strand.
GTTGAACTATTTCCTGGCAAATACATTCATATTGGCGGAGATGAAACTCCCAAAACAAAATGGAAAAACTCAGCCTTCTGTCAAGAATTAATCAAAGAGAAAAACCTAAAAGATGAAAATGGATTACAAAGCTATTTTATCTCTAGAATGGAAAAATATATCAACTCCAAGGGGAAACAAATTATTGGTTGGGATGAAATTTTAGAAGGAGGCTTAGCTCCAAATGCCACAGTAATGTCTTGGCGTGGAAATGAAGGTGCAATTAAAGGAGCAAAAGAACATCATAATGTGATATTAACTCCATTGTCTCATTGCTATTTTGATTATTATCAATCAGAAAATGAAAATGAACCTTTAGCTATTGGTGGTTTTTTACCACTTCAAAAAGTTTATAGTTTTAATCCTATTCCCGAAGAATTGACTAAAGAAGAATCTAAATATGTTTTAGGTGCTCAAGGAAACGTTTGGACAGAGTATATGAAAACTCCTGAAAAAGTTGAATATATGGCTTTTCCGAGAGCAATTGCACTAGCAGAAGTGCTATGGTCTAAACCTGAACATAAAAATTTTGACGATTTTAAAAATAGGTTACTTCAATTTCAAGATAGACTAACATCTAAAAAAGTAAATTTTGCAAACCATTTATATGAGGTATCAGGAAATCTTGGAAGAAATGAAGATAACAAGCTTATGTATTCTCTTTCATCTGCTACCAAAGACGCACAAATTAGATATACTTTAAATGGTAACACTCCAACAGAAAACTCCAATGTATATACAACGCCAGTAGATATTAATGAAACAACCACAATCAAAGCAGCTAGTTTCAAAGGAAAAAATCAAATAAGTAATATCCATCAAAACACAATTAACTTACACAAAGCCGTTGGAAAAAACATTACACTAAGTGTAAAACCAAACGAATCTTATAACGCGGGAGGAAAACAAGCTTTAATTAATGGAATTTCAGGAAGTAATAAACGTTACGGAGATAAAGAATGGTTAGGTTTCTTTGGTGATGATGTAACTGTAACTATCGATTTAGATAGTGAAACGACAATCAACTCAATTAAAACAAGGTTTTATAATGGAAATGGTCAGTGGATTTATGCCCCTAAAAAACTATCTATAAAATTTGACAATACCGAAAAACAAACATTCAATATCAATAGTGAAGGAATATTAGTGGATTTCCAGGCAAACTTTAAAAATGTAAAAGCCAAAACGATTAAAATTGAGATTCCTAATTTTGGTGTTATTCCTAAAGGAAGACAAGGTGGTGGTTACCGAGCTTGGACATTTATTGATGAAATACTTATTGAATAATGAAATTAGAGATTTGTGCAAATTCATATCAATCGGCATTAAATGCAGAACAAGCTGGAGCTCATCGAATAGAATTGTGTTCTGAATTGAATTCTGGAGGAATTACGCCTTCTTATGGATTGATTCAAAAGGTGACTTCGGAATTATCCATAGAAACCTTTGTTCTAATTCGACCAAGAAGTGGGAATTTTGTGTACTCCGAAGCTGAATTCGATATTATGAAACAAGACATAGTTAAATGTAAATCATTAGGTGTAAATGGGATTGTTTCAGGTGTTTTAATGAAAGATAATACAATTGACATAGAAAGAACTAAAGAATTGATTTCATTAGCTTATCCTCTTCCTTTTACTTTTCATAGAGCATTTGATTTGGTTACGAATCCAACTGAAAGTATCCAGCAATTAATTGATTTAAAAGCAGATCGAGTTTTAACTTCTGGTCAAAAAAACAAAGTTTTAGATGGAATAATGTTGTTAATAGATCTAAAGGAAAAATTTAGCAATCAGATTATTATTTTACCTGGATCTGGAATAAACTCAAACAACGTTGGTGATTTCAAAAAAGCTGGTTTTACTGAAGTTCATGCTTCAGCTTCAGTTACAATTGAAGAAAGTACTGCTTTGAATTTTGACGAAATATCTCAAACGGTTTCTGACTCAGAAGAAATAACGAGGATTTTAAACGTTATTCAGAACTTTTAAATAAATAAGATTTTAAGAATCCTAAACCGTAACCATAAAATTGAGTAAGTGTCGTTATAATACTCAAATAAGCAACTTTAATACTTTTGTTTTGTAGTAAAGAATCTAAAAACAAAACTGCAAAATACAGGACATAACATATTAAAAATTGCCAATAACCAAATAAAGCCAATATCAAAAACACATCTATTCCTAAGATAAAAACACTTGGAAACCAATAGGTAATTTTCTTTGTACTTGGAAATCTTCTATTTAATTGTGGTCGTGCAGTTCCAAAAGAAAAGGTTTGTTTAAAAAATTGTTTGATACTTGTTCTTCGCTTGTGATACACATAAGCATCAGAAATTAATTGGGTTTCGTAGTCTTCTCTCCATAATCGGAACGATAAATCGATGTCCTCTCCTACTTTGTAATGATTGAATCCTTTTGTTTTTTCGAAAGCTTTTTTGGAAATTCCCATATTGAAACTTCTTGGTTGAAATTTTCCGACACTTTTCTTTTTGCCTCGAATTCCTCCAGTCGTAAAAACAGAAGTCATAGAATAATTAATTGCCTTTTGTAAAGGAGTAAAACTCTCATGAGCTTTATCCGGTCCACCAAAAGCATCTGTAAAATTATTCAACAAAGCATATTTTACACTTCTTAAATAAGTATTTGGTAAAATAACATCAGAATCTAAAATGATGAAGTAGTTTCCTGTTGCCCTCTCCATTCCAAAATTACGGGACATTCCAGCTCCAGAATTTTCTTTATAATAGTACTTAATGTTTAGGCTTGAAGAATACCTTTCAACCATTTCTTCCGAAGAATTATCAGAACCATCTTCCACAATTATTATTTCATACGCATCCTCAAAGTTTTGATTTGTCAAACTAAAAAGTAACTCATCAATCTCTTTTGGACGATTATAAACCGGTACAATTATGGAAAATGCTAAATTCATTTATACTAACGTAGACTCATTAATTTCCTTAGTAATTCCATTCCAAAGGTGAATTCTCATTTTAAGTGCTTTTTTCGCATAGAATAACACATCTTCCCATTTTTGTTGATCATCTCCGCATAATTCTTCAATCATTTCTAATGATAGCGGACCATGCTCATCTCCATCCAACTCAATGTGCCTTTTTAAATAATACGTTAACTTACTGTAATTAACACGGCTTTCTTCTTCTGTATTTTTTACAATTTCTAAGAACATATCAGGAATTAAATCCTCACGACCAAAAGTAAAAACAGATGCAATTAAATGAGCTTCATTTGTTTTAATAACTTCAAAAGTAAACGATACAAAGTCCTTAACAGCTTCATTTACATTACTTTTTTGAAGAGCTTCTTCTATAACTGTTCCGTCATAAACTTCAGAAATAAAATTAGCTATTGATGAAGTACTAGCGCCAACTTGCTTCATTGCATCCACATACATTTCGAAATGACTCTTAGGTTCTCCTAATTCATTTACATCAGTTTCTTCTCCTAAAACGATTTCGTTTATAAAACGAGCCGTTTTTGTATTTACTTTTGGAAACCAAGGCAAACTCACACAAGTTAACTCTCTTTGCAAAGCTTTCAAAAGTGACATAAAATCCCAAACCGCATAGACATGAGATTCCATAAAAGTTTTTACGTCATCTATGTTTTGAAGCGAAGCATATAACTTATGTTCTCTTAATTCTATTCTTAATCCTTCTAACTCTTCTTCTATGAAAGAAATACTACTCATAAAATATAAACAATAAAAAATGCAAATCTAAAGATTTGCATTCTTGTATTTTGATTCTTGTAATAAGAAATTTTTATTCTTCGATAAAACGTTCCATTACTGCATCACTTACTCCCATGTTTGAGAATCCACCATCGTGGAATAAGTTTTGTAATGTTACTTTTTTAGTTAAGTCAGAGAACAATGAGATTGTATAATCTGCACACTCTAATGCTGTAGCGTTTCCTAATGGAGACATTTTTTCTGCGTAACTAATAAATCCATCAAATCCTTTAACTCCTTGACCAGCAGTTGTTGGAGTTGGAGATTGAGAAATTGTATTTACACGAACTTTATGGTCTCTTCCGAAGAAATAACCAAAACTACGAGCAATAGATTCTAAATATGCTTTGTTATCAGCCATATCATTATAATCTGGGAAAACTCTTTGAGCTGCCATATAAGTTAAAGCTACGATACTTCCCCACTCATTCATTGCTTGTTTGTTGTATAAAACATTCATTGTTTTGTGAAAAGATACAGCAGAAACATCCCATCCTTTTGTTGTGAAATCGTACTTAGGATCTGTGTAATGTTTTCCTTTACGAACATTTACAGACATTCCAATTGAGTGTAAAACAAAGTCTAATTTACCTCCTAAAATTTCCATAGATTTTTCAACTAAATTAGTTAAATCTTCCATAGAAGTAGCATCGGCAGGAATCACTTGCGATCCAGTTTTCTCAGCTAATTCATTTAATTGCCCCATTCTAAGAGCAATTGGCGCATTAGTTAATACAAACTCTGCTCCTTCTTCATGAGCTCTTTCTGCAACTTTCCAAGCGATTGAATTTTGATCTAACGCTCCGAAAATAATTCCTTTCTTACCTTTTAATAAGTTATACATGTTTTAGTGTTTATTTTCCTATTGGTTAATTAATCTTAAGCGTTGCATTAAGGTCATTTTTCTTTTTACCCTATTTACAGACGCATATATCGAGTCTAATGTTTTGTTGTTTAATGTTTCCTGAATCGACAACTTATAATACTTATGAGCACTCTTTAAATCTTTCTTTAATTCAAAAGCTTGTCCCATTTTGTTATAAATTGTTGATTTATCTACAACAGAACTATTTATGACCTTGTTGCCAAATGTAATCATTTCATCATTAAGATTCATATCAATTAACAAATATGCATAATTACTATAGGCCGCATGATAATCTGGTGCGAACTTAATGGCTAATTCTAAATGTTTTTTTGCTTTTGGATAATTATTAAACTTCAAATTATATAACCATCCTAAATGATTATGAGCTCTTCCATAATCAGGAAACTCTTCCAATAAATCGTATAATCTTTCTTTAGCCTCAACTATTTGGTTCTCCTCAATCATTTGATCTGCTTCGAAAAATAAATCTTCCGCTCTGTTATCACTCATAACCTTTTAATTTAATAGTTCTTTCGCGTGTGTTAATGCACTATCTGAAATGTCCTTTCCGCTTAACATTTCAGCAATTTCAACAATTCTCTCATCTGTTGAAAGTAATTTTAAATTAGATGCAGTTTTTCCGTTTTTATCTTCTTTAAATACTTTATAATGAGATTTTCCTTTTGAGGCAATTTGAGGTAAATGCGTAATCGCTATTACTTGCATATATTGACTCATTTGTTGCATTATGTTGGCTATTTTATTAGAAACTTCACCCGAAACTCCAGTGTCAATTTCATCAAAAATAATAGTTGGTAGTTTTGTGTTTTCTGAAAGTATTTTCTTTATGGAAAGCATAATTCTTGATAATTCACCTCCCGAGGCAACTTTTTTCAGTTCTCCAAAATTCCCTCCTTTATTTGCTGAAAACAAAAATGCTAATTCATCCTTCCCATTTGTGTAATATTGTTCTGAAGGAGTTACTTCAATAGAAAAACGAGCATTTGGCATTCCTAATTCCGATAACAAAAACTCCAATTCCTTCTTTAATTTCGGAATTGCCTTATTTCTCTGATTTGAAATTAATAATGCAACATCATCTAATTTCTTGGCAACATCATCTACTTCTTGTTGTTTCTTATCTATAATTTCTGAAGCATTCTCAACTCCACCTACCCTTTCAGCTAATTGTTGGTGAATTACAGCCAACTCTTCTAACGAACCAACTTGATGTTTTTTTTGTAAAGAATAAATTAATTGTAATCGTTCGTTAACAATTTCTAATTCATTCGGATTGAAATCAACTGTCTCGTTTGAACGTTCAAGCTCAACAACAACATCATCTAATTCTATTTTTATGCTGGCAACACGATTATACAATTCTTGATATTCCTTTGAAAATGTACTTACTTTTTGCAAAGTATTTTCGAGAGAGTACAACAAATTTTGTGCTCCAACTTCTTCATTAGTTGTTATTTGTAAAGCTTCAGATAAACTAGTTTTAATATCCTCCACATTATTTAAAACATCTAACTTTCCTTCTAATTCTTCTTGTTCCTTTTCTTTTAAATCAGCTTCTTCTAACTCTTTGAATAAATGTAAATTGTATTCATATTGCTGATTCTCATTCTCCTGATTTTCTTTTAATAATCGTAGTTCCTTTAAAAGTTTATTGTATTTCTTCAATCCTCTTTTATATGAGGCTACTCGCTTATCATTTTTAGCTAAAGCATCAATCACAGAAAACTGAAATAACGCATCAGAAATTTGTAATGTTTGGTGTTGTGAATGAATATCGACTAATTTCGACTTTAATTCACTTAATGAACTTAAGTTTACAGGAGTATCATTTACAAAGGCCCGTGATTTACCAGATGGTAAAATTTCTCTTCTAATGATTGTTTTATCTTCATAATCCAAATCATTTGCTTCAAAAAAATCTTGAAGTACATAAGCCGTTAAATCAAATTCGGCTTCAATTATACATTTAGATTCGTTGTTCTTTAAAGAACCTAGATCTGCTCTATTACCAAGAACTAATCCTAAAGCTCCTAAAAGAATTGATTTTCCCGAACCTGTTTCTCCAGTAATAATAGATAATCCATCAGAGAAATTGATAGATAACTCATCTATTAAGGCGTAATTTTGTATTGATAAATGATGTAACAAAAGCTATCTTTTATAGCCTGTAAAAATAAGGAATTTTGTAAAAAAAGAAGTAAACAATTTGATTTACGTAAAAACTTTTAACTTGAAATTAAAGCTTTATTTCCTTCCACTTACTATTTTGAGTAGGTGCAATACGTTCTAACGTTTCTTTTAATTTTAATTCGCTACCAGAAGATTTTCCGTTTGAAAAAATATTTATAATCTCATCCGACTTGGCATCTAGGAAAATACGAATCATGTAATTACCTACCGTAATATTAAAAAGCTTTTCTAAGTCTATCAAACTATCAGCAATAACTTTCTTGGCTTGAGCTTCTTTCTCAATAAAAGTATCCATCCCTTTACGATGGTAGTTGTAATAAATAGTTCTTAAAACACTAAACTTAGCCGATAATAAATTATCTATCAACGTAAATCTATTTTGTTCACCAACATTATTCTGCCATGCTGCATCACCACTTTGTTGAGCTTGTAGCATCACATTTTGAGCTTGTTTCAAATAGTTATCACCACCTTTTAAAGCAAAAGTATCTGCATCTACTCCTAGAATTGTATACACATAAAATACAATTACTGAAATCAAATTAGAATCAAAACTATTCGGATTGAAGATTAATGGCTCAAATTCGTTGTACTGAAAGCTAAAATTTGTGTCGTTAATGTTTAATAACGTAGATTCATAAGAAGCATTATAAACAGGTCTTGCAGATTGCACTTGAATACTTCCTGTGAAGTTATTCCCATTTTGTTCGTTTATAATAATCGTAAAAGCACAGTTTATTCTCTCTTGTGGAAGCACCTTCTTATTAGTCCATCTTGTTTGATTGATGAATTCTGTTATTGATTGTTCCAAAGTAGTATAAACCTGTTTGTTTGTACTTTGTACTCTATCTGCATTAACAACTACAATAGCATTCAACTCTTCTTGAGCTAAACTAACTTGTATCGATCCAACTAAAACAAGAATAAAAAAGGCTAATTTACGCATTGATTCTTTTAATAATTTCGTTAATTATATCCACAGCTACTGCACTCTTTGATTTCAAAGCATACACCGTTTCATTAAAATCTGAATCAATAATAGTGATTTTATTTGTATCTCCAGCAAAACCAGCACCTTTATCTCTTAAAGAATTAAGAACAATAATGTCTAGATTTTTACTTTCGATTTTCTTTTTAGCATTAGAAACTTCATCATTTGTTTCTAGAGCAAAACCAACTAAAAATTGATTCTTTTTTGCCTTACCTAGAGATTTTAAAATATCTTGAGTCGGCTCTAATTCTATAACTAACGAAGCATCTTTCTTTTTTATTTTCTGGTCTGCAATATTTTTTGGTCTATAATCAGCAACAGCAGCTGATAGTATTGCAATATCAACTTCATTATAATACTTATGACAAGCATCATACATTTGCTGAGCCGAAGTCACATCAATTCTATGAATTAAAGAATGTTTTGCACTTTGATGAGATGGTCCTGAAACTAAAAACACTTCTGCACCTAAACGTGCAGCAGCCTTTGCTATTTCAAAGCCCATTTTACCAGAGGAATGATTTCCAATAAAACGAACAGGATCAATGGCTTCATAAGTAGGACCTGCGGTTAACAATAACTTCTTACCTTTCAGTGGTAATTTTGAAAGTATATCACTTTCAATAAAATTAACAATATCTTCAGGTTCAGCCATTCTTCCTTCACCAACCAATCCACTAGCTAATTCGCCAGAAGTTGCAGGAATCATGATGTTACCAAAACTTTGTAAACTTTCTAAACTGTTTTTAGTAGACTGATGTTTATACATGTCCAAATCCATAGCAGGTGCAAAATAAACTGGACATTTCGCTGACAAATAGGTTGCTAACAATAAATTATCACAAACACCATTGGTCATTTTTGATAACGTATTTGCTGTAGCTGGGGCAATTAACATGATATCTGCCCAAAGACCTAATTCAACATGATTATTCCAAAGTTCATTTTCATCCTCTTGATCATAAAAAGTAGAATGAACAGGATTTTTTGAAAGTGTAGAAAGTGTTAGAGGTGTTATAAAATCTTTAGACGCAGGAGTCATAATTACTTTGACTTCTGCGCCTGATTTTATAAATAAACGTACTAAACTAGCTGTTTTATAAGCTGCAATTCCAGCTGTAATACCTAGTAGTACTTTTTTTCCTTGAAGTACAGACATTTAATTACTTATTGTCTGGAGATCTATGATAAACTCTGTCGTTTAACCATTCCTCAACAGCAATTGCCGTTGGCTTTGGTAAACGCTCATAAAATTTAGAAACTTCAATTTGCTCTTTATTTTCGAAAACTTCTTCTAAACTATCGTTGTAAGTAGCAAATTCATCAAGCTTATCAACTAATTCTTTCTTTAAATCAGAATTGATTTGAGTTGCTCTCTTTGCTATAATAGAAATCGCTTCGTAAATGTTATTAGTCGATGCTTCTATGGCTTCTCTATCGTAAGTTACCGTTGTAGCAGCTGCCTTCGTTTCTTTATAATTCATATTTAACTTTTACTATTAACTATTAATTGCTCTATTTTTTTTTGCTCTGTATTAAGAGTAGAAACCATTACTTCCGTTTCCTTTCCATACTTTGTTTCTGGAAAGTTACGCTTTAATTTCTCATATGCTTTTAAAGCACTTTTAATACGCTCTTCTTTTCTTCTTACTTTACTTTTCACAGCTAAATCGTGTGCTGCTTTAAATCGTAAGAATAAAGCTTCTTCTTTGTAACGAGTACCTAAATAATCCGTCAATAAATTATCGAAAGCAGTAATTGCCGCTCTATAATTTCTTGGATCTGTTTGTGCAGTTCTGTAATAACCTTTTGCTATCTCAAAAGCTTTGGTTTCCAATTTATACTGCAACTCATTGTAATATTTGTTTGCCTCACTTAAACGAGGAGAATCAGGATACGCATCAATAAAAGATTGAAAAGATTCAATCGCTTTGTTTGTATCTGTTGGATCTTTACTATAAACTGGTGCAGCCTTATAGTAACTTAATGCAGATAAAAAATCAGCTTCCTCTTTTTTACTACTTTTCGGATAGTTTTGAGAAAAACGATTGAAATAATAACCTGCTATACTATAATTCTTTTCGTTAAAATTTGAATTAGCAACCATGTACTGTATTCTCTCCATTTGAGGTTTGTTACGGTATGCTGGTGTAATTTTTTCAAATAAGCGTAACGCTTTACTGTACTTTTTAGCTTCGTACATTTTCACAGCCATCTTATACTGCTCTTCAATTGTACCTCTGTTCAATACTTTTTGGTACTCTCCACAAGAAACAAGTACTAGTAATGTTAAAACGAAATATATCTTCCTGTTCATTTTTTGCATTTTGCAAAATTAGTAATTAATTATGTATTATTAAAATGAATTCGTTATTACGAGTTCAAGTGCAATAACGCATAATTAAAGCTATAATGATATAAAACTTTTGTTAAATGTTTATTGTGGCGTATTTTCTTGACCTACCAATTGCTTAACATCATTATCAAACAAGTATAATCCACCTTTATCGTCTCCAATTAAATTAATCTTATCTAAGATTGTTCTGGCTAAAGCTTCCTCTTCAATTTGTTCGGCAACATACCACTGTAAAAAGTTATGAGTAGCATAATCTCTTTCTTCCAAACTAATATGTACTAAATCGTTAATTGACTTAGAAACCATTACTTCGTGATCAAATAAAGTTTGAAACATGTCTTTAAAAGAACCAAACTTAGGTGATGGGGCTTCTAACGCCGGAACCATTGCATGACCGCCTCTTTCGTTAATGAACTTTACTAACTTTAACATGTGCATACGTTCTTCATCAGAATGTGCATACATGAACTGTGCAACTCCTTCAAAACCCTGAACCTCAGCCCAAGATGCCATTGCTAAATATACTTGTGATGATTGTGCTTCTATTTGTACTTGCTTATTTAAAGCAGATTCTATTTTTTGTGATAACATAATTCTATATTTTTCTATAACAAAGATGCAAAAAAGCTCATAATTCTAGACTATGAGCTTAATTTATTTTCTTATGAAAGTATTGTATTTATTGATGATCAATAAAGTCTGAAATTTGTGTTTGTAATTCTTCCGAAGCTTTCACTAAAGGTAATCTAACCTCGTCTTCACAAATCCCTAACTTTTGTAACATAGATTTTATTCCTGCTGGATTTCCTTCTGCAAAAATTAAATCAATACTATCAGCAACATTATAATGTAATTCGTAAGCCTCTTGAGGCTTTCCTTGCAAACCAAGTTGTATTAACTTCGAGAACTTTTCAGGTAAACCTTGTGCAATTACACTAATTACGCCTGCTCCACCAGCTAAAACCATTGGAAGCGCAATCATATCATCACCTGAAATAACTAAAAAGTCTTTTGGAGCATGCTGAATTATTTTCATTGCTTGCACTATATCACCTTTTGCCTCTTTCACTGCGATAACGTTTTCGAAATCGTTTGCCAAACGAACAACGACTTCAGGTGACATATTTGAAGATGTTCTCCCAGGTACGTTGTATAATATGATAGGTTTATCAGTCGACTCGGCAACAGCTTTAAAATGCTGATAAATTCCTTCTTGAGTTGGTTTATTATAATAAGGCGAAACGGAAAGAATAGCATCAAAACTCGATAAATCAGTAGTTTTAATCTCTTCAACTACAGCTGCGGTATTATTTCCTCCAATTCCAAGAACTAGTGGTAATCTTCCGTTGTTAACTTCAATTATTTTTGTTTTTACAGCTTCCTTCTCTTCTTTAGTTAAAGTTGCTGGCTCTCCAGTTGTTCCTAAAACAACCAAATAATTTATTCCATTATCTATTTGATAATTTACTAATCTCTCTAATCCATTAAAATCAACAGAACCGTCTTCAAAAAAAGGAGTTACCAATGCAACTCCTGTCCCTTTAAATTTTTGCATTACTCTTTTAAAATTTGAGGATAAAATTACTGCTTTATTTCATAAGTAATTAGGTTTGTTTATAGAATATACAATTTTTTTTATGCTGTTAAATTTTATTGATTTTAATCGTTTCGTTGAATAATATTAACTTTTCTTTCTTCTATATTATCGTACTTTAGCCCAATAATTCTCAACAAATATTACAATTAATGAAAAAAGTTCTTTTTTCTTTTTGCCTACTTTTCCTTTTCAGCTGTAAAGAAGAGAAAAAGTCATTGGTAAAAATTACAGCGAAATCAATTAAGGTTGATTCTACGTTAACTTCAGATGAAAACATTGAAAATGTAATTGCTCCTTTTAGAGATAAAATGCAAGCTTCAATTAATACCGTTATTACTTACACTAAAAAAGATTTGGTTAGAACCGATGGTGAATTAGAAAGTAGTTTAGGAAACCTTATGGCAGATTTATCTTTTGAAAGAGCAAATCCAATTTTTACAGAAAAAACTAATAAAAACATAGATTTTGCCATGTTTAATTATGGAGGAATTCGTGCTGGAATTCCTGCAGGTGAAGTTACCAATAAACATGCTTTTGAGTTAATGCCTTTTGAAAACAGTTTGGTTGTTGTTGAACTTACGCCGGAAAAAATTGAGGAATTGGTGGTTTATCTGATTAAAAACAACAAAGCCCATCCTTTATCAAAGCAGATAAAACTTAATGTAAAAAATGAAGATTATTCATTATCAATAAATGGTGTTTCTTTTGATAAAAGTCGTAATTATTTCGTTTTAACTTCAGATTATTTACAAAGCGGTGGCGATAAAATGGATTTCTTTAAAAATCCAGTAAACTTATACAAATTAGATTATAAAGTTAGAGACGCGATTATCGATTACTTCAAGAGTAAAGATACATTGGAAAGTAATTTAGATGGACGATTTAAAAAACAGTAAAATGGATAGAAGAAAATTTTTAAAACAAACTACTGCAGCTTCTGCATTCACGGCTTTAGGCGGATTAACTTTACCTAGTTTCACGACTAAAAAGCAAACGAAAATCACCATTTTACATACAAACGATACGCATAGTCATATCGACCCTTTTGAGGCTTCTCATTACAGGTATGCAAATCAAGGTGGCGTAGCAAGAAGAGCTTCTGTTGTTACTGAAATTAGAAAAGAAAACCCTAATACTTTGCTTTTAGATGCAGGAGACATCTTTCAAGGAACTCCATATTTCAATTATTTCGGTGGTGAATTAGAATTCAAGTTGATGAGTATGATGAAATATGATGCTGCAACAATCGGAAATCATGACTTTGACAATAGCATCGACGGATTATACAAACAATTACCTCACGCAAAGTTTAGTTTTTTATCTGCGAATTACGATTTTAAAAATACTGTTTTAGATACTCACGTTAAACCTTACGAAGTTTTTGTTCGTGATGGAATTAAAATTGGTGTTTTCGGGTTGGGAATTGAATTAACTGGATTAGTTGACCCGAAAATGTTTAAAGAAACTAAATATTTAGATCCAGTTGAAATTGCTCAAGACATGAGTAGAATTTTAAAGGAAGAAGAACAATGTGATTTAGTTATTTGCTTATCTCACTTAGGTTATTATTATAAAAGAAACCCTAATAAAATCTCGGATCTTAACCTGGCTAAAGCCACGAAAAATATCGATTTAATTATTGGCGGACATACGCATACATTCTTACCAAAACCAACTTTAGTTAAGAATTTAGATGATGAAAATGTATTAGTAAATCAAGTAGGTGCTTACGGTGTAAATCTTGGTAGAATTGATTTCTATTTTGATGCTGATAAAAACAAATCTTCAGAAGGAAAAGTGATAATCGTGTAAGTTAGAAAAGATTTAGCGTCTAAATCGTTAAATACTAATAACATGAAAAAACATTTACCCTTACTACTTAAGTTAATAGCAGCAGTTATCATGCTTCAAACGTTATTCTTTAAGTTTTCTGGAGCTCAAGAAAGTATTGATTTATTTACTAAAGTAGCTGGAGAGAACGAAAAATTAATGCGAATTGGAACAGGTGTTTTAGAACTCATTGCTTCAATTTTATTATTTGTTCCTAAAAGAGTTTGGCTAGGAGCTGGTTTAACCGTTGGTTTAATGAGTGGAGCTATTTTCTCTCATTTGACCAAAATTGGAATTGAGCACAATAATGATGGCGGAGTACTTTTCATTATGGCTGTAATTACTTTAGTAGCTGGAGGAGTCTTATTATTTCAAAACAGAAAAGATATTCCGTTTTTAAATTTATAATTCGGATTTCAAGGATTTAGAAATTATGGCTTTACAAATTAAATACTGAGCAACTATATATGTAACCATAATTATCACTCCTAAATCAGCCTCAATCAAATAAAACTTATTGATAGCAATTGTGCTATCAGATAAAATAAAAATAACAGCTCCAATAAGCAACCAAAGATTTTCGGTTGCTTTATTTTTTATATAGTTAATCAAAGCAAAAGTTCCAAAAGATGAAATTACTAAACCGTATACGATAACTGGAATTAGTAATTCATTCAAATTATCTTTAATTAAGAAAATAATTGCTCCAAAATAAACTAAGAAAACAATACTATACTTTATAAATGTTGCAATGGATAAGTGTGAAAAGAAACTTTTTATAATCTTCATATAAATAAGGTGTGTTATTAGAAAAGATACTAATCCTAAAACGAAATATTTTTCAGGAAAAAGCAACATCACATCGCCCCAGAAAGAAAAGAACAAAGCAGAAATAAATAAAAAACTTGGTTTCTTAACAGAAACTAAATATAAAGCTGCTAATGAAACCATTAACAGTGGTTTAAAAATAAATTCTAAAACTTCTTTTTTCTGATAAACTCCATTAAGTTCCATTACAGAAACTAATAAGAATAAAATTGAAAAAACTGCTACTTTTTTACTTTTCTGTTGATTTACTTGTTCCATTAATCGATTAGTTTTTCTTCTCTTAAAATAAACGACTTATAAAATAAAAAACATGAAATTAACCATATTAATAACGATGCTAAGTCGTAATAAACATTTGATATATTAAAAATTACAACTGCATAAATACAGTCGGATATAACTCTCACGCCGATTGTAAAAAATAGCAATCCATTTGCAAAAATCATTTTATACTTGAAATTCAATAAACCGACAGTAAATAATAAAGACGTTGTTGCTCCATAGAAAAGTATAGAGAAATAACAATCACCTTTATCCTGAATTACGAATACAAATACAATTAAAAATAAAATAATAGATAAACAAAAATAAGCTGGGACTTCTTTTTTAGCTTCCTTCGATATTGTCTCGAACATCATTTTAACTAATAACAAGTTACTAATTCCATATATAAAGATTGCTAACCAAAACATATCCAAAGCAGAACTCACGATATCTGCAATAACAATTAAAAGAAACATGGAGGTAATCAAAGGATCTCTTTTCCTACTCCCAAAACTATACATCAGTAATAAAATTAGAATCGGAATTGGCTTTGTTGAATTTCTCAGGATATTATTACTAGCCTCCACTGTACCGATCATATACAAATAGAGAAAACTTGTAAAAACAAAGCCTAACAGCAATACTATTTTAAAGAATAATCTCAATAATTCAGAAAATTAATTAAACTCTTGAAAGTTATTTAAGTCGATCAAAAAAATCAGTGACTTTTTGTTCATTGAACAAGAAACCACGATAAAACATAAAATTTGATATGAGCAAAGTACTCAAAGAGAAAATATCAAAATAAACATCTGTTTCACTAAACAAAACAATCGCATAAATAGAATCAGAAATTATACGAAAACCTATTGCAATCAACAATATAAAGTTAGCGTGCTCCATACTTTCAATGTAATTGATAAGAATGAAAGATGTTACCAAACAAATACATATACCGTAAAATATAATTGGTAGCATGGAGTTTCCAGGATCATTCAACACAAAAATGTAAACAACTGAAAATAAGAACCCAAACAGAATCAAATAAATAATGAGCAACTTATAGGTTTCTTTTTTAATATATTTCCGAATTGCATTTACCAATAAAAGATAAGAAAGACCATAACTTATAATACCGGGATTAAAGCCATAAGGAATAGAAGTTAACACATCTCCTATTAAACTCAGCAATAAAAAACCAATATAAGTTAATGTATATTTCTTTGTTTCAATTAGGTATAAAGTAACCAATATTAAAGTTGGAAATGGCTTAATTTCAAACTTATACTTATGATTGATAATAATTAAATAGAAGCTAAGTGCACATATAAATCCATATAGTACAAAAAGTGAAAATTTTATGTTTTTTAACTTCAACAAGTTTATTATTTAATCATATTAATAAAGTCCTCTTCTGAAATAATATCAATTCCTAAATTCTGAGCTTTTGTTAATTTACTCGGTCCCATATTATCTCCTGCTACAATAAATGAAGTTTTCTTTGAAATAGAACTACTCACCTTTCCTCCATTGTCTTCAATGGCTTTTTTAAGTTCATTTCTACTCATTTGATGAAATACTCCAGAAACAACAATTGCTTTTCCTTCTAATTTATTAGTTTGATTTTGTAATTGTTCCTGAGAAATTTCTAACTGAATTCCGTAACTTTTTAAACGCTCGATTGTAGCTAAATTCTTCTCATCTTTTGAAAAATTCAAAACACTTTCAGCTATTTTTTCTCCAATTTCATCTACACTAATTAATGTATCAAAGTTAGCATTTAATAAATTATCAATTGATTTAAAGTGTTTTGCTAACTTTTTTGCAACTGTTTCACCTACAAATCTAATTCCTAAAGCGAATAATACTTTTTCAAAAGGAATCTCTTTAGATTTCGCAATTCCATCAATCATATTCTGTGCAGACTTCTCCGCCATTCTTTCTAATGGAATAATTTGCTCCACTTTCAACTCATACAAATCGGCATAGTTCTCAACCAATCCTTCTTTATACAATAAGTCAACCGTTTCACCACCTAAACCATCTATATCCATTGCCTTACGACTAATGTAATGTTGAATTCTTCCTGTGATTTGCGGTGCACAACCAAATTCATTTGGACAATAATGTTTTGCATCTCCATCTGTACGAACTAATTCTGTTCCACATTCAGGACAATGAGTTGCGTATAGTGTAGGTTCAGAATCTGAAGGTCTTAGCGATAAATCCACTCCCATAATTTTAGGGATAATTTCTCCACCCTTTTCTACATATACTGTATCGCCTACTCTAACATCTAACTTCTCAATTTGATCCGAGTTATGTAAGGATGCTCTTTTAACAATTGTTCCTGCTAAATGAACTGGCTCCAAATTTGCAACCGGAGTAATCGCTCCAGTTCTTCCAACCTGATATGTAATTTCATTTAATACAGTTGAAACTTGCTCTGCTTTAAACTTATACGCAATCGCCCAACGCGGTGATTTTGAAGTATAACCTAATTCATCTTGCTGTTGTAAAGAGTTAACCTTTATAACAACACCATCAGTTTCATATGGTAAATCATGTCGTTTTACATCCCAACTATTTACAAAATCTAAAACTTCGTCGATAGATTTTGCTAGTTCTATAGTGTGCGGAACTTTAAAGCCAAATTTTCTAGCAGCTTCTAAACTTTCAAAGTGTGTTTTATATTTTCTTTCGTTAGTAACTACCTGATAAAGTAAACAATCTAACGGTCGTTTTGCCACTTCTCCACTATCCTGTAACTTTAAGCTACCACTCGCAGTATTTCTTGGATTTCTATATGGTTCTTCTCCATTTAACACTCTTTCTTCATTCATTAAGTTGAATCCTTCTAAAGGAAGAATTATCTCTCCTCGCATTTCAAAATCAGCAACAAAATCTTCTGATAAAATTAAAGGAATAGACTTGATCGTTCTAATATTGGTAGTTACTTCATCACCTTGAACACCGTCTCCTCTTGTTACTGCACGTACGAATTTTCCGTTTTCATAAGTCAGGTTTATTGAAGCTCCATCATACTTTAACTCACAAGTGTATTCAATATCTGTTGTGCCCAACATTTTTTGAATACGTTTTTCCCAATCCAATAAATCTTCCTTAGAATAAGAATTATCCAAAGAATACATTCTGTTCTTATGCGTAATGGTATTAAAACTCTTGGTTATTTGCCCTCCAACCCTTTGCGTTGGTGAGTTTGGATCAAATAAATTCGGATTATCTACTTCTAACTTTTCCAGTTCCTTAAGTTTAATATCGAACTCGTAGTCAGAAATTGTAGCGTTATCTAATACGTAATAATTATAATTATGTTTATTTAGCTCTTCTCTTAAAGCTAATACCTTTTCTTCCACTGTCATTATTTTCTCACTTTACCTGTAAACACACTAACTCCTTTTGGAAATGGATTTCCTGATGATCGTCTGAATGAAACAATCTGTCCGCAGTGCCACAAAGCATCAGCAATCGGACCATTAATTGCATTCCAAAAAGGATATGCTTTATCTCCAAAAATTATTTTGAATTCCGTCAAATCTGTTTGTGTCTTTAAAATATCACTCGCCTTTTTCAAATTATTTAGAATCTTAACTCTTTTTTCTGCAAAAGACATTTCTGGTTGTTTAGCACCATTTGGTTTCTTCTCAGCTGCGTTTAAAATCACTTCCGATAAACCTAAAATATGATCTATTGTTTCTCCTGAAGTTCTCGATTCTGGAGTTGGTTTAAATTGTAAATCTTTTTCTGTTAACCCTTCAGAAGCCCAGTAAAATCTAAAACCTAACCCATCAATCATTCTACTCGCCACTGCTCCGGCAGAATAATTCTCCGTACTTTCCGGAATTTCATAATATGGTAAATCTTGAGCATTAACTTGATTAAACATAAATAAAAATGCAATTATTGATAAAAAGGACTTCATCGTTTCAGTTTATAAAATTGGAAGTGCAATTTACTACTTTTAAACAAAAAAAATCCGAAGTTAACACCTCGGATTTTTAAAGTTGAAATAGTAGTTGTCTACTAATAATAAGTATATCGACGAACTTTTGCTATGTGCTTAGCCAAACGCATTACTTGGTGAGAATAACCATATTCGTTATCATACCAAACGTAAATTACAATTGTATCTCCATCTACAATCGTAGCTTTACTATCAAAAATTGAAGGAGCAGTTGTACCAACGATATCAGAAGATACTAATTCATTGCTTAATGAGTACTTAATTTGCTCAACTAAATCTCCTTCTAAAGCATATTGCTTCATAATTGCATTAACTGCATCAACAGTAGTTTCTGAATTTAACTGTAAATTCAAAACAGCTAATGATCCGTTAGGTACAGGAACTCTAATTGCATTTGAAGTTAATTTTCCTTCTAATGCAGGTAATGCCTTAGAAACTGCTTTTCCTGCTCCTGTTTCAGTGATTACCATGTTTAAAGCTGCAGCTCTACCTCTACGGTATTTTTTATGCATATTATCTACTAAGTTCTGATCATTAGTATATGCATGAATAGTTTCTAAATGTCCTTTTTTAATTCCGAAGTTATCTTCTAACACTTTTAATACTGGTGTAATTGCATTTGTAGTACAAGATGCAGCAGAGAAAATATCAATAGAATCTGGATTGTTTTCTAAATGGTTTACACCATGAACAATATTTGGAATTCCTTTACCTGGCGCAGTTAATAAAACTTTACTAGCTCCCTTTGCCTGTAAATGACGACTTAAAGCTTCCTTATCTCTAAAAGCTCCTGTATTATCAATAACTAAAGCATCATTAATTCCATACTCTGTATAATCAATTTCTTCAGGTCCTCCAGCAGAAATCATGTGTACAGTAGTTCCATTGATAACTAAAGCGTTGTTTTCCGCATCAATTTGAACAGTACCTAAGAAATCTCCATGAACAGAATCAATACTTAAAAGAGAAGCTCTTTTTTCTAATACAGATTGATCAATTTTACCACGAGTAACAATAGCTCTTAATCTTAATTGAGAACCTTTACCCATTTTAGAACTTAACTCTCTTGCTAATAAACGCCCGATACGACCAAATCCATAAAGAACTACGTCTTTTGGTTGGATAGCATTTGCATCAGTAGCGTCTTTTAATTGATTCTTTACGAAATCAACAGTATCTAAATCAGCATCTTCGATTAAATAGTACTCGTATGCTAATTTTCCGATATCTAATTTAGAAGCTGGTAAGTCAATTGATTGAATAGCTTTAGCAATGCTTAAAGCATCTTCAATTGTAATTGGCTTTGTAACAAACTCCTTAGCGTAATTTATTAAGTTTAAAACTTCACTAGCTCTTTTATCTACTAATGGATTTCTAAACAACACTAATTCAATTGATTTATCATACCATAAATCGTTTACAATATTGATAAATTCAGTAGTAGCTCTTCTTACCTGAGCCTGATTTACCACTTCTTTTTCGTAATTTGTTATTGTTGACATAGTTGTGTTAACTAAATTTTTAAAAATTTGGTGCAAAAGTAGTTATTTCAAACGATTTCGTAAACCAAAAAACTAAAAAAACTCGATAATAAAATTATCGAGTTTTTGGTTATTGAATTTATCTAAAATTTATACTTCTCGAGTTCTCCGTCTAAATTAAGAATTTCTAAATACATTCTATTAATCGAAACTCCATATTTATCTAGGATACTTGCAGCTTCTGAAGCACTACTTATATCTTTTCCATTAATTCTTGTAATAATATATCCTTCACCAACATTGTAATACTTAAAAGCTTTATTATTGGTAGCCACAATTTTTGCACCTCCTTTAATATCAAACTTCTCTTTATCTTTTTTAGAGATATCTTTCAACTGGACTCCAAAATTAAACGCTGTATGTGTACTTTTCTTTCCTAACTTAACTGTTTTAGTCAAATCATCTCCAGCTCTATCAATAGTAACATTTACAAATTCTCCAGGTCTTTTAGCGTTCAATTGACCTTTTAAATCAGAAATTTTACTAATCTTAACATTATTAATCTTTTTAATAACATCACCCTCTTTCAGTCCTGCAATATCTGCACCTTCACCCTCTGCAACAGAAATAATTTCAACACCTTCAACTTCATCACTGTCAGGTCTAAAGTTAATTCCAATAATCGCTTCTTGAACATTACCATACTCTAATAAATCGTCTATAATCTTTTTTGCAATATTAGAAGGAACAGCAAAAGAATATCCTATAAATGAACCTGTTCTTGAACTAATCGCTGTATTGATTCCAATTAACTCTCCTCTTGTATTCACTAAAGCTCCTCCACTATTTCCAGGGTTCACAGCAGCATCAGTTTGAATAAAAGCATCAATATTAGTATTTCCTTGTAAATCTCTTCCTTTAGCACTTACAATTCCCGCCGTAACGGTCGAATTCAAATTATAAGGATTTCCAACTGCTAAAACCCATTCACCTATTTTTGCGTTATCTGAATTACCAAACGTTATATATGGTAAATCAATTTCAGATTCAATTTTTAATAATGCGATATCATTTTTATCGTCAGCACCAATTAATTGAGCTTTATATTTCTTTTTATTATTAAGTGTAACTTCTAAGTCGGTAGCTCCATCAATTACATGATTGTTAGTAACAATATAACCGTCAGATGATATGATTACACCACTTCCTGTTCCCACTCTTTCTTGTTTTCTTTTACCATTTCCTGTTCCAAAAAACTCTTCAAAAGGATTATAAACCTCTTTAATGGCTGTATTTTTAACATGAACTACGGTATTCACTGTCTTTTCTGCAGCTTCTGTAAAATCTGTCGGTACCGAAGATGTATTTAATACAGCTGGTGTGTAATTAGAATTTACTGTTTGAAGTTCTGGTTCTACAGTTCTTTCAACAATAACTTGTGGTTTTTCAATAAAAGCTTTGTAAGCTCCTATAGATGAAACTCCTCCCAAAAATGCAATAGTCAATATTCCTAAAACTCTTTTCATATTTATTAAATTTTTAAGCTAATCAAATATACAATTTTAACATTTTAACACAATCTGTTTAACTTCTCTTTAACGGACTTTAACCGCCATTTAACAATCCTTTTTTCCTATGTAAATACGTATATTTGCACTAATGAATTTAGAGTTTTATAAGTACCAAGGAACAGGTAATGATTTTGTAATGGTTGATAATAGAACTTCTTTTTTTCCAAAAGAAAACAAAGAGCTTATCAACAAATTGTGTGATCGTAATTTTGGAGTCGGTGGAGATGGTTTAATCTTACTAGAAAATGACGAAAATACTGACTTTAGAATGGTGTATTTTAATGCAGATGGAAACCAAAGTACCATGTGTGGTAATGGTGGAAGATGTATTGTCGCTTTTGCAAATCAATTAAACGTTATTGAAAACCAAACAACTTTTATTGCAATTGATGGATTGCATCACGCAACTATTGAGAACGGAATTATTTCATTACAAATGATTGATGTGAATGAAGTTAAAAAAGAAAATGGGTTTGTTTTCACTGACACAGGGTCTCCTCATCATGTCGAAATTGTAGAAAACATAGGTTCTTTCGATGTTTATAACAAAGGAAAACAAATTCGTAATGATGTTTACGGTACAAAAGGAAGTAATGTTAATTTTGTTGAACAACTCAATTCAAATTCTTTTAGAATAAGAACCTATGAACGTGGTGTTGAAGACGAAACTTTAGCATGTGGAACTGGAGCTACAGCTGCTGCAATTGCCATGCATAAAACTAATAAAACAGTAGATACCTATATTAATATTCAAGTAGAGGGAGGACAACTTGCTATTTCTTTTGATGTAGAAAACAATGTATATAAAAACGTATTTTTAAAAGGTCCAGCGGAATACGTTTTTAAAGGACAAATTAAGATTTAATGCAAACATTAGTCGGGCAAAACATAAGTTTAAGAGCTATTGAACCTGAAGATTTAGATTTTCTTTTTCAAATTGAAAACAATGAAATCTTTTGGGAAGTTAGTCATACACAAACTCCTTTTTCAAAGTTTTTATTGAAACAATATATTGAAAACTGTCACTTGGATATTTATGAGGCAAAACAACTAAGATTAGTAATTGAAGAATCCTCTAATAAACAACAAATAGGTTTAATTGATTTATTTGATTTTAATCCACAACATAAAAGAGCCGGAATTGGAATTGTACTTCATGAAAACTATCAACATAATGGTTTTGCAAGCGAAGCTTTAAGCATCTTGTTAAATTATAGTTTTACAAATCTTAATTTACATCAATTATTTGCTAATATTGCTATCGATAATCAAAAAAGCATTTCGTTATTTAAAAAACATCACTTTAAACAAGTTGGAATTAAAAAAGACTGGTTATTTTCTAAAGGAGACTTTAAAGACGAATTATTATTTCAATTAATCAATGAAAAATAAAATCATCATAACTTTTGGAATCTTACTTCTTATATCTGGAGCTGTAGGATTCTATTTTTACAACAAAATTTTTTCAACCGCAGTAATCAAAGAAGCTTCAATTTTAATTAAGTCTAACAGTACAATGGATGATTTAAAAGCTTCATTACAAGATGTTGTTAATAATTACGAAGATTTCCTTTGGGTAGCTGATTTGAAAAAGTTCAATAAACCTAAAGGAGGAATGTACGTTGTGAAGAAAGGAATGAGTATGAATGACTTAGTTAATCTTTTTCGCTCTGGAAATCAAACAGCAATTAAAGTAACATTTAATAATCAAGACACTTTAGAAAAATTAGCAGGAAGAATAGCTCAACAAATAGAAGCAGACAGTATTTCTTTATTAAATGCATTCAGAGAACCTCAATTTCTCCGAGATAATGATTTTACCGAAAAATCAGTTCTTGGAATGTACATCCCTAATCAATATGAAATTTACTGGAATACATCTCCTGAGAGTTTCAGAAAAAAAATGCTCAACCAATACAACAAGTTTTGGAATAAATCGAGATTAGATAAAGCTAGTAAACTTGGTTTATCAGAAGATCAAGTAATTACTTTAGCTTCAATCGTTCAAAAAGAAACTGCACAAGTTTCAGAACGTCCTATGGTTGCAGGCTTATATTTAAACCGTTTTAAAAATAACTGGCCTTTAGAAGCTGATCCAACCATAATTTATGCGTTAAAACAAACTAACGGACAAGACTTTATTGTTAAACGTGTATTGTTTAGAGATATTGAGAACACTAAAAACTCTCCATATAATACTTATAAAAAAGTGGGCTTACCTCCTGCTCCGATAGCAATGCCAGATATATCATCAATTGAAGCGGTTTTATACCCAGCAAAGCACGACTACTATTTTATGTGTGCTAGTGTGGATAAAATTGGTTTTCATGAATTTGCTAAAACCTTAGGTCAACATAACAGAAATGCTGCAAAATATCAGCGATGGATTAATAATCAAGGAATTAAGAGATAATTTTAACAAAAAATTATCTCTAATTTATATACCTTAATTTAGATAATTTAACAATAATCTCTTTATCTCTATTATTGTATTTTTAAAATTTACACTTTAAAAATATAAATTCAATAAAACCTATAATTATACGAAATTTCAACTTTTGTTTTAAAGCGTATTTTTGTCATATATTTGCGCCCGCTAAACAGAAAGTATATTAATTATCAGAAAATTAGGGGCATTTTTAATTTTTATTACACTATTCAGTTTTACAGATAAAAAGGGGAAAATATCTGAAAAAACGAAGCCAATAAACTACAGCACTACTGTTACCAATACAGACCTGTTAATCCTTGAGAAAAATTTCATAGGTTTTAAAGAAGCATTAGCTTTCAAAGAATCTCAAGGAAGATATACGGTAGTTAATACATTAGGGTATTTAGGAAAGTATCAATTTGGAAAAGGAACATTACGTCGCTTTAAAATTTATGATACACAAAAATTCCTGAAAACCCCTGAGCTACAAGAAAGGGCTTTCACTGCTCTTTGTAAGGTGAATAAATGGATTTTAAGAAGGGATATTTCCCGTTTCGTCGGAAAACGTATTAAAGGAATTACCATTACTGAATCTGGAATACTTGCTGCAGCGCATTTAGCTGGTGCAGGAAATGTTAAAAAGTTTTTACGTTCTTACGGTAATTTTGAGTTTAAAGACTCCTATGGAACTTCAATTGAATCTTATTTAAAGAAATTTGCGGGATACGATGTATCTCACATTAAGGCTGATAAAAAGGCTACTGTATAAAATAGAAAATTACTTATTAATTAATAGCATTAGGCCTGTATGATGAAAATCGCAGGCCTTTTGTGTAAGTCTGGGTTTTCTAATTTCCATTTTGAAACAGGTAATGTTTTAATGTATTCTGAAGGCAATGTAATATCACAAGCCACACACAATCTTGTATTCGCTTGTAATGTAGCTCTTAAATCATCTAACATTTTTCCATTACGATAAGGAGTTTCTATAAATATTTGGGACTGCTTTTTATCTCTAGACAATCTTTCAAGCTCTTTAATAGCTTTTTTCTTATCTGATTTATCAATTGGTAAGTAACCATTAAAAGCAAAATTTTGTCCGTTCATTCCAGAAGCCATCATAGCTAATAAAATTGAAGAAGGACCTACCAAAGGAATGACCTGAATTCCTTTTTCATGAGCTTGTTTAACAATTGTTGCACCAGGATCCGCCACTCCAGGAACCCCAGCCTCAGATAAAACTCCCACAGAAATTCCTTCCTGGCAAACATCAAGATAGTTTCTTGTTTCCAATTCGTGTGAAAATTTATCAATTTTCATGAAATGCAACTCTGATTGCACTTTGCTAGGTGTAATTCTTTTAATATATCTCCTTGCCGTTTTCTCATTTTCAACAATAAAATGATCTAACGACTCAATTACTTTCTTTACAGAAATTGGCATAACCTCTAAAGGTTCAGTATCCCCTAAAGTTGTTGGAATTAAATACAGTTTACCTAACATAAATTATCTATTGAATTTTTGAAGCTATATTATCACAAGCTTCATCAAGCATTCTAAAAACATTATCAAATCCTTTGTCACCGCCATAATATGGATCAGGAACATTTAAGTTTTCTTCTGGATTTGATTCATTTAAAATCATTTTAACCTTACATTCATCATCGCTATTTCTAGCAATATCTAAAATATTTTGATAGTTGCTTTGATCCATCGCATAAATTAAATCAAAATTATCAAAATCAGCAACTTTGAATTTACGTGATCTTTGATCTGTAATATCTATTCCGTTTGATTTTGCCACAGCAATTGATCTTGGATCAGGTAATTCACCTTCATGTAAACCTGAAGTTCCAGCTGAATCAATAGTTACAGCATCAGTTAAAATTTTGGATCTTAGAATACCTTCTGCCAATGGCGAACGACAAATATTCCCCAAGCATACCATAAGTATTCTCATTTAAATATGTGTTTTATTAGAATGTTAACTTCTTAGTTAAGTCTTCAACGTACTTTCTAAATTGCTTATCAGTTTCAGTTAAGTTATCAACTGTTTTACAAGCATGTAATACGGTGGCATGATCTCTTTGTCCAATTTGACTTCCAATACTAGCTAAAGAAGACTTTGTCATACGTTTTGCGAAATACATTGCTAACTGTCTTGCTTGAACAACATGACGTTTTCTAGTTTTTGATTGAAGCGTTGCAACATCCATATCAAAATACTTAGACACCACTTTCTGAATGTAATCAATAGAAACCTCTTTCTTGGTATTCTTCACAAACTTGTCAACTATTTGTCTAGCCAACTCTAATGTAAATTCCTTTCTATTGAAAGATGCTTGCGCGATCATTGAAATAATAACTCCTTCCAACTCTCTTACATTCGATTTTACATTTTTAGCAATATACTCAACAATATCCTCTGGCATCTCTACCCCATCTCTAAACAACTTACGTTGTAAAATTGAAATACGAGTTTCATAATCTGGATTTTGCAATTCTGCAGATAATCCCCATTTAAAACGAGATAATAAACGTTGTTCAATATCTTGCATATCTACAGGTGCTTTATCTGAAGTTAAAATCACCTGTTTTCCATTCTGATGTAAATGGTTGAAAATATGGAAGAACACATCTTGGGTTCCTGCTTTACCCGATAAAAACTGAACATCATCAATAATTAACACATCAATCATTTGATAGAAATGAATAAAATCATTTCTAGTATTTGACTTTACAGAATCAATAAATTGTTGAGTGAATTTCTCAGATGATATATATAAAACAGTTTTATCTGGATATTTATCTTTTATATCAACACCGATAGCATGAGCTAAGTGTGTTTTACCTAATCCTACTCCACCATAAATTAATAATGGATTAAATGAGGTTCCTCCTGGTTTATTAGCAACAGCGATTCCTGCGGAGCGAGCAAGTCTATTTGAATCTCCTTCTACAAAGTTTTCAAAATTGTAATTAGGATTTAATTGAGATTCAATTTTAACTTTTTGTAAACCTGGAATTATAAACGGATTTTTAAGCTCTCGTTTAGATTCTAAAGGAACTGTAACTTTTTGTGGTTTTAAAGGATTTCTATTAGAACTAGGAATCTTTACTGTCTGAGGGCTATTACTACTATAAGTATTCTCCATGCGAACATCATAAATTAACTTCGCATGCTCTCCCAATTCCTTAATAAGAGCTACTCTTAACAACTTGATATAATGCTCTTCTAACCATTCGTAAAAAAACTTACTAGGAACTTGTACAGTTAATGCCTCTCCAGACAACTTAACAGGTTTTATAGGTTCGAACCATGTTTTGTAAGCCTGAGGTTTAATATTGTCTTTTATAAAAGACAAGCAATTTAACCAAACTAATTCAGCAGATTTATTCATTTAAGTTTTTCAGAAAAAAAAATTACGCTCGCAACTATAAAAATTGCGAAAAAAAATATGTTTAATTACCCTCCCTACGGGCGAACAAAAGTGTGAATAAAATTCAGTAAAAAAAAATCAAATTGGTATTGATTTTTATTTTTTTTTTACGTAAGATTCCCTAAAAAAACTAAATGACAATTACACACAATTCAATTGTAAGGGTTCGATACGGCGAGACTGATCAGATGGGGGTAGTTTATCACGGAAATTACGCGCAATACTTTGAAATTGGTCGAACAGAATGGCTGCGTTCCCTTGGGATTACATACAAATATATGGAAAAAACAGGAATAATACTTCCCGTAATTTCATTGAATTGTAACTTTAAGAAATCAGCTTATTATGATGATGAATTAACCATTACAACAATACTTAAAAGGAGTCCTGGTGTTAAAATAGAATTTGATTATGAGATTAAAAATCAACATCAAGAATTAGTATGCACAGGAAATACGATTTTGGCATTTCTGAATGGTGAAACTATGAGACCAATGAGATGTCCTGAATTTATTCTAGAAAAGCTAAAAGTTTCTTAAACCGAAAGTAAATAATGAAGAAAATTAATATCTTCATCTTATCAAAAAAGATCAAACCGAATTAATGAAAATTTATACAAAAACTGGCGATAAAGGAACTACAGCTTTATTCGGAGGAACAAGAGTTCCCAAATATCATTTAAGAATAGAAAGCTATGGAACCATTGATGAACTGAATTCTTACATCGGGCTTATAAGAGATCAAGATATCGATGATATTTCGAAAAGCGCGTTGATAAAAATCCAAGACGAATTATTCACTTTGGGAGCTATGCTTGCAACTCCACCAGAAAAAGAAGTCTTAAAAAACGGAAAGGAAAGATTAAACATTCCTAAAATCGATGCAAGTTCAATAGAATTTCTTGAACAAGAAATGGACACTATGAACGAACAGCTTCCACAAATGACCCACTTCATTTTACCTGGTGGTCATCAAACCGTGTCATTCTGTCACATAGCACGCTGTGTATGCAGAAGAGCCGAGCGTTTAAGCGTTGCTTTAAATGAAGAAGAACCTATTGATGGAAGTATTTTAATGTACCTTAACCGACTTTCTGACTACCTTTTTGTATTGGCACGAAAGTTGACTTTGCTATTAAAAGCGGACGAGGTAAAATGGATTCCTAAGAAGCTTTAAAAGTTCTTTTTTTATTAACTTTTACATTTTCAAAAAAAAACTTGACTTTTTCAGTTTAAATTTTATTTTTGCAGAACACTAAAAACATTTAGAAATGTATTGGACACTTGAATTAGCATCTTATTTAGCAGATGCACCTTGGCCAGCTACTAAAGATGAGTTAATCGATTACGCAATTCGTACCGGTGCTCCGTTAGAAGTGGTAGAAAATCTACAGGATATCGAAGATGAAGGTGAGATTTACGATTCCATCATAGAAATTTGGCCAGATTATCCTACCGAGGAGGATTATCTTTGGAACGAAGATGAATATTAAAACATAAATTCAAAGAGTCTCTATTAGAGGCTTTTTTTTTGCTTACTTTTAAGCACCAAATAACTAATTTACACACTGAATTTAATTCAGATTAAAACATACTCAAAATGAGCATTTTAAACTCTTTTATTAAACTTTTTGTTGGAGACAAACAACAGAAAGATTTAAAATCACTACAACCAATTGTGGATAAAGTGAAATCTTTTGAAGATCAGATAGCTAGCCTTACCAATGATCAACTAAGAGATAAAACAATTGAATTCAAGTCAAAAATTAAAGAGGCAACTCAACAATTTGATGATGAAATTTCAAAATTAGAAAAGGAAGTTAAGACTGCTGATATTGATCGTCAAGAAGCAATTTATAATGAAATTGACAAACTTAAAGACGACGCTTACAATGCTTCAGAAGCAGTTTTGGCTGAGATTATGCCAGAAGCATTTGCTGTAGTTAAAGAAACTGCTAAGCGATTTGCAAATAATGAAGAGGTTGAAGTTACTGCAACCCCTTTTGATCGTGAACTATCTGGATCGAGACCACATATTACTTTAGAAGATGACAAAGCCTATTGGGCAAATTCATGGGATGCTTCTGGAAAGGAAGTTACTTGGGACATGGTACATTATGATGTTCAGTTAATTGGTGGTTCTGTTTTACATCAAGGTAAAATCGCAGAGATGATGACTGGAGAAGGTAAAACATTAGTTTCTACTCTTCCGGTTTATTTAAATGCTCTTTCTGGAAAAGGAGTTCATGTAGTTACAGTAAACGATTACTTAGCAAAGCGTGACCGCGCTTGGATGGCTCCTATTTTTGAATTCCATGGACTATCAACAGATTGTATTGATTTTCACCAACCAAATTCTGAAGAAAGAAGAAAAGCTTATAACGCAGATATTACATATGGAACAAACAATGAGTTTGGTTTCGATTATTTAAGAGATAATATGGCTTCTTCGAAAGAAGACTTAGTACAAAGAGCACCAAATTATGCTATTATCGATGAGGTTGATTCTGTATTGATTGATGATGCTCGTACTCCATTAATTATTTCTGGTCCAGTACCACAAGGTGATCTTCACGAATTCAATGAGTTAAAGCCTTTAGTAGCAGATTTAGTTTCTTTACAGAATAAATATTTAGTTGGTGTTTTAGCGGAAGCTAAGAAACTTTTAAAAGAAGGTAATACAAAAGATGGTGGATTCTTATTATTAAGAGTGTACAGAGGTCTTCCAAAAAATAAAGCCTTAATTAAATTCTTATCTCAAGAAGGAATCAAACAAG
Source organism: Tenacibaculum sp. (assembly GCA_022448525.1). Classification (GTDB taxonomy): domain Bacteria; phylum Bacteroidota; class Bacteroidia; order Flavobacteriales; family Flavobacteriaceae; genus Polaribacter. Next base: position 719,637 of record JAKVCX010000004.1, read on the forward strand.
TTCTTCAAAAAACCGAAAACTTCTACATGCAAGACAACAACAAGTTAATGCCTGAAGTAGATGCTGATCTTTGGTTTACTATCGAAGAAAAAAATAATCAAATCAACTTAACAGATAAAGGTGTTGCTCATTTATCAGATAAAACTCAAAACAGTACATTTTTTGTATTACCAGATATTAGTATCAAGATTGCTGAAATTGAGAACGCAGAAAGTACTCCTGAAGAAAAAGCGGAACTTAAAGAAGATTTATATAGAGATTTTAGTGTAAAAAGCGAAAGAATTCATACTATGAATCAGCTTTTAAAAGCATATACACTTTTTGAAAAAGATGTTGAGTATGTTGTTGTTGATAATAAAGTAATGATTGTTGACGAGCAAACTGGTCGTATTATGGACGGGCGTCGTTATTCTGATGGTTTACATCAAGCAATTGAAGCAAAAGAAAATGTAAAAATTGAAGATGCTACTCAAACTTTCGCTACTGTAACTTTACAGAATTACTTTAGAATGTATCGTAAACTTTCTGGAATGACAGGTACTGCGATTACGGAAGCTGGAGAATTCTGGGAAATTTATAAGTTAGACGTAGTTGAAATTCCAACAAACAGACCTATCGCAAGAGATGACCGAGAAGATTTATTATACAAAACTACTCGTGAAAAATATAACGCTGTAATTGATGAAATTGTAAAATTAGTTGGTGAAAACAGACCTGTTTTAGTAGGTACAACTTCAGTTGAGATTTCAGAATTATTAGGAAGAATGTTAGCAATGCGTAAAATTCCTCATAATATCTTAAATGCAAAATTACACAAGAAAGAAGCTGACGTTGTCGCTGAAGCAGGTAAGCCAGGACAGGTAACTATTGCAACAAACATGGCTGGTCGTGGTACCGATATTAAATTATCTGATGAAGTCAAAGCTGCGGGTGGTTTAGCTATTATTGGTACGGAACGTCATGATTCTCGTCGTGTTGACCGTCAGTTACGAGGACGTGCTGGACGTCAAGGAGATGTTGGTTCTTCTCAATTCTTCGTTGCTTTAGATGATAACTTAATGCGTTTATTCGGTTCTGATAGAATTGCAAAAATGATGGACAGATTAGGATTAAAAGAAGGAGAAGTAATTCAAGATCGTTTAATTACAAAGTCTATTGAAAGAGCTCAGAAAAAAGTAGAAGAAAATAACTTCGGTATTCGTAAGCGTTTATTAGAATATGATGATGTAATGAACTCTCAACGTGAGTTTGTTTATAAGCGTCGTCGTCATGCATTAGATGGTAAAAAGTTGCAGTTAGATATCGCAAATATGATCTATGATACTTGTGATGCTGTAGTTCGTCAAAATAAATTAAATAAGGATTTCCAAAACTTCGAATTCGAATTAATTCGTTTTTCTTCAATGACTTCTCCTTTCTCTGAAGAAGAATTCAATAGCAAAGATGAGCAAGTTTTAGTAGATGAGTTATATAAAATAGTTTCGGAAAACTATAAAAAAGACGCTGATAGAAATGCGGTTCAAGCATTCCCTGTAATCAAAAATGTTTTTGAAAATGAAGGGGATCGATATGAAAGAATTGTAGTTCCTTTTACAGATGGAACTAAAACTATTCGTGTCGTAACTAATTTAAAAGAAGCGTACGAGACAGAAGCTAAATCTTTAGTGAACGATTTCGAAAAGAATATCACATTAGCAATTATTGATGAGAACTGGAAAGATCATTTACGTAAAATGGATGAGTTAAAACAAACAGTTCAAAATGCGACATACGAACAGAAAGATCCTTTATTAGTTTATAAGTTTGAAGCTTTCGAGCTTTTCCAAGAAACTATTGATAAAATCAACAAAGAGGTTCTTTCATTCTTATTCAAAGGAAAACTTCCTACTGAAGATGAGTCTCAGATTTCTGAAGCTCGTGAACAACAAAGAGAAAAGTTAGATTTACGTAAAGACGAAGTTCAAAACTCAACTCAACAAGCATTTAGCAATGCTCGTAATCAACAAACACAAGAACAACAAGTTGTTGAAACAGTTGTAAGAGAACAACCAAAGATCGGACGTAACGAACGCGTTACTATTAAAAATGTAATGTCTGGTGAAGAGAAAGAAGTAAAATATAAACAAGCTCTTCCTTTAATAGAAAAAGGGACTTGGGTTTTATACAACAAATAAAATCATAAAATATAATTTTAAAGCTCGGATATTTATCCGGGCTTTTTTTATAAGATTTTTTTACTTTTGCCGCATTAAAAAATTATACTATGAAGAAATTATACCACTTAACTTTTATATTATCTATTTCTTTTTTCTCTTGTACTAATGAAAAGAATTTATCTGATGACACAAGTAATACTAGAACATTACTAAAAACTATTACCTATTACGGAGAGGAAGATATTAATAACGAAAAGATCATTACTATTTACGAAAACAACAAGCCTAAAAAACTTTTAACATACACGACCAACGATGAACTATGGGAAGAAATAGAATATTTCTACAATGATAAAGGACTCATTGAAAAAGTTAAAGGACTTTATAACAATCCAAATAGCAATACCGAATTTGATCAATTTATTTTTGAATATGATGATGAAAATAGACTTAAAAGACAGTATAACGATGATTTGAATTTTGAATTTACTTATACCTCAAATTCTGTCACTAGAGTTATTACTCCTTCGGTTGTTCCCCTTGAATTAACATATTATTTTGAGAATGATAAATTGACTAAATATAATTACAATGGAATAAACGATGTTCCAATAAACTATGTAAGTGATGATTTTATTACTCATGGAGGTATTGAATTTAGTTACGAGAACGACATTAAAAACGATGATTTCTTTGGAATTAATACTATCACCAATATTTACGGAAATATAACCAATCATGTTATCGATAAGTATTCTAACCTACCTGAGCTTGAAATGTATCTTCAGAAATATCTTGTAAAAGAACATAACCTCAATCAATCCTACTATTACACTTATGAAAATACATTTGATGAGAAAGGTTATATAACTGAACAAAAAATATATTATCATACTCAAAGTAACAGTAAACAACTTGACGTTACTACGAAGTTTTATTCAGAATAACATTATTTAATTAAAATAACTTAGCCCAGGTTTTTTATCTGAGCTTTTTTTGTTTACATACAATTTACAAAACTTACATTCTCTTTAGCTTTTTATAACAATCTATTAATTAAGGTTTTACAAAATCATTAAACTATAGACATACTTTAGTACAAATTAATTACCCAAATGATGTTTTCAAAAGGAATCTTCCTTAATTCAATTTGAAAACATACATAACTAAAGCATGAAAAAAAGTAAAAAACGTAAGTTAGATATTGCTGTAATATCAGATGTTCATTTAGGAACTTTTGGTTGTAGAGCAACAGAACTTCACAATTATTTAAAAACCATTAATCCGAAAACTTTAATTCTTAATGGTGATATTATAGATATCTGGCAATTCAATAAGCGTTACTTTCCAAAAGCTCATATGAAAGTAATTAAGCAATTAATGTCTTTTATTACTTCTGGAACTAAGGTTTACTACATCACAGGAAATCATGATGAAATGTTACGAAAATTCAAAGGTTTTCGATTGGGAAGTTTTGAAATCGTGAACAAAGTTGTACTCGATATTGATGGTAAAAAAGGTTGGTTTTTCCATGGAGATGTTTTCGATGTTACCATGCAGCATTCAAAATGGCTAGCAAAACTTGGAGGAATCGGTTATGATTCTTTGATAATGTTAAACACTGCTGTTAACTGGATTAGTGAAGCTTTAGGATACAATCGTTTATCATTTAGTAAAAAGATTAAAAACAGTGTTAAAAGCGCTGTTAAGTTTATCAATAACTTCGAGACTACCGCTTCTGAAATTGCAATTGATAATGGTTATGAATATGTTGTTTGTGGTCATATTCATCAGCCAGAAATGCGAGTTATAAAAAATGAACAAGGAGAAACATTGTATTTAAATTCAGGTGATTGGATTGAAAATTTGACTGCGTTAGAATACAGCAATAAAGAATGGAAATTATATGAATATGAAAAAGATGAATTAGCAAAAAGAGTCCCTGAAACTATTGAAGTATCAGACGTAGAACTTGTAAAAGCTGAACAAACTAATAGTCAGCTTTTTGAAGATTTACTTATGGAATTCAATATTAAAAAATCCTTCAAATAATGAGAATACTATACGCAATCCAAGGAACAGGAAATGGACACGCAAGTAGAGCGTTAGAAATTGTTCCGTATTTACAAAAACGGGCTGATGTTGACATTTTAGTCAGTGGATATCAATGTGAATTAAAATTTCCGTTTGAGATAAAATACAAACTTTATGGTTTGAGTTTTATTTTCGGTAAAAAAGGCGGTGTAGATTTGTGGGAAACTCTGAAAAAGACAAAATTCAGAAAACTTTGGAAAGAAATTAAATCTTTACCTATTAAGGAATATGATTTAGTAATTAATGATTTTGAGCCTGTTTCTGCATGGGCTTGTAAACTGAGGAATGTTCCTATTATTTCATTAAGCCATCAAAACGCAGTAGCCGATGAAAAAGCTCCTAAATATGGAAGTTTCAAGTTTGAAAAGCTAATCTTGAAATATTACGCCCCGGCTAAAAATAAATTCGGTTTTCACTTTAAAACCTACTCTTCTGCAACTTTCTTACCGATTATCAGGAAAGAAATCCGACATAAGAATATTACAAAAAAAGAACATTACACCGTGTATTTACCTGCTTACGGTGACAAAAAGCTAATTAAGATACTTTCTCAATTCAAAAAAGTAAAGTGGGAAGTATTTTCAAAACACACCAATCAATTTCAGTTACATAATAATGTAATTATTCGTCCGATTGACGGAAAAGAATTCATAAAAAGTATTGCCTCCTCACGTGGCATATTATGTGGCGCGGGATTTGAAACACCGGCAGAAGCTTTGTTTTTACGTAAAAAACTAATGGTTATTCCAATGAAAAACCAATATGAACAACAATGCAATGCTTTGGCATTAAAAGAAATGGGAGTTCCTGTATTAAAAAAACTCAACAAAAAACAATTACCAAAAATTGAGAAATGGATCAAGTCTGATAAAATAGTAGAAGTAAATTATCCTGATGTAACAGAAGATATATTAGATGCAATTACACTTCCCTATTACAATCAAACAATTTTACCTCAAATTGCAATGGAGTAAAATTAAAAACTAAATTTTCTTATTACCTAAATAACATTTCTTATACCCAAAAAATACACTCTCATAGTTTTAAAGAATAACTTCTTTTGTGAAATCAATAAGTTTGATTGAATTTAAAAGTTATTCAAAATGAAAAAAATTACCAATATTCTAACATTTTATTGCTTTTTGTTTTTGTGTTGTTTTAGTGGACAATCACAAAACAATTACGACGTAAATAATACTGGATATGTAAGTTTTAGTATCGCGAACAGCACATTACCTCATAAAAGTAAACAACAAATTTCATTGTATGGCTGTAACACCAGCATTATCATCGATAGTGGTAAAATTGTTAGTCCGAGATATAAAGACGGTACAATTTCAGTAAAAAAACAGAATGGTTTTAGCTGGAATACTAAAAACCAAGAAGTCTCTGGAATTCCTTTTGGACATCAAAAAAGTAAATCTGAAAAAAAGAAGTTTAAAGACTTCTACGTTTCTAAGTATTATATCGCATCTCCTCCAGTTGTAAAAAAATCGAAGACTGGTAACAAAGATGACGATTTATATGATATTGGATTAATTACTCCTGACAACTTCACATTTGACGGTGTTAAACCAAATCAGCTTGTGTATCTTGATTATTCCATTCTTAAAGAAACACATATTGATTACATTCCTGTGCATTATGATGATTCATTCGATAAGTTAAACGTTTATTTAATTCCATTTAAAGTGGAATCTCCCGACTTTCCTTGGAGGAACACTAAAATTATAAAAAACGCGCAAGGTGCTACTGGAGTTGGAGCGTTGAATAAAAGAGATAGTATCAATAAATTATTCTTACCATACAATTATGTAAATAATAAAAAGAAGCATTTACAATTCAAAGTAACTATTCTGAACGATATCTTACTTGATCATAAAATATTTTTTATGGTCGATGGAAAAAAAAGAGAAACTCTCAACCTAAATAAATATTACAAAAAGTATGGTAAAAAGAAAATAGTCTTAAAAGTAGTCAGGCGGAAAAAACCTCCATGTGGATGTTTACCTCCAAAAGCTAAAAAACACTAATACTTTACCAATTTATAACCAATATTTTTTTGCGAGACAAGATCTCATTGGTTTGCGAAAAATGTTTATTTCCAAACCAATAACCTCGATTTGCACTTAAAGGCGAAGGATGACCTGAAGTTAACACATGATGTTTTTTCTTGTCAATCTTCGCTCCTTTTTTCTTAGCGTAACCTCCCCAAAGTAAAAATACTACATCTTCTTTTTGCTGAGAAATAGAAGCGATTACAGCGTCTGTAAATTGCTCCCAACCTTTCTTTTGATGACTTCCCGCTTCATGAGCTCTTACTGTTAATGTAGCATTAAGTAATAAAACTCCTTGTTTTGCCCAACGAGATAAATCTCCAGATTCTGGATAAGCAATTCCCAAATCAGTTTCAATCTCTTTAAAAATATTAATTAAAGAAGGTGGATGTGAGATTCCATCATGAACTGAAAAACAAAGTCCGTTTGCTTGACCAACTCCGTGATAAGGATCTTGCCCAATGATAACCACTTTCACATCATCAAATGAACAGAAATCAAAAGCAGCAAATACATTCGATTGTTCTGGATAACAAGTAAAATTTGCATACTCTTCATTAACAAATTCTGTTAAGTTTTGAAAATAAGGCTTTTCAAATTCTGGCTGTAAAATATGTTTCCAACTTTCCGCGATATTTCCTTGCATTCTTGTTATTTTTGTTCTTCTCAAAAATAGGAAATTGAAAAAAAATATATCAGAAAAAACATTACAAGATTTAGAGTTTGCAACCGTTTTAGAACAGGTAAGTGAGTTTTGTATTTCAGAACTTGGTAGAAATGCTGTTTCTAATATTGCACCATATGGAGATACTGAGGAATTGTTTTTTGAACTACAGCTAGTTAATGAATATTTGGCTTCGTTTCAAAATGAGAATAGAATTCCAAATCATGGTTTCGATAACATTACAGAATCTATAAAAAGACTCAATATTGAAAATAGTTATCTAGAACCAGAAGCTTTCTTAAAAATTGCTTCTGTTACTGAAACTGTGAATGAGCAAAAGAAATTCTTGAAAAAATTCAAAGAATATTATCCTTCTCTTTTCAATTTAAGTGAAGAAATTGAATTCACCACTTTTGTTTCAGATGCAATTGGAAAAATAATCACTTCTTATGGAGAAATTGCTGATAACGCCTCTCCTACTCTAAAACAGATTAGAAAAGATATTAATTCTGTAAGAGGAAAAATATCAGGTAGTTTTTCTAAAGCTTTAGGAAGCAGTTTAGCAAATGGTTATTTAGATGATATTAAAGAAACAATCATTGATAATCAGCGTGTTTTAGCCGTTTTAGCAATGCATCGTAGAAAAGTAAAAGGAAGTTTATTAGGATCTTCGAAATCAGGAAATATAGTTTATATAGCTCCACAAGCAACTCTTTCTTTTAGTAGAGAATTACAAAACCTGCTTTACGAAGAAAAGCAAGAAGTAATTAAGATTCTAAGAGCTTTAGCTGAAGAGATTAGACCATTTACACCTTTATTAGAAGAATATATATCATTTCTAATTCATTTAGATTTAGTTGCTGCGAAAGCAAAATATGCGCAAGCTATAAACGGATTATTACCTAAAATTACAAAAGAAAAGAAAATCTATTTTCGAGATGCATATCATCCAATATTATGGAGAAAGAATAATGAGCAAGGAATTGATACTATTTCTCAAACGTTAGCTTTAAATGAAAAACAGCAAATCATTGTAATTTCTGGTCCGAATGCAGGTGGAAAAAGTATTACATTAAAAACCATTGGATTATTACAAGTAATGCTTCAAAGTGGAATATTGATTCCGGTTCATGAAAGAAGTGAAACTACTTTGTTTAGTACTATTTTAACTGATATTGGAGATAACCAATCGATCGAAAACCAATTAAGTACTTACAGTTATCGATTAAAAAACATGCGTTATTTCTTACGAAAGTGTAACGATCGTACTTTATTCTTAATTGATGAATTCGGAACTGGTTCTGATCCAGAATTAGGAGGAGCTTTAGCTGAGATATTTTTAGAAGAATTTTACAAGCAAAAGTCATTCGGAATTATAACTACGCATTATGCTAATCTAAAGGTATTAGCGAATGAATTGGAAAATGTAACGAATGCAAATATGCAGTTTAATGAACGTACGTTAGAACCAATGTATAAACTATTTATTGGTCAAGCTGGAAGTTCATTTACTTTTGAAGTTGCACAGAAAAACGGAATTCCATATAGCTTAATTAATAGAGCAAAAAAGCGAGTTGAAAGTGAAAAAGTTCGTTTAGATAAAACCATTTCTAAACTTCAAAAAGAACGAAATAGACTACAAAAAACTTCTGATACACTTGAGAAACAGAAATCTAAAGAACAAGAACATTTAGAAAGTTTACAAGAAAAAGAACTTAAGATTAGAGAAAAACTAGAAGGTTTTCAAGAGTTATATGATAACAACCAACGTATGTTATCTTTAGGAAGAAGACTTAACGAATTGTTGAATAAATACTTCCAAACGAATAATAAAAAGGAATTATCTACAAATTTCTTTAAATGGGTGGCTGCTGAAAAAACGAAATACACGAAACGTAATCCGCCTAAAAAGAAAACGAAAACAGAGAAAGTAAAAGAAAAAGAAATCGCTGAAAAACAAAAAGAAGCGATTAAAAAAGTAGAGCAAGAAGTTTTACAAAAAGTTGTAAAAGTAAGAGAAGAGAAAAAACAAGAAGCGAAGAAAATCGCCAAGGCAAAAGCAGAATATATTTTTAAAACTGGAGATCGAGTTCGATTAGTGGATGGAAATGCCGTTGGAACAATTGATAAAATCGAAAAGAAAAACGCTTTTATCAATTACGGTTTATTCACTACAAAAACTTCAATTGAAAAATTAGAATTAGTTCAGAGAGCGAAATAATTTTACAATAAAAGCATAAAAAAAGCTGCCCAAATTGGGCAGCTACTTAGGCCTGAGTTTTCATTAATTCAAATAAATAAACCAATATTTTTAGTTTATAAGTTATAAACAAACCTAAATGTTATAAATCGGGGTTGGATGAATGTTTCAGAACTAAATACTGAAATATTATTCGCACTATTTCGCACCTGGGAATCTATATCTAATAAGTTGGTGGCTTTGATTTCATATTCCCATTTTGCGTCTCTATCTTTCCTGTACGATATGGTTGCATCCCAATTTTGGAATGACTGTGAGTTTCCGTCTCCTAAATCTTGATTTGTATACGTATAATTTGTTCTAAACGTTACAGATTTCCATAAATAAGCATCAAATTCAACCGAAGGAGCATTCGTTATAAAAGTAGTTTTTCTACTTCCTTGGTTGTTATTAGTAATACTGTATCTATATCTGAAACTTACATTAGGAGCTTCTAAATAATTTGTTCTTACTCCAGGTGTATAAGTTTGTGTAAATCCTTCATTTAACGACTGAATACCTTGAATGAACTGATTGATTTTACTATAGTTCAAATTAACATTCAAACTTGTTCTAAATTTTCCAAATGTTCTTTGTACTCTACCAAAAAGATTTACATTTTCATCTGCAAAGTTCGAGTTGAAAAATGTACTTGTTCGAATTACATTTTCAAAGGTTGTTAAACTTCTAATTTGATCGATATTACTTGAATAAGAAGCTCGAGCAAAAACATTTGTATAATTAAACAAATTAAAACTACTGTAGAATAAACTTAAATTATGAGATAATGCATTCTGTAATTCTGGTTCTCCAAACTGAATACTATTGAAGTTGTTAAAAACCAAAGCTTCTGCTAAACGAGTAACATCGGTAAACTGATTTCTCATTTCATATCTAAAAGTTAATGCTTCACTTTTCTTAAACTGAATTCTCGTTTCGAAATCAGGTAAAATTCTAAAGAAATCCTCTCCAAATTCTTGACCAAATTGTGTATTTGTATTTCCATAAGCATGCAATGAAAAACCTGGAGTTAATGTGAATTTACCGGCTTTTAATCGATAATGCACTCCTAAATAAATATCACTAAAATTATACTCGATATCGTTTACAATCTTCGAATCATTGATTGTTGGTGTTGGATTGAAGGTTGTTCCGTCATTCAAAAATTGAAAAATATTAGAATTGAATTTTTGACTACTTATAATAGTTCCAAATGTTAGATTAATATTACTCTTCGTATTGATCAAATTGTAATAATCCAACTTCGCATCTAATTGGTTAGATTTGATTCTTCTATTTTGATTAATATTATAATTATCCTGAGTAGTGTCTAATCCTAGAGCATCTGCTGTAGAATCGAAAGGATCTGTATTTCCTGCTGTATTAGTTAAAACTGCATTATAAAATGGATCTTCATTTTTGAATAAATGCTGAGCTTCAAAAGCGAAAATATTATTCTCATCTAATGTATAGTAATAATTCAAATTCTGATTAATACTGTAAGGAGTAACCTCATCCAACTGAGCAGTCGTTCCGATAACTGATGAAAATAAATTTTGATCTTGTGTATCTTTTGAAATTCTACCAATTACATCATAATCTACTTGATTGTTTACATTTGGTTTATATGAAGCACTAAATTTCACTAAACCTTGATCCGATCTCTCTGTACTTGATTGATCTGTTTGTTCATCAGGAATTCCTAATTCTTGATTTGTGTATTGAACAAAACTCGTTTCTCTAGATAAAATCTTACTATTATTATAAATAACAAATCCGCTTAAGTCTAAAGTTGATTTAGGAGAATAACTAAAATTTGCAGTTGCCAAATTATTCTCAATCTTTAAAGCGTTGTTTTGACTTGTTAGAAAGTTTAAACTGTTATCTCCAAGGTTTATACTTGTTCCACTACTTCTACTCGGAGCTCTAAATCCACCACCAAATCCACGAATATCACGTCTATTTAGAGCTACTTCTCCTATATTATTTACATCTCCAATAAAATTAATACTGTATTTCGGACTGTAATAAAAGAGTTTTGGTTGTACTAAGTATAATCCTTCATCCGGAGAAGAACCTCCTCCAACAGTAACATTTCCAAACCAAAAGTTTTCTTTACCTTTTTTCAGTTTGATATTTAAAGCGACATTATCTTGATTATTTCTTACGCTACTTAATTGTCCAACTTCTGCATAATTTCGAAGTACTTGAATTTTATCTACAGCGTTTGATGGAATATTTTTGGTAGCAAGTTTAGTATCACCGTCGAAAAAGTCCTTACCATTTACCATAAGCTTATTCACAACCTTCCCTTCTACTTCGACTTGTCCGTCCTCATTAATTTCAACTCCAGGTAATTTTTCAAGAACATCTTCAAGTTTTCGTTCTGTTCCGTTTTTGAAAGAATCTGCATTATAAATTAGAGTATCTCCTTTAATGGTTACGGGCATTTCATAAGTAATCTCAACCTCGTCTAATGAATTGTCTGGCTGTAAAACAAAATCTTTCATAAGATTCACATCTTTTACAGAAATAACCTGTTCAAAGGTTTTCATTCCGATGTAGCTTATTTGAATCTTATAACTTTCATTCTTTTTAAGTTTTAAAGAATAAGCACCTTTTCCATCAGTAATCCCATAAGATTCTAAAACACTTGTTTCTTGATTAATAGCAATGATATTCGCTAAGTCTAAAGGATTTTTAAGTGTATCTCTAACAACTCCTTTCATTGTTATCTGACCGAATATGCTATTCAATGCAAGAAAGCAAAGTAGCAACGTAATTTTTTTCATGTTGTTTAGTTTGATGATTCCGAGTATTAATTTTTAGTTACCTTCTTCTTCTACCTCGGTTATTTCTCATTTCAATCATCTTTCCTTTGATAACTTCTTGGTATGCTACTTTTGTAATTTCTTTACCTTTTTCTGGTGCTATTATTTCTATTTTATCCTTTGGATTGATAACCACTTTAGAACATAACATTACTCGGTTTCCTGCAGTAACTTCTAGGATTAATCCTGGTAATCCCCAATATTCACTTGGTCCATGACTTACAGGGATTTGCGGTGTGTACCAAGCCTCCACAGTAGTCATTTCTATTTTTGGTTCAATATCATTTCCTAAAGAATCTTTTTTTACTTCTGATTTTCTCAAATCGCTCCATGAAAAATCATACCATGTTAATTCTTTCGTGGGTACAACAGCGGTTGCTTTGAAACATAAATAATTTCCTATTTTTTTTGACTCTTTTTCTATTTTCCAATCAATCTTCTGTAACTCATCTTTTACTAAAAATCGTTTTCCATAAAACTCTTGACTTTGAATCAATTCATTATCCTGAACGTTTTTGTACTGATCTCCTTGAGAAAAATTCTTACCCCAAGAGTCAGTTGCACCTGAAATTGCATCAATTTTTTCTTCTTCCTTGAAAAAAGACTCTTTTTTGTTGAAGTTTAAAACATATTCTTTCTCCAGTCTATTTTTTAAACGGGCTTTGATTTGTTTTTTTTGTGCTTCGCTCATTCTTGCTCCCCATCTACCTAACTCCATCTTAGCTTTTGAAAAATAAACAGCTTTACCTTGAAATTGTTGTACTTCTTCCGGTTTTGTGAACCCTAAAACAAGCAGAACGGCAAGGGATTTTAATAGTAAAGATTTCATATTTTGTTAGTTTTGTTTAACAAATATATATATTAAGTAAACAAAAACAGTTTTTTTTATTAAAGTTTTAACATTCTCTTAGTTAGGGTTAACAATTTTAATCCTCGGTTAAAAAAATTATATTCGCATAAACAATCAACCAATGGAAAACTCTGAAAAAGCAAAATCTAAGCTATGGTTACAACGTTTAAAGGATGAAAGCTGGGAAGCAGAATTACTAGTATCTGCCGTAGCCATATTTGGTACATTCAAGTTATTTGGAATTATTAATTGGATAACAAATGTCTTTATAAATATTCTTAACCCTGAATTATATTCTTTTGCTTTCCTAATTGTATTTTTTGGATTATTTGGAATTAGCATCTTGGCCGCAATGTTTGTGATTCATTTTTGTCTTAGGGCTTATTGGATAGGATTGGTTGGTTTAAACTCTGTATTTCCTGATTACAGTATTGAAGACAGTGCATATTCTAAAATTTACACTGAAAAAATAGTTTCTGTTTTACCTAAGGTCAAAGACTCAATTGAAAAAGTTGACGAGTTATGTAGTGTAGTATTTTCAGCAGCGTTTACATTTCTTTTAATTTATACAAATGCCGCTATCATATTTAGTATATACTTGTTCATCTATAATGGCTTGGTAGATTCAGTTCCTTCATATTTGTTACTAATACCTGTTTACGGATTTATTGCAGTGTTAATAATACAAACCGTTATTGGAATTATAGCAAATCTTAAGATTAATCATAATAAAGCTAAACTTCAAATGATAGCTTTTAAAACGAATAATATAGCTTCAATTTTAATGTTCGGACCGTTATATAAGTCTATACTTCAAATTAGTATGGTTTTTGGCTCTAACTTTAAAAAGAAAAAAAAGCTTGTTTATCTTTTAATGGTCTTTTTAATTATGGGAAGTTTCGTTGCGAGTTACCAAAAAAACGAAACTAACATTGATTATCTTGCTAATAATTCTAGATATTTTAAGAAAACCATTGTTTCACCTTCTTTCTATAAAACCAATAATAAGAATAACGGTTATTTACTTAATCCGGAAATTGATGCTGATATTATTAATAAGAAATTAATGAAAGTTTTCATTCCAATGTTTAAGTATGAGAATAAAATATTAGCTAAGTTTTGTGATTACAGTAATAAAAAATTAAGTAAAGCTGAAAGAAACGAAGCTAATAGAAGTTGCTACACCGAATATTTGACTATAAAGGTTAACGAAAATATCATTTCTCCTGATTATATAAATGTTAAACATGACAGAACAAATCAACTAGGAGCTATTTTTTACCTAGAAACAGACAAATTCAAAGGAGGAAAAAACATGATTTCGATAGCTAAAAAAGATAGTCATTCTTGGGAATTTCCATTCTTTTTAGAAAAATAGACAGACTTGTCTATTTTTATTATATCTTTGTATGGTGAAACGAGATGTACGACAACATATTATTATTACAGCTTCTACTCTATTCTATAAAAATGGATATAACTCTACAGGTATTAATGAAATAATTTCTGAATCAGCAATAGCTAAAGCTACCTTGTATAATCATTTTAAATCTAAAGAAGATATTTGTCTTGCTTATTTAAGGTATAAACATGCCAAATTCACTTATGACATCAAGGAATTCTGTTTATCCAAAACAAAAGGTAAGGATCAAGTATTAGCAGTATTCGATTTTTTAGGTTTATTCTTTAAAGAAAAAGATTTTAATGGGTGTTGGTGTATCAAAACAGTTTCTGAAATCCCTAAAGAAAATGAAAGAATAAGAACTGAGATTCAAACTCAGAAAAATCAACTTATTGATTTTATAGCTGACCTGATTGGGGATAATCTAGACCTTTCTAAAATTGAAACAGAAACATTAGCTAAACAAATCTATTTATTATATGAAAGCGCTGTTGCGGAAAGTCACTTACACCAAGATCAATGGCCAATAGATCAAGCTAAAGGAATTTGCGAAAAAATAATTTAAAAAAATTTATAACAAAAAAGACAGACTTGTCTGTTCGTTTATTAATTAAATACAAACACATGAAGAATTTTCAAAATAAAGTGGCCATCGTTGTTGGTGGTACCAGCGGAATTGGTTATGCAACTACTCAACAATTACTTAATGATGGTGCCACAGTGCATATCGTAGGAAGAAGTATTGATAAAGTGGAGAATCAAAATAACTTAGTAAAACACAAAGTTGATATTACTAATAGAACTGAGGTTTCTCAACTAGTAGCGACAATTAATGAACTTGATAATGTTGACTTTCTAGTTAACGCTTCAGGAATATTTGGACCAAAACCTTTCTTAGATCACACTGTAGAAGACTATGATTCATATTTAGATTTGAACAGAGGCTTCTTTTTTATTACTCAAGCGGCGTCTAAAAAAATGAAAGAAACAAATGGAGGTGCAATTGTAAATGTTGGTTCTATGTGGGCAAAACAAGCCGTTAAGGCTACTCCTTCTTCTGCATATTCCATGCAAAAAGCAGGTTTACATTCATTAACTCAACATTTAGCCATGGAACTGGCAGATTACAATATTCGTGTAAATGCTGTATCTCCTGCTGTTGTTCAAACACCAGTTTATCATGGAGTATTTGGAAGTAAAAGTGCTGCTGATGAAGCTTTAGAAGGATTTAATGCCTTCCACCCTATTGGAAGAAATGGTTTAGCTGATGATGTTGCCAATAGTATTACTTTCTTATTATCTGATAAATCTTCTTGGGTAACAGGAGCTATTTGGGATGTTGATGGTGGTGTTATTGCAGGAAGAAATTAAATACAAATCATCAGTCATAATAGGTTGAGTTAAATAAACTAACTTAACCTATTTATAAAATTATTATGAATAAACGAATTGTAATTATTGGCGCTGGATTATCTGGTTTAGTGACTGCTCACTTATTGAAAAAACAAGGGTTTTCATCAGTAAAAATTCTGGAAGCTAATGCTCGAATAGGTGGTAGAATTTATACAAAGAAAATAGGTTTTTCTCCTATTGAACTCGGTGCTACTTGGTTGTGGAAATACAATACCCAACTTTTAAAGTTATGTAAAGAATTTGGTATTGAATTGTTTGAACAAAAAATGGATGGAGAAGCACTTTTTGAAGCAATGAGTATGAATCCTGTTCAAAGGTTTCAATTACCTCCAAACCAAGAAATAAGTTATCGTATTGTAGGTGGTACAGCACAACTCATTAATAAAATATCTTCATCACTATCAAGTGAAACAATTCAGTTAAACGAAAAAGTCGAATTGATTGAGCATAAAGGTTCTGAAAATTGTATCATTATCAGAACAACTAAAAATACGTATCAAGCAGATATTGTCATTTCAACTATCCCACCAAAGTTACTTTTACATTCCATTCGTTTTATTCCAGAGCTTGATAATGAACTTAAAGAAATAGCTAAAAAGACACATACATGGATGCGAGATTCAATTAAGTTTTCAGTTGTTTTTAAAACTCCTTTCTGGCGAAAACAAGGATCATCAGGAGTCGCATTTAGTAATGTTGGTCCGTTTACTGAATTATATGATCATTCATCTGCAAATGACAAAGGATATGCCTTAATGGGCTTTATTAACAACTCTCTAAACTCATTAAATACGGAGCAACGTAAACAAAAAGTTTTAGAACAATTAACTAAATTTTTTAATGATTTTTCTTCCGAATTTATCTCATATGAAGAAAAGGTTTGGAAAGAAGAAGTTCTTTTAACTGTTAAGGATAACCAGTTTATTGTTCCTCACCAAAATAATGGTCATCCAATATTTCAAAAAAACTATTACCAAGGAAAATTGTTCATTTCAGGAAGTGAGACTTCTACCGAATATGGCGGATATATGGAGGGTGCTGTACGAAGCGCTTTCAATACAGTAAATAAAATTAAAAATATATAAACTACGTTCTACTTACTGGGGGAAAAGTGAGTGTAAAAAGAAAGGTTAGATTATAAAAATCTAACCTTTTTATTTATTCAAGTCCTTCCATTTCTGAGTCATAAAACTTTCCTGCTTGATCTATCAAACTTTCAAGCTCATTTGCTAATTCTTGTTCATTCTCTCCTTCTAAGTCCTCAAACCATTCTACTGAATCATCTTTCAAATTGATTAAAAAACGAGGATATTCAGTGTGTAATACAAAAATATCTTCTGGATGATTGCTATTATCAGCTAATAAAAATTTAGGTAAGTTCATTATGTTTAGTATTAATCAATTTTCTTGTTAAATAATTAAAGCGCAAAAATAGTAATATTGACGCAGATGTTAATCCTGCTAACAGTCCTAACCAAATTCCGAAGCTTCCATAAGCATCTTCTTTGCCTAAGAAATAACTCACAGGGAATCCTATTAACCAATATGCAATAAATGTAATAACTGTTGGAATTGCCACATCTTGTAATCCTCTCAAAGCACCTAACACCATAACCTGTATACTATCACTAATTTGAAAAAAAGCTGCAGCTATTAAAAGATTTGCCGCAATCTTAACAACTTCCATGTTATCAGCAAAATTTTTTGCATCACTTAAATCGACATATATATTTGGTAAACTTCTATGAAATAAAAAGAAAATAATCGCAAATCCTATGGCTAAAAGCACACCTAGAAAAAAAATCGAAAAAGCAATTCGTCTTAATTCAATGTAATTCTGAAGTCCCTTTTGATTTCCTACTCTTACCATTGCTGCAACACTCAATCCCATAGCAACCATAAATGTCATAGAAGATAAGTTTAATGCTATTTGATTAGCAGCTTGTGGATTCTTTCCTAACAATCCGCTCAACCAAATTGCTGCAGTAAAAATAGCCACCTCAAAAAACATTTGCATCGCACTTGGAGCTCCTAAATTTATGATCTTTTTGAGCATCTTACTTTCTAAAACAAATATTTTAATGTTTGTTACCAACTTTTGTGTTCTCTCTTTCTTTGTTAATAACCACCATAAATAAATGACCATTATAAATCGCGATAATAAGGTACCATAAGCTGCACCAACAATTCCTAATTCTGGAAATCCGAATTTTCCAAAAATCAACAAATAATTCAAGACAACATTGGCTACGTTAGCAACAATAGTTGCATACATAGGATAACGTGTCATCGACATTCCATCACTAAATTGTTTAAAAGCCTGAAAAACTATTAAAGGAATTAGAGAAAAAGCAACCAAATTCAAATATGGAATGGCTAGCTCAACTACCTCATCAGGTTGCTTCATAAAATATAATAGTGGCTTTGAAAAAAATACCATTAAAAACATGAGAATTCCTAATGTTGTACATAAAAACAAACCATGTTTAAAAGTAGATTTTGCCTCATTAAAATTTTCTGCGGCATCCGCTTCTGCAATTAACGGAGTAATTGCAGTAGAAAAACCAATTCCTAAAGACATTGCTATGAACATAAAACTATTCCCCAAAGAAACCGCAGCTAACTCTGCTGTTCCAAGTTGACCTACCATAATGTTGTCAATAAAACTCACAAAAGTATGTCCTAACATTCCCAGCATCACAGGAGCTGCCAATTGCCAATTATACTTAAATTCAGATGTGTAGTTTGCTAAATTCACAGAATAGTTCTTTCGTTGTAATAAGTAAGCGAAGATAGGCTAAAGTTGGTATATTTTAGTTATTTTTGAGTAGAATAAAAAATCAAAAAACATGGCTACAGTAACACTCCAAGGAAGTGAAATCAATACAAACGGAACATTACCAAACGTTAATTCTAAAGCTCCAGATTTTAAATTAGTTGCTACGGATTTATCTGTAAAATCATTAAGCGATTACCAAGGACAAAAATTAGTTTTAAACATTTTTCCAAGTGTTGATACTGGCACTTGTGCAACTTCAGTTAGAAACTTTAATAAAGAAGCTGCTGAATTAGAAAACACAAAAGTACTTTGTATTTCCAGAGATTTACCTTTTGCACAAGGTCGTTTTTGTGGAGCGGAAGGAATTGAAAATGTTGAAATGTTATCTGACTTTGTTTCTGGTGATTTCGGTAAAAATTATGGATTAGAATTTGTTGACGGGCCGTTAAATGGTTTACACTCTCGTTGTATCGTTGTAATAAATGAAAACGGTGAGATCACTCATACAGAACAAGTTCCTGAAATTGTTGACGAACCTAACTATGAAGCAGCTTTAAAAGCTTTATAAATGAATGACACTAAAAATGGTTTTATAAAAAGAAGGCTTAAAGGAGTTAAATACGCTCTCAAAGGAATTCTTATACTTGCAACCACTGAAGATAGTATTAAAGCCCAATTTTTTATTGGGCTTTTTGCCGTTATCTTGGGATTTATTTTCAATATTTCCGCAACAGAATGGATGATTCAATTAGCGGTTACAGGACTTGTTTTAGTTGCTGAAGCTTTAAATACAGCTGTTGAAAAAATTGCCGATTTTATTCATCCTGAGTATCATAACAAAATTGGAACTATAAAAGATGTTGCTGCGGGAGCGGCAGGTTTTGCAGCAATAATTTCCTTAATTGTGGGTTCTATAATATACATTCCAAAAATAATCGCGTTATTTTTGTAATATTTCTATATTTACCAGTCTAATTTTTTTCAATTAAATGGCTAAAAAAAGCGTTTCAAAAAAGACAAAAAAAGTAACTAAACCTTCTGTTTTTAAACAAGTTTCAGAATTCTTTAAAAACAGACAAACACAAACCATTCTAGGAGCATTTTTTATTCTATTTGCTGCTTTTCTGTGTATTGCTTTTATTTCTTTTTTCTTTTCATGGGAAGATGACCAAAGTATTCTTACCGAATTTTCTAATAAACAAATAAAAGCTAAAAACCTTTTAGGTAAAATTGGTTCTAATTTAAGTCATATTTTTATTTACAATGGTTTTGGGTTAGCTGCGTTTATTCTTCCTTTTCTTATTTTCTTGACTGGTTTAAGTTTTTTATTACAAACCGGAATTAAAAGCATGGTTTCTAAATGGAATTGGGGACTATTCAATATGCTTTGGATTTCTGTTGCCATAGGTTTTGTTGAAAAGAAATACGCGCTTCTTTCTGGAGTTGTTGGTTTTGAATTAAACGAATATATCAGAACATTTATAGGTAGAACTGGATTGGCTATCGTTTTAGCTTTCTTTTTGATTATGTATTTGGTTGTTCGCTTTAAACTAACACCAGAAGGAATTAGTGAACGATTAAAACGTCCAGAAAAAGAAGAAGTTGAAACTCCTAATCAAGTTGATAATACCACCATTATTGAAGAACCTACAAAGGAAAATATAACTACAGAAAAACCTTTAGAGGATAAATCTGAATTCGAGTTATCTGTAGAAAACCTGCAGCCAACCATTAGTAATCATTCAAATATTCCTAACGAAGAAGAGAATAAAGCAAAAGAACAGGATATTTTACTAGATATAAAGAAAACCGAAAAACCTAAAGAAGAAGAAACAGAGGTAGCCATTGCAATTGAGCAAGTTGCTGAAGAAAAAAGTGTTACAGAAAATTTATCTGATCAATTGGTTAAGGATTTTGGAGAGTTTGACCCTACGCTCGAATTAGGTCAATTCAGATTCCCTACGTTTAATTTACTGAAACAGTACAATGATAGTATTTCTATCGATCCTGAAGAGTTAGAGGCCAATAAGAATCAAATTGTTGAGACTTTAAAGAATTACAAAATTGGAATCGCTCAAATTAAAGCAACTGTTGGTCCAACGATTACATTATATGAAATAGTACCAGAAGCTGGTGTTAGAATTTCTAAGATTAAAAACTTAGAAGATGATATTGCTCTTTCATTATCCGCATTAGGAATTCGTATTATAGCTCCGATTCCTGGAAAAGGAACCATAGGTATTGAAGTTCCAAATAAAAAAGCAACCATTGTATCTATGCACTCTGCGATTACTTCTAAAAAGTTTCAAGAGAGTCAAATGCAATTGCCTTTAGCATTAGGTAAAACAATTTCAAACGAAACATTTGTAGTTGATTTAGCTAAAATGCCACACTTATTAATGGCCGGTGCAACTGGTCAAGGTAAATCGGTTGGTTTAAATGCGATTTTAACTTCACTTTTATATAGAAAACATCCTGCTGAAGTTAAGTTCGTTTTAGTTGATCCAAAGAAAGTAGAACTTACTTTATTTAATAAGATTGAACGTCATTATTTAGCTAAACTTCCTGATAGCGAAGAAGCTATTATTACTGACACCTCAAAAGTTGTAAACACATTGAACTCTTTGTGTATTGAAATGGATAATCGTTACGACTTGTTAAAAGCCGCAATGGTTAGAAATATCAAAGAATATAACACTAAGTTCAGAGCAAGAAAGTTAAACCCGGAAAACGGACATCAGTTTTTACCATACATTGTATTGGTAATTGATGAATTCGCTGATTTAATTATGACCGCGGGTAAAGAAGTAGAAACACCGATTGCACGTTTAGCACAATTAGCCAGAGCAATTGGAATACATTTAATTGTTGCAACTCAACGTCCTTCTGTAAATGTAATTACTGGTATTATTAAAGCTAATTTCCCAGCTCGTATTGCCTTTAGAGTAACTTCTAAAATTGATAGTAGAACTATTTTAGATGCACCAGGAGCAGATCAACTTATTGGACGAGGAGATATGCTTTATTCAGGAGGAAACGATATAACACGTATTCAATGTGCTTTTGTAGATACACCTGAAGTTGAAAAAATCACAGATTTCATTGGTTCTCAGAGAGCTTATCCTGAAGCACACTTATTACCAGAATATGTTGGTGAAGAAGGTGGCACAAATCTTGATATAGACATCGCAGATCGTGATAAACTGTTTAATCAAGCTGCCGAAGTTATCGTTACAGCACAACAAGGTTCGGCCTCTTTATTACAAAGAAAACTGAAATTAGGTTATAATAGAGCTGGTAGATTAATCGATCAATTAGAAGCCGCAGGAATTGTAGGTCCGTTTGAAGGAAGTAAAGCGAGACAAGTTTTGGTTCCAGATTTATTAGCTTTAGAACAATTATTAGAAAACGAGAAAACTAAATAGACCATTTTAACGAAAGGAAAATACATATGAGAAAAATAGGATTATTATTAATCGCATTGATAGTAGGAATAAATGTAACAGCGCAAGACACTTCTTCAAAAGCTAAAACGTTATTAGATGAAGTATCTTCTAAAATGGGAGCTTACAAAAATATGACGATTGGCTTTACCTCTACTCTAGTCAATGAAGAAGCCGGAATTACAAATGATCCACCAATTCGTGGAAATATTACAATTGCTGGAGAAAAATATAATTTAGATTACTTAGGTAACAATTTTGTATTTAATGGTAAAAAGCTTGTTGTTATTAATAAAGAAGAAAAAGAGGTAACTATTACTGATGGAGATTTAGAAGAAGAAGACGGTTTTATTTACCCTTCTAAATTGTTAACTTTTTATAAAGAAGGTTATAGTTATGCAATGGGTACCATTAAAAATAACAAAGGACGTAAAGTACAGTACGTTGACCTTACTCCTATTGATAGTAATTCAGACATTATAAAAGTACAATTAGGAGTTGACGCTAAAACCAAACACATTTATAAACTAATCCAAATTGGTTCTAACGGAGCAGTTACTACTTTTACGATAAACAAATTTAAAAGTGATCAGCCAATTTCAGAAAACTTGTTCTCTTTTAATAAAACGAAATACGAAAAATTAGGTTATTTAATAGATTAACCACTTATCAAATACATTAACAAAGTTTTGTTGATAGCTTTTTAGGCAATTAACAAAACTTTTGTGTTTATTATAATTAAGCTCATTACCTTTGTAACTGTGAAGAGACTCGATAAGTATATATTAAAAAGTTTTTTAATTCCTTTCTTAGCAACCTTCTTTATCATACTTTTTGTTTTGGTAATGCAAGCTCTTTGGCTAGCTTTTGATGATTTAGCCGGAAAAGGAATTAGTATTGGTATTATTTTAAAATTTTTATGGTACACTACGCTTATAGTTGCACCTCAGGCACTACCAATTGGAGTTTTGCTATCTTCCATTATGACATTGGGAAGTTTGTCTGAAAACTATGAGTTCGCAGCAGCAAAATCAGCTGGTGTTTCTTTACAAAGAATGGTTCGTCCTCTTGTATTCTTTGCCTTTATTATGAGTGGATTAAACTTCGTTTTCCTAAACTATGTATATCCATACGCAATTTTAAAACAAATCAATCTTAAAATTAATATTCGTAAAAAGCAACCAGCTCTTGCTTTGGTTCCTGGAAGTTTTAATGCCGATATTCCTAATTATCAAATTAAATTTGATGAAAAGTACGGTAAAGAAAATAACCTATTGAAGAAAGTTTTAATTTATGATTTATCTGCAAAAAAGGGAAATAACAAAATCATTACTGCCGAAAACGGTGAATTAGTTTCTGAAGAAGGAAGCCGTTATATGACCTTAAAACTATATAATGGTCATTTTTATGAGCACCATGTAAATGATAAAACAGCTTATAAAGATCGATTTAGAATGAAAGCTTCTTATGCCGATTTTGACGAGTATGAAATGAATATCGATATGGCGGCTCTTCAAGATGATGATTTATCTAAAATTCAACATACTAAAAACTTTAATATGTTGAGTCTAAAGCAGCTTAAAGATACTCTTCCAAATTTAAAAGTTGGATATGACGATTATGTGAACTCTAGAGCAAAAAGTTTATACCGAAATAGCGAAGCAGAAGAACTTCATCAATTACCTGATTCCTTAATAAACAAAAAGCTTTCAAGTAACATTCTAGAGAATTTTGAATTACTAAAACAACGAGATGTTATTAATTCTGCAATTTCAAAAATTGATAGAACCATTAATAATTTTACTGCCAACAAGAACTCTTTTAAATACAGAAGAAAAGTATTAAACTTATATGACATTGAGTTTTATAACCGAGTCGCATTTTCATTATCCTGTTTAATTCTTTTCTTTATTGGAGCTCCATTAGGTTCCATAATACGAAAAGGTGGAATGGGACTACCAATGATACTTGCTATTGGTATTTATGTATTGTACTTCTTCACAAATACTTTCGGTAGAAACATGGCTGAAGAAAGTACTTTATCTGCCGTTGCAGGATCTTGGTTAGCTGTGACTATTATGTTACCTTTGGCATTAATTTTAACGATTAGAGCAACACAGGATAAAGGATTATTCGATATCAATGGTTTATTCGTAAAAATTAAAAACTTTTTTATAAAAATACTTCCTATTAAAAGGAAAACATCATAACAAACCATGACAACACAAACTAAGCAAAAGATTCAATTAAACACTATTGAAGAAGCTATCAATGACATAAGAGCTGGTAAAGTAATTATTGTAGTTGATGATGAAGATAGAGAAAATGAAGGAGATTTTTTAGCCGCTGCTGAAAAGGTAACTCCTGAAATGATCAACTTTATGGCAACGCATGGTCGAGGATTAATTTGTACACCTCTTACAGAGAAAAGATGTAAAGAACTGGAGCTAGGTATGATGGTTAACAACAATACCGATCCTATGGAAACTGCCTTTACAGTTTCTATTGATTTAAGAGGAAATGGTGTTACTACAGGAATTTCTGCCTCTGATAGATCTAAAACTATAGAAGCTTTAGTAAATAAAGACACAAAGCCTTTTGATTTAGCTCGACCTGGACATATTTTTCCTTTAAAAGCTAAAGAAGGTGGTGTTTTACGAAGAACTGGACACACAGAGGCTGCTATAGATTTTGCTCGTTTAGCTGGGTTACAACCTGCCGGTGTTATTGTAGAAATCATGAATGAAGATGGAACAATGGCCCGTTTACCTCAATTAATCGAAGTAGCCAAAAAGTTTGATTTAAAAATTGTTTCTATTGAAGATTTAGTTGCCTACAGAATGGAACATGATTCTTTAATTGAAAAGAAAGAGGATTTTAATGTTCAAACACGTTTTGGTGAATTTAGATTAAGAGCTTATCAGCAAACAACAAACAATCAAATTCATATTGCTTTAACGAAAGGAACTTGGAGTAATAATGAACCTATTTTTACGCGAGTAAATTCAAATTTAGTTAATAACGACATCCTAGGAACTTTAACTAACGACGCTGATAAAAAATTAGACAGAATGTTTAATGTGATTAATGAGGAAGGTCGTGGAGCAATTTTATTTATAAACCAACAAAACCAATCTTTAAATCTTTTAAACAGATTAAAAGGACTGAAAGAAAATCAAGAAAACGGAGAAATGAAAGCTCCAGGTATTGCCTTTGATAATAAGGATTTCGGTATTGGAGCTCAAATTTTACATGATCTAAATATTCACAAACTAAAACTTGTATCAAATACCAAACAAGAAAAACGTGTTGGTATGATTGGGTACGGATTGGAAATTGTAGATTACATAAACTTCTAAACACAAAAAAAAGAGCTTCAAATGAAGCTCTTTTTTTATAAGTTATTTTTTACATCTGTATACTCAGATATTATTTCTTCTAACACTTGTTTAGCAGGTTTTATTTCATGAATTAAACCTGCAACTTGTCCGATTTCTAATTCACCTTCTTCTAAATCGCCTTCAAACATTCCTCTCTTTGCTCTAGCTCTTCCCAATAATGTTTTAAGATCTTCTACCGATGGACCTTTTTGATATAACTCTTGTACATCATTGAAAAACTTATTTCTTACTAAACGTACTGGAGCTAATTCTTTTAATGTAAGGTATGTATCTCCATCTTTAACTTTTACAATTGTATCTTTAAAAAGATCATGTGCAGAAGATTCTTCAGTGGCAGCAAATCTACTTCCGATTTGAACTCCATCAGCTCCTAAAACCATTGCCGCTAACATTCCTCTTCCAGTTCCTATACCTCCGGCTGCGATAACAGGAATCTTAAGTTGTTCTTTTACCATTGGTATTAAAGTAAACGTAGTTGTTTCTTCTCTACCATTATGACCACCAGCTTCAAATCCTTCACAAACGACTGCATCCACTCCTGCTGCTTCAGCTTTTAAAGCAAACTTTACAGAGCTCACCACATGAACAACCGTAATTCCTTTTTCTTTTAGAAAATTTGTCCAAGTTTTAGGATTACCAGCAGACGTAAAAACAATCTTTACTCCTTCCTCAACTATAATATCCATTATTTGTTCAATATCTGGATATAACATCGGAACGTTAACACCAAAAGGCTTGTTTGTTGCTTTTTTACATTTTTGAATATGCTCTCGAAGAATATCTGGATACATAGATCCTGCTCCAATTAATCCTAACCCACCTGCATTAGAAACAGCCGATGCTAATTTCCATCCTGATACCCAAATCATTCCGCCTTGAATAACTGGATATTCTATATTAAAAAGTTCTGTGATTTTATTACTCAATGTTCAAATTTTAATGAATTAAATATAAAAAAAGTAACAGAACTGACAGAGATAAAAAGCAGAATATAAATATCGGTACTTGTACTATTTTAAACGAAAAATTGACAAAGCTCTCTAAAGTATCTGAAACCGAATTAATTGTATTAACATAAGAACTTAATACTTCATTCTTTGGATGATCTGGATTATTAACAAAATCATTAATCTTATCCTCTGAAAATTCTAATCTATCAGAAATTACAATTAATATTCGTTTGATTACACTACTTATTATAAATCCTATTAATGGAATTCGCCTTGCTATAACTTCACAAAATAATGGAATGGTAACAATATGTATAACACCTTTAAATAATAAAGAGAGAACTTCTTTTTTATTTTCCTCATTAATTTGGCCATTTACTTTGGATACATCTGATATTGATTGTTTTAAAATATCAAGAGAATAATCTGTTATTCCCCAAATGTCTTTTTTCATTTTAAAAATTAGCAATACCAATCCAAATAAAATACCAAAAAATAGAAAAAGAACAAAACCAATAGTTGCATATATAACATATTCAACATGAACTAAATCAAAAATTTTAAAACCACTGAAATAAATAAACAGAATAAAAATTATTGGACGGATTACCCATGAAACTACATATTGAGGCAACAATATTAATTCTGCAAAATTCTCCGCTACTTCTTCATTTCTATACTCACTTACATCAATACCAAGTTCAGTCTTTATTTTTTCTTGTAATGCAACGACATCTTTTTTACTTCTAATCTTCATAACTTTCCTTTACAGAAAACTTTAATTTACTAGTAATTCTAAACACCAATTATCTTAATAATTATCTTTTAACAAGCTTTATCACCTTTTTACTATTTCCATTCGATAAACTCAACAGATAAATTCCACCATTAAGTGAAGAAACATTTATTAAGTTAGTTTGAGTATTATCAAACTTTAATACTTCTTTTCCTAAAATGTTATAAATTGAAATACTATAATCTTTAATATTACTATTGGCTATATCAATTGTCAAATTATCTTCTACAGGATTCGGAAAAACTGAAAAACCATCTAACTCAAATTCATCGTTAGAAAGTGTTACGTTAAAAGCAGCCTCAAAATCTGGAACACCATATCCATAGTGATCTGTTGGGTTTGAATATCTATCAGCTGATTTTCTAACAATATCCATTATTTCCATATTTGTTTTATTAGGAAAAGCTTGCCAAAAACAAGCAATAACACCACTCATTACTGGAGAAGAAAATGAAGTACCATTTGACAATGCATTATTTCCTGAGATATAATTTACAATATAAACGTTTTGTCCTTGACCCAAAACATCCGGTTTAACGCGACCATCAGCAGTTGGTCCGTACGAACTAAATGAAGCAATAGTTTCAACAGAATTTACAGCTCCAACAGTAAATACAGAATTAGCGTCGGCTGGTGCACTTATGTATTTCCAGGGACTGTTTCCTGAATTACCGGCAGAAGTTACCAATAACATTCCTCTACTCGATCCAATCACGGCTCCTCTAGTGATAAATGTAGTTTCACCATTCATATCGCTGTAAGAATAATTATAATTTGAGTTATCAAAAGTTGTATAACCTAATGACGTATTAATTATATCAACACCTAAACTATCTGATCTTTCCGCTGCTTCTACCCACAAAGTTTCTTCCAATGGTGTTTCACTAGCCGCATCTTCTGTTCTAAATAAATAAAAAGATGCATCTGGAGCAGTTCCAATAAAATCGTTTTCTTTATAAGCAGCTATATCAGATAGTACATGTGTTCCATGAGAATTACCCGTGTAAAAATTAGTACTTCTATTTACAAAATCGTAACCACCTAAAATTTGATTATTCTTTCGTAAACCTGAAAAAGCTCCAAGTGTATTTACATTCGGAAAACCTGCATCAATAACTGCGATATGAATTCCTGCACCTGTGTATCCATTTTCATGTAAGAAATCTCCACCTAGCATTTCTATTTGGTTAGTAGCATCTCCATAATTATATGTTGGCTTTCCACTTTGGAATTTACTCTTATGGTTGTTAAATACTTCCTTATTCTTTTTGATATGAACAGTTTCTTTTGCATTTAAAGAACGATTTGCGAAATCAATCCTATCAATAAATGTAAAACTCGTGCTTAAGTTATTTATATCATTAATTTGACCAATTACATGAATAGCGTTAAGCCATTTTGATTTTCCAACTACAGTAATTCCAGTAGCTGATTTTATTTGATTGTAGTACGAAGCTTCAATAGGAACATCTTTATTGTCGAGGGAAATTCCTTGTTTAGTTCGTCGATCTAATGCTCTTTGAGATAACATCATTAATGGCGACGTAAGATACGTTGCCTCACTTGGTTTATCTTTTAAATAAACCCAAGCATGATCCTGAGCAAATAAGTTTGTACTTAATAGTAGTGGTAAAAAAAACAGTAACTTCTTCATGATTGAAAGTTACTGTTTTTATTTAATTATTAAATCAAAAGTTCTTATGAAATCACTCCCGACCCTAAAAGTTCTTCATTCTTGTACCAAGCAACGAATTGCCCTTCTTGAATGGCTGATTGAGGGTTTTCAAACTCCACAAACAATCCATTTTCTACTTTATGTAATATTGCTTTTTCTAAAGGCTGACGATAACGAATTCTTGCTTCAACTTCCATTGTTTCATCATTAGCTAAAGCTAAATCTTCACGAACCCAATGCAATTCTTTATTCGAAACAAACAATACATTTCTATATAACCCTCTGTGATTTTTTCCTTCTCCTGTAAAAATTACGTTTTCTTCTACATCCGTTTCAATTACAAACAAAGGTTCTTTAGTTCCTCCTACTGCAAGTCCTTTTCTTTGTCCTTTTGTAAAATAATGAGCTCCTTGATGCTTTCCTACAACTTTTCCATCAGCTACAGCATATTCGAACTTTTTTGACTTATACGTTAATTCTGCCTGTTTATTTTCAAAACGTGGTAATGGTTTATTATAAGCTTCAAAAGAATCTGGAACTTGGACAATTACTCCTTCTTTTGGTTGAAGTTTTTGTTGAAGAAAATCCGGTAAACGAACTTTACCAATAAAACATAATCCCTGAGAATCTTTTTTCTCCGCAGTAATTAAATCTGCTTCTTTTGCAATTTCTCTTACTTCAGGTTTTGTTAATTCTCCAACCGGAAATAAAGCTTTGGATAATTGCTCTTGAGATAACTGACACAAGAAATAAGATTGGTCTTTATTTCCATCTTTCCCAGCTAATAATTTATAAACTGGTTTTCCGTCTATAATTTCCTCTTCTTTTCTACAATAATGTCCAGTAGCAACGTAGTCTGCACCTAAACTAAGCGCAATGTCCATAAAAACATCAAACTTAATTTCACGATTACATAAAACATCTGGATTTGGAGTTCTTCCTTTCTCATATTCATCAAACATATAATCAACAATACGTTCTTTGTATTGTTCACTTAAGTCAACTGTTTGAAATGGAATTCCTAATTTTTCAGCAACAATCATGGCATCATTGCTATCTTCTAACCAAGGACATTCATCAGAAATAGTAACAGAGTCATCGTGCCAATTCTTCATAAAAAGGCCAATCACTTCATACCCTTGTTCTTGTAATAAATAAGCGGTTACACTACTATCTACTCCTCCTGAAAGTCCGACCACTACTCTTTTCATATTTTGCCAAATTTAGAGTGCAAATTTACGAATAAGAATCTGTTTATTTTATGGGAAAAATTGATAAGTACATAGAATGAATTTATGAAAGAAAAATATTACTCTTCCTCCTCTTCTTTTGGTTTAGCATCATCTTTTAACATATTCTTTCTCGGTCTTCCTTTTGCAGAAACCTCACCATCGATGTAATATTCCCATTTCCCTTTTCTTGCACCATTTTCGTACATTCCTTTCTCCTTGATAACACCTTTTAAATCGTAATATTTACCTAAACCATTCAGTTTTCCATCAACATAAATTACATCTTCAATTAAAATTCCTTCTTCCGTATAAATTTTTGAAGTGCCGTGTTTCTTTCCTTCTTTATAGTAAGTCTCTTCGGTTACGTTACCATTATCGTAGTAATTTTTAACAACTCCATCTAGAAGTCCATTCTTATAATTTTCTTCTGAAAAAACTCTTTGACCATCCGCGAAGTAATATATCCATTTACCAACGCGCTTTTTACCAACCATTTTACCTTTGGTTTTTACACGTGTTTTATTGTAAAATTTTACTGAAGCTGTATCTGAAGTATTAGAAAAAACCTTTACAATTGCTGGGTAAGATGAACCTTGATTATAAAAAGAAAACGTTCCTATTTCTTTTCCATTTTTAAATTCTCCCTCATATCTAATATCACCGTTTTCGTAATATTTCTTCCAAATTCCAGTTCTTCTTCCTTGAGAATCTAACTTATTTATTTTTTGACCAAATGCAGTAAAAGAAGCTACTACAAAACTTAAGACAATTATCACGTTAACTTTGCTCATTGTTTCTCTCTTTTGTCCTTATATTTAGTTTTATAATTTGTAAAAGTACACAAACCATACCAATATGAGTATCGATTTTTTAATTTCTGTATTGAACAATATTGAAAACCCTAAAAAAGTAAATCGTATTAAAGCTTCAAATATTGTATTGAAACAACCAGAATTAATAAAACAACTGGTAGATTTAACATTTGAAGTGAACAATCCAATTTCGGTTAAAGCTAGTTGGATTTTAGAATGGATTTGTACACATCATGGAATTAACTATGTTTTACCATATTTAGATACTTTCACAAAAGGATTATCTCATTTGCATTTTGATGGATCTCTGAGAACCTGCGCTAAAATTTGCGAACATTTAGCGAATAACTTTTCAAATAAGGAAGAAAACAAAACCAAACAGCTTCTCACCAACGATCATATCACGAGAATCATAGAAACTGGCTTTGATTGGTTAATGACTGATAAAAAAATAGCTGTAAAAGCTTATACTATGACTACTTTATATGTATTTGGTAAATATCAAGACTGGGTTCATCCTGAGTTAGAACATATTATTAGAAGTAAAGTAATTCATGAAGGAAAAGGATGCACGGCGCGTGGAAGAAAAGTTCTTGAACTACTTGAAAAAGATGCACAGTTGAAAAAATCAACGAATCAGAAACTCTAAACTACATTTCAGAAAATAGTACCATTTTCAACATTGATTTCGAGATACTTTTAAAGTATTAACCAAAAAATTTAAAATCATGTCGAAAAACTTTTTAAACTTAAACAACGTTCAAAAACTGAGTACAGAAGAACAAAAAGAAATCAGCGGAGGACATTTAAGCGGAATTGGTGATAACAATCCATATGTTTCTTTTAAATGCTACAGAAATGACTCAGGAAAAAGATTCTTTATTTCGCCAATTGACTTAAGCTCAGCTACAACTGTATGCTATCCATTTGATCCAAACTATCAATTTGACGATTCAATCTCTGATCCTTTAGGACCAGTATTAAACTAATTTTTTAAAGCGAGCCAGTTGGTTCGCTTTTTTTTCCTCTTAAAAAAAGAAGCTTTATCCAATAATTTTAAAGGAAAATACCTTAAAAATTAACTTTACTACAATTGTAATTTGCAACCAATATTAATTAAAAAATTAAATCATGAAAAAAAGCATTTTGAACTTAAAAGGAGTTAAGCAATTAACGAAAAGTGAACAAATCGAAATTGAAGGTGGTCGCAATTTAGTATCTTCCGTTAATAGCGCATTACCCGATAAAACAGAAGTTGGAGATCCGAACAGAAAGTATGAATGTTATTTTACGCACATCGGTCCAACATTATATTTTTCTCATTACTCAAGTATAGATGAGTCAAACGGTGATAATATTAAATGTTATCGTTCTAGTTATTATGCTGAATTTTAAATTAAAAAACTAAAATATTAAAGAGCGAACTTTAGAAAGTTCGCTTTTTTTATGCTGTTTTTGTATATTTCATTAAAATTTGAAAATGAAAAAATTGCTATTCATAGGATTGAGTTTAGTCTTAATCGCTTGCTCTCAAAAGGTTTCAAAAAATGATTTACAAGGTATTTGGTGGAATACAGCTGAAACTGGAGATTTTGAAATTATCTTTAAAGGAGACTCCATTGCCATTAATAATGGTGTCGGAATCACTCTTTATGGAAAATTTAAGTTAGAAAAAGATTCTATTTTATTAACTATAAATAATAAAACTCATAAAGAATATTTGAGCTATCAACACGGAGATTCCCTACTACTTTTTAATAAGAGTAGATATTTTAAATCTCCTTTATCTGCTGTAGAAGTTGATCAAACATTTCATTTTATAGATCTTAAATCGAAAAAAACAATTCATTTTGACACTATAAAGTATAATACCAAATTTATTGAGTTGAGTAAATCGGATGAAAAAACGACACAATTAATTTTAAATAACAAGAAAGCAGATATTAGTTTTATCCCAGGTTTTCTTTTAAGCTGTAAAATACCCTATCATTACAAAAAGCCTGTTATTCTATTAGGAAAAGGAGTTACTTTAAAAGAATTAACTCAATTATATTCTACTTTTCACTCAGTAAACTTTCCTTTAATTAGCGTAATATCTAAATATGAATTCAAATCTAGAAAATTTCACTATTACGACATTAGAATAGAATTATTTAAGGAGCAACTATTAAAAAATGGATCACTCCCAAGAGAATTTAATATTGCCAGAACAGATTATATAAACGAATTCAAACCAGAAATCCTTGTTATAAAATCTAAAGATGATTTCGCAAAACTAGATACTCTTAAAACTAACTTAAACTATTTAATAAGTATTGATTTGAATTTACCTATTGAGGATTATTTACATTTAAATCAGAAGATAAATTCCCTTCGTAAAAAACAAAAAATCAATATTAGAACAGAGTTAATTGAGTTAAAAAACTAATTAAAAAGAAAAAGATATCATGAAACAAATAATTGTAGTAATACTTTCTTTATCTATATTATCATGCTCTCAAAAAGTTTCAAAGAAAGATTTGGAAGGTGTTTGGTGGTTTTATGATGGAACTGGTGATGGTGAACTCACATTTAAGAACGACTCTATTACAATAGACAATGGTTATGGCCTTCCAAATAAAGCGAGATATAAACTTAAAAAAGATAGTATTCTTTTATTTTTTGAAGGAAACACTAAAACTGACTTTTTAAAATACAATTACAAAGATTCAATACTTTCTTACAAAAACGCTAGATATTACAAGAGGTTCAACGGCGAAGATTCATCGGGTATGGTTCATAAAAAATTTGATCTAATAAATATTAAATCAACTAAAACAATCCATTCTGATAGTTTAAATTTAAGTCAGTCCAGTATTTTCGGAGCATTTAAAAATAAAAAAAATGAATTAAAATTAATACTGAATGATGCAACAACATCAGTCGAAAATTTATCTTCCTTTCTACTTGTAACTAATTGCTTTGGTAGCAACCATATATATCACCCTCCTTATTTACTGTTAGGAGAAAAAATTAACTTAGAAGATTTAAAAGAAATTTATATCTATTCGAATGTTGTTAACTACAATAGCATTCATATTTTAACTAATTATGATTTTCAAAATAGACTATTCCATTTTTACGACATTAGAATAGAATTATTTAAGGAGCAACTATTAAAAAATGGTTTACCTCCAAGAGAATTCGATATTGCTAGAACAGATTATATAACCGAATTCAAACCAGAAATCGTTGTTTTAAAATCTAAAGATGATTTCGGAAAACTAGATATCCTAAAAACTAACTTAAACTATTTAATAAGTATTGATTTGAATTTACCTATTGAGGATTATTTACATCTAAATCAGAAGATAAATTCCCTTCGTAAAACACAAAAAATCAATATTAGAACAGAGTTAATTAACCTATAACCGTCATTTTTCTCTCCTGAAAAACTGGAGAATTCTCCATTACTTATTAAGGAAAACACCTTGAGCTTTGACTTTCATGCTGTTGTAATTTGCAACCAATATTAATTAAAAAATTAAATCATGAAAAAAAGCATTTTAAATGTAAAGGGAGTGGAAAAAATCTCTACAAAAGATCAAAAGAAAATTAGCGGTGGTGGTAATTTTGGAAATTCATTAATTTCAACACCATTAACCCCAGAAGATCCTGATGGACCAGCTTTACCAAATTGGCAATTTATGTGTTACTCAGCCAGCACGGCTTCTTACAATCATGTTCAATATTTCAAATCTGAAACGGATTTAAGTTTAACAGATAGAAGATATAAGTGTTTTAAAATCTAACAAAAAAAGCGAGCATTTTTGCTCGCTTTTTTATTGTTGTAATTCTTCCAAGTTTGTTGGTTTTCTATATCCTTGAAAAGGTTGTTTTAACAATTCTGTTAAGTTTGAATTTTTTACTTCATCAGGAAACGTATCTACTCCATATACAATTTCATCTCGATCGAGTTCCATATAAGTTCCTAATAATCGGTCCCAAATTGAAAAAATATTTCCAAAATTTGAATCGGTATAAGGCAATAAATTATGATGATGCACTTTATGCATATCTGGAGAAACAATTATATAACTCAATATTTTATCTAATTTCCTTGGCATTTTTAAATTCGCATGATTGAACTGTGTAAACACTAGTGATAATGATTGATATAACATGATAATGTAAAACGGTGTTCCCACCACAAACACACCTAATAATGTAAACGCAAAACGAATTACACTTTCTATAGGATGATGTCTGTTCGCAGTTGTAGTATCTACTTTATGATCCGTATGATGAACCAAATGTACCATCCATAAAGGGATAAACTTGTGTTCTACTAAATGTGCTAAGTAAGCTCCAAAAAAATCTAAAAATAAAACTCCTAAAGTAATATAAGCCCATAAAGGCATTTCTGGTAACCAATTGATCAATCCAAATTGATTTTCATCCACCCAAAAAGAAGTTTGCAATAAAAGAAAAGCAAGTGCAAAATTGATAATTACTGTAGTTCCTGTAAAAAATAAATTCGGCCATGCATGTTTCCACTTGTTGTATCCAAATTTAAATAAAGGCACTCCACTTTCAAGGAGCCAGAAAAATGAAATTCCGCCAACTAAAAGCATACTTCTGTGCAGCGTTGGCATGTTTTCAAAATAGGTCTTAATTACTTCCATGTTATGTTTATTTACATAACAAGTTTACTAAAAAACAGGCGTATTATTCCTATAACTAAGTTAATAAAACTAAGAAATCGGTAATTTTTTCTTTAATTCTTCAACAATTCTATAAGTAGCAGGGCAAATTTCTGTGTTTTTGATAGTTAAGTTTGCTAACTGTATGAATTTCTTACGATTGGTATGTGGATATTCAGCACAAGCTTTAGGACGAACGTCATAAATAAAACAAGAATTGTCGTTTAAATCTAAAAACGGACAAGGAGAAGTTTTTAATACATGAAAATCG
This sequence comes from Tenacibaculum sp., assembly GCA_022448525.1. Lineage (GTDB taxonomy): Bacteria > Bacteroidota > Bacteroidia > Flavobacteriales > Flavobacteriaceae > Polaribacter. The sequence continues at coordinate 755,384 of JAKVCX010000004.1, forward strand.
TCTTCATCAATACGTAAATATTGAGACACAAAATCTGCAACCTTCATTTTTAAATGCTTCGAAATACGCTCAATGTCTTTATAGGTAAACATTGGACTTGTAGTTTTACAACAATTCCCACAATTCAAGCAATCTGTTCGTTCAAATTCCTCTTCATGAATTTCCTGTACAATTAAATCAAGACGCTTTGGTGTGCGTTTTTTCAGTTTTTGAAAATATTTCTTGTTTTCAGCAAGTTTCTCTTGCGATAATTCTTTAAGATTTTCAAGGTCTTTATCCATATTGCAAAGCTACGGGAATATGAATAGAATTCGGCTACATAAACCAATAAAATTATGTAATTTTGCTACTCGATTTAAATGAAATAAGTCAACTAATGAGCATACAATCGTTATTAGAAGCGAACGTTAAAGAAGGGTTTAAAAAATTATACGATACAGAAATCCCATCTGTAGAATTTCAAGCAACAAGAAAAGATTTCGAAGGAGATATTACTGTAGTAATTTTTCCACTACTTCGATACAAGAAAGGAAATCCGGTACAAATTGGTGAAGATTTAGGAAACTACTTGGTAGAAAACATTCAAGAAGTCTCTAAATTCAATGTGGTGAAAGGATTCTTAAACTTAGTTATTGATGATAGTTTTTACATCAACTTCTTCAATGAAATTTCATCAAACGAATCATACGGATTTGTAAGCTCAGACTCGGATGCGAGAATGGTTGAGTATTCTTCTCCGAATACGAACAAACCTTTACACTTAGGACATGTAAGAAATGTTTTATTAGGATATTCAGTTTCTGAAATTTTAAAAGCTGCGGGTCATAAAGTATATAAGACACAAATTATTAACGACCGTGGAATTCATATTTGTAAGTCAATGTTGGCTTGGAAACGTTTTGGAAACGGAGCAACTCCTGAATCTACAGGATTAAAAGGAGATAAATTAGTTGGTAATTACTATGTGAAATTCGATAAAGAATACAAGAAAGAAATTTCGCAATTGGTTGAGCAAGGAGTTTCTGAAGACGATGCTAAAAAGCAAGCTCCAATTTTTGTAGAAGCTCAAGAAATGTTACGTAAATGGGAATCTGGAGATTCAGAGACTGTTGATCTTTGGAAAACAATGAACGGTTGGGTATATGAAGGATTTGAAGTAACATACGAAAATATTGGTGTAAACTTCGATAAGTTATATTATGAAAGTGACACCTATTTATTGGGTAAAGACGTTATTGAACAAGGATTAAAAGATGGTGTTTTCTTCAAAAAAGAAGATGGATCTGTTTGGTGTGATTTAACTGAGGATGGTTTAGATGAAAAGCTAGTATTGCGTTCAGATGGTACTGCAGTATATATGACTCAAGATATTGGTACGGCTATTCAACGTGCTAAAGACTTTACGGATTTAAACGGAATGGTTTATACTGTAGGTAATGAACAAGATTATCACTTTAAGGTATTATTCTTAATCTTAAAGAAGTTAGGCTATAACTGGGCTGATCAATTATATCATTTAAGTTACGGAATGGTAGATTTACCTTCTGGAAAAATGAAATCACGTGAAGGAACGGTTGTAGATGCTGATGACTTAATGGATGAAATGACGAATACTGCTCGTGAAATTTCTCAAGAACTAGGAAAGTTAGAAGGATACTCTGATGAGGAAAAAGAATCTTTATACAAAATCATTGGATTAGGTGCTTTAAAATATTTCATTTTAAAAGTTGACCCTAAAAAAAGAATCTTATTCGATCCTCAAGCTTCTGTAGATTTCCAAGGAAATACGGGACCTTTCGTACAATATACCTATGCAAGAATTCAGTCGATTTTAAGAAAAGCTGACTTTGATTATAATTCTTCAGTTTCATCTATTAAATTACATGAAAAAGAAAAAGAATTAATCAAGCAATTAGAATTGTATCCAGAAATAATTCAACAAGCAGCTAAGAATTATTCTCCTGCTGTTGTGGCTAATTATACTTATGATTTAGTAAAAGAATTCAATTCTTTTTATCAGAATGTTTCAATTTTAGGTGAAGAGAATCAAGATAAGAAAGTATTTAGAGTTCAATTATCTAAAAAAGTGGCGGATACGATTAAATCATCATTTAGTTTATTAGGAATTAATGTTCCTGAGAGAATGTAAAAATTAAGTGTTAGTCATTGCCATTGAGGAACGAAAGAAGCAATCTTAGTCTTGAAATAAACAGATTACTTCTTCGCTACATTTTATTTCACTTATAGTAATGACAATAAAAATAAGAGCAAATAGTGCAAAAAATATTACTAATAAATACTATCAAATTAACTATCGGTGGAATAGCTATTGGTCTATTGCATCCTTACGACTTTATTTTGGCTGGTTTATTAGCATTAAAAATTGCTCATAGTATTTATAAAAACATAAAAAAACAAACCTTTAGCTTCTCCTTAGTAATTGGATTTGTTTTAACTGGGATTATAGGTATTGCTGTTGAACATGCAGGAACATCTTATGGTTATTGGGAATATCACAATATTTCAAGACAAGTTCCAGCCTGGATATTTTTTGCCTGGGGAGCAGCATTTATTTTAATGTATCAAATAGAAAATCAAGTTTTGCAAGAAGTTCCTAATTTATCAGAAACTTCAAAAAAATATTTGATTCTATTTATGGTCGCCTTCTTCCCTACTTTAGGAGAAATAATAGCGATTAACTTAGGCACTTGGACATACTATATGCCTTATCAAATTTTAGGAGTACCTTTGGCTGCAGTTGCGGCTTTAATTATAATTCACTCATCGGTTAACGCCATTGTTGGTATTACCAGTAAAAAACTAGGAATTAAAGACGTAGTTTTTAATCCATAAAAATGTAAATAAACAACTAATAGATAAAATACAAATTATGAAATACGACATCATAGTGATCGGTTCAGGACCTGGAGGATATGTTACGGCTATTAGAGCTTCTCAATTAGGTTTTAAAACAGCTGTAATTGAGAAAGAAAGTTTAGGTGGTATTTGCTTAAACTGGGGATGTATTCCAACGAAAGCATTATTAAAATCTGCTCAGGTATACGACTATTTAAAGCATGTTGATGAATACGGTTTAAAAGCAGAAGCTATTGATAAAGACTTTGATGCTGTAATCAAAAGAAGTCGTGGTGTTGCAGAAGGAATGAGCAAAGGTGTTCAATTCTTAATGAAGAAAAACAAGATTGATGTTATCAATGGTTTTGGAAAAATCAAAACTGGAAAAAAAGTAGATGTTACCGCTGAAGACGGAACTGTAACTGAATATTCTGCTGACCATATTGTAATTGCAACTGGAGCTAGATCTCGTCAATTACCTAGCTTACCTCAAGATGGAAAAAAAGTAATTGGATATCGTGAAGCAATGACGTTGCCAACTCAACCAAAATCTATGATTGTTGTAGGTTCTGGTGCAATTGGAGTTGAGTTCGCTCACTTCTACAATTCAATGGGAACTGAAGTTACTATTGTAGAATATATGCCAAATATTGTCCCTGTTGAGGATAAAGATGTTTCTAAACAAATGGAGCGTTCTTTCAAAAAGGCTGGAATAAAAGTAATGACAAATTCTTCTGTAGAATCTGTTGATACTTCTGGAGATGGAGTAAAAGCAACTGTAAAAACTAAGAAAGGTGAAGAAGTTTTAGAGGCAGATATCGTTTTATCAGCTGTTGGTATTAAAACAAACATTGAAAACATCGGACTAGAAGATGTTGGAATTGTAACTGATAGAGATAAAATTTTAGTTAACGATTGGTATCAAACAAATATCCCAGGATATTACGCCATTGGAGATGTAACTCCTGGTCCGGCTTTAGCACACGTTGCTTCAGCGGAAGGAATTACTTGTGTTGAAAAAATTGCTGGATTACATACAGAATCTATTGATTATGGAAACATTCCTGGTTGTACTTATGCAACTCCAGAGATTGCGTCTGTAGGATTAACTGAGGAAAAAGCAAAAGAGGCTGGCTACGATATCAAAGTTGGAAAATTCCCTTTCTCTGCATCAGGTAAGGCAAAAGCTGCTGGAACTCCTGAAGGATTTGTAAAAGTAATTTTTGATGCTAAATACGGTGAATGGTTAGGTTGCCACATGATTGGTGCTGGTGTTACTGATATGATCGCAGAAGCTGTTTTAGGTAGAAAATTAGAAACTACAGGTCATGAAGTTTTAAAAGCTATTCACCCTCACCCAACCATGAGTGAAGCGGTTATGGAAGCTGTAGCTGATGCTTACGATGAAGTAATTCACTTGTAAAAAATCACATAGATAAAATTATAAAGCCATCATAAAAATGATGGCTTTTTTTTATATAATTAACTCATATTTAACAACATAAAAACTAAACTTTACAACAATCTGTTAAACTTCAAAAATTGGCATACAAACTTCGTATTTGGTATCATTCTTGTTTCGTTTTAAACTCAACCATATAAATAAATTTAAAACGAAAAATTATGAAAAAAACACTATTAATTTTATTGTTATTATACGCTACAATTAGTACTACATTTGCTCAAGAACAAGGAAAAAGACAAGAAGTTGGAATTAACTTTTCTTCCTTAAATTCATTCGGTTTTTCTTATAAAATCGGTACTTCAAAAAATTTATGGAGATTTAGTACACTGGCTCTTAATTTAAATAATGCAAAAACCGAAACTGACGATCCAGTCCTACAAGGAACCGAATTTAACAATATTGGAGTGATGATTAGTGCGGGGAAAGAATTTAGGAAAGATGTTACTAAACATCTTGAATTTCGTTATGGGTTTGATTTGGCCTTTAGTTACAACAGTAATAAGGGCACTAATAACAACACTGTTAATTTCTTCGAGCAAGAAAGTACCACTTATAGTCCTTCAGTAGCTGGAGTCATTGGATTTAATTATGTTTTTAATGAACATTTAGCTTTTGGTGTTGAACTACTGCCAAGATTTAGATATACTACTGGAAACTCAAAACAAACAGAGGGAACAACCGTAACAAATAGTGATATTTCAGGTTACGACTTTGGTTTTGGAAATAACCCTGCTCAACTATCACTTTCTTACAGATTCTAAAAAACAAGCTCTACCAAAACTTACAAACTAAAAACCTCGCAAATTGCGAGGTTTTTTTATATATTTAGGAGAAATAAAATTTTTATTAAAATGAAAGCAAAATATCAAAGTGTTTTAAACCTAGGTGAACAATTAGAAATTCAAAATGGAGATGTAAAAGAAGAAAACGGAGTTTTACATATCTCTGGAACTGCAAAGAATCAGTATGAAAAAAATCTTTTATGGGATGAAATCAAAAAAGTTGGAGGAGAAAACCCAAGTGATATCGTAGCTGATATTACTGTTGCGGATACATCTGTTTTTGCCAATCATACTGTAAAAAGTGGAGAGACTCTAGGAAAAATTGCAAAACACTATTATGGAGATGCGATGAAGTATAAAGAAATTTTCCAGGCTAATACGAATATTTTAAAGTCTGCAGATTTAATTCATCCAGGACAAGAATTGGTAATTCCAAATCTTTAGTATTAAGTTTAAAACTATCTACTATATATAAAAAAACCTCGCAAATTGCGAGGTTTTTAAATTTTGAGGACTATCCATTAATTGAACATGCATACTCGTTGACCCCAACCGTATACGCTATCTCTGCATGATACGTCACCAGGACCCAAAAATGGATATGCATCCCAACAATCTCTGTGTGAGTTACAGTACACTGTTCCCCAGCCACCGCTAACTTCTCTTTGTTCTTTTTTACTAAGGGACTTTCCTAAATTTTCAATGTTTTTTAACATAATAATAAATTTTTAGATTTTTTATTTGGCATATTTCAATAAATACAGTTTAAATGTATGAATCTTATTTTAATTATTGAGAATCTTTTAAGAATATTTCATTTAAAACGTTAAAAAATAATTCATCAACAAGAAAACCTATTCAAAAATCATAAAACCCAAAAAACCAATACTTTAAAAGCAAAAATCTCAAACTTGCATCAATTACATTGATAATATCATAGAAAAAATCTTTTTCGGCATCATTCTTGTTAATTACTATTCAATGAAAAAACTACTATTATGCAATTATCAATTACTATTACAGGAAAGTTGATGGGGAAGTTGCTATGAATGAAAAAGGAAAGGTTACAAAACCAAAAAAACCGAAACGTGCTAGTTTCGGTTTTTTTTTATTTGTTAATAGTACTAAACTTTTTATTGAACCAATCGATGTAGTTATATAATCCTGTCCATTATTTAAAAATAAATACGCAATACAAATAACAGGTAAAAGAAAAACATAACTAAGAATTAAAATCATTATTAATTTCAGTATAACGATTGTATTTTAAATTCTAGATCATTTTATTTTCAAATTTTAATCTAAGTAATTTATAATTCTCGTTCTTCTTTTATATTTCTCATAAATACCTAAGTGCATATCACTGTTGGTAAAATTTTTATTAGAATAATATACTAAAAACTTTCGACCAACACATCCTTCTGTTCCATCCTCACATTTAAAAGGATATACATTTATTTCATTATTATACCATTTTCTATTAACCCTATAAATATATTTAATATAATTTCTCTGCCCTACTTTATAATAATCAATTATTTTCCCATTTGTTGACATTTTATTTTTACTCAGGTCATTTTCATAGTAAATAGAACGGATTACAACAAAAATCCCAAATAGGATTAAAAAAATAAATACTGGCTTATCCAACTTATGCTTCATTTAACAATAATTAATATCCCATAGGATTTCTTTCCATAAAAGTAGGGACTAAAATACCGGGATTAAATAATGAGGTATTATTAATTCCATCTACAGCTTTATTAATATATCCTCGTAATATAGAAGAAGCTAAAAAATGAATTAGTCCTGAATTTGATTGAGTATTTCCTGCAAGCTTCCCTGAATAAGAACTTACAACTGTTTGCTCAACTGTTTTCATTTCAAATCCTTTTTCCCAAGTAAGATCAAAGCTAGCTCCTGCAATTTGAAGAATTGTAGCAGCTGTTCCTTTACATCTTACACTAGACAATATAACCCGTGCTATATTCTCCTTTAAATCATATTCTAAATATAAGGTTCTAATTATGATATGAAGAAAATTACTAAAAAGGGTTATTACAACAATCTTATCTTATCTCTTCTCTTCATTACAGTTAGTATATACTCAACTAATAATTCCTATATTTTTGAGTCTCTTCAAAGACAGCAGATAATATCCTTTGTTCTATTTCATCATACTCTATACTTCTTCTTCTCATAACTACCTGAGCAACTTCATTTACCTTATTCATTTTGTATTCTGTAAATCCGGAAGCCCCTCCCCAGCTAAACGATGGAACAAAATTTCTTGGAAAACCGCTACCAAATAAATTAGCAGAAACACCTACGACTGTTCCTGTATTAAACATCGAATTAATTCCACATTTCGAATGATCCCCCATCATTAAACCACAAAACTGTAATCCCGTTTTTGCAAATCTTCCTGTTTCATAATTCCACAGCCTTACTTCTGCATAATTATTTTTAAGGTTTGAGTTGTTAGTGTCCGCACCAAGATTACACCATTCTCCTAATACTGAATTTCCTAAAAATCCATCATGCCCTTTATTTGAGTATCCAAAAAATACTGAATTATTCACCTCTCCTCCTACTTTACAATATGGACCTAAAGTAGTCGCTCCATAAATTTTAGCTCCAAGTTTTAAAATTGAGTTTTCGCACATTGCAAGAGCTCCCCTTACAACTACACCTTCCATTATTTCCGCATTTTTACCAATATAAATAGGACCGTTTGTTGCATTTAAAGTTGCGAAAGTCAATTTAGCACCTTCCTCTATAAAGATTTGCTCTCTTCCTATACAGTTAACTGTGTCCGGAATCGGTTGAGATTCTCTACCTTCTGTTAATAAATTAAAATCTTGGCGAATGGCGATATCATTTTTCGAAAAGATATCCCACGTATTTTTTATTTGAATAATATCTTCCTCGAATTCTATCTGCGTGTAAGAATCGAAATCTACTTCCTCCTGATCTTGGGAAGTATAAAAAGCGATAACATCTTCACCTTTAAATATTGCTTCATTTTGTTTTAAACCTTTAACCATTTCTACTAACTCAGGAATTGGTAAGAAAGAAGCGTTTAGCATAACATTCTCTTCCAATTCTACCATAGGATACTTCTCTTCTAAATATTCCTCAGTAATTGTTGTTGTGGTTAAACCAAGATACTTTTCCCATTTTTCTCTTATCGTCAAAATTCCAACTCTAATATCTGCTACGGGACGCGTAAACGTAAATGGTAAAAGAGATGTTCTTACATCTCCATCAAATAAAATATAGTTCATTTTAGTTTTTTTTGAAGCAAAACAAACATACAACAAAAAACCGATTACCTTATGACAATCGGTTATTGAGTACGGAATTTTTTCTACTATTTTTTTACAATCATCTTGCTACCAATTTTACCTTCCGAACTCACTTTTATAAAGTATACTCCACTTCCTAATTCATCAATATTAAAATTATTGTCACCGAATATGGTAGCTTCTTCTTTTCTTAATAATCTTCCGGATACATCATAAAAAGTTACTTCCGCAATTTCAATGGAAGTTGGCAACTGTATTTTCACATTACTTGATATAGGATTTGGATATACATCGAAATCTAACGTATTAAACTTTTTATTACTTAATGTTACTCCTAATGTTGTAGCTCCTCTATTAACTCCTCCATGGTAAGCGTATGTTGTTGAGCTACCAAATGCCCAAATAACATCGATACTACCAGCGGAATTATTAAAAACAAAATCACTAGAATCTCCAGAATTATTAGGTCTAGTTGCAACAATAGTTCTTATGTTTCCTGAAACAGTATTTGATATTAAATTCCAATCTTGACTAGTGTCTGCTGGAGGCAATTGATTGCCAGCCGTGGTTGCATCAGTTATTGTAGAACCATTTGTTCTAAAAACATCGGTACTACTAAACATATTGGTTGCTCCGTTATCAAATCCTATAGCAAACCAAGCATTTGACGGACCGTTTAATGTTAGTTTTGTTGTCGCACCATCTATTTCTAAATTAACACTTAAATTATCTTTTAGAGTTTGTGTTCCTGTGGAAAAAACTTGAGCTGAGACATAACAGCCAGTAAAAACGAAAATGAATAGTAATTTTTTAATCATAATTTTAGACTTTAAATAAGGTTAGTATTTTTTTATTACTTTTTAATTTGGCATAATCTTTTGCCGTATTTCCTCTGTTATCTTTTAAATCGAATTTTGCTCCAGCTTTTATCAAAAATTCAACTATTTCATATGAATTAAATACTACTGCATAATGCAATGCCGTTTTCCCATTCGCATCAGAAATATTCATATCAGCGTTATGTTGTATTAAGTACTCTACTAATTCAATATTACCTTTAACTGTTGCCGCCATTAAAGCTGTACCATAACCATTATTGGCATTTATATTTTTAGTTTGTTCAACAATATATTTGGCAACTTCGTTATTACTATTATAACAAGCTAAAGTAAGCGCATTATATCCAGCGTCATTTGGCATATCGATAGCAAGAGGATAAGATTGTAGAAGTTCTTTAAGTTCATGTAAAGTTCCTTTTCTTGCAATATCAAAAATTTGATTCGCTTTATTTTCTTGAGCTATTCCTGAAATAGACATAAATAATAATAGAAAAGCTATTCTTTGTGAGGTCATAATTGAATGTTTAGACGATTTATTACGAGAACAAATAACATCAGTATTATCAGAAAATGAACCCATAAACTTATTCAAGCAGGAAAAAATAGTGTTAAAAAAGGAAAAATATTGAGTTAAAAAGTTCAATAAAAAGATAAAAATGGAGATTTTTCATTTTTACAATATCTGCTAAATCAATTAAATTGTAATTTTGTGATATGAAAAAAATACTCGCTATAATTCTTACATCAATCTTACTATTAGCTACAATTTATTATACATTTATATATTTTGGAACCTATAGTGAAGGTGAAAGGTCCGGAGAATTAATTAAGTTCAGCCGAAAAGGAATTTTATTTAAAACATGGGAAGGAGAAATTAGTCAAGGAATTTCAGGAGCTCAAATTTTTAAATTTTCAGTTGAAGGCAAAAAAAAAGAAGCAATTGAAAATTTCAAAAAACTACAAGGAAGATATGTAAAACTTACATACATTGAAAGATTTGATAAACTCTTTTGGCTGGGTGATTCTAAATATTTTATAACTAAAGTTGAAGAAGAAACATCACCTCACTTTAACCAAATTAAACCTAAGACAGATGCAGAATAACTTTAAATATGTAGAAGACACAAGGATTACTATTTCAGAACTTATGCTTCCGTCCCATGCTAATTTTAGTGGAAAAATTCATGGAGGTTACATATTAAATTTAATGGATCAAATTGCATTTGCTTGTGCTGCAAAACATTCTGCAACCTATTGTGTTACCGCTTCTGTTGACACTGTTGATTTTTTAAATCCAATTGAAGTTGGTGAATTGGTTACAATGAAAGCTTCCATAAATTATGTAGGTAGGACTTCAATGGTAGTTGGTATTCGAGTAGAATCTCAAAATATTCAAACTGGAAAAGTAAATCATTGTAACTCATCGTATTTTACCATGGTTGCAAAAAACGACCAAGGGAAATCTGTTCCTGTTCCAGGCTTAATTGTTACAAATGATCTTGAAATAAGAAGATTTTTAAAAGCAATAAAACGTTTGGAAATGAAAAGAAAAAGAACTGATGAATTCGATAGCGAACATTTTATTCCAGAAACTTACTTACAAGAATTAGAAAATCAAAACGTAAAAGTTGAATTGAATGACTGAAATAATTGATTTAAGTCAAGAAATTTATGAAGGGATGCCTGTGTTTAAAAGTTTACCACAGGTTACTATGGAAGTTCATAATACACATGAAGAATGGGATGATGAAATCAATCCTACCACAAAAACTCCTGCTGTTTATAAATTACAAATGGGTGAACATACAGGAACTCATGTGGATGCCATCAATCACATGGCGAAACAATATAAAGACCAATCTATTGACACAATGCCTTTATCAATGTTTTATACAGAAGGAATTTGTGTTGATTTATCACATAAAAAATATCAAGAATTAATTTCAATAGATGATCTAAAAAAAGCTTTAATAAAAGACAATTTAATAATCAAAAAAGGGGACACTGTTTTAATTTATACTGATCATTACAGAAAAGCCTTTCTTACAGATGATTGGGGAAAAGGACCGGGAATCACAGCTGAATGTGCTAGATGGCTGGGAGAACAAAAAATTGCTGCTTTCGGTGTTGAAACTATGTCTCCGGGAGTTCCAAAAGTTTCTAATAAAGAAGTGCATCATATTTGTGGTGAATTAGGGTTTACTCACTATGAGAACATGATAAATCTATATAAACTCGTTGGTCGTGGTAGATTTCGTTTTATTGGATTACCTCTTAAAATCAGAGGAGGAACAGGTTCCCCTGTTAGAGCCGTTGCGATATTTGAAAAATAAAAAAAGCCGAAGATAATTCTTCGGCTTTTATATATCTTATATTGCTTCGCTACTATTACCAACGAATAACAACAGATCCCCATGTGAATCCACTTCCAAACGCTGCTAAAACAACTAAATCATTATCTTTAATTTTTCCTTCTTCCCAAGCTTCAGTTAATGCAATAATAATAGATGCGGCTGTTGTATTTCCATAACGCATAATATTATTGTATACTTTCTCATTTGGTAATTGGAATTTCTTTTGAATAAATTGTGCTATTCTCAAATTCGCTTGATGTGGAATTAACATATCAATATCATCCTTTTCAAGTCCATTAGCTTGTAACCCTTCCACAATTGCTTCAGAAAAACGAACAACAGCATGTTTAAACACAAATTGACCGTTCATGTGTGGAAAATAAGAAGTATCCTCTGGATCGTTCGCCTCTATTATTTCAGGAACCCAACGATTTGTAGATGGACCAATTAAAGCCAATTCCTCTGCATGCTTTCCTTCTGAATGTAAATGAGAAGATAAAATACCTTTTCCTTTTTCTTCACATCTTGAAAGTACAGCTGCTCCTGCTCCATCTCCGAATATTACAGTTACACCTCTTCCTCTTGTTGATCTTTCTAAACCTCCAGAGTGATTTTCTGCACCAATTACTAAAATGTTTTTATACATTCCAGTTTTAATAAACTGATCTGCTACAGATAACGAATAAATAAAACCAGAACACTGATTACGCACATCTAATGCTCCAATTGTAGGCATATCTAGCATATCTTGAATTTGCACTCCACCACCTGGGAAATACATATCAGGACTTAACGTTGCAAATACTATAAAGTCAATATCATCTTTAGTTAAACCTGCTCTTTCAATTGCTATTTTAGCTGCTTTAGCACCCATAACAGCAGTTGTATCGCCTGATTTAGGATCAATCCAACGACGTTCTTTGATTCCTGTTCTTTCCTGAATCCATTCATCACTTGTCTCCATCCACTGAGTCAAGTCATCATTAGTAACCACATTTTCAGGAACATAATATCCTAAACCAGTAATTTTTGAACTATACATAATATATATTGGTTATAATTTAGTTGTTTTCAAATTAAAAGCCTGTAAAAGTATGAATTTTATCATTTTTGTACAAAAATGCATTGTATTAAATCTGATAAATGTCATGATGTCACAATATCTGCTTAAACTTAATTTTTACAATTTTAAACTACTGAATTACAATTCAATTTTGATACTAAATTCAAAAAGAATAAAAATATTTTTTCAACCTAACCTAAAAATACTTACCTTTTATCCTCATTTAAACTTTAAAACTAACTTTAAACACCTCTAACCAAGAGTCTTTAAACTGGCTACATGAATTACAAAAGAGCCCTCCAAATTACTTTTTTGATTTTAGCTGCCGAAATTATTTATGCCCTACCCTTTGTTTTGGTTAGAATATTTCGTCCTACATTCTTAAGTGCTTTCGATATTACAAATAAGGATATTGGATTTTGTTATACTTTATATGGAATTACAGGAATGATATCTTATTTTCTAGGAGGTTTAATCGCAGATAAATATCCTACAAAATACTTAATGGGAATTGCTTTATTTCTTACAAGCATTGGTGGTTTTACTTGGGTGATGTATCCTTCTTTATCAACATTATATATGTTATATATTTATTGGGGCTTTACAACTATCATGCTTTTTTGGTCTCCATTAATTAAAGCAACAAGGTTATGGGGTGGTGATAAACAAATTTTTGCATTCGGATTATTAGAAGGTGGTCGTGGGTTGGTAGCAGCAGTTATAGGAACTATAGGGGTTTACATAATTTCTTCAATTTCAGCAGTTGATAATTTTTCCAAAGTAGTCATCCAAAATGCTATGAATCAAGTATATTTAATTACTTCGATTTTGACCATGTTAATGGCTTTTGTTGTTTTATTCCTTCCTGATTTCTCTAAGCCATCACGAGTAATGTCAAAATCTTCTATTCGAAGAAACATTGGAAAAGCTTTGGGTTATCCTGTCGTTTGGATTCTTATGATTATTATTCTTACTTCCTATGTAGGATATAGAGTTGCAGATATTTTCACTCAATACGCTAGCGAAATTTATGGATACAACTCGAAAGAATCGGCAGAACTTGGTACTTATTTCTCTTATTTAAGACCTGTGATTTGTGTCCTTGTTTTTTTCTTTGCCAAAAACTCTAACCCTTCAAAATGGTTAATCATAGGATTTTCCATGATGACTTTAGGAAGTTTACTCTTTATCTTCAATATTGATTTTTTAAATATTTCTCTTTTAATTCCTTTAGTAAGTTCATTAATTGGAGCGTATACTTTAAGAGTTTTATATTTTACCGTCCTTGACCAAGCGAAAATTCCGATTACCATGACAGGAACTGTTGTTGGTATTGTATCTGTAATTGGTTTTTCTCCAGATGTATTTTTAGGACCAATTGAAGGATATTATTTAGATGAAGTTGGTGGTGCGGTCGGATATCAATATTTATTTATTTTCTTTTTAGTAAGTTCTTTAATCGGTTTACTAGCTTCCATCGTTTTTAACAACTCTGTAAAACCGAAAAAGAGAACTCTGACATCCTGACACTTTTTATCCTTTTGGTATTTTTTTTGACTAGTCAAGACCGTTAACATTGACTAAAAATCAAAATATAATATTATGAGTAAAGGAAGTATTAATGTATCGGTTGAAAATATTTTCCCATTAATTAAAAAATTCTTGTATTCCGATCACGAAATATTTCTTCGTGAATTAATTTCGAATGCAACAGATGCTACTACAAAATTAAAACACCTTATTTCTATTGGTGAAGCCAAAGTTGAATATGGTAATCCACAAATAGAAATCAAAATTGACAAAGAAAACAAAACGCTTCATATTACCGATCAAGGATTAGGTATGACGGCTGATGAAGTTGAAAAATACATTAACCAAATTGCCTTCTCTGGTGCTGAAGAGTTTTTAGAAAAGTATAAAGATTCTAATAATGAAACAGGTGTAATTGGTCACTTTGGATTAGGATTTTACTCAGCATTTATGGTTGCTGATAAAGTAGAAATCATTACTAAATCATACAAAGACGAACCTGCAGCACATTGGACTTGTGATGGTTCTCCTGAATACACTTTAGAAGCTCACGATAAAACAGAAAGAGGAACCGAGATTATTTTACATATTTCAGAAGACGAAAAAGATTTCTTAGAGGATTCAAAAGTTTCTGGTTTATTAACAAAATACAATCGTTTTAATCAAATTCCGATTAAATTCGGAACAAAAACAGAAACACTACCTCTTCCTGAAGATGTGGCAGAAGATGCAAAACCAGAAACAAAGGAAGTAGATAATATTATTAATAATACTGCTCCGGCTTGGACCAAAAAACCAGCTGATTTAGAAGGTGAAGATTATAAAACATTCTACAGAGAATTGTATCCTATGCAATTTGAAGAGCCTTTATTTCACATTCATTTAAATGTTGATTATCCGTTTAACTTAACAGGGATTTTATACTTCCCACGTTTAACTCAAAACATGGATATTCAAAAGGATAAAATTCAATTATATCAAAACCAAGTTTTTGTAACTGATAATGTAGAAGGAATTGTTCCTGATTTCTTACAAATGTTGAAAGGTGTAATCGATTCTCCAGATATTCCATTAAACGTATCTCGTTCTTATTTACAAGCAGATGGAGCTGTAAAGAAAATCTCAGGATATATCACCAAAAAAGTAGCTGATAAACTAGCTTCATTGTTCAAAAAAGATCGTGCTGATTTTGAACAAAAATGGAACGATATTAAAGTTATTATTGAATATGGAATGTTATCTGAGGAGAAATTCTTCGATAAGGCTAAAAAATTCGCTTTATATCCAACTGTGAACGATACTTTCTTCACGTTTGATGAATTAGTTGAAAAAACTAAGGAAGCGCAAACAGATAAAGATGGAAACCATGTGATTTTGTATGCAGCAAATAAAGATGCGCAACACAGTTATATTGAAGATGCAAAAGCAAAAGGCTACGAAGTATTATTGTTAGACACACCAATCGTTCCTCACTTAATGCAAAAATTAGAGATGGAGTCTGGTGATGCTAAAATTCAATTCAAACGTGTAGACGCAGATCATATTGACAATCTAATTAAGAAAGATGACACGGTTATTTCAAAACTTTCTGAAGAAGAAAAAGAGAAATTAAAACCGGTTATTGAAGGAGCTGTAAATAATTCTAGTTACACGGTTCAGTTAGAAGCAATGGATTCTTCAAGTTCTCCATTCTTAATTACCGTTCCAGAATTTATGCGTAGAATGAAAGAAATGCAAGCTACTGGTGGTGGAATGATGGGAATGGGTAATATGCCAGAAATGTACAATCTTGTTGTAAATACAAACCACGAATTAGTTTCTGATATTTTAAATGCTGATGAGGATAAACAAAAACAGTTAATCTCTCAAGCTTTTGACTTAGCAAAATTATCTCAAAACTTACTTCATGGTGAAGAATTAACAAACTTTATTAAACGTTCTTACGATTTGATTAAATAATAAGTTTATAAAATATTTTATAAAACCTCTTTGTAAAAACAGAGAGGTTTTTTTATTCTACTCATTCACTCATTAATACAACCTGATAACTCATTCTATATTTTAAAACTTTTCATTACCCTGTATGTTTGAATCAAATCAACATCAAAAATTAAATTATGAAAAGTAAATTTACACTAGAAATTAACAAACCGTGTTCTGAGAAATTCAACGACTTTAAAAAAACTGAACTTGGCGGATTTTGTGGCTCCTGCCAAAAAGAAGTTATAGATTTTACAGGTTGGAGTTCTCAAGAAATTATTAACTACTTCAATAATAATAGTAACCAAAAAACCTGTGGTCGATTCAATGATTATCAGATGGGTTCATATGTTGAACCTACAAAACCAAGTCGATTAAGTTATTTTAAAGGAATTGGAGTTGCTTGTTTATCACTATTTTCTTTTGGAATCTCTAACGCTCAAAAAGAAAATACTCCTACCGAAATAGTAGCACAAAAATTTAAAAATCAAAAAAATACCAAACCACAAAATACATTTATTGTTAAAGGAGTCGTATCTGATGAATCGGGGCCTTTACCTGGAGTCTCAATTCTTCTTCAAGGCACAACGATTGGCACCGAAACAAACTTCGATGGTGAATATGAATTTCCTAGACAATTGAAAAAAGGAGATGTGCTCATCTTCAGTTTTGTTGGTATGGATTCAAAAAAAATAGTTGTTGACAATGAGGAAACTGCTGCTGCAATTTCAATGAATGTAACACTCGAATCATACTTATGTGTTCTTACGGGTGAAGTTTCTATCAAAAAGCCTTTTAAATCAAAAAAGAGCTTTTGGAAAAAGAAATTCAAAAATGGAAAATAAATTAATCATATTAGTTTTTCTAATAATGTTTAAGGTTGGAGCTCAGGTTTCCGACTTTAAACATATTAGTTTTAAAAAAGCTAATAAAATAGCAAGTCTTCATAAGGGTGAAAGCCTGAAAAACATTGCAACTTTAACTCACAAATTAACAAACGAACTTCAAACCGACGTTGAAAAATTTCGTGCAATTTATCTTTGGATATGTAAGAATGTAGATTATGATTTTGAAATCTATCAACGTATTTCTCTAAAAAGAGAAGCTTATAAAAATAATCCCGAGAAATTCATAAAATGGAACATTGATTACAGAAAACATATTTTTAATCAATTAAGAGATAACAAAAAAACTGTTTGTACTGGATATGCTTATTTACTGCAACAAATGGCTTATATCGCTGGAATAGAATGTAAATTGATTAATGGTTATGGAAGAAACTCATCAATCAACACCAATGAAATTAATTATCCTAATCATACTTGGAATGCAGTTAAGTTAAATAATAAATGGTACTTATGTGATCCAACATGGTCTAGTGGATTTTTAAATAATGATTCTGAATTTATTCATCAATATAATAATGGATATTTTTTAACTAAGCCAAAACTATTCGCGAGGAATCATCAACCTCTTAATAAAAAATGGACATTATTAAATGTTCCTCCAAGTAATAATTCGTTTGTATCTAAACCAATTGTATACGACACAACTTTTCAACATAATATCTCCCCTACTTTTCCCGATGAATTATTTCTTCAGTACGAAAAATCGCAGCATATTAATTTCGAATATCGAACTGAAAATCGAATTGACTTGAATAAAATTTCCTTAATCTATTTTGACGAAAATGATCAAGAAGTTTTACTACCACTTTCGAATGTTATATATCATGAAGGGATTATTAAATTTTACTCTAAAATTTTAAAAAAGGGTAATTTCGATGTTCACTTGAAATATGAAAATGACTATATAGTCTCGTATATGATTCAAATTATCTAATGTATCCTTAAAATTACTGTAAATTCTCAATTATTCTTTTTGGTATATTTGCTTCTACACAATAAATATATCATGAAAAAAATCTTTTTAACTATTGTAGCTGCTGCTTCAATATTGGTTTCTTGTAAAAAAGAACAACCTAAAAAACAGGTAAAAACAAACCAAGAATTTGAAACGCTGCTTAAAGACTATAACGAAGGAAAATTAAAATTAAATCCATTAAACGCCACTTTTGCAGGTGATAATAGATACAATGATGAATTTCCAAATTTTTTGTCTGATGAATACGCTTTAGAATCAAAAGATTTTTTCACGAATTATAAAGCCAAGCTTGAGGGGTTTTCCGATGATCAATTAACGGAAAGTCAACAAATGAGTAAAGCTGTTTTAGCTTGGGACTGTGATATGTCTTTGACTCAAGGAAGTTTCAAAAATGATCAATTACTTCCTATCAACCAAATGTGGACGGTAAACTTAGTAATGGGTCAATTAGCTAGTGGAAGTAGTGCACAACCATTTAAAACAGTAAAAGATTACGAAAACTGGTTAAGTAGGTTAGATAAATTCAATACTTGGTTACAATCAGCTAAAACTCGAATGGAACAAGGAATTAAAGAAGGTTACGTACTTCCAAAATCATTAATCCAGAAAATCATTCCTCAATTTCAAGGTTTAGCAGAAACAAAATTACAAGATCATTTATTCTATTCTCCTGTAAAAAATTTCCCTGAAGAGTTTACTGATGTAGAAAAGAAAGAATTAGCTCAAAAATATACTAATGTATTAGATAAAAAGTTACTTCCATCATTTAAAGCGATGTATAACTTCTTAAAGTCTGACTATTTAAATGCTGGATTAGAAGCTAGTGGAATTGATGCAATTCCTAATGGTAAAAAATACTACCAACACGCCATTAAGAACTATACAACTACAAATATGACAGCTGATGAAATTCATGAATTAGGATTAAAAGAAGTTACTCGTATTTTATCTGAAATGGAAAAAGTAAAAAAGGAAGTTGGATTTGAGGGAGATTTAAAGGCTTTCTTCGATTTTGTTCGAAATAATAAGGAACTGATGCCATATACTGAACCTCAGCAAATCATTGACAACTTTAATGCTATTCATGAAAAAATGAAACCGCAGTTAGAGAAGTTATTTGGTAACAAACCAAAAACTCCTTTTGTAGTTAAGCAAACAGAAAAATTTAGAGAAGCTTCTGCAAGTGCAGAATATAATCCAGGTTCTTTAGATGGAACGCGTCCTGGTGTTTTCTACACTCCAATCCCTGATGCTTCAAAATATAATGTTTTCTCTGACGAAGCTTTATTTTTACACGAGGCAATTCCTGGGCATCATTATCAAATTTCTTTAACTCAAGAGAATACTGATTTACCAGATTTCAGAAAAACTCTTTGGTATAGTGCTTATGGTGAAGGTTGGGCTTTATATACAGAGAATTTAGGTAAAGAATTAGGTTTATATACCGATCCTTATCAATACTTTGGAATGTTAGGTATGGAAATGCACAGAGCAATCCGTTTAGTAGTTGATACTGGATTACATGCAAAAGGATGGAGTCGTGAAAAAGCTATTCAATATTCTTTAAATAACGAAGCAGAAAGTGAAGCAAGCATCATCTCAGAAATTGAACGCTATATGGCTAATCCTGGTCAGGCTTTATCTTATAAAATTGGACAGTTAAAAATTAGAGAACTTCGTAAAAAAGCAAAAGATCAATTAGGTGATAAATTTGATATTCGTGAATTTCACAATCAAGTCTTAGAAACAGGTTGTATTCCTTTAGCTTTACTTGAGAATAAAATTGATACTTGGATTACTGAAAACAAATAATCAGTAAATACTTTAGCAATCAAAAGTCTACATTCATAAATTGAATTAAAGACTTCAGCAAAAATTAAATATTGCATTAACCAAATCAAATCATATTTGTAGCGTTAATGCAATATTTTTTATTATGAAAACTACTTTAAAACTAATACCTTTTTTTCTTTTTGCTTTTATATTTATTGGATGTAGTGAGAACGAAATGGAAGAAAATTTAGAAGAAGAAACTCCAACGGAAGACATCGTTAAAGGTAAGAACCTTGAATCTAGAGATAGAATTACACGTGGCAGAATTAGAAGAATTCGTTTGAGAAAAATGAGAGTTAATCAACGTTTGGATATGGAATTTCAAATCACAACGACTTTAACCAATAATGAAGCTACAGCTGAAGTTGCTTCAATTGATATGAAAATTAGTAATACTGATTCTAAAAATCAGAATACAGTTTTTATTACTCAAGTTCAAGAAAAAGCTATAAACAATGGCAAAAGAAAGAAATATACAAGTAAATCTTTTGATTTACCTTATACTTTTCTAGGAAAAACAGTTACAGTTACTTCTATAGATAGAGACATTAAAGGAAATCAAATAGGAAAACCACATGTTGAAACAATTAAAGTTCTTGGAAGAACAATTACAAATCCATTTGCTATTAATGAACCTTCTTTAACATTAAATAAAGATGGTGAAACTTTTACAATGCAGGTTTCCCTAAAGGGAGATCCAAAGTATCCTTACTTAAAATTAGAGATGAAAGAGATTATGATTTCCTCTAAAGTAATTCCAGATGATGGAGGATCAGAAACAGAGGAAGCTGAAATTCTCTTAAGATATTTAGGTGAAAATAAAGATGGTTCTTTCATGTATGGAAACTCAACAGTTAAATTTATAGAAAGCGACAATGTTATTGACATGGAATATATGACTTCACTTTCAGTTATAGATGCTGGTGGTGAAGAACTAGACTATGCAGAATTTAGAATTACAGGACTCGAATAGTATTTTGCTGTATAATTAAAAGTATGAAACCACTTCGTTCATTTTCGAAGTGGTTTTTTTGTACTTTTATTTCAACCAAATAATTCATAATGAGAAAAACACTTGCTTTATTATTTTTCCCCATAATAACATGGGCACAAACAAATACAGAGATTTATCTATTCGATATTGCATCTGAAAAAGGAAAACTAAAAGTTGTCAATGGAAAAAACATTTCTAATAATAACGGATATGACAGTCAACCTCATTTTTACAATGATAATGTAGTTCTATTTGCTTCATCACGAAGAGGCCAAACAGATATTGGAAATTACAACATTAAAAATCGAGAATTATCCTATGTAAATAGCACACCACAGGGTGGAGAATATTCTCCACAAAGAATTCCAAATTCTAAAAATGTTTCAGCTGTTAGACTTGATAATGATGGTAAACAAAGGTTTTATGAATATAATTTCAAAACCGGAAAAGACACAGAATTAATTAAAGATTTAGTAGTTGCGTACCCGATGTGGTATAACAAGAACACATTAGTTTCCTCTGTTATTGTAAATGATAGCTTACAGTTATGTATTAGTGATTTAAAAAAGAAAACAAATACATTAATCGCTAAAAATGTTGGTCGATCTTTTCATAAAATTCCAAATTCTTCTTTAGTTAGTTTTATGAAAAAAAATGGAGAAAACTGGGAAGTTTGGTCTTTAAACCCTCAAACTAAAGAAACCAAATTCATTACTATTACTGGACAAGCACAAGATATTTGCTGGTTACCAAATGGTACTATTTTAATTCCAAATGAAAATAGTATTTATAAATTCCATCCGACTAAAGATAAAGGTTGGAGTGTATTTCATCAATTCCAAGATGAAAATATTAATAAAATCTCAAGAATAACAGTAAACGCTAATGCTAGTAAGCTGGCAATCACAGCAGAAGTATCACCAAGATATTTAGCTGAAGAACAATTAGAAGCTTATAATAAGAGAGACATTGAAGCATTTTTAAAACCATACGCTAAAAATGTAAAGGTTTATACTTTTCCTAATACATTGAATTATGAAGGAATTGATGAAATGAGAAAACGTTATACTCCTTTTTTCGAGAACACACCTGATTTAAACTGTAAGGTTTTGAAGAGAATCGTAAAAGGAAATAGAATTATTGACGAAGAGTATCTTACCATGAATGGCAACAACTTCAAAGCGGTAGCAATTTATGAAGTAACAAACGGAAAAATAAGCAGTGTATACTTTTTTAGATAAATAAAAAAACACCGAATAAATTAACTTTTATTCGGTGTTTTTTATGTCTACATCCTTTTATATTGAAGCTTTAATTCCTCTCAATTCTCTTTCTTTCGAAAGAACATCTGACTGTAATTTAAAAATATTATCGTGATGTTTTTTTATCCTTTTATCCATCTTTGAAACCTTTTCCATTTTCCTTGTGTATTCTTCTTCCGAAATCTTATTACTTTCTTTTAAGGTTTCGAGTTTCTTCATAACTTTTTGTACTCTATCCATGGAAACAGCATTCCTCTTTTCTAACAATAATAATTGACTCTTTCTCTTTTTTAATTTTTCAGAAATTGAAAATTCAACATGCTCCTCTTTCTCTTTTTTTGTTTCTTTTACCTCTTGTGCATTTGCAACTCCTACAAAACTAACAAGCATTACAACTAATACATATTTAAATAATTTCATGATTTTGAGTTTTATAGGTTATCTAATTCTTTTAACTCCTCTTCAATCTCTTTAGCTTCTTTCTCTAAAGAATCTACATCTTGATTTACCTCCTTATTAATAACTTCTATCTTTTGTTCAAGTTCAGCTGCTTCTTTCTTCTTTTCTTCTGCTTTTTTATCTACACAAGCAAATGTGATAAAACATACCGCAAAAAGTGCAAAAATTGTGTTTCTCATAAGGGACATGTATTTTAAAGTTTTTTACAATATACAGATTTTAAGAAAACAACAAACTCGCTTTATTTAATTATATAACTAAGAATCAATTCCTTTTTCGAAACGATTTTTAAAAAGATAAATTTGAATAAAAATTAAAACCGTAAAAAAGAAACAAGCCGTTAACATGGTATTTGAAACTGTAATTCCTTGAAATAAATCTGGAAATTCAATGTTGGTTGAAATTTTAAACTTCTCAGGCATTTTCCAGCTAGAAAAAATAGACTTTCCTTTTGATACATAAACTATGCATATAGTTAATAAAGAAAATAATAAAACCCATACTTTTTTAGAAATTAAAGGAGTGGTTTTATAAACCGAACTAATTTCTACTTTAGTTATTTTGTTCATTACACTTGAAGTAAAATCAAATGTTGGTAACTCTTGTTCTACATCTTTTACGTACTTTTTTGCAAAAGCATCTAATTCTTCTATGTGTTTATTTTCTCCCATAATGATTAATCAATTCTGGTTCTACATTTTGTTCTACTACTGTTAATAATCTTTTTCTTGCTCGATGTAATTTGACTTTTAAGTTAGATTCCGACAATTCAGTTACTTCAATTATCTCTTTCAAACTAAGTTCGTCATAATAAAACATCCAAAGTAAAGTTCTTTCTTCATCTGGAAGTTTATTTAAACATTCCTTCATTAAAACAGCTCTTTCTTTTCTTGAAATATCTTCAAGAATATTGTCGGTACTATTAATTTGATTAATAGTTATTTCATCAATAGTACTTGTGTTATACTTTTCTTTATTCTTCTTTAAACTATCTAAACAATTTCGATAGGCTATCTTATATATCCAAGTAGAAAATTTAGAATCTCCTTTAAATTTAGACAAGTTTTTATAGGCTTTTATAAAAGTATCTTGCGAAACTTCTTCTGCTTCTTCCCTACTCTTCAACATTTTCATAGACAAACTAAATACCATTACTTTATACTTTTCTACTAAATGAGAAAAAGCATTAGTATCGCCTTTAATTGTTTTTTCTATGTAAGTTTGATCGTTGATAGTTGTCATTTTATACTATGACAGTCCATTCTTTTAAAAGGTTACAAAAAAATCGAAAAAATATTTTTTTTCAAAAAAAGTGTAACCTATTTGAAAAATATCCTGTCATACTTGCAAACACATTAAAAATAATATTTAAAAAACAATAATATGGAAGTAGCAATTGTATTTATGTTCTTATTCGCAGTAATTTTTGGAATCTTTTATCTTTTTTATTCAACTCGAAACAAAGAAAGGTTAGCTTTAATTGAAAAAGGAGCAGATGCTAAAATATTTATGCAAGGAGAAAAGAAAAAGTCAACATTAACAGGAAGAATGATCGTTTTAAACTTTTCATTATTATTAATGGGAATTGGTTTAGGTGTTTTCTTAGCTTTATTATTAACAACTTACACAAGATTAGATGAAGAAGCTGTGTATCCAGCGATGATATTTTTTGTAGGTGGTTTAGGATTGTTTTCTGGATTTTTTCTTACTAAAAAACTGGAAAAAGAAAGTTAATAATTGATAACATATCTAAAATATAACAAACCGCTTTTATTTAAAGGCGGTTTTGTTATTTTTGGGTTATCCAAATATTTCTAACAACTTTTATATGAGTAGTAACTTTAAAACTAAAAAGTTTCAAGAACTTTTAGATCGTTTACAACAGGATAGTTGGCAACTGGAATTAATTATTTCTGGTTTTGCCATATTTGGTTTATTTACTGCTTTACCCGAAATAAAACTAGCCTTAACTATAGCAGAAAACGATAAGCAAATTGTAACTTTTGTAGTTTCAATTGTAGCATTGCTTGCTTGTTATATACTTATTTTTAATTTGCTATTTCATGTTACCTTAAGAGGTCTTTGGATTGGCGCTCTTGGTTTACGCTATGTTTCTGGAGATATCGACTTTGAAACTCTAAACTACGACAATCGATTTAAAAATTATTTAAAGAAAAAAATTGTTTCTTTCGACAGGTACGTGGCTATTTTAGAAAACTATTGTAGTGTACTATTCGCCATATCATTTTTATTAATTTTCTATGTTATATCGATAACCATAACCATCGTTTTACTCGTTGGTGTTATAAACTTATTAATTGATAACGAATCTTTATCAAAAGGTTGGAGAGTTTTCATCGGAACTTCCTTTGTGGCTTTTATTGGAATCGGATCACTATTAACATTTATCGATTTTGTAACGCAAGGTTATTTAAAAAAGAAAAGAATTTTAGCTAAAATTTATTTCCCGTTTTATTGGGTATTTAGTTTTATTACATTGTCTTTTTTATATCGACCTTTAGTGTATAATTTCTTAGATAATAAATTTACTAAAAGAATCAGTATTTTATTAATTCCTATATATTTTCTAATAGCATTCATTGGTTCTATAAAATTTCAAACCTCAAATTATATCGAGAGTACGAAACGTAATTCTAATATTTATTTGAATAATAACGAATATGAAGATTTATTAATAGAAGAAAATGATTTAGTAGATAACGCAACTATTCAATCAAAGGTAATCACAGAACCTTACATAAATCTATTTAAAGTATTTAGTGAAAACTTAGAGAATAGAATCTACAATTATCATCCTTCGCTTAAACCTGAAAATGATCGTAGAGGATTTAAAACTGGTATGCAGTTTAGCAGTAGTGGAAGAAATAAAATTTCTACAAAAAAAAGAGACAGCTTAGCTCGTAAATATGTTGAAGTTTTTAACGACATGTACGAGGTTAATATTGATTCATTAACCATTGATACTGATTTTTTAATAACAAAAAACACCAAAAACCAAACAGGCTTTCAAACATTTATTCCAACAAAAAATTTAAAGGATGGTAAACATGTTTTGAAGCTAAAAAGGAAACTTATCCGAAAGAAAGATACTTTGAAAAGAATTGATGTTATTATACCATTCTGGTATTTTAAAGACTAAATTGAAATATTTGGAAATTTATTACGTCCAAAATGTATAAATCAAACAAACTCTTATGAAACGAATTTTTCACATACTACCTATTCTATTTATTTCATTCCATGGATTTTCTCAAACTGACACGAAAATCTATGATATTATAAACAACATCTCTGCTAATCGAATTCAAAGTGATATTGAAACTCTTGCGAATTTTGGCACGAGACATACTTTAAGTGATACTATTTCCGAAACACGTGGAATTGGAGCTGCTCGTAGATGGATCAAAAAGGAGTTTGATAAAATTTCAAAAGAATGTAATAACTGTCTAGAAGTATTTTATCAAAAAGATTTAGTTAAAAAAGGGACCAATAAAAGAATCACAAAAGATGTTTGGGTTGTCAATGTAGTTGCCATTCAAAGAGGAACTAAAAATCCAAATAGTTTTATTGCGATGAGTGGAGATATCGATTCTAGAATTACCGATCCTAATAATTTTACTGATGATGCTCCTGGTGCAAACGATAATGCTACGGGAATGGCTGGAGCTCTTGAAGCAGCAAGAGTTTTAAGTAAATACAAATTTGATAACAGTATTATTTATGTAGGCCTATCAGGTGAAGAACAAGGTCTATTTGGAGGGAAAGGTTTAGCCAACTTTGCTATCGAAAAAAATTGGGATATTATCGGTGTAATGAACAATGATATGATTGGAAATATAAAAGGTATTGATGGCGTTATAGATAATAGAACTTTTAGAATTTTCTCTGAACCTACTCCTCCAACTGAAACAGCAAACCAAAGACGCGCTAGACGATTTTATGGTGGTGAAGTTGATGGAATTTCAAGACAATTGGCTCGTTACATTTATAAAACAACGAAAACTTATATGCCAGAAATGAATCCCAAAATAATTTATAGATTAGATCGTTTTGGTCGTGGTGGTCATCATCGACCATTTAATGATGTAGGATTTGCTGGAATAAGAATAATGGAAGCTCATGAAAACTACACACAACAACATCAAGACATTCGTACCGAAAATGGAATTGAATATGGCGATAAACTAAAATTCGTAAACTTCGAGTATACTAAAAAATTAACGGCTGTTAATGCTATTAACTTAGCTAGTATTGCTTCTGCTCCACTCGCTCCGAAAAATGTGGGAATTGGAGGAATTGTGCAAGCTTCAGCAAAGTTCTCTTGGGAATCAGTTGAAGAAGCTAAAGGATATAAAATTTATTGGCGTGATACTACATCTCCTACTTGGGATCATTTTAAATATGTTGAAGATGTTACTGAATTTACATTAGACGGAATTATCCTAGACAATTATTTCTTTGGTGTTAGTGCCGTTGGTAAAAATGGTCATGAAAGTATAGTGAGTTTTCCTTCAAAAATAATTCGTTAGTATGAAATTAAGAGTGTTTATAATTATCGCTATTGTATTATGCAGTTATTTAAATGCTCAAAACAAGCCAAACTATCTCTTTTTTGAAATTAACAATAATAAAACTCAAGTTTTTGCTCATAATAAACTTGGTTGTCCAACGCATGTTAAAGTTTTACATAACACAACAAAATCCTTAAAAAGCTTTAATGTAAATGCGTATGAAAAAAAGAAGCTCTTAACTTTCGATGGAAAAGACACGATTACTTTTTTAAAAGACTATCAATTTAACATGCGTTATGGACCTTTAAATTATATTACTAAATATGATTCCCTCTATAATTATGCATTACCTTTTTTAAAAGGAAAACGATACAAAATAATTCAGGGACATAACACAAGATTTACACATAATGGTTTATCTAAATACGCCATTGACTTTAGAATGAATGTCGGACAGACAATTTGCGCAATGAGAGATGGTGTTGTTGTAGGATTAAAAAAAGATTCTAACAAAGGAGGAAGAAATAAAAAATATCGAAACGATGGTAACTACATTCTTCTCTATCATGAAGATGGATTATTTACACAATATGTTCACCTTAAAAAAGAAGGTGTATTGGTCAAAATGGGAGATTCTGTAAAAAAAGCACAACCCATTGGTTTTTCAGGAAATACTGGATATAGTACGGAACCTCATTTGCATTTTGGTGTTTTTAAAATAACCAAGAAAGGTTTTGCATCGATTCCTTATATTCTTGATTCCATTCCATCAAGAAAATATATAAAAGGAAAACATGCCTACAACAGATAGACCAACACTTTATTTTGAAAGTGATATTGAATGGTATGATTGGTTATTAAATAATCATGAGAAGTTCAATTCTGTATATATTAT
Source organism: Tenacibaculum sp. (assembly GCA_022448525.1). Classification (GTDB taxonomy): domain Bacteria; phylum Bacteroidota; class Bacteroidia; order Flavobacteriales; family Flavobacteriaceae; genus Polaribacter. The sequence goes on from JAKVCX010000004.1 coordinate 783,420, forward strand.
TTTTCATAAAAAAGATAGCGGAATTCCTTCCATGACTTGGTCAGAAGCTGTAAAAGTTGCCTTGTGTTTTGGTTGGATAGATTCTACAGTTAAAAGTTTAGGCAACGGAAAACGTCAGCAATATTTCTCAAAAAGAAAACCTAAAAGCGCTTGGAGCAAATTAAATAAAACTTATGTTGACGAATTACTTTCTCAAAATTTAATTCAAGAAAGTGGATTAAACACCATTAATATTGCTAAAGAAAATGGTGCTTGGTACGAGCTCGATAATGCAGAAAACTTAATTATACCCGAGGATTTAAAAATAGCCTTTGCAACCAACCAAAAGGCTTTCGAAAACTACAAAAACTTCGCACCTTCTTATAGAAAAAATTACTTGTATTGGCTGCATTCGGCAAAAAGAAAGTTAACTCGCTCAAAAAGAATAGAAGAGATTATTCTTTTATGTAATCAAAACAAAAAACAAAGAACTTAGATTTATTTATAAAATCGTTAACATTCTTACTAGTAAAATAATAATAACTTCACATTTTATTAAATAATATTTAAAACCATTTTAACATGTTAACGAAACGACCAAGATTGGTCTTAACCGCATTCTTGGCGCTTTTTATGTTAAGTATTACTGATGTAAATGCGCAGAGAAGAAAAAAGAAAAAAGGCAAAGATGCCAAGGCAAAAACTGAAATGCCTAAGAAAAAAGAAAAGCCTAAAAAGACTATTGCTAGTTTAACAAAGAAAAGCAATAAAATTGAAGGGCTTTTTACTGTTTATCAAGATTCTATTACTGGTGATGTAAAATTATTAGTTAAAAAGGATCAGTTAAATAAAGATTTTATCTACTTCTCTCAAATTGCTGATGGTGTAACTGAAGCAAACGCATTTAGAGGTTCTTATAGAGGTTCTACTGTTTTTCACATTAAAAAACATTTTAATAAAATTGAATTCGTAGCACCAAATACTTCATTCTATTTTGATAAAAACAATGCTATTTCTAGATCATCAGTTGCAAATACGAGTGATGCATTAATTGAAAGCTCTAAGATTTTAGCAACAGACGAGGAAAAAGGAGAATACTTAATCAATGCTAACGGATTATTTTTATCTGAAGCATTAACAAGGGTAAAACAACCAAGTTTCCCTGGCAGATCTCCTTTCTCATTCAAATTAGGTCGCTTTGATAAAAACAAATCGAAGATTAATAGTATTAAAAACTATCCTGAAAACACAAATATTAAAACAGAATATGTTTATAACAATCCCACTGTTTTGAACCAAGGATCAAGAGCTATTAAAGATGGAAGATATGTATCTATTAAAGTTTTCCATACGTTCATGAACATGCCAGAGGATGGATATAAAGTTCGTTTTGATGATCCTCGTGTTGGTTTCTTTACTACAGAAGTAAACGACATGACAAGCACAGAAACTATTAATTATAGAGATTTAGTACACCGTTGGAGATTAGTTAAAAAAGACCCTTCTGCAGCAGTTTCGGAACCTGTGACACCAATTACTTGGTGGATTGAAAATTCTACACCATTAGAATGGAGACAAACAATTACAGAAGGAGTTTTAGCTTGGAATGAAGCTTTTGAGAAAGCTGGATTTAAAAATGCTATGGTTGTAAAAGTACAGCCGGATAATGCAGATTGGGATGCTGGTGACGTTCGTTACAACGTTTTACGTTGGACTTCTTCTCCAAATCCTCCTTTTGGTGGATACGGACCAAGTTTTGTTAACCCAAGAACGGGAGAAATTTTAGGTGCTGACATTATGCTCGAATTTGTACATTTTACCAATAGAGTAAAATTGGATAAGATTGTTAGTAGCGTTTCTAGTTTCGAAAATGAAGAAGAAGCAATGGAATTTGCATTCCTAAATAAAGATAACCACATGTATTGTTCTGCTGGACATTTAATGCATGAAAATACTTTATTCGGACAAACTGTATTAGCTGCAACTGGAGCAACTGATATGGAGATGGAAGGAATGAAGAAAGAAGCGATGAAATCGTTAATAATGCATGAGGTTGGACATACTCTAGGATTAAATCACAACATGAAAGCCAGTCAATTATTTAGTCCTGCCGAATTAGCAGATGCTAAATTAATTGAAGGAAAATGTTTAACTGGTTCTGTAATGGATTATGCGGGAATTAATCTAACACTTGACAGAACTAAGCAAGGTCAGTATTACGATATGGCGGTTGGACCATATGATATTTGGGCTATTCAGTTTGGTTATACTCCTTTCAACAATAAAACTGAAATGGATGCTCTTTTAGCAAAATCAACAAAACCAGAATTAATCTTTGGTAATGACGCTGACGATATGCGTTCTGCTGGAAAAGCAATTGATCCAAGAGTTATGACTGGTGATTTATCCAATGACCAAATTGGTTATTCAATTGACCGATTTAAAATCGTAAACAATATGATGAGAAAATTGAAGTCGAGCATGACAACAAATGGAGAATCATATGAAGAATTACGTAATGCTTACTATATATTAAATGGACAATCAGCTCGTGCCGCAGATGTAATCTCTAGATTTATTGGAGGAGTTTACGTAGAAAGAGCGATGCACGGACAAGAAGGCGCAACAAAACCTTATACTCCGGTTAGTTATGCTGATCAAAAGAGAGCTATGAATGCTTTAAAAACATATGTTTTTGCACCAAATGCATTTAAAGCACCACAAGATTTATACAACTATTTAGCAAGACAAAGAAGAGGATATAACTTCTTTAGTGGACCAGAAGATCCGAAAATTCATGCACAAGTGTTAGGATATCAAAGAAGAGTATTACGTCATATTTTACACCCAAATACGTTACAAAGAATTTCTGATTCTGAATTATACGGGAATAAATACAAGTTATCAGAATTTATGACTGACTTAAATAATGCTATTTTCAAAAACGATATATATGCTTCTGTAAATTCATTCCGTCAGAACCTTCAAACAGAGTATACAAAAATGCTTTTAAACATGGTTGATGGAAAAGGGAAAAATCGTTTTACTAATGCATCAAAAGCCATGGCCTTATACAACTTAAAAAGAATTAAAACTTGGGTTGGAAACGGAACTGGCGATGTTATGACCAAAGCTCATAAGAACCAATTAAAAACTTTAATCACGAATACTTTAAAAGACGTGAAATAAGTTTAATTTATTATAAATAATTAGAAAACCGTGATGACTTTTCATCTCGGTTTTTTTATTTTTATACTATGGCAAAAATCTTACTTACAGGAGGAACTGGTTTAATAGGAAAAACCTTAGAAAAAAAATTATCAAGTAAAAATCATCAAGTTTATATTTTAACAAGAAGTCCAAAACATGATAATCATTTTAAATGGGATATTAAGAACAATTACATTGATGAAAAAGCCTTCGAAAACCTCGATTATATTATTCATTTAGCAGGTGCAGGAATTGCTGATAAAAAATGGACTAAAACAAGAAAAGAAGAATTAATTGATAGTAGAGTCGAATCAGCTAATCTCTTATTTTCGAAAGTGAAAGAATTAGATGTACCCTTAAAAGGTTTTATTAGTTCTTCTGGAATTGGATTTTATGGAGCTATTACTACAGATAACATATTTACCGAACAAGATAAACCTGCCTCTGACTTCATTTCTGAAATATGTATTAAATGGGAAAATGCTGCCAAACAATTTCAAGCTTTGGATATTCCTGTTACTATTTTAAGAACTGGAGTTGTATTGAGTAAAGACGGTGGTGCTTTACAAAAAATGAATACGCCTCTATTTTTATCTGCATTAGGAAATGGAAAGCAATATGTTCCTTGGATTCACATTGAAGATTTATGTAATTTATATGTAAATGCAATTGAGGAAGAAAATTTCACTGGAATATATAATGCTTCTTCACCTGATCATCAAACAAATACATCGTTTACAAAAACATTGGGAAAAGTTCTTAAAAAGCCTGTTTTACCCATCAATGCACCTAAATTTATACTAAAGTTTATTTTAGGAGAATTAGCCGTAATTGTCTTAGAAGGAAGTCGCGTTTCATCAGCTAAAACAGAAAAACAATATGATTTTCAATATACAGAACTGGAACATGCTCTAAAAGATATATATGAATAAAAAAAGACCTAGTTTAATACTAGGTCTTTTCTTTAAGTTATTCTTTTCAAACAACGTAACTTTAAATCTTCTTTACGCTGATATCAGATCTTGTTTTCATATTTACCCCCATCATACTAACATCAATATTCATTGTCATAGTACTCGGTAAACCTGACTTTCTATCTATCTTTAACTTTCCTGTAATTTTCGCACCTGCTAAAACACTAGATTTTCCTGTTACATCTGCAAAAACGAAATCCTTCTCAATCTTAGTAACCTTATATGTTAATTCCATATCGGCACCATTTGATTTTTGAACATTTACCCAAGTAGAACCTACACCTACAGGATCTTCAGGATAAGTAACTGAACTCATTTGATCCTTTAATTGAGTAACTCCTGGAACGTCTGGCACTAATTTTATTAACTCACTTTTACCTAATCTATCCATATTTAAATAGATCGAAGTTTCTAACATCGGTTTCATCTTATCTGCAAACTGTTTTGCTTCTGGAGTTAACTCTTCTTCTTTCATGTTAGAATTATAGTTAATTTTCATTGCTCCTTGCTCCATTAAAGTAGATAAATATGTAAAGTTGTTCTTAACTTCATAATTAATAGATTTCTTAGCTTGAACTAACATATCCATTTTCATTTCCATATCCATTACCATTACTCCCATGTCTTGATTCATTTTCATGTGAGTTTGATACTTATCTCCTTTATTCAAATTAAGACGTAACTTAACTTTTTCTTGTCCAAAACTTACTGCTGAAACCAACAATAACGCTATAACCGCTAATTTTTTCATTATAATTTGTGATTTTTTGATTTGGTGTAAAGATATAAAAGAAAAGGCTCAAGTAAACCTTGAGCCTTTAATATAATTTTATATTTAATCTTAGAAGTCTTGATTTACATCCCAAGCTTCAATAATGTCTTTAAAAGTTTTAATAAACATTCCACCTAAAGCTCCATTTACAACTCTGTGATCATAAGAGTGAGAAACTATCATTTTATGACGTATTCCAATTAAATCTCCCTCTGGAGTTTCAATTACAGCTGGTTTCTTAACAATCGCTCCAAGCGCTAAAATAGCAACTTGTGGTTGATTGATGATTGGTGTACCTGTAATACTACCAAAACTTCCAACATTTGTTACTGTATAAGTTCCACCTTGAATTTCATCTGGCTTTAATTTATTAGCTCTAGATCTTTGAGCTAAATCATTCACCTGCTTTGTCATTCCTACAAGACTTAATTGATCAGCATTTTTAATTACTGGTACGATAAGGTTTCCATCTGGTAAAGCAGCAGCCATTCCTAAATTGATATTTCCTCTTTTAATGATTTTATCACCATCAACAGAAATATTAATTAATGGATGTTTCTTTATTGTTTGAGCAACAGCTTGCATAAAGATTGGAGTAAATGTTAACTTATCTCCTTCTCTTTGTTGAAAGGCGTTTTTAACTTTATTTCTCCAGTTTACAACATTAGTAACATCAATTTCGATAAAAGATTGAACGTGAGCAGAAGTTTGAACTGACGCAACCATATGCTTCGAGATCAATTTACCCATTCTACTCATTTCTATAATTTCGTCTTTTCCAGAAATTGAAACTGGTGTAGAAACTTCTTGGTTAGGTTTGGCAACATTCGTTTGTACAGGTTCAGACTTTGCTGCTGGTGTTGGTTGAGCTCCTCTATTTTCAAGATAACCTAAAATGTCACTTTTAGTTACTCTTCCTTCTTTACCAGTACCTTTAATATTTTCAAGTTCAGTAACTGAAATCCCTTCAGTTTTCGCTATACTCTTTACCAATGGAGAATAGAAACGATCGCTTCCTGAAGTATCTAAAGACCCAACAGATTCTTTCACCTCAGTAATAGATTCCTCTATCTCTTTAGCTGCAGCAGGAGTTTCGCTAACAACTTCTTTGGTAGTTTCTTGCACTACTGCTGCTCCCTCTTCTCCTTCAGTTTCAATAATTGCTATAGTCTGCCCAACTTGTACTACATCATCTTTCTCGAATAAAATCTCAACAAGTTTTCCTTCAACTTCACTAGGTACTTCACTATCTACTTTATCAGTAGCTACTTCCACAACGGTATCATCCATTTCCACCATATCTCCTACTTCTTTAATCCAAGAAGTAATTGTTGCTTCTGCAACGCTCTCACCCATTTTAGGAAGTTTTAATTCAAATCTTGCCATAATATTGATTGATTTCTTTTGCTGTGCAAAAATAGTAAATTTAATTCATTTATTTATTATGAAATCAATTATGAAACGATGTTTTTTTTATGAAAACCATAAAAAACACTATTTTCAACAAGGTTTTTTTATGTATTGTTCAAGAAAAACTCATTTTTTAAACAGTTAAAAGACAATGATTTGCGCTTACCATTGTCTTTTACCTATTTCATTTTAAGAATATTATCCTAGCTATCTAAAATATGAGTTTAATTTAAGCGTACCCAACTCATAAACTCTGTAAAAACCTCATTCCATCGTCTAATTACTTTTCCTTCTTTAGATTTTTCGTTAAAGCTATGATCTAATCTAGGATAAACTTTAAAAGTTAAATTCTTTTTACCCTTTCTAATGAATTCAACAGGAATTAAATAGGTTGATTCAACTGGAACGGAATTATCTTTGGCTCCCATCGCAACATACAGTGGAATATCTATCTGAAGTAAATTTTCAATTGGTGGTTCTGAAAAATTCGCCCATCTTTTATATGGATGTCCATACCAGCTTTTATCAGTTTCATTTGGGTTATCCATAATATCTGAATATTTTTCAAATAAAGAATTAATCTCTTCAATTCCTTCTTCTTCGGTAAGTTTTCCTTGAAGAACTTCTTTTCTTATAAACAAAGGAAAATCATACAACTGAGAATTTCCACTTCCCGACCAAAAACCAATATGTGTAATTTTTTTATTCATGGCGCCTAGTTTTGCTACTACATCACTTCCTTCTGAATGTCCTATAACAACTATCTTTTTCAGTTTCGTTCCATGCTTATTGCTTATGTGATTTATGACCTTATCATACTGATTGGCTCTATAGCTTAGTGATAAGTTTTGATAATACTCTTTTGGCGGCTCAAATTCAACTTTTTTATCATTGCAGAAATCGATTCCTTTTTTCGATACAATTACAAAAGCATAGTTCTCAGGAATACTAGATAAATCAAATGGTACGGTACTTCCTCTGTACTTTTTGCCATCTTTTTCGAAAAATTCGTAAAACGGTTTTGAATTTGACCCATGAATAAAAACCAACAAGTTCTCTTTACTCTTTATTCCACCCAGAGCATAAATATGATAATTGATTGTATCCTTTTTCTCTATTACCTTGTAATGTTCATACATTCTATATTTATCACATTGTGAATTCCCAAGAAAACTACAAATCAATAAAAAGATGAATATCCAGATTTTCATATTAATATTATCTTTCATTATCTCTTTTAACCTCTTCTAAGTTTTTTATAGAGTTTTCAAGTTCTCTTTTAGCTCTTTCTAATCTTTCTTCTGCGCGTGAAACTGAATTTCCTCTTCTACTAGCAAAAGTATGTCTCTTGTGTTCAGAAATATATTCCTGTAAATCTTCTCCTAATCTTTTAATTCTGCGATTGAATTTCCCTGTAGATAATTCTTTATCTACAAAAATTGAAAGTCTGTTTTTATTTAATGTGCATTCAAATAGAACATCTCCTCCTTGCAAAATTTCCCACTCTAATTTTCTATTTCTTTTTCTCAACTGAATTCCATCTAAAGCTTCTGTAAGTATATTTTCAATTCCTTTTCTTTTTGACGAATGAAATTTCGCTCGAAACTTATAGCTTGAATTTGCATCAGAAACACTAGTTGAACTACTAATTCGTGAAGAAGATGAAGAAGAAGATGATACTACTTCTGTGTGTGAGGAACCATTAGTATTTGGTGGAGTTGGTGGTGTTGGAATACCTGGTGTTTGTGCGCATGCAGTTAATGTAATAAATAAAAATGCGAATGTTGATTTAAATAATTTCATGATATAGATTTTTTTAATTTATACCTCAAAATTACTTGGAACATTTATTTAAATATAACTTTTACAGCTTGTTAACCCTGTATTAACTGTTAACGAAAGACTATTAACATTAGTTATGATTAATCTTAAATTCTAATCCTATTCCTCTTGAACTTTCAATAGAAATATTAGCATCCTTTTTAAAATATTTACGAAGTCTACTTATAAAAACATCCATACTTCGACCAGAAAAATAATCTTCATTTCCCCAGACTTCCTTTAGTATCTCTTCTCTTTTTAGCATTTGATTTTTGTGTTCAACCAAGAACTTGATCAAATTGGCCTCCTTTTCTGTTAATTGCTGAGTTTCTTCTTTATATAAAAGTTCTAATCTCCTTTGATTAAAAGTATAAGCTCCTATTTCTATACTTTCTTCTTTGATAGTTGGCTTTACCGAATTTGTAGATCTTTTAATTATATTTTTTAACCTCAGAACTAGTTCATCAGCATCAAACGGTTTTACGATATAATCATCAGCACCAAGTTTTAATCCTTTAATTTTATCTTGTTTCAACTTCCTTGCGGTTAGAAAAACAAAAGGTACTTCCGGGTTAATGTTTATAATATCTTCCGCTAATGTAAATCCATCTTTTTTAGGCATCATAACATCTAAAACACAAATATCGAATGTTGAGCGAGAAAATAACTCTAAAGCTTCTACTCCATCTTTTACCCAAGTAACTGTATAACCCGACATTTGCAGATATTGCTGTAATAAATTACCAAAATCCGGATCATCTTCTGCTAGTAAAATCTGATATTTTTCCATGATTATTAATTCATTAAAGGTAATTCAATTGTAAATTTAGTTCCAATTCCTTTTTCACTTTCTACTTTAATAGTTCCCTTATGAGCTATTATAACTTGATGCGTGTAATACAAGCCAAGCCCCAAGCCTTTTACATTATGAACATCTTTATTTTCTGCACGAAAAAACTTATTAAATATTAATTTTAGATTCTTTTTATCGATTCCAATTCCGTCATCTTCGATAACTAAAATCCACTTATTATTATGAATATTTTCAGATACAAGAATTTTTGATGCTCCGTACTTCACTGCATTTGCAAGAATATTGACAATAGCTGTTGCGGCATAAAACTCATCAATATTTAACAAGCTTGTTGTATTTGATAGTTTTCTATTTAATCTAATATTCTCTTCGTGGTTAATATCAAAATCGTTTAAAATTCCGTTTAAAAAATCAGCACTATTTGTTTGCTTTTTATTCAATTCCAAATCTTGGTAACCAATACTATTATTTAAAACTTGATCAATTAAGTTTTGTAATCTTACATTTTGTCTATCTATAGTTCCAATAGTATTTTCTATAACTGCTGACATTCCTTCTTCCTGTTTCAAAATTTTTGTAGCTAAAGATAAAGTTGATAAAGGCGTTTTTAATTCATGTGTAATATTATTCACAAAATCTGTTTTAATATCAGCTATTTTCTTTTGTGTTATTAAATTTTTGATGGAATAATAAAACAATCCAATGACAAATAAGAAAATACAAAATGAGAAAATTAGTAGACTTCTCATTTCCATTAAAATAATTTTCTCCCAATCATCAATATTTATATAGTTTGAAGTTTCGAAAACTATATGATAATTTACTTTTTCAGATTTCCCATTATTCACCTCCTCAAATGTTCTGTTAGTTTCCCATGTTGAAGTTCCTAGATGTAAATCGGAATTACTCTGAAAATCGTAACCAATTAATTTCAATCCTTTCTCTTTCTTTTTCCTTTTGAATATCGTATCGGTTTTTAGGCTATCTAAAATCACTAAATTTTTAAGCTGACGATGATATTTTAAGTTGTACCCTAATTTTTCAAAATTGACTTCTTTCTCATATTCTTTAATAAATTTTGGATTTAAGGAATCTGATATTTTTTTTAAACGTATTAACAATTGTTCTCTTGTTACTTTTCCTAAATTATATGTATCAAGATCCTTAACAAATGTATCTGAGATTGCATCAAAAATAGAATCTATAGGAGAACCATAACTACCAATTTTACTTACCTGACTACTCGCCTTGTCCGTAAAAGCCTCCTTTCTTAAAGAATAAGTGTTTTTTATTAGTCTGGCTTGAATATATGATAATGCCAATAATCCGATGACGGATGCTATAATAAGAAGAATAATTTTTTTCGACATCTTTCAAAAATAATTGGAGTTTTCCAATTTACAGAAATCATTGTTTCCATTAACCTAGCATTAACATAAAATTTGTAGAATTCTTTATTCAATCATATACTTATTTAGTCAATATTGATTTTAATATATTTGACTAAACGAAGAACAGAACTTGGAAGATAAAAATACTACTCAAAAATTTTTCTTATTGTTTACTGGATTATCTGGCGCAGGTAAATCTACAGTAGCAAATGCATTAAAAGTAAAACTTGAAGCAAATAATATAGCAACATATCTCTTAGATGGAGATGTATTAAGAAAAGGAATTAACAAAGACTTGTCATTTTCTCCAGAAGATAGAAAAGAAAATCTAAGAAGAATGGCTGAAATAGCCTCATTATTTTTAGATACTGGTCATATTGTGCTATCGGCCTTTATAGCTCCATATAAAGAAAGTAGAAGCATGATTCAAGAAATTATTGGAAAAGAAAATTATTTTGAAATCTTTATGAATACCAGTATAGAAACCTGTATCAAAAGAGATGTAAAAGGATTATACGAAAAAGCTCGAAAAGGAGAGATTTTAAATATGACAGGAATTAATGCTCCTTATGAAACTCCTGAGCATCCATTTTTAGAAGTAAAAGAAAATAGTTCCTTGGAAGAAACAGTAAATCTGATTTTTAACTCTATTAAAAACAAACTATAAAGCTCCGTTTTTAAAGATACTCAACTGCTATGTTATTTGAAGAATTAAATTTTACGCTAAAATGGAGACCTTATCAAGCAAAAGTATTAGAAAATTTCGATGACCATATTGAAGATAATCATTTTCATATTGTCGCTCCGCCTGGCTCAGGAAAGACTATATTAGGAATTGAAATTATAAAAAGACTCCATAAAAAGACACTAGTTCTAGCACCAACTTTAACCATTCGAAATCAATGGGAAAATCGTTTACAGACATTTTTTGCGAACAATCATAAATTCAATAATTTATCTTTTAATTTAAAAGAGCCTTCTGATATTACCTTCTCAACTTACCAAGCTTTACATACGTTTTATAAAACATTTGAAACTGAAGAAGACTACTATGCTTTTTTTAAAAAACATGAAATAGAAGTATTGTTATTAGATGAAGCACATCATTTAAAAAATGCTTGGTGGAAATGTTTATTTAACTTAAAAGAACAACATTTACAAACTGTTGTAGCCTTAACAGCTACTCCACCTTATGACAGTGATAAATCGGAAATTTTAAAGTACTTTAAACTATGTGGTGAAATTGACGATGAAATTGTAATTCCAGATTTGGTAAAAGAAAAGAACCTTGCTCCTCACCAAGATTTAATTTATCTTTCAAAACCTGAATCAGAGGAATCGATTTATCTCACAAACTTTAAAGAAAAAATAAAGGAATTCGTTTACTCTTTATTCCATGAAAAGGACTTTATTAATCTTATAGAAAGTCATCGTTTTTTTACTCACACACAAAGACATCTTGAGGAAATTTATAAAAATCCAGACTTTTTCTCGTCCATCTTAATTTTTTTAAATGCATTACAACATGAAATTTCGAATGATAAATTAGAGCTTTTAGGATTTGATGAAAATGATGAAACAAAATTCCCAGAAGCTTCTTATGAGTGGATTCAAACATTATTACAAGGAGTTTTAGTAACTGATAGAGAAAATTTAGAAAAAAGAGAATCATATTTAGATTCTCTTGAAAAAGAATTGAGAAAACTTTCAGCATTTAGCCGAAATAAAGTTCACTTAAATGGAAATGAACATATATATAAATCCTTAAGTAATAGTCCGAGTAAATTAAAAAGTATTAAAGACATTGTTCGACAAGAGCAAAAGAATTTACAAGAACAACTAAGATGTGTAATTTTAACTGATTATATACGTAAGGAATATTTAAATACTCTAGAAGATAAAATTGATGTTATTGATAAAATAGGAGTAATCCCTATTTTTCTTCAATTAAAAAATCAAGTTTTTTTCCCGAAAGCATTAGCCGTTTTGTCGGGATCTATTGTTATTATCCATCAAGCTTTAATTTCAAAAATTGAAGAAATAGATTCACTTGACAACTACAAATTTTCTTATTTAGAAACAGATAAGAACTATGTATTTGTTAAAGGTACCTCCTCTTCTTCAAAAAACATTGTGGAAGTTATCACAAAACTATTCGAGTTAGGTCATATAAAAGTCCTTATAGGAACAAAATCACTTTTAGGTGAAGGTTGGGATGCTCCATCGATTAATAGTTTGATTTTAGCTTCTTTTGTAGGTTCATTTGTAACCTCTAATCAAATGCGTGGACGAGCTATTCGTATCAATCCTAAAACCCCGAATAAGGTTGGTTTAATTTGGCACTTAGCTTGCGTTGATCCAACTGATGAAACTGGTGGAAAAGATCTTGAATTATTATCGCGAAGATTTAATTCTTTTTTAGGGATTTCTAATGATTCAGATGTTGTAATTCAGAATGGATTATCGAGATTAAATCTACCAGAAAAAATTTTCATTAATGATGTAGAAAGTCTAAATCTAAAAACAACTCTTCAATCTGAAAGAAGAGATAACATTGCGACTAAGTGGTCCAAATCGATATTTAATGGAAAAAAGATTTATGATGAAATATCTTTAGTTAGTCCGAAAAAGAAAGCTATAAAATCAACAAACCTAGATTATTTAAATGCTTTACTATACAGTTTTGGAGAGACTTCGCTGGTAACTGGTATGTTAATAATATACTTTTCTCTTCTTTTTATTATTGAAGATCCACAAATTATTAAAATTTTATACTTTTCTATTACCTGCTTATTCGTTTGGTTCTTCTATAGTTTTTATATTAACACAAAAAGTTATTTAAAGTATGGCTTGTATGACACTAGAATTCACAAAATAGCTCAAGCAGTCGTAGACACTTTAATAGATTTAGAAATAATAACAACTCCAAGAAGAAAACTTAGATTAAAAACTCGTTTAAAAGGAAAGGGTGAAGTTGGAATAACTATCTACGGTGCAAGCAGATTTGAAAGTAAAACTTTTGTAAATATTCTTGATGAAATATTACAGCCAATTGATAATCCTAAATACCTATTACGACAATATAAAAAGTCTTGGATTTCCAATAAATTCAAAAAACATAAATACAGTGCTGTTCCTGAACTTTTTGCTACCAACAAAAAACAAGCAAATATTTACTTAGATAATTGGAATAAGCGAGTGGGAATGGCAAATATTGTTTACACTAGAACATTAGATGGCAGAAAACAACTGCTAAAAGCTCGACTTCAGAAAATTAGAAACCGAGATAAAACAATTATTAAAAAGAATGTTATTTGGAGATAACTAAATACTTAAACCCATTTTTTAGGATTAGCTAATACTTCTATTAACTTAAACTCTTCTGTTCCTTTTTCAGGAACGTGGTTATACTTCCATTGAACAGTTGGAGGCAAACTCATTAAAATACTCTCAATTCTTCCATTTGTTTTCAAACCGAACAAAGTTCCTCTATCATGAACTAAGTTAAACTCAACATAGCGACCTCTTCTTACTTCTTGCCAATCTTTATGTTCTTTAGCAAAACGAGTTTCTTTTCTTTTTTCTACAATAGGAACATAACTGTTTAAAAAACTATTTCCAACTTCCGTTACGAAATTGTAACGATCTTGCATTGAAAATTCTTCAGTCTCTTTTAAATAATCAAAGAATAAACCACCTACTCCTCTAGCCTCATTTCTATGAGCATTCCAGAAATAATTATCACAAGTCTCTTTAAATTTTGGATAAAAATCTTCATGATGCTTATCACATGCATCTTTACACACGGTATGAAAATGTACTGCATCTTCATCGAAAAGATAATAAGGAGTCAAATCTTGACCTCCACCAAACCATTGCGTAACGATTTCTCCTTTTTCATTATACATTTCAAAATAACGCCAATTAGCATGAACTGTAGGCACAAACGGATTTACTGGATGTAATACTAAACTTAAACCGCAAGCAAAAAAGTTACCAGTTTCAACTTTAAACTGTTTTCTAAGAACTTCTGGTAATTCACCATGAACAGCAGAAATATTTACACCTCCTTTTTCAAATACACCTCCATTTTCAATAACACGAGTTCTTCCTCCTCCACCTTCTGGTCTTTCCCATAAGTCTTCTTGAAAAGTAGCTTTTCCGTCTATCTTCTCTAAGTTATTAGTTATTGTGTCTTGTAACTGTTGGATATATTCGTAAAATTGGTCTTTCATTCTGTTTCTATTGTTCCGCAAAAATAAATATAATGGTGCTTTCTAGTGTATTTTTTTCATTGTTTCTGTAGTTGCCGCTGTAACTGAAAAAGGCAGAACTAAAACTACACCTATAACTGGTATCAATAAAAAAAGAATAAAAACTAAACCATTTCCTATAGCCGTTCCACGGTGTCTTTTTACAAAAGTTACACTTTCTTTATAACTATAATGCCTTTCCAAGGTATAATCCATATTACCAAAACCAGCATAATAAGCCTGAACAAATATTAGCAAAACAGAAGAGAAAATCCCGATTAAAGGGATTAATCCTAAAATTAAAATTAGTAGAGTTAATAATAATTCCCTAACTATATTTCTTGTACTTATTCGAATTCCTCTTGCCAAAGATTCCGAAAAAGAAGTTTTTCTATGCATATGTTTGTTTCCATAAAAATGCTCTTCAATCTTTTGGGAAACTGGTCCCATAAAAGGAGATGACAAAGCCAGTACAATATGCTTGTATAAGATAAAACCAATTGCAATAATTGCAACACCACTTAAAAAGTTTCCTATAGCGGTAAATGTTTCTTTTCCAAATTCCCAAGGCCATAATTTCGAAATGTAATATCCTAAATCATCTGCCAAAAAATAAGTCATTGATCCTATAATCAAGGCTGTAATCGCACTAATTATTACTGGAACAAGAAAATACTTCCATAACTTTAATTTGTTAATAATTTCAAATGAATCGAAATATGCTTTTACTGCATTTATGGTTGATGGTATCATAGCTCAGAAAATAAAAAACCTCTTTCAAAAATAAGAAAGAGGTTTAAATATATTGTGAAAATTTATATTATTTCAATACTTGCTTTACAAAAGCTTCCAGTTCAGAAGCATTTGTTTCATTCGCTTGTTCACGGGTTACAGTTTTTGAAGGAATAGCTGCTCCTCTTTTCACATCAACAAACTTTTTTGTTTTGTCAATTAAGTAAGCAGTTGGATAGTCTAGTTTGTGAACGAATCCACTAATATCTAAATTACCTTTCTCTACTTTATCAGAATCACCAGCCGGAACTAAAAGAACTCTTGAATCTACTTTACTTTTAAATCTTCCAATTCTATCTTTCTTATCCCAGAAAATCATGATAAACTGTACATCATTATGATAAATATCTACAATTTCATTTAATGCTGGAATTTGACCAATACATGGAGCAGACCAACCAGCGGCTGCAAGTATTACAATTGGTTTTTTGATATCTTTAGTACTTATTACTTTACCTTCATCAGTAGTAAAATCATAATTTAATAGATAACTATCCTTAATACATTTATCAATTAATTCGTCCGAAGATTTACCTGCACAACTATTTACCGCCTGGTTATAGTATTTTTTTTGTGCAAATACACTTGTGGTTAAAATAATTAACAGAAATGACACTAATCTTTTCATGGGAATTATTATTATGTTTTTTATTTATTCAACTTTGTACTCTTTTACAGCATCAATAAATGCTTTTGCGTTTTCAACGGGTATATTAGGTAAAATACCGTGCCCTAAGTTAACAATATATTTGTCCTTTCCAAAATTGTTGATCATTTCAGTGACCATTTTTTTAATTTCGGCTGGTGGAGAAAGTAATCTTGATGGGTCAAAATTACCTTGTAACGTTACATTTCCACCTGTTAAATATCTTGCGTTTCTTGGAGAACAAGTCCAGTCAACTCCTAAAGCTGATGCATTCGATTTAGCCATTTCTTGCAAAGCAAACCAACATCCTTTACCAAATGCTATAACTGGTGCATCATCTTTTAATGCTTCAATAATTCTATTAATGTATTGCCATGAAAATTCTTGATAATCTGTTGGTGATAGCATTCCGCCCCAAGAATCAAAAATTTGAACAGCATTTACACCTGCTTTAACCTTTGCTTTTAAATAAGCAATTGTCGTATCCGTAATCTTCATTAACAATTGGTGTGCCAAAACTGGTTGCGTAAAACAAAACTCCTTCGCTTTATCAAAGTTTTTAGATCCTTGACCTTGTACCATATAACATAAAATTGTCCAAGGAGAACCAGCAAATCCAATTAATGGAATCTCATCATTCAATTTTTCTTTTGTTGCCTTAATAGCATCCATTACATAACCTAACTCCTCATTAACATCAGGAATTATAACTTTATCTAATGACTTTTTATCGCGAATTGGATTTGGTAAATAAGGACCAAAATTTGGCTTCATCTCTACCTCAACATTCATTGCTTGAGGAACTACTAGAATATCCGAGAATAAAATTGCAGCATCCATTCCGTACCTACGAATTGGTTGAACTGTTATTTCTGAAGCTAACTCAGGAGTACGACAACGAGTAAAGAAATCGTATTTTTCACGAATTTCCATAAACTCAGGTAAATATCTACCTGCTTGTCTCATCATCCATACTGGTGGTCTATCAACCGTTTCTCCTTTTAAGGCTCTTAAAAATAAATCGTTCTTTATCATCTTATTTCGTTACAAAAACTATCTTTTTGTTTGTTTTATTAATTACTATTATATCTATTGGTTGCATCATTGCTGTTGCAACCATATCTGTTGGTCCAGGACCTTTTTTGGTAATATTAATAACTAATTGGTCACTATCACTTTGAGCCTTATTTAGCTTAATCGAAAAACCACTAGTATTCCTTACACGATCAACAGCAACAATTACATTATTTTTCGAAAAATCAATTGTTGAATTGAACTGTCCTGATACGTTATTTACACTATTTATCTTATTAAGAAATGATTCCCAATCTGTTGCAGATTTAATTACTAAAGTTCCTTCCGTCAATCCTTCTTCTCCCACTCCGTACAAAGCTCCTTGATATAAATCGATAAAGTTATTTTGACTAGTTTGACTCATTGATTTGTTTGAACAAGACAATATTAATAAACTGAAAAGCAAGGAAAATATAAACTTCATAATAAATCTTACATTTCAGAAACGGCTTTCATTGACTTATCAATTGCCTTCTTCGTTTTTTCTAAATCTTTAGAACTTATCGCACTTGATAAAAACCAAGCTTCAAATTGCGATGGAGGTAAAAACACACCGTTTTTGATCATCTCCCAGAAAAACACAGCAAATTTCTTCGTGTCTGAAGATTGCGCATCTTCAAAATTCGTCACATGCTTACTCGTAAAAAACGGATTAATCATTGAACCAAATCTATTTACTGAAAGCTCAACTCCATATTTTTTAGCAGATGCTAAAAGACTTTCTTCTAACTCAGCCGCAATTTTATTGAAGAACTCGTAAGGATTCTGTTTCTTTAATTCTGTTAAAGTTGAAATACCAGCAGCCATCGCAATTGGATTTCCGCTTAATGTTCCTGCCTGATACATTCCTCCTAAGGGAGCTACATTCTCCATAATTTCATTTCGAGCTCCATAAGCTCCTACAGGAAAACCTCCTCCGATTACCTTACCTAAACATGTAATATCTGCTTCAACTCCCAATAACTCTTGAGCTCCTCCAAATTTAGAACGAAAACCGGTCATTACCTCATCTACAATTAATAATGCTCCTTTTGACTCTAAATATGCTTTTAACTCAGTTAAAAAACCATCTTGTGGAATAACAACTCCCATATTACCAGCAATAGGTTCTAAAATAACACCAGCAATATCATCATGATTCTCAAAATGTGCTTTTACACTGTCTAAATCATTGTAATTAGCAATTAAAGTATTTTTCACTGCTCCCTCCGGAACTCCTTTACTTCCTGGTAAGCTTAACGTTGCTAAACCTGATCCAGCTGCTACTAATAATGAATCTTGGTGACCGTGGTAACAACCCGCAAATTTTATAATTTTATCCTTTCCTGTGTAAGCTCTTGCTAAACGAATACCACTTAAAACAGCTTCTGTTCCAGAGTTTACAAAACGAACTTTATCCATTCCAGGAAACGCATCACATACTATTTTCGCTAGTTTAATTTCATTTGCCGTAGAAGCTCCAAAAGAATATCCATTTTTTAAAGCTTTTGTAATTGCTTTTTGAACTTTCTTGTGACGGTGACCTAAAATCATTGGTCCGTATGATAATACTAAATCTATATACGAATTACCATCAACATCTTTGATTTTACTTCCTTTGGCTTTTTCAATAAATAAAGGATTTCCTCCAACTGAAGCAAATGCTCTTACTGGAGAATTTACAGCTCCAACTAAGTTTACTAATCCTTTGTTATATAATTTATGTGATTTTTTAAATTCCATTTCTATAATTTCTGAATAAGTCTAAACTCAATTTTTCGAGTTTTATTCCTAATAATTAGATTCGTTTTTTAATAAAAGTCTGGCCGCTTCTTTTGCAAAATACGTAAGAATTATATCTGCTCCTGCTCTTTTTATGCTTAACAAACTTTCCATCATTACTTTTTCACCATCAAGCCATCCTTTTTCTGATGCCGCTTTTAACATTGCATATTCTCCACTTACATTATATGCTGTAATTGGAACGTCATAATTATCTTTTAATAATTTGATGATATCTAAATACGCTAAAGCCGGTTTTACCATAATCATATCTGCTCCTTCAGAAATATCCAAATCAGCCTCAATTAAAGCTTCATTTTTATTCGCTGGATTCATCTGGTACGTTTTCTTATCTCCGAACTTTGGTGCTGAATCTAAAGCATCACGAAATGGTCCATAAAAGGCGCTAGCATACTTTGCTGTATAGGACATAATTGAAACATGAGTATATCCAGCTTTATCAAGAGTTTCTCTAATATAGCCAACACGACCATCCATCATATCTGAAGGTCCAAGAATATCTGCTCCTGCTTTGGCCTGAGCCAATGCCATTTTACCTAATATCTCTAAAGTTTCATCATTAAGTATTTCTCCGTTTTCTACAATTCCATCATGACCATCACTAGAATACGGATCCATAGCTATGTCTGTCATAACTGCAATGTTTGGAAATTTGGTTTTAATCTCATTTAACGCTGTATTGTATAAACTTGCAGGATTATGACCTTCTGTTGCATACTTGTCTTTCTTATCATCTCCTAAAGAAGGAAAAATGCAAAAACCTTTAATTCCTAAATCAACACATTCCTGAATCTCTTTTAATAATAAATCCAGAGAATAGCGATAAATTCCTGGCATAGAAATAATCTCTTCTTTTTTACCTGAACCTTCTATTAAAAACACTGGATAAATAAAATCATTTACAGATAAGGTTGTTTCTTCAACCATGGCTCTAATTGCAGCAGATTTTCTGTTTCTTCTAGGTCTTCTTAACATCATTTATTCTTTTACAAAATGTGTGTTTACTAACTCAATAACACTTTCAACAGTTGGTAATTTTGCAACTTGTACTTCCGTAAAATATTTAGAAGCTTCTTTTGCTGTAGTATCACCAATACAAAAAGCGATTTTATCAGCTTTATTTTCTTTCATATAACTCTCAACAGTTGATGGACTGTAGAATAAAACACCATTTACTTTATCATCAACTTTAGTTGGGCTGTACATCGTTTTATATGCTTCAACTTCGTTAACTGAAATATTATTTTGAGCTAATTTCGTAGGTAAAGTATCCAATCGTAAATCACTACAGAAATAAGTAACTTCCTGACCTGAAATGTTTTCAGCTAAATACTGAGAAAGTTTATCTGCATTTCTTGCGGAAAAAACAACTTTACCAATTTTTTGCTCGATAAGTTTTTTCGTTCTTCTACCTACACAAAATATATTTTTGAACTGTAATTCATCAGCTGTGAAGCTATGTAAAAGTGCTTCTACTCCATTTTTGCTTGTGATAATTACATTTTCAATTTCTTCTTTTATAATTTTTGGTGCGATTCTATTGAATCTTACTTTAATAAAGTCACTATCATCAACTTTTACAGTTGTAGGAAGTAATTTTTTCTGAACTTCAGAAAGCTTTCTGGTAGAAAAAATAGAGAACTCTTTCTCTATTCCAAGATCATTCATCATTATCAACTTTCCTCCTCTTTCGATAATGTAATTAGCACAATCTTTAGCTACATATTTATGTCTACCGACAGGAACTTTCTTACTTACTTCAATTTTTTTCTTTCCGTCTCTACTTAATAAAACTCCTTTGAAAACAAGTTCTTTATCAACTTCATTAATGTAAGCTAATGCTCCAATTGGTGCAGTACATCCACCTTCTAAGCGGTTTAAAAACTCTCTTTCTATAGTTGTACAGGTTTCTGTATCAACATCGTTTAATTGATTACAAGCATCTACAGAAAAATCATCTTCAGCTAAAGCTGTAACCATAATTGCCCCTTGCGCTGGAGCAGGAATCATCCAAGAAAGATTGACAGCTCCTTTGGGTCTTTTTCCAATACGCTCTAATCCTGCCGCAGCAAAAATAGCTCCGTTCCACTCATTATCTTTAACCTTTTGTAAACGTGTATTTACATTTCCTCTTAAATCTTCAACTTTATGAGTAGGATAACGATTTAACCATTGTGCTCTTCTACGTAGACTGCTTGTTGCAATAACTCCTTCTGCCTGAGCCATGAATTCCTCATTATCTTTCAACACAAGAATATCATTGTAATTCGCACGCTTTAAAACCGCCGCTTGAATAATTCCTTCTGGTAAAACTGTAGGAACATCCTTCATTGAATGTACAGCTATATCAATGTCTCCATTTAACATTGCTATATCTAAATTCTTAGTAAAAATTCCTGTGATTCCTAATTCGTAAAGAGGTTTATCTAGAACGATATCACCTGTTGATTTAATTGGG
Organism: Tenacibaculum sp.; assembly: GCA_022448525.1. Taxonomy (GTDB): domain Bacteria; phylum Bacteroidota; class Bacteroidia; order Flavobacteriales; family Flavobacteriaceae; genus Polaribacter. The sequence continues at coordinate 804,796 of JAKVCX010000004.1, forward strand.
ACTATCTCTGTATTGTATTCTAGTTCTTCTAATAATTGTTGAACTTTTTTAGCTTGCCATAAAGCTAACTCGCTATCACGAGTACCGATTCTAATGATTTTCTGCATCAATTGTTTCTAAATTTGTGCCAAACACTTTTGCCATTACTTGTATGCTTTGGTTCACAGAAGTTTCTTCTGTTTTTAAGTGTTTTACAAATTGTGTAGTTATTTTTTGTATGAATCGTGATGTAATTGCCTCTGCTTGATCTACATCAAAATTATTAATCTTCTTTTTGTGAAAGTTTATTTCATCTCTTTTAATTGCTTCAAGAGATTGTTTTAAAGCATTAATTGCAGGTGTAAAACGTCGGTGATTTAACCATTCGTTAAACTCCTGTTTATGCTCTTCTATAATTTGCTTTGCATAAGGAATTTCTTCTTTTCGCTTCGCTAATGTTTCATCAGTAACTTTTGAAAGCTCATCAACATTTACCAACTTAACATTTTCTAGATTTTTAATACTTGGATCTACATTTGCAGGAACTGATAAATCTAATATTAAAAGATTACGATCTAACGGAATATTTTCTAAAGTAACGGTAGCTTCTGCTGCTCCTGTAGAAACAATTAAAACATCTGCGTTATCAATTTCATTCGTTAAATTTTCAATTTTAGCTTTTTTAATTGATGGATGCTCTTTAATAAATTCATCAACTTTCTGCTCCGTTCTGTTTATTAAAGTGACTTGTTTGTTTTGCGTATACTCTGCTAGGTTTTTACAAGTATGTTTACCCATTTTACCTAATCCATATACCAAGATATTCTTGCTATTATAATCGTCTAGGTTGTCAATCAAATATTGAACTGCTGCATAAGAAACAGAAGTTGTTCCTGAACTTAATTTTGTTTCGTTCTTAACTCGCTTACTTGCTTGCATTACATTATTTAGTAATCTTTCCATATAAGCGTTTGTAGTTCCTTGCTCCTTTGCAATTTTAAAAGCAGTTCTTAACTGACCAACTATTTCATAGTCACCTAAAATTTGACTATCTAACCCAGTTCCTATATTGAAAAGATGTTGAATTGCTTCTTGGTTTTTATGCACATAAGATATTTTAGCAAACTCTTCAACCGAACCGTTAGAATGTTTACACAACATACTAATCAATTGAAAAGGATGCTCTGCAAAACCAATAATTTCTGTTCTATTACATGTAGATAATACAAATACTCCTTCAAAGTCATTTGACTTCGCTTCTTTTAATAAAGCTATTTTATCATCAGCTGCTAAAGAAAACTTACCACGAGTTTGCGCATCTGCCTTAATATAGCTTACTCCAATACTGTAAAAATTTTTATGTTTTGTACTTTCCAATATTCTTTTTTTACATAAAACCTCGACAAAAATATAAAGTTAGTTTAGATAAAAATATCGCTAGAAGAACTTAAAATGTCGTTTTTGGTTTTTCTACGTCATTTTTTTAGAAAACAGTTGATTTTCTTTACTTTTGTACTAGAATCAAGGAATACAAGATCAATTATCTAGAACTATTCTAAATAAAAGTATCAATTTACTAAATATTCATAGTCTTGAAAAATATCGCTGAAAGCACTTTTATCGAAACCAATTTAGAAAATGGTTTTTTACTATTAGAGTTCTCGAACGAAACAATGGAAACTCAACGTTTTGAACGAGATATAGATAACTCTTTTATTCAATTGCATTTTTGTGTTCACGGAAATGCGAAATTTCATTTTAATAATGGTAATTACACTTTTGATGTTTTAGAAGAACATTCAATCTTATTATACAACCCACAACAAAACCTTCCTTTGAATTTAGAGATTCAACCGAAAAGTTCATTGATTTCTCTTTTAGTTTCTATAAAAAAGTTTCACTCTTTATTTTCAAAAGAAGCAGGTTATATTTCATTTTTAAGTGACGAAAACAAGAATAGAAAGTACTATGATAATGCAACTATTAAACCAACCGTATTAATTGTTTTAAAGCAAATTATTAATGCAAATGTTAATAGTTCGTTACGAGACTTATACATCAAAGGAAAGATTTATGAATTATTAAGTCTCTATTTTCAAAAAGACGAATCTATTGAAGGAGATTATTGTCCGTTTTTAGTTGATGAACGTGATGTTTCTAAAATTAGAAAGGCTAAAGACATAATTATTTCTCGCATGGCAGAACCTCCTACTCTACAAGAATTATCGAATGAAACTGGATTAAACTTAAAAAAACTGAAAGAAGGATTCAAACAAGTTTACGGAGATACTGTTTATAGTTTTTTATTCGATTATAAAATGGAACACGCACGTAAATTACTAGAAAGTAATCAGTATAATGTGAATGAAGTTGGGCTCCAAGTAGGATACAGTACAGCAAGTCATTTTATAGCTGCTTTTAAAAAGAAATTTGGAACTACTCCTAAACAATACGTTTTATCTTTAAATAGTTAAATGAAACAACTTACACACTACGAAATAGAAAACAACGAAACTAAATTCCCTATCACTATTGTTTGTGATGCAATTCGCACTCCAGAAAACATTGGAATGTGCTTTAGAATTGCGGAAAGTTTTGGTGTTCAAAAAATATATTTACATGAAAGTTCTCCTTCTATGGATAACAGAATTGTAAAAAAAACAGCTCGAAATACTTTGAATCAAATTGAATCAGAACAATATAATGATTTCAATAACTTGATGAGTACATTAAAAGAAGAAGGAAACACCATAATTGGTATTGAAATTACTGATGAAAGTATAACAATTCAAGATTTTGATTTTAAAAATCATGAAAAATTGGTATTACTTTTAGGCAGTGAAAGAAACGGAATAGAAAATATAGATTTAGTTGACGCAACTGTCTCTATTCCAATGTATGGACGTAATTCCAGCATGAATGTAATTCATAGTTTAGCAATTACTCTTTATGAAGCAACAAATCAAATTAAGTTAAGATCAGAAGTTATAAGTTAGAGAACATGAAAAACATACTTTTCATTATCATATTTCTAAGCATTAACATTAATAGTCAAAATACTATTAAAGGAAAACTTATTACTTCTCAAAATTTTAAGGATCAATTTCCTTTTGTATTAGTTTCAGTAGATGGCTTGTCTGAAAAAAAATTATTGGATAAAGACGGTTTATTTGAGCTAAGAACCGATAAAGAACAATCTAATTATCTTCTCAAATTCTATATAGATAACAAAGTTGTTAAAACTTACAGCTATAAACATTCTTGGCTTAAAAGAAAAAGACCAAAATCAATTTCATTCACAGAAACATGCTCTGCAAACAATAAAACGGCAAGTCAAGATTGGAAAAATAACAGCCTTAAAATATACATCTACCAAGAGGATGAGTTATCAAAAGTAGATATTAAAATACAGCAAAAATATAATTTCAATTATGTTTTAGTTCACAAAAAAGATTATACAAATTATGATTGTTATAAAAACTATAATAATCGAGCTTTAAAATATTTAGTTCTAGCAAAAGAACTATCAATCAAACATTTAAACAAAAACACAATTGGAAAAGATAGGTTTAGCCTTAAAGACAAAGCCTGTATCCAATAAAATATAAAAAATGAAAGGAGTTTTATTAGTAAACTTAGGATCACCAGACAGTACAAATCCTAAAGATGTAAAAAAATATTTAGATGAGTTTTTAATGGACGAACGTGTTATTGACGTTCCTTATTGGTTAAGATCATTTCTTGTACGAGGAATTATCTTAAACACTCGACCGAAAAAATCGGCAGCAGCCTATCAAAAAATTTGGTGGGTAGAAGGTTCACCTCTAATTGTTCTTTCAGAAAGATTGCAATCAAAAGTTCAAAATCAAACAGAATTACCTGTAGCCTTAGCGATGCGATATGGAAATCCATCTTTAAAATCTGGATTACAGGAGCTATACGATAAAGGCGTTAAAGATGTTTTAATGATTCCTTTATATCCACAATTTGCAATGGCAACTACAGAAACGATTGTTGTGTTGGCAGAAGAATTAAGAAAAGAATTTTTCTCGGACATGAAAATAACAGACGTTCCTGCTTTTTACAACAAACCAGAGTATATCAAAGCTCTTTCAAACAGTATAAAAGATTATTTATCTGACAAAGATTATGATCATATTATGTTCTCATATCATGGAGTTCCAGAACGTCATATTCGTAAATCAGATATTACAAAATCTCACTGTAAAATAGATGGAAGCTGTTGTAATACTCCTTCCAAAGCACACGAGTTTTGTTATAGACACCAATGTTTTCAAACTACCAAAAATGTTATTAACGAATTAGGTTTAGATGAAGATAAAGTTACAACTACCTTTCAATCTCGTTTAGGAGTTGACCCTTGGCTACAACCATATACGGACAGAACATTAGTTAAAAAAGCGGAAAAAGACGGAGTTAAGAAATTAGCAATCGTTACTCCTGCATTCGTTTCAGACTGTTTAGAAACCTTAGAGGAAATAGCCATGGAGGGTAAAGAAGAGTTTATCGAAGCTGGTGGAGAAGAATTCCACACAGTACCTTGTATAAATGATAATGATGAGTGGGTAGCTGTTTTAGCGAAATGGATTAACGAGTTTAAAGAAAATTAGACATGGATTTTTTATACGTTAAATCACTTCATATTATTTTCGTAGTAACTTGGTTTGCTGGGTTATTTTACATTGTACGTCTTTTTATTTATCATGCAGAAGCTGAAAAAAAAGAAGAACCGGCAAAAGAAATACTCCAAACACAATATAAATTAATGGAAAAACGGCTTTGGTATATTATTACCTGGCCTTCTGCTGTTTTAGCCAGTATTTTTGCATTTTGGATGCTTATTGAAAACCCAGTTTATTTGGAAATGCCATGGATGCATGTGAAGTTATCATTTGTTTTAGCTCTTTATTTTTATCATGGAAAATGTCATTCTATGTACAAACAACTTCAAAGAGATGAAGTAAAATACAGCTCGCTAAAACTTCGAATTTGGAACGAAGTAGCAACAATCATTCTATTTGCTGTTGTATTTTTAGTTGTTCTAAAAAATGCAATTAATTGGATTTGGGGTGTTGTAGGAATCATTTTGGTTTCCGTGCTACTTATGATGAGTGTTAGACTTTATAAAAAAATTAGAGCTAAAAAGAGTTGGGATAAGTATGAAAAAACATTAATTGAAAAGAATAAAGAAGATGATGGTAATTTGAGTTAATTATTTATCTTTCGCTTTTTAATTTTTAAATCCCCTAAACATGAAAAAATTCATTTTACTTTCATTTGTACTTATTTCTTTTATTTCTTGTTCTTCTGACAGTTCTTCTGATGGTGGAGATACAACCGATCCTGGACAAACATTAGACCCAATTATTGGTACTTGGAATTTATCAAAAGAAAATGGTTTCAATGTAAACTCTTGTTCAGCTCAAAGTAGATATGTATTTACGAATGATGGTAAATTTACCTTTACTCAATATAGTACCATAAATAATGAATGTACTTTAGACTCTCAAAACTCTTACAACGGAGAATGGACTAATAATGATGATGGAACATACTATATAAAAAGACATGGTTTTACATCTGGAACAGATGCTCCAATTAGTTTTGCCAATGATAATCAAGATATGATTATCGGAAAATTCACTTGGGCAAAACAATAAAACCTAATAGAATAAAATGATATAAAAGGATAAAGATTCGTTGTAATTTTTATCCTTTTATTGATTGTTCAAAAGGTATACGATTAATAATACTTCTACCTAGAGTTACTTCATCAGCATACTCTAACTCATCTCCTACAGAAATTCCTCTTGCAATAGTGGAGGTCGTTATATTATACTTTTCTATTTGTTTATAAATGTAGAAATTCGTGGTATCTCCTTCCATTGTAGAACTCAAAGCAAAAATCAACTCCTTAACTTCTCCATTTTTAACTTTTTCTACCAAAGACTCGATATTCAAATTTTGAGGTCCCACTCCTTCTATTGGTGATATCTTTCCTCCTAACACATGATACAAACCTCGAAACTGACCTGTATTTTCAATTGCCATTACATCACGAATATCTTCAACAACACAAACCAATTCTTCCTTTCTATTAGGATTACTACAAATATCACATAAGATTGTATCTGAAATATTATGGCATTTCCTGCATGATTTTACATCATTACGTAATTGCGTAAGTGCTTCGGCTAAATACTTTGTATGGTCCTTTGGTTGCTTTAATAAATGTAACACCAATCGTAATGCAGTTCGCTTTCCTATCCCAGGTAACCTACTCACCTCGTTCACTGCATTTTCAAGAAGTTTTGAAGAAAAATCCATATTGCGAAATTACAACAATCTACAAGAAGAGAAAAGATAAAACGCACTGTTGTCTTTGTTTGTTACTATCTTAAAATGTACCTTTGATTCGTCAAATAAACTACAACAAGATGAGCTTAGAAATTAGAGATATAGAACCAAAAGTTGTTTGGAATCACTTCGCAGATTTAAACGCTGTTCCTCGTCCTTCTAAAAAAGAAGAACGTGTAATTCAATTTATGGTAGACTTCGGAAAGAGGTTAAACCTTGAAACTTTTGTTGATAAAGTTGGTAATGTAATCATCAAAAAACCAGCTACCGCTGGAATGGAAAATAGAAAAACCATTGTAATGCAAAGTCATTTAGACATGGTTCACCAAAAAAACGCAGACACAAATTTTGATTTTGATACTGAAGGAATCAAAATGTTCATAGATGGAGATTGGGTTAAAGCAGAAGGAACTACTTTAGGAGCAGATAATGGTTTAGGAGTTGCATCTATAATGGCAGTTTTATCATCATCTGATATTGCTCATCCGGCAATTGAAGCTTTATTCACAATTGATGAAGAAACTGGAATGACTGGTGCTATGGGACTTGAAGGCGGAATTTTAACAGGAGAAATTCTATTAAACTTAGATACAGAAGAAGACGATGAAATTGGAATTGGTTGTGCAGGTGGTGTAGATATTACAGCAACTAGGTCTTATGAACTAGAGAAAACTCCAGAGAACACCATTGCATTTGAGCTTTCTGTAACTGGATTAAATGGCGGGCATTCTGGAATGGATATTCATAAAGGGTTAGGTAACGCCAACAAAATCATGAATCGTTTGTTATTTGATGGATTTACAAACTACGGTTTACGAATCTCTGAAATTAACGGTGGAAGTTTACGTAATGCTATTCCTAGAGAAAGTTTTGCTACTGTTGTAATTGATACGGTTTCAAAAGAACCTTTCTTATTTGAATTAAATGAATTAATTAATGATATTACATCAGAGTTTTCTTCTTTAGAACCAAACTTGTCAATTGAATTAAAAGAAGTTTCATCTCCAGAATTTGTAATGGATTTAGGAGTTCAAATGGGATTAATAAAATCGGTTTACGCAGCTTTAAATGGAGTATACAGAATGAGCCCTGATATTGCTGATTTAGTTGAAACTTCAAATAATATCGCTAGAGTTATAGTTAAAGACGGAGCAATTAAAATTGGTTGTTTAACTCGTTCTTCTTCTGAGACAAACAAATGGGATTTAGCCAACTCTTTACGTTCGACTTTTGAATTAGCTGGATTTGATGTAGAGTTCTCTGGTTCTTATCCAGGATGGTTACCAAATATGAATTCAGATATTTTAAAAGTTTTAAAAAGTTTATATATTGAAATGAATAACGAAGAACCACACGTTGCAGCTTGTCATGCTGGATTAGAATGTGGTATTTTGGGTCAAAATTATCCAGAGATGGACATGATTTCTTTTGGACCAAATATTCGAGGAGCTCACTCACCAGATGAAAGAGCTCAAATTTCATCAATGCAAAAATTTTGGAAGTTCTTATTAGAAATTCTTAAAAACATACCTAGTGCAAACTAGTTGTATTTCAACTACTACTTGTAAAAGCCATTCTATCAAAAGAATGGCTTTTTTTAATTATAATTAGCATTACTTCAATTTCGAAACATTAAAATTCAGAATTAATTAAAAGATTAGCAAAATCCTTGAATTTAACATTTTCTAAAAAATTAAATTCTATCTTTATAATCCCTTACCAAGTTTAATTTAAAAACATAATGTTGATGAAAAAATTGCTATCGACCTTGGTATTTGTGTCTTGCTGTTTCATATCATTTGCACAAAATCAATCTCTATTCGCAGAATTTGATCAAGCTGTTGGTCAAAATAACACGCAACTTAGCTACGGTGTAGTTTATAAAGAGCGATATCGTAAGAAAATCAAGGATAACCATAACTTTTATCAAGATGAAAGTTTTAAAAAAGGAAGTCTAATTTACAAAAACGAAGTATTTGATAACATTAAAATCAAATATGAATTAGTTGATGATTTTATCGTAGTAAATCTTAAAAATCAAGATCAACTAATTTCTATCATTCCAGAAAAATCGTTGATTCATTTATTTGTTATTGACAATTTACGCTTTGTTAATTGTGGTAATCAAGGTTTTTTACAAGAACTTTTAGTCAAAGACGGATTTGGAATCTACAAAAAGCATAAAAAGTTTAGTAAAGAGAATCGAGACGCCGATTATCGTTATCATACTTTTAGAAAAACAGAAAGTTTCATCTTAAAATATAAAGATGAGTATTTCCCTATTGATTCTAAAAGGGATTTTAACAGAATTTTCCCTGAAAACAAAAAAGATATTTCAAAATTTTATAAGTCCAATCGATACTTATTAAAAAACAACTACACAACCTTCGTTGCCAAACTAATTACATCTTTATCACAAGAATAACCAAATGAAATCAGCTATTAAAAAAACTATATTATCACTATTTTTTTTAATTGTTTCTGTAGGTCTTTTCGCTCAAGAAAAAAACGAAACTGTTACTATTAGTGCTAATAATTTAACCAAAGAACAGGTTATCAATCTTATAGAAAGTAAAACCAACTATCGTTTCTATTATCTTAAAAACTGGCTAGATCAGGAAAAAGTAAATTTCAATTTCACAAATGCCAAATTATCACATGTTTTAGATACACTTTTTGGAGGATCTAGTGTAAATTATTTCGTTTTTGAAGACAACAAAGTTATACTTACCAATGGAAATTTAATTAAAAGAAGTATTTATGAAACAGATGAAATAAACTCTGCTAATATGGAGGATTCTCCTGTTTTAGTAAACTCTGATGGTAGTTCAATCATTAAAATAGGTAAAGAGGTAACTAACAAAAAAGATTTTTATACTGTTACTGGAATAATAAAAAATGATAAAAATGGAGAACCTATTGAAGGTGCTACTATTTTTGAAAGAGAAAAAAACATTTACGCTACTTCTAACGAAAAAGGTTTCTTTAAGATTAAACTCCCATTTGGAGAAAATAGTCTGGAAACTTCATTTGTTGGATTTGATATTGATTATAAAGATGTTATTATTTACAACGACGGAAAACTCAACTTTTCCATAAGTGAAAAGTCTGAACAACTCGAAGAAGTAGTAATTAGCGCCAGTAGAACTCGTAATATTCGACAAACAATATCTGGAATTAGTCAAATAAAGGCCAAAGAGATAAAGAAAATCCCTTTGGTGTTAGGTGAAAGAGATATTTTAAAAGTAGCCATTACACTACCTTCTATAAAATCTACCGGTGAAGGATCTGAAGGAGTTAATGTAAGAGGTGGAAAAGTAGATCAAAACCTCTTCCTTTTGGACAATGGAGTTATTTATAATCCAACACACTTCTTAGGATTATTCTCTGCTATTAATCCGTTTACTACAAATGATTTAAAAATATATACTGGAAATATTCCTGCTGAATATGGTGGTAGATTAAGTTCTGTGTTTGATATTAGAACCAAAGATCCTAATACAAAAGAATTTCAAGGTGAAGCTTCTGTTGGACCTGTTACAGGAAATGTGAATGTAGATATTCCTATAGTTAAAGAGAAATCTGGATTAGTTTTAGGTGTAAGAAGCACATATTCTGATTGGATTTTAGGATTAGTAAACAATAAAGAAATTGAAAACAGTAGTGTTTCATTTTATGATATTATTGCGAAATACAAACACCAAATTGATGATAATAACGCCATAAGAGCCACTGGATATTTTAGTAAAGATCAATTTCAGATTGCCTCAGATACCATTAACAGATATGGAAATGTAATGGGAGCCTTAAATTGGGAACATGTTTTTAATGATAAAAACAGAGGAAATTTAGGAGTATCTCATAGTCAATATTCTTTCGATATAGATTATGATAATCAAGAAACTAATAGAAGTTTTGACTTAACCTATAATATTAGTGAAACCGATTTAAAAATTAAATTACAATACGATTATTCAGACAAACACAAAATTGATTACGGTTTAGAATCAAAATTGTATCAAATCAAACCTGGTACAATTCAACCGAAAGGCGATAACTCAACCGTCGTCCCTCTGACGATTCCAGAAGAAAGAGCACTCGAAAATGCCTTGTTCATTTCAGATGAATTTACGGTAAACAAAAAACTGAATTTCAATATTGGTCTTCGTTTAAATCAATACCTCGCACTTGGTCCATCAAGTCAAAGAGAATATAGAAACGACGCACCAAAAAATGAATCTACCGTAGTTAATACAGTTGAATACGACAATAATGAAATTTTCCAAACCTATCACGGATTAAGTTACCGATTGGCTGGAAGATATGCACTTAATAATACATTATCACTAAAAGCAAGTTTTAATAAGTCTTTCCAATATATACATCGATTAAATAATAACACAACTGCTACTCCAATTGACACTTGGAGATTATCAGACACAAATATTAAACCTCAAGAAGGAACTCAAATTTCTTTAGGTGTGTTTAAAAATATCAATGGAAATGATTACGAGATTAGTTTAGAAGGATACTATAAAAGATATCAGAATCTATTAGACTATAAGATTGGAGCTAATTTATTATTAAATGAAAATATTGAAACTGAAGTTTTACAAGGTAAAGGTAAATCTTATGGGGTAGAATTCTTATTAAGAAAGAACAAAGGAAAGTTAAATGGATGGTTAGGATATAGTTATTCTAGATCATTAATTCAGCTAAACAGTATGTTTGAAGAAGAAACAGTGAATAATGGAGAGTTTTTCCCTACAAATTATGACAAGCCTCACGATTTAACAGCAGTTTTAAACTATAAATTTACAGAACGATATAGTTTCTCTGCAAACTTTACATATCAAACAGGAAGACCGATTACATATCCTACAGGAAAGTTTATTTTCAACGGTGCTGAATTTTTAACTTACAGTAATCGTAACCAGTTTAGAATTCCAGATTATTATCGTTTAGACGTAGGTATAAATATTGAAGGAAATCACAAAATAAAGAAGTTTGCTCATAGTTTCTGGAATATTTCAGTTTACAATGTTTTGGGTAGAAACAATCCGTATTCGGTATTCTTCCAAACGAATGCTAATGGTAATGTAGAAGCTTATCAAAGCTCTATTTTTTCGGTACCAATCCCAACCATAACGTATAACTTTAAATTCTAATGAGATATGAAAAAGCTCATTAAATACATATTAATTTTATGCTGTTGTAGTTTGATATACACCTGTATAGAGCCTATAGAATTTACAACAAATAGTTTTAACACTAACTTAGTTGTGAACAGCATAATTACGGATGAATTCAAAACTCAAAAAATTGAATTATCGAGAACCATACCTATTGATTCATTAAATCTGAGCCCAGAAAAAGATGCAAATGTTTCCATTGTTGATGATACAGGCCTCACTTATAATTTTCAAGAAAATGGAGCGGGTGTTTACACATCTATCAATCAGTTTGCTGCACAAGCAGATAGAAAGTATACGTTAAATATTGAAACAAAGGATGGAAATACATATGTTTCTTCCCCTCAACCAGTGCCTGCGAAATCAACTATTAAAGAAATTACTGCAGGCATTGAGAATAATTCACTTACTCAAAAACCAGAATTCTTATTTAAAGTGAGTAGTGATATTACCACAAATACTGGACAATATTATAGATACGAATATGACGAAACATATAAGATAAGAACTCCTTTATGGAATCCAAGAAAAATAGTCATTATCTCTGATACCATTCCTTATAAGTTTGATTTAGTACAGAAAGATCCTTTGATTGACGGTGTAGGTTTTTGCTTTCCAAATAAAGAGTCAAAAGCAGTTTTTCTTACAGAAACAGTTTCTTTAGCACAAGATCAGGTAATTGGATTTCCTTTAAGACAAATCCCTATAGAAAGTTATATAGTTGGAATTAGATATAGTATCTTAGTAAAACAGTACGTGTTAAACCAAAACACATACAACTTTTACTCTTTAATGGAAAAGTTTTCTGATCCAGATGATATCTTTTCTCAAACTCAAGTCGGTAATATTCCAAGTAATATTTCCTCAGTTAACAATCCAGAGCAAGATAAAGTTATCGGATTCTTTGAAGTTTCTTCAGTCAGTAAAAAACGGTTATTCGTAAATAGAAAAGATTTTACTGAAAGTCCATTCATAAATTATGAACTTTTAGCTCTGTGTACAGAACGTCGTGAACCTCAAATTGTTGATGATTTCAATCGTTCTCCTCTATTGAATCACTTAAGAATCGGTTGGGTTTATCAAACAGACTCAGAAACCCCCGACCCAAATAGACCTTATCGCCTGACGATAAAAATTTGTGGTGATTGTACTCATTTAGGACCAGCTAAAACCCCGGACTTCTGGGTAGACTAAAATTAATTAAGTACGAAAATGATGAAACATATAAACATACTAGCATTTATATCAATTATTCTACTTATATCAAGTTGTATTGAACCTATTGATTTTTCAACAGTTTCTGTAGAATCTAACTTAGTGGTTAATGCAAGAATTACAAATGAATTTAAGTTTCATACAGTAGAATTATCAAGAACAATTCCTGTTGACTCTTCAAAGGTTTCTCCAGAAACAAATGCAAAAGTTTCTCTTTTGGATGAAACCGGATTCGTTTACAATTTTCAAGAAACCTCTTCAGGAATATATAATTCAGTTAATGAGTTTGCTGCAGAAGCTAACAAAACTTATACTCTAAATATAGAAACTAGTAAGGGTAGAAAATATTCCTCTTCTGCGGAAACTCTTCCTGCTAATGCTTCAATTGCTGAAATTACTACTAACGTCGAGAATAATGAAATTGCTGGAACGGAAGAATTAGTGATTAAAGTAAATAGTAACATTTCTGGAGGTGAAGGAAAATACTATCGATATGAATATGACGAAACCTATAAAATAAAAACACCTATTTGGAGCTCCAGAAAATTACTTATTATTTCTGATAAACCTCCTTATGAATTTCAGTTAGTTGATAAAACACCTGAAGAAGATGGTATTGGTTTTTGTTATGGAAATCAACAATCAAAAAGAATATTAGTTACAGAAACGCTTTCTTTAGCACAAGATCAAGTTGTAGGGTTTCCTATTCGACAAATTCCTTTAGATGACTACATTATTGGAATTAGATATAGCATACTTGTAAAACAATATGTTATCAATAGAACTACTTTTGAGTTCTACTCTTTATTAGAAACATTTTCCAATCCAGATGATATTTTTTCTCAAACTCAAGTGGGAAATATTGTAAGTAATATAAAATCTGTAGAGCAACCAAATGAAGACAAAGTAATAGGTTTCTTTGATGTTTCATCTGTTTCTACTAAACGTTTTTTCTTTAATAGAAATGATGTTACTGATACAAAATTTGTGAATTATAGAACACTTGTTGGATGTGAAGAAAGAGTAAATCCTGATATAATTGGACCAACTGGGAATTCTCCTCTTTTAATAAGGTTACAAACAGGATGGATTTATCAAAGTCCACCTGATTTACCAATTATTCCACCAAATAAATTATATCAACTTGCACAAAAGCCATGTGGAGATTGCTCTCACTTAGGACCAGTAAATCCGCCTGAATTTTGGGTTGAATAAATAATATCGTAATGAAAAAATTAAAAACTATACAATATTTTGTTTTCGCTATAATCCTCATGGGTTGTATCGACTCTATTGATTTTCCTTCTACAACTTTTGAAAGTAATTTGGTAGTAAAAGCAATAATTACGAACGAATTTAAAACACATACTGTTGAACTTTCAAAGAGTATTCCAATTGATTCAGAAGATTTAATAAAAGAAAAAAACGCAATAGTTAAAGTTAAAGATGATCTCGGAAATATCTATGATTTCAGCGAAACTGATGAAGGAATCTATTCTTCCAACATCCAATTCGCAGCTCAACCGAATCAAGCTTACACGCTAGAAATTGAAACATCAAACGGAAGAAAATATACTTCTTCAAACGAACAACTTCCTAGTAATAGTATTATCAATGATATCACTGTAAATATTGACACAAATATTGATGATAGTGAAGTTTTTTCATTGAGCGTAAATGCTTCAGGGAATAATTCAGAAGGAAGTTATTACAGATACGAATATGATGAAACATTTCAAATTAGACCTGTAGTGTGGAATTCAAAACGCATAGAAGTAGTTTCTGACAAACCACCATACTCATTTGAAATAGTAGATAAAGAACCAGAAATTTATGGTGATGGTTTCTGTTATGGGAATAATAAATCTAAAAATATTTTATTAACTGAAACGACCTCTTTGTCATCGGATGAGGTTAAAGGATTTAAAATTCGAGAAATTCCTGTTGATAGTTATATCTTAGGAATTAGATATAGTATCCTGTTAAAACAATATGTACTTAATCAGAACACAAATAACTATTACCAGCTTTTAGATAAATTTTCAAACAATGACGATATTTTCACTCAAACGCAAGTAGGAAATATACCAAGTAACATTTCGTCAGAAACAAATCCAAGTGAAGATAAAGTAATTGGTTATTTTGAAGTTTCGTCTGTTACTGAAAAAAGATTTTACTTTAATAGAAAGGATTTTACTTATGCTTCATTTGAAAATTATTTAGGTCCGACTGGTTGCGATGAGTTTCCTCAACCAGCATTAGAAGATGGTTTCGGAGGATCTCCTCTTTTAGACTTTTTACAAACACATATTTTTTATAATGAACCACCAGGAGGAATTGGAGGTGGATCAGATGCACCATATGAATTAGTTTTAAGAGAATGCGGAGATTGCTCTCAAGTTGGATCAGTTAAAAAACCAGATTTCTGGGTAGATTAAAAAAACTTATGATGAAAAGAACACTAACTATAATTTACTTTTTAGTAGCGGCAAATTTATTAGCTCAAACTAGCTCTAACCTAACATTTGCGAATAATATTAATAAATATCCAAAAGAGAAAATCTATGTTCATTACAACAATGATTTTTTACTTTCAGGTGAGAAATTGCTTTATAAAATTTACTGTCTCGAAGAAAATAATCAGTTTTCTCCGTTTAGTAAAATCGCCTATGTTGAATTAATAGATTCTGATAACAAAAGCGTTTTACAACAAAAAGTTTCCCTTACAAACGGGAAAGGTTATGGTGATATTTTTATTGATACAAAAATAAAATCAGGAGCGTATAAACTCGTTTCATATACGCAATGGATGAAAAACAAAAAATCTTCATTCGAAAAAGATATTGTGATTATCAATCCATTTACCACAAAAATAAAATCAACTGAAAATCAAAATCCAACCAAATTATCCAATAATAACGCTACTTCATTGTTTTCTAACTTGAATGAAACTTATGAAAAAAGGGAAAAATTAGCTTTAAAACTGAACAAAGAAATCATTTCTAAGTTAAATGGTGAATTCTCAATTTCGGTTAAACTAAAAGATAATCATTCTAGCAATAGAAGTACGATTGGCACCAATGGTCAAAATACATCTAATAAGTTTTTTCTACCAGAATTAAGAGGTTCACTTTTAAAAGGAAAAATAACTACAGAAAACTCAGCAAAATTATCGGATATTAAACTGTCTTTATCTTTATCAAATAGTAAAAGTGTTCCCCTTACTGCGATTACAAATGATGCAGGGGAATTTTTCTTTAATGTCGAAGATTTAAATACAGATGTGGTTTTTATTAATATTCTTGATAATAATCGATCTGACTATAAAATTGAATTAATACCTTTTGATAATGGAAACTATAAATTCGATGATTTTAAGGAGTTACAGCTTACAGAAGAAATGGTTAACAGTATAAAAGCAAGAAGTCTATACTCTCAAATAGAAAACGCTTACTATACAGTAAAAAAAGATTCATTATTAATTACTCCTACTGAAAATCCTATTCTTGATAAAATTAAAAAAGTCTATTTACTTGATGATTACACACGTTTTAATTCTGTACTAGAAACATTTATTGAAGTAATTGAAGGGGCTGGCTTTTACAAAAAGGGAGATACTTATCAAATCAATGTTACCGATACTGACGCTTCTGAAACTCTGAGTTATTTACCTTCTTTATTAATAATTGATGGAAGAATTGTTACCGATCATACAAGCTTTAGAAGCTACAACTCACGAAATATTAAATCTATTTCTTTAGTTACAGATAAATACTTTTATGGAAATGCAATTTACCAAGGTGTTGTTATAGTCGAATCTTTTAAAGGAGACTACATTGATAGCAGCGACTCTTATAAAAAATTCACCGTAATGCCTGTTCAACCTAAAAAATTATATTTCTTTCAAGAACACAATTTAAAGAACGATCGTATTCCTGATTTTAGAACGCAACTATATTGGAATCCAAGTATCAGTTCATTAAAGGAAGAACTAACCTTTTTCACTTCTGATGTTGCTGGACAATATGAAATTAATATTCAAGGTTATAATAAAATTGGGCAATTGATCAATTTAACAAATGAGTTCACGGTGAAATAGAGTCAAATCTATCTCACCTTTTTTCGCTACATTTATGGAATGAATTTTCTCGCGCATTTGTATCTATCCCCAAACAATCCTCACATTATGCTCGGTAATTTTATTGCCGATCATGTTAGAGGTAATAAATTCAAGCATTTGCCTGAAGCTATTCAAAAAGGAATTTATCTACATCGCAGTATCGATACTTTTACTGATTCAAATGAAATTGTTCGAATTAGTAAACGCAGATTACATGAACGATATGGTCATTACGATGGTGTAATTATCGATATTTTTTATGATCATTTCCTTGCTAAAAATTGGGAGAATTATTCGCAAATACCTTTAGATATTTACACCCAAAGTATTTATCGTTATTTAGAAAGCCAATTAGAAATTTTACCCGATAAAACAAAAGAATTACTTCCTTATATGATTCAATACGACTGGCTGTATAATTATCAATTCATTGATGGTATACAACAAGTTATGAACGGAATGAATCGAAGAACAAAAGGAAAATCTCAAATGAATCTTGCTGTTGAAGATTTAGAATTATACTATAACGAACTTGAAAATGATTTTCAAACTTTTATGTTTGAATTAATCAATTTTGTTTCTATTGAACTTGACAAACTATGAAGCTACAAAAACTACTATTTATATTTATAATCTTATTCAATTGTAAATCTCAACCTGAAATTGGCTTAATTACCGAAAAAGCCATGGTTGTTTCAGCTAGAAAAGAAGCATCCAAAATTGGTTCAGAAATATTGAAAAAAGGTGGAAATGCGTTTGATGCAATGGCAGCAACTGAATTAGCTCTTGCTGTAGCTTATCCTTACGCTGGAAATTTAGGTGGTGGTGGATTCATGGTTTATAGAAAAAATGATGGAGAAATTGGAGCTTTAGATTATCGAGAAAAGGCACCGTTAAGTTCAACAAAAGACATGTTTCTAGATTCATTAGGAAATGTAATTAAAGGAAAAAGCACCTTAGGAGCTATGGCTGTTGGTGTTCCAGGAACTATTGCGGGGGTTTTTGAATCTCATAAACGATTTGGAAGTTTACCTATTGAAGAAATACTGCAACCTGTCATCGAACTAGCTAAGAAAGGTGTTATTGTTACCGACAAACAACAAAAACGTTTAGAAAAACATACACCAAACTTTAGAAAAGCCAATAAAAAAACTATTCTTTTAGATAACAATTGGAAAAAAGGAGATACAATAAAATATCTGTCATTAGCAGAAACTCTAACTAGAATTCAAAAAAATGGTCGAGATGAATTTTATAAAGGAGAAACTGCGAAAGTCTTAGCTAAATTTCTTCAAGACAACGGTGGAATAATTACAGAAGAAGATTTAGCCAAATATGAAGCTAAATGGAGAACTCCTGTTGTTTTCAACTATGACGATCTAAAAATAATTTCTATGGCCCCACCTTCAAGTGGAGGCGTTTGTTTGTCTCAAATCATGAATGGTATTGAAACATTTAATTTGGAACAATACGAACATAATTCAACAAAATACATTCAAATTATTACCGAAGCTGAACGCAGAGCATACGCAGATAGAAGTTATTATTTAGGAGATCCCGATTTTGTTTCAATTCCACTTAAAGAACTTACCAGTAAGGAATATTCGCAAGAAAGAATGAAAAATTTCTCTTTTGAAAACCCAACCTCATCTAATTCTATCTCACATGGTTCAATTGATTTTGTTGAAAGTAATGAAACGACCCACTACTCTATTGTTGATCAATTTGGAAATGCCGTTTCAGTAACCACAACTATTAATGGAGCTTATGGATCTAAATTATACTGCCCAGAATTAGGTTTTTTCTTGAATAATGAAATGGATGATTTCAGCAGTAAACCAGGAACTCCGAACATGTTTGGATTAATTGGGGCAGAAGCAAATAAAATTGAACCAGAAAAACGAATGTTAAGCTCTATGACCCCAACAATAGTAGAGAAAAATGGAAAATTATTTATGGTTGTTGGAACTCCTGGAGGTTCTACAATTATCACTTCTGTTCTTCAAACTATTTTGAATGTTCATGAGTTTGATATGGGAATGCAAGAAGCTGTGAACAAACCAAGGTTTCATCATCAATGGTTACCTGATGATATTAAAATGGAACCAAATGGATTCGATACTAAAGTTAAAAAGCAACTACAAGCTTTAGGCTACAAACTTGATGAAACAAACTCTCCCGTTATTGGTAAAGTCGATGCTATTTTAGTTTTACCTAATGGTAAACTTGAAGGCGGAGCAGATCATCGTGGTGATGATACAGCAATTGGATTTTAATAATTCCTAAAACTTTGTTATAGTTTTATATTAATTTATTAATAGCATTTACATTACATATATTGCAATATGCGAATGTTAAAGAATATACTTTTGTTTCAACGGAAAATTATAGTAACACCTATAATCATTGGGTTTCTAGTTGGAATTACCACATCAATTCCGATAAAAATAATTGCTTTTACACTTTGTTTCTTTATTCCATTTAATCATTATTACTATTATAACCTTCAACATAAAAGTCAATACTTTTTTTTCTATAATTTAGGTATTAGTAATAAGGTTCTTTGGTTTTCAACTGGCACAATAACTCTTATTAGCTTTTTAATATTTCTCTTTTCATGAATCATTTACATGTAGATAGCGTTCGAAAATATTATGGAACTAAACTTATATTAAGTGATATATTTCTCTCTTGTAAACAAGGAGAAGTGAAAGCCTTAGTTGGAAGAAACGGATGCGGAAAATCTACCTTATTAAAAATTATTTTTGGTTCGGAGAAAGCTGACTATCGTTTTGTAAAAGTTGATAATAAAGTGGTCAAAAATATTTCGGATGCTAAAAATTTAATTAGCTACTTACCTCAGGACAATTTTCTTCCAAACAACATTAAAATTCGAAAATTAATTAACTATTTTTTAGGTAAAGCAAAAGCCGAAATATTAAAACAAAACGATTTTATTAAACCTCTTCTAAATAAAACAAATAACATATTGTCAGGAGGTGAGAAAAGAATTGTTGAAATATTATTAATTCTTTATTCTGATTCCAACTTTATTTTACTTGACGAACCTTTTAATGGTGTAAGCCCAATTGTTAGAGAGCAAATCATTTCTATTTTACGAACGCATAAGAATCAAAAAGGAATTATTATTACCGATCATGATTACCAAAATGTTATTAAAATAGCCGACAATATTTTGTTCTTAAAAGATGGTAATTTGAAAGAAATCAAACACAAAAATGAACTAATTGAACTAGGATATTTAAATATCTAATCTATTAGACACACAAAAATTTTAGCAGTCTCATTTATCATTCTTATATTTAAAAGCCAATAGTTTCAAAAATCAATAAATTAATCAACTTACTCATGGTTTTAACTACAACAAATTCAATAGAAGGATTTCGAATTTTAGAATACAAAGGTATTGTTACGGGAATTTCTTATGGTTCTTCCTTTAATCATAATGGTAAAAAAATGTCTTTCAAAGATATGTTTAGCATGAAAAAATACTACGAAGCATATTCATTAGGATTAGCTTCTATAAAGGAAGAAGCTTTTCAAAAACTAAAAGATAATGCCAAAGCTTTAAATGCAAACGCAATTGTAGGAATCAAAATTGATATTGAAACAGTTTCTAGTTCAACGGTGTTAGTTGTTTCAGTGACAGGAACAGCAGTTTACGTCGCTACAGAAAAGTAAAGAGATATTCAACATCTATTTTTAAGGTTATTTTTATTGTTGAGAAATCCTTTCTCATTAATCACAACCTTAGAGTAACATTTTTTTAGACTAATCGTCTTATCTTGTAAATTCTAGAAATAGAATAATAATTGCCGAATAAATCTTTAGTTGAAAAATCTATGTTAAGAACTGGAAAAAAAGTTTTTTATGTCCTTTGGGCTTTACTGCTTATTTACTTTATCTATCGTTATATCCAAAATCCAAATATCTTTTCTGTAGAATATTTGAAAGATTTTATTAGCTCGTACAAAGGACAAATATTAATTGTATATATTTTACTGTCCTTAGTAAGAGGATTTTTCCTTATACCGAGTACACCATTTGTTATTGTTGGTGTATTATTATTTCCAGATAAACTTTTCATGGTATTACTCATTTCTATGATGGGTATTATGCTTTCTGCCACTGCTTTATACTACTTTTCAGATATGCTAGGTTTTAGCGAGCATTTGGAGAAAAAATATCCCGAAAAAGTATTAAAATGGAAAAATAAACTCCAAAGTTCTAAAGCAACTTATTTAGTACTTGGATGGTCATTTTTCCCTCTGGTTCCAACAGATATAATTTGTTATGTCGCTGGAATTATTAAAATGCCCTATAAATATATGTTCACGGGTGTTTTCATAGGAGAATTAATTCTAGTTTCTTTTTACGTTTACTCTGGCTCACTCCTTAATTTATAATTATATTTTTACCAAAAACTCGATTTTGATAAAAATTCAACACTAAAACAAACGTTAAGTTTGTTATTTTTGAAAAATATGTAATTTTCAAACAACTAATCATGGTACAACCATTTCATTTAGCTATACCGGTTCAAGATTTAGCAAAGTGCAGATCATTTTACAGAGATATTTTAGAATGTGAAGAAGGAAGAAGTTCCGACCATTGGGTTGATTTCAATTTCTTTGGACATCAATTAGTTATTCATCAAAAAGATGCATTCTCTCCTACTGAAGCAATTACAAATCCTGTAGATGGACATGATGTTCCTGTTCCACATTTTGGAGTTGTTTTATCTTGGGAAGACTGGACAAGACTCTCTAAAAAGCTAGAAAACATAGGAACTAAATTTGTAATTGAACCGACTATTCGATTTAAAGGTGAAGTTGGTGAACAAGCAACTATGTTTTTCAACGATCCTGAAAATAATTCTTTAGAGTTTAAAGCGTTTAAAGATATTAGCCAACTTTTCGCTAAATAATACAATAAAGCTAATGCTTAAAACGCAACTAAGTTGCATTTTTAACATTAGCTTTAACATAACCTTTAGGTTTTTAACTTTTCTTTTTGGTTACCTTTATTTCACAGATAATTAACCAAAAAACATAACATGAAAAAAATATCTTTCGTGTTCGCATTGTGTATTACATTTACTTCAATTGCACAAGGAACGCGACTATTAAGACAACCTACACTATCACAAAACGAAGTTGTTTTTGTTTACGCTAATGATTTATGGAAAGCATCACTAAACGGTGGAGATGCTATTCGCTTAACAAGTGATGATGGATACGAATCAAACCCTCATTTTTCTAATGATGGTAAAATGATTGCTTTTACCGCTCAATATGATGGAAATACTGATGTTTACGTAATTCCATCTGAAGGTGGAGAACCAAGAAGGTTAACTTATCATCCTTCGGGAGATTTTGTACAAGGATGGACTTCTGACAATAAAATTTTATTTAGATCTGGTCGAGAAGCAAGACCTACACAAACAAATAAATTCTTTAAAGTTTCTCCTGATGGTGGAATGCCAGAAGATGTTGGAATTCCTAGAGCCGCTTATGGTGAAATTTCTGCTAATGGAAAATATATTGCCTATACACCAATTACAAGTTGGGATGCAGAATGGAGAAATTATAGAGGTGGACAAGCGATGCCAATATGGATTGTGAATCTAAAATCTAAAGAATTACAGACTACTCCACAAAGGGATAAAGAAAGGCACTTAGATCCTGTTTGGCATAATGGAATTGTATATTATTTATCGGAAAGAGATTATACAAGTAATATTTGGTCTTATGACATACGTACAAAACAAGAACGTCAAATTACTTTTCATAAGAAATTTGATGTAAAAAGTTTAGATGCCAACACCAACGGTATTGTATATGAACAAGGCGGGTATATTCACTTTTTAAATCCTGAAACAAAAACTACGAGACAAATTCCTATTAATGTAAAAGGAGATTTAAATTACTCTAGAACTCGTTGGATGAATGTTTCGGCAAGAAACTTAACAAATCCTAATGTTTCTCCTAAAGGAAAGCGAGCAATTTTCGAATATAGAGGCGAAATTTTCACAATTCCTAAAGAAAATGGTACATGGAGAAACTTAACAAATTCTCCTGGAGTTGCCGATCGTTCTCCGATTTGGTCTCCTAAAGGAGATAAAGTTGCTTGGTTCTCTGATAAAAATGGGGAATATGAAATGGTTTTGGCAGACCAAAATGGTAATAACCAAGAATACATTTCATTACCAAATCCTACCTTTTATTTCAGACCAGATTGGTCTCCTGATGGAAAACATATTGCGTATACTGATACTGACTTTAATATTTGGATTATTAATATTGAAACTAAAAAAACAACTAAAATTGATACAGATCGTTACGCACACCCGAACAGATCGATGAATCCACAATGGTCTCCTGATAGTGATTGGATTTCTTATGCAAAACAAAATGACAGTCATTTTAAATCGATTTTTGCATATCAATTAAGTACTAAGAAAAAAATTCAAATTACAGATCCTATTGCCGATGCGATAACTCCAGTTTGGGATGCATCTGGTAAATATATTTATACTTTAGCTAGTACGGATTATGGTTTACAATCTGGATGGTTAGATATGAGTTCTTATGACCCTAGTGTTTCTAGAAGTTTGTATGCCGTGGTACTGAACTCTAAAGACAATGCTCCTAACCTTCCAAAAACAGATGAAGAAGAAGTAAAAAAAGAAAAATCTTCATCTAAAAAAGAAGCAAAGGATAAAAAAGACGGAAAGAAATCTGCTAAAAAGGATAGTAAAAAAGTTACGGTAACTATTGAAGAAAACGGGATTTTTGACAGAGCTGTTGCCTTAAAATTACCTGCTAGAAATTATATTTCGTTGTTAAAAGGTCCTAAAAACAAAGTTTTTGTTAGCGAAGCTGTTCCAAATTCAAGAGGAATAACAGTTCATTCTTATGACGTAACAAAAGAAAAAGCGACTGAATTTTCTAAAGGTGTTAGCGGAATGGTAACTACTGAAGATCGTAATTCTGTTTTAATTTACAAAAGCGGAAGTTGGAGTATTGTAAGTAGTAAATCACCAGTAAAAGGTGCTAAAGGAAAATTAAAAACAAATCTTAAAATTAAAGTCGATCCTAAAGCTGAAGCTCATCAGATTTTCAAAGAAGGATGGAGATATATGCGTGACTTTTTATACGTAGACAACGTTCATGGTGCACCTTGGGATGACGTGTACAAATGGTATGCTCCATGGATTGATCATGTAAGGCATCGTACAGACTTAAACTACGTAGTTGATATTATGAGTGGTGAAGTTGCTATCGGACATTCTTACGTTTCAGGTGGTGACACTCCTAGACTAGATAGAGTTCCTGTAGGATTATTAGGGTGTGATTTAGAACAAAATAAAGGTTTGTATCGTTTTTCAAAAATCTACAGAGGAGAACGTTGGAACCCAAATCTTTCTGCTCCTTTAGGATTGCCAGGAATCAATGTAAATAAAGGTGATTATTTACTAGAAATAAATGGCATTAAACTGACAACTGATATGAATCCTTATCAATTGTTAGAGCAAACTGCTGGGCGTGAAATTTATATCAAAGTAAATTCTAAACCTAGCGAAGATGGAGCTAAATCTATTTTAGTAAAACCAGCATTCAGTGAACGTTTTTTAAGAACTGTTGATTGGGTTGAAGGAAATAGAAGAAAAGTAAATGAATTATCTAACGGAAAATTAGCTTACGTATATGTACCAAATACTTCAGGAGCTGGTTTTACTTCTTTTAATCGCTATTACTTCTCTCAACAAGATAAAAAAGGTGCTGTAATCGACGAAAGAAATAACGGTGGTGGTTCTGCTGCTGATTATATGATTGATATTATGTCACGTGATTTAATGGGATATTTTAATAGTAAAGCAAACGATCGTAGACCATGGACTACTCCAATGGCAGGAATTTGGGGACCAAAAGTTATGATTATTAATGAGCGTGCTGGATCTGGAGGAGATTTACTTCCATATATGTTTAAATTCAAAAAAATTGGACCGTTAGTAGGAACACGTACTTGGGGTGGATTAGTTGGAACTTGGGATACTCCAAGATTTATTGATGGTGGAAGAATGGTTGCACCTCGTGGTGGATTTTTCGATGTAAACGGAGAATGGGCTGTTGAAGGTGAAGGTGTTGCTCCAGATATTGAAGTTATCCAACATCCTAAACAGGTTTCAAATGGAAATGATCCTCAATTAGAAAGAGCCGTTCAAGAAGCTTTACGTTTATTAAAAGGAAATGAATTCCAATTAAAACCAGAACCAAAAGCTCCAATTCGTTCTAAGAGACCGAAAGGATATCAAAACGAAAAATAAACTAAATTCAGTTTGAAATAAAAAAACGAAGTTGAAATGAATCAACTTCGTTTTTACTTTTTGTAAAAATTACTTCTTTTTCTTATGTAACCATGGTTCTAACACTAATTTTAATTGTGTTGTTCCATCCGGATAAGTACCTGTAAATTCTGAAGGTACTGGTGGTTGATTTGTTTTAATAAATTCAATTGGATTTTCATCATAAGAGAATCCGTAAGCTTGCGCCATTTTAGTTCCTTGAGCAGATTTCGCAGCTTTTGCCGGTAAAGAAAATATATTTACTCCTTTTACAGTTGCAGTATGCATAAAATATGAAAATAGATTTTGCGTAACTCCTAATGGATACCAACTAGTCTCTTTTCCCCATAAAGTCGTTGTTCTCCCTTCATCATTTCCAACAGCTTTAGTAAGAGCTACTCCTCTATTTAAAGCAGTACTTAATTGATTTTCTAAACCATTTAAAATAACTTGTAGATTCGCATTATTTGGATATCTAATTGCTCCATCAGCGAATAAACCACTTCCTGCAAATGTCATTTGACCTGATGATTGGTAATAATTCGTTGGTGCTTTTGAAAATTTGAATTGTTTAGTTTTTATAACACATTTTGGTGCAGTACTCACATTTAAAGAAACAATTTCTCCTAATGAATTTTTAGTAATTCCAGAAATTGTAACCAATGTATTGGATTTACAACTCGCATTACTAACATACATTCCTTCAATAATTCCAACAGAACTTGGTAATGGAGTTTCAAATGTTAGTATACTATTTTTAATCGAACCTTTTATTACTGACCTTTTATTTGTTTGTGAATCTTCATAAGAAACAACTGAAAAACCAACAGGATTAAAAACATACAGGCTCTCAGATAAACCAGAAGCTGTAAATTCTAAAGCATCATGTGTATTTGTGGTCCCTGGAAAAGTAACACCAGATTTTGGTTTTACATTAAAAAAATACGGATTGCCATTTTTATCTTTTTGCCAAATATTCATATTTAAAGAAGCATCGGTAAATAAAGTATTCAGTGCGTCGTCAAATACTTTTTCTAAAGCACTTGTTTTACTAGCTAAATACAATCCTGGATTCACCAACACTGTTAGGTTTTTATCAACCTTTACAGATAGATCATTATAAGCAGTTGAATTGTTATACTTCTTCATAAATGGTTTGTAAGCATTTGAAACTTGTTCAGCACTAATTCCAGCATTTTGTCCTACTCTACCCAATTCATTTCCTGCAGCATTTTCCGCTATTAATGAAAGTGGAAAGAAAAATCCATCAACCATAGAAACATCCATAAATAATCCTTGACCTGACTCAAACGTTGGTTCAATATAACTGTACTGAGGAAAATCAGATTGAGGAGGGTTACTCACTTGATTTACGGCTACTCCATAACTACTGTAGGAAAAGCCTAAGTTACCATTACCTGTCTTCCCTGAATTGTCTTTATACGTTTTAGAAG
The DNA here is from genome assembly GCA_022448525.1 of Tenacibaculum sp. Lineage (GTDB taxonomy): Bacteria > Bacteroidota > Bacteroidia > Flavobacteriales > Flavobacteriaceae > Polaribacter. The sequence goes on from JAKVCX010000004.1 coordinate 831,502, forward strand.
TATTTGCCACAAAAAAATAAATCCTTGCTCCAATTATCGGATTGGTATTACTTAACTGAATACTTGTAATATCAGTTCCTAATTCGTAAGATTCTACAAAACCTTTTTTCTTTGTTACTTTAGTAAATATTCCTTGTTTATCGGCATTTACTGTTAGTATTTTTTTTGATCCTGTACTATATCCTAAAACATAAACTTTATAATTTGGACCTAACCCTGTTAAATTTTCAAGAGATAATGTATAAGAACCGACTATGGTTTTCTTCTTATTTTTCTTTGGCTTATCCCAATACACTATTTTTTGTGGTGCTTTTGCCTTGTATCCATGTACCTCAACTGACACAGAAACACTTTTAGCAACGTGAGCAGGAGTTTTTACTGTAACCAAAGTATCTGTCACATTTATCGGTTGATTACCTGCTGCACCAAAATTTACATAATTAGCTCCAGAGAAATAACTTCCCTTAATTTTTATAATTTGATTTCCTTTGGTTGACACAGTATCTGGACTAAACCCAGTTACGCTAGGATATTGATAGAAAAATTTAGGCTTATTTGTACATGTTTTTCCATTAAACACAACTTGTACCGGAGCACCTGTTAGTGGCGGATTAGCGTTTACTGGTGATTTAACCACGATTATTGAATCTGATTTTACATTATTACTGCTAACAAGTACTCCTGTTGATCCAAAAATGATACTTTCTAACTTTTTAGTTGTAAATCCACTTCCTTTAATAGTTACAGTAGTACCTCCACTAATTCCCCCTTTTGACGGACTAATACTTTCAACTTTTTGTGCATTCCCTGAATTAAAAAACAACACTCCTATAATTAGAAATACTGCGTTAATTTTATTCGCTATAGTTTTCATGATAATTGATTAAAGTTTGGTTATTCCCTTGTATTATTGATATCAAAATTAGAAATGAATGATTACTTATTGAGAGATAATTGTTACAAGTGTCATGGAAAATGGAACAAAAGAGTGATTTACTGGCATAAAAAAAGAAGATGAAAGAGTTTCGTATCAAAGGTTACAATAAGAGAAATTACTATCTATATTTGTGTTCCTTAAAACTATCTTTTGAAACTAAGAGAGCAACATAAAGTAAAACATCTTGAAAATCCGATTCGATTACAACAATATGTAATTGGTATTTTCTCAACAATTCCTACGAAATCAGGAATGAAAAAGGCCATTAAGAAAGGACTTGTTTTCGTAAATGGTGAAGTTGCTTCGACAGCTTTACTTATAAAAGGTGATGAAACGATCGAGTTATTTGAGGAAGAGCAAAAAGAGAAGAAACAATTTATATTTCCTTTAGAAGTCATTTTTGAAGATGACTATTTAGCAATTATTTTTAAACCTGCGGGTATCGTGGTTAGTGGAAACTCCTTTGCAACAATAAATAATGCTCTAGAACAAAATATTCAACCAAGTTCTCAAAACGATGCGGTAGTTCCGAGAGCTGTTCATAGATTAGATTATCCTACGAGTGGTTTGTTATTAATTAGTAAAACTCATAAAACGACTCATTTACTAGCAAAGCTTTTCGAAGATAAAATTATTCATAAAAAATACCATGCTGTAACCATCGGAAAAATGGAAAGTATAGGTCAAATATCTTTACCTATTGATGGAAAGGAATCTTTCTCCGAGTATAAAGTTTTACAATCTATCAGCTCAGAGAAATATGAAAACTTAAATCTTGTTGAACTTCATCCAAAAACCGGTAGAAGACACCAATTAAGAAAACACATGTACGAAATTGGAAATCCGATTTTAGGCGATAAAGATTATTTTATCGAAGGTAAAATTTCATATGGAAATGGATTGTATCTCCATGCTTCTTCTTTATACTTTATTCATCCAATTACAAATGAACCAATGAATTTCAATAAAGATTTACCCAAGAAATTTAAGAGACTTTTTCCAGATGTTTCATTGTAAGAGATAATCGATGAATCAATTCATGGATTTCATCTTCATTAAAAGTTGCGAATCCAATTCGAATACAATTATGATTTGTGTTCTCAATATCGTATCGTTGATAATCTCCTATTGATAACTTATACTTCTCACCTATTGCTGAGACTTCTTTCCATTTAAACTGATTTTTCAAATGGACCCAAACAGCCATCCCTCCTTTGGGAATTTCAAATTCAAAATAGTTATTTAACTTTTCTGATAACAACCTACAAAACAAATCCCTTCTACTTTTATAAACCTTTAAAACTTTACGAATATGACTATCTAGTTCTCCCGACTGAATGAAATCAGCAAAGGTTAATTCTAATAAAGCATCACCTTGTCTATCTACAATTCGTCTTAAATTAGCCGCTTCATCAATGAAAGATTTTGGAGCCACTAAATATCCAACTCTAAAAACAGGTGCAACCGTTTTACACACCGAACCAATATAAACAACATTTCCATTGGCATCATGACTCGCTAATGGTAAAATCGGTGCATGATTATAATTAAAATCATAATCGTAATCATCTTCTAAAATGGCAAATCCATATTCTTTAGCCAGGTTTAACAAATGAATTCTCCTTTCGGCAGACATTGTAACTGTAGTTGGATGATGATGATGCGAAGTAACATAAACTGCCTTAACCGATCCTTTCTTACATAAACGTTCTAAATCATCCGTAACTAAACCACATTCATCAACCGCTACTCTTTTTATTACAGCTTTTGCATTGGAAAAAGTTAAGTCAGCAGAAATATAATTGGTCTTTCCAACCACGATTATGTCTCCTTCTTTAAATAATAGTTGGGAACTCAAATAAATTCCGTTCTGACTTCCTCTTGTGATTAAAATATTGTCTTTGGTAACACTCAAACCACGAGTAGAATTCAAATAATTCGCTAGAACTTCACGTAATTTTTTATTCCCGTATGTTGAACCATAAGATAAATGAGGGAAAATAGATGTACGATCAACAATTCTTCGATATGTTTTAGCAATTTCTTTTACTGGGGTTAATCTAGTATCCGATATTCCATCGTTGATGTACATAACCTCATCTTCATTCGTAAGAGAAGTTCTTTGCAGAGCAGGATTCTTATAAAAAGTAAATCCTAATTTATTCTCATTAACTGTTTTTTTATTATCAAAATCTAATGGTAAAATATCTGGTAAGTTCCGATTAACAAAAGTTCCCTTTTTGGGAATACTTTCTACCCAACCCTGAAGTATCAATTCCTCGTAACATGCAACGACCGTTTTTCGATGTACACCGAGTAGTTCCGCTAATCCTCTAGTTGCAATTAGTTTAGTACCTGATGGAATTTTACCTTCTTTAATTAAGTTAATTAACTGATTTGTTAATTGTAAAAACAAAGGTTCTTTGCTCTTTCTATCAATTTCTAAACTTGTTTTATACGGAAACATCTGGACTACTAATTAAATCTATTCTGGACTAAAACTATACACCATAAATATATTATTTTTGATACGACTAACACACACAACATGAAAAAAAACGTCGGTATTTTTATTTTTGACAATGCAGAAGTATTGGATTTTGCGGGTCCTTTCGAAGTATTCTCTGTTACTTCTGAATTAAATAATTTCGAATTATTTGATGTATTTACAATTGCTAAAACAAAAAAGGCAATCTCAGCAGTAAACGGATTATCAGTAAATCCTAAGTACGACTTTAACGATTGTCCTAAAATTGATATTTTAATTTTAGCAGGTGGAGATGGAACCAATCAAGTAATTAAAGATGAAGAAGTAATTAATTGGATTGCTGAACAACATAAAGAAACTGAAATTACTATGAGTATTTGCTCTGGATCTCGATTTCTTGCATTAATCGGTGCATTAAACAACAATCCTTATTGTACCCATCATCAGGTTTACGATGACATGAAAAAGTTAGTTCCGTCTGGAATTCCAATTAAAGATAAGCGATTCACACAAGCTAATGAAAAGACTTACACATCTGGTGGAATTTCTGCAGGAATCGATTTATCATTTCATATTATTTACAAATTACATGGAAAGGAAATTATAGAAAATACGGCTAAATACATGGAATATCCAATTAACAAAGAAGTTTATAATTCATAAAATTAAATGGAAACTATTACTAACGATATACGATTAGCTACATCAAAAGATGCTTCCTTATTGGCTTTACTTGGTCGAATTACATTTAGAGAATCACATGGAGGTTATATTGAAGATAAAACAAATTTGGATGCTTATTTAGATCGAGCATTTTCATTTGAAACTACAGCCAGAGAGTTAAATGATGATAACAACATTTATTACCTTATCTACAAGAATAATTTTCCAGTTGGTTATGCTAAGTTAGTTAAGAACGCTACTTCTGAATTTATTCATAATCAAAACATATGTCGATTAGAAAGAATTTATGTTCTTGAAGAGTTTATTTCTCAAAAGTTCGGAATAGACTTATTAAATAAAACTGTAGATAAAGCTAAAGAACTTGGTTTCGATATAATGTGGTTATCTGTATACATTAAGAATACTAAAGCTATTAAATTCTATCAGAAAAACAATTTTGAAGAAGTAGGAAGTATTTCGTTTCAAATTGGTAAAAAAGGATATGATAATCCAATTCTAGCTAAAAAACTATAAAATGAAAAAGCACAACTACAAAGCACAAATTACTTGGACGGGCAATGAAGGTTCAGGAACATCAAAATATAACGAATACAATAGAAATCACGATATTCAAATTCTTGAAAAGTATGAAGTTATAAAAGGTTCTAGCGATCCTTCATTCTTAGGAGATAAAACAAGATATAATCCAGAAGATCTTTTCATTTCTTCGTTATCATCTTGCCACATGCTTTGGTATCTACACTTATGCTCGGTACATAAAATAGTTGTTACAGAATATATTGATAATGTCACCGGAATAATGGAAGAAGCAAATGACGGAAGTGGAAAATTCACAGGTGTTACATTACATCCAAAAGTCACTATAACGGAAGCTTCTAAAATCGATTTGGCAAATAAGTTACATGAAGAGGCAAACAAAATGTGCTTTATAGCGAACTCATGTAATTTCAAGATTGAACACAAACCTACAACAATATCAACCTAAAAAAATGGCAGAATTCGAAAAAACAAAACTAAACAGAGTTAAACGAGGTGCGAACAGAGCTGTTTATGATGAAGTAGTAATAAATGAAATTCTCGACGCGGGATTTATAGCTCAAGTAGGATACATTTACGATGGTTATCCCATAAGTATTCCTATGGCTTATGCGAGAAAAGATGATAAAATATATTTACATGGATCAACTGCAAACAGGATGCTTAAAACTGTTTTAGATTCTGGTAAAACATCCATAAATATAATGCATTTAGACGGGTTGGTGATTGCTCGTTCAGGGTTACATCACTCTGTTAATTATCGTTCTGTGACGTTGTTTGGTGATTTAAAAGAAATAAAAGACGATAATAACAAAACGAGCATCTTAAAGGATATTGTTGATCAAATGATTCCAAATCATTGGGATACATTGCGACCAATGCATCAGAAAGAATTAGACAGGACAATGGTCGTTGAGTTTACGATTACCTCAGCTTCTGCAAAAATTAGAGCAGAAGGCGTAAATGATGAACCAGAAGATTATCAGTTACCTTATTGGGCAGGAGTTATTCCTGTAAAACAAAAATTAGAACAACCTATTCCAGATAAAGGTTATCCTTCAACTATAGATATTCCTGAACATATTCAAGTTCATTACAATAGATACAAATAAATCAATCTTATAAATAAAACAAAAAAGACGACTCTATAATAGATGTCATCTTTTTGATCATTAGGGGAGTTATTAACTCAAATTATTTACGGCGGCAAATGTATTTTATTGACTGTTTTCTAATGTAAATAAATTGTTACTTAATTACTACAAATGACATTTATAAACATAGTATAAGAAAGAAGGTAAAATCACTATAAAAAAAGAAAACAGCTTTAAAAATTAAAGCTGTTTTTGAGGGAGGCATAAATTCAAATAATACGATGCGAAATTATACATAATACTTGATTTTAAATGTGAAAAAAGTGTTAGAAAAATGTTATTAAAATCATTTATAAACATAGTATAATACTGGGCTGAACACAGTATAAAGAGATATAAAAAAACACCTAGTTTATTAAAAACTAACTAAATAGATTTGTAAAATAAATGAGTATCATAGCAATGATTACAAGTGCATAAACAATTATTCTAGAAAGTCCTTCTGCTAGCTCTCTTTTTTCTTCATTTATGAGCTTTGAAATAATAATACTTCTAATCATAAATAAAGCTAAAACTACAATTGTAAAATAAGTTAATTTATCACTATTCATTTTGCTAAATTAAGTAGATTTACATTATGAAAAAATACGATATTGTTATTCTTACAGAAAGAAGATATGTAAATCCAACCAAAGTTGATAATTACATATCAAATGTCTTATTAGAAGATGATTTAGTAAAAAAAGGTCTAGAGAAAGACGGCCTAAGGGTTATACGTTTATCTTGGGATGATTCTGATTTTGATTGGAGTACTACAAAATATATTTTGTTTAGAACTACTTGGGATTATTTCGACCGTTTCGATGAGTTTTCATCTTGGTTAGAAAAAGTGAGTAAATTGACAACTTTGATTAACTCTGAAGCAATTATTCGTTGGAATTTAGACAAACACTATTTACTCGATTTACAAAAGAATGGAGTTCATATTTGTGAATCGTATTTTGTAGAAAAAGGAGAAAACATCAATTTAAAAGAATCATCTGAAAAGTACAATTTAACAAACTTTGTTTTAAAACCATGTATTTCTGGAGGCGGAAGACATACCTATAAAATAACTCCAGAAAATCTTCAAGAACACGAAGTATTATTTAAAGAATTAATCGCAGAGGAAGCCTATATCCTACAGCCATTTCAACATAATATAGTAGAAAGAGGAGAAATTTCATTAATGATCATGAATGGTGAGTTTACGCATGCTGTTTTAAAAGTTGCTAAACCTGGTGACTTTAGAGTTCAAGACGATTTTGGTGGAACAGTACATGATTATAAACCTACAGCTGAAGAAATTGCTTTTGCTGAAAAAACTGTAAATGCTTGCTTAGAAAAACCAATGTATGCAAGAGTTGATATTTTCACAGATAACGATAATAAATTAGCCATAGCAGAATTAGAATTGATTGAACCAGAACTTTGGTTTAGAAATCACCCTGAAGCTGCAACAAAACTTTCAAAAGGAATTAAACAATTAATCCTCAATTAAACTAAAAACATGAGAAAATTTTTCAAAATAATAGGAATTCTAGTTGTATTACTAGTTGTTACTTTTCTGGTAATCTTCTTTTCTAAAAATGAAGCCTTACCTACAGGAGAGAAAGGAGAGAAAGCCGAAGAACTTGCTCAAAAAATGCTAAGCGCAATTAATCATGAAGCTTTTGAAAATGCCGAGTTATTAGAATGGTCATTTAGAGGAACTAATTCTTACAAATGGTACAAGCAACAAGGTAAAGTTGAAGTTTCTTGGAATGAAAACAAAGTGATATTAAACACCAATTCTCCAGAGCAAAGTGAAGTTTATGTGAAAGGAGAAAAAGTAACTAACAATGAATTGATTAATAAAGCTCAAGCTTATTTTAATAATGATAGTTTCTGGTTAATTGCTCCACATAAAATAATGGACAACGGAGTTGAAAGAAGTATCGTAAAAGTAAACGATAAAGATGCTTTAATGGTAACGTATACATCTGGTGGTACAACTCCAGGAGATTCTTACTTGTGGATGTTAAATGAAAACTACTTCCCTACTTCTTATAAAATGTGGACAAATATTATTCCAATTGGTGGTGTTGAAGCAACTTGGAATGACTGGAAAGATACGGAAGCTGGTTTTAAACTTCCTACAAAGCATACCGCAAACTTATTTGATTTATCAATCAATATGGGAGATCCGAAAGCTTCTACACCAAAAGCAGATGCATTAGCTAGTAAAATTTTAAAAGCTATTAAACACGATGCTTATAAAACAACAGAAAATATTGAATGGAGTTTTGGTGGAAGAAGGTCTTACAAATGGAATAAAAAAGATCATATTGTTGAAGTAAAGTGGGATACTACAAAAGTTATTTTGCATCCAAACAATTTAGAGAAAAGCACAATTTATTTTAACGATAATCTAATTAAAACTAAAAATGAAGATATAATTAAAAAGGCAGAAGCTTACTTCAATAATGATAGTTTTTGGTTAGTTGCACCTCACAAACTTTTTGAACCTGGTATTTTACGTTCTGTAAAGGAAGTAGATGGCAAGGAAGCTTTATTAGTAAAATATACGACTGGAGGAACAACTCCTGGAGACTCTTATTTGTGGATATTAGATGAAAATTATGTACCTAAAAGTTATAAAATGTATGTTCCAAGTATGAAAATGGAAGGAGTTCCTTCAACTTGGGAAGATTGGATTACTACAGAAAGCGGTACTCTACTTCCTAAAATGCATCGATTTGGTAACAATGGTGAATTAAGTATGGGAGATGTAAAAGCCTATTAAAGTTAAAAAACATACAACTAAATATGAAGCTCTTAATTTTTAATTAGGAGCTTTTTTGGTATGAGTTATTTAGCAACACCAAACAAAAAGGACATTATAAATGAAAATACTTTTATAAATACCCAAATTATAATAGTCCCAAAAAGCCAGATTTTGTAAAAATCAATAAATCTTGTGATGTAGGAATATAGTTTACCTGCAATATATTTTAAAAACTCAGTAATTCTTTTCATAACTTCCGCAAAAATATAAAATATGAATTTAGAAAAGTACATCCTTTTTCCAAGGATAGAAATAATAGAGCTTGAAAAGATAATTCAAGAAATGGCCGATTTATACTACGATGTAGAATATACATCAGGCATTGAAATCTACACTTCCAAAACAAAAACTAACTTTTACATAATAAACTTCTCACAGGTACCAGATTTTGAACGATTTAAATACTTTGTAAACTATATAGCTTGGGGAGAAAATCATGCGCTTAAAAATGAAGTAAAAGGATATTGGACAATTAATGAAAATGACGAAGTTCCTTCTAAACATATTAATGAAAGAATTATGTTATTTGTCTCTGAATTAGACGAAGATGGAGATAATGTGTATGCTGCATTTGAAAACAATTCTAAAAATTTCAAATTGGGTTTTGCCATTGGACATGAATATGAGCCTTTAAATATTACAGATAAAGAGTTTGTTGAAGCTCCAATAAACCCTAATGATTTTAGTTTAATTAAAACTATAAATCCAAATCCTGAATTAAAAAAGAAGGAATTAAATTCCGGATGTTCATTATTGTTTATTATTATTGCGTTTTTAAGCTGTTGCTTATATTTTTAAAAAACAAGTACTTTTACAAAATGCGCGTAGATATAATTACTGTTGAACCAGATTTAATCAAAAGTCCTTTTCAGAACTCAATGATGAAAAGAGCAATTGATAAAGGTTTAGCTGAGGTACACTTCCACAACTTAAGAGAATTTGGACAAGGAAATTATCGACAAATAGATGATTACCAATTTGGTGGTGGTGCAGGAATGGTTTTAATGATAGAACCTATTGCAAAGTGTATTGAAGGATTATTAGCTGAAAGAAGTTATGATGAAATTATCTACATGACGCCAGATGCACCAACTTTAAATCAAGCTACCGCAAACACTCTTTCTTTAAAAGAAAATATTATTATTCTTACTGGTCACTACAAAGGAGTTGATCAACGTGTAAGAGATAAATATATTACCAAAGAAATATCTATTGGAGATTACGTTTTAACAGGAGGTGAATTAGCTGCTGCAGTTTTATGTGATGCCGTAATTCGATTAATTCCTGGAGTTTTAGGTGATGAAACCTCTGCTCTAACCGACTCTTTTCAAGATAATCTTTTATCCCCACCCGTTTACACAAGACCTTCAGAGTATGAAGGCATGAAAGTTCCTGAAGTTTTATTATCAGGAAATTTTCCAAAAATTGAAGAATGGCGTTCGGAAAAAGCCTATGAACGAACTAAAGAAATTAGACCCGACCTATTAGATGAATAAAATTTTAGAGCTTGTTAAGAAGTATCCGGCTTTAAGTATTGTTCTAGGTTTTCAATTATTTCGCTTTATACTTTTACCATTCATGGGATTAATGCCCCAAGACGCATATTACCATTTTTATGGTGAAAACTTTTCTTGGTGTTACTTCGATCATCCTGGAATGATTGGTTACTTATTGCGAATTTTTACACTTACATTTGGAAAAACTGTTTTTGTTGTAAAACTTACTGATTTTGTTATTACTTCATTAACATTACTAAGTTTTTACAAACTTGCTGAGTGTTTCTTATCAAAAGAAAAATTGAATATAGCTATGATATTGATAGCATCAACATTCTTTATTTCAATTCTTTCATTTAATTCAACACCAGATGTTCCTTTATTACTATTCTGGACTTTAAGTGTTCTTTTCCTTTATAGAGCAATTTTTGAAAATAAAAAGGCTTCTTGGATATACGCAGGTTTAGCTATGGGATTAGCTTTCGATAGTAAATACACTGCTCTTTTATTACCAATCGGATTAATTTTATTCCTCCTTTTTTCTCCGAACTACAGAAAACTGTTGATTTCACCTTGGCTTATATTTTCATTGTGTATTGCCGTATTTATGACATATCCTGTTTGGTACTGGAATTATGAAAACGAATTTGCGTCTTTTCTTTTTCAATCTTCGGAAAGAGCCTCGAATATGTCGGAATTAAAATTTAAACCCAAAAATTTCTTTGGAGCATTAGGTCATCAATTATTACTGTTACTACCAATATTATTTAGTGCTTTTCTGATATTTACTTTTAAATACACAAAACGTTTTTTTACCAAGTTTAAATTACCTAGCTGTAAGATTTTATTTCTTTTAGCATTCTTTATCCCAACATTTTTAGGTTTTTTATCATTAACTCCAATTTACTGGGTAAAATTAAATTGGCTGATGCCTTCTTATATTACAGGAATTATTATTACGAGTATTTTCATTTCTGAAAAATGGGTAAATCGTCAAGTTATTTTTTCTATTGTAATTCATCTTTTAGTGTGCGTTGAAATTTTGTTTTACGTAGTTCCTATAAAAAGTGACGATACTTGGGTTGGATGGAAAGAGTTAGCAAATGAAATCGAATTAATTCAACAAGAGCATCCTAATACTTTCGTCTTTGCAGATGACGGATATAAAACTACAGCAGCGCTTAACTTTTATATGGAAGATAAAGTTTTTGCTAGAAATATAATTGGTTTACACGCTTTGCATTATAATTATTTAGGAGATGATTTTAAAACTTTAAATGGGAAAAATGCAATTTTTGTAGATTCTGATAAACGTTTTAAAAACGACGATAAAAGAGGTCATATTTTTCCTCTAGTAAATCCTTATTTTGAACGATGCACTGAACTTGAACCAATAATTATTTCTAAAAACGGACGAAAAGTTAGAAAGTTTTGGGTTTATTTTTGCGAAAACTATAAAGCTAAACCTTAGAAAGTTTATAAAGAAAAACATATTTAACCACTACTCCCCTTCTTTCAATTGGCACTGTCCGGAGTAAATTGAATTTACTATAACGATCTTCAAATAAGGTTTTAGGATTTTTAAAATTCCGACTATCTGTTATATATAAAACTTCATCACCTAATTCATAATATGTTTGATTGATCCAATAATATTTATGAATTTCATTTAAATTACCAACACCATACACTTTCATGTTATTGGGTCTTGCTATATAATAATCTATATGTGCTGCAGGATACCATCGATTCGAGATGATTGGTAAATCTGAAACATATTCCTCTTTAAAAACTTGAGTAAGTTTTTCTGATGCTTGTTTCCAACCATACATATCTAACAAAGCATCTTTTCTTCCCAGTTTTTCTTTTTGAATTGAATTCTCTTCTGGTAAAAACAATCCATTATTAATCACAAAAGTTGTTGTTATCATTAGTACAGAAAGTATTACAATCCCAATACTTAAGTTCTTCGTAATATTCTTCAATCTTTCCGAAAGAAATACCGCTAATAATGGCAACAATGTTAAATGACTCACTCCAGACCAATGTGGTAATGTATTTCTGGATATTGATAAATAAATAGTAGTTAGAATTAATGGAAACGAACAATAAAAAAAGAATGTTATGTAGTTCTTACGGAAATGAAACTTCTTCTTCCAAATAGCAATTAACATTAATACTAACGTGATTACTATGTATGGATTGTTATAAATAAATTGTCCAAGTATTTCTCGAATAAATGAATTCTTATTGAATTGTAAACTAAAAAACGAAACACGATTACCATGAAACTTGTAACTAATAAAGTCGTTTGTATAATTCCAATAAAAAACTAAAGTAATTGCTATCAAAGGAAAAATGAATCCTAAATAAAAGAATACATTTTTTAGCCATTTTCGATTACGAAATAAAACATAAACACTAACCCCAAACAATATGTAAACGGCTTGATATTTGGAATAAATAGCAAGTCCAGCAAACAAAAATCCTAGTAATAACTTGACATGATACTTTTTTTCAGGTGTATTGGGAATTGTTTGTATGAAAAAGTAAAAACTTAATAACCAAAATAGTACTAAAGGTGAATCTGGTAAAATAAAAGTTCCAGCGATAACAAATCCATAAATACTGAGACAATAAAGCAAACAAGAAATAAATCCTGTTCGAGAATCTTTGATATAAGAACCAATCAAGAAGACAACATACATACTTAGCCCGGAAGGAATAATGGCTGCTAACCGAATTGCCAATTCAGAATCAAAATAAAGGTTTCCTGTAAAAAATTGAATAAAAAAACCTACCATCGATGGATGATCAAAGTGACTGACATCTGGATATTTGGCGTATAACCAATAATACACTTCATCATTTCCAAACTCCAATACTCCGGCTAAAAATAATCGCAACAGAACACTTATAAGTATTAAGACTAATACTTTTTGTTTATAGGAAATATTCATTAATGAACTCGTTTTCTTTCAGGGAAGAATAAACTCATACTTATAAAAGCAATAACAATTCCTAAGATTGATCCGACGAAAATATCGAGAAGAAAATGCTGAGATAAATATACTCGAGACATTCCAGCAATCATTGCAAGAGTTATCCAAAGGTATTGTGAAACACATCTTCGGAAATAAATACATAAAATTGCAAAAATTGCAAATGCTGTCATTGTATGTCCAGATGGGAAAGAATTCCAAAAAGCCATTTTTACTCCATCTATTATATGCAAATTTTCTACTCCTAAGAACTCGGCTGGCCTAGGGATTCCTTTAAATATGATTTTCTTGAAAAAATGAGTAAACAGTAATGTTAATAATCCTCCAATTCCAAATACTAAAGACATTCTTTTATTGATGAAAAAGAAAATTACAACCAAAACTCCAAACATGGCTCCATCTCCTAAATGCGTCGAATATTTAAAAAACCAATCAAAGAAACCTGTGTGATATTTATTTAATGTTAAGTGTAAATCAGATTTATTGTAAATACTAACGAGTACAAGAGACAAAATAAAAAAGAGTAAATAAGTCACAAAAACTTCCAATCGTATCACTTTAATATGTGAATTAATTGTTCTAAATATCTTTTCTAACCAAAGTTGTAAAGGTTTTTGCGTAGTTTTTATAACGTTGTCCATCGATAGTTTTGTTTAGCTTTGAAATATATTTTCGTCACATATACTAAGCTTTAACTAGGCTTTAAGTAATCTTTATCGATGATTAGACTTATTAACTATTAATCAATAATTTAGTAAACTGCTTTTCTGAATTATTTACATAAATTTAATTGAATATTTTATTTTCCATTTTAGAAAAACATAGTATATTTGCACACGCAAAATCAACCTCTGACGAGAATCGTGAATGTTGCTTTGTAAAATCTCAAAGATTTTTGAAATAATGGATTTAATTAAATTTGTTCAAGACGAATTCGTAACTAAAAACGATTTACCAGAATTCGCAGCAGGAGATACAATTACTGTATACTACGAAATTAAAGAAGGAAACAAAACTCGTACTCAGTTCTTTAGAGGAGTTGTAATTCAAAAAAGAGGTAACGGATCTTCTGAAACTTTCACTATTAGAAAGATGTCAGGTACTGTAGGTGTAGAGCGTATCTTCCCTATCAACTTACCATCAATTCAAAAAATTGAAATCAATAAAAAAGGTAAAGTACGTAGAGCTAGAATTTTCTACTTTAGAGGACTTACTGGTAAGAAAGCAAGAATTAAAGAGAGAAGAAATTAATTCTTTGCACAAAATATTTAAAAACGATGTTAATTTAACATCGTTTTTTTTTGCTCTCAACCAAAAATTCAAGAATCTTCAACAAATCACTGATTTTAATAAAAATTTAATATTTCAAAAACCATTTGTAATACGTAAATTTGCACCACTTCAAACAAAATAACTAGTTAATATATGAGTACAACTGCAAAAATTATGTACACAAAAACCGATGAGGCTCCAGCATTAGCTACTCGTTCGTTTTTGCCAATCGTAAAAGCATATACAAAATCATCTAACATAGAAATTGTAACTAAAGATATTTCACTAGCAGGAAGAATTCTTGCGAACTTTTCTGATTATTTAACCGAAGATCAAAAAGTTGAAGATGCATTAGCATTTTTAGGTGAATTAGCTACAAAGCCTGAGGCAAACATTATTAAACTTCCAAATATTAGTGCTTCTGTTCCTCAGTTAAAAGCAGCTGTAAAAGAATTACAAGCTTTAGGTTACAATCTTCCAGATTATCCGGAAGAGCCAGAAACAGATGAAGACAAAGCAGTTTTAGCTCTATATAATAAGGTAAAAGGTTCTGCGGTAAATCCTGTTTTACGTGAAGGTAATTCAGATCGTCGTGCTCCTAAAGCCGTAAAAAATTACGCAAAAAAGAATCCTCATTCTATGGGAGCTTGGAGTTCTGACTCTAAAACTCACGTAGCTACAATGAGCGAAGGAGATTTTGCTCACAATGAAAAATCTGTTACTGTTCCAAATGCAACTGACGTAAAAATCGTTCATACTGATGCTAATGGAAATGAAACAGTTTTAAAAGCAAGTACAAAATTATTAGCAGGAGAAATCATCGATGCTTCTGTTATGAACAAAAAAGCATTATTAACTTTCTTAGACGAGCAAGTTAAAGATGCTAAAGATAAAGGTGTATTGTTTTCATTACACATGAAAGCAACAATGATGAAAGTATCTGATCCAATTATTTTTGGACATGCAGTTCGTATTTTCTTTAAAGATTTGTTTGAAAAGCATGGTGCTACATTCGAAGAAATTGGAGTTGATGTAAATAATGGTTTCGGAAACTTATTAAGTAATTTAGAGGAGCTTTCTGCTGAAAAGAAAGCAGAGATTTTAGCTGACATTGAAACTGTTTATGCTAACAACCCAGATGTAGCAATGGTAAATTCAGACAAAGGAATTACGAACTTACACGTACCTTCTGATATTATTATTGATGCCTCTGTTCCTGCAATGATTCGTACATCTGGACAAATGTGGAACAAGGAAGGAAAACAACAAGATACTAAAGTTACGATTCCAGATAGTTCTTACGCTTCTTTATACCAAGCAACTATTGATTTCTGTAAGAAGAATGGTGCTTTTGATCCTACAACTATGGGAACTGTTCCTAACGTAGGTTTAATGGCTAAGAAAGCTGAAGAATATGGATCTCATGATAAGACTTTCGAAATTGCAGCAGCGGGTAAAGTTTCTGTAATTGATAGCGAAGGAAATACTTTAATCGAACATTCTGTTGAGCAAGGAGATATCTGGAGAATGTGTCAAACAAAAGATGCTCCAGTTGCTGATTGGGTTAAATTAGCAGTAACTAGAGCGAAAGCAATGCAAGCTCCTGCGGTTTTCTGGTTGGATAAAAACAGAGCACACGATGCAGAATTAATAAAAAAGGTGAATACATATTTACCAAACCATGATACTAATGGTTTAGAGATATTAATTAAATCTGTTTCTGAAGCAACCGAATATACATTAGAAAGAGTTAAAGCTGGTCAGGATACAATTTCTGTTACAGGAAACGTATTACGTGACTATTTAACTGACTTGTTCCCTATTTTAGAGTTAGGAACTTCAGCTAAAATGTTATCAATCGTTCCTTTAATGAACGGTGGTGGTTTATTTGAAACTGGTGCGGGTGGATCTGCTCCTAAACACGTTCAACAATTTGTTGAAGAAAACCACTTACGTTGGGATTCATTAGGAGAATTTTTAGCTTTAGCAGTTTCATTAGAACATTTAGGTGATACAACTAAAAATGACAAAGCATTAGTTTTAGCTGAAACTTTAGACAATGCCATTGAAAAATTATTAGACAATAAAAAATCTCCTTCTAGAAAATCTGGTGAGCTAGATAACAGAGGTAGTCATTTTTATTTAGCAATGTATTGGGCAGAAGAATTAGCTAATCAAGATAAAAATGCTGAATTAAAAAATCAATTTACTTCAGTTGCTAACTCAATGCAAACAAACGAAGATAAGATTGTTAACGAATTAAATGAAGTTCAAGGAAAAGCGATTGAAATTGGTGGATATTATGTTCCTAGCGATGAATTAGCTGATAACTTTATGAGACCAAACGATACTTTAAATGCTATTCTAGCAGAGATTTAAATTATCATTTTAAATAAGAAGAAGAAAAGCCGGTAAATATTTACCGGCTTTTTTTAATACGATTTTATTTTGTCATGGTTACAATTCGTTGTGGAAGTGGTGCTTCATAACCTGCATTTCCTAAAGCCTCCACTATTTTTTGTTTTGTATCCCAAAAAACATCCCAATAATTCTCACAACTAACATAAGGCATTGCCAATAACTCAACACTATTAACTCCTAAATTGTTTACCGCAACTCTAGGAGCTTTTCCATCTCCTTCTAAAACATGAACATCATTCTTAAGAACATTCAACACAATTTCTTTTGCCTTTTCAATATCTGAACCATATCTAATAGCAAACGGCATATCTATCCTAAGATTTCCAATAGCTGTCAAATTAGTTATTTTATTAGAAGTAATTGTTGAATTCGGGATTATCTCAGTTTCATTTTGAAAAGTTTCAATTACCGTTACAAACACAGAAATTTCTCTTACAAAACCAAAAGCATTATTTGTTTTTATCAAATCTCCAACCTTAAAAGGTCTAAAAATTAACAACATCACTCCTGAAGCCATATGACCTAATGATCCATTGAAAGCACTACCAATTGCAAACGCCACAGCTGCAATTACTGCTGCAAACGAAGCAGTAGGAATTCCTACAATTCCAGCAATTGATATTAATAAAAGAGCTTTTAAAGCAAAACCTATTAATGTCGTTAAAAAAGGTCGTAAAGTTTCATCAACATGTTTGTTTTCAAAGAGTCTTGATACACCTCTCATAATCATTCCAACAAGCCATAAACCCAATATTAATGCAGCAAATGCTCCTAATAATTTTAGTCCCCAATCTCCAAAACCTGTTGCAATAGAATTATAAAAATTTGATAATGATTGTGTTAAAGTTTCCATTTCTTTATTTATTTTTAGTTCAATTCTATGACACCAGAATTTAGATTTTGTCACTTACTAAAGCATAATTAATTGTAACTTTGAGGAATGGATTTTATCAAAACCACAGAACAAGACTCGCACTACAATAATCTCGAAAAAATGTCAGTTAATCAGTTATTGACTAACATAAATCGAGAAGATCAAACGGTTCCTTTAGCTGTAGAAAAGGCAATTCCTGAAATAGAAAAACTCGTCAATATCATAGTTAAAAAATTAAAAATTGGTGGTAGATTATTTTATTTAGGCGCAGGAACTAGTGGTAGATTGGGTATTGTTGATGCTTCTGAATGTCCTCCTACTTTTGGAGTTTCTCATGATGTAGTGATTGGATTAATTGCTGGTGGAGATACTGCAATTCGAAAAGCGGTAGAATTTGCTGAAGATTCTGAAGATCAAGGTTGGAAAGATTTACAAGCCTATGATATTAATGAAAATGATGTTGTAGTTGGAATTGCAGCATCAGGAACAACTCCTTATGTTATTAATGCCTTGAAAAGATGTAATGAAAATAACATAAACACAGGTTGTATAACATGTAATGAAAAAAGTCCATTAGAACTTACAGCCAAATTTCCTATTTCAGTAGTAGTCGGACCAGAATTTGTAACTGGAAGCTCAAGAATGAAAGCTGGAACTGCTCAAAAGTTAGTTCTAAATATGATCTCTACGGCCACAATGATTCAACTTGGAAAAGTAAAAGGGAATAAGATGGTAGATATGCAACTATCAAATAATAAATTAGTAGATCGTGGAGAAAAAATGTTAGTTTCTGAATTAAATATAGACCAAAAAACTGCAAAAGATTTACTAAAAAAATACGGAAGTGTACGAGACGTAATTAAAAATTTCAAAAATGACTGAAAAGACCTACGATAAACCCGTTAAAAACTTTCTTATTCTATTATTGTTATTAATGGTTTCTCCATTAATGTTGAGTCTAGCGTTTAGAATGCTCAGAACATTTAAAGAAATGCCGAAAATTTTAATAGCCTACACTGTGTTAGGAATTTCAATATTTCTAATTTTATTTACAGTCTATTTTGGTTTTAAGTCTTTTAAAACATTGTTAAATTATTTATTTGAAAAATAAATTTTGTCAAAGAAAATCAACATAGAAAAATACATTAATTGGGAATATTGGCCAGCCTCTATGTTCTATATCCCAAACTTACCATATGCTTTTTATTTAGCTTTTAGAGCAAAGCATGCGGCTTTTTTTAGTGCAGCAAATCCAGCAATTAAAAGTTCCGGTAATGGAACTGAAAGTAAATATGAAACCATACAATTGGTTCCAGAAAAATTCAGGCCTAAATCCATTTTAGTTAAAGCGGATTCTGACTTTTCAAATGTCATTAAAAGAATTAAAGAAGCACAAATAGAATTTCCATTAATAGCTAAACCCGATATTGGTTTTAGAGGATTATTAGTTAAAAAAATTGATTCTAGTGAAGATTTAATAAAATACCTAAAGTCCTACCCTATTGATATTATCATTCAAGAATTTTTGGATTATGAAAACGAATGTGGAGTGTTTTATCATAGAAACCCAAATGAAAAAGAAGGTAGAATAAGTTCAGTAACATTAAAGAAATTTATTTCTGTCATTGGTGATGGAAAAACAACTTTGAAAGATTTGATTTTAAATGATAAACGAGCCAAATTATATTTCGATTTGTTCGAATCTATTCATAAAAAAAAGTTAGATGAAATACCTAAAAAAGATAAAAAATTTAAATTAAGCGTTATCGGAAATCATTCTAAAGGAACTCAATTTATAAACGGTAATCATTTAATTTCAAGTGAATTAACCAAAACATTCAATAACCTTAGTCATGCCATTGACGGTTGGTATTATGGTAGAGTCGATATCAAATATAATAACTTTAAAGAGCTTGAAAATGGTATTAATTATAAGGTCCTAGAAATAAATGGAATTATCGCAGAACCTACCCATATTTACGATGCGGAAAATTTTACTTATCTTAATGCTCTGAAAGAAATCAGAAATCACTGGAAATCGTTGTTTCAAATTTCCACCCTAAACCATAAAACCAAAAATATCCCCTATAAAAGCGTTAAAAATTTTATTGGTGAAATGTTAGAATTAAGGAATTACATTTCATCGATAAAAAAACTTCAATGAAAGAAGATAATCGACCTTTAATCTAAGGTTGAACACTTTTATTGAGATTTTGTGACTATTTTTTAGCGCGTGTGTCCTAATAAAAAACGTATTTATTACTTTTAACAGTAAAATTTCCCCGTTTATGAAGAAAATTATTACCCTACTCATCATTTTTATCGGATTCCTAGGTTACTCCCAGGTAAAAGTTGGAGATAACCCAGATGTTATTGATGTTAGCTCTCTTTTAGAATTAGAAAGTACCGATAAAGCTTTCGTATTAACAAGAGTTACTACAGCTCAAATGAATAGCATTACTCCTTTAGAAGGAGCAATCGTCTACAATACAGAGGTTCGTTGTGTCTATCAGTATGATGGTACAACATGGATAAGCCTTTGTGAAACAGGAGGAAATAAACAATTAGGATTCGACCCTAATACGAATATTTTAACTATTTCGGATGGAAACTCTGTCGATTTATCTTCTTTGATAAATGATAATGATTCAGATCCTAGAAATGAGGTTAACTTATCTTTTAGAGTTAACGGAGGAAATTTAGAAATAACAGATGCAAATGGAACTCTTTCAGTTCCTTTAACAGATATAGCAGCTCAAGGTGCAACAGGACCTACTGGACCACAAGGTATTCAAGGACCAGCAGGAACCAACGGAACAAATGGTACAGATGGTGCTGACGGAGCAACCGGACCTACGGGACCACAAGGTATTCAAGGACCAGCAGGTACGAACGGAACAAATGGTACAGATGGAGCTGACGGCGCAACAGGACCTACAGGACCACAAGGTATTCAAGGACCAGCTGGAACAAACGGAACAAATGGTACAGATGGTGCTGATGGAGCAACCGGACCTACAGGACCACAAGGTATTCAAGGACCAGCAGGAACAAACGGAACAAATGGTACAGATGGTGCTGACGGAGCAACTGGACCTACAGGACCACAAGGTATTCAAGGACCAGC